>NZ_JBMPOU010000053.1:0-201 GCF_049340305.1 Undibacterium sp. Ji22W | reverse complement strand
CGCTATCGTTGGCGATATTGACCGTGATCGTTTGCGTCGTCACACCAGGATTGAACGTCAAGGTACCACTCGTTGCTGTGTAATCGCTACCCGCTGTTGCTGTACCGTTGCTGGTGTTGTAACCAACAGAAACCGTTTGGCCCGATGCTGCCGACAAAGTGACCGTGAAGGTCGCTGTGCCAGCCGCTTCGTTGACGATCA
>NZ_JBMPOU010000052.1:0-205 GCF_049340305.1 Undibacterium sp. Ji22W | reverse complement strand
TACCACCTTCACCAACCGTCGGGCTGCTGACCGATGTCACTACCAAGCGATCATCATCGCCACCACCTGTGCCGCTAGCATCATCATGTATCGTCGTCGTCACACTCGCCGTGCCTAACGTCGCATTATTCGGTGCAGATAAGTTCACCTGGAAGTTTTCAGCTCCTTCAAACACCGTGTCATTGCTAATCGCAACCGTAATCGT
>NZ_JBMPOU010000051.1:0-207 GCF_049340305.1 Undibacterium sp. Ji22W | reverse complement strand
ATCCCTACGGAACATCCGTTGCGGTTGACCTTATCATCACGGTGAATGGCATCGCGGCGGTGGCCAATCCGATTAGTGCAAGTGTTTTGCAAAACAGTAATAACAACGTCATTATTTCGAGTATTACCGGAAATGCTAGCAGTATTGCCCTGTTCAGCTCACCAAGTAACGGAACTGCCAGCGTCAGTGGACTCTCCATTATTTATA
>NZ_JBMPOU010000050.1:0-207 GCF_049340305.1 Undibacterium sp. Ji22W | reverse complement strand
TGCCGACTGGAACACTGACGGCATTGCCGCTGCTGTCTTTGAGGGTGACCGTGTACGTTAAGACGCCACCTTCGGCTACGCTCGCTGCATCGACACTGATGTGCGCATAGACAGTGTCGCTTGCTGCGGGGACGGCTTCATCGGTGATCGCGCTGCTTGCTGTGTTGCTGCTGCCGACCGCTACTGCTTCATATTTACTGTTCGTAT
>NZ_JBMPOU010000049.1:0-212 GCF_049340305.1 Undibacterium sp. Ji22W | reverse complement strand
AATACTGCAGAACCAGAAGATGGCGTCACGTTCACTGTCGTCGCTGTCGTGCTGGTGCCGCTCAAGGTGACACTAAAGACTAAATTACCACCTTCACCAACCGTCGGGCTGCTGACCGATGTCACTACCAAGCGATCATCATCGCCACCACCTGTGCCGCTAGCATCATCATGTATCGTCGTCGTCACACTCGCCGTGCCTAACGTCGCATT
>NZ_JBMPOU010000048.1:0-216 GCF_049340305.1 Undibacterium sp. Ji22W | reverse complement strand
GTGGTACGGATTACGGTAGTGCGACAGCGACGAATCTGCAAGTATCAACGGATGGTGGAACGACGTGGAACAATGCGGCTACGGCGACCATTGCCGCAGGCGCGACGAGTGTCTTGGTACGTACACCGATCACGGATGATCTGATCAGCGAAGTCAATGAAACCTTTGATTTGACGGTGACACGGACAGCGGGTACGACGACGAACGCTTCGGCAA
>NZ_JBMPOU010000047.1:0-228 GCF_049340305.1 Undibacterium sp. Ji22W | reverse complement strand
TTGCCGCAGGCGCGACGAGTGTCTTGGTACGTACACCAGTGACGGAAGATTTGTTGGATGAGCTCGACGAAACCTTCGTCTTAACGGCAACACGCACGGCGGGTACAACCACGAATGCGTCGGCAACAGGTACGGGCACGATCACAGACAACGATGCAACACCAAGTTTGTCGATCAACGACGTGATCGTCAACGAAGCGGCTGGCACAGCGACCTTCACGGTCACCT
>NZ_JBMPOU010000046.1:0-228 GCF_049340305.1 Undibacterium sp. Ji22W | reverse complement strand
CTGGTGGTAGCGACAACGATACGCCAACTTTGAGCGTCAGCAATGTCACGGTCGCGGAGAGCGGTGGCTTTGCGCAATTCACGGTGAGCTTAAGTAATGCTAGCACCACAGCAACGAGTGTCAGCCTGGCCTTAGGCGGTGGTAACGCCACAGGCAGTGGTACGGATTACGGTAGTGCGACAGCGACGAATCTGCAAGTATCAACGGATGGTGGAACGACGTGGAACA
>NZ_JBMPOU010000045.1:0-231 GCF_049340305.1 Undibacterium sp. Ji22W | reverse complement strand
CAGCGGGTGTCGATACCAGCGCATTGCCAGCGAGCGTCAATGTCAGTGGCGGCAGCAGCACGACATTTACAGTCACTGCCACCGATGATTATTTGAAAGAAGGCTCCGAATCCCTGATCGCCACGATCAGTGGTGTCACCGATACGAACAGTAAATATGAAGCAGTAGCGGTCGGCAGCAGCAACACAGCAAGCAGCGCGATCACCGATGAAGCCGTCCCCGCAGCAAGCG
>NZ_JBMPOU010000044.1:0-232 GCF_049340305.1 Undibacterium sp. Ji22W | reverse complement strand
GCTCCTTCAAACACCGTGTCATTGCTAATCGCAACCGTAATCGTTTTACTGGTTTCACCCGGAGCAAACGTGACGTTACCAGCCACTGCTGTGTAATCACTGCCAGCTACTGCACTACCATTGGCCGTACTGTAATTAACACTCACTGGTGCCGCATTCGCACTACTTAAACTCACGGTGTACGTCACTGTTCCTGCCGCTTCATTCACGTCGCCCGGACCACTGATACTAA
>NZ_JBMPOU010000043.1:0-234 GCF_049340305.1 Undibacterium sp. Ji22W | reverse complement strand
CAGCGGGTGTCGATACCAGCGCATTGCCAGCGAGCGTCAATGTCAGTGGCGGCAGCAGCACGACATTTACAGTCACTGCCACCGATGATTATTTGAAAGAAGGTTCCGAATCCCTGATCGCCACGATTAGTGGTGTCACCGATACGAACAGTAAATATGAAGCAGTAGCGGTCGGCAGCAGCAACACAGCAAGCAGCGCGATCACCGATGAAGCCGTCCCAGCAGCAAGCGACA
>NZ_JBMPOU010000042.1:0-234 GCF_049340305.1 Undibacterium sp. Ji22W | reverse complement strand
AAACCGTTTGGCCAGACGCTGCCGACAAGGTGACCGTGAAGGTCGCTGTGCCAGCCGCTTCGTTGACGATCACGTCGTTGATCGACAAACTTGGTGTTGCATCGTTGTCTGTGATCGTGCCCGTACCCGTTGCCGACGCATTCGTGGTTGTACCCGCCGTGCGTGTTGCCGTTAAGACGAAGGTTTCGTCGAGCTCATCCAACAAATCTTCCGTCACTGGTGTACGTACCAAGA
>NZ_JBMPOU010000041.1:0-240 GCF_049340305.1 Undibacterium sp. Ji22W | reverse complement strand
TGCCGACTGGAACACTGACGGCATTGCCGCTGCTGTCTTTGAGGGTGACCGTGTACGTTAAGACGCCACCTTCGGCAACACTCGCTGCATCGACACTGATGTGCGCATAGACGGTGTCGCTTGCTGCTGGGACGGCTTCATCGGTGATCGCGCTGCTTGCTGTGTTGCTGCTGCCGACCGCTACTGCTTCATATTTACTGTTCGTATCGGTGACACCACTAATCGTGGCGATCAGGGATT
>NZ_JBMPOU010000040.1:0-242 GCF_049340305.1 Undibacterium sp. Ji22W | reverse complement strand
CTGCTTCATATTTACTGTTCGTATCGGTGACACCACTAATCGTGGCGATCAGGGATTCAGAACCTTCTTTCAAATAATCATCGGTGGCAGTGACTGTAAATGTCGTGCTGCTGCTGCCACTGACATTGACGCTCGCTGGCAATGCGCTGGTATCGACACCCGCTGTCGCGACACCGCTCCAGTTCAAGGCGACCGCAACACTGCTGCCCACTGGAACACTGACGGCATTGCCGCTGCTGTCT
>NZ_JBMPOU010000039.1:0-246 GCF_049340305.1 Undibacterium sp. Ji22W | reverse complement strand
TCAATGTCAGTGGCGGCAGCAGCACGACATTTACAGTCACTGCCACCGATGATTATTTGAAAGAAGGTTCCGAATCCCTGATCGCCACGATCAGTGGTGTCACTGATACTGATAGCCGTTATGAAGCAGTAGCGGTCGGCAGCAGCAACACAGCAAGCAGCGCGATCACCGATGAAGCCGTCCCCGCAGCAAGCGATACCGTCTATGCGCACATCAGTGTTGATGCAGCGAGTGTTGCCGAAGGTG
>NZ_JBMPOU010000038.1:0-249 GCF_049340305.1 Undibacterium sp. Ji22W | reverse complement strand
CAATCGTCGCCGTAGCCGCATTGTTCCACGTCGTTCCACCATCCGTTGATACTTGCAGATTCGTCGCTGTCGCACTACCGTAATCCGTACCACTGCCTGTGGCGTTACCACCGCCTAAGGCGAGGCTGACACTCGTTGCTGTGGTGCTAGCATTACTTAAGCTCACCGTGAATTGCGCAAAGCCACCGCTCTCCGCGACCGTGACATTGCTGACGCTCAAAGTTGGCGTATCGTTGTCGCTACCACCAG
>NZ_JBMPOU010000037.1:0-255 GCF_049340305.1 Undibacterium sp. Ji22W | reverse complement strand
AATTTAGACGGTAGTTAAAACAGGGGGTTGACGGAAATAAAGAAGTGCTGCATAATCTCGTTTCTCTGCTGCTGACGAACACAACGCTTCGTAGCAAAACTCTCCGAAAGGATGAGTAAGTAGAAAAAAATTTAGATGATCTTTAACAATTAACAGTCAATAAATGTGGGCACTTGATAATGAAGCGACTAACTACTTCGGTAGTTAGGAAACTTAAAAAATATCAAATGTTCACAAGAAGTAAAGATAAGACGC
>NZ_JBMPOU010000036.1:0-255 GCF_049340305.1 Undibacterium sp. Ji22W | reverse complement strand
CGGTCACCCTCAAAGACAGCAGCGGCAATGCCGTCAGTGTTCCAGTCGGCAGCAGTGTTGCGGTCGCCTTGAACTGGAGCGGCGTCGCGACAGCGGGTGTCGATACCAGCGCATTGCCAGCGAGCGTTAATGTCAGTGGCAGCAGCAGCACGACATTTACAGTCACTGCCACCGATGATTATTTGAAAGAAGGTTCTGAATCCCTGATCGCCACGATTAGTGGTGTCACCGATACGAACAGTAAATATGAAGCAG
>NZ_JBMPOU010000035.1:0-255 GCF_049340305.1 Undibacterium sp. Ji22W | reverse complement strand
CGTGGAACAATGCGGCTACGGCGACGATTGCCGCAGGCGCGACGAGTGTCTTGGTACGTACACCGATCACGGATGATCTGATCAGCGAAGTCAATGAAACCTTTGATTTGACGGTGACACGGACAGCCGGTACGACGACGAACGCTTCGGCAACCGGTACCGCAACGATTACCGACAATGACGGTACACCAAGTTTGTCGATCAACGACGTGATCGTCAACGAAGCGGCTGGCACAGCGACCTTCACGGTCACCT
>NZ_JBMPOU010000034.1:0-255 GCF_049340305.1 Undibacterium sp. Ji22W | reverse complement strand
CAATCGTCGCCGTAGCCGCATTGTTCCACGTCGTTCCACCATCCGTTGATACTTGCAGATTCGTCGCTGTCGCACTACCGTAATCCGTACCACTGCCTGTGGCGTTACCACCGCCTAAGGCGAGGCTAACACTCGTTGCTGTGGTGCTCGCATTACTTAAACTCACCGTGAATTGCGCAAAGCCACCGCTCTCCGCGACCGTGACATTGCTGACGCTCAAAGTTGGCGTATCGTTGTCGCTACCACCAGTGCCGG
>NZ_JBMPOU010000033.1:0-258 GCF_049340305.1 Undibacterium sp. Ji22W | reverse complement strand
ACGATGCAACACCAAGTTTGTCGATCAACGACGTGATCGTCAACGAAGCGGCTGGCACAGCGACCTTCACGGTCACCTTGTCGGCAGCGTCTGGCCAAACGGTTTCTGTTGGTTACAACACCAGCAATGGCACAGCGACCGCTGGTAGCGATTACACAGCAACGAGTGGTACCTTGACGTTCAATCCTGGTGTGACGACGCAAACGATCACGGTCAATATCGCCAACGATAGCGTGTTTGAATTGTCGGAGAACTTCA
>NZ_JBMPOU010000032.1:0-261 GCF_049340305.1 Undibacterium sp. Ji22W | reverse complement strand
ACGATGCAACACCAAGTTTGTCGATCAACGACGTGATCGTCAACGAAGCGGCTGGCACAGCGACCTTCACGGTCACCTTGTCGGCAGCGTCTGGCCAAACGGTTTCTGTTGGTTACAACACCAGCAACGGTACTGCAACAGCGGGTAGCGATTACACAGCAACGAGTGGTACCTTGACGTTCAATCCTGGTGTGACGACGCAAACGATCACGGTCAATATCGCCAACGATAGCGTGTTTGAGTTGTCGGAGAACTTCAACG
>NZ_JBMPOU010000031.1:0-264 GCF_049340305.1 Undibacterium sp. Ji22W | reverse complement strand
TAGCCGCATTGTTCCACGTCGTTCCACCATCCGTTGATACTTGCAGATTCGTCGCTGTCGCACTACCGTAATCCGTACCACTGCCTGTGGCGTTACCACCGCCTAAGGCCAGGCTGACACTCGTTGCGGTCGTGCTCGCATTACTTAAGCTCACCGTGAATTGCGCAAAGCCACCGCTCTCCGCGACCGTGACATTGCTGACGCTCAAAGTTGGCGTATCGTTGTCGCTACCACCAGTGCCGGTGCCATCATCTTTGATCGTAC
>NZ_JBMPOU010000030.1:0-264 GCF_049340305.1 Undibacterium sp. Ji22W | reverse complement strand
GCGATTACACAGCAACGAGTGGTACCTTGACGTTCAATCCTGGTGTGACGACGCAAACGATCACGGTCAATATCGCCAACGATAGCGTGTTTGAATTGTCGGAGAACTTCAACGTCAATTTGGTCACGCCAACGAACGCCACGATTTTAGACAATCTGGGCGTAGGTACGATCAAAGATGATGGCACCGGCACTGGTGGTAGCGACAACGATACGCCAACTTTGAGCGTCAGCAATGTCACGGTCGCGGAGAGCGGTGGCTTTG
>NZ_JBMPOU010000029.1:0-264 GCF_049340305.1 Undibacterium sp. Ji22W | reverse complement strand
TCAATGTCAGTGGCGGCAGCAGCACGACATTTACAGTCACTGCCACCGATGATTATTTGAAAGAAGGTTCCGAATCCCTGATCGCCACGATCAGTGGTGTCACTGATACTGATAGCCGTTATGAAGCGGTAGCCGTTGGCAGCAGCAACACAGCAAGCAGCGCGATCACCGATGAAGCCGTCCCAGCAGCAAGCGACACTGTCTATGCGCACATCAGTGTCGATGCAGCGAGTGTTGCCGAAGGTGGCGTCTTAACGTACACGG
>NZ_JBMPOU010000028.1:0-268 GCF_049340305.1 Undibacterium sp. Ji22W | reverse complement strand
GCAACAGCGGGTAGCGATTACACAGCAACGAGTGGTACCTTGACGTTCAATCCTGGTGTGACGACGCAAACGATCACGGTCAATATCGCCAACGATAGCGTGTTTGAGTTGTCGGAGAACTTCAACGTGAATTTGGTCACGCCAACGAATGCCACGATTTTAGACAATCTGGGCGTAGGTACGATCAAAGATGATGGCACCGGCACTGGTGGTAGCGACAACGATACGCCAACTTTGAGCGTCAGCAATGTCACGGTCGCGGAGAGCG
>NZ_JBMPOU010000027.1:0-273 GCF_049340305.1 Undibacterium sp. Ji22W | reverse complement strand
CTGCCACCGATGATTATTTGAAAGAAGGCTCCGAATCCCTGATCGCCACGATTAGTGGTGTCACCGATACGAACAGTAAATATGAAGCAGTAGCGGTCGGCAGCAGCAACACAGCAAGCAGCGCGATAACCGATGAAGCCGTCCCCGCAGCAAGCGACACCGTCTATGCGCACATCAGTGTCGATGCAGCGAGTGTTGCCGAAGGTGGCGTCTTAACGTACACGGTCACCCTCAAAGACAGCAGCGGCAATGCCGTCAGTGTTCCAGTCGGCA
>NZ_JBMPOU010000026.1:0-273 GCF_049340305.1 Undibacterium sp. Ji22W | reverse complement strand
CGAACGCTTCGGCAACCGGTACCGCAACGATTACCGACAATGACGGTACACCAAGTTTGTCGATCAACGACGTGATCGTCAACGAAGCGGCTGGCACAGCGACCTTCACGGTCACCTTGTCGGCAGCGTCTGGCCAAACGGTTTCGGTTGGTTACAACACCAGCAACGGTACAGCAACCGCGGGTAGCGATTACACAGCAACGAGTGGTACCTTGACGTTCAATCCTGGTGTGACGACGCAAACGATCACGGTCAATATCGCCAACGATAGCG
>NZ_JBMPOU010000025.1:0-274 GCF_049340305.1 Undibacterium sp. Ji22W | reverse complement strand
CGCTCTCCGCGACCGTGACATTGCTGACGCTCAAAGTTGGCGTATCGTTGTCGCTACCACCAGTGCCGGTGCCATCATCTTTGATCGTACCTACGCCCAGATTGTCTAAAATCGTGGCATTCGTTGGTGTGACCAAATTGACGTTGAAGTTCTCCGACAATTCAAACACGCTATCGTTGGCGATATTGACCGTGATCGTTTGCGTCGTCACACCAGGATTGAACGTCAAGGTACCACTCGTTGCTGTGTAATCGCTACCAGCGGTCGCTGTACC
>NZ_JBMPOU010000024.1:0-281 GCF_049340305.1 Undibacterium sp. Ji22W | reverse complement strand
GTCGCACAGAACGCCTTGACCAAACCAGCGACCCATATTTCAACTACCGCGCAGTGCGATAGCTGTCATACCTCGACCACTACCTGGACTGGCGTCAACTTTAACCATGCCAATGTTTCACCACCTGTCGCAGGTCGCTGTGCTAGCTGTCATAACGGTAGTACCGCAGCGGGGAAATCAGCGACTCATATTCCGACCACTGCCCAATGCGATAGCTGCCACACCAGCGGCTTTAGTACCTGGACCAGTCCGAAGATGAATCATGCGGGAATGGCTGGTAC
>NZ_JBMPOU010000023.1:0-296 GCF_049340305.1 Undibacterium sp. Ji22W | reverse complement strand
CAAGACAGCGCAAATAACGCTATCCCAGCAAGTGTCAACGGGACCGTCACTAATTTAAGTTTGGCCAGCGCTCCATCGCACGGCACGGCAAATATCAGCGGCCTGAATATTATTTATACGCCGACATCTGGCTTTGTCGGCACAGATAGTCTGAAATACACGGCGACCAATCCCTACGGAACATCCGTTGCGGTTGACCTTATCATCACGGTGAATGGCATCGCGGCGGTGGCCAATCCGATTAGTGCAAGTGTTTTGCAAAACAGTAATAACAACGTCATTATTTCGAGTATTAC
>NZ_JBMPOU010000022.1:0-304 GCF_049340305.1 Undibacterium sp. Ji22W | reverse complement strand
CGGCTCCGTATCTCCGCAGCCCAATCGCGATTATTTTCAAATAGTTGATCTGGTGTAACGCTTCCGCGTATGAGTTCTCTCATATTGCTCTTTCCCTATTTTGACCGACGACATTCTACCTTTTTTAGAGTATCTCATCGAATTTGACCTTACAAAATCAATGCCTTGAAATTGCCGCCCAAAAAAAAGCGCGGATAAAGTTCATCTGCGCTTTTCTTTTCATCATCAGAAATTTTCTTTATTCAAAGAATTTTTTCACTTTATCCATCCAAGATTTACTTTGCGGACTATGTTTAGAACCACC
>NZ_JBMPOU010000021.1:0-304 GCF_049340305.1 Undibacterium sp. Ji22W | reverse complement strand
GGTACGACGACGAACGCTTCGGCAACCGGTACCGCAACGATTACCGACAATGACGGTACACCAAGTTTGTCGATCAACGACGTGATCGTCAACGAAGCGGCTGGCACAGCGACCTTCACGGTCACCTTGTCGGCAGCGTCTGGCCAAACGGTTTCGGTTGGTTACAACACTAGCAATGGTACAGCGACCGCTGGTAGCGATTACACAGCAACGAGTGGTACCTTGACGTTCAATCCTGGTGTGACGACGCAAACGATCACGGTCAATATCGCCAACGATAGCGTGTTTGAATTGTCGGAGAACT
>NZ_JBMPOU010000020.1:0-309 GCF_049340305.1 Undibacterium sp. Ji22W | reverse complement strand
CACTGTCGTCGCTGTCGTGCTGGTGCCGCTCAAGGTGACACTAAAGACTAAATTACCACCTTCACCAACCGTCGGGCTGCTGACCGATGTCACTACCAAGCGATCATCATCGCCACCACCTGTGCCGGTAGCATCATCATGTATCGTCGTCGTCACACTCGCCGTGCCTAACGTCGCATTAGTCGGTGCAGATAAGTTCACCTGGAAGTTTTCAGCTCCTTCAAACACCGTGTCATTGCTAATCGCAACCGTAATCGTTTTACTGGTTTCACCCGGAGCAAACGTGACGTTACCAGCCACTGCTGTGTA
>NZ_JBMPOU010000019.1:0-321 GCF_049340305.1 Undibacterium sp. Ji22W | reverse complement strand
AGGTGACCGTGAAGGTCGCTGTGCCAGCCGCTTCGTTGACGATCACGTCGTTGATCGACAAACTTGGTGTTGCATCGTTGTCTGTGATCGTGCCCGTACCTGTTGCCGACGCATTCGTGGTTGTACCGGCTGTGCGTGTTGCCGTTAAGACGAAGGTTTCGTCGAGTTCATCCAACAAATCTTCCGTCACTGGCGTACGTACCAAGACACTCGTCGCGCCTGCGGCAATCGTCGCCGTAGCCGCATTGTTCCACGTCGTTCCACCATCCGTTGATACTTGCAGATTCGTCGCTGTCGCACTACCGTAATCCGTACCACTGC
>NZ_JBMPOU010000018.1:0-351 GCF_049340305.1 Undibacterium sp. Ji22W | reverse complement strand
TCACTGGAAGTGCGAATAGCATCACACTGGTAGGTGCACCTGCGCATGGCAGTGCGAGTGTCAGCGGACTGAATGTCATCTACACACCCGCGCCTGGCTATGTCGGCGCCGACAGTCTGCAATTCACTGCAAGCAATACGTATGGTGTGTCCAATGTGGGGACGATCAACATCACCGTGAGTGGCGTCGCGCCAGTGGCCAATGCACTGCGTGCCAGCGTATTGCAAGACAGCGCAAATAACGCTATCCCAGCAAGTGTCAACGGGACCGTCACTAATTTAAGTTTGGCCAGCGCTCCATCGCACGGCACGGCAAATATCAGCGGCCTGAATATTATTTATACGCCGACAT
>NZ_JBMPOU010000017.1:0-351 GCF_049340305.1 Undibacterium sp. Ji22W | reverse complement strand
TCACTGGAAGTGCGAATAGCATCACACTGGTAGGTGCACCTGCGCATGGCAGTGCGAGTGTCAGCGGACTGAATGTCATCTACACACCCGCGCCTGGCTATGTCGGCGCCGACAGTCTGCAATTCACCGCAAGCAATACGTATGGTGTGTCCAATGTGGGGACGATCAACATCACCGTGAGTGGCGTCGCGCCAGTGGCCAATGCACTGCGTGCCAGCGTATTACAAGACAGCGCAAATAACGCTATCCCAGCAAGTGTCAACGGGACCGTCACTAATTTAAGTTTGGCCAGCGCTCCATCGCACGGCACGGCAAATATCAGCGGCCTGAATATTATTTATACGCCGACAT
>NZ_JBMPOU010000016.1:0-384 GCF_049340305.1 Undibacterium sp. Ji22W | reverse complement strand
CGACACCGCTCCAGTTCAAGGCGACAGCAACACTGCTGCCGACTGGAAC
This sequence comes from Undibacterium sp. Ji22W, assembly GCF_049340305.1. NCBI lineage: Bacteria > Pseudomonadati > Pseudomonadota > Betaproteobacteria > Burkholderiales > Oxalobacteraceae > Undibacterium > Undibacterium sp. Ji22W. Next base: position 335 of record NZ_JBMPOU010000016.1, on the reverse strand, counting down.
ACTGACGGCATTGCCGCTGCTGTCTTTGAGGGTGACCGTGTACGTTAAGACGCCACCTTCGGCAACACTCGCTGCATCAACACTGATGTGCGCATAGACGGTATCGCTTGCTGCGGGGACGGCTTCATCGGTGATCGCGCTGCTTGCTGTGTTGCTGCTGCCGACCGCTACTGCTTCATATTTACTGTTCGTATCGGTGACACCACTAATCGTGGCGATCAGGGATTCGGAGCCTTCTTTCAAATAATCATCGGTGGCAGTGACTGTAAATGTCGTGCTGCTGCCGCCACTGACATTGACGCTCGCTGGCAATGCGCTGGTATCGACACCCGCTG
>NZ_JBMPOU010000015.1:0-393 GCF_049340305.1 Undibacterium sp. Ji22W | reverse complement strand
TTAGTATCAGTGGTCCGGGCGACGTGAATGAAGCGGCAGGAACAGTGACGTACACCGTGAGTTTAAGTAGTGCGAATGCGGCACCAGTGAGTGTTAATTACAGTACGGCCAATGGTAGTGCAGTAGCGGGCAGTGATTACACAGCAGTGGCTGGTAACGTCACGTTTGCTCCGGGTGAAACCAGTAAAACGATAACGGTTGCGATTAGCAATGACACGGTGTTTGAAGGAGCTGAAAACTTCCAGGTGAACTTATCTGCACCGACCAATGCGACGTTAGGCACGGCGAGTGTGACGACGACGATACATGATGATGCTAGCGGCACAGGTGGTGGCGATGATGATCGCTTGGTAGTGACATCGGTCAGCAGCCCGACGGTTGGTGAAGGTGGTA
>NZ_JBMPOU010000014.1:0-434 GCF_049340305.1 Undibacterium sp. Ji22W | reverse complement strand
GTGAATTGCAGACTGTCGGCGCCGACATAGCCAGGCGCGGGTGTGTAGATGACATTCAGTCCGCTGACACTCGCACTGCCATGCGCAGGTGCACCTACCAGTGTGATGCTATTCGCACTTCCAGTGATGCTGGCACTAGTGCTGAGCGAATTGGCACCACTATTTTGTAGCACGCTCGCAGTTAAGCTTGTGACGGTGGGTGGGATACCATTAACGGTCACGCTTACCGAAGCGGCAGAAGAAACACCATAAGCATTAATTGCCGTATATTTGAAAGTATCGATACCGACAAATCCTGGGGTCGGTGTATAAATAATGGAGAGTCCACTGACGCTGGCAGTTCCGTTACTTGGTGAGCTGAACAGGGCAATACTGCTAGCATTTCCGGTAATACTCGAAATAATGACGTTGTTATTACTGTTTTGCAAAACACT
>NZ_JBMPOU010000013.1:0-457 GCF_049340305.1 Undibacterium sp. Ji22W | reverse complement strand
CCACTGACATTGACGCTCGCTGGCAATGCGCTGGTATCGACACCCGCTGTCGCGACACCGCTCCAGTTCAAGGCGACCGCAACACTGCTGCCGACTGGAACACTGACGGCATTGCCGCTGCTGTCTTTGAGGGTGACCGTGTACGTTAAGACGCCACCTTCGGCAACACTCGCTGCATCGACACTGATGTGCGCATAGACGGTATCGCTTGCTGCTGGGACGGCTTCATCGGTGATCGCGCTGCTTGCTGTGTTGCTGCTGCCGACCGCTACTGCTTCATATTTACTGTTCGTATCGGTGACACCACTGATCGTGGCGATCAGGGATTCAGAACCTTCTTTCAAATAATCATCGGTGGCAGTGACTGTAAATGTCGTGCTGCTGCCGCCACTGACATTGACGCTCGCTGGCAATGCGCTGGTATCGACACCCGCTGTCGCGACACCGCTCCAGTTCA
>NZ_JBMPOU010000012.1:0-458 GCF_049340305.1 Undibacterium sp. Ji22W | reverse complement strand
GCTACTGCACTACCATTGGCCGTACTGTAATTAACACTCACTGGTGCCGCATTCGCACTACTTAAACTCACGGTGTACGTCACTGTTCCTGCCGCTTCATTCACGTCGCCCGGACCACTGATACTAATCGTTGGTACTGCGCCATCCGTAATCGTGCCTGTACCCACGATCGCGGCAGTATTTTGTGCTGTCGCTGCGGATAAAGTAATCGTTTCAGATCCTTCAATCACACCGTCATTCGTCGTTGCAATACGTACCTGAAAGCCATTCGCTCCCGCTGGTACCACGACACTGCTACCCAAAGTCGTCCAGCTCACACCACCATCGGTGGAGACTTGTTGTACGCCTGTGTCAGTTCCCAATACTGCAGAACCAGAAGATGGCGTCACGTTCACTGTCGTCGCTGTCGTGCTGGTGCCGCTCAAGGTGACACTAAAGACTAAATTACCACCTTCACC
>NZ_JBMPOU010000011.1:0-476 GCF_049340305.1 Undibacterium sp. Ji22W | reverse complement strand
ATCGTGGCGATCAGGGATTCGGAGCCTTCTTTCAAATAATCATCGGTGGCAGTGACTGTAAATGTCGTGCTGCTGCCGCCACTGACATTGACGCTCGCTGGCAATGCGCTGGTATCGACACCCGCTGTCGCGACGCCGCTCCAGTTCAAGGCGACCGCAACACTGCTGCCGACTGGAACACTGACGGCATTGCCGCTGCTGTCTTTGAGGGTGACCGTGTACGTTAAGACGCCACCTTCGGCTACGCTCGCTGCATCGACACTGATGTGCGCATAGACAGTGTCGCTTGCTGCTGGGACGGCTTCATCGGTGATCGCGCTGCTTGCTGTGTTGCTGCTGCCGACCGCTACTGCTTCATATTTACTGTTCGTATCGGTGACACCACTAATCGTGGCGATCAGGGATTCAGAACCTTCTTTCAAATAATCATCGGTGGCAGTGACTGTAAATGTCGTGCTGCTGCTGCCACTGACATT
>NZ_JBMPOU010000010.1:0-492 GCF_049340305.1 Undibacterium sp. Ji22W | reverse complement strand
CGGTAGTTGAAATATGGGTCGCTGGTTTGGTCAAGGCGTTCTGTGCGACGTAAGCGCCGCTATGACAAGTAGAACAAGTACCAGCCATTCCCGCATGATTCATCTTCGGACTGGTCCAGGTACTAAAGCCGCTGGTGTGGCAGCTATCGCATTGGGCAGTGGTTGGAATATGGGTAGCCGATTTCCCCGCTGCGGTACTGCCGTTATGACAGCTAGCACAGCGACCTGCGACAGGTGGTGAGACATTGGCATGGTTAAAGTTGACGCCAGTCCACGTGGTGGTCGACGTGTGACAGGTATCGCATTGGGCCGTTGTCGTTATATGTTTGGCAGATTTTGTCTGAGCATTCTGAGCGACGTAAGCGCCGCTATGACAAGTGATACACGTACCAGCCATTCCCGCATGATTCATCTTCGGACTGGTCCAGGTACTAAAGCCGCTGGTGTGGCAGCTATCGCATTGGGCAGTGGTCGGAATATGAGTCGCTGATT
>NZ_JBMPOU010000009.1:0-543 GCF_049340305.1 Undibacterium sp. Ji22W | reverse complement strand
AGTTCTCCGACAATTCAAACACGCTATCGTTGGCGATATTGACCGTGATCGTTTGCGTCGTCACACCAGGATTGAACGTCAAGGTACCACTCGTTGCTGTGTAATCGCTACCAGCGGTCGCTGTACCGTTGCTGGTGTTGTAACCAACAGAAACCGTTTGGCCCGATGCTGCCGACAAGGTGACCGTGAAGGTCGCTGTGCCAGCCGCTTCGTTGACGATCACGTCGTTGATCGACAAACTTGGTGTTGCATCGTTGTCCGTGATGGCACTACTTGCAACATTGACAGATCCAATTGCCACGTCTTCAAACGAGCTATTTGTATCTATCACTCCACTAATAGTTGCAATTAAGGATTCAGTATCCTCTTTTAAAACATCATCGGTGGCAGTGACTGTAAATGTCGTGCTGCTGCCTCCACTGACATTGACGCTCGCTGGCAATGCGCTGGTATCGACACCCGCTGTCGCGACACCGCTCCAGTTCAAGGCGACCGCAACACTGCTGCCGACTGGAACACTGACGGCATTGCCGCTGCTGTCTT
>NZ_JBMPOU010000008.1:0-675 GCF_049340305.1 Undibacterium sp. Ji22W | reverse complement strand
CATCATCATGTATCGTCGTCGTCACACTCGCCGTGCCTAACGTCGCATTATTCGGTGCAGATAAGTTCACCTGGAAGTTTTCAGCTCCTTCAAACACCGTGTCATTGCTAATCGCAACCGTAATCGTTTTACTGGTTTCACCCGGAGCAAACGTGACGTTACCAGCCACTGCTGTGTAATCACTGCCAGCTACTGCACTACCATTGGCCGCACTGTAATTAACACTCACTGGTGCCGCATTCGCACTACTTAAACTCACGGTGTACGTCACTGTTCCTGCCGCTTCATTCACGTCGCCCGGACCACTGATACTAATCGTTGGTACTGCGCCATCCGTGATCGTGCCTGTACCCACGATCGCTGCGGTATTTTGTGCTGTCGCTGCGGATAAAGTAATCGTTTCAGATCCTTCAATCACGCCGTCGTTCGTCGTTGCAATACGTACCTGAAAGCCATTCGCTCCCGCTGGTACCACGACACTACTACCCAAAGTCGTCCAGCTCACACCACCATCGGTGGAGACTTGTTGTACGCCTGTATCGGTTCCTAATACTGCAGAACCAGAAGATGGCGTCACGTTCACTGTCGTCGCTGTCGTGCTGGTGCCGCTCAAGGTGACACTAAAGACTAAATTACCACCTTCACCAACCGTCGGGCTGCTGACCGATGTCACTA
>NZ_JBMPOU010000007.1:0-1574 GCF_049340305.1 Undibacterium sp. Ji22W | reverse complement strand
TCGCGACAGCGGGTGTCGATACCAGCGCATTGCCAGCGAGCGTCAATGTCAGTGGCGGCAGCAGCACGACATTTACAGTCACTGCCACCGATGATTATTTGAAAGAAGGCTCCGAATCCCTGATCGCGACGATCAGTGGTGTCACCGATACTGATAGCCGTTATGAAGCCGTGGCAGTTGGCAGTAGCAACACAGCGACTAGTGAGATCACCGATGATGTATCCCCGACCGTCGAAGATACAGTATTCGCTGTGATTAGCGGGCCAGTAAATGTGACAGAAGGTGAGACGACAACAGCATTTACTGTTAGGTTAGTAGACTCGTCAGGCAATCCAGTAACTGTCACTGCTAATACGAATGTGACGATCAAATTCAGTGATGTTTCATCAGAAATTGGTGACTTTGATCACGCCGATAAAGTCGTAACTATTTTCGCTAATACGAATAGTGCGACCTTTACCGTAGCGACAAATCCAGATGTTGATTTTGATAATGATAGTTTTAAGGCGACTATCAGCAATGTACAAGATACAGGTGAGTTTGAACTGATTGATATAGTTTCTGGAGTAGGTGCACAAACTGCCAACGTAACAACTACGATTAGTGATGACGATGCGCCACCGACGATTAGCATCGATAATGTAACGGTCAACGAAGATGCCGGAACGATGACTTTTACAGTGACATTAAGTCACGCAACCACTGCAGAAGTGACTTTTGACTTTGCTACAAGTGATGGCATTTCCAATCCGGCTACTGCTGGCATTGATTACATTGCTAGTTCTCTCGGTGCGAATGGCAGTATTTTAGCGGGTGATACAAGTACGACTATTACGATCAATATTAATGATGATTTCATTAGAGAAGGTAATGAAATTTTCAATGTTAACTTATCAAATATTTCTGTGAATGTTGATGTTGGAAATAGCGATTTGATCGGTGTAGGAACAATCACCGATGAAGCAGTCCCAGCAGCAAGCGACACTGTCTATGCGCACATCAGTGTCGATGCAGCGAGTGTTGCCGAAGGTGGCGTCTTAACGTACACGGTCACCCTCAAAGACAGCAGCGGCAATGTCGTCAGTGTTCCAGTCGGCAGCAGTGTTGCGGTCGCCTTGAACTGGAGCGGTGTCGCGACAGCGGGTGTCGATACCAGCGCATTGCCAGCGAGCGTCAATGTCAGTGGCGGCAGCAGCACGACATTTACAGTCACTGCCACCGATGATTATTTGAAAGAAGGTTCCGAATCCCTGATCGCCACGATCAGTGGTGTCACCGATACGAACAGTAAATATGAAGCAGTAGCGGTCGGCAGCAGCAACACAGCAAGCAGCGCGATCACCGATGAAGCCGTCCCCGCAGCAAGCGACACTGTCTATGCGCACATCAGTGTCGATGCAGCGAGTGTTGCCGAAGGTGGCGTCTTAACGTACACGGTCACCCTCAAAGACAGCAGCGGCAATGCCGTCAGTGTTCCAGTGGGCAGCAGTGTTGCGGTCGCCTTGAACTGGAGCGGTGTCGCGACAGCGGGTGTCGATACCAGCGCATTGCCAGCGAGCGTCAATGTCAGTGGC
>NZ_JBMPOU010000006.1:0-5704 GCF_049340305.1 Undibacterium sp. Ji22W | reverse complement strand
AAAAGCAAAAGCCCCTGATTCACTGGGAATCAGGGGCTATGCGGAATAAAAGCCTGACGATGACCTACTTTCACACTGGTTGCAGCACTATCATCGGCGCAAAGTCGTTTCACGGTCCTGTTCGGGATGGGAAGGGGTGGTACCAACTTGCTATAGTCATCAGGCATAACTTGTTGATTTGGTGAGGTTCACGTTGTACTGTGAATCGCAACAAATCCAATTGGGAAGAAGCTTTGTAGGGTGGGCTAAGCCCACGCGTTACCATCGATCAAGACGGTCGCAAATAATCGGGTTGTGATGTGTCAAACTTACGTTTTCACAAACACTTTTGTAATACTTGTCGTAGTTATCTATAACTGACCAAAGTTATAGGGACAAGCCTTACGGGCAATTAGTACTGGTTAGCTTAATGCATTACTGCACTTCCACACCCAGCCTATCAACGTCCTGGTCTCGAACGACCCTTTAAAGAGATCAAGTCTCTGGGAAGTCTCATCTTAAGGCGAGTTTCCCGCTTAGATGCTTTCAGCGGTTATCTCTTCCGAACATAGCTACTCGGCAATGCCACTGGCGTGACAACCGATACACCAGAGGTTCGTCCACTCCGGTCCTCTCGTACTAGGAGCAGCCCCCTTCAAACTTCCAACGCCCACGGCAGATAGGGACCAAACTGTCTCACGACGTTTTAAACCCAGCTCACGTACCACTTTAAATGGCGAACAGCCATACCCTTGGGACCGGCTACAGCCCCAGGATGTGATGAGCCGACATCGAGGTGCCAAACTCCCCCGTCGATATGAACTCTTGGGAGGAATCAGCCTGTTATCCCCAGAGTACCTTTTATCCGTTGAGCGATGGCCCTTCCATACAGAACCACCGGATCACTATGTCCTACTTTCGTACCTGCTCGACTTGTCAGTCTCGCAGTTAAGCACGCTTATGCCATTGCACTATCGTCACGATGTCCGACCGTAACTAGCGTACCTTCGAACTCCTCCGTTACACTTTGGGAGGAGACCGCCCCAGTCAAACTGCCTACCATGCACTGTCCCCGACCCAGATAATGGGCCAAGGTTAGAACCTCAAACAAACCAGGGTGGTATTTCAAGGATGGCTCCACGAGAACTGGCGTCCCCGCTTCAAAGCCTCCCACCTATCCTACACAGATTGGTTCAAAGTCCAATGCAAAGCTACAGTAAAGGTTCATGGGGTCTTTCCGTCTAGCCGCGGGTAGATTGCATCATCACAAACATTTCAACTTCGCTGAGTCTCGGGAGGAGACAGTGTGGCCATCATTACTCCATTCGTGCAGGTCGGAACTTACCCGACAAGGAATTTCGCTACCTTAGGACCGTTATAGTTACGGCCGCCGTTTACTGGGACTTCAATCAAGAGCTTGCACCCCATCATTTAATCTTCCAGCACCGGGCAGGAGTCACACCATATACGTCCACTTTCGTGTTTGCATAGTGCTGTGTTTTTATTAAACAGTTGCAGCCACCAGTTTATTGCAACCCTTTCATCCTTCCCCCGCAGGGGGGTCAAACTACAAGGGCGTACCTTATCCCGAAGTTACGGTACCAATTTGCCGAGTTCCTTCTCCCGAGTTCTCTCAAGCGCCTTAGAATACTCATCTCGCCCACCTGTGTCGGTTTGCGGTACGGTCTCGTATGACTGAAGCTTAGAGGCTTTTCTTGGAACCACTTCCGATCGCTTCGTGAATAAATTCACTCGTCTCAACCCCTTGAATTACGCACCCGGATTTGCCTAAGTGCCTTCTACAAGTCAAGAACAGGCTCTTCCAACCGCCTGACGACCTTCCGCGATCCGTCCCCCCATCGCATCATACGACGGTGCAGGAATATTAACCTGCTTCCCATCAGCTACGCATCTCTGCCTCGCCTTAGGGGCCGACTCACCCTGCTCCGATGAACGTTGAACAGGAAACCTTGGGCTTACGGCGTGGGAGCTTTTCACTCCCATTATCGCTACTCATGTCAGCATTCGCACTTCTGATACCTCCAGCATCCTTTACAAGACACCTTCGCAGGCTTACAGAACGCTCTCCTACCATATCAATAAATTGATATCCGCAGCTTCGGTGTATAGCTTAGCCCCGTTACATCTTCCGCGCAGGACGACTCGATCAGTGAGCTATTACGCTTTCTTTAAAGGGTGGCTGCTTCTAAGCCAACCTCCTGACTGTTTTAGCCTTCCCACTTCGTTTTCCACTTAGCTATACTTTGGGACCTTAGCTGGCGGTCTGGGTTGTTTCCCTCTTGACACCGGACGTTAGCACCCGATGTCTGTCTCCCAAGCTCGCACTCAACGGTATTCGGAGTTTGCAATGGTTTGGTAAGTCGCGATGACCCCCTAGCCATAACAGTGCTCTACCCCCGTTGGTGATACTTGAGGCACTACCTAAATAGTTTTCGGAGAGAACCAGCTATTTCCAAGTTTGTTTAGCCTTTCACCCCTACCCACAGCTCATCCCCTAATTTTTCAACATTAGTGGGTTCGGACCTCCAGTACCTGTTACGGCACCTTCATCCTGGCCATGAGTAGATCACTTGGTTTCGGGTCTACACCCAGCGACTGTCGCCCTATTCGGACTCGATTTCTCTACGGCTTCCCTATACGGTTAACCTCGCCACTGAATGTAAGTCGCTGACCCATTATACAAAAGGTACGCAGTCACGGAACAAGTCCGCTCCTACTGTTTGTATGCACACGGTTTCAGGTTCTATTTCACTCCCCTTCCGGGGTTCTTTTCGCCTTTCCCTCACGGTACTGGTTCACTATCGGTCGATATCGAGTATTTAGCCTTGGAGGATGGTCCCCCCATGTTCAGACAGGATTTCACGTGTCCCGCCCTACTTGTCGCATACTTAGTTCCACAAAGATCATTTCGTGTAAGGGGCTATCACCCTCTATGGCCGGAGTTTCCAATCCGTTCCACTATGAAATCTGCTAAATCATGCAGGCTCTTCCCATTTCGCTCGCCACTACTTTGGGAATCTCGGTTGATTTCTTTTCCTGTAGCTACTTAGATGTTTCAGTTCGCCACGTTCGCTTTGCATACCTATGTATTCAGTATGCAATGACCTTACGGCCGGGTTTCCCCATTCGGAAATCTGCGGATCAAAGTGTGTTTGCTCACTCCCCGCAGCTTATCGCAAGCTACTACGTCCTTCATCGCCTGATATCGCCAAGGCATCCACCATGTGCACTTAGTCACTTGTCCCTATAACTTTGATTTCTAGTGTCTGATTTGATCGCTCTCGTCAGGTTCATCACTAAAAAGTAGTTATAGTTCTTTACTACTATATGAGTATTACTTTAGCGTTTGCCGTAGCTCAAGTATCTTTGTATTTTAATTGCTCAGATCTATTACTAAATCTTCGCTACTTGGATTACTTTTACTACTTTGTTTGTTTGATACAATCACAACCCTTCCATAAATTTCATTCATCACTTCCGTGATAAACTCCTTTACGAAATAAATTTTGATTATTTCTACTTTACTTCTTCTCAATTGTTAAAGAACGGTACTTCTTAATTACTTTGCTTTCGTTTTGAAAGAACAAATCTCAATAGCACACGTGCTACTCACATTTGTTATTTCTTCTACTCTTCGATTCTCTGCCACCAGTTTTACTTGGTAGGGCTGGTTGGGCTCGAACCAACGACCCCCGCGTTATCAACACGGTGCTCTAACCAGCTGAGCTACAGCCCCAGTCAATTTGGTGGAGGTTACCGGGCTCGAACCGATCACCCCCTGCTTGCAAAGCAGGTGCTCTACCAGATGAGCTAAACCCCCATTCGTATTACTACTTAACCGGGCAAATCTCGAATCACCGACTGAAGTACTTCTCAGCCGCTTCTTCTGCGTTCTTTATCATTAACAGTCAATAAGTGTGGACACTCAACATTTAGCGCACTCTAGAAAGGAGGTGATCCAGCCGCACCTTCCGATACGGCTACCTTGTTACGACTTCACCCCAGTCACGAACCCCGCCGTGGTAAGCGCCCTCCTTACGGTTAAGCTACCTACTTCTGGCGAAACCCGCTCCCATGGTGTGACGGGCGGTGTGTACAAGACCCGGGAACGTATTCACCGCGACATGCTGATCCGCGATTACTAGCGATTCCAACTTCATGTAGTCGAGTTGCAGACTACAATCCGGACTACGATACACTTTCTGGGATTAGCTCCACCTCGCGGTTTGGCAGCCCTCTGTATGTACCATTGTATGACGTGTGAAGCCCTACCCATAAGGGCCATGAGGACTTGACGTCATCCCCACCTTCCTCCGGTTTGTCACCGGCAGTCTCATTAGAGTGCTCAACTTAATGTAGCAACTAATGACAAGGGTTGCGCTCGTTGCGGGACTTAACCCAACATCTCACGACACGAGCTGACGACAGCCATGCAGCACCTGTGTATTGGTTCTCTTGCGAGCACTCCCAAATCTCTTCGGGATTCCAACCATGTCAAGGGTAGGTAAGGTTTTTCGCGTTGCATCGAATTAATCCACATCATCCACCGCTTGTGCGGGTCCCCGTCAATTCCTTTGAGTTTTAATCTTGCGACCGTACTCCCCAGGCGGTCTACTTCACGCGTTAGCTGCGTTACCAAGACAATTAAGTCCCGACAACTAGTAGACATCGTTTAGGGCGTGGACTACCAGGGTATCTAATCCTGTTTGCTCCCCACGCTTTCGTGCATGAGCGTCAGTGTTATCCCAGGGGGCTGCCTTCGCCATCGGTATTCCTCCACATATCTACGCATTTCACTGCTACACGTGGAATTCTACCCCCCTCTGACACACTCTAGCCATACAGTCTCAAATGCAGTTCCCAGGTTGAGCCCGGGGATTTCACATCTGACTTATATAACCGCCTGCGCACGCTTTACGCCCAGTAATTCCGATTAACGCTTGCACCCTACGTATTACCGCGGCTGCTGGCACGTAGTTAGCCGGTGCTTATTCTTCAGGTACCGTCATTAGCACCCCGTATTAGGAGATACCGTTTCTTCCCTGACAAAAGAGCTTTACAACCCGAAGGCCTTCTTCACTCACGCGGCATTGCTGGATCAGGCTTGCGCCCATTGTCCAAAATTCCCCACTGCTGCCTCCCGTAGGAGTCTGGACCGTGTCTCAGTTCCAGTGTGGCTGGTCGTTCTCTCAAACCAGCTACTGATCGTCGCCTTGGTGAGCCTTTACCTCACCAACTAGCTAATCAGATATCGGCCACTCCATGAGCATGAGGTCTTGCGATCCCCCACTTTCCACCTTAGTGCGTATGCGGTATTAGCGTAACTTTCGCTACGTTATCCCCCACTCTAGGGTATGTTCCGATATATTACTCACCCGTTCGCCACTCGCCACCAGACCGAAGTCCGTGCTGCCGTTCGACTTGCATGTGTAAGGCATGCCGCCAGCGTTCAATCTGAGCCAGGATCAAACTCTTCAGTTTAATCTCTGTTACTTTTTTCCAATTAAGGAAATCTGTTCTTTCGAACAGGTCGCTCACTCAAAATACTGACAGTTGCAATAATGATTACTCACTATCGCGTCTTATCTTTACTTCTTGTGAACATTTGATATTTTTTAAGTTTCCTAACTACCGAAGTAGTTAGTCGCTTCATTATCAAGTGCCCACATTTATTGACTGTTAATTGTTAAAGATCATCTAAATT
>NZ_JBMPOU010000005.1:0-210998 GCF_049340305.1 Undibacterium sp. Ji22W | reverse complement strand
GCTGCAACCAGTGTGAAAGTAGGTCATCGTCAGGCTTTTATTCCGCATAGCCCCTGATTCCCAGTGAATCAGGGGCTTTTGCTTTTACAGTCCTACCATAATCCCCTCAATGTCTTCCCTCGGGGCTTCTGATATGCTGCACGGCCTCAAATCTCCGAAATTACCTAATTCTATTTGACGCATGTGATTGATTTGCGTTGATCGATTTAGAAATATTTCTACCTACTTGCATTCTTCAATTAGGTGTTTCGGGACGTGATCTGTCAGAATTAAAGACTTGTCCTAGTCCTCTCGGATTAAAAGACGGTGAATATAAAAAAATCTGTGCCAACTATGAATAATCGTTCTCATCAAATTGTTGCCGTTATTGGAGCCGGTCCAGCGGGACTTATGGCGGCCGAGCAGATTGCGAACTCCGGATGTGAAGTGCATGTTTACGATGCAATGCCCTCCGCCGGTAGAAAGTTCTTATTGGCTGGGAAAAGTGGGATGAATCTCACACACTCTGAAGAGTTTGAGGCGTTCAAACGGCGTTATCGTGGAAGAATGGAGAATTTACAAGAACATTTGGAGCAATTTAATGCTGAAAAAATTCGAACTTGGGCAAGAAGCCTGGGAATTGAGACTTTTGTAGGTAGCTCAGGACGCATTTTTCCCGTGGATATGAAAGCAGCTCCACTACTGCGTGCATGGTTACATCGGTTACGGCTTCGGGGTGTGCAATTTCATATGAGACATAAGTGGATTGCTTGTGAAGAACGGCAATTCCTTTTCACCACTCCTGAAGGAATTCTTACTATTCAGCCTGATGCAGTGGTATTTGCGATGGGTGGCGCGAGCTGGAAGCGGTTAGGATCGGATGGCATGTGGTTGCCAATTTTTGAACAACAGGGCATAGTGACAAAACCGTTTCAACCTAGCAATTGTGGATTTATGCGCGACTGGACCACGCACTTTAGTCAACGATTTTCTGGGATGCCATTAACGAATGTTTTGGCGACAGTGAAGTCGTCGGATGGTGAGGGTCTGACCCGCCAAGGTCAGTTTGTGATCACTGAGGGGGGCGTTGAGGGGAGTCTGATTTATGCCTTATCAGCTGAATTAAGAGAGCAAATTCGTGTCCTTGGCTATGCTCAATTACTACTTGATTTATTGCCAGGTAAGTCGAAAGTGCGTGTTCATAATGAGCTAAATTCTCCACGGGGCTCGCGTTCCTTATCAAGTCACCTACGTAGCAAGCTGGGTCTGCATCCAATTCATTGTGCATTGCTGCATGAGGTTCTAACCGAAACGGTGCTTAAAGATAACGCTGCATTAGCCGAAAGTATCAAGTCCTTGCCAATTCGTTTGGACAATACTTGTCCGATTGATGAGGCGATTAGTTGTGCTGGGGGAGTTGATTTCTCCGAGCTGGATGAACATTTAATGCTGAAGTCGCACGCCGGATGGTTTTGTGCAGGGGAAATGTTAGATTGGGAAGCGCCTACAGGTGGTTACCTTTTGAGTGCCTGTTTTGCCACCGGTGCAGCGGCTGGCCGCGGCGTAAGTAGGTGGTTAGCATTAAATTGATGAACAATTGCATTGAAAAGAGCAACGATGTTGAATGTTACTGAAGAAATAGAGGTAATTTCCCCCTGCGTCAAACTGTGTAAAATTGACAATGAAAGTGGATTGTGTTCAGGTTGCCTGCGCACAATTGCGGAAATTACTATCTGGAGTAAGGCTAACCGCGAAACAAAATTACAGATTTGGAAAAAAATCGATGAGCGAAAGTCGTATGCCGATGTGATCTAAAAGTACAGCGAGAATGTTTATACAGTTCAAGTTTTTCGTTGAAATTGCCGTAATGCACATAACACTAACGGGAAAATCTATTATGCGAACACTTAGCTTGATATTCGCTGCCTTGCTTATTGCATCGCAGGCCTATGCCAACGATCCAGTCACGAAGCCAATCAAACCGGCATCGGCAAAAGAAGAGGCATCGAGTACGCAAAAAGAAGAGGTAAAGCCTGTTAAAGAATTACCTGCTCCACGTGAATCTCGCGCAGCTGAAGCTAGTCGGAAAAAGGAAGCGCAGGCTGCGGACGAGCTGGCAGTAAAAATCGCCGAACGCTTGGCTGTGCTGCGCAAAGAAAAGGACGAACCAAGCAAGGCAAGTGTTCGCCCTTATGTTCGGCCTTATTCCATTCAAGGAAAAAAGCCAGCAGGTCCGGATGAAAAAGCGAAAAAGCATACAGCGGCGACCGACAAACACTGGAGCTATGAGGGTGAAGAAGGTCCACTCGCATGGGGTAAATTAAATTCTGCCAACACCAAATGTGATATCGGCGAACGACAATCACCCATTGATATTCGAGATGGTATACGTGTCGACCTTGACACAATTAACTTTGATTACAAGCCAACACAATTTCAGGTGATCGATAACGGACATACGATACAAGTGAACCTGAACGCCGGTAACTATCTAAATGTTTCGGGGAAGAATTTTGAATTGCTGCAATTTCATTTTCATCGCCCTTCCGAGGAAAGAATTAACGGTAAAGGGTTTGAAATGGTCGCGCATCTGGTGCATAAGGATCGCGAAGGAAAACTTGCGGTGGTCGCCATTTTGTTAGAATTGGGCGAGCCCCATTCTGTTGTACAGTCGGTTTGGAATAACCTCCCCTTAGAAAAAAATGAAGCCGTGAAGGCGCTCAAGAATATTGACCTAAGTCAGTTACTGCCAAAACACCACGGCTACTTTACATATATGGGTTCCTTGACAACGCCGCCATGCAGTGAAGGTGTACTGTGGTTAGTATTGAAGGCGCCAGTTAGCATCTCACCTGAGCAGGCTGCTATTTTTGCGCGTCTATACCCTAACAATGCACGCCCCTTGCAAAAATCGGGTGGGCGCCTCATTAAGGAATCGCTCTAGCAAAGTGGGGCGGGGACAAAGAGCTCACGAACGGCGGACATCAGAGACATGAAACATGATAATGCATGCTTAGATTAAATATTATTGGCGCTGGTCGAGTTGGCCAAACTTTAGGACACCTGTTCAGGCACCATCATCAATTTGACATTGCTCAGGTCTTCAATCAAACATCGCAAAAAAATCGAGATGCGTTGGCGTTCATCGGCGCAGGAACGCGTTTGCTTGAGTTAGTATCAGCTATGCCTGCTGATGTTACTTTGCTGAGTGTTCCGGACGATGATTTTCTTGTTGTGACTGAGTCCCTGATCAATGCTCAAGCCTTGGCGCCAAGGAGTATTATGTTTCACTGTAGTGGCTCTAAATCTTCTCAAGATTTGCGGCGCACATGCCCGGCTTTACAGACTTTAGAGATACAACTAGCCAGCATCCATCCAGTTCGAAGTTTTGCTGTTCCAGCAACAGTCTGCCGTGACTTTTCTGGCACGATATGTAGTGTTGAAGGAGATATCCAGGCGCTTGCCGTGTTATTGCCAGCATTTGAAGCGATCGGCGCTCGTATAGTAGAAATTAATCCTCAGCAAAAACTTTTATACCATGCGGCATCCGTATTCGCGAGTAATTATTTGGTGACTTTGATGGATACTGCCATTGCCACTTATTGTGCTGCGGGCGTAGAGTTTGACATGGCGCAGCAGATGGCGGCGTCATTAGCGGGCAAAACTTTGGAAAATGTATTCGCGTTAGGCACGCAACAAGCGCTGACAGGCCCGATTAAACGTGGTGATATGCAAACCGTAACAACCCAAGCGGCCGCGGTGTCGGCTTGGGATACAGATCGTGGCGCTCTGTATCAGGCCTTTGTATCACCTACCGTGAAGCTCGCCAAACAATAAAAATATATTGCAACGTCTTCGTAAGCACGTTTAAACAAATTATTCCGAGAAATACACGCTATTACGGCCACTCTCTTTGGCTTGATACAAAGCGACATCAGCCCGTTCAAAAACACTATCTTCAGTCTCGTGGGTTTTGCATTCGGCGACACCCATGCTGACAGTGATAGACAAGCGTCCTTTTGCAAGATCTGTTGTACGTGAAAAGTCATTCGCGGCAATCGTACTACGTAAATTTTCAGAAATGGAAGTCGCTTTTTCTAGGGAGCAGTTTTTCAGCAAGAGCAAAAACTCTTCTCCACCCCAACGGCAAATAACGTCACTTTCGCGTAGTGAACGACGGGCAATCGCAGCGATTTCTTTGAGAACGTGATCACCAACTAAATGGCCGTACTTGTCATTTACTTTTTTGAAGTGATCAATATCCATCAGTGCGACGCAGAGGGGTTGGCGAGAGCGCTCGCTGTCAAGGAGTGCTTGTTGAAACACGAAATCAAAGGCTTGTCGGTTCAACAGTTTGGTGAGTGAGTCCGTCGCTGCTGATTTTTCTATCCGTTTTTGATAGCGACGCACGGAAAATAACACAATCATGATCACTGCAAGCGTAATTGCCAAGCCTATCACTGCATTTATCAGTAACAGTCTTTGCAGCGGCTTGAGTTCTGAATCCAGATTCTGCTCGACCAACAGATGCCAGCCTAACTCGGGAATAAAACGGGAATTGACGTAGATGGATTCGTCTTCAACACTGTATTCTAAATGTAAAGATTCATTCTTAGTGTTCGCCAGAATTTGCTTCGCAATCTGGTCTAGACCTGCACTGGTAAGAATATTGATTTTCTTTTGTTTGAAGGAGTTCCCCGACAATACGAGATTTCCTTTCCGATCGACAAAATAGATTTTTCTTTGAAAGCGTGATTGATAGCTATCAATCAGGTTTTTCATCGTGTCCAGAGTAAGGCCAATTCCAACCGCTGCTAAGAATTTTCCGTTGTAATCAAGAACCCGGTAATTGGTGAAGATGGTCATACTATCGTGATTTGCTAAGTCGATATCAACATTCGTTTCATAGGCCGTTTTTAGATTTTTTAATCGAAAATACCATTGGTCACGCACTTCGGTCTCTTTGATGTTTTTGAGTAGACCTTCTGGGTAATAATAATTTTTCGTGAGATCGCTCACTAAGAAGCTGGAGATGGCATTGTTTCTCGCTTTAACTTCTTTCAGATATTTCGAGATCTGTGCTGCATCTTGTTCACCTTCTAAGATCCAGTCTCGCACAAAAGTATCATTTGCCATTTGTGCTGAGACAAACACCGGCCGTAACACGTCCTTTTGAATTTCCGAGTAGACATTGTCGCCAGTAATTGGCAACATGTTTTCAGATAAGCCGCGTCGTAGAGCATCTTTTGAAACTAAGTAACTTGTGGCCAAAACGGCGATAAAACCAAGAATGAGAATTAGTGAAATCCAAATCAAAAGACGGTATTGTTTTAATGATTTACTCATAGGCTGGTTGCAGCACGATTTTTTTGGTTGGGAGAAGGGAGAAATACTTCAATTACAGATAGAGATTAAGTGCCAAGATCATACTATAAACCTTCTGCAATTGACGCCGAATTGCCAATACTATGCCCATTTTCCGTGGTCGAGTTAGGTTTTACTGCTGAAAAAGAAACAGCTTATTTTCGTGATAACAATGATTTTCAAGACAAATCCCGTTAGCATGTTAATACTTTGTTTTTCTCTTCAAGAAAATCTGAATTTTTCAATTTCGCCCCAAACTACTTTTCCGCTCCATTGCAAATGAGGAAACCTATGCACGTTACGAATAAACTACCGATGCCCCTGATCGCTTCCTATGCTTGTGCCGCTTTAGGGTTATTGTTGGTGTTAAAAGCGGGTCTGCTGGTCGCGTTATTTTCGGGTTTATTGTTGTACTCGTTGGTGCGATTGTTGACTCCAACTATTCAACGTAAATTTAGCAATCAACAAGCGCGATTGATCGCAGTCGCTTTCCTATCTTTTCTGATGATCCTGTCGATCAGCCTCGGGATTTGGGGTGTTGTCGTATTTTTGCGTAGTGATGCAGGCAATTTGCAGAATTTGATGCAAAAGCTGGCGGATCTGCTCGAAACTTCAAGGCAGCAATTGCCTGTTTGGCTGACCACTTATTTGCCTGAAGACGTAGATGCATTAAAACGCATTCTGACTGAAACCTTGCGGGATCATGCGGGTGAAGCCAAAATGTTGGGACAAGAAGCTGGGCATTTGATAGTCCATTTATTGTTAGGGATGGTGATCGGAAGCATGGTTGCATTACAAGACGTAAGCAGTGTTCATCATTACCGTCCGTTCGCGGCAGCCCTGCAGCAGAGAATTGCGAATTTGGCTGAAATGTTTCACCGGGTAGTGTTTGCGCAAGTTCGCATCTCCTTGATTAATACGGCATTTACTGGAATTTTCCTGGCGGTGATTTTGCCACTTGCCGGGGTTCATTTGCCATTAGTAAAAAGTATGATCGCGATTACTTTCGTGGCAGGCCTGATACCGGTGGTTGGCAATATCATATCAAACACCGTTATCGTGATCGTCAGCCTGTCATATTCATTACATATGGCAGCGATCTCGCTGGCATTTATGGTGATCATTCATAAGCTAGAATATTTCTTAAATGCGAAAATTATAGGTTCACAAGTCAACGCGAAAGCTTGGGAATTGTTGACGGCGATTTTGGTGATGGAAACTTTATTTGGCTTGCCAGGCATTGTTGCCGCACCAGTTTTTTATTCTTACATAAAGAAAGAGTTGAGCGAGCGTGGCATGGTGTAAGGATATGAAATAAGATTACTGAAACACGGATTAGACATACATTACAGAAGGTAACAACATGATTTTAGAGCTCGCAGAAATTCGTATCCATCCAGGACAGCAGGCTGCTTTTGATGTGGCAATTCAACAAGGCTTAAACGAAGTCATTGCGCACGCTAAGGGCTTTCGTGGATTTAAAGTCAATAAGGGAATTGAGTCACCTGAACGCTATATCTTGATGATATTTTGGGAGACTCTGGAAAACCATACCATTGATTTTCGTGGGTCGGATGCATTCGCCGCATGGCGCAGCATAGTCGGCCCATTTTTTGCCGTTCCGCCTGTGGTCGAACATTTCGATTTGTTAGCCAAATCAGTACAGGCATAAAAACAAGTGAAATAATCACTTATAGTATGAGGGGGATTGTGATCTTGTGAACCGTGATTCCGCCCCAAGTTGCAAAGATCGATTCACTGATTGATTGCCATGGCTGCGCGACCTGAACGGATATCCGGTTTGAGCAGCATGCTTCTGAGTTTGTAAAGGTTATTATGGTTCCTCATCTCGCCACCGCTCTAAACGGTCCATTGCTCGATTTTGAAAAGAAAATTCTGGAAGCGACCCCTTCGATTGAGCGCTGGTTCCGGCTTGAGTGGCAGGAGCATACGCCACCATTTTATTGTTCTGTCGATATGCGTAATTCCGGCTTTAAGTTGGCACCGGTAGATACCAATTTATTTCCGGGAGGATTTAAT
Organism: Undibacterium sp. Ji22W; assembly: GCF_049340305.1. Taxonomy (NCBI): domain Bacteria; kingdom Pseudomonadati; phylum Pseudomonadota; class Betaproteobacteria; order Burkholderiales; family Oxalobacteraceae; genus Undibacterium; species Undibacterium sp. Ji22W. The sequence goes on along the minus strand of NZ_JBMPOU010000005.1, from coordinate 203,615 downwards.
CATCTCGGCTCAGAAATGCTGCCGCTCGCCGTGCAGGCATCAATGGCGGCGATTGAAAAATATTGTCCCGATGCGCGTAATTTATTATTAATTCCCGAAGACCGTCCGTGTAATGGCTCGTACTGGCAAAACATCGCCCGCCAGATGCAAATTTATCGCCAGACTGGCTTGAATGTACGACTCGGCAATCTGGATGAAAGCTGTACTCAAAATAAAACGATCGCGTTGCCCGAAGGTGGTGAGCTGGTGTTGGAGCCTTTGCAGCGATCAGCGAATGGACGCCGACTAGGGCTGAAGAATTTTGATCCTTGTACGATCTTGTTGAATAATGATCTATCGACCCGTATACCGGCGATTTTGGAAAACATTCACGAACAGACTTTGTTGCCGCCGCTGCACGCAGGCTGGGCAATGCGACGCAAAACCAATCACTTTTCTAGTTACGATGAAGTCGTGAAGAAATTTGCGAAAATGGTGGACATTGATCCATGGTTGATCAATCCATTTTTTGCGAAATGTGGTGATGTCGATTTTGAGGCGGGTACAGGCTTAGACGGTTTGATGGCGACCGTCGATACCATACTCGCAAAGATTAAAAAGAAATACAAAGAATATGGTATCAAGGACAAACCATTCGTCATTGTGAAAGCAGACGCTGGAACTTGTGGCATGGGCATTATGACGGTGCGTGATTCGCGTGAAGTCCGTGATTTGAATTCAAAGCAGCGGAATAAGATGACCGTAGTGAAAGATGGCCGCGAAGTGCACGATTATATTGTGCAAGAGGGCGTGTATACCTTTGAGCAAATTGATGAGAGCGTGGCAGAGCCGGTCGTATATATGATTGATCGCTACGTTGTGGGTGGTTTCTACCGTGTGCATCAAGACCGCGGCATAGACGAAAATCTGAACGCACCTGGAATGGAATTTGTGCCGCTTGCGTTCGCGCAGCAACATGCAGTTCCGGATATGCGTGCCAAGCCAGGCACGGCTGCACCGAATCGCTTTTACATGTATGGTGTGGTGGCACGCTTGGCCCTATTGGCGGCGGCCCTAGAGTTAGAAAAAACCGATCCGAATCCAGAAATTTACTGAGCCTAGACCTATGATGAAATTTGCTTTTCTTACCGACCCTTTAGCGCAATTTAAAATTTATAAAGACTCCACCTACGCGATGATGGAGGAGGCGGTAAAACGTGGGCATAAAATTTTTGCTTTCGGACCCGCTGACATGGCGTTGACTGCCGGCGTAGTAAGCGCCTCAGTGCAGGAAGTGCGGTTAACTGGCGATGTCAATCAATGGTATCAATTAGGTGAACTACACGAATGTCATTTGCATGAATTTGATGCCGTGTTGCAGCGTAAAGATCCACCATTTGATATGGAGTATATCTACGCAACTTACTTGCTTGATATAGCTGAGCGCCAAGGTGCGCGGGTCTTTAACAAACCGTCCGCAATTCGTGATCACAATGAAAAACTGAGCATCGCGCAGTTTCCGCAATTTACGACACCGACGCTGGTTACCCGTAATGAGCAAAAAATACGTGCTTTTTTTGACCAGCATCGCGATATTATTTTGAAACCTCTGGATGGAATGGGCGGTGCCGGGATTTTTCGTGTGCGTGAAGATGGAATGAACTTGGGTTCCGTTATTGAAACGCTGACGGACAACCAAAAGCGTACCATCATGGTGCAAAAATATATTCCTGAGATCGTCCTAGGCGATAAGCGGATTTTATTGATTGATGGCACGGTCGTGCCATATGCCTTAGCGCGAATTCCTCAAAATGGGGAAGTGCGCGGTAATTTGGCAGCTGGCGGTGTGGGAGTGGCGCAAAAATTATCCGAGCGAGATCTCGAAATTGCACAGTCTTTGGCGCCAATACTATCCGGACGTGGCTTGTTGCTGGTAGGATTAGATGTCATTGGCAATTGTCTGACTGAGGTGAATGTCACCAGTCCAACTTGTTTTCAGGAGATTTTCCAGCAAACGGGCGTGAATGTCGCGGCGATGTTTATTGATGCGTTGGAGAAGCGCATTCGTGCGTAATATCTGAAGCGGATCGTGTGGAATGTCGTCTTGAACTAATTAGGAATGTGGCATGGTAGGTTTACTTTTATTAACGCATGCACCCTTAGGCAGTGCTTTCTTGCAGGCTGCTGCACATGTATTTCGCAGCAAGCCTGAACGCCTTGAAGCGATCGACGTAATAGCGGATCAAAATGTCGATGAAGTGCGTCGGTTGGCACGTGAAGCTGTAGTGCGTCTTGACGATGGATCCGGCGTGTTAATTATGACGGATATTCTTGGCGGTACGCCATCCAACTGTTGCCCACAAATGGCTGATGCAAACCAGATTGCTGTCATTGCCGGAATTAGTTTGCCGATGTTGCTGCGTGCGATTACCTATCGCCAAGATCAATTGGATGTTGTGGTTGAAATGGCGCTTGCAGGTGGTCAAAATGGGGCGACCAAAGTAGAAAATCGAATTCGTATTGCGCAGAGCTAAATTTGGCTGTGGCTTTTTTGAACTGAATACTTGACGTAAAGTGAAGCAAAATGATTCAACAAGAAATTGAAATTATTAACAAACTCGGTCTACATGCACGCGCTTCCGCTAAGCTGACGCAATTAGGCGGCAAATTTAAATGCGAAGTTTGGCTCACGCGGAATAATCGCCGAGTCAATGGGAAATCGATCATGGGCGTGATGATGTTGGCGGCGGGGAAAGGCACCAAAGTGTTATTGGAAACGAACGGTGAGGACGAACAAGCCTGTTTTGATGCCATCGCTGCTTTGATCAATGATCGTTTTGGTGAAGGCGAATAAGTTTCGATTTTTCGCAAGCTCTTAATTCCAACTACTTACACTTAGCGAGGCCACGTGGCATCCTTTACTCTCCAAGGTATTCCCGTTTCGCGCGGTATCACGATAGGTCGTGCCCATCTGTTGCGACCTGCGGCGATGGATGTTAAACATTATTTGATCGCGCAGGAACAAGTTGAGGCTGAGGTTGAACGTTTGCAACAAGCGATAGCCCGTGTACAGCTGGATCTGCAATCCATTTGGGCAGAGTTACCGACGGATGCCCCGACCGAATTAGGCGCTTTCCTCGATGTACATGCCTTGATTTTGTCCGATCCCATGGTGTCGGAAATGCCACTCGACATAATCCGTACCCGTCATTACAACGCCGAATGGGCGTTGGTTACCCAAGTCGATGCATTGTCTGCGCAGTTTGACGAGATTGAAGATGAATATCTACGCGAGCGTAAAGCTGATATTCAGCAGGTGGCAGAGCGCGTCTTGAAAATTCTGACTGGCAGTGCACACCAAATTCCCCGTGCTTTAGGTGTGGATGAGCGTAATGCCAATATGATCGTTGTCGCGAAAGATATTTCGCCTGCTGACATGATGCAGTTTCGTGACGTCGCGTTCACAGGTTTTGTAACGGATGAGGGAGGAACCAATTCTCATACTGCGATTGTTTCTCGTAGCCTCGGCATACCTGCGGTTGTTGGCTTGGGTAATGCATCGCATTTGATCATGCAAGATGACTGGCTGATCATCGATAGTGATGCTGGTGTCGTGATCGTAGCGCCGTCTCCGTTGCTGATAGCCCAGTACCGTAACGAGCAAGCAGTTTTACTCAAAGCCAGAAAAAAACTGGGTAAGTTAAAGAAAACTCCCGCAATTACATTGGATGGCGTTGAAGTCACTTTGCTCGCGAATATAGAGTTGCCTGAAGATGCTCATGCTGCGTTAGAAGCTGGTGCCAGTGGTGTTGGTTTATTCCGTTCTGAATTTTTGTTTATGGGGCGGACGGGCGCAGAGCATCAGTTGCCAAGTGAAGAAGAACAATTCTTGGCCTATCAACGCGCCGTGCAAAGTATGAAAGGCAAGCCTGTCACGATCCGTACTCTGGACGTGGGCGCAGATAAGCCGCTCGATCATAGCGAGCATAATATTTTGAATCCAGCCTTAGGTTTGCGAGCGATTCGCTATTGCCTGAAAGAGCCGCAGATTTTTTTAACGCAGTTACGGGCAATTTTGCGCGCATCCGCGTTTGGAACCGTGCACATCTTGATTCCCATGATTGCACATGCATTTGAAATTGATCAATCGTTAGCCATGATAGAACAAGCAAAAGATGGCTTGCGTGGAGAAGGAATTGCGTTCGACGAAGCTGTGCAAGTTGGCGCAATGATTGAGATTCCTGCTGCCGCTTTGAGTCTGCCGATGTTTGTGAAAAAGCTCGATTTCCTATCGATAGGCACGAACGACTTGATTCAATACACGCTAGCGATTGATCGGGCAGATCATGAAGTCGCACATCTTTACAACGACACTCATCCAGCTATTTTGCAATTGCTACACATGACCGTCAGTGCCGCGGAAAAAGCAGACATTCCGGTTGCAATTTGTGGTGGTATGGCTGGAGATATCAAGCTAACACGGCTTCTAATTGGCATGGGATTTCGCGAACTCTCAATGCCGGCCGCATTGCTTCCTGAGATCAAACAAGAAATTCTTGGTACAAATATTTCGGCATTGGAATCGAGTATTAAGAAGATTTTACGGACCTATGATCCGCATTCAATTCAGGAATTGTTAATAGGCGTGCGAGAGCAGGTTTTTGTTCCTCAAAGTTGATGGATGTATTTGATTTGTAACGAAAAAAACACTATTGAGTGAATAGACACTTACGTGTAAAATTCCCTAGGGGAAATTTTTAATTGTCGTATTATTTATTCTCGCGGGGCCGTTTCTAGTGGTTTTTTGCCACCTGATGACTTGCCAACAGGCAAAAATGGAGTATATTCTAACCAAACAGTGGACTTGTCATTTGCGACAACCCCGCACGTCTCAGTAAGAATGACTTTTATCCTTATTGTCTAAAAATATAAGACTCAAATTTGTTCTCATTGGAGTAAGCAATGTGATGAATATTGAGAAATTTTAAACTTCCTTACTTGGTTGGATAGACATGAACTTAACTACAATGAAAGTGGGTAAGCGCCTCGGGCTCGGATTCGCACTTGTTTTGATATTACTCATCGCGGTAACTAGCTTGGGTATTTCCAGGATGGCATTGATTCAAGATCGACTCGAAGACATTGTGAATGTCAGCAATGTAAAAAGCCGTTTGATTATCGATATGCGCGCCATCGTCTACGACCGCCAAGTTTCACTTCGAAATTTGACTTTGTTGACTGATATTGACGATATGTCAAAAGATCTTAAGAAGATCGATGAGCAGTCAAAAAATTACAGCGAGAAAGAAACAAAATTGATCGATATGCTTAAAGGGGACAGTGGTTCTCCTGCTGAGCGTACCTTGCTGACTAAGCTTAAAGATAAAGAAAAAGCTGCTGCGTCTTTACCGAATCTGGCGCGCGACTTAGGCATAGCGAATAATCCTGAAGGTGCAACGATCGCATTAATCAAGAAGATCCGTCCAGTTCAAGACGATTGGTATAAAGCATTGGATGAATTAGTCGCGCTTGAAGATAAACAAAATGCAGTGGTGGCCGATGAGGCGAAATCCGCATTTGGTAACGCCCGAAATGTACTCTTAATGCTTGGCGGCCTCGCCTTGTTGTTAGGTATTATTGCCGCTGTAATTATTACACGCAGTCTGTTAAAGCAACTGGGTGGTGAGCCAGATTACGCCGCTGACATCGCCAGTCAAATTGCAGCTGGTGACTTGTCCGGCATTATTGATACGAATAATGGTGATACTGAAAGCTTGTTGGCTGAGATGAAGACGATGCGCGACAGCTTGGTGAATATCGTTGGACAGGTGCGAGTCGGTACAGACACGATTGCAACAGCTTCACGCGAAATTGCGACAGGCAACTTGGACTTATCTTCACGTACTGAGCAGCAAGCAAGTTCGCTCGAAAAAACGACAGCGTCAATGAAAGAGTTAACGACAACGGTTAAACAGAATGCGGACAACGCACGTGAAGCAAACAAGTTGGCAGCCTCTGCTTCTGATGTCGCGCGTCAAGGTGGTGTGGTAGTCGCAGAAGTAGTTGACACGATGAGTTCAATCAATGAGTCTGCGAAGAAAATTGTCGATATCATTAGCGTCATCGATGGCATCGCTTTCCAAACGAATATTCTGGCGTTGAATGCGGCGGTGGAAGCTGCACGTGCGGGAGAGCAAGGTCGTGGTTTTGCCGTAGTCGCGTCTGAAGTTCGTAGTTTGGCGCAACGAAGCGCTGCCGCTGCAAAAGAAATTAAGACTTTGATTGGTGACTCGGTTGAAAAGGTTGAGATAGGTAGCAAATTGGTGGGGCAAGCGGGTGCGACGATAGATGAAGTAGTATCGAGTGTGCGCCACGTGACAGATATTATTGCTGAAATTAGTGCCGCGAGCCAAGAGCAAAGCACTGGTATTGAGGCGGTTAATCTAGCCATTATTGAAATGGATGGGATGACGCAGCAAAATGCTGCATTAGTAGAAGAAGCTGCTGCTGCCGCACAGAGTCTGCAGGATCAGGCTGGCGAGTTGGCCAAAGTGGTCAGTATTTTTAAACTGAATTCTACCGAAAGCACATTTGCAAATCGCCCTGCAACGCCGCCAGTACGTCGAGTCGAGCCCGTTTCTGTAGCAAAGCCAAAAGCTGCTATTAAGTCTCTACCTGCGGCAAAGTCAGCAGTAAAACGCGCTGCTCCGGTAAAAAGTGACGATAATGATTGGGAAGAATTTTAAGCTTTGATTTGCTGATAAGCTTGTCCGTGTTTGTTATGCTTGTTAAACAGTAGTCATGCTACATTGATTAGAGGCCAAATATGCGATTCTATTTTTCTACACTCTGCGTTATTTTTGGTGTTTTTTTGAGTAACTTTGCCAACGCGGCAGTGACTTTGCCCGTTATGGATAATAAGTCGTGTGAATTGCCGAAATACCCAAAGGCTTCTTTGATCAATGAAGAGACTGGTACAGTATCGATGTCCTTTTTGATTGGTGCCGACGGTAAAGTTACAGAGTCAAAAGTAGACTCTTCCAGCGGTTCTAAAAGTTTAGATAAGGCGGCTCTTAGCGCGTTTGCGCTTTGCAAATTTAAGCCCGGAACAAAAGATGGTAAGGTCGAACAAATGTGGGTCAAAATAGATTACGTTTGGAAATTTTAAATGATCAAAATTTCTGAATGGTTTTCAACCTGACTTTTAACTAATTAATTTGAATGAGTTTGTCTATGAATGCGAAATTTTCCCTGATTACTATGGGTCTCTTGATGGCTGTTTCTAGCTTCACTTATGCAGCAGATGTTGCGCCCGTAATGGATAGTAAGTCATGTGAGTCTCCTAAGTACCCAAAAGCAGCGTTGATGAACGAGGAAACAGGCACTGTGACTATGGGCTTTTTGATCGCTACGGACGGTAAAGTAGTTGAATCTAAAATTGAAAAATCGAGTGGGTCGAAAAGTTTGGATAAGGCCGCATTATCTGCTTTAAGTCTGTGTAAATTTAAGTCTGGCACGAAAGATGGTAAGCCAGATCAATTGTGGGCAAAAGTTGATTTCGTGTGGAAGCTCGAATAATTTTTTTACCCCAATTTTCCAAACCCGCCTTTTTTTGGCGGGTTTTATTTTGTCTAATCAGGACTGATTCTGAGTCAATCAAATTGAGCTGAGAACGTTGGCTGGCTTGAAAAATTAGGTGATGAGTATGTATTTAACATTTGTGAATGGTGATTGGGCCGAAGGAAATGTACCTGTCATGGGGGCGATGGATCACAGTGTCTGGTTGGGTTCGTCGATCTTTGATGGCGCTAGGGCAATCAAAGGACATTTACCTGATTTACGTTTGCACCTGCAAAGGGCGATTCGATCCGCCGATTATTTGGGTTTGACTTGTCCCTATGATTTGGATCAGCTAGAAGAGTTATGTCGTGTCGGTGTGCAGAAATTCCCATCCGATGCAGAGATCTATATTCGGCCTCTGATTTTTGGCACTGATGGTTTATTGATTCCAAGCCAGTCTGGCTTTGCGTTGAGTTTGTTTGACGCGCCTCTGCCAGCATTTGTGGGGTTTTCCGCGTGCTTGTCTCATCAGCAACGCCCCAATCCGACAATGGCACCTACTGATGCTAAGGCATCTTGTTTATATCCCAATACTACCCGTGCTTTACGTGATGCGAAAGATCGCGGTTTTGAAAATGCAGTGGTGTGTGATGCGGACGGTAATGTCGCAGAATTTGCCACTGCAAATTTGTTTTTTGCTGACGCTGATGGAAATCTTGTTACGCCGATACCGAATGGAACCTTCTTGTCCGGTATTACGCGAGCACGTGTAATTGACCTGTTTGATAAGCAAGGCGTTCAAGTTGTGCAACGAAGTGTTGCGTCAAGTGAACTGTTACAAGCGCGAGAAATTTTTAGTACCGGCAATTACGGGAAAGTAATGCCATGTACGCGCTTTGAGAGTCACGAAATGCCGATCGGTCAGTACGCGACGTTGGCGCGAAAACTCTATTTGGAGTTTATGACAACAACTTAGTTCGGTTGGTTAGTGCGTATTTATACCCACTGTTTTCTATTTTGATTCGAGTGCTCAATGACGTGCCAAATTAGTGGCCGTGTTTGGTAATTGCAAAAAAAGAGACAAAAAAGCCCGGTCAAGAAAATCTTGACCGGGCTTTTTTTATGTTGGGAATCGACTAATTAATCGTTCGCATAGATATCAACATCTTTCGTTTCCTTGATAAACAGCATACCAATGACGAAGGTTGCCGCCGCCACAATAATTGGATACCACAAACCATTGTACATATTGCCTGTTTGGGCAACGATTGCGACGCCTGTTGCTGGCAGTAAACCTCCAAACCAACCGTTACCAATATGGTATGGCAGGGACATAGAAGTATAACGAATGCGGGTCGGGAACATCTCTACTAACATCGCCGCAATTGGACCATACACCATCGTTACATAGATCACCAAGATGGAAAGGATCAAGATGATCATAGGCTTGTTGACGCCAGCTGGATCTGCTTTTGCAGGATAGCCTGCAGCACGCAAAGAATCAGTTACGGATTTTTTGAACGCCGTATCTTTTGCTTTAGCATCTGCTGGAGCCATACCATTGGATGTGTAAGACTCAATCACGGTCGAGCCAATAGCAATCGTTGCTGGTCCTTTGCCTTCTACAGTTTCGTAGCTGGCTGAGTTAGCTGCTAATACTTGTTTCGCAATATCACATGAGCTAGTGAATTTCTTCGTACCAGTTGGATTAAATTGGAAAGAGCATTCCGTTGGGTCAGCTGTTACGACAATTTTATTCGCTGCTTGCGCTGCTGCAAGTGCTGGGTTTGCAGCTTCTGTCAGTGCTTTGAATAATGGGAAGTAAGTTAAAGCAGCAATCAGGCAGCCAGCCATAATGATAGGTTTACGACCAATTTTGTCTGACAATGCGCCGAAGATTACGAAGAAAGGTGTGCCAATAATGAGCGATGCCGCGATCATCAAGTTAGCGGTTGCATTGTCAACTTTGAGTGTGTTCGTCAAGAAGAACAACGCATAGAATTGACCGGTGTACCAAACGACTGCCTGACCTGCAGTCAAACCGACCAAAGCCAAAATAACAATTTTCAGGTTGCCCCACTTACCAAAAGATTCTGTTAAAGGTGCTTTTGAAACTTTGCCTTCTGCTTTCATCTTTGCAAATGCTGGCGATTCGTGCATTGACATACGAATCCAAACAGAGATGATTAACAGTAATGCAGAGACCCAAAACGGAATACGCCATCCCCAATCTGCGAATTGTTCTTCACCGACTGCAGTGCGCGCGCCCAAGATAACCAAAAGGGACAGAAACAAACCGAGCGTTGCCGTAGTTTGAATCCATGAAGTAAAGAAGCCGCGTCTGTTGGCGGGAGAATGCTCTGCAACATACGTCGCTGCTCCACCGTACTCACCACCCAACGCTAAGCCTTGAAGCATACGTAGAGCAATTAACAAAACGGGTGCCGCAATACCGATGACTTCGAAACCTGGTAAGCAACCTACAATAAAAGTCGAGCCACCCATGATCACAATCGTAACCAAGAAGGTATATTTACGGCCGATCATGTCGCCTAAACGTCCAAATACCAAAGCGCCGAACGGACGAACGATAAAGCCTGCTGCAAACGCCAGCAAAGAGAAGATCATTTGAGAGTTTGGATCAAGCGCGGTGAAGAATTTTTTACCGATGATGGCAGCGAGTGTGCCGTAGAGATAAAAGTCATACCATTCAAAAACTGTACCTAGTGAAGATGCGAAAATAACTTTTCGTTCCTCTTTAGTCATGCTTTGTGATGCAACGTTCGGGTTACCCATATTGTGTCTCCTCTTGCGGTTATTGTAATGTTACTAAGTTCTCGTGCTACTAATCCTCATATATTTATTTGATCACCTAATAAACTATCAATTTTGATCAAAAATGACAATCAATATTTGCCTATAAGTGTAAAAAATCTTTACAAAATTTGCGCTTGTTGCGAAGCAACAAATCTATGCGGGTTTTCCGCCTACAATGCTTTTCAAATAGATTACAGTCTTTCTAAATCCTCCCATAAAAAGGAAGTGCGCGAATCTGAAGTCAACGTTATTCTTGACTTACATCAAATAGAAGTGTGGGTGAAATATGCAAGCTGACTCGGTGCAATATCAATGCGACCTTCTGATTGTCGGTGGTGGAATTAATGGCGTTGGAATTGCGCGTGACGCGGCGGGGCGTGGGTTGTCGGTCGTCTTGTGTGAAAAAGATGATTTGGCCGCCCATACTTCATCGGCCTCCTCAAAGCTCATTCATGGTGGATTGCGGTATCTAGAATATTACGAATTTTCCTTAGTCCGAAAAGCTTTACTTGAGCGCGAAGATTTATTACGCCTGGCACCTCACCTTATCTCGCCGCTGCGTTTCGTCATGCCACTTAGCCCTGGTTTGCGTCCAGCTTGGCTCCTGCGGTTGGGTTTGTTTGTTTATGATCATTTGGCACCGCGACAGTTACTTGCAGGCACAGAAAACGTACAATTTAGCCAGCATTTCAGTGGAAAATGCCTCAAGTCGTATCTCAAGAAAGGATTTCTTTATTCCGACGCTTGGGTCGACGATGCGCGTCTTGTGATCTTGAATGCCTTAGATGCGGCAGAGCGTGGCGCGAACATATTGACGCATACTCGCTGTGATCGTTTGGTGCAAAACGATGGGCGCTGGTTGGCGCATTTAAGTCAAAAGACACCGGAAGGCGTTCGGACCATCGAAGTCAACGCTGCCTGTGTAGTCAATGCGACTGGCGCTTGGGCGGCACAGGTTCAACAACTGTCCGACCCCGGCATGCAAGCAAAAAAATTGCGCTTGATAAAAGGAAGCCATATCGTCGTCAAAAAGCTTTTTGAGCATAGTTACGCCTATATCTTTCAACATCCAGATGGTCGCATCGTGTTTGCGATTCCTTATGAGACTGAGTTTACTTTGATCGGTACGACCGATTTTGAATACAAGGGGAATTTGGATAATCTACAAATTTCAACCCAGGAGATTGCTTACCTTTGTGAATTGAGTAATCAATATTTTCAACAGCAAATTGCGGCGACTGACGTGATTCATAGCTATTCGGGAGTCCGGCCATTAGTCGATGATGGTCATGTCGATGCGAAATCAATTACCCGCGATTACAAGCTCGAATATGTTCAAAATGGTGCACCTATTCTGCACGTATTTGGCGGCAAAATTACAACTTACAGGCGGCTTGCCGAAGATGCAATGAGTCAAATTGCACCTTACTTCAATCAGGCATTGAGTACGTGGACGAAGAGCGCATGTTTGCCCGGCGGTGATATTGTCTCGAAGCAGCCAAATAATGAAAACCTTATACAACTCCCTCAATTTCTGGCGCGATGTCAGCAGCAATATCATTGGCTCCCCGCCGCGACAGTCCTGCGTATGGTCCATGCGTACGGTAGTCGCATCCATGTTGTCTTGGCGGATTGCTTCAACGAGGCTGGGATGGGGGAGCAGATTTTGCCGGGCCTATATGCCTGCGAGGTGAAGTATTTGTTGACGGTTGAATTTGCAAATTCAGCACAGGATATTCTGTGGCGCCGTTCAAAACTGGGTTTGCATTTGACTAAAGACGCGGAAAAGGTACTTGACGATTGGATCGTCTCTCATCGCAGTTGAGGCGCACACATTGGCAGAGTCCTGTTCAATGTTCTAGGATTTCATTCATCCCTGAAATCTGCCTTTTATCCCCATTGTTTGGCAACGTGTCGCTCTTTGAATACGCTGATCGACACTTATGTTTACAGTGTTTCCATTGATGAGTCGAAGACATCTGTATTGTTTGATAGGGAGAACATAATGAATAAGACCGAGTACATGAATACGCTGCAGCAAGAGTTACAAGGTTTGCCTGAAGTGACCGTGACAGAGACTATTGCCTACTATGAGCGTCAATTTATCGATGGTGTGGCTGCCGGAAAAACTGAAGTCGAAATCGCTGAAAGATTGGCCAACCCGCGTCTGGTCGCGGCACAAAAACGTGCGAATGTTCGGTTCCAGCATTTGAAGAACGACTTTAGCATCAGCAATATCTTTACCTTATTTGTAGCGACGATCGGTCTTGTCGTATTTAATTTTTTCATGTTAATTCCTGCATTCATTTATGGCGCATTTCTATTTGTCGCCTATCTGAGTTCCTTGCTTGTCTATGGTGCAGGGATCGTGGTGTTTGCGGCCAGTCTTTCTGGCGTATCGCAGATGGAATTCAAACTACCGCATCAGCATCATCGCTTGGTGGGAAATCATCTATATTCGCAACACCAGCATCGTGAAGGTGCGGTGACTGTTAACCTGAGCGAAAATGGCGTAGAAGTCGACAAAGACATACATAGAGTCGGTACTGATAACCTCAGTCTTGACGGAAAAAGTAGCGTACAAGAACAACATGCAAACACCTTGAGCATAAAAAATAAGATGGAAAAGAAGCACATTGCTTATGGTTTGGGGCTGTTGTTGATCGGCACCGCCTTACTATTGTTATGTATCTGGATGACGCGTTTGACGGTGCTGGGTTTTGGCAAATATTTTATGTGGAATCTCGGTTTGATCCGCTCTTCTATCAGAACCTCACCTACACAAGCTTAGTGGTGACATAAACTTGTAATTAACGAATAAAGACGGAGATAGAAATGAAATCATTATTGAAATTTGGCGCGGTGCTATTAAGTTTTGGATTTGTTTTGAGCATGCTAAGTATCATGATCATCCGAACTCATGCCGTTTCTGAGCCAGCTGCGAAAGTTGCACCCGCACCCGTTGCTAATCCAATAGTTGGGCCGGCCGCTAAATCATGAAGATAGTTTGCTTGTGAAAAAATAGCCCTGACCCGTCAGGGCTATTTTTTTGCGGGGCATTTTCATGACTTTTCCTTCGTCAATCAGGTTACTGTGTCTTAAAAATGCACATTTGCGACATAACAGCTCCGACTTTTGTTGACACAATTGCGCTTGTGGGCGTTCTGCGATAATCTCTGAGCAATTGCTAAATTTCATCTATTCAATTTGAAAAAATTGATGGTGGGATTGTGCTGCGAATTGTTCAAACTGCATTGTTCACCCTAATTGATCTGGATTTATGACTACTTCCTTTAGTAAAAATTTACTTGTCATGTTGTTCTTGTCGTGTGTCTTCACCGGAGCGCAGGCGCAACAAAATTCCATGCAATTTATGAGTGCAGCGAACGCAAAGGTAGCGAAAGCCTCTGCGCTGAAGTCGAAATGGGATGGACCGACGTCGGGACCACAAATTTTAAAAGATAAAAAAATTATCTTTATCGCACATGATATGAGTGATGCCGGTACTTACGGTGTATTCAACGGCATGAAAGAAGCGGCAGTGGGCACGGGTTGGCAAATTCTGCCATTGGATTGTCGCGGACAATGTAATCAAGGTGCTGGTGTTGTCAAACAAGCGCTGGATATGAAGCCACAAGGGATCGTATTGGCCGGAGTTGATGCAGCGAGTCAATCAAAAGGATTATCGGCCGCGGCGGATGCCAAAGTGCCTGTCGTTGGTTGGCATGCGAGTTTTAAAGCCGGTGCAGTGCCAGGATTATTCACCAATATCACGACGGATCCAAAAGATGCGGCACAAATTGCCGCCTTGTTCGGTGCTGCCGAAGCCAGTAACAAAGCGGGTATTGTCGTACTGACTGACACTTCCACGCCATTTATGGCGACAAAATCAGGTGCTATCGTGGAAGCTTTGCGCCAATGTGAAGCTTGCCGGATTTTGAGCACTGAAGACTTGCCGCTAGCAGAATCACGTAAAAAGTTCGCTGGTGTGATTGAAGGCTTAGTTAAACGTCATGGTTCGAAATGGACGCATGTCATTGCAGTCAACGACATCTATTTCGATATGCTAGACAAGCCTGAAATTGAACAAATAATCGCTGGGAACAAACTGCGTGGTATTTCCGCAGGTGATGGGTCACCTACAGCGTTCAAGCGTATCCGTAAAAGTGACGTACAAATTGGCACTGTTCCCGAACCATTATTGCTACATGGCTGGCAATTAGTGGATGAGTTAAATCGTGCAATGTCAAAAGCGGACCCTAGCGGTTATCATACGCCTTTGCATTTAGTCACTTTGCAGAACATTACTTACGATGGCGGACCAAAGGATGTGTTTGATCCATCGAATGATTTCCGTGCAAAATATCTCTCCTACTGGGGAAAATAGACTGACAACGTCATAGTAAAAAGGGCGAATGATTCGCCCTTTTTTTATTTGGAAAAAGAATTATGAATAAAGCGGAAGCAATACAAATCGCCAATGAGTCATTACGCTCAAATGCGCTCAACGAAAGCAACACACAATTTTCTCAATTGGTGCGCTATGTCAGCGACGAGGGGTGGTGGTTGAATATTCCTTTAGCGAATTTTCGCAAAGAAAATCATTTCTTGCTGTGCAGCGAAAAGGCCAAGATGATCCGGCATATCATGCTAAAACCAAATTGCATATTGAGTCCTGCCACGAAATTTCGTGTTAAAGACGGGGTGGCAGATGTTTTTATTTCGGCGGCCAATCCGCGTAAATTAGTCGACATTTTGCAAGGAGGAACTAAATATAGTTTCAATAAGCATTTGGTGGATGAACATCGGTATTAAATTGATTTCGATGTCACTAATCGTATCAAAAACCGCGATTTCCTTGTAATCCTCCAGTATGGATCGCCACGATATGCTCACCTTCGGCAAATTTGCCTGCGTGACACAGCTGATGTAGTGCGTAAAACATTTTGCCGGTATATACCGGCTCCACAGGGATCTTGGTATCGGCCACAAAACGCGCGCAAAATTCTATCAAGCTACCTGACGTTTTTGCGAAACCACCATGCGTAAAATCGTGCAGGATTTCAAAATTTGCATAGACAGGATGTTCCGCACGTGCCAACAGTTGTAGAACTTCGGCATGCAAGTACTGACTATTTTGCACCGCAGCGATACCAATGATTCTGCCTTGATTTTGCATACCCGCGACGATGCCTGCGAGTGTCGTTCCCGTGCCGCATGCTACGATGATGCTGGCGGGGTACTCGCCTATTTCTTCAATCATTTCTGTCACTAATTCCGCCACTCCCCGAACCGCTGCGATGCTGTTGCCACCTTCTGGCAACCATAAGCATAGACTGGGGTCAATATCTACCCAAGCTTGCCAGCGGTTTGCCTGTTCGCGTAATTCACGATAGCTGGCGCGTGAGACAAAGTGTAATTGCATTCCAAGCTTGGCGCAGTCGTCCAAGGTGGCAGTAAGTGGCTGATCTTGACCGGGATAACCGCGGACCAGTCCTATTGTACGAAATCCCAGAAGGTGGCCGGCATGTGCTAGCGCGTGCAAATGATTTGACCAGGCACCACCCATAGAAACTAAAGTCGTCTGTGCCGGGTTGGCTGCTAACAGCGAATATTTGAGTTTGCGAAATTTATTCCCGGAAACTTCAGGATGCAACAAATCATCACGTTTAACCCAGAGGTCGACGCCCGGAAAAAGTTCGCTTTCGATTTTTTGCAGGGGCGAGGAATGCGACAGAAAATTCATACACACTTGCTGAACAGCTTTAAAGTAGTTATTGTAAGCCCAATTGCTTTACTGAAATAAGACCGCGTTGGTAATTTGGTGTCTGATTAACTTTGTTGAATACTCTACATATGCCAAGAAATACTAAGCAGACGATTCCTTTTGCGCAGCAACAGCTGCTAGAGGCAATAGCACAAATTAAAGAAGGCAATAGCCGCGAGGATGTTGTGCCAAAACTTGAGGCTGTCATGGCACAGCTACAAACTTTGGTGACGCATGATCACCTTACCGGTGCATTGAATCGGCATACTTTGATAGAGCGTTTGGATGGCGAGTTACAGCGTTCAAAGCGTACTGGCCACACATTTACAGTCGCTTTGCTCGGGGTTGACGATCTACCCGACATAATGGAACAACATGGGCAAGATGTTACTAAACGTATATTGCAAGTGCTCACTGCGGAGTCTTCACAAGTGTTGCGTAGCTTAGATTCGTTTGGTCGCTTTGCAGCGACGGAGTTTGCGATTGTTATGCCTACTACTTGGCTCGATCAAAGCTTGATCGCTGTAAATCGCTTAAAAACCAGTTTGGATGCCTATGCTTGGAATGAAATAGCTGAGGGTTTGCAGGTGAGCTTTTGTACTGGCTTAACGACTAACGCGGCGGGGGACAAAGCAGACAAAGTTTTGGCACGTGCGAATCAAGCTCTACAACAGGCTCGGCAGCAAGGGCGCAATTCCATTGTGCAGCTCGAAGCTGAGTTGCCAGATTTTAAGGTCGAATAGAGCCGCCCGCGAGATATTCATGACCGCAGTGATGATGTCTACGGTCTGAACTTATTCAATGCCACCGTGGTCATATAAAAATCCAAAGACTCCGATTTTTAGTAATGCTTTTTCTTCCAAGGACTTTTATATGAAACGTCGTTTCCCTAGTCATTTGTTCACTGCTTTGTTATGTGGTGTCCTGGGTATTAATGCATTGAGTCTGGCATCGAGTGCTTCAACCAGCAACACCATCAATTCCAATTCCAATACCAACGCCACTGTCGCATTGGAAGAAAAAGAAAGCGCGTTAGAGCGCGCTGAATACATACGCAAAAATTATTCGAAATTTGAATACCGGATTCCTGCACGTGACGGCAAATTGTTGTTCACCTCAATTTACGTCCCGAATGATGCGAGTGCGACTAAGCGTTACCCGATTTTATTGGTACGCACACCATATACCGTCGCACCGTACGGCACCGATAAATATAAAGCGCGTTTGGGCCCAACTTCTGAATACGAAAAAGAAGGCTTTATTTTCGCGTTTCAAGACGTGCGTGGCAAAAATATGTCAGAAGGTGAATTTGTAAATATGCGCCCGCACATCAGTAAAAAGATGAGCAAAAGTGATGTTGATGAGAGCAGTGATACTTACGATAGTATCGATTGGATGATTAAGAACCTCCCAGCCAATAATGGTAAAGTCGGCCAGTGGGGAATTTCTTATCCTGGTTTTTACACCTCTGCTGGCGCGATCGATTCACATCCCGCATTGAAAGCAGTCTCACCCCAAGCGCCAATTGCGGATTGGTTCCGTGGCGATGACATGCACAGAAATGGCGCCTTCAATGTACAACTGGCGTTTAGCTTTTTTAGCGGATTTGGGAAACCAAGACCAATTCCTACTGATGTGAGTATTGACAGAGGGTTCGATTGGGGAGTGCCGGATGCGTATCAATTTTTTCTGGAACTTGGGTCTCTGGCGAATGCCAATGCCAAATATTTTAAGGGCGACATTCCATTTTGGAATGAATTGATGGAACACCCGAATTATGACAGCTACTGGCAAGCAAAGAATTTATTGCCGCATTTGAAAAATATCAAAGCTGCCGTGATGACGGTGGGCGGATGGTATGACACGGAAGATTTATATGGCCCTTTGCAAACTTATAAAGCCATCGAGAAAAACAATCCAGGCATCAGCAACACATTGGTGATTGGTCCTTGGGTGCATGGCGGATGGACGAGTACCACGGGTGAGAAAATTGGCGATGCTAATTTTGGCTTCAAGACAGCATATACCTATCAACCAATAGAATTTGCCTTCTTTAAACATCATTTGAAAGGCGGTGATAAACCGGCATTGCCGGAGGCTTGGATATTTGAAACGGGAGCCAATCGCTGGCGTGGTTTTGATACTTGGCCACCGGCAAATACGCAGACGAAGTCCTTGTATTTTCAGGCCGGTAGTAAATTGAGTTTTGATGCGCCTAAAGATAGTGGTTTAAGTTTTGATGAATATGTTAGTGATCCAGCAAAGCCAGTACCTTACACAACGGAAATCGGAAATCGCTGGAGCAATCAATATGTCGCGATGGATCAACGATTTGCTGGAAGTCGTCCTGATGTATTGACCTATCAAACCGAGGTACTGGAGCGTGATGTGACGTTTGCGGGACCACTGGAAGCATCACTCTTTGTCAGCACCACTGGTAGCGATGCGGATTTTGTGGTGAAGCTGATTGATGTTAATCCGAATAAGATGGATAGTGCAGTCGGTGAGGCGAATCGTGGTGCACAACAGACGCTGGTACGCGGCGAACCTTTCCGTGCGCGTTTTCGCGATAGTTTTGAACACCCTAAAGCGATGTTACCGAATGAAGTACATCAGGTGAAATTTGCAATCAATGATGTTATGCATACTTTCCAGCGTGGCCATCGCATCATGATTCAGGTGCAATCTTCCTGGTTCCCTTTCATTGATCGCAATCCGCAAAAGTATGTCGATAATATCTACAATGCCAAGGATAGTGATTTCATTAAAGCTAATCATCGTTTGTATCGCGGCGCTGGCAAGTTAAGCCGATTGCAAGTTCAGGTCTTGCCAGCTTTGGATGAAAAAGCAGAATCTAAATAAATTAAGAATTTATGTAGGAAAAAACCCGCAATTTGCGGGTTTTTTTTTATCTATCGTTCGCCTGAATACATAAAGTCGTTATGATTAGGGCTATACGCAAAAACTACAGCAACCGCTGTTGCGTAAGTTGAATTTTATTTTAAAAAGTGATTAGCTCGTGGCCTATAAGACGCATCAATTATGTGAAGCACTACGCATCCGAATTGATGACTTGCGTTTGGGAATGTTCATTACCGATCTCGACCGGCCTTGGGCGCAAACGCCTTTTATGTTGCAAGGATTTCTATTAAGTGAAACATTGGATTTGCAGACTTTGCAGGGCTTGGTCAAAGAGCTGGTGATTGATCCGCGTCGTAGTAATGAACATGCCTTAGTTCATTTACCCTTTGATAGTTTGTATGAGTTAAAGCAAGTTGGTGCGCAAAATCCACGTCATGCCTTGGCGCATCGAGTCGACATCGACGAACAGCAAAGCCAAGTGGACAGAGTTGTTGGTTGGCTGCACAGAAAATTCACGAAATCAGACTACGCAACAACGCATCGCTTGCGCCATCATTCGCATCACCAGCACCACAAAAAAACTTTGCATCACCATAAGAACAAGTCCGTTCCACATGCACCGGTTGAGTTTACAAAGTTTGAACAAGTCACTTCAAATAGCAATGAGGAAACTGTTACACAAAACTTGCATCGTACGCATACTGATGTAACGCGCCAATTTGCCGCCATGATGCAGGGCATGGAACCACGTGATGCGACGATTGCCGGTTTAAATTGGTGGGAACGCTGGTTGCGCTGGAGTGAGCAAGGTAGGCACTTGCACCGCTCACTATGGAACCGTCCTAAGCAAGCGAAGAATAAATTACGGCGACCAGAATACATACCAGAAGAAATTCATTTGGTGACCTATCGTGACCAGGTGCCGATGACGGAGGAGTTGGTACGTGCGCGGGATGTTGCAGAAAAAGCTGATGCATTAATTCATAAATTGCACCAAGACTTACGCAATATGCAGTCCTTAGAACTCAAAGAAGTTCTGCCCACTGTACAGTTATTGGCTGACAGCGTGATCTCCAATCCCTCCGCGATGATGTGGCTGTTGCGGATGCGCTCTGAAAATATGAAGGTCGTGTCGCACGCATTGAAGGTATCCGTCTATATGTTGAGCTTAGGCCGGCATATCGGTTTTTCTAAGCAGCAGTTAATTGAATTGGGATTTATTGGTTTATTACTCGATATCGGCAAGCTAGAAATTCCGGAGTCTTTATTAGAGAAACCAAGTAAATTGTCGCCGGCCGAGGCGCAGATTATCCAAACCCATGTGAATGCCAGCATCAACTTATTGGAGGCACAAGAGCCATTGAGTGTGAATGTAAAATTGGGAATCGACCAGCACCACGAAAGAATGGACGGCAGTGGTTACCCGCGTGGTCTGGTGGGTGCTGAAATTAGTATTTTTGGACGCATGGCGGCTATCGCGGATAGTTTTGCAGCGATGACTTCTGCCCGTTCCTATGGTGAAACGCGCTCTTCGTTTGATGCGATGAAAGAGTTATTCCGGATGGCGGATGGGCAATTGCATGCTCCTTTGGTCGAGGAATTTGTGCAGGCAATCGGTATTTTTCCAGTCGGAAGTTTGATCCAATTGACTACCGGCGAGGTCGCGATCGTATTGGAACACAATAAAGTTCGCAGGTTAGATCCAAAAGTGTTGATTTTGACTAGGGCGGATAAAAGCCTATTGGAGAAACCTATGATGTTTGACCTGATGCGGCAAGATCTGGTGGATGACGCAGAGCGCATCAGTATTTTGCGCGGCTTGCCAGATGGTGCCTATGGGTTAGTTTGTCATGATTTTTATAAAGCCTCCTAAGAATAAAAATATCGAGTATAGGGAATCGCATGACGAATCAACAAACACACGGTTTATTGCCTTCTTTAGATGCATTTATGAAGATGCTTGAGACGGAAATTCAGGCATCCAACGAGCAACAAATGGTCGCCGTATTAGTATTGTCGCTGCAGCGTAGTGATCGATTGCAGGCGATCTTAAATCCACAGTATGCGCAAATCGTGCAAACGCATTTTTGTGAAAGCTTACAGCCAAGTTTGCGTGCAAAAGACCGTTTTGTATTTGCGACGGATAGCGAGTGCTGGTTTATTTTGCCGCAATTGTCTTCGGAAGCTTTAGCTGTTTTGGCCGGTCATCGCTTATTAAATGCCTTAAGTGTGCCTTTGAAAATCGAATCGCATACCATCTTTTTTCAACCAACTATTGGCATCGCTTGCACACCACTGCATGCCGGCAAGGCTACAGACCTATTGCGTATTGCCGATCAGGCGCAGAAGAACGCGCAGTTAAATAATCTACGTTTTGAGTTGGCTCGTGTGCAACGCGATCAAAGAAACACACCCGATGATTTACCAAAAGCAATCAAGAAAGTTCTTGATGAAAATGCCTTAGAAATGCGTTATCAGCCTAAGGTGGATCTTCGATCAAAAAGTATTAAGTCAGTAGAGGCCTTAGTACGCTGGCCCGCTGATCATCCACAGAGCGTTGCTACGAATCTATTAATCGACACCGCCGAACAATATGGACTGATAGAGCAGTTGACGATTCAGGTAGTCAATAAGGTTTTACAAGAAGCCGCTAGCTGGGAAAGTATGGGCTTGCATGTGGTGGTCTGGATTAACCTATCCGCACGCTTGTTAGCATTGGAGCAGTTACCTAAAATTTTGGAACGGCTGCTCAATGTTTGGAATATTCCTGCCTCTGCCATCGGTCTAGAGGTCACAGAGAGCGCATTTATCCACGATATTGAACACACCACTGCTTTACTTTTTGAGCTCAAGAATTTAGGTTTCCGTTTATCTATTGATGATTTCGGTACAGGCTATTCATCGCTGGCCTATTTACGCCGCTTCCCGATCGATGAGTTGAAAATTGATCGGGTATTTGTACAAGGGATGATTAGTTCCAAACAAGATAAGCAAATTGTGCAAAGTATTATTGGCTTAGCGCATAACTTTGGATTGTCGGTTGTGGCTGAGGGCGTTGAGCAGGAATCGACCTTAAACGCCCTGCGCCTCATGGGATGCGATGAAATCCAGGGCTTTTACTTTGCGCAACCGATGCCCGCGAAAAATTTGCTTGATTGGTGTGAAGAGTTTAACCGGCACATCGTAGAGCGCTTATAGTGTTTCTGTGCGAATCCATACTATCTTTTTTTGTAAAGAGTGATCGATGATCAATGCTTCAACAACTTCCCTTCAGCAGCGTTTACGCATAGGCTTGATTGCCAATCGGGCGCATCAGGACGCACAGGATTCAGCCCTAGTACAACTTTTTCAAAGAGCATCAAAATCAATTCAAGCTCTCGATATTGAATGGGTAGTGGTTGGACGTACTTTAGATGCGATCCATGGGCATGGTTTAGCAGAGCAGTGTAAAGTACATGTGCGTTTTCCATACGGACGGGATGGCGGCTTGATGAAGCTGGTCGCACATGTGGTGAATAGTGACCCACAAAATTCGGTAGACGCCGTGATTTATTTAATTGATCCCGTTGATCATTCCTCGATTTTTCCCGAGGCGCTTGCCCTCAAGCGTCAATGTGTGATTCATCGCAAACCATTTTTGTCGACCCTGGCGGCCGCCTGTGAATGGCTGGAATTGGAAGCATTAGCGCAAGGTTCACTGACACATTTGAGTGATCTGCCAGGGCTCAATCTAGCGCAGGAAAGTATAGCGCTCATTGCGCATGATGCCTTAAAGCAGAATATGCTACAGATTGCCGAACAGCATTTTTCATTGCTCGATCAATTTGCTCATCGCTATGCCACCGGTACCACTGGTTCGCTCTTGAATCAACTGGCACAAAGAATGAAAGGCGAGGAGGCGGGACGACATTGGGTACAACCATTTTTGTCTGGACCAATGGGTGGCGATGCCCAAATCGCCGAGTTGGTCTTAGAGAAAAAAGTCCGGCGTATTGTGTTTCTGGAGGATCCACATGTCGCTCGTCAACATGAAGCGGATATTCAGTTGTTGGAAAGAGCTGCACGTACCGTGACCGATTTTGCTTTAGTGCTAAGTGATGGTGCCGGAAGTGCACGTTGGTTAGGTTTGCTGAGTGAACGTTTGCGCCTGACAGGCGTGTAAGTGGTTTTGGTGCCTTAGAATCTATGGTTGTTTCGATATTGATTCGGTACAATGCGAGACCTCAATTCCAGTAATAATAATTCGCTATTGCGCTGCTAACAAATCGCACTATGCCACCCGAAAGATTTAAATTATGACCCGCCGCTACTCTGATATGAACCAACATGATGCCTTGTATAAAGTTGCGCGGGCTTACCCCGGCGGCTTGGATGCCTTGGCTGCGCGTATGCAAATGTCTGTCAACGTCTTGCGTAATAAATTAGCTCCAGGCATAGAAACGCATTACCCTTCATTTGAAGAAACTTCGGTCATCATTAGCCTGTGCGACGAAGCAGGTGTGAAAGATGCGTTGCTACCTCTGCACGCGATGCTGGCGCGACATGGTATGGCTGGCTTTGTCGTGCCGGAGCCGCAAGAATTTACTGATGACGATTTATCGCAAACGGTTTGTCGGGTGATGAGCCAGGTCGGAAATGCCGCGGAGGCAGTTTCTGAGGCCATGATGGACAGGGTCATTACATCGCTGGAGGCCGACTTAATTGAACGTGAATTCCAAGCTGCTTTAGCAGCGATTGGTGAATGGCGTGCGCGTATTCGCCAACATCACAAAGGCGTTTAAATTTTTTTCAGTGTGGACTGGAGTTCTGATTTCATTTGTGATCTAAGGCTTAGTACTTACCTGTCGCACTGAGTAGCTCAGCAAATGATGTAACAATCCTTGGGTGCGCAACTTTAATGACTATGCCTGAAATAGACCCACTCCTTAGCAAGTCGCAACCGCGTTCTCTGGCTGATTTATTCTGGTCATTCACCATTTTGGCACTGCAGGGTTTCGGTGGTGTTGTCGCGATCGTGCAACGCGAATTGGTCGATAAAAAACAATGGATGACGCGTGCAGAATTTGTTGAAGAATGGGCTGTCGCACAAGTGATGCCTGGGCCAAATGTCGTGAATCTGGCGATGATTATCGGCAATCGTTTTTTCGGCTTGGCCGGTGCATTAAGCGCCTTGGCCGGTATGTTGTGTTTTCCTTTGATCGTACTATTACTCGCAGTGATTTTGTATGCGCAGGTCGCGCACCATCCTGGTGTGGCCGGTGCTTTGCGCGGTATGAGTGCGGTGGCGGCAGGTATGATTGTCGCTAGCGGTCTGCGTCTCCTGCCAGTCCTGCGTACGCATCCTTTGGGTGTGCCAAGTGCAGCTGGAATTGCGCTGCTCACGCTGGTGGCGATTGCCGTATTCAGAATTCCGCTCGTGTATGTTTTGTTGCTACTGGGTAGTGTGTCAATGGCACTGGTTTATCGACAATTGAAACGTGTCATTGAGCGTGCATGATGCAAACACCTGTCCTGATATTAAGCTGGGTTGATTGGCTGCAATTCTTTCTGCATTTTATGTTGCTTTCGTTATTGTCTGTCGGCGGAGCGGTGTCGACCTTGCCTGACATGCACCGTTATCTGGTCGCTCAGCAACAGTGGATGAGTGACGCGCAATTCAATGCATCGGTTGCGATAGCGCAGGCCGCTCCCGGGCCGAATGTGTTATTTGTGGCCTTGATGGGCTGGCATGTTGGCGCCAACACAGGGAGCTGGTGGGCTGGTCTTTTTGGTGTAATGATCGCGATGTTAGGAATCATTTTACCGAGC
Organism: Undibacterium sp. Ji22W; assembly: GCF_049340305.1. Lineage (NCBI taxonomy): Bacteria > Pseudomonadati > Pseudomonadota > Betaproteobacteria > Burkholderiales > Oxalobacteraceae > Undibacterium > Undibacterium sp. Ji22W. The sequence continues at coordinate 178,822 of NZ_JBMPOU010000005.1, read as the reverse complement.
GCGACGTTGACCTTCAGCTTTGCGAATTGGAGTCATAGAAATCGTGATTTGATCTTGGTGCGTAGTTTTAAATTAGGCATGGCACCAATAGTGATTGGTCTGCTGATCGCAACGGGATGGATTATGGTCAGTGGACAATCGGGCAATTTCAGGCCGTGGACAAGCTACTTAGCAACAGCGTTGTCTGCAATGATAGTGTGGCGCACTCAACTGCATTTGTTGTGGCTATTAGCTGCCGGTGCATTGGCAGGTTGGTTTGGCTTGATGTAGAGTGTTTCGCCTGGCGACCAGCTGAGGTATTTTAATTCTTTACTGGTAAACTCAGGCGTACTTCCATACCGCCTTCAGGTAAATTCGTCAGGCTTAACTTTCCATTATGTTGACGTGCGATGTTCAGCGCGATGGTAAGGCCCAAACCTGTGCCACCTGTTTCGCGTGAACGTGAACTTTCTATCCGGTAGAAGGGTTCAAATACCCGCTCTTGTTGGTCTGGGGGTATCCCATTACCGCCGTCGCGCACGCAAATGTGTAGCCATTTCTGTTTTGCTTCTGTACTTTGGATCAAATGTATGCGAGCGCGATGTCCATATTTAATCGCATTATCCAGTAAATTATTTAAGCAACGACGCAATGCCTGCGGGCGTGCCATTACGGTGATTTTGGATTTATCGATCAGTGCAACATCATGTCCGGCGTCACTTGCGTCTACGCAAATGCTATCGAGTAAAGAATCGATATCGAGCGCCTGCAGGCTTTCGTTGCTGTCCATACTGCGCGCCAAATCCAGACCTTCCTTCACCATCAACTGCATGTTCGATAAATCACCTACGAGTTTGTCGTGAAGCTCAGGATCTCGTACTTTTTCCAAACGCAGACGTAAACGTGTGAGCGGCGTTTGCAGATCGTGTGTAATGGCCGCCAGCATTTGCGTCCTCTGCTGTATGTGATCACGAATGCGCAATTGCATAAAATTGAAAGCCGATACTGCCTGACGTATTTCCTTAGGGCCGCTTTCGGCTAAAGCGGGGCGATTAATATCGTGTCCTAAATCAGCTGCAGCCTTGGCTAATTGCTGCAGTGGTCGGATCGTCATGCGCGATACGAACAAGGCAAGGCCAGCGATACAGGCTAGAAAAAGCGCCAGATAATAGTAAGTTTCTGTTTGTACCGGAGTAGTTGGTGGTCTCGCCGGAAAGATGGTTTGATGCAAACCGGAACCATCGCTTAGAACGAAAATCAGTGCTTCACATGCTTCCACGGGGCCACGATCATCGGGACGCATCAAACAGTTTTCAGGTGCAGGTGGCAGGGGAATAATTTTGAAGGATTTGCTTAAGCGTTCGCTTAACGCGATACCGTAAGGCGTGCTGGCCTGATAATGGGGGACATTGGTCGGTACTGATACCACTTTTAAACCGAAGCGATGAATTGCCTTCAGCAGCCCTTCGCGATTGGCTGCTGGTAGCGCGTCGATTGCTTGAATTAATTGTTCTGCATGCTTGGCTCGATCGGCGCGATAGGAGTTGCGCTCATTGCTGATACTGTGTTGACGTTCCCCAAATGCAAGCCAGCCGGTGAGTGCGGCTGAACTCAAAATGCCAAATAAGAGCACCGAGAAAATGCGCGTAGAAATAGTGTCAAAGCGTTTTATCATTATTTAATTTTCAGGATTGACGTTGACTGTCAGCACGTAACCGCCATTGCGTACAGTCTTGATGATTTGCGGTGAACGCGCGTCCTCGCCCAGCTTTTGACGCAAGCGGCTGATTTGAATATCAATCGAGCGATCAAATGGATCCGCATCCCGACCCTGCGTCATGTTCAGCAACTGATCGCGATTGAGTACTGTGTTTGGTTGATCCAGAAAAATGTTTAGCAGTCTGTATTCGGAGCCTGACAAGGCAATTACCCGGTTGTCCGGACTGATTAGATGACGAGCCACCAGATCTAGAATCCAGTCGCCGAATCTGAGTTTTTGCGGCTTATGTCCGTCGTGCACTTCACCGTTGGCTTGGGTGCGACGTAGCACGCTACGGATTCTAGCCAATAATTCGCGGGGTTCAAACGGTTTGGGCAAGTAATCATCGGCACCCATTTCCAAGCCGAGAATGCGATCTAAAGGTTCGCTACGCGCCGTTAGCATAATCACTGGCATGGAAGATTTTGAGCGCAGATTGCGACATAAGGTGAGACCATCTTCACCTGGTAGGTTGAGATCTAACACAATCAAATCAACCGTATTCTTTTCAAGGAGCGTCCACATACCTGCACCGTCACCTGCGGTCAGGGTGGTATAGCCATGCGTTTCCAAGTAATCCGCCAGCAAGCTGCGAATGTCTCGGTCATCATCAACGATTAAGAGTGTATTTTGCGTATCCATGGGCGTATTATCGACCAAGCGCTTGTGCAAAGCACGGGTTTACAGGCGGATATTTGTATCGACTTGTTATCAGACAGCGCAATTGAAACAAACTGAAACATGCGCGCTGATTTTCTTTACTACAGTTACAGGGTGATACACCGTTGGTACAGATTGACACTTGCGTATCTTAAATTGGGCGCAATATGTCGTTCATGTGCACAGTACTTCGCACATAGTGAATTTTATCGGGCACTAAATATTTGAAAATCGCCTAATTGTTAGCGACAATTAATTAAACAAAAGAAGGAAACACCATCATGAAATCTTTAAAAAATAAGTTCTTCGTTGGTTTGGCTGCGACCTGTCTGTTGGCTAGTACTGGTGTATATGCGCAGACTGGCAACGCGACAACCACAACACCAGCAGCACCAATGGAGCATGGTAAGAATATGGAAAAAATGCAGCAGCGAATGCAGGCGGGTATGGAAAAACACCGTGCCCAATTACATGACAAATTGAAATTAACAGCACAACAAGAACCAGCATGGAAAACATTTACAGAAGCAACGCAGCCCCATCATCCTGGGGCTTTGCAAGATAGACAAGCTGAACATAAGGCTATGATGGCTATGTCAACGCCAGCCAGAATGGAAAAAATGTTAGAACACGCGAAAGATCGTTTATCACGCATGCAACACCATCTTGATGCGTTAAAAACCTTTTATGCTGTTTTGACGCCTGAACAACAAAAGATCTTTGATGATAGCCACGCACACATGCGCGGTGCCATGAAAATGCATACGCAAGAGCGACTGCAAGAACGACTACAAGAGGACAGACAACAACGCATGCGTAGTCGTATGCCAGAAGGCGGTTTGACACCACCACCTGGAGCAAAAAAATCCTAATTGAATGATATATTGCTGTTGACGCAGCGCGATCCGATAAAATGGAGGCTAGGGTGACCAGTCTCCATTTTCTTTTGTCCTCTTATTAGCTTAATCAATTTGCTTAATCAACACGTCACCTAATAAACCACTAAATAATTTGTTTAATAACAGATTTTGTTCCCACGCCATGATGAATTCCGCCAACACCTTAGACTCAGCAACGCCAGCCCCTATACGCGCTTTACCAGACAGTGCAATCGCTACAGCCGCTCAACATCTGGGCAGCGTGGTCAAAAATTGCTTTTCACATAGTGCAGAACATAAGGCTGTCGTGGTGTATGACCTGCGGTGTGATTTATCGATGGCACTTACCGCGGCCTACCGTCTGTGTTTGCCAGAGGCCGAGATGCTTGATTTCGACACACACACGCCGGAACAAATTATGGGGTGTCTCAATGCTCTACAGGCGGGAGATTTGGCGGTGTTGGTGCAAACCACTAACTTCCGTATGGACGCTTACCGGGTACGGGTAGAATTATTTAAACGCGATCTCAAAGTCATCGAGCATCCGCATTTAGGTCGTATGCCGGGCGAACAAGCTTTGATTTATATTGATGCCTTAGCCTATGACGAACACTATTATCGTGGCGTCGGACGCGGATTGAAACGTTTGATAGATCAGGCTCCTTACGGCGTAGTTGATAGTGGAGGCGCTGAGTTGATATTTGCGAGCCCATTCGAAGACGCAAAATTGAATATCGGCGATTACAGCGAAATGAAAAATTGGGGCGGACAATTCCCTATTGGCGAAGTATTTACCGAAGCCAAAGATTTGGAAGCGGTCAATGGCAAAGTGCGGATTTTTGTTTTTGGTGATACATCATTTTCAGTGAATAAACCGGAGCAGCCGATTACTTTAATCATAGAGCGCGGACAAGTTGTCGATGTAGTGGATTCGACACCAGAATTCGATGAAGTAATCGCCAAAATTAAAGCGGATGAGCAAGTGGTTTGGGTGCGTGAACTCGGCTTTGGTCTGAATCGTAGTTTTAGTCGCGAACGCACGGTCAGTGATATTGGCACTTATGAACGCATGTGCGGAATACATTTATCGCTCGGTGCGAAACATGGTATTTATGGTAAGCCTAACTTTAAACGTGGTGATGGCAAATATCATGTGGATGTTTTTGCCGTGACCGAATCCGTTCGTCTGGGTGAACAAGTTGTCTATCAAGATGGTGCTTGGATCGTTTGATCCCCGGATTTTCGAGGGCGGGGTATGGCGATCAGTAATGCGGCGGGCGCTCATCGGTCGGGGCTTGTCGTTGATTCGCGCTGACGGCAACTTCACGTAGGCGAGTCGCTAGCGCTAGACATAGTTTTTCTAATTCATCAATTTTCTTTTGCTGCCGATACACCTGAGTGTTTAAAGTCTCGACCAAATCATCTTGTCTGCTTAAGCGGATTTCAAAATCCACTAATCGTTCTTCTACACTCATGTCATTTCCTGATTGATGTCGCCAAGCTGGCGAACCGTCGCATTTTACCGCAAAGCTTGGGTAGGTCAGGTCGATCTTTTTTATCTTGAGCCGTAGTACGCCCACCCAAAGGTATAATGTTTCTCGCTAATTAAACTGAGCCGGTTCAATGAATAAACTCGCACTTCGTCAATTTTTACAGTTCGCTGCAGTCGGCCTATCCGGTACCGCCGTGCAATACCTCAGCATACAAGCTTCAGTTATGCTGCAGGCATCGGTCTGGCAACAATCATCTGTTGTTACTGGTTCTGCAATTGGTTATCTGCTGGGATCAATAGTCAACTACATCCTCAACTATTTCCTTACTTTTGGTAGTGGGAAATCGCATGTAGAAGCTGCCAGCAAATACTTTAGCGTATTGGCTGTCGGATGGTGCATTAATGTGGGTTTAATGAAGTTGTTAGTTGATCAATGGGGTATCTGGCATTGGTATGCACAGGTATTTACCACTGGACTGGTTTTATGTTGGAACTTTGCTGGTAGTAAACTGTGGGCATTTAAGGACAACGCTTAAGTTTGTATTGCTGGCCGCTACTACATGTTTGTGTTGCTCATAAATGCAACGGAAATAGCTTGCCAAATTGGAGCTGGTACTACTATCAGGTAAAATCGTAGTCGCAAATCTAATGCAATTTTTTATTGAAAATTAAGTGGCAATCGCAGCGAAAGCCGGGATAACTGGCTCGCAAGCTTGTTCCAGCGAAAATCAACTTGTTTGGCCTGTGTTTATGTTAGCGGGAGTTTTGGTGTTAAAAAAAATGTTGAGTAAGGTTTTTCCTTCGGAAAAATTATCTGCTCCTGCCGCTTTGAATACAGTTCATCGTCAAGTGTCGATCTCTGATGACAGTGGCGATACCACATCAAATTCTTTGCTTCCTATAAAGAAAGCTGGCAAAGAAATCGCCTCTAAATTGTTTTTGGCAATGTCAACAGAAAAAGGCATACATCTGGAGTCACTGTTAAGTGCACTTGGTGCTCTGGCCGGTTATGCCTGCCAAATCAGTGTTCGAGAAGCCTATGTGGTGCAACTAGCTCGCCCCGAAAAAGAGGTATTCATCGTTGTGCATAGTAAGCAAAATGGTGACACCTACTACTTTGGGGATTTGCTCAACCGTCCTTTGGCAGAAAGTCGTTACTCAATCTGGTCATTAGCTTCCGGGGCGACGCAAAAACTTGGTTTGCAACAACTGATCGACTTGCACGAAATCTTTAAACATGTGACAGATACCTTGGGTGGCGCGGACTTTGGTGTACCAAGAATTGGCAGCGCGCATCAAGCCAAAGAGACGCCTTTAAATTATGTGATTTTTTTGTGGCCAAAACTGTTTCCCTTAGCGCAAAGTTTTTGTAAAAATCCAGCTGACTGGCCAGTTGCATTTGGTGTGGCAATCCAAGAAATTTTGTATGCAAGTAAAGACTTGATAGCACCAGATTTGGCGTTGAAAATCGTGATGGAAAGTGCTGTCCCGATGTCAAAAATTTACCTACCACCACAAGCTACGTCATCATCAAAGTAATGTTGTTTTTAGCAGCAAGTCTTTATTCTTTCTTTGCCCAAAAACAATGTTAAGATAAAGAAACTTTCATGTTGTTTTGTGCGCCGTATCCTCATTTATTTGCTGAATAAATTCATAAATATTCATTGATTTAAGGCATACCTATGGCATTCCAGCGTATCTATTTATTACCCTCGCTTGTCCTTGCTTGTTCGATAGGCATTTCATGTGCCGCGCATGCTGACGTCAGGGCGGATATGGCGCGTCTTGAGGCTATACAGTTGCTATCTGAAAAAGATAATCAAGCCGCATTGGTGCAGTTGAAGCAGTTTTATTCTCAGTTTAATGCCGATACTGAATACCAGCTAAAAATCGACACTTTGAGGGAGCTTTCTTCGGCTTATTTTGATTCCGGCGATATCCCAGCCAGTGACAAGAGTCGAGCTGAGATCCTTGATCTGGCGAAAGCAAATAATGATCGAGAAACTGTCGCCTTGATGCAGATCGATCAGGTTTATAAATTACGTGATGTCGGTAAATTTGATGCGGCTATTGCAAAGCTAGATGAAATAGCTGCAGTTCTTAAAGGTTCAAGTAAACCAGATAATTTAATGCGTCTGGAGATAGCTTACGGTGTTGTTTATCATGCCGCCAGTAAATTTGAACAAGCGCTGAGCCATCACCTAGAAGCGTTACGCTTGACGGATCAATTAACTCAACGCAAATCCCTAACTAAAATCCGACGCTTAGCGACGCTCGCCAGTTTGTATTTGACTATGCAAAACCCAGAGCAAACCTTGATTGTCACGAATGATGCTTTAGCATTAGTCGCTGAAGTGGATTCACCAAGGATTATTGCAACTTTGCGCCAAAATCAGGCGATGGCACTAGGCGATTTGAAGCGCTATCCAGAAGCATTGGTCTCCTATGAACGCGCATTGAAAGCTGCGCAAGAAGCTAACTTACCGAAATTAGAAGCGCTGGTTTTGAGCAATATCGCCGATTTACATTTGCGGACCCATAATTTTGTGCGGGCTGAAAATGTCGCGCGTCAGGCTCTGAAAAAAGCTGAATTTATTCAAGATGATCTTGCCATTTTTAATGCTAAAGCAAACATCGGATTTGCACTTGGCGGGCAGGGGAAAATTGCGCCGGCGATGGAATATTTGATACCAGTGCTCGAACATTCGCGTGAGCAAGGGGATAAAGCCGATGTTGAGGCGACGGTTGGTGAGATCAGCCGCATGTACGAGCATGCCAAGATGTATAAAGAAGCGCTGGAATACACCAGAGAGCAGCAAAAGATCAGCAACGAATTATTTCGTGCAGATCGTTCAAAAACAGTCGCCGCCTTGCAAGAGCAATTTGATGCGGATCAACGCAAAAAGCAAATTGAACTGCTCGCCCGCGAGAACCAAATCAAAGATGCCGACATCAAGAATAGTCGCCTGCAACAGATCATCACTCTTTTGGGCGCGGTATTGACGATTATGGGCGGGATTTTTATTTATATGCTCTATCGTAAAGTAAAACAAACCAATGAACGATTGGAAGAGGTGAATCAACAGCTGGAATTCCATTCGGTACGCGACCCATTAACCGGTTTGCACAACCGGCGTTCGTTCTTAGAGTTGATGAAAGTCAGATCAGAAGACGTTGAGCACGAACGACGTGAAAATGATGGTGATAGTCCTGATTGTCTGATGATCATGGATATAGATCATTTCAAACACATCAACGATACCTGGGGCCATTCAGCAGGGGATACAGTGTTGATTGAAGTGGCTAAGCGTTTGCGTAGTGCTGTGCGAGATACTGACATGACTTTGCGCTGGGGTGGTGAGGAGTTTTTGATTTTTGCGCCGAAGACGCAGCCGGCCTTACTAATGCCTTTGGTAGACCGGGTTTTGAAAGCGATAGGATCAACGCCGGTTATCGTTGGAAATAATGTGATTCCCGTGACAGTTAGCGCTGGCTATATCTCATTGCCGTTTTCAGGAGTGCCTGAATCTGCTTGCAATTGGGAAAAGGCAATGCAGTTGGCAGACATGGCCTTATACATGGGTAAGGTTAACGGTCGCAATCGTGCCTATGGCTTACTGAGCTTGCTAGTGCCGTATGAACAGGCGTTACCAGAGCTGGAAAGAGACTTCTCTGCGGCAATCAAGCAAGGCATGGTTGAAATTGCGATCATTCAGGGCCCTCAGGCATCATAAGTAGGAATTTAAGAAAAATGTGAAGACCCCCTAGACAGATTTCAGAAATGTGCCTATAATCTTGTTTCTGTCGTTGCTGATGACACAGCAAAGCAGTTATTTGAACTAAGCAAGTAGTATATGGGTGCTTAGCTCAGTTGGTAGAGCGGCGCCCTTACAAGGCGTAGGTCGGGAGTTCGAGCCTCTCAGCACCCACCATCAAATAACTGTAAAGTACAGATGCCTTTCTAAAACGGAGTGGTAGTTCAGTTGGTTAGAATACCGGCCTGTCACGCCGGGGGTCGCGGGTTCGAGCCCCGTCCGCTCCGCCAAGTTGTAAGAAAAAACGCGCTAAGGCGCGTTTTTTTTCGTCTGCTAAAAAGTGAATGTACTTACACTGTCCTTTAGCTAACAGTCAGCCAATCGCATGATTCAGCTGACGTTAGAAATTAAATTAGGACAAAATAAATCAGCATGAAATAACTCAGTACAATAAAGAAAATGCCAGCAGACGCTGGCATTTTCTTTATTGCAAACTAATATTTCTAGCGGATTCCTTTATGCAGCCAAAGGATCTGCTAACTGGCCGCCTAGTGAATACACGATATCATCTAACATCTTCGCTAATTCTGAAGCCATCAGCAAGAAGTCAGCGTCAAAACGTTCATTTTCATCCGACGTACGCTGATCTTTATCTTCATTCAAAATATCCAAAGGCTTGATGCGCTTGATGGCCAAGTTTTCGGATAAGACAAAGGAAATCTTGTCATCCCACGTCATCGCCAGTTTCGTGCATTGTTTGCCTGCAGCGATGTGGCGCTGCACGTCGTCTGGATCAATGGAGTGGCGTACATAGCGAACGGTTGCTTTGTCTTCTGTGTGGGCGCGCAACTCGGTATCTTGATCAATCGTAAAGCCCTTAGGCGCTTCATTGCCCGCTAACCAGTCTGTCATCGCCGTCTGCGGAGAAACTTTAGTGCGCAAACTTTCCATCGGGATTTTGTCGCACTTCAACAGCAATTTGATCACTTCATCGGCTTTGCTTGGGCTGGAGCTATCGATTACTAGCCAGCCGTTGATAGGGTCAATCCAGACCCAAGTTTGACGCGTGATAGAAAAAGCGCGTGGTAGTAATTCATCCGTGACGCGTTCTTTCAAATCCTTCATCGCTTTGCGACCAGGGGCAAAACCTTGTTGCTCCTCAAGCTCTTTTGCGCGCGCTTTGGTCACTTGATTCACTACCGAGGACGGCAATAATTTCTTTTCAGTTTGTAATAACAGCAGCAATTGTTGATTGACGCTATGAACCAGGCGCTCGTCATTGCGAGGAGAAGCCCAGCCTTCGCTTTGCATGTCACCGGAACCAGTATTGGAAAAGGATTGCGATGCCAATTGCATATTCAATTGTTCGACATCGACTTTCCAAGGGGCGGGAAGGCGGAAAACTTGTAAATTCTTAAACCACATGTGCAATCCAGAGAAGAGGAAAAGCGACTTATTCTACACGTTCGAACGCCCGCTGTAGAAGCTTCTACGCAGATATTTACGGAGGATTTGCACAAGAATGGCAGTTTGTCATCAAGCATAAGTCGCTGATACAGCGCTTATCTCGAGGTTTTTATTCTGCATGCTTAGCTTTGCGACAAATTAGGATGCATACAAAGGTTATAATGACTGTTAATTTTCTCTAAAATATTTGCGTGCCTCGTGATCTTCACGCGCAGCAAAAATACTATTCAAACATCATGTTAGCTCAGCAAAAATTAGACATACTCGAAGCAATAAAAAGCGCAGTCGCGCCGACACTTGCTGGTACTGAACTCAACCCTACCATTGCATTGGAACGTCCACGCGACCCTTCGCACGGGGATATCGCTTGCAATATCGCGATGCAAATTGCTAAGCCATTGAAAAAAAATCCGCGCGAATTAGCGCAGGCGATCGTCGATGCCTTGTTGGCGCAGAATAATCCCTTGATCGCCAGCGCAGAATTGGCCGGGCCAGGATTCATTAATTTGCGCGTCACTGCAACAGCGAAACAAGCCGTGGTAAAAACTATTTTGCAGCAGCAAGATCAGTTCGGTAAAGGCACTAAAGGCATTGGTAAGAAGGTCGTAGTCGAGTTTGTGTCTGCAAATCCAACCGGGCCTTTGCATGTCGGCCATGGACGTCAAGGTGCACTCGGTGATGCTTTGTCTGCACTGTTAGAAGCACAAAATTATCAAGTAACGCGCGAATTTTATTACAACGATGCTGGTGTGCAGATTGGCAATCTAGCGCTGTCGGTGCAAGCGCGTGCCAAGGGTTTTAAACCCGGCGATGCAGAGTGGCCAGAGTCTGCGTATAACGGTGAATATATCGCCGAGATTGCGCAAGATTTTTTAGTCAAAAAGACAGTTTCAGCGAGTAATGGCGAGCCTGTTACAGCGAGCGGCGATGTCAATGATGTGGATTCTATCCGTCAATTCAGTGTGACCTATCTGCGTAATGAACAAGATATTGATTTATTGGCCTTTGGCGTGAAGTTTGATAATTATTATCTCGAATCCTCGTTGTACTCTGACGGTAAAGTCGAAGCAGCGGTGGCGGCTTTGATCGATGCTGGCAAGACGTATGAGCAAGATGGTGCTTTGTGGTTGCGTACGACAGAATATGGCGATGACAAAGATCGCGTGATGAAAAAGTCGGACGGCACTTATACTTATTTTGTTCCAGATGTGGCGTATCACATCGTTAAATGGCAACGCGGATTTAGTCAGGCGATTAATGTCCAAGGTAGCGATCATCACGGTACGATTGCGCGCGTGCGCGCAGGCTTGCAAGCCGTCAATCAGGGTATCCCGCAAGGTTATCCTGATTACGTATTGCATAAGATGGTCACGGTGATGAAAGATGGCGAAGAAGTGAAAATTTCTAAGCGCGCAGGCTCCTATGTGACGGTGCGTGATTTGATCGAGTGGTCGGGCGGTGGTGATGTGCAAAAAGGTCGCGATGCGGTGCGCTTCTTCCTGATTTCGCGTAAAGCAGATACCGAATTTGTGTTTGATGTCGACGTGGCTTTGGCCAAATCAGACGAAAACCCTGTGTATTACGTGCATTACGCACATGCACGTATCTGTCGTATGTTGACGCAGTACACTGAATCGGAAGCAGCTTTAGCCGCATTGAAAGACGTCGATTTATCGCCTTTGACTGCAGCGCGTGAAGCATCTTTATTACAAAAACTTGCTGAATATCCAGAAATGCTGGAGAAGGCTTTAGAGGAGCTAGGACCACATCAAGTTGCGTTTTACTTGCGTGATCTGGCAGGCGAATTGCATAGCTACTACAATGCTGAGCGCGTGTTAGTCGACGACGAGCCAACCAAATTGGCACGTTTAGCGTTAATATTGGCAACCCGTCAGGTGCTGCGTAATGGCTTGAGTTTGATCGGTGTTTCTGCTCCGAATCAAATGTAAAAGTCGATTTGTATCATCATGACATCCTGAGAACTTAGGGAAAATATGCGTTTCAGTACTAAGAAAAATACGAGTAAATTTGGTCGCCAGTCAGGCAATACCTTAACTGGCATTATCATTGGTTTAGTGATTGGCTTGAGCATTGCGGTGATCGTCGCCTTGGTGATCAATAAAGCCGCGACACCGTTCACTAACAAGAATGGTAAGAGCGATAAAGCGGATATACCGGTGACACAGATGCAAGATCCGAATAAACCTTTGTATGGGAATAAGGATGCTGTGAGTCAGGCTGCGAAAGAAGTTGCTGCAACTAAGGCAGCTGAAAGCGCCAAACCGGCAGATGCTTTAAGTGCGGCCGCGAATGCTGCTGTACCAACGGCTACAGCGGTGCCAGCAACACCTGTGAGCGCTGCATCTAAGCCTGAAGTCGCTGACGACAAGTACATTTATTTCTTGCAAATTGGGGCATTTAAAGAAGTGGCAGATGCTGAAAGTGCACGGGCAAAATTGGCGATGATAGGGGTAGAAGCAAATGTCAGCGACAAAGCGAGTGATAACGGTGTTTTGCACCGAGTGCGAGTTGGCCCATTTGATAGTTTCGATGGAATGAACAAAATGCGCGCCAAGTTGTCTGAGAACAGTGTAGAGACCGCAGTCGTACGATCAGCCAAGTAACTTGTACATTATTTGAATTGCAAACTTAAGAGGAAACCATGCATTTATTTCGTCGCTTATTTCATCGTTTATTATTAGCCGCTGTCGCTTCTCTCTCCCTGACTGTGTCGCTGTCTGCCACTGCACAAGAGCCACGCTTGGGGCAAGAGTACACTGTGCTGGATCGTGCTCAACCGACTGATTCTGGTAAAAAAGTAGAGATCACTGAGTTCTTTGGTTTCTTCTGCCCGGCTTGTAATGCTTTTGAGCCTTACTTCGAAGCCTGGATTAAGAAACAAGGTGATCGTATTGTGGTTAAGCGCGTGCATGTCAATTTTCACGAGTTGGTCACACAGCAAAAACTGTATTTCACTTTGGAAGCCATGGGTAAAGTGGATGACTATCAGTTAAAGACTTTTAACGCCTACCATGTTGACCGCAACCGTTTGTCGACAGATGCTGAAGTGTTTAAATACGTCGAAAAAGTTGGTTTAGATAAGAAAAAATTTACCGATATTTACGCTTCATTTTCAATTCAGTCCAAAGTCAATCGTGCAGCACAATTGATGAATGATTACAAAATTAATGGCGTGCCTACGGTAGCGATTGATGGTCGTTTTATGGTGTCTCCGGCCGACTTGTTTGCTAAGGCAAAAGTGCGCGATGGTTCGCATGCTGGTTTGGTGGTGATGGATTGGTTGGTTGATAAGGTGTACAAAGAAAAAAATGGCGCGGCGCCAGCTATCGTGCCTGCAGCGCCGGTAAAAAAGAAGTAAGCTGAGTTCTCGGCCTTGTTAAGAAAAATCCGTCAGACTGGCGGATTTTTTTTCGTCTGACATGATACTTGGGCGAATAGATCGGCGATAGTCAGTTCAGTACTCAGCGTTGAATGAATAAGGAGCGCAAATGACAACACCAGAACAATTCAAACATACGGTATTTATCACGGGAGCCTCTTCCGGTTTGGGCGAAGCCATGGCGCGAGAATACGCGGCACAGGGGGCATTGCTGGGCTTAGTAGGGCGGCGATCAGACGCTTTGGAGAGTCTGCGCGCGAGCTTGCCAAACGCCGCTTCACATCATATCTATGCACTTGACGTCAACGATCACTCGGCATTGCAACTGGCAGCCCAAGACTTTATCGGCGCGGTTGGAATGGTCGATACCGTGATCGCGAGTGCAGGAATATCCGTCGGTACGCTGACAGAGTTGTCGGAAGATTTGGCCGTGTTCCGACGTGTGATGGATACAAACGTGCTGGCGACTGTCGCTACCTTCGCGCCGTTTATTGAGCACATGAAACCACATGCACCGCAGCGTCCATGCCGTTTGGTGGGGATTGCCAGTGTTGCCGGGATTCGTGGTTTGCCCGGCGCTAGCGCATATAGTGCATCAAAAGCGGCGGTTATCAGTTATTGCGAGTCTTTGCGTGTCGAATTGCGCGCAAGCGACATCAAGGTGGTGACGATAGCGCCTGGTTATATCGATACCCCAATGACACAAATTAATACGTATGCGATGCCTTTTTTGCTCCCTGCAGCGGAGTTCGCTAAGCGTGCAATTCATAGCATACAGACGGGTGTCAGTTATCGTGTGATCCCATGGCAAATGGGTGTGGTGGCGAAAGTCTTGCGCACCTTGCCGAATTTTGTCTATGACTTAGTATTTGCGAATGCCCCACGTAAATCGCGTCTCCCTGAGCACGCCAAAAATATCGATATAGGTAAATCATGAGTTTGCCAAAACAAGCAATGCGTTCGTACTCAACTTCAGTGCAGAAAATGTCATTGCGAGATGCTTGTGGCACCGAACATCAAGTCGTGCCAAAAAATGAAACTTCGCGCATCGTTAGTCTAGTGCCTTCGATTACCGAGTTACTGTGTGATTTGGGTTTGCAAGATCAAGTAGTCGGGCGCACAGGCTTTTGCATACACCCACGAGAAGTCGTAAAAAACATCCCCAAAATTGGCGGGACTAAGGATGTGAATATCGATAAGATTCGTCGCTTAGCGCCGACACATTTGCTTGTGAATATCGATGAAAATGAAAAGCCCACGGTGGAAGAACTCGCGCAATTTGTCCCTCACGTCATCGTCACACATCCCTTGCAAGTGAAGGATAATTTCGAGTTATTTCGATTGCTGGGCGGTGTTTTTAATGTTGAAGCACGTTCGGAGGACTTATGTCGGGCATTGCAGCAACAATTGGACTTGTTTCCGGTACCAGTATGCAGCAAAAAAATCTTGTATTGCATCTGGAAAGACCCCTGGATGACCGTCAGTCAAGACACGTATATCGCCAATCTATTGAAGTTACGCGGTTGGCAGCAATGGCAGTCGGATTCTTCGTTGCGCTATCCGTGTTTTGATTGGAGCGACCGCAGTTTGCAAGATGTCGAGCTCGTGTTATTGTCGACCGAGCCTTATAGCTTTACGCCGGAACATGCAGTGAAATTACAGCAGCAAATTCAGAAGCCTGTAATGCTGGTTGATGGAGAAATGTTGTCGTGGTATGGCAGTCGTTCGATACCGGGTTTGTCGTACTTGGCTAACTTGTCGACGCTGTAAGCATTCTCAGTGCGATTCTGGTTCAGACTTTGGTTCAGATTCAGATATAAAAAAAGACCGCAAAATTCTGCGGTCTTTCTTTTTGACTGACACAGAAGATTCTATGTCAGTGATCTGTCAGGATCTTAGAAGCGATAGTTCAATGACAGTGCGTACATACGGCCTAATTGGCTGAAATGTGAACCATCATAAGTGACCATAGAATAACGTTGGTCAAATGTAATGTTGTCAGATTGAATTTGCGTTGGTGTACGACCGCTGTAATCCAAAGTCGTGCTGTTCAAGATTGCCTGACCTTTTGCTTTGTCACCAGCCGCTTGCAATTTCCATGATGGTGTCACGTTAAACATATTGTTAATCGCGAAAGCCAAAGTCATGTTCTTATTGATTTGGTAGTTAACCGAAAAGTCGGACACTGTCTTCGTTTTGAAAACAACTTCCAAATTTTGATCCAAATCAGCGTTTCTGAATCTGGTTGGGCCAAATACCGTGTTGTTCAAAGAGAAGTTGAAGTCGCTGATGTCATAGTCAAAGCCAATGATGGACTTAAACTTAGGACGAGAAGTGAACATCAATGCTTCTTGGGTGATGTCCAAAACAGATTGACCAGCTTTTGCAATCGCAGCAGGATTATTTACGGCACCGTCACGCTCATTTTTCAATGAGTAGTTACCGGACCAGTTAAATGCCAACTTACCGTCGCCTAACTTGATATTGCGTTGGTTGAAAACGTAATCGATACCAGATGTTTGGCTATCCAAAGCATTTGCGAAGAAGCTCAAAGATACGATGTTGGCTGCTTTCAGGATTTTGTCCAACTCAGCAGTTGCATCGCCACTAGGTTTGATTTCTTTACCCAAAATGATGCGATCTTTGAGCGAAATATTGTAGTAATCCAAAGTCATGCTAGTGTCTTTAGTTGGCTTGTAGCCCAAACCTAAAGTGAAGCTAGTAGACTTTTCAGCTTTCAGCTTAGGCACGCCGAGTGCTGTCGCTTCTGCAGAAACATTGCTCGCCAAACCAGACACTTGAATTGAGCCGCCAGAGAAAGAATATTGCGTTTTCTGTGTGTAGATCTGATGCAAAGATGGCGCGCGGAAACCTGTGGAAACAGAGCTACGCAAAGTGATCTCATCGTTCACTTTGTATTTCGCGCTTAATTTACCGATCGTAGCATTACCGAAATCGCTATAGCGTTCGAAACGCGCAGTCGCATCGAGAACCAAAGCGCTGCTCACGTCAAACATCGTTCCACCATAAACACCATAGTTAGAACGCGTGGATGTGAATGAATTGGTTGGTGTATTGCCTGCATAAGAGTCTGCGCCAGAATACAACCACGACGCAGGTTCACCTGCCAACAATGTGTATTGTTCAGCGCGAATTTCTGTACCGAAATAGGCACTGACGCCTTTGGAAATTTCTTTAGAAAAATCTGCATTGAATACGGTGTGATTGAACTTAGAACCGCCTGCATCAAATCGAGTTTGACCATGCGGTGGCAACGGTGTCGTTTTAGCTGCAACGGCTGCCAAGTATGCGTCTTCCATGCCACGGTTGACAGAATTCGTGACCGTGTACATTTGCTCATTGCCGCCGAAAGTCAAGCTAACGTCAGAAGTCCAGTCAGCAACGTCAAATTTAATACCAACAGTTGCGTTGTAATCTTTCAGGTTACCTAAGAACCCTGGTACATACCCATCGTACGCAGTGCCACTTGGATGCAACAGACCGTAGTCAGTTGGACGCCAGTATGGTGTGCGATAGTTTGCATAGCTGTCGATTTTCTTATCGATATAAGCAGCATTTGCATACAAAGATGCGCCACCCGCGAAATCATAACGAGAGTTGATCAAGAACTTCGCAGCACGAGTGTCTGGTGAACCATTAATATTGCCTGCGTCAGGCTTTTTGGCTAAGAAGGTGTTGACCTTGGCCAGATCTGCTGCAAAGGTACTTGGGCCATCGCCGAAAGTTGCCGCCTCGCCGCGCGCGCTGACGATACCCGAGCGTGAAGACAAGCCATTTTTGGAGAAATCGATAGTTGCGTTAATGAAGCCGCTATCACCTAAAGACATACCGTGGTTGATACTGATGGCTTGCATTTTGCCATCGCCTTCATGCGTGACACCAGTGCGGCCAGTAATTGAAGTACCTTCTGCATTGTCTTTCAAAATGATATTCACGACGCCGGAGATCGCGTCAGAGCCGTACTGCGCGGAAGCACCGTCACGCAAGACTTCAATACGTTTGATCGCATCTTGTGGAATGGCAGAAATATCCGCACCACTTTCACCACGGCCTGGAGAAGTTTGGGTGTAAACCAATGCACTGGAGTTTTTACGCTTACCGTTAATCAAGATCAACGAACGGCTAGGACCCATATTACGAATTTCGTATGGATCGAGCAGTGAAGTGGCATCATTGACTGGCGTTTGAACGGTATTGAAGGAAGGAACGCGGAAGGCTAAGGCTTTGTCGAGGGACGCTTGCGCAGTTTTCGTCAATTCGTTCGCTGACAAAATATCCACTGGAACTGGCGTATCAATCACAGTGCGGTTAGAGCCGCGAGTACCGGTGGATGTCACCACCACTTGTTGTACTTCCTGGGCTTTTTCGCCAGCTTTTGCTGGTGTTGCATCCTGTGCGCTAGCAATGCCGCCTGATGCTAATAATACGATGGCTAACTGAACTGCACTTTTTACAAAAATTTCTTTGTTCGGCGAACTGCCGATCTTTGTAGATTTATTTTTCAATTCTTGCTCCCATTTGATTTATATATGTATTGATGACAGGGGGATGTCAATCAATGTTTAGTTGCTACTGGTATGCCCTGCTTCCCTGCAAAAATAGGCCGATTCATACTACCTGACGTGATTGGTACGTGCAATATCGGTAAACACCTTGTTGTTTTTTGGATGATTTTATTGCAATTTGAAATTGCATTTTTTAACTCATTACTGTATTTGCATGCATTTTTGGGATGCAGAAACCATGTAAATAAGTCACTTGGTCGATGGAAAAAATACCTGAATTAGGACCAACCTTTGTATATTTTTTTCTTGCTTGAAATGCTATATTGACTTCACTTCAAAATTGGGAAATCAATATGGCCAATCTCTCTAAGAAAACCTTAGGCATCGTCTTATTGTCAGCGGCGGTAGCAGCAGCTGGTACAGGATATTGGTGGACTAAAAAAAATAGAACCAGCGTTCCCGTCAGTGGTGATGCGATTGTGGCCAATCCCGATGCACCATTTGCTATGGGTTCCTGTTTAGCGCGTTTGCACGACGACAAGCCTGCTTTGGCAGTGATGTTTTCGCAAAGCGTCGATGCTGAGCAAGCACTGGATAAGTTAATAGAAGTGACTGATCTGGGTAGTACAAAAGTCGACTCGAGCAAATCAAAATCGTCTGATGCGACAAGCAATGCGGCATCTAAACCGAGCGAAATCATCAAAGGTGGCTGGATATTGTCAGACAATCCGCATGTCTTATTATTTCCCTTTGTCAAAGCTGGTCATAAATACCAAATTAATTTGAGTGGTATGTTGATTGCCAGTAGCGGTAAGAAGTTGGATAAGGGCCAGACCTGCGAAGTGGTCAGCGACGAAATGGCACCGTCTTACTTTTTTGCCAGCAAGGGCACAGTCTTGCCTGCGGGCTTGAACGGTGGCTTGCCGGTGGTGACAGTGAATATTCCTGAGGTGGATGTAGAGTTTTTACGTGTATCGCCAGAAAAACTGCCAAAATTTATTGATATGGTGGTTGGCAAAAATCGCCATACCCAAAGCGCTGAGAGTGAAGGCGAGGGAGAATCGGACGGCGAAGACTATTACGATTACTACGGAAGTCGTAATAAGTTGAAAGGCTTAACTTCAGGCTGGCAATTGAACGCTTTGCAAGGCATTGCCGAAAGCGTTTATCAAAATCGTTTTGTCACCAATGAAGTGGCGAATAGCCGCAAGGTTAGTTTCTTGCCCGTTGAAAAGATCTCCGAACTTAAAGAACCTGGTATCTATGTCGCCGTCATGCGCCGACCAGGTTTTTACGATTACGATTATCAAGTCACATATTTCTATGTCAGTGACATAGGCTTGCATGTACGCCGTCAATTGAAACAAACCGATGTATTCACCACTTCACTCAAAGACGGTAAAGCGCAGGGCAGTGTTGATATTGAAGTCTTAGGTGAACAAGGCAAAGTCTTATTGCGCGGTAAAACTGATAGTGAGGGACACGGGATTTTGCCGGGTTTGCCAAATGGCGCTAAATTATTATTAGCTAAGCGGGATAAAGAAACTTCTATCATAGCCTTGCAAGAGCCGGGTCTCGATTTGGCAGAGTTTGATATCGGCGGGCATTTACCACGCGATGCGAAATTATTTGCCTGGTCTGGACGTGATTTGTATCGTCCGGGAGAAAAATTTACCGCCTCGTTGATGGCGCGTTCGGCCGAAGGTGTAGCCTTGCCTGCGGCACCGATTAAAGTGGATCTAAAGAAACCCAGCGGTGATGTGGTCAGCTCCAGCATCTGGCAACCCAACCCTAAGACGCCCGGCTATTTGCAACACCTGATAGATTTACCACCCGATGCTGTTACTGGACGCTGGAGTTTAGAGTTCCGTGCAGACCCAAGTGCGAAGCGACCTGACTCGATTTACACTTTCCAAGTTGAAGAGTTTCTGCCTGAGCGCATGAAGTTGAGTTTGAAATCGGAAACAACACCTTTAACAGATGCTGCCAGTTTCGATGTTGGTGCTCAGGGAGACTATTTATATGGTGCACCTGCGGCGGGCAATCGCCTGCTCGGTAGTGTGGCGCAGGAACGTTTTAAGAATCCGGTTGCCAAAGACTGGCCAGGTTTTATCTTCGGTGATTTTGCCGATGATAAAGAACGTAGTCGTGCAGAATTAGCAGAAACGAGTCTTGACGATAGTGGTAAAGCGGAAGTAAATGTGCCATTTACAGCTACCGCAAAATCTCCGATTAAAGTACGTGCTGCCTTTAGTTTATTAGAATCGGGTGGCCGTCCAGTCGTGCGCTCGATTGAGCGCGTTTGGTGGCCAGCCGCCAGCATGATAGGTATCCGCCCTTTATTCGAAAAAGATGTGGCGCGCGAAGGTAGCATGGCTGAATTTGAAATTATCCGCGTGAATACCTCTGGGAAGTTTTCGACGTTAAAACAAGCGCCGTTTAAATTGGTGCGGGAAGATCGTGAATACTATTGGCGTTATGACGCAGGTCGTGGCTGGCATTCTGGTTACACCGAAGGTGAAGAAACTATCCATGCAGGCGCCCTCGAATTGAAGAATCGCGCCAAACTCACCGTGCCTGTGAAGTGGGGGCGTTACCGTTTGGAAATCACCGATCCAGAAACACATCTGGTGGCGCGCTATTTCTTCTACGCCGGTTGGAATGCGCAGGATAGTGAAAGTGTTGGCAATCGCCCGGATCGTGTGCGATTGCAATTAGAAGGTGCGCCAGCTAAACCAGGGAGTGATGTCAAGCTCAAAATTATTCCGCCACATGATGGTGAAGCTTTAGTGTTGGTCGAAGCGGACAAGGTATTGTGGAGCAAACGGATTGCGGTCAGTACTGAGGGGACAACAGTCAGTATCCCCATCAATAAGAGTTGGAATCGCTCGGATATGTATGTCTCCACCGTGGTTTTCCGTCCCGGCAGTCAAGGCGATAAAGTGACGCCAGCGCGCGCGGTCGGCCTGACATGGTTACCACTAGCGCGTGAAACACGTAAGTTAAAAGTCAGCGTCACCACGCCTGCCCAAGTCGAACCAGAGAAACGCATGATCGCCAAAGTCAAAGTGGAAAATGCGGCGGGCAAAAAAGCCATGGTGACGGTATCAGCGGTGGATGTGGGTATTCTGAATATCACGAGTTTCAAAACCCCAGATCCTTTCGATTTTTTCTTCGGCAAACATCGTTTTAGTGCTGAGCTGACGGACATCTATGGCAAGTTAATTGAGCGCATGGATGGAACCCCGGGAAAAATCAAATGGGGTGGTGACGCTGGTAAACGCGATACTAAGAGCATGCCGAAAAAAGTGAAGTTGGTCGATATTTTCTCTGGTCCAGTACAACTCAATGACAAAGGTGAAGCGGATGTGCCTTTGAATATTCCTGATTTCAATGGTACTTTGCGCGTGATGGTTGTCGCTTCTACCGATGAGGCTTATGGCAGTGCCGACAAGGAAGTCATCGTCAGCGCCCCTATCGTCGCTGAGTTGGCCACGCCACGCTTTATCGGTCCTGGCGATACCTCGACACTAGCGCTCGATGTGACCAATATGATGCAAGGCGAACAGAGTATTAGTATAAGGCTATCTGCCGACAAATTATTGAAAATAGCCGACGGTGAACGCACAATTAAGTTGACCCCAAAACAGCGTAATATCCTGCGCTTCAACATAGAGCCAACCGAACCATATGGTTTGTCACGTATCAGTCTCGACGTTAAGACAGCAGGCGATAAACCGGTCGTAATCCATCGCGAATTTGCGTTGCAAATTCAACCACCGGTACCGCGTGAACAAGATGCGCGTCGAATACGTATCGATGCAGGCGCGACACAAAAAATTGATGTGAATATGATAGAGCGCTTCTATCGCGGTTCGTCCACATTGAGCGTCACGATGTCGAATCGCCCTCCCTTGAATGTGCGCAGTATCGTCAAAGGCTTACTCGATTATCCATACGGGTGTTTGGAGCAAACCACCAGTGCTGCGTATCCGCATGTGTTCATCGATGAAGACAGTGCCAAAGCGGTCGGCCTGGCACCACGTACTCGTGAAGAGCGCGCTAAATTCATCGAAGGCGCGATCAGTCGTATTGCCGGTATGCAAGGTGCAGAAGGCGGGTTCCGTTTATGGAATGGGAATAGCGGAGCGTATGAAAATTACCTGACTCCGTACGTCACCAGCTTTCTTGCCGACGCACGTGATGCTGGCTTTAATGTGCCAGAAGAAATCAATAAGCGTGCACAAAAATGGATGGTGGAAAAACTAAACGGCGCAGCCAATCATTTTCCTTCATTGCCCGCAAATCTGAAACCAGATGCAAACGGTGCCTACGAATGGCGCGATTACGATTTGCTGCGTGATAGTCATCAGCGTTTTGCCGAGCTTGCTCACATCGGTTATATGCTGGCACGCGATCAGAAAGCCTCATTGGCATCGTTGCGCTTGCTGCATGATAGTTATCGTGATCGTGCAAAGTCGTCTCTGCCACTAGTTCATCTTGGCCTCGCATTGAGTCTCATGGGCGATCAAAAACGTGCGGATGTCGCGATCAATGAAGCGATGAGCAAACCGTATGGTATACGTGCGGGATGGGATTGGGATTGGCTGGGGGATTATGGTACCGCTGTGCGTGACCAAGCAATGGCGTATGCCTTATTGTCCCGTCACAAAATCAATCATCCGCAACGGGAGAACTTATTGATTAGTTTAGCGGATCGTCTCGGCAAAGCACGTGGTTATTATTCCACCCAAGAGCGTATAGCTTTGTTCTTAGCTGCACGCGCCGCCGGTGGTACAGTCACTGATCCGTGGAGTGTGGTTCTCAAAACCGCCGATGGCAGCAGCCCGTTGAGTTCTAAAGATAGCGCCAGCCGCCACTTTGATCCGGCGCTCGCCTTAAAAGGCATCAGTATCGAAAACAAAGGCAGCAATTCTCTATGGCTGGAAATTGAAGCTAGCGGTTTCCCTTTGAAATTGCCATTACCAAGTACGGAAAAAATCAGCCTCGAACGTAAGTGGTTCACCGTTGATGGAAAACCGTGGAAGGGCGGTAACTTAAAAGTCGGCGATATGCTGATTGCCCGCGTCACTGCCAGCGCCAAACAAATCATCGAAGACGCGATGATTGTTGATCATATTCCAGCGGGTTTAGAAGTCGAAAATCTGAATCTTTCACAAGGCCCACAAGCCGGTGAATTCAGTATTGATGGCGTTAATTTAGCGGCGGCGATGGCGGATGAACGCATCAAGCATAAAGAATACCGCGATGACCGCTTCGTCGCTGCAGTGCGCTTGGGCGACAGTAAGATTAATTTGTTCTATATGCTACGTGTAGTCACGCCGGGACGATTCCACGTACCTGGTACCTACGCCGAAGATATGTACCGACCAGAAATCCGCGCTTATGGCGCTTCGCCCGAGTCTGTGAATGTAGTTGATCCGCGTGGTGGAAAGTAGGCTGTCAGACAAGAATGTCTCAAGGATCCGGGAGCGTTCGGATACCTTGAGGTGACAGTTTTCAGTAAAAGTCGAAACAGGCGCGAGCAAAGCTGTCTAGTATGAGTTGTGCTCGTTTTCGATCTTTAAAAAATATCGAGTTTCAAGAAAATCGCGCCTAATGAAGACGCTAAGTTTGTCATGAGTAGGTCATAGGACTGCTTGTTTCTGGGTACACATTTTCAAGTTTTTTAAGTGAAAATAAAAGGTACTTTGGTTTAGTTTTTCTACTTCTTCGTCAAAGCGATCACCACCATTACCGCAACAATCGCCAACAAAACGGCGCCCGCTATTTTCCAATACGAGTAAGGCCGTTCACCCTGTACTTCACCTGTTTGTCCATTTACCAAAAAGCGATATGTCTTCTCGCCGTATTTGTAGGACGATAGCCAAATCGGTAGCAAAATGTGTTTGAAGCTGATGTTGGAGTAGCGTGGCTGCATAGACGTAATACGTTGATGGTCGCCGCCGATGTCGCTGCAAATCGCGTTGCGTATAGCATCTTCCATGATGGTTCTGGCGTCGATAAAGCCAGGCTCTAGTGCGACTTGGTAGGCTTCTACCGTGAAGCCGGATACATAATCATCGCGATAGCCTTGTAGCTTATTCAAATTCCACGGCGCCAGATTGTCGGCATATTGTTTTGGTAGTGTTTTAGAGGCGATCACTAAGACATCGTCGAAACTCACTTGCACTTCGCCCGCAGCCGGGTACCAATCCGTTTTGGTGACCTGACGTGTTTTGGTTTCGCCGTCTTGTACATAGCTTTCCGTGACGGTGTAATCCACACCGCGTTGTCCTTGATAGGTGGTGTCCGAATCAGCGTCATAAGTCCAGTACGGTGTGTAAATTCCTTTCAAGCCTCGCTCGGCGCGATAGGCACGTTTGAGTGCGTTGGGAGCAAACCATAGGCTGTTGACCCAGTCACTGAATTTCTTACGTGCTTCGCTCTCTTTGATATCGAATGGGGCGATGGCTTTGGGTTGAATCTGGCGCTTGGCATAAGCGTTGGTGGCGATCATCGGGGCTGCGCAAAATGGGCAACGATCCGAAACGATGTTTTGTGCAAATTGCGATTGCGCGCCGCAGCCTGTGCACTTAACGGTTTGTTGTTCTATTACCGTTTCGTTGCCCGCTTGCTTGCTCAAATAAGCTTGATAATCCAATTCTTCGTAGGCAATGACCTGTTCGGTTTCATCCGCTTCGATCTGATTTTGATTGCCGCAGTACGGACATTTGAGTGCTAATTGACCCGGTGCGAATTCAAGTTTGGCACCGCATTGGGTACAAGGATAAGTTTTGGTTGTCACAAGCTATTCCAAAAAACGATGGCGGTCATGGCGAAATTAATGTTGAAACTGCGGCTGATCTCACATCAGGAAATGGTTGTCCGATGTGAGATCAATTTGAACATGTTTTATTGTGGCGGCAGCGGGGGCGGCAGCGCTGCAAATAGATCTTGCAAATCTGTTTGTTCACCTGCTTTTACCCAGCCAGCCATGCCTTGACGCCAGACTAGGCTGTCGCGTGTCAATGTGCCATTAGCAACTTGTGTTTGCAAGCTTGCGCGCTCGAAAGGGCCAGCTTGTGCGCCGTTGATGGCGACAAAGTAGGGTATCGCTCCCGGTAACGGTGGCGGCGTACCACCAGCACCTGGCGAAGGGGCCGCATTCGCTTGAAACAGATTACCCATGCTTTGATTTAACATGCCACCGACACCAACGCCCATCATCGCGC
Organism: Undibacterium sp. Ji22W; assembly: GCF_049340305.1. NCBI lineage: Bacteria > Pseudomonadati > Pseudomonadota > Betaproteobacteria > Burkholderiales > Oxalobacteraceae > Undibacterium > Undibacterium sp. Ji22W. The sequence goes on along the minus strand of NZ_JBMPOU010000005.1, from coordinate 153,671 downwards.
CAGCCATGCCAGGGTTTTGTGCCGCATCGCGTAGCGCTTGTGCGCCTTGATATTGAGCGAACTGTTGCATGTTGCCGATGGCGCGCATTGCACCTTGTTGATCAATGGCTTTTTCAACTTCTTCCGGCAGACCGATGTCTTGAACTTGGACTTCGCATAGCTCTAAGCCGTACTGTTCAAAATCACCTGCGATTTTTTCTTGTATGCGCTGACCAACAATGCTGACTTTACTTTCTAAGTCGATGACGGGTACGCCAATTTCTGGCATGACTTCTTTGATGCGCAAGCCAATTTTGCCGCGTAAATTTTCTTCAATGTCTTGAATGGTGAAGTCTGCCTGGGTGCCTACCAATTCGAGTAAGACAGTTTTTGCATCTCGAATGCGCAGACCGTAAATGCCAAATGCGGTGACACGGACCACGCCAAATTCTGGATCGCGCATGGTCGCCGGACCCGCGGTGCCCCATTTTAAATTGGTAAAACGTGTGGTTTTGAAGAAGTAGACTTCGGCTTTGAACGGGCTATTAAAGCCGTACTTCCAGCCTTTGATCGTGCTTAAGAGAGGCATATTTTCGGTGCTGAGATCGTACATGCCAGGCATGAAGATATCTGCCACTTGTCCCTTGCCCATTTGGCCTTCATTGACCATGATCGCAACTTGACCTTCACGTACGGTGAGTTTCGCACCTATCTTGATTTCGTTTTGGTAGCGTTCAAAACGATGCACCATCACGTTAGGATTGTCGTCCAGCCATTCGATAATATCGATGAATTCATTACTTAATTTATTCCACAGTCCCATAGCTTGCTCCCATTCATGTAGTATCGCGGTGAAATTGACCTTGGTGCGTCAGTGCTACAAACTTGATAGCCTAGCGCAATTAACTTATTCAATAATTTAGTATTGCCTATTTGGCACAATACCACAAGTGCTGCGCCTGCATTTTCACACCCATGGGTTGCTATTCCTGTCCTATTTCCAGAAAATCACTCCAGCCTTGGACAAGCGTTCAAAATACGCCTGAACGAATTCAACAGGCACATTGCTATATCGCCCCGTTAAGATATCGCTGATGTCTGAAAGATTACGTTTGCCGTCAGCCAAGTTAAAGGCTTCATATTCCATTAATTCATTATCTCCACTTGGCAAGGTGATGTTATTCGGAATTAGCGGAATGCCTCGTTGTTTGAGTTCCGCACTCAAATGGTCGTAGTAGTAAACATGGAGTGGGCCGCGTATATCGGTTTTGCGTAGTGGAATACGCCGATCTTGTTTGAGTGCGGCAGGTAGTACGATGTTGTGTGTCGTAAAATTTTTCGTCAACGTATCGATTTCTTTGCTGGTCGTTGGCCACAAGTGCGCGAATGATTGCAAACGTAATTTGCTTTGTTCGTAGCTTTCGCGAATCGCTAAACTGGCTTCTCGTGCATCGTCAGTAAGTGCCGCACGCAGACGTGCCTGCGCTAGGTCTTTGTCCGCTTGCGCGCGACTGATTGCCAGAAGCCGTGGTGCTTCACTCGCTGGCAATGCAGCTAAAGTATAGGCGGTGGCAGCACCTAAATAGACAACGCGACCCAGTTTAGTCGCATCCAGATTTTCTGGCTGATCTTTATTGGTGTGGATAGTCACATCTGGCCAATCGTGAAAATACAGCATGGGAATGCCAAAACCCACAGCCTGAAATACTTCATGATCGCTGCCCAATTCTATTGCTCTGACATCGCCTAAGAACATGTCACGCGATGCACCCGGTGTGACAAAACCTGCGTAAGCATCACCACCGCGCTCCGCATATAAAGCGGAAGCTTTGACCACTTGATCAAAGAAAGCCTCGCCGATGTCATTGATTACGTGTGGCAAACTCGCTGCGCTGCGTGATAAATGAAAAGTCGAATGGGTAGTATTTAGCAGGGCACCGACCATATCCATGTGTATGCCCGCAACCAAGCGTTTAGCAATGTCTGGATGACGTGATAACCACGCCTGTGAACCAGCGATTTCCGGCGTCCATAAAAAGCGAATGTTCATGCGCGGGGCGCTGATCTGCCCGCGCTGGATGGCTTGTTGCAAGCTGCGTGCGACTTCCAAAATTGCCGCGCTGCCTGAGGCATTATCATTCGCGCCCGCAGACTGATGACAAAGATGCGCGGTGAGTATCACCTCTCCCGCAAGCGGATCGCTGCCGGGGATCATTGCGGATACCACGTCGAAATTGGCCGGCTGCATTTGCGCTTGAACGCTTGCGCGCACAGTGATGTTTTCGCCAACTGCCAAACGTTGCCTGTACTCCTGCGCCTGGCGCTTAGAGAGCATAAAGGCAAATGTATTTTTTGTATGATAGGGCGACAGATGTCCCCAACGCACCAAGTCTTGATCATCACCTGACCAGGCGGTCGTTTGGTTCGGAAAATCCGACACGATGCCGAGCGCACCGCGTTCTTCTACTGCGAGTTGATGCACGAGCGGCAAGGGACCGCTGGCGAGTACAATGCGACCTCTCACCTCACGATTAAGAAAGTCTTTGGCTGAACTGCCGGTACCGATGTCTACTAAAGCGGCAGAGACATTGGTGGTTTGACTATAGTCGGCTAGCGCGACTGGCGATTCTGGAAAGCGTGCAACCAGACGTGTGTGTGGCGTGACTTCCTCTAAGCTGGCGGTCTTGGCATCCCAGCCCAAATAGCTTAGAAAGTGTGCATAGCGGGTTTTCCAGTCAGCTGGAAATGATTCTATCTTGACCTCGCTTAACCCAGCCTGTGTCGCCTGGCTACGCATCCACTCGGCCGCTGCCGCGTAGCTTGGTGAACCATGTACTCGATGAAAGCGCCCTAGGGAGCGCACGCTCTCCAACGCCGCTTGACCATTCACGTTGGCGTGAATGGCATCGGGTACTTGATTCGGCCAGAATGCAATCTGACGTTGCTCAGCGTGAATTGGCGTCGCAGAAAAAAACATACTCAGTGTCATGCTGAGCCCTGTCAATTGGGCAATGAGCGTGGTTGTTTTCAACTTAATCTCCAGAAAAGATGTGGGGTGGTGCCGAACTGGTGAGGTCGATGGAATGCCTAGTCAGCCTAGACGAAGTAATCAATATAGATGGTCAACATATGCAGCTAATATAGCATGCTGCATGTTAGTATCTGTGTGCATAAATTAAGGCTTTTTGGCGGCAAGTTTGATCTGAATAAATTAACATTTCATCTATGAAATACATCTTTGCTCTGGTATGTATGATTGTTAGTTCAAGTGTGAGTCAGCTCGGCATTGCCTGCTCATGCCCAGTCACTTTGCCAGCAGAGCGACAAGCGGTGAATGCTATTTTGCAAGATGCTAGTCTGGTGTTTGTCGGTAAAGTCAGCGCTAGTATGTTGCCAACATTAAGGCTTCCAAAAAGAAGTTTTCGGTTTGATATACAGGAAAATTTCAAAGGTGCGATAGGTCAATCTGTCGTCGTGTATTCAGCCTTGAGTAGTGCCGAATGCGGTACCACCGTTGCGTCTGGTAAGACCTATTTGGTAGTTGCTTATGGCTCAGTGAATGCGCCGCTGATTCATGCTTGTGAGCGTCCGGCTGAAGTCGAGTTTGCTAGCGAACGTTTGACGATTTTACGTGAGCGTCGAGCGCGTCGCGGAACTTGAACTAAACAGTTTGAATTAACCAATCCTGCGTGGCCAGGATACTTTTTCTATCTGCAAGATATTTTGTGATGTTTGCCTTTCACGAGTAAATCATGATGAGCCTATTTGACATACGCCCCATGCATCTCAATGACATAGAGAGTGTGTTGCGAATTCAAGCTGCATGTTACAGCGGTGACATTCCCGAATCCGCGAACTCTTTGCGTGCCAAACTTGTAGCCGCTCCACGCAGCTGCTTTGTGGCGACGGCGGAAGATGAAGTGATTGCCTATCTGATTGCGATTCCCTGGGTCTCGACAGCACCACCGGAATTGAACGCACCAGACTGCGATATTCCCACACATGCAGATTGTTTGTATTTGCATGACTTGTCGGTGCATCCGAATGCCCGCAAATCCGGCGTTGGCCGCGCTTTAATCGAATGTTTTTTCGCCCGTTGCGCGCAATGGCAATACGCACAAGCATGCTTGGTGGCAGTACAAAATTCTGCCGGCTATTGGCGTCGATTTGGTTTTCAAACAGCACCAGGGTCGACGTTGTTAGCGGAAAAACTGGCAAGCTACGCTGCCGATGCAGAATTTTTGATTTATCAAATGCATGGTTCGTATCATTAAAGAGTCGAGATCCCACACATATTTATACCTTGCCTATTTGATCGACGCATGATTGGCAAATAATGCGTCCCAGTTTGGACGACCAGCTGGTATTACCCTACGCAGGGACGACCCTGCATTAAAAGTCCAAAGGAATTAGTATGAATTGGTTGATGTTAGTCTGTGCGGGTTTGTTCGAAATAGTCTGGGCGATAGGGTTGAAGTACACCGATGGTTTCACGCGTCTGTGGCCAAGTGTGGGGACAGCGCTTGCGATGTTGATTAGTGTGAGCTTACTAGGTTTGGCAATGAAGTCTTTGCCGGTCGGCACGGCTTATGCCGTGTGGGTAGGCGTAGGGGCAATTGGTACAGCTATACTCGGTATCGTGTTATTTGGCGAGGCATTGAACGCGGCGCGTGTTTTGAGTCTGCTATTGATTTTGGGTGGCATTATAGGGTTGAAGTTGTCCAGTTGAGCAATGAGCTTGAGTCTTAGCACTGCTGCGCTGCTAAGTGCAATAAAAATTGTTGAGTGTAGCGCCGATGTCTATTTCTCTATATTTTATGAGTAAGTAATGCTAGGCTGCGAATTCCTCAAATTCACTTCGGTTTCAGTATGTTTTTTCTCCCAGCTTTGCGGCGCCCATCGCGTCTAAAAATGACGAATATCGCCTGTATTTTGACGTTGTTGCTGACAGTGTTTTCTAGCTCTGTGACACAAGCCCGTGGTAAAAATGTATCGAGTGAATATGGTCGTCGCCTTGAAGTTGAAATGCAGCTGAGTGGCGAGGAGCTGGCGAAGCTCGCTGCGTTTAAACCACCTGCAGAAAATTTACGGGCACTTAGTCCGAATCAAGCCTTAACGGCCACCACAGAAAATTGGGTTGGTGAACGCCTAAACGCTAGCAAGGATAATGGTCCGTATACGATGGTCGTTACCATCACGGGCAAAGCAAAAGCGGACGGTGACGCGATCACGTTGTGGAATTCAGGATGGTTTTTTGGAGATCAGGGGGCACGTACGACATCGTTCCCAGGTTTGACAAAACTGAATGTGAAGGCCGGTGAGCGCGTGGAGATGACCAAGGCAGCGCAGCCAACACGTTTTAAAGAGTCACGTGCCATTCAACCCATGTTGGAATTGGTAAAAGCCGAAAATTTGGAGTTTGAATCTATTAAAGTACAAATCTGGTCTGGTGTCGGTGAAAATTCTTGGCGTGATATTTTGATGGCATTTCGTTGGCTAATTGGCGGTATTGTATTTGTGGCTCTGCGCTGGTGGTGGGTAAAGCGCTGATCGTTTATTCTATTTGGTCAGATCGCGTGTTATTGTCCGGTCAAGGCAAACTAAGAGAGGTAGTGAAAAGGCATGAGTACATTCGCAGAAGACATTAAGAAATTCAATGGCATTTACAAATTACCGGTGAGCCAAGTGCCCACGTTAGAGGTTGGTGTTCCAGCTGCGCAGCGGATGGCGGCATTTAAAGATATTTTGATGGAAGAAGTACATGAGATGGATGAGATCATCGCTGCGCAAAATGCAGGTAAGGATCCGCTCGAAGTGCTGACGATGTTGGCTGATTTATTGGGTGATATCCAAGTGTATTGCGCCTCAGAGATGACAAAGTTTGGTTTGCCGCTCGATCAGGTTTTAGCGATCATTATGCAATCAAATTTTTCAAAACTTGGTGCTGATGGCTTACCGATCTATGATGAGCGAGGCAAGGTAATGAAAGGACCGGATTACTGGAAGCCAGAGCCAAAAATTCAAGCCATGCTCGCTGCGCACAACAAGAACCCAGACTAGATATTCAAAATAACCCCGGAAAATATGAACGAGAGCATGAAAAAGAAGGTGCTGTACGGACTGATGTTGATCTTGTGCATTGGCGTGGCTGGATACGCCACTGTAGCGTATGCCGTGTTCCCGTTGGGTGCTTTGGTGCATCCAGACATGAAGGCAAATTTTGAACATCACAGCCTGATTGTTTATGCGCATATTTTTGCCTCTAGCCTCGCTCTGCTGATTGGCCCGTGGCAGTTTTCAAAAAAATTACGGACTGGTAAGCCCCGATGGCATCGTGCCCTTGGGAAAGCATACTTGAGTGTTGGCGTATTGCTCGGTGGCGTCGCTGGCTTGCTGATGGCAGGTCTAGCGTACGGTGGTCTGGGCTCTAATCTTGGCTTTGGTATCCTCGCAGTCTTGTGGTTATATACTGGTGCGCGTGCATATTGGGCGATACGGCATGGTGACGTGGTGATGCATCAGCGCTGGATGATACGTAATTTTTCGCTCACCTTAGCCGCGGTGACTTTACGTATTTATTTACCTTTATCGTTGGTGTTTGGCTGGCCATTCGATATCGCCTATCCGATTATTTCTTGGTTATGCTGGCTTCCTAATTTGTTGATCGCAGAATGGTTATATAACCGCCCGATTTCGGTGTAACTGTTTATCGGTTTGAAGGCGAGAACGTCATTTGAAACAAGGCTGGTATTCGTTTCCAATTTTCGGTTTTTTTTGCAACAGTGGCTTGATTTCAGATAGACAAGCTGCGAGCCCATGCGTAAGCTAATGCGCGCTTACTGGTAAAAAAGGTAAGTCCTTAAGATAAAACATCGCATAGAAAATAAGGAGACAGACATGGGCTTTGATAGAAAATATTTGATATCTGCTTTGGGCTTTGCGGCAATCGGGATGTGTTTAGGAATCTTCATGGCCGCTACGCATGACCACGGTCAGCATGTGACACATGCACATATTTTGTTGATTGGTTTCGTTGTATCTATGATGTACGCCATCATTCATAAATTGTGGCTTGTGGGATTGACTGGAGTGTTAGCGAGAGTGCAGTTTGTATTGCATCACTTGGGCGCGGTTGGAATTGGCTTGGGACTATTTCTGTTGTATGGACGCTTTGTTGCCGAAGATAAAGTGGAACCCCTGTTGTCAGGTTCTTCTTTGGCGGTGCTGGCGGGAGTATTGATGATGCTATGGATGGTGCTGCGTGCACCGGCGTCCAAGTAAATTTAAATTTTGTAGATTCAATGGGCGCGGCTTGCTGGGTGCAGGTCTGCGCCAATTGATTTACCGATCCAGGTTTACACTTTCTTCAAGTAGCAAGCTTTCAGCATAAAATTTCCGGCATCCATTTTGCAATCGACCTCATGGTCACCGCCGACCAAGCGGATACTCTTCACTTTGCTGCCTTGTTTCAAGGTGATCGAAGAACCTTTCACCTTCAGATCTTTGATCAATACGACGGCGTCGCCATCGGCTAAAACATTACCATTTGAATCTTTGACAATGCGCTCGTCAGATTCCTCGGCAGCCGCTTGCATCGGCCATTCGTGGCCACAATCGGCACACACATAATTGGCATCATCAGGGTATGTGTTTTCCATTCCACAAACGGGACAGGCTGGTAACTGAGACATAATTTCTTTCATAGAAAAGCGTTAGACCCGTTAGTATAACCGACACACCCCTTGAAATTGCGATCACGATGTTTGATGTAGCTCGATAAAGTTGAATGTTGTGCTGTTGTAGCGCGAATTTAAAAGAAGATCCTTGTATCGCTTGAAAGAAAAAAGGCGGTGAACTATTCGTTCACCGCCTTTTCAATGGTGTTTATTGCAGGACTTGCCGTATTAGTTGATAGTCGCTTTCACCGTCAAAGCACTAAACGCTGCATACGCATACACCCCAATATAATAGCGGCCGGGGACTGGTGCGTTAACGGTACAGGTTTCAACTGACGTTGCACCGTCTGATTTACACTTGTACGCCGCAGTCGTTGGTTTCACGCTCAGTTGTGAATACAAATCAGCATCACCATTCGCACCATTCAATGAGAATACGACGCTGGTTTTGCCTGCTGGTACGTCAATTGCATAGTATTTCCAAGTACCAGTAGCTGCGCTTTGATTTGCGAGTCCGACGCCGCTGCTGAGCATCACATCGGCTGGCGGTGTACTGCCGACTAAAGTGCCTTTCATCGCGTAATAGCCGAGTGAAGAGTAGTTGGAGAAACCGTTTTGTGGCGTACCTTCTGCACCACCTGCAATAACCAGACGATAATCTCCAGCACCTAAATTCAATCCGATAAATTCAGCAGAACGATTCACTGATTTATTGCTACTGGAAACTAAAGTGCCCGCGGCGTTATAGATTTTTGCGTCGACGTCTAACATACCGAAGTACTCAATTGGATCAACCTTCAAATCTAATTTGCCATTCCCGGTCACGGTGAAAGTGAAGGCATCAGTGTCGCCTGTTTTTTCGATCTGGCCAAAATTGCTCAGTGGATCAATATTACCGGCGCCATCCAATACAAGTGCTTTGCCTGAAGGGTTATCATCGGCCACGTAAGGGATAGATTCATTCACGTTCATGATGCGTAAGTCATCTTCAAAGTTAGTCGCAGTATTGTATTCACCCTTGCTCCATGTCCAGCGACTTGCTGCCCAGTTTGCACCCATCCAATAGTTGCCCATAATAGGTCCCCATTGGTACGCCGCAATCCCTTCAAAGTATTCGCCACCGGTGCCGCCATGATCATGATTCATGCCCATCTGATGACCAACCTCATGTGCCGCGGTCATACCTATGCCATAGCCATAGTCGAAACCACTTGAAGGATTGCGATATAAAGTGCCGGCCGAGGTGGTGCCGAAGGCACTCAGTGGCGCATTGGAGCGGCCATCTTGATTGACAAAATTGATCACGCCGGTACGCAAAATATTTGCCGATTTTGCGGTGTTATATACAGTTGGATTGGTGGTGATGTTGATGTTGTACATCGAATACTGATCGGCCACGATCTGCCAGGCACGGTACATATTTTCTTTCGTTACGCCATTGAGTGGCGTGCTCCCACTCATCACCGCAGAATGATTTAGGTAGAACACCCACGGGCTGCCAGGCTTACTTTCTAACTTAGTGACATCTTCGTTATTGTAAGGACCAATATGACGTGCTTGACGCAAGGCCATTGTGCTGTAAACAGGATGAATTGCACCTGCGAGATTGTTGACCGTGGTGGCTTTTAACCAGCGTTCATCCAAGTCAGGAATGACCTTGCTGATCGCTACTTCGGTGACACTGACAATACCTTTTGCATCGGTGCTGTATTCGTAAGCTTTTTTCTCGTCATGCTTAATCAAATAACCATGCAAATTTTTGGCGCTGCCTTTCAGATAAAAACTGGAATTGGCTGAGCCACGTGCTTTACCTGAAACCGACAACATTCCGTCTTTGAAATGGAAATCAGTGATGTCAGTCTCAAGGTGTTTGGTCTTTGAATTACTGCCCTCGCTGGACCGCAATAAAGCAGGAGTTGGATTCGCGTGTTGATTTGCCAGCAAGCGTATCAGATTGTCGGCACTCCCGATCTCTTGCCGTGCCGCGAGAGTGTCTGCCGCTATCGCACTGACCGCGCTTAACAATAATGCGCCAAGCAAACTAGAACGCAATGCATATTGCGACTTTGATGATGATTTTTTCATGACTGTCTCCTCTGTAGGATGTTGATTATTTGTTTGTTGATTGATAGTCGATCATAGATTGCCGTTGTTGGGTGAATGCCTACATCTCGCATTTCACGACCGACGGATTTCGCTCAGAATGAAAAAACTTGTAGTAAAAGTTTTGCCAAAATGAACCAAGAAAAGCAGAGCGAGCACAGAGTTAAACAGAAAATGAGAAGAATTCAATATACTTTTGGTATATTGAAATTGACCTGATTTGTATATACAAACAGCATGACTTTTCGATAAATTTTATTTGTGTCTCAAGCTCAATTCATAATTCTGTAGTTTGAGATCTTGTAGCATCTAATTAAGTTTTAGTCGTATTTTTATCAAAGAACTATTTACTTAAAAGTACTTAATTAAAACACTATTTTTTGTGGTTTTTTCTTAAGAGCGATCGGGTTTGTTACTTTCCAAGGGAAAGTGCTTATGTGTAGTGACATAAGCTTGATGGACGCCTAAATAGACAGAATTTCACTTGCGGTAATGCGCTGCATTGCGGTGAGTTCATCCACCCGGATCAAGTGAAGCATGTGAAGGAAACAAATGCATATAGCCAACCGACGCGGGGCGATAGCTTTGCATTGTTAGTGAATAAGAAGTGCTAATCCAGATACCTGTGTTGAGTCGCAAATTGCGCGATTTCACGCGCTGTACAAATCGGTATGAATTGGAGGTCGAAACAAACCTCACAAAGTCGATAGAGTCAAAGCGAACAAAGCGGTCAAAATTGCGTAAGTCTTCAAGCGGGCAAAATAAGTGCCTGACAGGAGTAAAACTTATCGCGCTTTCGTAACGCTATTGAATTTTGTTAATGAAGCGTTGATCTTACTCATCATAGCCGATGTCACATCTTTGCTACAGATGATGTAACGATCCAATCCCGGGGGCATGCCATCAATATCGACCTGCGTGAGTTCGCTTAACTGAGCATCTTTGCTGCTAAGATAACGCCAGTCCTCTCGGTCAATCAACATCATTGAGGCACGATTAGCGTTGATCATCCTGACCATGATCATGGGTGCGGCACTACTACGGATGATTTTGTTTTTGCTGCTCAAAAATAGTTGGTCCAATTGCTCACCATACGAAACACCATCGACGATCGCTAAACTTAAGCTAGGATCTGCAAGTAAGGACTTTAAATTTTTGTGGTTACGCACTTGATTTAATGCGCCATTTCCGACCAACAAGGTGTGCGGCGGATCTTTATAAAAGCTTTCGCTAAACTGAACGAGTGCTTCACGCTCTGGGATTTTGTACCAACCGAACGAACAATAATTTTTTTTACTATTCGTGAAATTTTGCCAAATCCTTTTAGCAGGCTCTTCAACAAATATGGTCTTGATTTTGCTATCGGCAAACACCTGCTTGGCTAATTCTAAGAGATCCCCTTTTTCCTGCCCATTTTCGATATATTGATGGGGAGGCTTTTCGCGCCAGGCAACAGTTAAACTTTGAGCCTGCACTGGCAATGCGGATAGGGACGCCAATGTACATAACACAGACAATAAAGGATGACGCAATCGCATCGGATGTTCGCCTTCACAAAGACCTAAGAATGACCGTGAGTGTAAGAATTGGCAGCGCGCAAGACATGCGCGCTGGATTGGAGTTTGTTTCGGGTTATGGCTTGAATATTTCGCATTGCCGCATTTCGCAACGGGCTTTGATCTCACGACCATCGTCACATTCAATACGATATACCTCAACTGGGCTCTTCCGGTAGAGCAAGCCGGCGCCTTTTTTCGATTCGCAGCTATTTTGCTTTGCGATGCGCTCCACTGTCACAGACGAAACGCCTAATTCGAATGGCACTTTCTCGATTTTTACTGGAGTGCTAGCCATATCGTTGACTGAATTGGTGGCAATCAGCTCAGGACTGGGTTTGCTGATTGGCGCCGTAATTGCGGATGGATTAGCGGATGAATTCGAAGATGCAACAGGTGTTGTAACTGGGTAAGTTACGGTAGAAGTTACCGCCGGACTTGGTGCATTACTAGCAACGGACATTCCCGATTGTTTTGTTATTGCGCCTGAAATTTCCAATAATTTCGATTCTCTTACACCAGCTTGCCCTTGTGCCTCGTCGACCAATTGCAATTTTGTGCGGGCGTAAAGCAATCCCATTTTGACCTCTTGCCACACGTAATAATTTTTGCCAGCCTCGGTTGCGAGATCTAGCGTGAAATCATTCTCAGCTTTGGACACTAAGGTGTGTTTGCCGGGCGCGACGCCGATAGACAGGTAAGATTTGGGGCCAGTCTTGCCGATTTCTCTGCCATCTAAATCGATTGGCATTTGGATAGCCGCACCCATAAACTCATTGCGATAAATGTATAAATTAGCTTGATTCGGATTAGTGGCAAAAGTTTTGGCTTTTGCATCCTCTTGGGTACTCGCTAATTTTACTGAAGCGCAGCCAGTTAACAGACCAGTCAAGCTAGCGCCCAAGAAGGCTATCGTAGCAAATTGTTTAAATAAACGCACCATGGTTTTCCTGTATATGATAAGGCAATATGAAAATCTAAAGCAGTGCAGCTATTTAAGCAAATTCTCGAACTTTAGAGAAGGAAAAAGTAACATTTGTCGATGCAATTGACCGGAAATGGTGGTTTTGGCGCAAGCCAAGCCAAATGCGATTCTGCTTTCATACGCATTGCTCGTATCAACACAAAAAAAAGCGCGCAGAACTTGCGCGCCAAATTGTGAGAAAGTGAAATATTGGCTAGGCTTAAACTAGCTTGCGAGCCGGCAACAAGCGTCCTTCGACTTCACCAAAACCTATGCGTGGCGCACCTTCTTTTTGTGCCCAACCCCGCATAATAATGCTGTCCCCGTCTTCGATAAAGATACGTTGTTCGCCATTGCTAAAGATAATCGGTTTCTTGCCACCCTCGGTGAGTTCTAACAAAGAACCAGCTTCTTCTGCGAGAGGCCCTGATTGCGTTCCCGATCCCAAGAAATCACCCGCGCGCAAATTGCAGCCATTGACGGTGTGATGGGTCACCATTTGAGAAACTGTCCAATACGAATGACCAAAATTGGACAAGGATAAGCGTTGCGCTGGCGTACCGTCTGCACGCATTTTTTCGGTTTGCAATAAAACTTCAAGTTGAATATCGAAAGCGCCTGTGCTGCGTAAGTCTGCGTTGTCCAGATACGGCAGAGGTTGTGGATCAGCAGCGTCGCGACTCCAGGCTTTGCGATAAGGTGCTAAGGCTTCCAAAGTAACGACCCAAGGAGAAATCGTTGAGGCGAAATTTTTTGCCAGGAAGGGGCCTAGTGGTTGATATTCCCAGCCTTGCACATCGCGTGCTGACCAGTCGTTTAACAAACACATACCAAAGACATGCTGCTCGGCGTGATCGATATCAATTACTTCACCCAGTGCATTCCCTTGTCCAATAAAAACGCCGACCTCGCATTCGTAATCCATGCGTTTGGCGGGACCGAACGATGGTGTAGTTGCGTTCGGTGGCATGGTCTGACCGATAGGGCGGTGGAACCGTTGGCCAGATACGCCGATAGACGAAGAACGCCCATGATAGCCAATCGGTACCCATTTATAGTTTGGCAATAATGGATTATCTGGGCGGAATAATTTACCCACCGAAGTTGCATGATGCACGGAAGTATAAAAGTCAGTGTAGTCACCGATCTGGGCCGGTAAGGCATATTCGGCATCGACCTGTGCTACCAGTGTGCCAACTAATTGTTTTTGTGCGAATGCACCTTCTCGCAGCGCATTGGACAATGCCAGACGCACTTGCGAAGAAACTTGATTTCCCAAATCCATTAGCGCATTTAAACTCGTCGCAGTTAAGCCATGTGCTAAAGCGGCATTGCTGATGTCGGCGAAAACGCCCGCGTGCAGAGCAATACTTAAATCCACAATCTGATCGCCAATCGCTACACCTATGCGAAATTGTTCGTTGCTACCGGCACGGCGAAAAGCTGCAAATGGCAAATTCTGAATCGGAAAATCAGTGTGGCCATCATTCGCAGAAGCGACCCAGCTGCGCAATGCCGGGTTATGCGTTTCGTTTAGTTGTACAGACATAGTGGACTTTCTTTACTAGATAAAATATTCAAGTGCGGGAACAAGAAAACGCAGAGCGACAATTTCCTCTCTGCGTTTCCATTCTTTGCGCCTCGTTGCGGTTTTCAGTGTGCTTCACTGTACCTAAGCTGCGCTGGTCATTTACTTCTGCGAAGGATTAAAATTTTTCTTTATCCCTTGCCAGCATTGGAAGTAATCGGCTTGCAATTGCGGGGAATCCATCGCTGCACGGCTAGGTTTCAGGATAGTACAGGTTTCTATCATAAACGCCATCGTGTCATCGACTTTATGTGGTGTGCTGGTATCAATGTTGCTAGCCTTATCAAAGGTTGGCGCATCTGGCCCATGACCACTCATGCAATTATGCAGGCTTGCACCACCTGGGCGGAAACCGGTCGATTTCGCATCGTATTGACCGTGAATCAAACCCATAAATTCACTTGCAATATTGCGATGGAACCAAGGTGGACGGAAGGTATTTTCTGCGGCTAACCAACGAGGTGGAAAAATTACAAAATCTATCGTGTCCACGCCCGGAATACTGCTTGGCGACTGCAACACCAAAAAGATCGATGGATCTGGATGATCGTAACTAATGGAGCCTATCGTATTGAAGTGACGCAAATCGTATTTGTACGGTGCCATGTTACCGTGCCAAGCGACGACATCGAGTGGTGAATGGCCAATCTTCGCATTCCACAAATTGCCACTAAATTTTGCGACTAATTCGAAGTCACCTTCACGGTCTTCATACCAGGCAGTCGGTGTCAGAAAATCGCGCGGATTGGCGAGACCATTGGAGCCGATTACGCCTAAATCGGGCAGCTTTAACATCACACCAAAATTTTCACAGACATAACCCCGTGCGCCGCCATCCGGCAAACTGACTTGAAAACGGATGCCGCGTGGGATGACAGCGATTTCTTGCGGCTCAATATCGATCAAGCCCATTTCTGTTTTAATGTGCAAACGACCTTGCTGCGGAATGATCAATAATTCGGCATCCGCATTGTAGAAAAATTTATCCGTCATGTCGCGGTTGGCGGCGTATAAATGAATCGCGCAACCAGTTTGTGCATCGGCCGAACCATTGCCCGCCATTGTCAGCCAACCTTCGATAAAATCAGTCGACACCACAGGCATAGGCTGCGGATCCCAACGTAGTTGATTTGGGGTGCTCGGCACTTGCGCAAAATCATTGGTCATCATGCCATTTTCAATTTGTACAAATGGCTGATGCATCGCCGCTGGGCGAATGCGGTAAGTCCATGAACGACGATTCGCATGGCGCGGCGCTGTAAACGCAGTGCCAGAAATTTGTTCTGCATATAAACCATAAGCGCATTTTTGCGGCGAGTTTTGGTTGTGCGGCAATGCACCGGGCAGGGCTTCGGTCGCAAATTCATTCGCAAAACCACTCATGTAATGAGTATTCATCGTCTGGCTCCTCAGAAACTATCGCTGGCTCAGATCGGCCAAGCTGAATTAGGGGCGCGCAATCTATCAAAACTAGCGCGGGAATTTTTTAGTATTCGTTAATGTAGTGCAAACCTGTCATTTTTACGATAGAAATACTAAAATGTAGATCATTCACAAAATCAATAATGGGGCGTTCTCTGCGAGGCGAAAATGATAGAAGCCAAAGATATCGATTTAAACTTACTGGTGGTTTTTCAGGAGGTGTTTCAAGAGCGGCAAATTTCCAGTGTTGCGCGCAAACTCAATTTGTCGCAACCCGCCGTTAGCAATGCGTTGGCACGTCTACGCAAAACCTTCAACGATGAATTATTCGTGCGCACTTCGCAAGGCATGCAACCTACGCCGCTGGCTCAGCAATTAGCCGAGCCAGTCGCAGCGGCTCTCAGTCATATTACGAAAGCCTTGAATCAACATGAGACATTTGAGGCCGCCAGCAGTCAGCGTCAATTCACCATCGCGATGACAGACGTGGGTGAAATGTATTTCATGCCTATTCTGGTGGAACAGTGCCGACGTCATGCGCCGCAGGTCCAAATCGCAACAGTGCGTGCAAATAGCGTTGATTTGATGGCAGAACTGGAAACCGGACGTATCGACATCACGCTCGGTGCATTTGATCAGGTTTCAGATGCTTTATATCACCGACGCTTGTTTCGGCAAGACTATGTCTGCATGTACCGGCGAGGCCATCCAGTGATGCGTGAGGGCATATCGAACAAAGAGTTTTTGAGTGTCGAACATTTGATAGTATCGACGCGAGAAAATCCTTATGACAAGATCAACCAGAGTCTGGAGAAAGTAGGGATCACCGCCAGCAATAGCTTTACAGTGCCGCATTTTTCCTCGGTACCCTATATCGTTAGTAGTACCAATTTGGTGGTGATCGTACCGCAAAAACTCGCTGTGAGCGCGGCCGAACCGTTCCGTTTGAATTTCTGTAAGCCACCAATCAAATTACCGACTTTGCAAACAAATATTTTTTGGCATCGGCGATTTGCCCAAGATGAAGGCAATCAGTGGTTACGCAATTTGCTGGTTGAATGTTTCTCCGATGGTGCGAAATAAGAATTTCTGGCGATGCCTTCAGCGAACTGTAGGTAGAGAAAAGTCGCGGATTTGAACCTATGATCAACCGCTTCTTTACGTGTTCTACATTGCGCAATGAGTTACCAATGCAAATAGACACGCGTGATTTGTGTGCAAACAATCTGGCAGGTCTTCAGCAGCAATCAATCACTCTGCAAGGGAGTGCAGCGGGATCGAGTGGGAATAGGGATTTAGTTGATAGATCGAAAGTGAGGTCAGACTGAATTTGAGTGTGACTTTTACCGATTGTCTTTTTGCCGCCGAAAAAAATCGCAGGCGCTAGAAACTTTAGCACCTGCGACTTTTAGACTGACTAATTGTCCAACTAGTCAGCAACTAGTGAACAACAAAACGGATTTCTAATTAGCGTTTAAGGCAGCTAGAAACACAGTCGATAGATACTTCTGCATTGCGTTTAGTGTTCCACAATGGTGTATGTGCAGTGTTCGTGCCAACGATGGAAATTTGATGCGAACCATTTGACACACCAATGCTTAAAGCGACAGCACGTGGATTGCCATAGGCACGAACTGTTTGCGTTGAGACCAAGACATTATCAACATAGACTTTAACAAATTCTGTATTTGCAACTTGCAAATTCAAATTGAGCGTATTGGATGAAACAGTGATCACATCGCCTACAGGAATGAAATTGCCATCAGTCAAATTGCGATAGAAAGATTTGTTAACTGGTTTTGATAACAAGTCACTCGCGATCTTATCAAACTGAGTTTGGTCACCATTTGTCAAGTCACTCAATGTGCGAGGAACTTGTACGTCAGCGTTACAACCTTGATCTTCAATCATCGTACCAGCAGCGAGGCCACTACGAATGCTTTGACGCCAAGATACGCGCATACTCACGCCACCAGGCAATGCTTGGAAAGGAGTGGTGCCATAATCAGCAAAGAAAGAGTGTTCTATAACGTTTGCACCGCCAGCACCAGTCTTAGGATCTTCGCCATAAATCGTTGCAGCGGCATTGTCACGCATTGCGCACGTGAACAAATCGGTTGCGGAGAAGCTACGTGCGTTCGCTAAAACGCCAACTGGTTTGTAATACATTTGACCAAAGTAATTTGCATCTTGTGAAGAAGTGAATACTTCAGTTTTGCTATAACGATCTTTTGTCTTCTGTGCGTTTGTGATTAACTGCACCCATTCTGGCCAGTAGATCTGGAAAATTTCTTGATTCAAGAATTTGAAATTCAAAGAAGTATTCAATAAGCGTGCAGCATTCACACTTGCTTTTCCTGGAATGAATAATTCAGGCAACATGTCAGCGTATGAAATGTAGCCACCGCCGTTGTTACGAACGTCGATCACTAATGCATCAGTTACTGCCAACTGATTACGTAATAAACTTGTGATGACTTCTACCGCTGGTAGGAAATCATTGCCTGCAGGAGCAAAAGTGCCAATGCTGAGGTAACCAACTTTCTTAGTTCCACGATCCACAACTGCCCATTGGATACTCGGTTCAGTCGTTGGATTTTTTGTGATCGCTCCGAAATTAGCGGTCGAATTTCTCGCGACAAATCGATTGTAGTGTTCTTGAACAGGTTCATTACTCAAATTGAGTGCTTTGCCGATACTTGCTTTCAATGCTTGTGCTGTTTTGGCTACCTTTGCAGTAACTTTGTTCACAGTCGGCTGTAAATCATCATTGTCATAGAAGCTCAACCATGGCAGTGTGATGCTATATTCTTCGCCGTTTGAAGCAGCTTTAAGTTTGAGCGTAATAGTATCTTTTGTCGGCGGAGTTGCAGAACCTTGCCATGTGTAAGTCATGTATTGCAAGGCGCGCGAGAAGCCAGCATACAAATTCGCGCCATTACCATTAACGACTGCTTTTTGCACTGCTTGTTTGATTGGCATGCCATCATATTCTAAGACCAAATCACCGACTACTGGCTTGCGAATACCTGGATAGAAAGTATTGTAGTAGTAAGCGTTAAAGTGACGGCTAATGCGTACTTCATTTTGATCGGCAGCGGATGCAGTGCGAGTAAACTCGAAAGGAATAAACGTTTCGAAAGTCGCATACGGCAACGGGAAGTTATAGTTCAAATGCAAATCGCGTTGTGAGACAAAAACTTGACTCAAACTCTTGTGCAAATCTGTCGTGCTGAGGTTTCCTGCCTTGACTTTGTTAAGGATGTCTTGGGCTGCTAAAGCAGGATCGACATGCCCAAAATTAGGGTTAGTCCCATAAAACTCATTTTTTTGATAACGATTAACATACAGATCACGCAATACCAATTGCGCCTGCTCTGCTAACACAACTTTTTCAGGTTGAGTGAGTTCGTTGAACTTGATTAATGACCTTGTGTTAGCAAGATAATTGACCCTGTAATCTGCTGCATGTACAAGACTAGTGCAAATTGATGCACCTAGTATCGCTAAACGCAAGACGTGATGAATTTTCATGAAATAACTCCGTTTGCTTGAGGCGCTCATTTAGCGCCACCATTTTTGTTGTAGATATAAACTAGTAATACTTGAATTTAAAATATCAAGCGCGCAAAGTATCATGTTTGCCATTTGATAAGTCAACCGACAAATACGATGCAAAAAGTAATTAAATAATGCTTTGTTTTTTGATTTTTTTTTGCTACAAATCAAAGCTATCTGTACCACTTTATTGTGGGCAATATTTGCTGAGCAAGGTGATTTGTTCTATAAGAAAAGCAGACTCAGACTGAGATTTGACTTGGATTGCTTTTTTGATTAGATAGTGGAGCGAGGTAAACAATTCATATGGGCAACATCGACAATACCAGTTGCCCATACGTAATTTCTTTAAATGTTTTTAAATTAAGTAAAAAAGTTAATTTAAGACCCGATATAATACCCATAGGCAAAATCGTTTAGATTCAAATGTATTATTTTGATCACATGCATTCTGTAATTATTTCGAATACAAATTAATGATTTTGGTGATCCCATCTTGGCAAACCTGACAAAATTTTTCACTACGATCAAACATCAGGCATTGCATTTGCGAGCGGTAATAACCTTTGGCCTCATAGTTCGCGCCTTCGAACGCACCAATGCTGTGATAGTTGGGATCTTTGGAGAAAAGTTGACTAGATTCGATCAGATCTTTTTTGAACAAGGCGCTCATTTCCGATTCTGGCCGGTTATTTTTACGTAAATCTGCGCGCACCTTTTGATAAGCACGTGATGCTTCTTCGTAGCGCTCTTTGGGCCAGGATGTCGGCAAGCCAATGTTGGCAGTTGAGTGTTGTTTCCATTTCAGACTCGCTGGGTCTTTCAAAGCAGTGACGTTCGGTTCCCAAGGCTCTTGCGTGATTTCTGCGCCGGTCTGGTAAGCCACGGGTGAGGTGTAGTACTCATCTGCCAATCCTGCAAAATGGTGACCAAACTCATGGACGAACAAATAGTTCGCCCAGTCATTACCAGCGGCGGCAGTCGAGAATTGACCAAAGATGCCACCGCCACCGTAGGTTTTATTATTCACCAAGATCTCGATGAATTCATACGGTGCATTTTGTGCGAACTCGCGCAGTGCGCGATTATCCAAAGTCAGAACATAGCGTTCACTACCAAAAATATCGTAACTCGTACCGGTATGTGATGCATGGAATTGACCGCTAGAGGGACGCGATATGCCGGATTCTTTGGTCGGCGCAACTAAACCCCAGATGTTGAAATCGGTCGCACGTTCTTTGAACGGCGATACGGTGAACAAATATTGACTCATACGTTTTGCATCTGCGGTAAATTTCTTCAATTCTTTCGCCGTGTAGCCATCACCAATAATTAAGAGGTCGACCTTGTCAGCCGAATTGCCACTGATGTGGATGGGAATAGGTTTGAGCGGCGTAGCTTGATGTCTCTTGACCACATCCGGTGCGTCTGTATCAACATCAATACTCCATACAGTTTGAAACTGCATTTGTTGATCGCGTTTCAACACCCGCAAATTGACTGCATGTTGTGGTTTGGGGAAGCGTAAAGACTCTTCAAATCCCCGGTCGATTTTTCCTGCCTCCGCGGTGCTCTGCCACTCCGCAAATACGGTCGAATACCCACGTGAATACAAAAGTTCACCAGTAGCTTTGTCACGCACTTCAAATAATTGATTGCCGCGATTGCTGCTGTCTACATTTTTCTTCAAATGCCCTGGCCAAGGCAGTGGTTCAATGACTACGCGTTCCAAAGCATAGTGTTCGATCTTTGCGTTGCCACTATGCAGAATGTCGACGCGCACGGTTGCTGGTATTGCTGGTGCTGTTGCCACTTGCGCGACATTGCGTTGGCTTAGGCATAGTAAGCTGATGGCAAGTATCAATTTTAGGTAATGCATTTGCGTCCCCCTATGGTCATTTCTAACAAGCTTAAAATAGTAACAGAGCTTGATCGTAGAGCAGCAAGTTTTGATATGCAAAAGCAACGCAAAATGAATGCCCACGAAGAGAGAGAAAGGCGAAAAAAAGCGTGACTGTTGCCAGTCACGCCAGGAGGGGATTCTATTTTTACGGAGTTGGATTAAATGGACTATGCGGCTTGTAGCTGGCTTTGCACTTGATCCTGAGTGCCAACAGTACGCAGTGGTTCGCCATCAATCAGGATGCGACGTGGTTTGTGTGCTTCCGGGATTTCGCGTTGTAATTCGATGTTCAACAAACCGTTATCCATCTTCGCGCCAACCACTTTGACGTGATCTGCTAGACGGAAGCTGTGTTCAAAATCACGTGAGGCAATTCCACGGTGCAGGAACGTACCTTGCAGTTCAGGTTTTGTTTTGCGGCCGACTACTTTTAATACATCACGCTCGCTTTCAATCTCAATTTCTGTGCGATCAAAGCCAGCGACCGCCATGCTGATACGGTACTGGTCTTCATTGACCAATTCAATATTGTAGGGAGGGTAGCTTGGTGTCGCTTCAGTGCGCTGTGCTTCATTGAATAAATGTGCCAAGCGATCAAAACCGATTGCAGAACGATAGAGTGGAGAAAAGTCGAAATTACGCATGATAAGTATCCTCTAAAAAATAAGCGATAAATGAATTGGCAGACCTCACTTGAGCATCTGCTGATACTGATATGTAGCTATGAAAAGGGCTTTTCAAGAGATTAAAATTAAATTTTTTGTGGACTTGAAAGCTTAAGAAACAACCCCATTTGTGCGCACTTTTTATTCATTACTCAATACAGGTTGCATGGTCAGTAATTGTGAAAAAATATTAAATATAAATTGATTTGCGTGTTCAGTAGGGCGCATTAAAAAATATTTCAAATACGTGTCAACAGAAAAAAATGCGAACCCGTTATGGGAGTACGCAGCAAACACTGCGCAACAGCAACACAGAATATAAGCAACACCGGAACTAATTTCACACCTTCATCACTTAGAATTGAACAGGAAAAATATCATGAAAAAAATCGCTCTCACTATCATCGCTACCACATTGTCTATGAGCGCAGCATTTGCTGCCAGCAACCAAACGCCAGTAGCGAGTGCCAGCCCGAAAGCGGTAGTAGCTTCTGCCGCAGCGAGCGCAGCTAGTGCAGTGACTACACCGAAAGCCGTGGCAGCACCAGCCGCGACAACGCAGGCATCGACCGTGGTTTCAAGTGCAGTCGCGAAAACAAGCAGTGCACCAGCAGCAGCTGCAATGGCAGCCAGTGCAGCGAGTGTTCCAGCTGCAGCGAAGGCAGCAGCTAGTGCTGACATGAAAGCGGCGACAGCACCAACAAAGCATGCTGAAAAATCAGTAAAGAAACATACTGAAAAAGTAGCAGAAAAAGCGGCGGAAAAAGTAGAAGCTGTAGTGCCAGCAGCGAAAAAATAATGGAAGTCATTTGCAGTAAATCATCTCCAAGATGAACTAGAAAACGGCGCTTTTTTTGCGCCGTTTTTATTTTTATTTTTATTTGACTATTTTTTTCGGAAAAGTACTGCGCTGAAAGATCAAAATTTATTTTGAAAAATAAATTGAAAGAATGAGGAATATTTTCAAAACGTGTCAACAGCATATTGAGTGACCTCGTTATTGGAGTACGCAGCAAGTGCTTAGCAGACACTAGAAAATGCCAAGCAAGTGCAGCGAAAAAAAGCAAGACAAGGCAAGAATTCAGGCAACAAAAAATGCAACAAAAAACCTAGTTTAATCAATCGAAACCATAAAGGATTTAACATGAACAAGCTTACATTGTCACTCGTTGCAGCTACTCTTTCTTTCGGTGCAGCATTTGCAAATGCTGAACAAGCGCCGACTACAACAGCAGCGCCTGCAAAAGCAAATCCAGTGACGACAGCGACAGCACCAGCGACGGCAGTAGCAAGTACACCTGTCCCCGCAGCGACAACAAAAGTGGCAAGTGCTACAGCTGTGTCCGCAGCAGCACCAGCACCAGCACCAGCAGCACCAGCCGCAGCGGCAAAAGTTACGAGTGTGCCAGCAGTTGCTACTGCAGTGAAAGCAGAAGCGAAAGCCGAAGTGAAGTCGGATGTGAAGCCAGCTATGCATGAAAAACATGCAGCAAAACATGTTGAAAAACACGCGAAAAAGCATGCAAAGGTAATGACAGAAAAAACACCTACAGCGGCATCTGCTGCAGCTTCAGTGGCGTCTGCTAAGTAATGTTCATGTAAGACCAAATAAGATCCAAAAGAGTTTTGCTGGATTAGACGCAAAAAGCGGCGCACAGTGCGCCGTTTTTTGCGTCCATCGAGTACTGATGACATCCGATCAGTCTATTTGACATTCTGTTCCACGTTTCTGTCGTTTTGTCTTTTGCTTTACACAAAACAAAAATAAACAGGCACACTAGCGACCGTCATCACATCATTTGATGTTTTATCTTTCGATCGTTTTTCTGGAGCTCATCATGCGCAAAGTTTGGATCTCAGGCATTACCCTTGGTTTAGTGTTAGCTAGTTCTCTCGCCGCAGCTGGTGAGCAGGTTCGTAAAGTTTCTCCGTTTTCTACGATTCGCACGCAAGGCGCATTATCAGTAGAAGTAGTGGTCGGCAGCACGCATTCGATCACGGTCAAGGGTGACGACAAATACATGGACAAAATCATTACTGATATCGCGGGCGATGAACTCTTGATCAGCTATAAAGAGAAAAAGAATATCCGCATTTCTGACGATTTAAAAGTGATCGTTACTATGCCAACTTTGAGTAAATTTAAGATGGAAGGCGCGGGTTTAACCACCGTTAGCAAGATCACCGGTGATCGTTTTGAATTGAATTACGAAGGCGTAGGCTTGTTAAAAATGAGTGGCAAAGTGCGCGAATTCAAATTGCGCGCACAAGGCGTGGGCTTTGTGGATGCCAAGGGTTTGGTCGCTGAGAATGTCGATGCCACAGTAGAAGGTATCGGTTCGGTCGAGGTGACCGCAACAGAAAAACTGAAGGCGAATGTGCAAGGCATTGGCTCTTTGAATTACTTTGGTAATCCAAAATCAATCAACAAGACAGTAGAAGGCATCGGCGGCGTTAGCGCGGGCAAATAAGTTATCACTTCACTGACAAAAAAACCGGCAATTCAAATAATTGAATTGCCGGTTTTTTCAGATTGATGTTTTAGTTCAATACACTAGCCGCTGTAACATGGGTATAGCCCAAATCACGTGCGACCGCCTCATAGGTGACTTTGCCTTCGCATACATTCAATCCATTGCGCAGATGGACATCGTCACGTAGTGCCTGCTTCCACCCTTTGCTTGCTAATGCTATCGCGTGTCCAACCGTCGCATTATTGAGTGCAAATGTTGATGTGCGAGCCACTGCGCCCGGCATATTCGCGACGCAATAATGGATCACCCCATCCACCACATATGTAGGTTCCGCATGCGTAGTCGCGTGCGAAGTTTCAAAGCAGCCGCCTTGATCAATCGCCACATCCACAACGACCGCACCTTTTTTCATACGCGAGATCAGATCGCGGCTGACCAGCTTAGGCGCTGCTGCTCCTGGAACTAAGACGCCACCAATGACCAAATCAGCAGATAACACGGCTTCTTCTATCGATTGTGTGTTGGAATACACCGTAGAAATGCGATTGCCATACACTAGATCCAATTGACGCAAACGATCTACGCTCTTATCTAATACGGTGACGCGCGCACCCGTACCGACCGCCATTTGCATGGCATTTGTACCGACTACGCCGGCTCCGATAATGACGATATGTGCTGGAGCGACACCAGGTACGCCGCCCAATAACAAACCCATTCCACCCTTGGATTTTTCCAGATGCGCTGCGCCTGCTTGTATCGCCATACGACCAGCTACTTCGCTCATTGGAGCCAACAGGGGCAAGCCGCCATTTGCGCCGGTGATGGTTTCATACGCGATGCAAATCGCACCCGATTTTACCAATGCCGCAGTTTGCTCTGGGTCTGGTGCGAGGTGCAGATAGGTGTACAGAATCTGGCCAGGGCGCAGCATTGCGCATTCAACCGGTTGCGGCTCTTTGACCTTGACGATCATTTCTGCACGGGCAAAAATTTCTTGTGCCGTTTCAACTAATTCTGCACCAACGGCTTTGTACTGATCATCACTTAAACCAATCTCAGTGCCCGCATTTTTTTGTACCAATACTTGATGGCCGCGTGAAGTCAATTCACGTACGGAGGATGGGGTCATACCCACGCGGTATTCGTGGTTCTTAATTTCTTTAGGTACGCCTACGATCATGATGTCTCTTTCATTAACTAAGAAATTGCGCCTAGAAATTTAGGCCGGGAAATAGAAGCGTCGGGAAGCGTATTCCCGACGCTATTTTTGTTGTTATGTGTGACCAGATGGGTAATCAGTCGCAGCTGATTATGACACCACGAAAATGGGGCATTTCGTTGATTGTGAAGAAAAATTGCTTTAGATGAAGTAGGGCAATTGTGCGATCGCACAATGTAAGGAATTCCGCACAGTTTCAAAATATTTGTATTGAAAATAGAACAGAGTCAGACATATTTTGTAATGGCGTGCAGACTTGGACGAACAAGATGTGATTACGAATTTGATATGGTTCTGGCAATTTATTGCGACTTTCTGAGCCCTAGAAATCATCGTGCATGTTTTTAGACAAGATTGCTGGTTATCGATGCGGAATGTTCTTGATCTGCTGATTTGTATGATGATCGTGTCAGCACCGGCAGACCACATTGCTTGCGACAAAGTGCGAGAACTAAGTTGGCACAATGCAGAATTCACATTGCAACATTACCACGACTGCAGTGCTAAAACACACGAAGCTCGTTGGAAGACGATCAGTGGCGAGCAGAATCCCT
Organism: Undibacterium sp. Ji22W; assembly: GCF_049340305.1. Lineage (NCBI taxonomy): Bacteria > Pseudomonadati > Pseudomonadota > Betaproteobacteria > Burkholderiales > Oxalobacteraceae > Undibacterium > Undibacterium sp. Ji22W. The sequence continues at coordinate 128,007 of NZ_JBMPOU010000005.1, read as the reverse complement.
TGAACTTTGATAACAATGACGCCTACCTTAGGCTCTGGAATAAAGAAACTGCTGCCTTGCTATTGCTATTTCAGATGCCAGCGCAAGCCATGATTGCGAAGCCAGAATAATCAAGTTCTTCAAGAAAAACTGTTGGTAGCTAAGTTGATGAGTCGCGATTGAGTTTTCGTTCTTTCCACGTTAGCATGCAGAATTCTGAAAATTTTATAGCGGATCGGCCATGCCTACCATTGTTGAAAACTCGCAGGACTATCTGTCTGATTTTATTCGCCTCAACGAAGAGTGGATCAGTCACTATTTTGAGATTGAAGATACCGATAGAAAGTTGGCAGCTGATCCATTTCAAATCGTCGACAAAGGCGGGTACATTTTCTGTCTGTTGCATGAGCACGAAGTGCTAGGTGTTTGTGCGCTTTTCAATAATGGAGAGGGTGTTTTCGAATTGGCACGAATGGCGGTCTCGCCTCAACATCAGGGGCTCGGGTATAGCAATTTATTGATTCAACATTGTCTGGATACATTGCAATCGATCAAGGCAAAGAAGGTCTATCTGGTTTCGAATACCAAGCTCGCAGCGGCGATCAATTTGTATAAGAAATTTGGCTTTCAAACCGTGTCTGAGGGGCCTCACCCTGTTTATTCTCGTGCGAATATTGTCATGGAGCGTGAAGTTTGATTCATCGTAGGATCTAAAGTTTTGAGGTGTTCGAGAAGCTCTAACACCATATGAAAAATCTCTGTCGCGCTCAAACAAGTCTGTGCTGTCAGCAAGAGCCCAATTTTCTGACACTTTGGTCAAAATCGGCGGCTTAGTAGATAGTTTTCTTCATTGTGATTTTACGTGATGTACCGCCTATTTTATCGTGCCAGTCAATGAACAGAATTTGGATGCACTAAAAAACAGGTGGCTCGTTATTTTGGACGTCATAGATAATTTTGAAAATTTTTTCGTAAAAATTTTATCGTTTTTAAGTAAGGAAATACATGCACGCAATCCAATGCCAATGCGGTCAACTTCGCGCCCAGGTCGAAGGCGTTGGTCTGCATAGTCACATCGTTTGTTATTGCAGCGATTGCCGAGCCTTTGCGCATTACCTCGGGCGTGCTGGGTTAGTGTTGGATGCGCAAGGTGGAACGGAGATTGTGCAAGTAAGTCAGGCGCGTTTGCGTTTTGTTCAGGGGCGTGAAAATTTGGCGGCGGTGCGTTTGCACGAGCATGGCATGGTGCGATGGTATGCGGCTTGCTGCAAGTCTCCTTTGGGAAATACCATGCGTAATCCTAAGATGGCGTTCATCGGTTTGATTCATAGCGCCTTAGATCGCGCAAATATAGACAAAGACTTTGGCGCTGTGACTGCATGGATGGAAACGCAATCCGCACTTGGCGAAGCAAAGCCGGCACAAAAAGGCGTGCTGCCCGTTGTGTTACGTTTTATTTGTTTGACTTTAGCTGCGCGTTTGAGTGGCAGCCATAAACAGTCGCCTTTGTTTGCGGCGGAAGGTCGACCCTTCGTGCAAGCAGAAATAGTGAGCGCTGAACGGTTAAAAAATCTAAAGTCTATATAGGAACTCGTGTCTATTTTTAAAAGGGAGAAGAAATGCAAATTACACTCAGTAGTATTCTGGTTGAAGATCAGGACCGTGCACTGGATTTCTATACAAATAAGTTAGGCTTTGAGAAGAAAAATGATATTCCGATGGGAGAGTTTCGCTGGTTGACAGTGATCTCGCCAGAAGGCGCGCATGGGGTCGAATTGGTTTTAGAACCCATGGCTTTTGCGCCAGCACGAACTTATCAAAAAGCCTTGTTCGATGCGGGCATTCCTTGTACGGCATTCATGTCTAAAGACCTGCTGAGTGAATATGCGCGTCTAAAAGAGGTGGGCGTTAAATTTCGTTCAGAGCCTATGAATATGGGCCAGATTATGACGGTAATTTTTGAAGATGGATGCGGTAATCTGATAAATCTAGTGCAGCTAGTGGTTTGATCATGAATTTTAATTGAAACTGAGTCCAAATCAAGTTGGAGCTCAGTTAAATGTAGTACGCATTGGTATTGAATCGAAATAAGTAAATATATTTTTTAAATCCCCATTCAATCGCAAGGAGACGCTATGTCAACCAACACAGTGACATTACACAGAGTAATACGTACCAATCCCGATAAACTCTATCGTGCGTTTATAGAAGCGGATGCGATGGCGAAATGGATTCCGCCTTTTGGTTTTACCTGCCAGGTTCACCACATGGATCCCAAAGTTGGCGGGACATTCAAAATGTCTTTCCGTAATTTTTCGACGGGTAACGGCCATTCATTTGGCGGCGAATATCTGGAAATGGTACCTGGCTCTTTGCTACGCTATACCGACCAGTTCGATGATCCGAATATGCCAGGCGTCATGACAGTGACAATCAATTTTAAGCAAGTCTTATGCGGCACGGAGCTGACCGTCACACAAGAAGGCATACCCGCCATGATTCCGGTCGAAATGTGCTATCTGGGTTGGCAAGAATCTTTAGTGCAATTAGCGAATTTGGTTGAGCCTGAGATTCCGGGGTAAACCGCATGTGATACCAATGGCGGGCAATATGGGGATCTTTCTGTATTGACCGCAAATTGATGGAAAAGACCGGGTAACAACGTTACGGGCAAGCTCTATGCAGTGAAGCCATGATCCGAAACGACCTAGCAATTCCTGATGAGTGGTGTATCGCCATCAACTGAGTCACCACCTTTAAACCAGCCAACGGGACTTGAATTGGTGAAGGTGTTGCTGCTCCACAAGCGAAGGCATTCAAGGGGAGTTTCGTTCCGATGGAGGTTATCAGGGGCGGATCGACATCAAGAATTTACCAAAATCCTCTGTCGTTCGTACAAACAAACTGCCAGCGGGTTGGTGATCGGAGAAAGAGCTTTGAAAGATATTCTTACACAGTATATAGAGGCGTTGCTGATCGCAGCCCAATCTAGGAATATGTCTCAGGGCGTCAAGATTTACGAAATGGCGCTTGATCAACTGCGAGCAGCAGATAGTGATAGTGCAGTGTTGGAAGTCTTGTCGCGCCTTAAGGCAGCACTTGGGGGCATGGAGACACATGGGTTCTTTCCTGCAGACGAGTACCGGGTCGTTGAAAAAATTCGAGCTCTCCCGTGATTGGAAGACGATCACTAGACATCCATCTGAGAAACAGAAAGCAGGGATTAGTGAAAAAACACAGGTGTCCCGTCCGAAGTGTCCGTGAGAAAAACAGGTACGTTCAAGATGGTTTTGAAAAGTACGGTCGCGTCTTGATATAACACATTTGTCGCCAACCGCACCAAAGAAATCATCACCACCAAACCAGCAGGTGCCGGCAGCGCCAGCACGGTCACCAAAACCTACACCTACGACGGCCGCAACCAACTCACCGCCATCACCGACACCGCCGCAGGCAACACCACATTAAGCTACGACAGCCAAGGCAATCTCAATCAAAAGACCCAAGGCAGTGACATCACGTACTACAGCTACAACGCCAGAGACAACCTGATCGGCGTTCGCAAGAACAATACCGTGCTAGGCAACTACAGCAATAATCACCTAGGCCTACGCGTAGAAAAAGAAGCCAAAGATCCACTACAACCGAACGCGCCACCCGCGATCTTCCGCACCCTCTGGAACGGCCGTCACGCCTTCCAAGACAGCGATCTAAGTGGCAACACCCTAAGCCGCTATGAAAACGACGGTCGCCACACCGTCAGCTTTTGGAGCAGCACCGATGGCAGCCAAGCGCTCCACCACGACGCCCTAGGCAGCATCACCGCCACGACTGACAACAGCGGCCAACTCAAAAGCGAAACCGTCTACGACGCCTTCGGCAACATCGCAAGCAGAAGCGGACTAAGCGCCAACAAGTTCGGCTACACCGGCCACCAGATGGATCAAGAAACAGGCTTGATCTATTTCCAAGCGCGTTACTACGATCCACAAACAGGTCGCTTCATTACTCAAGATCCGTATGAGGGCGACTGGAACACGCCACTGTCTTTGCATCACTATTTGTATGCGTATGGGAATCCGACGACTTACATTGATTTGCATGGGTATCAATCAAGAAAACCTTACTACATGTCGATCGATCCTGTTACTGGTCAAAAGACATTTAGTGATCGTCAACCTGCTCCGAATACCGAGCAACAAGCAGCGAACAACATCGCACGAGAACAAGAAAGAGCACGGAAGACTCTTGCAGACAAAACTCGACCATCGAATAATATTGATGACCCAGAGTTTGTTCAAAGACGATTGACACGCGAAGCCGCCCACAAGCCTGGTATTGGTGGCGATGAAGTCGAAGAACTGCCTAGTCAAATACAACTAAGGCAGATGCATGCACGCGGTAAATTAGCATTGCAGATAGGCGGAGAAATTGCTGAGGTTGCAGCACCAACCCCAGAGACGATCATAGCTGGCCCACTACTCGGTGGCATACTCAATAAAGCAAAGCCTCTATTGCCGTTTTTGAAGGAAGCTGCGAAAGACGCGCTCAAGGCAAAGAAGACTGAACAAAGCCTCGCTAAAATTGAAACTGCGGAGATGAATTCCGCTGAAAAAGTAGTTGCAAAAGCAGGTGAAACTGAAAGTACTGCAATAGGCAAGGAGGCACATCGAATAGAAGCCGAACGACGTCGAGCATCTGGCCAATTTAGTACAGTTAATGAAGCTGTTACCGATAAGGGCGGGGCTACGATTCAGGTTCCGCACCGAGTTAACCTCAAAACTGGTGATGCAGTTGATGCTCGACTGCAAAATGCAATACCAGATGCGGTCAATTATGAACGTCGGCTTATAGTCGACGATAAACCAATTGGTAGGCCAATATCAAAAGATCGGCAAGAGTTGATTCGAAATATTGAAGCATTTCGGAAACGTGAGGGGCATTTGCCGGACACAATTGCAATTCAACGATATGATCCCAAGACTGGAGATCCTGTTGTAACCGAATTGTATAAACCGGAAGATTTTCTTCCAAAGCCTAAAAAATAGGAGTTTGACTTATGAGTTTTGAACATAAAGCATTTGAGTTTGACTATGATAAATTCAATTTGGAATTGCGTCCAAGATTGGAAATGGCATTATTGTCGAATGAGGCTGAAAATATAAAAAAGTTTATAGACGATAATCTTTCTGATGTTAAGGATCCGTATGAGGGAAATGTGCTAGAAGAATCCTGGGAGGATTTGCTAGAAATTAAAGATGTTCATCAGTACGCTGATTTTGCAATTACAAAATATTATGATCCGACTAATGATATTGGTCTTGGCGATGGATGGGAGAGGATTCAGAAAGTCCTATTAAATGAATCTGAATCACTAGCACTTATTGTTTTAGGATCCTCAGTGGGTGAAAGGTCAAATTATTTTGATCCTGGAAAGATGGGATCTTATTTTCAAACGCCAGAACAAGTGGAGAAGAATAAGATGATGCTAGAAGTTCTCCTTAGACATCAACACAAATACAAATTGGAGCTTTCCCGATTAATAGATATGTTCAATGAAATTGAGTCTGGTAAAGGTCTTTATGTCACTTTCTAAGGCCGTAAGGCGTAAGCATTTGTAGCGCGCAATTGGCTCTATTTATTGCGCAGTATGGAGTCGTTGACATGCGACAGAAATTCGACGATGCCAACGCCATCAACCAGCCCGTCACACTGATTGCAATCCGCGTAAACAATCCAAACACCGACAGGGTTAGGTCGTGCATTTGACATTGAATTGAGAAAGTAGGGACACGTCTTGAAATGACACATTTCTCGCCAACCGCACCAAAGAAATCATCACCACCAAACCAGCCAGCGCAGCTAGTCCAACAAGCATCACCAAAACCTACACCTACGACGGCCGCAACCAACTCACTGCCATCACCGACACTGCCGCAGGCAACACCACATTAAGCTACGACAGCCAAGGCAATCTCAATCAAAAGACCAAAGGCAGTGATAGTACGTACTACAGCTACAACGCCAGAGACAACCTGATCAGCGTTCGCAAGAACAATACGGTGTTAGGCAACTACAGCAATAATCACCTAGGCCTGCGCGTAGAAAAAGAAGCCAAAGATCCCTTACAACCCAACGCACCACCCGCGATCTTCCGCACCCTCTGGAACGGCCGTCACGCATTTAAGTGCGGAGACCACTTTCAAAATTTAATAGCTAACAAACTTATTGAACTTATTACTCCGGCCTATCCAACTTAGTCGACAGCAAAATCGTCGAAAACGTATCCACCACACCTCTGATCAAACGTATCTTATCAATCACGGCATCGAGTTCGTGGGTTGATTCGGTGGATAACATGGCACATAAATCGTAGCGGCCGCTGACCGTATAGAGCTTGATGATTTCATGGCGCTTGGTCAGTGCTCGCATGATTTCTGGTTCGTGTTGCGACTCTATGGAAATTAAGACCATCGCCCGTATGCTAGGGCGGCTGCGGCTGATTGAAACATCGACTGTGTAGCCGCTGATGATGCCGCGGTCCTCTAAGGACTTCAAGCGCAATTGAGCGGTACTGCGTGCACAGCCGAGCGCTTTTGCCATTGCGACTATGGGTAAGCGTGCATTCACTTTGAGTAGATCGATGATTTGTTGGTCGAGTGGGTCTAATGGTGATGACATACGAATAATTAATTGTGTTTCAGGCACATTGTTTGATTATCATACATTATGACTGATTTTCTGCTGATATTTAAGTCATTTTGTGCGTTTGAGGCGGCACAACTCGTCTTTACACTGTTCCCCTGTCACCCGTATGGGTATCCACCTTATTTTTGCCGCTTATTGGCTTTGATTTGCTACACAAAGAGAGAGACATCATGGAACAAAAAGTCGAATTTAATCCTATCAAGAAATTACTGACACGCGAAGAATTAGACGCTTATGATCCAGAGTCAGAATCTTGGCAAAAGCAGTTCACACGTCGTTATTCTCACCATTCTGAATTGATGGGTGTATTGAATAATGTGGAAGATGTGGATAACACAGTCTACAAAAAATTCGCGGTGGCGATTACGCCATACATGGCGAAATTGATGGACAAAGACGACCCAAATTGCCCTATCCGTTTGCAATACATGCCTTCGCATCATGAGCAAACCATTCCAGGTTTCGCGACCTCTTTGGATCAATTAGGCGAAGAAGGCGATACGATTCCTGGTACTAGCGTGGTGCATCGTTATCCACGTCGCGTGTTGTTCTTGGTATCGAATACATGCGCGACTTTGTGCCGTTTCTGCACACGTAAGCGTATGGTTTCTCAGCCTGATGGTTCCGTCGCTAAAGACGAAATCGAAGCATCCATCGATTACATCGCGAGCAATCCTCAGATTGATGACGTGCTCTTGTCTGGTGGTGATCCGTTGACATTTACCGATGAGCGTTTAGATTACATCCTCGGAGAATTGCGTCGCCGTGCACCGCACGTTCGCTTCTTGCGTATGGGTTCACGTATGGTCGTGCAATTGCCAACACGCGTTACACCAGAGTTGTGCGCGGTCTTAGAGAAGCATCGCGTACAGATGATCAATATCCATATCGGTCATCCAAAAGAGATCACACCTTTGCTGCGTCAACGCGTGAAGATGATACAAAAAGCCGGCATCATGATGGGCTTGCAAACCGTGTGCTTGAAAGGCGTGAATGATGACGTCGAAGTGATGCGCGATTTGTTTATGCAAACTATTGAAATGGGCGTACGTCCTTACTACGTTTATTCTACAGACATGGTGGAAGGTGCAGCGCATTTCATCGTGCCCCATCACCGCATGATTGAATTGTATGAAGGCTTGCGTGGTTGGATCAGCGGTCCAGCAGTACCAACTTTTGTGGTCGATGGCTTGGGTGGCTTGGGTAAATTGCCTATCATTCCAACTTATGTACGTGAAGAAGAATTACCTGATGGTAGCGGTACGACAGTCAAGTGCCGTAACTACAAAGGCATGACTATCGACATGCCTGGCTTGGGTCATGACTTTAGCTTGCCTACGCGTAGTAACTAAGAATCTGGCATTTGAAGCCCTTCTCCCGCAAGCGGGAGAAGGGTTGGGATGAGGGACGTTCAGCAATGAATGTTGTAATTTATCTGCACATTTAGAAATTTATGATTGGTAGATAGGTTGGCGCTTACTCAAAGCTGAATCACCCTCACCCTAGCCCTCTCCCGCTCGCGGGAGCGGGATATCCGCGGCCTTCATCCACCAAACTATCCCATTCAGCTCATCATGAAACTCACAACCCCAAGCTCCCCATACGGCATCCACCGCGTTATCGAACCACAAGGCGTCTTGCCACAAGGCGCATGGAAAATCGATAACACGATGGAGATCACCGACAACGAAATCCTGATCGATGTTTCTGCTTTAAATATCGACGCTGCCAGCTTCACGCAAATCAAACAAGAAGCGAATGGCGATGAAGCTAAGGTTGCGGAAATTGTGAAAGGTATCGTGGAGAAGCGCGGTAAGCATCACAATCCGGTGACGGGTTCCGGCGGTATGTTGATTGGTACGATCTTAGAAATCGGTTCTGCACTCGCAGACAAAATCGATCTGAAAGTGGGCGACAAGATTGCGACCTTGGTGTCTTTGTCTTTGACACCATTGCGCATCGATGAAATCGTCAAGATTCACATGCAAAAAGATCAGGTCGATATCAAGGGTAAGGCGATTTTGTTCGAAACCGGCCTGTACGCAAAACTACCAGAAGACATCGACGAAAAGATGGCGTTGGCGATTTTGGATGTGGCTGGTGCACCTGCGCAGACAGCACGTTTGGTGAAAGAAGGCGACACCGTAGTCGTCATCGGTGGCGGCGGAAAATCTGGCACCTTGTGCGTCTATGAAGCAAAAAAACGCGCTGGTAAAAACGGTTGCGTGATCGGTGTTTCCCCGTTCGAAAAAGACTGCCAACGCATGAAAGATTTGGGTTGGGCTGATCACACTTTGCAAGTCGATGCGACTAATGCCTTAGCGTTGATGGAAGCTGTGTCCAATGTGACGAATGGCGCGATGGCGGACTTGGTCATTAATTGCGTGAATATTCAGAACACCGAAATGGGCAGCATCTTGTCCACCAAACAGCATGGCAAAATCTATTTCTTCTCGATGGCAACTAGCTTTACCGCAGCAGCCTTGGGTGCGGAAGGCGTTGGTAAAGACGTAGAAATGATCGTCGGTAATGGCTACGCGACTGGTCACGCAGAGCACTCATTAGCCCTGCTGCGCGAGAGTGAAACACTACGCAAGTTGTTCACTGAACTCTACGTTTAATAGCTTAGAAAGTCATCGCCGATGGAATTCAAAAATCCTACTCTGAGCAATATACAAACCAGCCCGCTTTGGCAGCGCATCCACGATAGTGGAATGCAGACCTTAGCGGTTATGGGCATGACCAAAAATACCGGTAAGACGGTCGCGATGAACCACGTGCTAGCGCAAGCAGCTGCTGGGCAAGTGGATATCGGTTTAACCTCAATCGGTCGTGATGGTGAAGACCGAGATCAAGTATTTTTCAACCCAAAACCACCGATCATGGTGTGGCCTGGCAATTTAGTTGCTACCGCACGTGAGACTTTGCAGCGAGCAAAGGTGCGTTGGAAGTTGATTGACTCCACGCAGATCGATAGCCCTATGGGTGAGATTTTGGTAGTCAAAGTCTTGGAATACGGCGAGATGGAAGTCGCTGGTGCATCGCGTGGTAGTGATCAGTTAAAAGTGATTGCACGTCTACGCCAATGCGGCGCGAGTTTAGTGATTTTGGATGGCGCTTTAGGCCGCAGTCACCATGCGTCTCCAGCGATTGCTGACGGCGTGATTCTGGCAACCGGTGCCGCAATCGGCGGCGGTATACAAGACGTGATTCGTAAGACGCGTGATCGTCTTGGCATTCTCGGCATCAAACAAGCTGATGACGACATCAAAGCACAATGTGAAGCCGTGTTCACACAAGGCGGTGTTGGTATTTGGGATCAACAAGGCAAGACGCTATTCTTAGAAGAAATTGCTACTTTGAATGCGGGCGCGAAGTTGATGGAATTTATCGATGCCGATGTGGGCACGATTGCGGTTAGCGGTGCAGTTGGGCGTCAATTATGGCGCGCCTTAAGTAGTTTGGCGGAACGTCATCCGACATTGACCGTAGTTGTTGCAGATGGCACGAAATTATTTATAGAAAACACCGATTTGTTGATCTTTCAAAAGCTCGGTGCGAAATTAGTCGGGTATCGTGGTATTAATTTGACCGGGATTACTTTGAATCCATTTTCGCCCATGGGTGGCAGTTTTGAAGCTGCTGAGTTTTTGGACGTGGCAAAGAATGCCTTCATCGGTTACGACGTATGTGACGTTGTACTAGAAGCGACATCGGACGAAAAAATTAAAGAAACAGGAGAAGCAGCATGAGCCATTTACAACTAGATCAGGCACAAATCGATCGCGCACGTGATTCAGCGCGTCGCATTGCGCGTCAAGTGTTCGATGAAATGTCACAATACACGACGACGACGGTAGAACGCGCGACTTTGCGTTTGTTAGGCATCGACGGCATTGATGAAAATTATGTGCCTTTGCCAAACGTGGTCGTTGATCATTTGCAAGCGCAAAATTTATTGCAACATGGCGCGGCACCGATCGTGGTCGCTGCTATGCAAGAACATAACATGACGGCACAAGAAGTGGCTGAGGCTGTTTCCAAAGGCACGCTGACTTTGGCTTTGCCAAAAGATGCAGATGCTGCGCGCAAGGCAACCGAAGCGCAAGCGGCGATCATGTGCGAACGTATCGCCAATCAACGCGCATTCCGCGCTAAGCAGATTGAGACGATGGGTGAAGCACCAACGCCTTGGCTGTATCTGATCGTCGCGACAGGCAATATCTACGAAGACGTAGTGCAAGCGCGTGCGGCTGCCGAGCAAGGCGCGGACATCATTGCGGTGATTCGTTCGACTGGTCAAAGTTTGCTGGACTACGTGCCTTACGGCGCAACCACGGAAGGTTTTGGCGGTACGTATGCGACCCAAGAAAACTTCAAATTGATGCGTGCCGCTTTGGATGAGGTCGGTGAAAAACTCGGTCGCTATATTCGTTTGACCAACTACTGCTCCGGTCTGTGCATGCCAGAGATTGCAGCGATGGGTGCGATTGAACGTCTCGATATGATGCTCAATGATTCCATGTACGGCATCATCTTCCGCGACATCAATATGAAGCGTACCTTCATCGATCAATTCTTCTCACGCATGGTCAATGCCTATGCAGGCATTATCATCAATACGGGTGAAGATAATTACCTGACGACAGCCGATGCTTATGAAGCCGCGCACACCGTTTTGGCTTCGCAATTGATTAATGAGCAGTTCGCCTATTTGTCCGGTTTGCAGCCAGATCAAATGGGGCTTGGTCATGCATTTGAAATTCACCCAGAATTAGAAAACGGCTTCTTGTGGGAAATGGCACATGCCCAATTAGTGCGTCAGGTTTTCCCAGATGCTGCATTGAAATACATGCCACCAACCAAACACATGACAGGCAATATTTTCAAAGGTCAGGTACAAGATACCTTGTTCAATATTGTCAGCACGGTCACCAACCAAAATATTCACTTACTTGGCATGATGACCGAAGCGATTCATACGCCATTCATTCAAGATCGTTTCTTAGCGATTCAAAACGCGAAGTATGTGTTCGGTACCATGAAGGATCTGCATTCTGAGATCGAATTCAAGTCTGGTGGCTTGATCGAAACACGTGCACAAGAAGTTTTGGCAGAAACAGAAAGCATCTTGGCAGAGATTGAAAAGATGGGCTTGTCAGCAGCAATTGGTAAGGGCACCTTTGCAGAGATTTCACGCACACCAACGGGCGGTAAAGGTTTGGCTGGCGTGATCACTAAAGCCGCGGATTACTACAATCCTTTCCCACAATTGATGTTGCCAACACAGGCAGCGTAAGGAGAAAAACATGACAACAATGGCTGATATCAAGAAACCAGAACAATGGGTCAAACCTTACGGCGACACCATGAACGATGGTCGTGTGCAGGTTTCCTTCACCTTGCCGGTGGCACTCGATGAAACTTCCAAAGAAGGCGCGAAGCGTTTGGCTTTGCTGATGGGCTTGGAAGAGCCCGCAGTCGTGCATTGCGAGGACATGGGTAAGGGTTTTAGCTTTTACGTGGTCTACGGTCAGTGCAAACATCAAGTCGATTTGTCTAGCTTCCAAGTCGTGAAGCCAGAATACGAAACGCTCGATAAATATGCGATCGATGCTTTGATCGCCGAGAAGATGGGCCGTCGTATGGTCGTGATCGGCGCTTGTATTGAGACTGATGCACACACCGTTGGCATTGACGCGATCATGAATATGAAGGGCTATAACGGCCACAAAGGTTTAGAGAGCTATCACGAAGTACGCGCCATCAATATGGGTGCGCAGGTTGATTCGGAAGAGTTGATTGCACGTGCCATCGAGGAAAAAGCTGATGTGATTTTGGTGTCGCAAGTCGTGACGCAAAAAAATATTCACCTCGATAATTTGACCAAGTTGTCCGACTTGTTAGAAGCAGAAGGCTTGCGTGATAAAGTGATTCTGGTCGTCGGTGGTCCGCGTATTAGTCATGAATTGGCGAAGGAACTTGGTTACGATGCAGGCTTCGGTACTAAGTCGTATGCAGAAGATGTCGCATCGTTTGCGATTCATGAATGGATTAAGCGTCACGCTGCGTAATCGAATATATATTCCCTCTACCGCTTGCGGGAGAAGGGAGTGTTGATCACAATTCAAAAGAGGTAATGATGGAAGATTTATCCAAATACACGAGTTTGATTCGCCTGCGTATGGGTTCACACGACGCGCACTATGCAGGTGATCTGGTCGATGGCGCGAAGATGTTGAATTTGTTTGGCGATGTCGCAACAGAATTGTTGATCCGTAGTGATGGCGATGAAGGTTTGTTTGTCGCTTACGACAATGTGCAATTCATGGCACCGGTGTTTGCTGGTGATTATATTGAAGCGACAGGTCGTATTGTTTCTATGGGCAAGACCTCACGCAAGATGGAATTTGAAGCGCGTAAGGTGATTTCTCCAGCGAAGATTGCTGGACAGGTTTCTGCTGCGGATGTTTTGGCCGAGCCTGTTGTGGTTTGTAAGGCTTCTGGGACTTGTGTGGTGCCTGCGGATTTTCAGCGTATCAAACGCTGATCTGTTTAAGTTGAGTTTGGGTTGACGTGGTTTCTGTAGGGCGGGTGTAACCCGCGCTGCTTTGTTTTTCGTACTTTGATTTGATGTCTTTTGTTGTTTGTAGGTTAGTAGGTCGGGGGTAGCCCGACAGCTAGTTACCTTTTTTGCTTCGCCAAAAAAGGTAACCCAAAAAAGGCGACCACGCTGCCACTGGCCTTCGGCTTCCCAATTGAGCAAGACAAAAAATGGGAAAGTGTCGAAACTCGCTTCGCTCAGACAACGACACTTTCTTTATCCATTTTCTGTCCAGCACAATTGGCAGTGTCAGAAGTGGGTGAAAGTCAAAAACAAATTCAAAAACAACGACCTACAAAGGCTAATAGGAAATTGAATGCCCATTGATACCGATTGTTTTGTTGTTGGGGTTGTTTTTGAAGTTGCCTTTGACCTACCCCCGTTTGAGACGATGTAATTTGTGCGTCACAGAAAATGGATAAGAAAGTGTTGTTGTCTGAGCGTAGCGAGTTTCAACACTTTCCCATTTTTTGTGATGCACAAATTATGCTGAAGCGAAGCGTAAGCACCCCGTAGGGGCGAGTCTACGGTCGCCTTTTTTGGATTACCTTTTTTGGCGAAGCAAAAAAAAGGTGATTGGCTGTCGGGCCACACCCGACCTGTGAACGACGAGTAAGCTAGAACATTGAACCAAGATAGATAAATGCAGAACAACGCGGGTTGCACCCGCCCTACAAATGAGTTAAAAAGTCTGTGCAAGAATGCACAAAGAATGTATTGAATAAAGAGACCAAGATCATGGAAAAACTCATCATCACAGCCGCCCTAACAGGCGCGGAAGTCACCCGCGAACAACAACCCAACCTCCCCATCACCCCAGACGAAATCGCCGATGCCGCCTTCGAATGTGCCAAAGCCGGCGCCTCCATTGTCCACGTACATGGACGCTACGATGATGGCACCCCAACGCAAGACAAAGAAGTCTATCGCCAGATTATCAACAAAGTCCGCGAGCGTTGCGATGTGATCGTACAGGTTTCAACAGGCGGTGCAGTCGGCATGACCGCGCAAGAGCGCCTCGCGCCAGTTACGTTGAAGCCAGAAATGGCAACCCTGTCGATGGGCTCGGTTAATTTCGGTAACGACGTGTTCATGAATCACCCCGACGATATGGATATCTTCGCCACGACCATGAAAGACTTGGGCGTCAAAATCGAGTATGAAGTGTTCGACACCGGCATGATCACGACCGTGAACCGTTGGCTCAAAAAAGGCCTAATCACCGCGCCATTACACGTCGATTTCGTACTTGGCATTCCCGGCGCGATGGCTGGTACGCCAGAGGCTCTGATGTATATGCGTTCGCAATTACCAGTCGACGCAAGTTGGACCGTCGCCGGGATCGGTGCCGCACAGTTGCCGCTGGCGACGATGGCGATCTTGCTTGGCGGTCATGTACGGGTTGGTTTTGAAGATAATGTGTACTACCGCAAAGGTGAACTTGCGATCAGTAATGCACAGTTAGTTGAGCGCGTCGCACGCATTAGTCGTGAGATGGACAGACCCGTCGCAACGCCGGCTGAAGCAAGACAAATTTTAGGTATGTCAGCACGAAGCTAAATAGACTGATTGAATTGAAGAAGTAAGATTGCTGTTGTATAAACAGCCGGACTACAAGGTATTTGTAGTCCGGCTTTGTTCTTTCTGGAGGTTTGAATAGTAAAACCTGCTTTTAATCCAGAAATGTTGTAAGTTAATACTAGTGATTGGTTATGACTCAGTTGAAAAAGACTTATGCATCCTATTTCTTTCCGAATTTCTCCTACAGCAAAACTCTTAGCTATGTTCCTAGCTTGCTCGCTGTTGTCGTTGGACTATCCAGTACAAGCACAGCAAAGCTTTATTCGGATCATGGTGGAAGATGCCGCAGAGCCTTGGTCATATCCAGACGGAAGTGGGTATGCAAATGAAGTCGTGTTGGCGGCATTTCAAGCGGTTGACGTACCTGTTAAATTGGAAGTCGTT
Source organism: Undibacterium sp. Ji22W (assembly GCF_049340305.1). Lineage (NCBI taxonomy): Bacteria > Pseudomonadati > Pseudomonadota > Betaproteobacteria > Burkholderiales > Oxalobacteraceae > Undibacterium > Undibacterium sp. Ji22W. The sequence goes on along the minus strand of NZ_JBMPOU010000005.1, from coordinate 112,751 downwards.
CCCTATGCTCGGTGTAAGTCACAAGTGCTGTCTGCTGCCGTTCCGGCTTGTTTTAGCATGGGGTGGCTACCAGAGTTCAGTGGCGTCTTACGGTTTTCATCGAAGCCCTTATTCAAAGTAAATGCGGACGTGTTTGAACATGTTGAGCATCCGATTCCACGTACGTTATCGACTGAATGTAAGTTTAAAAAAGATATGCATTTGGGTGTTACTCGTGGTTATGAGTATCCTGAGGAAATTTTGGCATTGAACAAAAATGGCATCGTTTTTGTGGAAGCCGTTACCGATCAAAATAGTCTCAAGATGTTGGCTGCTAAACGTTTTTCCGCCGCGATTATTATGACTAACGATTTCGAGCCCAAGTCACGAAAGATTTCTTTGTCTGGCACGGGTGACAAAGTGCGCTATGCATTTAATTGCGGTGTGCAATTGGGGTCTATAGGATTTAGTTTGAAGCATTCGCAGGGAGTGGCATTATTTGAAAAATTTGAATCTGGCTATCAAAAGATTGAAACCAACGGCACCCTGAAAAAGATTCAAAAGCGTTGGTTTCCTCCTTGAGTTCTTTACGTAGAAAGGTATCTTTGGGTGATTCATGGCCCAGAGAGAATTCATCGTCGCAGTTACCAGTGCACTACATCGGCATTTTCACGGTTGTGATCCGACACTAGAAGGATGTCCATTTGAGTAGGCAATTGTTGTGATATTTTCCAAGTCTCTGTGGAACAAGGCATTGAGAGCATCTTCATTTGTCGGATAGGGATAGCTTCCTATCCCTTTGATCCCCAACGCTAACAAAAAATCGCGCGGTGGAAAATAGACCGAACCCGTTCCATTTTTGTCAGCCTTCATGCTGTAACTCTTACGGCTCTTTGCGATTTGCAACCTTCGATCGATAGGATTGGGCTCTGCAACGTCTTCATAGAAGCCGGTAGTCATCGGGCTGTTTGATACGCGCATTTGTTTTGCGATATCTTTATTGGTTTCGATACCCTCTAACATCTTGTTATGAATCATTGCTAGTGTATTGGTATCAAGTTGCAGTGTTTGTAAATATTCCCATTCTAGGATTTGTAGAAATTCTGCGGAGTTAGTTTTACTAATGTTGACATTAAAACTTTGACTATTAACTTCCTTATTTTCGAAGCGGCGCTTAAGCTCTGCCAAACCTTGAAGTGGATTGGTGTTTTGAAATCCAAGCAAGCTCGCAGGCTGTAGAAATTTATTTTTTGCACCCAAGAATACATAGTTGGCGCACGCTGCGATGCAATATTGATCGACGACTAAGGTCATGTTTTGTTCTGATAATAATTTCCCCATCAGTATCGCCTCAACCTGACTGCCGCCTTGTGACGTTATCTGTAAGAGTCTGGTCTCTGTAGTCAATTGGGACATTAATTCTTGTGCACTGCCTTCTACGATTTTGCCACGAAAGCTCAGCGTGCTGCTATCTATGCGTTTAATCGCGTATTCCGCGGCATTTGCAGACTGGGTGCCAAGGCTACCGAGATTCAACACCGACACGGCAATGACAGCGACAAATTTTCTTAAGATAGGCATGATATTAATGGGATAAAGGGGGGAAACTTATTGTAGCAAGTGAATGACTTTATGAGTATAAATTTAAGTTCTTCCCAAGATGAACCAAGGATGATTTGTTTTTCTGCACTGCCATTGAACGGTCAAAGACAGATGTCAAATGCGGAACGAGCCATTGACTAAGAGCGCTTGCCAAGCTTACATCCGTTTTTATTCGACAACATTGTCAGTGACGATGCATCTGTCTATCTTGCTAAGCATCTCAATTTCACTGACAATCAGTCGACAAACACACTATCCTGTTGAAAATACCTTATTGGAAGTTTGGCGGATCAACTACTTGCCCGAGATCTAATTCTCTTCCAGCGATGTGTTTTGATGAGGGTGTACTTACAGCTCTTTTGCATAAGTTAAACAGAATGGGAATGCAACAATGCTCTTCCATGCGACGGCCAAGATGTTTCAGTCTCAATCCAGCATATTGCGTATTATGCTGTTGGCGATTGCCTATTTTTCTCTGGGAAGGCTCTCTTTACTTTTAGCGATACCGCCCGGTTATGCAATGGCGATTTATCCGCCTGCTGGGCTGGCAGTGGCGGCGGTTTTGCTTGGCGGATACCGTTTGGCACCGGGTATCGCTGTTGGATCCTTTCTATTGAATTTGTGGATTACTTGGGAAAGCCAGCAGACTCTATCTCAAGTCGCATGGTTCTTGGCTGGTGCGATCGCGCTCGGGGCGATGTTGCAAGCGTTAATGGGAAGTTGGTTAGTAAAAAAATTCTTGTCAGCTCCTTTGGAACTGAATCATCACAACGAAATTCTGAAGTTCATGTTATTGGCTGGCCCACTTGCTTGCCTCATCAATGCCAGCGTGGGAATTGCGACACTGATTGCGGTTGGTATTATGCCGACGAATGTCGCGTTCGGAAATTGGATTACATGGTGGGGTGGGGATTGTTTGGGCGTGTTGGTAATGACGCCAGTCATCTTTGTCTTATTTGCAGAACCTCGTCAGCTGTGGCTGGGCCGTCGTTACTCGGTTATGTTGCCACAGTTGATAATTCTGGTGCTGATGGTCACGATGTATGTGAATGTCAGAAATTGGGAACAAGATCGGCAAGCGCAGGAATTCAGGCATCGGCTGCAGAGTATTTCTCATGCATTTCAGGCACGTTTGCAAGCGCATGTTGAGGCGCAAAAAGAGCTTACGAGCGTGTTCGAAAATTTTCCAGATATAACTGTGTCACAGTTCGAGGCGATTGCCGCGCCCTTAATGCAGCATAAGGACGAACTACTTGCGGTGGAGTGGGTACCAAAGTTGAGGCATGCGGAACGCGCCAGTTTTGAGGCTAAACAATCGCAAATTTTGAAAAAGGATTTTCTGGTTCGCCAACGTGATCAACAGAAAATATTCCAGTCGGCTGCGGCACGTGATGTGTATTTCCCTGTCCTCTACATTGCGCCTTTTGAAGGTAATGAGATGGCATTCGGTTTTGATTTGTATTCCATTTCAAACCGGCGCATGAGCATACAGCAGGCGGTGGAAAGCAGACGCACCGTCGCGACGGAACCGGTTATCGCAGTTCAGGAAAAAAGCAGAAAACTGAGCGTGATACTGATCACCGCTGCGAGGCATAAAGGCATCACTAACACCGGTCAAGAACCGACTCAGGACAATCTTGAATCTACTTCGGGCGTCGTAATTAGCGTGCTGCGACCCAGCACTGTTCTGAATAATTTATTGAACGAACAGGACAGGCGCGACATTAAATTGAAGCTCATGAGTGTCAACACCAACGACAAATCAGCGCCAAAAGAAATCTTTGTTGATGAGATTGGTTCGCAGCGTAGTAGTATGACTGTTGTTCAAGAGATCAGATTTAGTGAACGATATTGGGAACTACAAGCACATCCTACGGATCTCTATCTAGAATCACATCGTCCGTGGGCTGCGTGGATTTCTTTAGTCGCCGGCATGTTGTTCTCGGGGTTAGTGGGAATGTATTTTCTGATGATCAGCGGCCGGGCTTTTCAAATTGAATCCTTGGTTGTGCAAAGAACCAAACAATTACAGGATAGTGATGGTAATCGACTGGCGATTTTGGAACATGCTGCCGATGGCATACTGACTGTGTCGAACCAAGGTGAAATCCTATCTTACAATCGCGCCGCAGAGCAATCTTTGGCGTTGACCGGTAACGCGTTAGCGGGGATTTCATTAGAAAATTTCTTCACAGATGGAAGCAATTTTCCTTTGTCTTTTTTACAGTTGATTGCCAGTGAAAATCCTGTAAGTAGAACGACGATTGAGGTGCAACGCCAACGTGCAGATGGAAGTCTTTTATTTTTAGAGTTATCAATTGCCAAAATCACGCAACAAAGTCAGGCGATTTATATTGTTGTGATGCATGATCTAACGGAACGAAAACGTATTGATAAAATTAAAGGGGAGTTTGTCTCTACGGTTTCGCACGAGTTGCGTACGCCTCTCACATCGATCCGTGGCTCCCTTGGGTTGCTCGCGGGTGGCGCGATGGGCGAGATCCCAGAAAAAGCACTGAGCTTGATTAAACTGGCGAATAGTAATGCCGAACGTTTACATCAACTCATCAACGATATTCTGGATTTTGAGAAACTGGAATATGGTGGAATGTTGTTTAAGCTTGAAAACCACCGTTTGATGGATCAACTGCGAAAAGCGCTTGAATACAATCGGGGTTACGCTGAAAAATTCGCAGTGCAATTGCATCTTGATGACGAGCAAGGAGCCGATATTATCGTGAATGTAGATGACAATCGCTTGATGCGAGTGCTATGTAATTTGTTGTCAAATGCCATTAAATTTTCGCATCCAAATGGCATCGTCAATATCGTGGCTGAAGCAAACCAAGAGTGGGTGCGGATTAATGTAATCGACCATGGCGTCGGCATCGATAGTATTTTCGCCGAACAAATATTTAGTAAATTTACCCAGGCAGATAGTTCTGGTACGCGTAAACATGCCGGCACTGGATTAGGCTTAAGCCTAGCAAAAGCGATGATAGAAAAAATGGGCGGTAGCATAGGTTTTTCCAGTGTTCCTGGCGCTGGAGCGACCTTTTATATTGACTTAAAAATGGTCAATGTATTGTGATCTCAAATTTCCTTCTGAGCGCGGACTTATTTTTGAAGGAGATTGAACCTTGATATCCAAACACACTGTCGGGTATTAAGTGTTTTTGTGAGCAGCTAAAAATACATAATTTGCTCGAGCTGATAGGCAATAGCGATCAATAATGATGTTGAATTTTCGGCCGAATATATCTGCGCCGATCAAACTCGCTTCCTCAGCATCCCCACCTTCGGATCGTATTCGAAGCGTATTGATCTCAGCATTCAAATGCGGAAGTAAGTTCTGAAAACTCCCTTCGCTGATGCGCCCTTGATAAGACATAGTCGCTGCGTCCAAACGCTTAATTGCATATTCGACAGCCGTCACTTCGGTAAAAGCGGTAAGGATGTAAATGACGACGAAGGCGGCTGTTCGACATTACCGGAATAATGTCGAGCAGGAATTTGTATAATGCAAACGGAAGAACGCTAGAGCTTGCCGGATGGTTTTAAATCAAACTAGTATTTTTTTAGATCACCGCAGTTTTCTGATGATGTTAGGCGATGGCGATGCGATTGCCCTCCTTAATCATCGCCAAGACTAGCCAGTAATTCGGCCTGATGTTCCGCCACCAAAGCATTGGTCAGTTCGGTCAATTCACCATCCATAATGAAATCGAGCTTGTACAAAGTCAGGTTGATACGGTGATCGGTCATACGGCCCTGCGGATAGTTGTAAGTACGTATGCGTTCGCTACGGTCGCCCGAACCGATCAAGCTCTTCCGGGTTGCTGCTTCTTCGGCTTGTTTTTTGCGCAGTTGACCATCCATGATGCGGGTCGCCAGAACGCGCATCGCTTGGGCTTTATTTTGATGTTGACTGCGACCATCCTGGCATTCGACCACGATGCCTGTTGGAATGTGCGTTAAACGTACGGCGGAATCAGTTTTATTAATATGCTGACCACCTGCGCCGGAAGCGCGGAAAGTATCGATACGTAGATCAGCATTATTGATGACGACGTCAGTGAGTTCGTCGGCTTCGGGCATGACGGCAACCGTACAGGCGGAGGTATGAATACGGCCTTGAGTTTCTGTGGCTGGAACACGTTGAACACGATGTCCACCGGATTCGAATTTGAGTTTGGAATACGCGCCAAAACCAGCGATACGAATGATGACTTCTTTATAGCCACCGAGTTCAGACGGTGACTCGGACATCACCTCCACTTGCCAGCGGTTTCGTTCCGCAAAGCGCGTGTACATACGCAGCAAATCGCCAGCAAACAGACCAGCTTCGTCTCCCCCAGTACCAGCGCGGATTTCTAACAGAATATTCCGTTCATCGTTAGGATCTTTCGGAAGTAACATGGTTTGCAGTTCACGTTGCAAGCCTTCAATGCGATCTTTGCCTGCTTGGATTTCTTCTTGCGCGAAGTCCTTCATGTCGGGATCGTTCAACATTTCTTGCGCTTCGACGATGTCATTTTGTGCTTGTTGGTAGTTGTGATACAGCGCAACCAAAGGCTCAAGTTCAGCATGTTCACGATTGAGTTTGCGATACGTATCCATATCATTGGTGACACCTTCTTGTACCAGAAGTTGCCCAACTTCGACCAAGCGTTCAGAGAGTTGATCGAGTTTATGTAGCATGGATGGTTTCATGATCTTGTTTCGCTTTATCGTGTATGAGCTCTGAAATAAACTGAGCCATGAATGTTGAATGTTGAGTTTTGGATGGTCGTAATGACGACGTAGCCTGCATCATGCAGGCTCGATTGGCTTGAAGCAGCTAACGCTTAGTGCGGAATAATTGTGGTAACAGGCGTACCAGATGTGCACGTTCCTCGCCATGCGCCTGATGTAAAGCTTGTTGCGGGCCGTGCAGAAATTTGGCCGTGATGCCTTTCGATAAGGCTTCGAGTACGGCTTCAATATCATCACCACGCGCTAACATTTTGCGCGCGCGTTCTAATTCGTGTTGGCGCACTTGCTCGCTGCTTTCGTGCAGATCTTGGATGATGGGGACCACATGACGACCATCAACCCAATGCATGAATGATTGCACGCGAGTTTCAATAATCGCTTCGGCTTGTGCTACTGCTGCGTGACGATTTTCTAAGCCGCTTTGTACGACGCTTGCGAGGTCATCCACCGTGTATAAAAATACGTCGTCGAGTTTCGCAACTTCGGATTCGATATCTCGTGGTACGGCCAGATCGACCATGAAGATAGGTCGATGTTTGCGGGCTTTGACCGCACGCTCTACCAACCCCAAACCGATAATCGGAAGCGAAGACGCAGTGCAAGAAATAATGATGTCAAATTCGTGCAGGCAATTGGGTAATTCTGCAAGGCGGATGGCTTTGCCACCGAAACGATTCGCTAAGGTTTCACCACGCTCTAAGGTGCGATTTGCAATTGTAATATTCTTGGGGTTTTGCGCAGCGAAGTGCGTCGCGCACAGTTCAATCATTTCACCGGCGCCGATGAATAATACATTTTGATCAGCGATCTTATCGAAAATGCGTTGCGATAAACGTACTGCCGCTGCTGCCATAGAAACGCTATGTGCACCGATCTCAGTTGTGCTACGGACTTCTTTTGCGACCGCAAAAGTACGCTGAAATAATTGATGTAAATAGGTACCGAGTCCACCCGCTTCATCTGCTTGGCGTACCGCTTCTTTCATTTGTCCGAGGATCTGCGGTTCGCCCAACACCATAGAATCTAAGCCAGAAGCAACGCGGAAAGCGTGACGTACCGCATTGTCTTGCGGCAGCGTGTATAAGTGATGGCGCAAATCAGCGTAGGGCAACTTATGAAAATCTGCCAAAAAATGCGCCGTCATGTCGATAGGATTATCCACATCGGCAACCGCATACAACTCCGTCCTGTTGCAAGTTGAGAGCACTGCCGTCTCAGATGCGTGCTGCGATCCATTACGTGCAAACCAAGCGCGCGCACCGACCACCGCCTGAGAAATTTGCTCAGGAGAGAAGGCCACTTTTTCTCGTAGTGAGACAGGGGCAGTCGTGTGATTGAGGCCAACGGCGAGTAAATGCATAGGATATTGGAGTTTAAGCGCGCCATTATAACGCGACTCGCCCTGCAGTTCACGGCTGGGCTAGGGTTCTTGCGCAAAATCAATTGCCAATTACATATTATTGGCGGAAAGAGTGATGGTAAAACAAGTACCTTCTCCCGGCACACTGTTAAAACTGATATGCGCAAAATGGCGATCTATAACAGTTTTGACAAACACCATGCCCAAACCTATGCCGTCGTTCTTGATATGTTCGCCAGTCTTGCTGTGACCCAAACGTTGAAAGCGTTGAAATAAACGACTCTGATCTGAACGGGCAATACCATAGCCTTGATCTTGAATGGTGCACACGATGCTATCGTTGAGACTCTTGGTTTCGAAGGCTAGTGTGCAGGTCACTGTGGTGTCACTCGGGCTGTATTTAATCGCATTCGAGAGCAGATTCGTCAGCACACGCGTCATTAAGCTACGATCGACTCGCACCGGATATTCGCCTTCGGGAATCTCCGTGACGATGCGTATGCGTTTCGCTTTGGCTAGTGTCCACATCTCTTCAGTGGCATCGATCAAGATGTCCTGGAAGTCTAGCTGAGAATAACGATACTCATTTGATTCTGCATGTGCCAATTGCACAAAACTATCAGCAAGGCTCAACGTCGTGTTCGATGCTTTTTCTATACGATTCAAAAACTCCTCATGCTCTATGGCTGTCTTTGGATTTTTTTGAAGCTCGATCAAAGCCAGAATGGACGCTTGCGGCGCGCGCATATCATGCGAAATGAAATGTAAAGTTTCATCACGACGCCGTTCTGCTTGGCGAATTTCTGAAATATCAAGAATGCTGATTATCCAGCCGATTAACACTTGTTGTCCTGAGTAGCATGGAGCACTCTTGATAATCAAATCACGATTTTTGGGGTCAACAACTTCGACACCTTTGATTAAAATATCGCTCTGGTTTAGGTCGAGGATGTGCCACCAACTAAAGTTTTCACGTTCATTCGCAACCATGGTGTGCGGGTGGCTCATATTTGAAAACAGATATGGCACTAAAGTATCAATCACATGCGGCATGCCTATGCTTTTGAAATAGTCGACTGCAGCAGGATTGGTGAGCACCACATTGCCGTCGGTGGTCGTGACCATGGTGGCGTCCGGCAAACTGGTCAAGCTATCGGTCACAAATTGGCGCAAATCACGCACACGGCGCGCCGCCGCATGCATCGCCAAAAGATGACGTTCCAGCTTGTCTTGAATCGCCCGGCGCACGGGAGCCTGAGCACCATTGGGAAGAGTCAGGTCGGGATTGAATTCTGGTAGTAAATGCGGCTCTTGATCGAGAAGTATGAACTCTTCGCCCAAGAACGCGATGGCTGCTTCCAGTCGTCGCCAGCTCCATAAAGGATAGGCTACTATCAATACTAAGACGGCATTGGAGGGTGGCAACCAAAAACCGAACTTGAGTAAAACGATGCTAGCTATCAACAATGCAACAACTAGCCCGACTACCGTGAATAAAGCAGCGCGAGGTGAGAGAAACAAGAAACTAAGCAAAGCAAGCGAAACCAGCAAGGTACTCACCACCAGAGTTTGCCAGGCTTGTGCTTTGATAATCGAGCGACCATCCAAAAGGCTGGCGAGAATATTGGCATTGATTTCTATGCCTGACAAGGCGCCTTCGTTCGACGTCACTGGCGTAGGAAATGCATCCGCCATGCCTTGCGCAGTCGTGCCGACCAAGACATATTTATCGCGGAAGTATTCAGCGGGAACTTCACCACGCAATACCGAAACATAGGGAACGGAACTAAAATGCCCACTCGCCCCGTAATAGGGAATATGCATCTGGAAATCACGATGCCAAATCCCTGGCAGGGTATTGGATAATTGCGGATTGACCGTGGTCGCAGGCAGGCTGGAGGATTTGTTCGCAGTCAGAGCCTTGTTTCTGCCCACATCGTATACCGCCATAGAAAAATGCGGCCACCATTGACCCTGAGTGCCTTCACGCAAAAACACGCTGCGCGCCACACCGTCATCATCGAGTTCAATATGGATATGCCCCAAACCGGCTGCAACCTGGGTTAGTGCGGGGATAGCTTGCACTGCCTGTAAACCTTTCCCCGCATCGATAGATACCAGCGGGAGTACTACATTACCCGCTGTAGCGAGCGCTTGCGCGAGTAATGCGTCGCCATTTGTTCCAGCATCCACACCTGTCTGCATCGCGATAATTTCTGGCTCTGCAAATAAAATATCGATCCCGATAGCACGTGGCTTTGCTGCATTAATTTGGCGAATTAATTCAGCGTGACGTGCGCGTGGCCATGGCCATTTACCCAATTCAGCCAGACTAAAATCATCAATGGCGACGATCAGAATATCGTCTCGTGCTGGCTCACTTTGACTTCGCAGCAGTTGATCATATGCCGTTTGATCTAGTCGCTTTAACCCATCAAAAAAAACCAGGATACTTGTCAATGTCAATAAAAACAGGGCAAGTATTAACCACTCATGCAAGGCAATTGATTTGCTGGGTTTAGCGTAGCGCTTGGCGTGCTGTTGGGTGATCTGATCTTTGTCAGAATAGCGAAGGATCTTGAACATGAGCTCGTTGACGGATCTTGCTTATTGTTTTTGCGGTCGTACCGCACCGCCCATGGATTCTAACGGATCACCTCCACTCGTCGTCCAGCGTAATTGGATTTCAAATTTTTGCGGTTTGGAAAAATTACCAACAAAGCGATCGGCATCGGTCGCACGTACCCGGATAAAATACACACCAGCTTCTGGACGAGGAATACTCAAACTCGCTTGCTCCAACTCTTTACTTAAGTACAGATTTTTGAAATCCGCATCTTGCGAAATCTGTACCAAGAAACTTTGCCCTGCTTCTGCTGGCCAACCAAAGTCCATCGTATTTTGACCTTTGTCCTGCACTTCATTCATCGCCTGTGGCGAAAGTAACTGAAAGCTTTGTACTGGTGAGAATGGACCTTGATCCTCCCCGCCATTCCTTTCAATCACAGAAGCAACTCGCCAGAAATATTTGCCTAATGAGAACTTGTCAGTACTGACCTCGCTTACGCTGATATTGCCCTGATCGAGGACGATCTGCTTAAACAACGCGTCGCTCGCCACTTGTAAACGATACGTCTTGGCTTCACTCGATTGGGTCCAAGTAAAGCTCACAGTTTCAGTGCGTACTTTATGTTTGGGGCTTAAAGGAAATGGGGGCTCAGGACGGGCTTTGAGAACAAAAGCCTGCGTGCTAGGAATGCCCTCTAGCTGATTCTGGTCAATCGCCGTCACGCGAATAAAATAATTTCCATCGTCTATGTCTTCAAATTTGAAACGCATGTCTTTATCGACGCCTTCTGCAATGATATTTTGACTTTCACGATCTTTCGAAATTTGCGCATGATATGACACCGCGCCCGCCACTGGCTGCACTGTAAATTGCAAAGCCGGACGTTCTTGCAATTGAAAACCTTCTGCCAATAAAGGTGCAGCCAATAAGTCGACTGGTTTGCCAACACCTGCGCCGCTAACCACGGTACCTTTTCCGGCAGGTAGTACTACTGCTTGTGGTTGCACCTGAGTGCCGACTGCAACACCACCCTCTAATACTTCATTCGCAATTCCATTGTTGTTAACACCAACCCGGAAGTGCGTGCCACGCACCCCCGCAATTGCTAGCGGCGAACTGACCTCAAAACGACCTTTGTTATTCGTCAAAGGTGTCACTTTGGATTCGACTTTGCCTTGGACCAATTTGATTAAGGTGCGCGGGCTTTTGATAAATTGCGTCATGCGCAATTTCGCTAGATTTACTTGGCTATTCGATGGTACTGAGATGCGTGAATCATCAGGCAAAGCGAAGGTGACGAAGCTGTTTTTGTCCGTACTGATTTGGCTGCCTTCAAGCACCACACTGCCGACCGCAAGACGCGATTCTGTGCCCTTGCTAGAGATTTCTTTCACATTGCCAGCCAATGCCACCACGTTCGCTTGACTGGCTTCTTCAATCAGTAATTCGGCAGGGATGAGGATGCCAGAGCCAATAGGAATAGCACGGTCATTGCGCACTTGATTTAATTTGCCCAAGGCTTCCCAGTTATTTGGTGTCGCTGTAAAGCGCTTGGCGATGGTGGTCAAGGTATCGCGTTCTGAGGCAAAATAAGTAATACCGGCCGTTTCGATTTTAATCGTTCCCGGAGCACCCTTGATTTTCTCTGCTTGGCTAATGGAGGCAAAGCTCAATGCGCAAATGACTGAAATTGCGACGCCAAGGAATTTTACTGTGGGATTAAGTCGAAAACGGTGGTGCATGTCATTCTCCAGCAAGACGTTGTTGGCTCTTAGCCCTGTTCATCATGATGCGCCGACCCATTAGACAAGCAGCTTAATAAATCGGGCAATGAAAATAAAAAGAGTGAAGCTAACTTCACTCTTGTTTATTGTTAAATTACATTTACTCTTTCGAGATTTGTTCTAAGCGATAACCATAGCTATATACGGGGGCGAGTCGATAACCGTTCTCGGGGCGCAAATCGAGCTTACTGCGCACGCGTGAAATATGCGTATCCATCGTACGAGATGGGATCTCGATATCACGTGACCATACTGCTTCTAATATGTAAGCGCGGGATAAAGGGCGACCTAAATTTTGGAACAGGACTAAGGCCAGATCGAATTCTTTTTGAGTTAATTCAATCGCTGTGCCTTGCAGTTTGGCACGACTTGCGCGCACATCAAATTCGTAGTTGCCAAATGTGATGACTTCGTTCGCGGTTTGACTGGGATACGCACGTCGTAGCAGGGCATTGACACGGGCAATCAATTCCGCGCGACGAATGGGCTTGATCATGTAATCGTCCGCGCCAGCGGCCAGACCTGCGACGATATCGTCCTCGCCAGAACGGCTGGTCATGAATAAGACAGGCAAAGTGGTCGACAGTTTTTCCCTAACCCAATGCAAAATTTCGGTGCCACTTAGATCGGGCACTTGCCAGTCTAAGATCAACAGATCAAAACTTTCGCGATGCAATTGATGCAGCATTGCTTTGCCACTGGAAAATGGATGGCAAGCATGACCGGCATCCATTAAGGTTGCGACGGTAAGATCGAGTAAATTCTGGTCATCATCCAGTATGGCAATTCGCATATTGTTTTTGGTAGAAAATCTTGTTTACGAATAAAAAAAAGAAAACTTGAGTGAATGTTTTGAGTGAACATTTCGGAGAGAGCTTCGTGAACAGACTATGCTCTCTCTGACGCACAGATTTCCCTAAATACGTGAGTCTGCGTCAGGCAAAATCACATTGACGTCGAGAACTTCTAAATTACCTTGCTTGTCCAACGACACTTTTATGTCGTCTGGATTGACCTTCGTGTATTTAGAAATCACGGCAATTAGCTCTTCACGCAACGCTGGTAAAAAATCATAACCTTCACGACCACCATTGCGCTCGCGTGCAATGATAATCTGCAGACGTTCTTTTGCGGCACTCGCGCTTTTTGGCTGCGACTTAAACAAAAAAGAAAGCAAAGCCATCTTACTTACCTCCGAAAATACGTTGCAGCAAACCAGGCTTTTCGTAATCGACAAAGCGTAGTGGAATTTGTTCACCTAAAAAGCGTGATACAACATCACCGTAAGCTTCTGATACATCGCTGCCTTTGACATGAATCGCCGGATTGCCGTGATTCGATGCATGCAAGACTGTTTCTGATTCTGGGATCACGCCGATCAACGGAATCCGTAGGATTTCTTGTACGTCGGTGTAGGACAGCATTTCACCTGCTTCAACGCGTTTTGGTGAATAGCGGGTAATCAATAAATGTTCTTTCACTGGCTCGCCGCCTGCTTGTGCGCGTTTAGATTTCGCTTGAATAATGCCGAGGATACGATCTGAATCGCGCACTGAAGAGACTTCAGGATTCGTGACGACGATTGCTTCATCTGCAAAGGTCAATGCCATCACTGCACCTCGTTCGATACCAGCTGGCGAGTCGCACACGATGTACTCGAAATCCATCTTGATTAAATCATTTAATACGCGCTCCACACCTTCTTCGGTCAAAGCGTCTTTATCGCGGGTTTGCGACGCAGGCAAAATAAACAAATTATCGCAATGTTTGTCTTTGATTAGTGCCTGATTCAATGTCGCCTCGCCACTGATCACATTGACTAGGTCGTACACCACGCGGCGTTCGCATCCCATGATCAAATCAAGATTACGCAGACCGACGTCGAAATCGAGCACGGCAGTTTTGTGTCCACGCAGCGCCAGACCAGAAGCGAAACTCGCGCTTGAAGTAGTCTTGCCTACACCGCCTTTACCGGATGTTACAACGATGATTCTTGCCACAGGGTACTCCTTTGTTGAACTAAATTTAAACTGAAATTACGCAGATTAAGCAGATTTTAGTGATGATACTTCAATACTGTCGCCAACCAGCTTGATTTGTACTGGTTGATTTGGCGCCAGCTTGGGAAAGCCACCATCAAATGTTTGGTAAATACCTGCAATGGAAACCAATTCGGCTTCCATCGCAGTTGTAAAAATTCGTGCAGCTGTGTTACCACGTGCACCTGCTAAGGCGCGGCCACGTAATGGTGCATAGATATGAATGCTGCCATCAGCGATCACTTCTGCACCGTTATTGACCGAGGCAGTGATAATTAAATCGCAACCGCGCGCATAAATACGCTGACCAGCACGCACTGGCGTGTCGATCAACATTGCAGGAATGTGTTCAATTGCTGCTGGCATAGGGCTCGGTGTTGTGCTCACCGCTGCAACTTCAGCTTCGGCACGCACTTCTATGGCAGGCGCTGGCGTTGGTGCCAAATCCTTAGGCAGTTCCGGTTTGGCTTTGCTGACGAAATCGATACTCAAGCCGTGAGCACGAATTGCCGGATGTTGATCGTCATGAGCATTGCGCACCGCAACCGCATTCAGACCACAAGACTTGAACAACCCTATGATGCCTTGCCAGTCGATTGTTTCGTTAGCGATGCTTTCGATATCGATGATGGCGAACTCGTCATCAAAAAAATCTGCTGCACCGCCTGTCATTTCTTTTAAGGCGACTTCAAGACGATCCAATGCCGCTTCGTTCAAAATGACAGCAACTGCCACAACCGTGGATATTTTTATTTCTATAGGTTTGCGGGTCAGGCTATTTTGCATATTGCAGATCAGTCATGAATGGAAAATGTCAACATAGCAAGCAGTCTTGAAAGTGATTTACTCACATCTGGACTGTGCGATGAAAACCTTATTAAGTTGCTTAAACATGCGCAAAATTCAAGGAATTTTGCGCAGGCTCCATCCTACCAATTGATTGCCCACTTAGCAAAAAAACTGCACAAAAACTGTTCAAAAGTACCAGAATTGTGGATTTCCTCACGAGTATTTCGGCGCACCGGTATGCCAGTCGGCCGATTCTTTGTCATGAGGAGCGTGGATTTGTAAGGAAATGATTTTTTGTAATATTTAAAAAAGAAATATTTAAGTTTAATGATTGAATTGCGTCAAAAAATTTGTTCGCACTACGCGAATGCATTCGTAGGCATCAAAATGGTAAGGCAGGAATTTGATCGGTGGCGCGTCGACCAAAACTTCGCCGTCTGCCATGATTTTTTCTGGTGTCGATATACGGTTGAAAATTAATGTTACGTCGTTCTTGTTGGCGCCTGTCGCTATTTGTTCTTCTTTCAATTTCTGGCCAGCTTGGCGCCAACTGTTCCTGCGAGAATGAGTTTGTGGTCGCTGGACACGTGATCATAGTTGATGACGAAGTGTGATTTGAAAAAATATTAAAAATCTGCATGAATGTCATGCTAGCTCTCCTAAGTTCTTACTCAATTGCATACCACAATGGCGATAGCAGATTCTGTGCCTGCTTTGCCGAGTCTCTGGTATGTCTGAATTATAGGAGCTGGAAGTGGACATAGCCCTTGCGAACTGTGAACGATGTTTAAATGGTAGCGCTTGAATGAAGCCCGTTATTTCTTTACATGTAAAAAATATGCTGTGCTGTACTTGGTTCAAGGCATTCGAATTAGACCACTCGCAAGAGCTGCGTCAACCTTTTAGTGAAATCGGGCGATATTCGGTCATGGTATCGCTGCCTCTACGTCCAGCAGAGCGTCGCCTACCTTGTATTTTTCGCGTATCGAGATAGGACGCTTGCTGTTTTTCACGTCTCTCAATGGTTCGCCGGTCAGTTTGCTTGCGTCGATCTTCCGGAGCTTCAGGGAGAACGCCGGTTGCTTGTTCTGCAATCATTTGAGCCGTGCGGACGCTATCGCTCCTTGTCTGTTCAGCAGAGGGACGTTGATAATCAAAGATTCGAGAGAGTTGCAGCGGTAACATGATGAGTATTGCAAGAATGAGAGTGATCACGCTGTAACGGCAAGAATGTCGAATAACTTTAGAAAAGTCCTTAATAAACAATAACTTGCACTGCGGAAATGTTTTTTGGGTGGCTGCAATCGATTTGCCGTCGTCGGTTTAAAGTTATGCGATTTTTCGGGTATTGAGTTGAGGAGTTTGAGTTGTCGACTTTGATTGCATTGATCGTCAGAACGTATCGCAAGGCATTGCAATGTCCGCATCTACTCGTCGCGTCATTGTTTGAGACGTTTGAGAGTTTTGAGAAGTGTAAGAAATTTGATTTTTAAAAGTTTTGCATTGAGCGGTCAAAAATCGTACGACACGTGCCCAGCTCCTATTTAAACGAAACGTGGAATCCTTAAATTTTGCAGGAATGCGGAGTCATTTTTCATAGGATACAAACAATCACAAAATCAAGTCCAGCGGTGTGATGCCTGTTCGCGCTATCGCAGCGTGGATATCCGTGGCAGCCAATTTGTTGAGGTAAGTGTAAAACAAAAACGGCATAGTTTTTTTAACCCTATGCCGTTGTGATTGCGTCGTTCTAGAATCTTATTTTATATCTGTTGTGAAAGATCAGGAGTAAATGAGACAAATTGCTTATTTTGACGTATCTTGTTCAAAAGTTAGTGAGATAGGTATCAATAGTTAGTGAGACTAATTGAATTGCCAACTATTGAGTTGAGCCAATTATTACAACATATATGCCCTTGTATCATTTTATCTCCGTCGCACGTTTCTCTTTATTCATTGGTTTATGAAATTCTCTACGTCAGCGATAGCAACCCTTTCATGATCTAGCTGCTGCTTTTGGTCAGTAATTGGGCTTCGATGCCTCAGCTTAGGGGCAACATACTGATTTCCATCAAAGTGCAAGAGAATGGCTTTACATATCCTCACAATATTGACGCTTCGGTCGAACAACCCTTGAATAGGGAGTAATTGAAGGGCGGGTATCGCTATTTTCTGGACTTTGGGATGAGCTTGGAGTGCTAAACCAATTTCGGAAATCAGTTTCCTGTCAAAGTTGTTACGATCGAACACTTCAGACTGCAAGGAAATTAAAGCATCATAAATAGGATGTTCCCTTAAGTTCCCGGACTCGTCGTCGTATTCAAGAAAAGTATCTGTAGCAAGCACACGTTCGATAACCTGTAGCGTGGAAATTTTGCGTGATTGATCAACCATGATCATGAAGAGCATTTCAAGATCGTGCCTTTCAATTGAAATTTTCTTTCCTATGTCGTCTCCCTGGATTGGATATTTCTTTGCTAGTTCATCGATTCTATATTCAGGAAAATATGTTTTCCCTTCTGTCGATTTACTCAAGATGCTAGTCAACATACGTAACAGTTCGTTTCGTAAAATTCTACGATTTGCTGCGTGTACTTTCGCGAGCCCTGCAAAGACTTGTGATTGAAGAACACTAATCACATCTTCGAACTTTGAGAAGCTGTATATCCAGTTTCCAGAAGGCGGAGGCTCTCCTGACTTTGCGGCCTCAGCTGTCTCTTTGTTTCGACCAACTTCTTCTAAAAAGTCGATGATGAATTGAGCGTCTTCGACCGCTTTGGAGGGAGCGTTCGAAATTTGCTGTTTGGCAGCATCGTTTAGGTCAAGCTTTTCAAGGTATTTCACAAGTACTTTACGATCCTCTTTCACAGTCCAGACGTCGGCTCGAACGAAAGTTATTATCTTTAATTGACCTTGAGCATGAAGCTCATATGCTGCTCGGAACTCCTTACGCGTAATGCTAATGCGGTCGCCTTTGTCATACCATCCACCAATCCTCGAACCAATTAGCAGTACGAAATAGTCCGCCACCTGAATTTGCTTTAAGCATGCGCCGTACGAGTGTTCATCAAGTGGCTGACCAAAGTCGTTGAATTCAGATGCGAGCACGACGCAGCCTTGTTGCTCTAGGTAGTACTTGATCGCTGATCGAAGATCGGCGAAGTCGTAAATAGTCGATGAGATAAAAAACGTAGGTTTAGATTTCATGGTGTCGTGTTTATTGGTGGAGGCGATCTGCATACGCCTTTTTTTGAGATAAAGGTGTGGGTTGTGCTATCTGCTAAAAGTTGATTTTTGCTGATACCGCGCATAACAACAAATTCAAAATTCTCTACGTCCCAATTATTTGGTTTAAGCTTGTAATGCAAATAAGTCAATCATAAAATGAGATTTAATCATTGTGTTCTTTATTTTGAAAGAATGTAGATTCAATCAAAGATTACGGATAGCAGATAATAGATTCTAAAGGATTTAAAATGCCAGTTCGCAAAATACCAAAAAATCATTTGGTCGTTACCGGCAGTTTCGCCAGTCGAAAAAATGACCAAATGGATGGTTTTGAATCCTTGTTGGAAAAGGAATACATGCTGCTTCTGGATTTCGATGAGCATGTCGAGCGCTTTGAAGCTCAACCTGTCACCATTCCCGTTCCAGGTATTCCTAAGGGCTACACGCCTGATGTCTTAGTCTATTTTCGAACAAACCCAAACTCAGGCGACATACGCAAACCGTTGCTTACGGAGGTTAAGCATACCGATGATCTCAAACGGAATGCAGAAAAATATGCGTCTAAGTTCGCTGCAGCGGAGCAATACGCGCTTGAGAATAATTGGGAGTTTCGTGTCACGACACAAAACGATATTCGTATTCCGCGGCTCGCAAACATCAAATTTCTTCGTGAAT
This sequence comes from Undibacterium sp. Ji22W, assembly GCF_049340305.1. NCBI lineage: Bacteria > Pseudomonadati > Pseudomonadota > Betaproteobacteria > Burkholderiales > Oxalobacteraceae > Undibacterium > Undibacterium sp. Ji22W. The sequence continues at coordinate 93,971 of NZ_JBMPOU010000005.1, read as the reverse complement.
ATCGCAATATAGAACCATCCGCAGAGGACACTGCCAGACTAATTCGTTTGGCCAAAAATCTTGGCGGTACGGCTACTCCTGCGGCGCTTCTTGAGCAGTTGGTTGTAAATGTTGACGATCAACTGCATTGGCTGCCAGTGATTTGGCATTCTATTCTTACTCGAGAACTAATCGCTGATCTGGATAAACCTCTCGATCATGAAACCATCCTTCGTTTACGTCAGGATATTCTATGAGCAAACAAGGCAGCGCACAGCTATGGATCAAGGAAGGTGCAAGCATTAGTCAAAATGGACGGGAGTACGTGATCGTCGCTCTCGCTGATATTAATTTGGTGTTGGCCAAAGACCTTGAATCTGGGGAAAAGGTCTTATTGAAAGTTGGCGATGTAGATCCACCCAGAACTATTAAACACGCTCAACCATTGCCAAAGACGGAACGCGATTTGGCCGCTATTTCAGATGAAGATTGGCTTTTGGCTGAAGACAGGCGACGTATTATTGAGCCGTTGTTAGGAAATCTCCAAAGTCGAACCAATATCACTGCAGAGGAAATCGGTGCAGAAGTTGGCGTTGGACGCGCCACTATTTACAGATGGGTCGCTGCATTTAAAGAGACTGGATTGCTTTCATCACTACTGCCAAACCATGAGGCAAAAGGTGGTCGAGGACACTCGCGCCTGTCAGCGGAAGTGGAAACAATCATCAATGATTGCATTGAAAATTTTCATGATACCGATCAAAGCAATTCCATTGCTTCAACGATAGTAGAAATCCGTCGTCGCTGTTCTAATGCGAATCTGCGTATCCCGGCTGGCAATACAATCAGAGCGCGTATCGAGCGTACCGAAGGTCGGGAACGCATTTTACGGCGCAAAGGTGAGGCCGCAGCGCATGACCAATTTGATCCGATTAAAAGCAGTATTCCAGATGCCGATTGGCCGCTGGCAATGGTGCAAATCGATCATACTTTATTACCAGTTATTATCGTAGATGACGTTCATAGAAAATCGATACGCCGCGCGTGGATCACGCTAGCAATCGATGTGTATAGCCGTGTGTGTTTAGGTATGCACTTGTCGTTGGATCCGCCTTCGGCAATGTCCGCTGGTATGTGTATCTCTCACGCTATTTTGCCGAAGGAACGTTGGCTGACACGCTTCAATATTACGACGACAGATTGGCCATGCTGGGGAACCATGGGCGTTCTTCATATGGATAATGCCAGAGAGTTTCGTGGTGATATGTTGAAAGTCGCGTGCCAACAGTACGATATCGATCTGCATTTAAGACCGGTTAAAAAGCCTCGCTATGGAGCACATATTGAGCGCCTGATGGGCACTGTTTCAGAAGGGTTGAAGACCGTTAAAGGGGCAACGTTTTCTGGCCCTGATGAGAAAGGTCAATATGATGCAGAGGGTAATGCCTGCATGACTTTTGATGAGATTGAAAAGTGGTTGATTTTGTTCTTTGCAGCGTACCATCGGAAAAAGCACACCGGAATTGGCACTTTGCCTTTGACAAAGTGGCGAGAAGGTTTATTGGGAACAAAAGGTAAGCCTGGGCGCGGTTTACCAGCAAGGCGATTGGACGATGAACGACTGCGCATAAATTTCATGCCATTTATCGAGCGTACCGTTCAAAACTATGGTGTTCTGATCGACGACGTGCATTACTACCATGATGTGCTTCGCCCATGGATCAACGCGCCGCATCCAGAGTTTAAGAAACATCGTCGAAAATTTAGGTTCCATCGAGATCCACGCGATATTAGCGTACTGTATTTTTATGATGAAATTGCACAGCGATATTTTCCAATACCATATCGCGATACCAGCTTGCCACCGGTCAGTATTTGGGAGTTGCGTGATGCACATCGACAGGCAGATGAAAAAGGTATTCCGCACGAAAATGAGAAAGCGGTATTTGCCTTAATTAATGAACAGCGGGTTATTGAGGCAGAAGCGGCCGAGAAAACCAAATCTGCTAGGCGTGCGCAGCAACGCCGAAAGCAACATGCGGTGGCAAGCAAACAGACGAAAGAAGATTTGCCAACAGCCAGTAACATCGTGCCCACAGCATTACCACCAGGTGTGCGCGGCTACGATCCTGATGCAGTGCAACCGTTGGAGGACGATTGATGCACAAGAAAGAGTTGTATCCGCATCTCAATGATGCCGCTTTGGATTTAATCGGACGCACAGATGAACAGCGTATTTATGCAATCCGAGAAGGTTCATGGCTCGGTTACAAGGATGCCAAGCGTATCTTGGCGCGCATGGAAGAGCTGCTGAACTATCCACGTATCACGCGGATGCCAAATATCCTCCTCGTTGCGCCGTCATTCAATGGTAGATATGAATATTGTCCATAGGGAATGGTGGTCTGATTGTCGCCATAAGGCGGTGACGTGATAATGAGATCGGCATTCTTGGCGGGAATAAAACTTTTCGGCAAGTCAATAGTGTTACATAATGAAATTGTCGTTTCACCCTTGTACCATCCTCCAGAAAGTAGTTTTCGCTTTGCGAGTTGTTCTTTAAATGCACTGAGGTGATTAACATTATTCGTAAGAGTAGTAGTAAATACTGAAATTGGATTTTTGCGCTCTTTTAATAAATTTTCCGTGCTTCGAATATGTAATTTATAAGTCGAAGTGCGAGAGTTGCTCGTCAAACGAATTGTCTCAGCAAATGCGACCCAAAAAAAACGCCTCGCCCACAATGAGTCCTCTTGACACACACCACGACGTACTTTTGATAATGCCAACGCGGCCTCGGGTGTAAACCATTTATCTATACCAGGAAAGGTTACCTCGACGCGATCAGAGGGGTCAGCCGCAATAAGCAGAAACAACTTCTTCATTTTTTCTTTTAAAGCCGCAACATTTAGTGGACCGCATTTCGTTTTCGAAACTAATACTGCCAGTGGATTAATGTCGTTTCCAGAAAAATCCAAGCCGCGGAGCATCGTTTCGCCCAAACTTGTACCAGATCCGACAAATGGATCCCAGACGTGTTTCGTTCTCGGGAATTCTTTTAAAATATGGTCAATGATCTCGCCTTGCATTTGAGGTACCATCATGGCGGGATATTGGAGAAAAGCATGTGAAAACTCTCGCTCTGATCGACCCTCGAATGACCAGTAGTCGCGATCATCTTCGAAAGGGAACGTACTGCCCCGTTCGCTGGTATTAAGTTCAATCTTAGTGAAATCCATTAATTCTCTACCTTTTGTAATTGTTGTGCTTTCTTACCCTATATCCTACCAATGAAATGTCGTCTACGCCAGGTTAGTCTGCTCGCTGCGGTAAAAAGAATGCAGGAATGAGACTGCCATCCGGGGACAACCGATGGAGAGGTGGGACGTATCACGAATGTATCGCAGTACTTTGTGACGCACAAAGCATCAAGTTGCCATCAGCATTGGCTTCGAGCAATTGATGACCATGCAGGGTCGATTGGCATTAAACTACCTTATCATGGACATCATAATGATTCACCCGATTGCCGCGATCAGATCAGTCCTTAAGCTTGGGTTTCGAATGAAACGGTATCCCATTGCGAGGTATTCTCACTCTAGATTTCTCTTTGAGAAAACGTATTGTCTAATCGGAATCGACGCTTTTTTTCGGAGTAGATACTTCATCGTTCTTGGCATGAAATTAGGTCAAACCTTCTTTAGATTTTTCTTTCAATAAATTTAAAATGGAAAGGCTCTTTAATTCTCGACGGTTGATGTAATCGGCCGACACGATTGATAATATGTGATCGATGTGCATGCAATGATCGTCATAGACCCTTACATATGTCGGAGTGAACTCAATAATTGCTGCGGAAAAATGTTTAGTTGAGTCTTTAATCGAGAAAATGGCTACACGACGTGGGCGTAAGCCTCGTGAGTCGTCTTCGATAAAAAGTTTCAAGTCAATTTCGCCTTCTTCATCTGAGAAAATCGAAATAGGAACAGTCCATCCATCCTCCTCACTTCCAGTCAGTAGTTCCACTGTTAGATCGGTAAGTTGCATCAATTCAGAAACCACATTTTTTAGAAAATCCGGTACCGGCTGGTGCTTTGAAAGATCTTTGTTAAGAAGCACCGTTAAGTCGATAGATCGAATTCGTTGCTCTGATCCTGGTTCACCTACTGACGTGTTTTGCACTGAAGACGCCGTTGTCACATAACCGCATTTCAAATCTTCGGAATCCAAAAGAACCTTGTTTTTCCAGATGGATTTTTTTGTCAAATCAGGAAAGCGCGGAGCAAGTCGGATAGGTTTGGATTTAGATGCCAGTGAGTTTGAGGCATCGCGTTCGACTAAGTTTTGATTAATGGAATCTTTTGCTGCCCGACGAATTTGTGTATTCGATGAAGCTGACGTTGGCGTTGAATTATTAGCTTCATCGGACTTCTTCTTTGCTTCGTATCGAAGAGATCGAAATGGAAATGGGTGGGAGCAAGTTCGCAAGTTGAAGACGATAAATGTGGCGCGCGGATTGTCTTCAAATGACAGCCATTTTCCTGCGGCGACCAAAACTGTAAAACCCTCGAATGGAAACAAGCCTTGAGGATGTATCTCCTGCCTATTTAGCGAGGCAGCGAGTATTGAAGTGCTAATCTGCACGGCTGCATGCCAAGCCGCTTTTGATTGATGAATTCTCGCAATATCAGCTGCAGATGCTCCTGAAATATGGTCAGCTAATTCTAATGTTAAGCGTCCACTAGATTTGTCGAAGTGCGCATTGCTATAAAGCGACTTTCGCTCAAGCGGCGGTTGAAATAACTTGGCAATTAAATTGCTCGATGATCCAAAGTAAAACCGGATCAATTCGATGCAAGGGACGATGATGCGCCGGTTATCTGCTAACTCGACAACCACACAGTAGGATTGAGTGCAATGCATGTGCCAAGGATGTTCAGCAAGTGGCAATAGAAAACCTTTGTCATTCAGGTTTAAGCCAGCTTTCACAAGATGGGTGGTGTCTCGATTAATTAAGGTGTCTGGAAATTTTTCTAACTCGTAATCTGGCTGCGAGTCTAGTTGGCCATTTCGCCAAATATCGCCAATGCGCAACAATGGTAGTGTACCGACAGAAATCCAAATTTTGCGTTGAAATCGTGCGGGAGAAGTCGATTTGGGGGAGAGTAATATTGTTTGATCTTCTTCGTAGCGATCGCTAAAGACGCGGGATAAATGTACGAGAACGGAGGGCTGTTTTCTTCGAATTAGCCGGTTCGGGAAAGCGATTTCGCCGAACCAGTCAATTCGCCAATTTTTTTCATCCTTTGGGAAGGCAGAAATCGTTGGTAAGTTATTGAAGTTAAATGCTTTATCAGTAGAAGTAGGTAATGAGTGACTATTGAATTGTCTCATCATCTGTTGAATTGTCTCATTTACTTCTGATCATTCACATCTGTTCCCACACCATGTGCCTGTTGATCCGCGTGGTATGAAGACCTTACCATCGCACCAACTGCCGCGTGGGCGAAGCCCATTTTGTAAGCTTCTTCTTCAAACATTTTGAACACATCAGGATGGACGTAGCGGCGCACGGGTAAGTGGTGACCGCTTGGTGCTAGGTATTGACCGATCGTCAGCATGTCGACATTGTGTGCACGCATATCGCGCATGACTTGTAGAATCTCTTCATCGGTTTCGCCCAAGCCGACCATGATGCCGGATTTGGTTGGGACATTGGGATGTTTCTCTTTGAAGCGTTTTAATAAATTCAATGAGTATTCATAGTCCGAGCCTGGACGCGCTTCTTTGTATAAACGTGGTGCCGTTTCTAGATTGTGATTCATCACATCCGGTGGTGCCATGTTCAGAATTTCTAATGCACGATCCATACGACCACGGAAATCTGGTGTCAAAATTTCGATGCGCGTCATCGGCGATAGCTCGCGAATTTTGGTAATGCATTCGGCGAAGTGTGCTGCGCCGCCATCACGTAAATCATCACGATCAACGGACGTGATTACTACATAGCTTAAACGTAATTCGGCAATGGTTTTTGCCAGATTCAAGGGTTCATCGACATCGAGTGGATCTGGGCGACCATGACCGACGTCGCAGAATGGGCAACGGCGTGTGCACTTGTCACCCATGATCATGAAGGTTGCCGTACCCTTGCCGAAGCATTCGCCAATGTTCGGGCAGCTCGCTTCTTCGCATACGGTAACTAATTTATTCGCGCGTAGGATGTCTTTGATTTCGTAGAAACGTGTGGTTGGCGAACCTGCTTTGACGCGTATCCAATCAGGCTTAGGCAAACGTTCAGCTTGCACAATTTTGATAGGAATACGGGAAGTCTTGCTAGCCCCCTTTTGTTTTGCTGTCGGGTCGTAGTTGGCATTGTCTGCCGCGAGGGGTGTATTTTCGATAGTCATAGCTCAGTTCATTGCTCAGTTAGTAGCTTAGTCAATAGCTCAATTAGGCGACGGTCAATAAATATTGTAAACGTTGTGCTAAGGCGGTTTGTACTTGTTCCAGCGGTACTTGTACTTGCAGCGTTCGCATGTCAATGGTGGCGAGTCCTTCGTAACCACAAGGGTTAATCCAGGAAAATGGTTGCAAATCCATCGCCACATTCAGCGATACGCCATGATAAGTACAGCCATTGGCGCGCACTTTTAATCCTAATGCGGCAATTTTTGCGCCTTGCCATTCACCTTGTTTCAGATAAATTCCGGGCGCTCCAGCAATCCGTTCACCAGCGATATTATACGCTCCCAAGGTGTCGATTACCGCTTGTTCAATCTGATGGACGAATTCACGCGCGAATAAACGACCCTTAGTGTGACGACGTTTGAGGTCGATCAAGAGATAAATTACCACTTGGCCAGGGCCGTGAAATGTTACTTCGCCACCGCGATCGGTTTGGATGACTGGAATATCATGCGGCGCTAGTACATGCGATTGATTCGCGCCGAGCCCTAAGGTAAATACGGGTGGATGTTCAACAATCCAAAGTTCATCAGGTGTATCTGCAGTACGCGCATCGGTGAAGGCGCGCATCGCTGCGAAACTCGTTTGATAGTCTTCTTGTCCACGTTGCCGGATCATAATTTGCGGCACATTGGTCACTGTCTCGTTTGCTATCGGATTGGACAATTCGATCATAACGGCTCCGCTAGGCGTTTAACCGTGACTCTTTGGATGAAAAATTGGCCATCTACCACTTTGCGAAACGGAATACCATCCAACACAAATCCCGGCCCACCTTTTGCGATCCATGATTGCGCAAGGCGGTCAAAGGCCACAGGATCTAATCCAAGCATCGGTGCTGAAATGACGAAGCGCGCACCAACTTTTTGTTTGTCTATAATGGATTGTAATGCTTGCATGAAGGTGAAATATTTCTATGTGTCGTTGTCGATAGTGACTCGTCGATCGTGTAGCAATGTCATGCGCATGGTGAGCGTCAGCTTGATTGTAGATAAGCTGACGGCATGCACTTAAAGCACCATTTTCACCATAGGGTGAGCCGATAAATCGCGATACAGGTTATCGAGTTGCTCACGATGAATTGCACGAATAGTGACCGTCAACGCCAAATAATTACCCTTGCTGGACGGACGCATTTCTAATTTGCCCGCATGAAAAGTGGGATCGTGAATCATCACCACTTCGACGATAGTTTGGGCGAACGATTCCTGCATGACACCCATCACTTTGATAGGGAAGTCACAAGGATATTCAATAAGGCTGTCTTCTGGTTTGATTTCGTGCATGATAAAACTTCTTAAAAAGGCAAGCTGAGTGAGAATTCTGCAGGGGGATTGTGCGTACCTACCGCTTTTCGGTAAGGACTGACATTTCCAGAAAGGCAATCGCTACTTGATTGCTTTTGGCGATTATTGTGCTGTTTTTGCCTGCTTCACGAGCATAAATGGGGATATTTCCCCAAAAACCAATAGTTTGAACTTCTATCTTCCATACTGCAAGCCTTGTTTGCGTAGCGGCATGTAAAACACTTGTGACTTTGACCTCCTGAAGTTGCGCAAAATGCGTCTACTTGCGTTGTGAATTGCGACTCGGGGAATTGTGCTGGACATGTGGTGAATACGCGGTGTTATGATTGTTGCACGATGTCGTTTTTATATGAGGAACCGAGATGGAAAAACAGATAGAAATTATGACGTGGTTGGCACAAGGTAGGATCGCTGCCGGACGCGAGCAAGAAGCATTCAAGCTTGCCGGTTGGTATCCTGATGCGAATCAATGGCGCCGTTTTATTGACCAGCTTATGTTATGGATGGGTGCCATCGCACTCGGCGCTTCTCTGATATTTTTTCTGGCTTATAACTGGCAAGCCATAGGGCGTTATGCCAAGTTTGCCTTAGTTGAAGGGGCTATCTTGATTAGTTTGTTGGCGGGCTGGCGATTTTCAGCACAACAAGGATTAGGAAGTATGGCTAGCAAGGCCTGTTTGCTTCTGGCGACTCTATTTCTTGGAGCATTACTTGCTTTAGTTGGACAGACCTACCAGACGGGGGCAGATACTTATGAACTCTTTCTGGTATGGGCACTTGCGGCGACTGCATGGGTGTTCGTGGCGCAACTGGGTGCGATGTATCTACTGTGGTTAGGCTTGATTAATCTAACGATCGTGCTGTACTTTCAAACATTCGGTGGTCTTTTTGGTTTCTTTTTTAATTGGAATGCGCAATTGTGGGTGCTATTGATCTGGAACACGCTTGCCCTGATCGCGTGGGAATTCGCAGCCTGGCGTGGGGTTCAACACTTGCAAACACGTTGGGAGGTGCGAGTACTTGGGACCTTGAGTGGCGTGGTTATTAGTACTTTGGCACTCGATGCGATCTTCAATGGTTCGAATGCCGGACTCAACCGGAATTTATCGTCACGGATAGCCAGTGTGCTTTGCTATGGCGTCTGGATGTTAACGGTCATGTGGATGTATCGGCGTCATCTGAAAGACCTCTATATGCTGGCAGGCACAATACTCAGCCTGATTGTGGTTGGCAACGCGGTGTTGGCAAAACAATTCTTGCATCACAGTGAAGCTGGAGGATTCTTATTGGTCGGCCTCACGATTATCGCCAGCTCCGCCGCGGGTGGTATTTGGTTGAAGAGAATCGCGAAGGAAATTCAATCATGAACACGTATCCCGATACAAGTTTGGCACTTTCATCCAAGTGTGCCGAGTTATGGCAAACCTTACTTCAGGCAAATGTGGTTAGTGGAGAAATGCCCGCAATGAGTAAGACTGATAGTAGTGAGACCCCAGCTTGGTACATCCGCGTGATGTTAGGGTTTTCTGGTTGGTTGGGCGCTCTATTTTTGATGGGATTTATAGGCATAGGTTTCAGCTTCTTTCGCGAAAGTATGATTGCTGGAATTAGTATTGGCATTGCCTTATGTACCTCGGCGTATGTGATCTTTCGCTCAGGCTCCGATAATGATTTCGTTTTGCAATTGGCTCTGGCCTTGAGCGTGGCAGGGCAAGGTTTTGTAGTATTTTCTCTATTCCAGAAGAGTTCACAGAATCATGCGGCGATCTTCGCGGCGATCTTGCTGTTTGAAGTTTTTTTGGTGCTGCTGGTACCGAGTTTCATACACAGGTTTTTAAGTACCGTGAGTGCAGTGTATGCCGCCTATTTTTTGTTCCAAGAACTAGGCATGTTTGGCTTCACATCTGGCGTCGTAGCGATTTTATTGACGCTGTTGTGGTGGTCGCCACGCTGCCTCCATCAACCCGAAATTTGGCGTCCGATAGGTTTCGCCCTGGCGTTGACTTTGCTTACGACTGAGGGCAGTCGATTGCTCCCTTTGTTGATGTTGCAAAATGGTGATGCATGGTGGTTTAAACATGGTTGGCGTGTGGCAGGTACGCTGGTAAATTTGGCGCTACTTTCGACCACGTTACTGGTATTACGACGCGAAGGCTTGCGTTGGACTTCTTTCCCTGCGCTACTAGCAATCGTAGGTGCATTATTGCTCTGCAGTTTTGGGTATGTGGCACCGGGACTAAGTCATGCGCTGTTATTGATTTTAATTGCGTATAGCTTTGGTGAAAAGCTCTTGCTCGGGCTAGGCTTGTTATCACTTTTGAGTTTTCTGTCGCATTACTATTACCAGTTGCAAGTCAGCCTGTTGTACAAGTCGATTGTTCTAGCCAGTCTGGCCTTGTTTTTGTTATTGGTTCGCTGGTACTTAAATCATCGTTTCCCGATTCCTGCAGCACATTCCGCGAAGGAGCGCGATCATGCTTAAATTAGTGATGAACGCATTTGGCCAACGTCGAAGTATGTGGGCGTTGATCATCGGTCTGTTGATTTTGTCGGCGGTGAACTGGACTATCTTTTCCCGCGAAAAATTACTGACAGAAGGGCGCGTAGTGTTGTTGGAATTGGCACCAGTCGATCCACGTTCTTTAATGCAAGGTGATTATATGGCCTTGCGATTTCAAGTCGCGAATGAGGCATTTCCAAATGTGAATTTGAATTGGCGCAGAGGTTTTTTGGTGGAAAAAAATTCTGATGCGCTTGCTGATGGACATCTGCTGTTGAATGTGGATGAGCATGGTGTCGCTCACTTCCAAAAGATTGCTCAAATGGATGAAAAAGTGCAGAGCAATCAAGTTTTGATGCGCTATAGGATTCGGAACAATCAAGTCAAATTCGGCACCAACGCTTATTTTTTCGAGGAAGGGCAAGCGACTACCTATGCAAAAGCAAAATATGGCGCGTTTCGTGTGGCACCGAATGGCGACATGATATTGACGGCATTGCATGGTGCGGATTATGTACAAATTCAAAACGCAGAGGAAAGTGAGCATGGTCAGAGGTAAGAAGAGAAAAAGCGATCACTGCTAGTGACTGATCTCTTGTATGATGCTTGTAACTAGGCTTTGTCCTTTTAGTCTTTTCCTTTTAAGCTTTATTTTTTTACGTACTATTTTTGAGTTGCCCCATGCCCAAACAAATACAAAAAATCTGGTGGCTGATGTTCCCCATCACGTTCATCGCAGGTTATGCCGCTTATTTATTGGTGCAAGCGGCGGGTATCATTCACTTAGACAGTGTGCCGCAGATGTTGGTGTTCGTGCTGTGCTTCGCCGCATTGCGCACTGGCTTGTTGTTTATTGCATGGTTGGCGATCGTCGGTTTTGTGCCGCAGTTGGCGAAGTCGATCTTGGATAAAGAGGCTGCCTCAAAATAAGAATTTTCTGGCAGCACTTCATCAATGATTCAAGAAAAAAAGCCTGCACAGAAAATATCTGTGCAGGCTTTTTTATGAGTGCTCGGAATGTTTTGGGAATTTATTTGAATAGTAAGCGCAAAGAATCCCAGGCACGTCCAAAGATGCTGGCTTGACGGACTTCTTCTAATGCCAAAACCGGGAATTCTGCGACTGGTTTGCCATCCAACATCATCTTCATCGTACCAATTTTGCTATTCGCTGCAATCGGTGCAACCAACGGATCTTTGCGCTCTAGCGTTGGCTTCAAACGCGCTGCACTACCCTTCGGTAAAGTCACATATAAGTCTTGCGTAAAACCGACTTTGATTTTGCTCTGATTGCCTTTCCATACATCCAAGGTTTCTATCGCTTGCGCTTTGTCATACAGCTTGACAGTGTCGAAATTGAGGAAGCCCCAGTTCAAAAGTTTCAAACTCTCTTGCGCACGGATTTGATCGCTTTTGGTGCCTGTGACAACCGAAATCAAACGACGCTGACCAGTGCCATTTGGACGAATAGAAGAAGAAATCAAGCAATAGCCAGCTGCTTCGGTGTGTCCGGTTTTCATGCCATCAACGGTCGGGTCCAACCACAGCAAACGATTGCGGTTCGCTTGTGTGATTTTGTTATAGGTGAAGCTCTTGGTGGAGTAATACGTTTTGTAATACTCAGGATGATCCGCGATCAGGCGTGAAGCTAAAATCGCCAGATCGAAAGCCGTTGAAAAATTATCTGGGCTAGGTAGACCATGAGAATTCGCATAACGCGTCGCTTTCATTCCAAGGCGCGCGGCTTCGCGATTCATCTGAACCACGAAAGCATCTTCGCTACCAGCGACGGCTTCTGCTAAAGCAACTGAAGCATCATTGCCAGATTGCACAATTAAGCCATATAACAAATCGCCGATACTGACGGGCGTTGCTGGATCGATAAACATCTTTGAGCTGCTGGAATCCACTTTCCAAGCCCGTGTCGATACCGTAATTTGTTGATTCAAATCCAGTCGCTTTTCCCTCAATGCATTGAAGACTAAATACGCAGTCATGATCTTGGTCAGCGAGGCTGGTTCAATCTGCAAAGTCGCATTATCTGAATTGATGACCTGATTGCTGGTGGCATCTAATAAGATCCAGGACTTGGCATCGACCAGAGGTTTGGGCAAGGTCTGCGCTTGTGCCACTGTACTGCTCAGTGTGACGCTAGCGATCGAAATAGCCAGCAGTGCGGAAAATAACGAGGAAAAATATTTTTTCATTGGAAGTTAAAGCAAATAGTAGATTTAAAAAATAGAGAGGCAATCACGACCACAAATCGCTCACAATTTTTTTGATGTGAGGCAAGCGACGATGAAAGAAATGGTCTGCACCTGGAATTACGACAACCGGAATATCCTGTGGCCTTAGCCAATCAAACACCGCTTGGAGTGGAATGGTGTCATCTAGCTCACCATGAATCAAAATGGTGTCGGCAGGAATATCTGGCATCGCCCATTTGCCTGCGGCCGCGCCAATCAGTACCAGCCGCTGAACCGGAATTGCGGCGGCTGTTAAGCGTTGATGTAGGCGCGATTGCACGAAGGTGCCGAACGAAAATCCGCTTAAGACCAGGGGCAAATCGGGATAGCGCTGGCGCAAATGCAGTAATAGTGTTTCCATATCATCAGTTTCGCCGATGCCCGCATCGTGGACTCCTTCGGATTTGCCAACGCCACGAAAGTTCATGCGCGCTGTGACATAGCCGAGCGACACGAAAGTGCGCGCCAGAGTTTGTGCGACTTTGTTTTCCATGGTGCCGCCAAACAGCGGATGTGGATGCGCTACTAAAGCCAGGCCGCGTGGATTGGGATACATCTCTGAATCAGGATGGTTCAAAGCGCACTCTAATTGTCCAGCCTTACCGGTAATTAGTAATTGTTCAGTGTGTATATTCATAATGCGTTCATACTTAGTTTATGTCAACGCGAAGCATGTCAGCTTAAACTTTGAGGCGCTCAACAACGCCACCACCGACCAGATCGACGTCGATAATTTCATCAATATCTGATTGGTCAACATAGGTGTACCATGTGCCTTGTGGGTATACGACCAAGACCGGACCTTGTTCACAACGATCCAGACAGCCGGCTTTATTGATTCGGATTTTGCCTGCGCCATTTAAGTCTAGTTGCTTGATGCGGCGTTTCGCATGTTCTTGCGCCGCCTGTGCGCCGCGTTCGGCGCAGCAAGCACGACCGTCATCGCGTTCATTCATGCAGAAGAACACGTGTTTTTGGAAATAGAGATTGTCAGACATGAGGATTTCGAAAGATTTCAGGAAAGATCGAGAACCACGGGGTGATTTAACTGTTTTGCCGAAGATCAGGCCAGCTTTCAATTCACCACGCGCTCAGTTAGGCATTATGATACAACGATTAGCTGGGGAAGATGACGTCTAAATCGAAAACCCAGCACAAATGATGTGCGATCAACTTTGATTATTTTTCATGAAAAAAAGCTATGAAAATTCTGATTCTGTTTCTCCAAGCGAGTCTTGTGCTCGGGTTGTGCTGTGCCTGTAAAAAACCAGCGGAGCCAAAAGTGAATACTACATCAGGATCAGCAGATTCCGCACCGGCTTTTAAAATTGCAGAGCAGCAGCGTCAGGCGCTCGAACAGGCTAAACAGGTTGAGCAAGAAATAGCGAAAGCGAGTGAAACGCAGCAAAAGCAAATAGAGGAGGCAACGAAGTAGCGATAACTAGGCATTAGTTAGTAGCGGAAGCGCTAATAAGTTGCCCCATCCTATTGCATAGCGTGAGCTAAGCGTGTCGACTAGTAAATCTGAGCCAGATAAAACCGACGAAGCCGGCACATAGCGATGCGACCAAGATTGCCATTTTTGACGCATTGATCAATTCAGCTTGATTGGCAAACGCCAGATTTGTGATGAAGATCGACATCGTAAAACCTATCCCGCCCAAAATTCCGGCACCAACCACGTGACGCCATTGCATCCCTGTTGGCAGTTGACACAGTCCCGTCACGATCGCTAAAGCACAACATACGCTGACACCTAGTGGCTTGCCTAAACTCAAGCCCACCATAATCCCTAAGCTATTCGCGCTACTCAAGCTTGTCGCCCAATCTGCACCGATCGCAATGGCGGTATTTGCCAATGCGAAAATTGGCAAAATGAGAAAAGCGACGGGTTTGTGCAGGAAGTGTTCGAGTTGATGCGAAGGCGACTCCAGATCTTCGCTTTTAGCGGAGAAGGGGATTGCAAATGCTAGCATGACGCCTGCAATCGTTGCATGGACGCCGGATAGCAACATACAAATCCACATGCCGATACCGCCGACTAGATATGGCCATAAAACCATACAGCGCATTTTGCGATTGAGGGCCAGTAAGCCTAACCAGATCGCCATCGCCAAAGCGAGGTAGGTCAGATTAACCGTCGCGGTGTAAAACAGGGCGATGACGATGATGGCGCACAAATCATCAATCACGGCAAAAGCAACGACAAAGACTTTCAGTGCGCTCGGAATCCGCTTTCCCAATAAAGCTAATACACCTAAGGCGAAGGCAATATCGGTTGCCATAGGAATGCCTATGCCTGCCTGCGTTGGCGCTCCTGCATTGAAGCCGAAGTGCAACAGCGCAGGTGCGACGGTACCACCGAGTGCCGCAATGAGAGGGAGCAGCGCATTCCGGAAATCAGATAACTCGCCACTATACAATTCGCGTTCTAATTCCAAACCGATTAAGAGGAAAAAGATCGCCATCAAGCCATCGTTAATCCACAACTCCAGGCTTAAACCTGCGAACGACATGTGCCACAGCTGTAAATACTGTTGGCCTAGCTCGGAATTGGTGAGCATTAAAGACAGCACAGTGCAAAGGATTAAGAGTATGCCGCCAGCTTTTTCTGAATCGAAAAAATGCTGAAAGCTTTGCGTTAACTGTTGAGGGAAGTGTTGCATGGTCTTGGTTTTAAAAGGCGTGTCGTGAGGCTGCGTAAGGTTGCAGAATAGAGCAATAGTTTAAGACTGAGATCGCGAATTGTCGGTATTGGCACGTTTGGTCGTTACGCTATTTATTGCTTTCCATAGGTTTCAATAAATACCAAATCGCCACAAAGGGCCAGGCCAAAGAAAGGAACTGCGCAGCCCCATAAAAGTTGAGCATCTTTCCCTGCACCATAGTTTGTAAGGTATTCAGAAAATAGGGGTTGCTAGGAATGAAATTTACCATTAAAAGACTCATCCCGAGCAGTAAGAACGCCAATCTTCGCTGCACATGGGCTGGTGCAAAAGAAAAACCGTAAAGCATGATGGTGCTGATTAAAATGCCGCCTTGCGCACCGGGTGCGAGCCATAAGAAGGCGTTTTCGGGCTGAAACATCAGCGCTGTGGATAGGGCTTTAACTCCCAACCCAACAATTAGCAACAAGCAGGCCAAAATAAATTTAGGAGCATGTCGATTTAATAAAGACAAGCAAATTAACACTGCCCCAGTACAGCCACAGGCGGTAATAATAGTTTCGGAAAGCAAATAAGTTTCCGCGCTCAGCTCTAGACCGTGGCGCAAATAGGCGCTGAGATCAATTGTTATGTCGAGATATTCTTCACACCACAATGAAATGAGCGGCAGGATTTGCCCATGACCAAATAAAAATGCCTGTGGAAAAATTTGGGCTAAGGGCCATAGTCCTAATACGACCATTTCTGGGGAGGAATCTCTGTGAAGCCACTTAGTGCGCAGTGCTTGTAAGCGTCCATTTTCCATCAGTAGCGGGAGTAATACGACGCCTAATAGAGCGCCGATTATCCCGCCCGCAGCATTCG
Source organism: Undibacterium sp. Ji22W (assembly GCF_049340305.1). Taxonomy (NCBI): domain Bacteria; kingdom Pseudomonadati; phylum Pseudomonadota; class Betaproteobacteria; order Burkholderiales; family Oxalobacteraceae; genus Undibacterium; species Undibacterium sp. Ji22W. The sequence continues at coordinate 77,942 of NZ_JBMPOU010000005.1, read as the reverse complement.
TCAATAAATCTAATACCGAGGTGACGCGACTAGGTAAAAAATATTGCACACTTTCCATGAGTAAACTGATACCGCAACTGCAGATACTCGCAATCAATAACGCCCAGCGTGTTTTGACTCGAGGGTAAAGTGAAAATACCAGCAGTGCGCCAAAAGGTATGTACCCCAGTACATTGACGATGGCATCGAACTTAGCCCAATAACGTGGCCATTGCGAGATTTGTGCGCTAAATGCTGCCAGATTTTCAAACTGCCAACCTGAGAAAGGATAAAGACTGGCATATACAATTAGAATTGCATAAGCGATCAAACTTGCGCGTGACAGCGGCGAAGCGGTGAGATTTTGGTTCGACACAATAGCTTAGCTTCTATGGGAGAATTTTTTTATTGAAGCTCATACACAACCTTTGCTTGAGCTTAGACTTATTTCAATTGAGTCTGCATCCAGCTAATTAGTTCCATAATCGCGCGATCACTTGCTTGAGGCATCGCTTTTGCACCTCCTCGCGCATCGGGCGTCTCAGTTGCTGCTTGCGCCGTGAACTCTTTTTGCCCAAGCAATTGATTGTTCTTGATCAGGCTAGCGCGCCAACGAAGCTGCACCTGACTTTGGTTGGGTGTCGAAAATTGCTGAGAAAATTCTTCCAGTTCAAGACGTAATAAAGGCAGGGCTTTGACGCCATCGCTGCTAGCCAATACCGCACCGCCCAGACGATTGATTTGTGATTTGATTCTTTGTTTGAGTAATTGTGCGGGAGGCATATTCCAACGGCTCTGCGCATACGGCTTGAGTTCTTGTCCATTCTCATATTGCAAGCGGTACAGCATGGCTGAGCTTTCTAGACTTACCGGAGCCTGAATCTCGGCTAGTTGAATTTTGAATGCGGACAAATTTTCCGTGCTAACACCGCTCGAATTGGTCATTTCACTACCGAAGTCATATTGTTGCTGTACGCTCGTCGTAGCGCAGGCACTTAGCAGCGCGATGACAATGCATGCGCCCAATGTGTGTCCAATTTTTTTGATGCTGGTGGCGTGACGTGCTGTGGTTGACATGGTCATTTCCTGCGCAGAATATTAGTTTGGTAAATTGAAAATCAGTAAAATAAAAAAGGGAAAACTAAGGGCAAGCGTGGGATTATTTGTTTCCGTTGTCATTTTTAAAGCCTGCTTCACCTGGTCCGGCGGACACAGGTTTGGCACCAAAGATCAGGCTTTGTGGCCTGTCGTTAAATGTCTCTGCGCCGCGATTGATGGTGCGCAGCGTGCTGCCAGCATCGCGCACTAAGTTATTGATGGCGGGTAGCGTTTCATATTGCAGACTTTGGCTCATGTCTTCGACATTCTTACTCAGTCGGGTAAGGCTTCCGTTTTCACCATGCAGATTATTGATGAGTAGATTTAAATTGTTGCTGGTGTTTTTGGCGTTGTCAGAAAATTGTTTGAAGGCCAGCGCGCTTTCTTTGGCTTGTCTAACGGTTTGTGGTAACTCACTCAAAACAGGATCGAGTTTGGCGGGCAAGCCTTCCCAGGCAGCCGCGGTCTTGCCGATTTGTTTGACCGCGTTGGTCAGGGAAGCGCGATTATCCTGATCGAGCAATGCGTTTAAGCGTTTGCTTAATTCTTCGGTTTGATTCAAGATCGCCAGACCATGTTTTTCCACCTCTTGTAGTAAGCCTGGACGTAAGGGAATGCGCGCCCCTAATTGTGGATCGCGTATCACCGCAGCAGGTTTGCTGCCGTCATCATCGAGTTCGATAAAGGCGATTCCGGTCACGCCTTGATAACCCAAAGTAGCGTAAGTGGATTGCGTGACTGGTGTATCAGAAACGATATCCAAACTCAGTAATAATTGACCAGGAACTTTGCTATCAAAATCAATATCGGTGACTTTGCCAACCTTAATTCCTTTGTAGCGCACTGCAGCTTGTATGTTCAGGCCAGACACCTTTAACGATGTCGCTATGGTATATGGTGTACGCTGGATTTCGTCTTTGCCTAACCAAAGCGCCAATACCCCCGCCAAGATAGCCAAGCTTATCGCAAATACTCCGGCGATTAAGGCGTGAGATTTACTTTCCATGATGTATTGCTCCTGAATTGTCTTCTAAATTATCTACTGACTTGGGATCGATCATCGGCAGTTGGTCACCCGACAACGGCAATACTTCCATGGCGCGCAAACCGCGGCCACCACGGAAATAAGTTTGAATAAAAGGATGCGCAACTTGTGTGACTTCGCGTGCATTGCCAACTGCGATCATTCTTTTATCAGCGATGACACCTATCCTTGAAGACAGTGCAAATAGAGTATCGAGATCGTGGGTGACCATCACGACTGTTAAATTGAGTGACTGATGCAGCGATTGAATTAAGCTGACGAAGCTGTCTGAACTGTCAGGATCTAGACCTGCAGTCGGTTCATCTAAGAACAATAATTCAGGATCGAGCGCAATGGCACGGGCTAAAGCGATACGTTTGATCATGCCGCCCGATAGGTCTGAGGGCATTTTTTTTGCGTGTTCAAATCCGATACCTGACATGTGTAGCTTCAGATACGCGATATCCATGATTAAGGATTCAGGCAAGTCGCCTAATTCGCGTAACGGCTGGGCTACGTTTTCAATCACGTTGAGCGCCGAGTACAAAGCGCCGTGTTGAAATAACATGCCCGAGCGTCGACGTAGGTGTTCAACATGGTGCTGTTTTGGCGCATGAATATCTTCGCCAAACACTTTGATGATGCCGCCTTTGGGAATCTCTAATCCTAGCATCTGGCGCATAAGTACTGTTTTTCCAGAACCTGAGCCGCCGACAATAGAGAAGATTTCACCTCGGCGTATTTGCAAATTTAGGTCATCATGAATTACCGTGCGCCCAAATTGCGTGCGCAGATTTTCTATTTCTATGACATGCTTGATCGGCGGTGTTGGAGGCAAGGTTTCCATAGATTCAATACGCAATATTGCGGAACAATACCGCGAAAAAAGCGTCTGCAACAATGACAGAGGTAATTGAAACAACGACGGAACTGGTCGTTCCCAGACCTAGACTTTCGGTATTTGGTTTGATTCTTAAACCATAATGACAAGCAATTACGGCGATCAGTATGCCGAACACTACGCCTTTCCCTAACCCTATCCAATAATTAGCCAGACTGACGACATCCGGTAATTTGTGTAAGAAGAATCCGGGCGACATATCGAGTATGAATAGGGCAGAAATGGCACCACCGATCAGCGCCATGACATCGGTCCAAATGACGATCAAGGGCATTGTAAATGCTAGTGCAATCACTTTTGGCATGATCAAGCGAAACCCGACGGGAATCCCCATCACGCGCATGGCATCGAGTTCTTCGGTGACTTTCATCACGCCCAATTGAGCGGTAATTGCCGAACCAGAACGTCCAGCGATTAAGATCGCCGCTAACATTGGTCCTAATTCGCGAATAATACTGATCCCCAGCAGGTTTACGATGAATAAGTCACCGCCATAACTGCGTAATTGCTGCCCCGATAAATACGATAAGACCACGCCGATCAAGAGCCCGACTAGGGCAGTAATGGCCATCGCTTGAAACCCTGTGCGATAGATATTGGCAGAAATTTCTTTCCAAGGACCACGCGTTGGATGGCGCACTAAGCGCGCTAAATCCAATACGAGCTGACCGAGTAATTCAGTCACGCCGATCAGATGTAAAGCGAAATTTAATGACAAACGGCCAAGTTTGCCAAATGGCGGTACGAGTGGCTTTTGCGTGACCGGCATGACAATCTTTTGTACTGTCGCCAGTCGTTCAAATAAGGCTTGATGTTGCTCAAGGACTTTTAATTTGGCTGGAAAAGATTTGCCCCATGCTTGCCACAGGAGTTGCGCACCGATATGGTCGAGTGCAGTTAGTTGCGTTAAGTCCCATTCCAATTCCAGCTTCCCTTGGAGTTCTTGTAAGCTGAGATGGATGGTTTGCATCAGGCTCGCTTCAGCCAACATGTCAGTCAGCCAGGCACCGTAAATTTGCACAGTAGGCTGGGCGGTGGGGATAAAAAGGACAGTGGGTGTGATGTCGTGACGCATGACTTAAGTGTAAGGCACAAATGGAAGGTGGGCAATTGATATGGGAGGCATTTATGGTTTTGCCTTCCATTCTGGGAAAAGGCTCACTTTCCCAAACTATTTTTCTTGCGCCAGCGGCGTTTTATTGTCGATCACTTCGCGGCAATCACCTTTTAGATGCGCATCGTCATAGTTGGTCCAACCGTAGCTATCAACATAGCGGGTATGAAATTTCCAAAGCGGGCTAAAAATACTACGGTCTAACTTTTCGTCAGGATAGCGAATGTCTACCATGTCGACGACCGAATGGAAGATGTTTTCAGTCGTCAGTTTCGCGTTCTGATGTGCTTTTAGTTGGTGAATTTTTTGTGGATGTTGCGCTGCATATTGATCGGAGTACCAGACAAATGCCGGAATATGAAATTCAAACTGGGTGTTGTGACCATGAAACGCCAGATTGCAGCTGCCGTCATACAAGGTTTGCCCATGATCTGACACATACCAAAGAGCTGTCATGTAAGGCATTGTCTTGAGTTGCGCGATCATGCGCGCCAAGATCCAGTCGTTGTACAAAATGGAATTGTCATAGCTATTATTCAGCGCTTCTTTGTTTTTTAAATTGGTATATGCTGGATTGCTAATGCCAAATAAGGAAGGCTTCCATTGATCGTAGCTTTGTGGATAGCGATGACTATAATTCCAGTGATTACCAAGACTATGAATCACGATGAGCTTATTGGGCGCGCCGTCATTCAGGGCATTTTGCAGCGGGGTGAATAGAATTTGGTCGTAGCTGGAATTATTTGTGAAGCCGCCAAGATTCAAAAATTGCGTGACATCGGCTTCTTTGGCAATCACCGAGGTCGGCGTATCAAATTGTCCAAAACTCATCTGATTCGAAATCCAGAAAGTCTTAAATCCTGCTTCCTGATACGCGCTCAGAAAAGATTTTTCGCTAAATCCAGGCTTGAGGCTTTGGGTCGCAGGTTTGCGGGTAGCGATGATGGGGACCGATAAGCGGGTAGCTGCAACGGCAGTAATCATGTTGCTTAAGCTAACCAGATTCGATTCTTGACTTAGGTAAGGGTTGGTGATTCTTTGGTAGCCATTTAAACTCCAACGATCATAGCGCGATGATTCTCCAATGACGACAACGATCGTTTGTTGAAAATCATTGCCCGCAGCTTGTTGAGCATTGAAGCGAAATGAGCGGCTTTTTTCACTCAGTGTCGCCAGATAACTACGTTCTTGATAAAAGTCGACAGCGCGCACCCAGATTCCTGCTGGCCAGCTACGTGAAAAACTATCGAGATCGTAAAGTGCCTCGACCCAATTGGGAAGCGCTGGTTGCTGATCTAAGAATTCCTGAAGTGACGACCAAGAGCGTATCTGCCATAAATGCGCTCCATCACTGGAGCTCACTGCTATGGTGCTGGCATTTTCTTTGGCGGAGGCGCTGGCAACGCCGACACGCAGACCATAGCTCCAGCATATTGAGAGGCTTGCGAAAATGGCGAGACAGATCCAACGCGATGAATGTCGCCAATCTAGCGAGGGCGTTGTTTTTGACGCACGCAATAACGACCACCACCACGCCACAATCGCAATGACGATCAGCAATAGTAGCCAGACTTTATGGCCTAAAAATTCCAAAGCCTCTTTTGGACTGGTTTCTGTGATGATCCCGAGATGGTGGGTGGAAATGCCTTGTCCAAAGTAGAGGCGCAGATAAATCTCGACTGGAATCGCTAAAAACGCTGGTAACAATAAGTAGTGAAACCAGCGCGGTCCCTGGAAAATATTCCACAACAGTAGCCAACAAACGACTTCATACGCCACTATGCGTGACGCATGCTCCACAGGTTTGCCTAATAAATAATCAAAAAAGGGCAAGCAACTGATAAGGAAGTAACTGGTTAATAAGTAAAATTTGGAGATTCTGGAAGGGCTGTGCATTCAATAAGGGCAAAATAAGTGAGATGAGCCTTGCCTCTGCTATCCCTTGTTATAAATTGTCAGGCATTTTAGCCTTGAAGGGCGTAAATAGCTTTCCTAAATAGATGCCGCCCTATAAATAATGCACTTTATCTAGTCATTTTGAACTGGTGTCGGGCGTGCTGGGTGCTGAGCTAAGTTGTTGTTTCCATTGTTTTTCATTGACTTTGCTTGAAATAAAGGTGTACACTCGCGAGTTCTCGATTTTATATGGTTTATTCTTACGCACTGCCAATTTGTGAGTGAGCGTGAATGTTCGGGGACTTGCAGACTTTGTTTGCGAGTGAATATATAGATTTTAAGTGCCCGGGCAACCGTTTCCGGGCGTGTGTTTAACGTTGTATTTTGTTGGATTAAAAACGATGCCAACCATCAATCAACTGATTCGCCAACCACGTGTTTCTGCAGTGGTTAAGAGCAAATCTCCGGCGCTGGAAAACAGCCCACAAAAACGCGGCGTATGTACTCGCGTTTATACGACAACTCCAAAAAAGCCTAACTCGGCTTTGCGTAAAGTTGCCAAAGTACGCTTGACCAACGGTTTCGAAGTTATTTCGTATATCGGCGGTGAAGGCCATAACTTGCAAGAGCATAGCGTGGTTTTGTTGCGCGGTGGTCGTGTAAAGGATTTGCCGGGTGTGCGTTACCATATGGTTCGTGGTGCTTTGGATACTCAAGGCGTTAAAGACCGTAAGCAAGCTCGTTCCAAGTATGGTTCTAAGCGCGCTAAGGCTGTTAAGAAGTAATTTTCTAATTCATTAGAATTTTGTTTTGTAATCAGCTTGTAAATTAACCTCTGTAAAATCTCCGTAATTCGGATAGGTGTCGGTCTCGAATGAGCCGAGTAAGTGGTGGCTATGATGGTTCACCGCGAGCGTTGATAAATTTGTTATCGACCGCTCAACTGAAGATTGAAAGGAATTGAAATGCCACGTCGTCGTGAAGTCCCGAAACGGGATATTTTGCCGGATCCAAAATTCGGTAATGTTGAAGTATCAAAATTTGTTAACGTGTTGATGTTGTCTGGCAAGAAATCTGTTGCTGAAGGCATTATCTATGGCGCGTTTGATCACATCCAAACTAAATCTGGTAAAGATCCTTTGGAAGTGTTCGCAACTGCAATTAACAATGCTAAACCATTGGTTGAAGTTAAGTCCCGCCGCGTTGGTGGTGCTAACTATCAAGTTCCAGTTGAAGTTCGTCCAGTTCGTCGTTTGGCTTTGTCTATGCGTTGGTTGCGTGAAGCTGCAAACAAGCGTAGCGAAAAATCTATGCCACAACGTTTGGCTGGTGAATTGTTGGAAGCTGCTGAAGGTCGCGGCGGCGCAATGAAGAAACGTGATGAAGTGCATCGTATGGCTGAAGCCAACAAAGCCTTCTCCCACTTCCGCTTCTAATTTATTTAGTCGTTGCGTTAAAAGTGAGAGGCCATTGTATGAATTTTTTACAGTGGTTTTTCTAGGTATATTGAATCAGGCCGGGCGTGATTTCTTCTTGAAAATTACGCTCGGTTTTGTCCATTAAAAGATTTAGGAATAGCTATGGCCCGTAAGACCCCCATTGAGCGCTACCGTAACATCGGTATTTCGGCTCACATTGATGCTGGTAAAACCACGACAACCGAACGTGTTTTGTTCTACACCGGTGTAAATCACAAAATCGGTGAAGTGCATGATGGCGCGGCTACCATGGACTGGATGGAGCAAGAGCAAGAGCGCGGTATTACTATTACTTCCGCTGCGACAACTTGTTTCTGGAGTGGTATGGCGAACAATTTCGCACCACATCATATTAATATTATTGATACCCCAGGCCACGTTGACTTCACGATTGAAGTTGAGCGTTCCATGCGTGTATTGGACGGCGCTTGCATGGTTTACTGTGCAGTTGGCGGCGTTCAGCCACAATCTGAAACAGTTTGGCGTCAAGCTAACAAGTACAAGGTTCCACGTTTGGCATTCGTCAATAAGATGGATCGTACTGGTGCGAACTTCTTCAAAGTTTACGATCAAATGCGCGCGCGTTTGAAAGCAAATCCTGTGCCTTTGCAAGTACCTATCGGCGCTGAAGATTTGTTTGAAGGCGTGATCGATTTGGTCAAGATGAAAGCGATCATCTGGGATGTAGCATCGCAAGGTATGAAGTTTGAATACGGCGAAATTCCTGAGAATTTGTTAGCTGATGCGAAAAAATGGCGCGAAAACATGGTCGAAGCAGCTGCTGAAGCCAGTGAAGAATTGATGAACAAATACCTTGAAGAAGGTGATTTGTCTGAAGTTGAAATCAAAGCCGCTTTGCGTCAACGTACGATTGCTTCTGAGATTGTTCCAATGTTGTGCGGTACAGCATTTAAGAACAAAGGTGTTCAAGCGATGTTGGATGCGGTTGTTGAGTACTTGCCATCTCCTGTAGATATTCCACCAGTTCCTGGCACGAATGAAGATGATGAGCCAGTAGTTCGTGAAGCAAAAGACACGGAGAAGTTCTCCGGTTTGGCGTTCAAGATTGCTACGGATCCGTTTGTTGGACAATTATGCTTCGTTCGTTGCTACTCAGGTACTTTGAATTCTGGTGATACAGTTTATAACTCTGTTAAAGAGAAAAAAGAACGTATCGGTCGTTTGGTGCAGATGCATGCAAACCAACGCGAAGAAATCAAAGAAATGTTAGCGGGTGATATCGCTGCGGTAGTTGGTCTGAAAGACACAACGACTGGTGATACATTGTGCGACGAAAAAGCGATCGTTGTATTAGAGCGCATGATTTTCCCTGAGCCAGTTATTTCTCAAGCAGTTGAGCCAAAGACTAAGCAAGATCAAGAGAAAATGGGCTTGGCATTGAATCGCTTGGCGGCTGAAGATCCATCTTTCCGCGTACGTACGGACGAAGAATCTGGGCAGACAATTATCGCCGGTATGGGTGAATTGCATCTGGATATTATCGTTGACCGTATGAAGCGTGAATTCAACGTGGAAGCAACTGTTGGTAAGCCACAAGTTGCATACCGCGAAACAATTCGCAAAACTTGCGAAGAAATCGAAGGTAAGTTCGTTAAGCAATCCGGTGGTCGTGGTCAATACGGTCACGTTGTATTGAAGATCGAACCGCAAGAACCAGGTAAAGGTTTCGAATTCGTTGACGCGATCAAAGGCGGTACAGTTCCACGTGAATACATCCCTGCAGTTGAAAAAGGTGTACGTGAAACATTGACATCTGGTGTGTTGGCTGGTTATCCAGTGGTTGACGTTAAAGTCACTTTGTTCTTCGGTTCATACCATGACGTTGACTCCAACGAAAACGCGTTCCGTATGGCGGGTTCGATGGCGTTTAAAGATGGCTGCCGTAAAGCAAGTCCAGTTATTCTGGAGCCAATGATGGCTGTGGAAGTAGAAACACCAGAAGACTACGCTGGTACAGTGATGGGCGATTTGTCCTCACGCCGCGGTATGGTTCAAGGTATGGATGAGATTGCTGGTGGTGGCGGCAAGATCATTAAAGCTGAAGTGCCATTGTCTGAGATGTTTGGTTACTCAACATCTTTGCGTTCAGCGACTCAAGGCCGTGCGACTTATTCTATGGAATTCAAGCACTACTCTGAAGCACCGAAGAATGTTATCGACGCAATCGTTACATCTAAAGCTAAGTAATTTAAATCGGAAATCCTACCTGTCTTACGCCATGTAAGTCGAGTAGGTAATTAATCTAATCGTTCTTTTTGAAGGAAGAATAAAATGGCAAAAGGTAAGTTCGAACGCACCAAGCCGCACGTTAACGTCGGTACAATTGGTCACGTGGATCACGGTAAAACGACATTGACAGCAGCGATTGCGACAGTATTGTCTAAGAAATTCGGCGGCGAAGCTAAAGCATACGATCAGATCGATGCAGCTCCAGAAGAAAAAGCACGCGGTATTACAATTAATACAGCCCACGTAGAATACGAAACAGCAGCGCGTCACTACGCTCACGTTGACTGCCCAGGCCATGCTGATTATGTTAAAAACATGATTACTGGTGCTGCTCAGATGGACGGCGCGATCTTGGTTTGTTCCGCAGCTGACGGCCCAATGCCGCAAACGCGTGAACATATCTTGTTGGCACGTCAAGTTGGTGTTCCATACATCATCGTTTTCTTGAACAAATGCGACATGGTTGATGACGCTGAGTTGTTGGAATTGGTTGAAATGGAAGTTCGTGAGTTATTGTCTAAATACGAATTCCCAGGCGATGATTTGCCTATCATCCAAGGTTCCGCAAAATTGGCGCTCGAAGGCGACAAAGGCCCATTGGGCGAAGAAGCAATCATGAAATTGGCTGATGCTTTGGATTCTTACATCCCAACTCCAGAACGTGCTGTTGACGGCGCATTCTTGTTGCCAGTAGAAGACGTATTCTCAATCTCTGGTCGCGGTACAGTTGTGACTGGTCGTATCGAACGCGGTATCGTTAAAGTCGGCGAAGAGATCGAAATCGTTGGTATTAAAGATACAGTAAAAACAACATGTACTGGTGTTGAAATGTTCCGCAAATTGCTCGACCAAGGTCAAGCAGGCGATAACGTTGGTGTATTGTTGCGCGGTACTAAGCGTGAAGATATTCAACGTGGTCAAGTTTTGGCGAAACCAGGTTCAATCAAGCCGCATGATCATTTCACAGGCGAGATCTACGTTTTGTCTAAAGATGAAGGTGGTCGTCATACGCCATTCTTTAATAACTATCGTCCACAGTTCTACTTCCGTACAACGGACGTAACTGGTTCGATCGAGTTGCCGAAAGATAAAGAAATGGTTATGCCAGGTGATAACGTTTCTATCACAGTTAAGTTGATCAATCCGATCGCGATGGAAGAAGGTCTCCGTTTCGCGATTCGTGAAGGTGGTCGTACTGTTGGTGCAGGTGTTGTTGCTAAAATTATCGTTGGTTAATTATTCTTCAAAAGTTATCGATGAGGCCAAAGCTGGCTTCATCGATAAAATTTAGAATAATTCGAAATTTGGTGTACACTAGTCGGCTGTCGTGCTTTTTAGCTCGATAGCCGTAGTTTTTTTAGTATTAGTAATAATTGCTCTTTGTTTAAAATGCCACATTTCGTACATCGTGGCTCGTTCTTTATAGGAAATATCATGTCTACAGCAAATCAAAAAATCCGTATCCGCTTGAAAGCTTTCGATTACAAATTGATCGATCAATCAGCTTTGGAAATCGTAGAAACAGCTAAGCGTACCGGCGCTGTTGTTAAGGGCCCAGTTCCTTTGCCAACACGTATTCAACGTTTCGACGTATTGCGTTCCCCGCACGTCAACAAAACTTCCCGTGATCAATTCGAAATCCGCACGCACCAGCGTTTGATGGACATCGTCGATCCAACGGACAAGACTGTTGATGCTTTGATGAAACTCGACTTACCAGCTGGCGTTGACGTAGAAATCAAATTGCAATAATCAGTAATAATTCTCGAGGAATTGATGATTGCTTGAATCGAAGTAATCATCAAGAAATCAGAAAAATTGACATACCATAAAATATTCCATTTTCAAATAAATTTTTCTTGTAAGTGGAAATTTTTCGGGTTACAATCGAAGGCTTAGATTTTGATAGGCTTTTGCCTGTCTATTTTAAGTCTTAAAAGTAAGTTTCTAAACATCAGCCTCACCCAATCGTAGGTGAGAATGGAGAAAACAATGAGCTTGGGCCTAGTTGGTCGCAAGGTTGGTATGATGCGCATTTTTACTGATGATGGTGATTCAATTCCAGTCACAGTATTAGATGTATCAAACAACCGCGTGACACAAATCAAAACTCCTGAAACAGACGGTTACTCCGCTGTTCAGGTAACATTCGGTCAGCGCCGTGCATCCCGTGTAACTAAAGCGGCTGCAGGTCACCTCGCAAAAGCGGGCGTGGAAGCTGGTACTGTCTTAAAAGAATTCCGTGTTGACGCTGCTAAAGCTGCTGAACTGAAAGCGGGCGATGTTGTACCTGTTGGCTTGTTCGAAGCTGGTCAAAAAGTCGACGTGCAAGGTGTGACAATTGGTAAAGGCTACGCCGGTACTATTAAACGTCACCACTTCGCATCTGGTCGTGCAACTCACGGTAACTCACGTTCGCATAATGTTCCTGGTTCTATCGGTATGGCGCAGGATCCTGGTCGCGTTTTCCCAGGTAAGCGCATGACTGGTCACTTGGGTGATGTGACGCGTACAGTGCAAAATCTTGTTATCGCTCGTGTAGATGCTGATCGCCAATTGTTGTTGGTGAAAGGTGCTATTCCAGGCGCGAAAAACGGTCAGGTGATTGTATCGCCAGCTGTTAAAGTTAAAGCAAAGAAGGGGGCTTAATCTATGGAACTGAAGCTCCTAAATGCAGATGGTCAATCTGCTTCTAATGTCGCTGCGCCAGATACTATTTTTGGTCGTGATTACAATGAAGCCTTGATCCATCAAGTTGTTGTTGCTTATCAGGCGAATGCTCGCAGTGGTAACCGCAAACAATTGGGTCGTGACGAAGTTCACCACACAACTAAGAAGCCATGGCGTCAAAAAGGTACGGGTCGTGCTCGTGCTGGTATGTCATCTTCTCCATTGTGGCGTGGAGGTGGTCGCGCTTTCCCTAACTCTCCTGATGAGAACTTCTCTCACAAAGTTAACAAGAAGATGTATCGCGCAGGTATCTGCTCGATCTTGTCTCAGCTGGCTCGTGAAGGTCGTTTGAATGTTGTTGACAGTCTGACTGTTGATGCGCCAAAAACTAAGTTGTTGTCTGAAAAATTGAAGACAATGGGTTGCTTGGATTCAGTGTTGATTATTACTGAAGACTTCAACGAAAACTTGATGTTGGCTGCTCGCAATCTGGTTAACGTTTTGGTTGTTGAGCCACGTTATGCTGATCCAGTTTCTTTGGTGTTCTACAAGAAAGTGTTGATCACTAAAGCGGCCTTGACAAAGATTGAGGAGATGCTGGCATGAGCGTAATCAAGCATAGTGAAGAACGCCTGATGAAGGTGTTGCTGGCTCCGGTGATCTCTGAAAAAGCAACTATGGTTGCAGAGAAAAACGAGCAAGTTGTTTTCCTGGTTATGCCAGATGCAACTAAGCCAGAAATCAAGGCTGCTGTTGAGTTGCTGTTTAAGGTTCAAGTTGAATCTGTGCAAGTAGCTAACCGCTTGGGCAAACAAAAACGTACTGGTAAATTTAATGGCCGTCGCAATCATACAAAACGCGCTTTTGTATGCTTGAAACCAGGTCAAGAAATTAACTTTACCGAGGGGGCATAAGCATGGCACTCGTTAAGATGAAGCCAACCTCACCAGGCCGTCGTGGTATGGTTAAAGTGGTAACTGAAGGCCTGCATAAAGGTCGTCCGTTTGCTGCTTTGTTGGAAAAGAAAAATAAAACTGCTGGCCGTAACAACAATGGTCATATCACTACTCGTCATATCGGCGGTGGTCATAAGCAGCACTATCGTTTAGTCGATTTTAAACGTTCTAAAGATGGTATTCCTGCGAAAGTTGAACGCATTGAATACGATCCTAACCGTACAGCGCACATTGCTTTGTTGTGCTACGCGGATGGTGAACGTGCATACATCATTGCATCCAAAGGTATGGCTGCTGGTGATCAGGTAATGAATGGCTCACAAGCGCCAATCAAATCTGGTAACTGCTTGCCAATCCGCAATATCCCAGTTGGTACAACTATGCATTGCGTAGAAATGTTGCCAGGCAAGGGTGCGCAGATCGCTCGTACTGCTGGTGCTGGTGTGGTGTTGATGGCTCGCGAAGGTACATACGCTCAAGTGCGTTTGCGCTCTGGTGAAGTTCGTCGTATCCATATCGAATGCCGTGCAACTATCGGTGAAGTCGGTAACGGTGAGCATAACCTCCGTAAAATTGGTAAAGCTGGTGCGATGCGTTGGCGCGGTGTACGCCCGACAGTTCGCGGTGTTGTCATGAATCCGATCGATCACCCACACGGTGGTGGTGAAGGTAAGACAGCAGCGGGACGTCATCCAGTTTCTCCATGGGGTCAGCAAACTAAGGGTAAGAAGACACGTCGCAACAAGCGTACGACTTCCATGATCGTTTCACGCCGTGGCAAGAAATAAGGGGTAACACATGACACGTTCAGCTAAAAAAGGGCCGTTTTGCGACGCCCATTTGGTAAAGAAAGTCGAAGCTGCGCAAGCAAATAAAGACAAAAAGCCAATTAAGACTTGGTCACGTCGTTCGACAATCATGCCTGATTTCATCGGTCTGACTATCGCTGTACACAATGGTAAGCAGCACGTACCAGTGTACGTTTCTGAAAACATGGTAGGCCATAAATTGGGCGAATTCGCATTGACTCGCACATTTAAAGGTCATATCGCGGATAAGAAAGCGAAGAGATAATATGGAAACCAAAGCAATATTGAAGGGTGTACGTCTGTCCGAGCAAAAAGGTCGCTTGGTTGCAGACTTGATCCGTGGTAAGAAAGTCGATCAAGCATTAAACATCTTAGCCTTCAGTCCGAAAAAAGGCGCGACTATCATTAAGAAAGTCTTGGAATCAGCAATTGCTAATGCCGAGCACAATGATGGTGCCGATATCGATGAATTGAAAGTTACGACGATTTATGTCGAAAAAGGACCAATTCTCAAACGCTTTACAGCGCGCGCAAAAGGTCGTGGTGATCGTATCTCTAAACAATCCTGTCACATTTATGTGACTGTTGGTAACTAAGGAGTCACGATGGGACAGAAGATACATCCAACCGGTTTCCGTTTAGCGGTAACACGTAATTGGTCTTCACGTTGGTATGCTGGCAATGCAAATTTTGCCACTATGCTCAACGAAGATATCAAAGTACGTGAGTACCTCAAAAAGAAATTGAAAAATGCATCAGTAGGTCGTATCACTATTGAGCGTCCAGCGAAAAACGCACGTATTACTATTTACAGCTCCCGTCCAGGTGTTGTGATTGGTAAAAAAGGCGAAGATATCGAATCCTTGAAAACGGATTTGGCAAAGATTATGGGCGTGCCTGTGCACGTGAATATCGAAGAAATTCGTAAGCCAGAAATCGATGCGCAATTGATCGCTGATTCTATCTCTCAGCAACTCGAAAAACGTATTATGTTCCGCCGCGCGATGAAACGTGCGATGCAAAACGCAATGCGTCTGGGTGCTAAGGGTATCAAGATCATGTCTAGTGGTCGTTTGAATGGTATCGAAATTGCTCGTAAAGAATGGTATCGCGAAGGCCGAGTGCCTCTGCATACTTTGCGCGCTGATATCGATTACGGTACAAGTGAAGCATCTACGACATACGGTATTATTGGCGTTAAAGTATGGGTTTATAAAGGCGATCGTTTAGCTAATGGCGATGCTCCTGTAATTGAATCCACACCAGAAGACGACAAAAAACGTCGTGGCCCACGTCGCGAAGATGGCAAGCCAAATAGCCGTCCACGTGCAAAGCGCCCTGAAGGTCAAACTCCAACTGGTACAGCAGCAGCTCCAGCGGCTAAGCGTGTTCGCACGAAAGCAGCTGACGGCGCGGCGGCACCAGCTGAGAAAGCAGGAGAATAATCATGCTGCAACCAGCACGCAGAAAATATCGTAAGGAACAAAAAGGCCGCAACAAGGGTATTTCCCATGACCGTGGCACAGCAGTTTCTTTCGGTGAATTTGGTTTGAAATCAATTGCACGTGGTCGTATCACAGCCCGTCAAATTGAAGCTGCACGTCGTGCTATGACTCGTCATATCAAACGTGGTGGCCGTATCTGGATTCGTATTTTCCCAGATAAGCCAATTTCTCAGAAACCAGCTGAAGTTCGTATGGGTAATGGTAAAGGTAATCCAGAGTACTACGTAGCCGAGATTCAACCAGGCAAAATGTTGTACGAAATGGATGGCGTTGATGAAGCGCTGGCACGCGAAGCTTTCCGCTTAGCAGCTGCTAAATTACCATTGTTGACAACGTTTGTCGTACGTCAAGTCGGCACTTAATAGGGAGTTGTAAATGAAAGTATCTGAACTCCAAGGCAAAGACTCCGCAGCTTTGACGAAAGAATTGAATGATTTGTTGAAGGCACAATTCAGCCTGCGTATGCAAATCGCTACGCAACAATTGAATAACACTTCGCAACTCAAAAAAGTTCGTCGTGACATCGCCAGAGTTAAAACAGTCATGAATCAGAAGGATGCCAAATAATGAACGATCAAACTAAAGTTGCATTGAAGCGCACATTGATTGGCAAAGTTGTCTCTGACAAGATGGATAAAACGGTGACAGTATTGGTTGAGCGTCACGTTAAACATCCTTTGTACGGTAAGATCATTATGCGCACTGCGAAATATCATGCGCACGATGAAGCTAACCAAGCAAAAGCCGGTGACACAGTCGAGATTCAAGAAGGTCGTCCAATCTCTAAAACTAAAGCTTGGACTTTGACTCGCGTGGTACAAGTTGCGCCAGTTTTATAAATAGTTGTTGCAGCAATCGTTTTTTGATGTAATAATGATGGGCTGTCATTTGCAAAGCTTGCGAATGACAGCTTAAATGTCTCTCAAGGAGTAGTTTGAGAGTGGTTAAAAAATCGTCCACCTAATCGGTTGACTCGTGCATTGTTATTTGTGCTTCTAAGGCGTCTGACAATAAAAGAGTTGGCTGGCGGGACCAAGACTGACTACAGATTTGCAGTGTGCGGATTGTGTGGATTAAGTTGGGAAAGAGAACAATATGATTCAAACAGAAAGCCGGCTAGAAGTGGCTGACAATACTGGTGCGCGCGAAGTTTTGTGCATTAAAGTATTGGGTGGCTCTAAGCGTCGTTATGCAGGGATCGGTGATGTTATCAAGGTAACAGTCAAGTCTGCTGCTCCACGCGGTCGCGTAAAAAAAGGTGAAATTTACAATGCAGTTGTGGTTCGTACTGCTAAAGGTGTTCGTCGTCAAGATGGCTCTTTGGTTAAGTTCGATAGCAATGCTGCAGTGTTGTTAAATGCAAAACTTGAGCCTATCGGAACTCGAATTTTCGGCCCAGTAACGCGTGAA
This sequence comes from Undibacterium sp. Ji22W, assembly GCF_049340305.1. NCBI lineage: Bacteria > Pseudomonadati > Pseudomonadota > Betaproteobacteria > Burkholderiales > Oxalobacteraceae > Undibacterium > Undibacterium sp. Ji22W. Next base: position 60,852 of record NZ_JBMPOU010000005.1, on the reverse strand, counting down.
CTGCGTACTGAGCGTTTCATGAAGATCGTTTCGCTTGCTCCAGAAGTGCTGTAAGGAGTCGTGATGAATAAGATTCGTAAAAACGACGAAGTCATCGTCTTGACGGGTAAAGACAAAGGTAAGCGCGGTCAAGTGCAGCAATGCGTTGATGCAAATTACGTTGTTGTTGCAGGTGTTAACGTTGCCAAAAAAGCGACTAAGCCTAACCCAATGACTGGAGCAGTTGGTGGCATCGTGGATAAAGTGATGCCGATTCATGTTTCCAATGTGGCGTTGTTTAATGCTGCATCTGGTAAAGCAGACCGTGTAGGTTTTAAGGTCGTGGATGGTAAGAAAGTCCGCGTCTATAAGTCTACTGGCGAAGTTGTGAAGGCATAAGGTCATGGCCCGTCTACAAGCATTATACAAAGAAAAAATCGTTGCTGATTTGACTGAGAAATTCTCTTACAAATCACCAATGGAAGTTCCTCGCATCTTGAAGATCACCCTGAATATGGGTTTGTCCGAAGCGATCGCTGATAAGAAAATTATTGAGCACGCAGTTGGCGATTTGACGAAGATTGCAGGTCAAAAACCTGTCGTAACTAAGGCGCGTAAAGCGATCGCTGGTTTCAAAATCCGCGAAGGTTATCCAATCGGCTGTATGGTCACCCTGCGTGGTAATCATATGTACGAATTCTTGGATCGTTTCGTGACTGTGGCTTTGCCACGCGTTCGTGACTTCCGTGGTGTATCTGGCCGCGCATTTGACGGTCGTGGTAACTACAATATCGGTGTTAAGGAACAGATCATTTTCCCTGAAATCGAGTACGACAAGATTGACGCGTTGCGTGGTATGAATATCAGTATTACTACGACAGCTAAGACCGACGAAGAAGCAAAAGCGCTTCTCGCCGCATTTAAATTTCCGTTCAGAAACTGAGGTCGCCATGGCAAAATTGGCACTGATTAATCGTGAGCAAAAGCGTGCAGATTTGGTGAAGAAATTCGCTGGCAAACGCGCCGAATTGAAGGCCATCATTGATGACCAATCAAAAACTCCAGAAGAGCAATATTTAGCTCGTTTGAAGTTGCAGGCATTGCCACGTAATTCTAATCCGACTCGTCAGCGCAATCGCTGCGCTTTGACAGGTCGTCCACGTGGCACATTCCGTAAGTTCGGTTTGGGCCGTATTAAAGTCCGTGAATTCGCCATGCGTGGTGAAATCCCGGGTATGACTAAAGCTAGCTGGTAATAGGAGAATAAGCAATGAGTATGAGCGATCCTATCGCCGATATGCTGACCCGCATCCGTAACGCGCAAGTTGTTCAAAAAACTGCCGTCGCGATGCCGTCCTCTAAGGTAAAAATTGCAATTGCAAATGTACTGAAGGACGAAGGCTACATTGAGGATTTCGCAGTAGTTGACGCTGCTGGTAAATCTGAATTGAAAATCGGTTTGAAATATTATGCAGGACGTCCTGTTATTGAACGCTTGGAACGTGTATCACGTCCAGGTCTTCGTATTTACAAAGGTAAAGACGAGATCCCAAGTGTGATGAACGGTTTGGGCGTGGCCATTGTGTCCACACCTAAGGGCGTTATGACTGACCGCAAAGCGCGCGCAACCGGTGTCGGTGGCGAAGTTATTTGCTACGTCGCCTAAGGAGTGCAAGATGTCTCGAGTAGGTAAAATGCCAATCGCGTTGCCAGCAGGTGCAGAAGTTGCAATCTCAGCAGCGGCGATTACAGTAAAAGGTCCAATGGGCGTGTTGACACAAAGCTTGAATGGCTTAGTGTCTATCGCAAACGAAAGTGGTGTCCTGAATTTCAAACCGGCAAATGACAGCCGTGAAGCCAATGCTATGACCGGTACCTTGCGTGCCTTGGTTAATAACATGGTTAACGGTGTTACTAAAGGTTTTGAGAAGAAGTTGAACCTCGTCGGCGTTGGTTATAAAGCGCAAGCGCAAGGCGACAAGTTGAATCTCTCCTTGGGTTTTTCTCATCCTGTCGTTCATGACATGCCAGCTGGCGTGACATGTGCAACACCAACTCCAACTGAAATTCTCATCAAAGGTGTGAATAAGCAGCAGGTTGGTCAGGTCGCTGCAGAAGTTCGTGCATACCGCAGCCCAGAGCCTTATAAAGGCAAGGGTGTCCGCTACGCGGACGAAGTGGTTGTGATTAAAGAAACCAAGAAGAAGTAATAGGGGTTAGACGATGGATAAGAAACAATCACGTCTGCGCCGCGCGACTCAAACCCGTGCCAAGATCGCAGAGCTCAAGGTCACACGTTTATCTGTGCACCGTACGAACCTGCATATCTACGCTAGCATCATTGATGCAGATTCCAAAGTATTGGCATCTGCTTCTACAGTGGAAGCTGAAGTGCGTGCAGAATTGGCAGCGGCATCTAAGCACGGTGGTAATGCTGCGGCAGCCACTTTGATTGGTAAGCGCGTTGCGGAAAAAGCATTGAAAGCAGGAGTTACCGAAGTCGCGTTTGATCGCTCCGGTTTTCGTTACCACGGTCGTGTGAAGGCGTTGGCAGAAGCCGCGCGTGAAGCCGGCTTGAAGTTCTAAGGAATATTGTCATGGCAAAAATGCAAGCAAAAACAGCAGCCGACAAGCCGGATGATGGCATGCGCGAAAAAATGATCGCGATCAACCGTGTAACCAAAGTGGTTAAAGGTGGTCGTATCATGGGTTTCGCAGCACTGACAGTCGTTGGTGATGGTGACGGTCGCATCGGTATGGGTAAAGGAAAATCGAAAGAAGTTCCAGTAGCCGTACAAAAAGCGATGGAAGAAGCCCGCCGCAAAATGATTAAAGTAACTTTGAAAAACGGTACATTGCAACATGCAGTGACTGGTAAGCACGGCGCCTCATCAGTCATGATGATGCCTGCTAAAGAAGGTACTGGCGTTATTGCTGGTGGTCCAATGCGCGCGATTTTCGAAGTGTTGGGTGTGGTTAATGTAGTTGCTAAGTCTAATGGCTCTACTAATCCATACAACATGGTTCGTGCAACTTTGAACGGTTTGTCGAAAATGAGTACGCCTTCCGATATCGCTGCAAAGCGCGGTAAGTCCGTTGAAGAAATTTTGGGCTAAGGTGAGCGAAATGACAACTACAGTTAAAGTACAATTGGTCAAGGGTTTGATCGGTACGCGCGAGTCACATCGTGCTACTGTGCGCGGCTTAGGTCTGCGTCGCGTAAATTCAGTTTCTGAATTGCAAGACACACCAGCAGTGCGCGGTATGATCAATAAAGTCTCGTATCTTGTGAAGGTTGTATCGTAAGCCTTAGGGTTTACGATCGGAGCAAATTATGGAATTAAATACAATCCAACCAGCTGATGGCGCTAAACACTACAAACGTCGTGTTGGTCGCGGTATCGGTTCTGGTATCGGTAAAACAGCGGGCCGTGGTCATAAAGGTCAAAAATCTCGTACAGGCGGCTTTCATAAAGTCGGTTTCGAAGGCGGTCAAATGCCTTTGCAACGCCGCTTGCCTAAGCGTGGTTTCAAATCGTTGGCAACACCTTACAAAGCAGAAGTTCGTTTGTCTGACCTGGAGAATTTGCCAGTGACAGAGATCGACGTTTTGGCATTGAAGCAAGCTGGTGTCGTTTCTGAATTAGCACGTGTCGTTCGCGTGATTTTGTCAGGCGAGATCACTAAAAAAGTAACTTTGAATGGCTTAATCGTCAGCAAAGGTGCTAAAGCTGCGATCGAAGCTGCTGGCGGAACAGTGACTGAATTAGTGATTGCACCAGTGGTTAAGAAATTACCCGCTAAAGCTAAAGCATCTGCTTAATTAAGTCATAACAGGAGCAAACATTGGCAACATCTCCTCAACAAACTAAAAGTGCTGCAAGTGGTTTTCCTTGGGGAAGACTCTGGTTTTTACTAGCAGCATTAGTTGTATATAGGATAGGCGCACATATACCTGTTCCTGGAATTGATCCAAAGGTATTGGAAGATTTGTTTAAACAAAACCAAAATGGTATTTTGGGTATGTTTAACATGTTCTCTGGCGGTGCTTTGTCTCGCTTCACAATTTTGGCGCTGGGAATTACGCCTTACATTTCTGCCTCTATTATTATGCAGTTGATGTCAGTCGTTTCTCCGCAGCTGGAAGCACTGAAGAAAGAAGGCGAATCGGGTCGTCGTAAGATCACCCAATACACACGTTACGGTACTTTGGTACTCGGTGTGGTGCAAGCTTTCTTCATCGCTTTTGGTTTGGAAACGCAAGCAGGTTTGGTGTTAGATCCTGGAATGGCTTTTAGATTTACCACTGTCGTTACCTTGGTAACTGGCACGATGTTCCTGATGTGGTTAGGTGAGCAAATCACTGAGCGCGGTTTAGGTAACGGTATTTCTATCATCATCTTTGCAGGTATCGTAGCAGGCTTGCCAGGTGCATTAGCAGGTTTGTTCGAATTAGTTCGTACTGGCTCTATGCAAGCGTTTTCCGCGTTGATTATTTGCGTAATGGTTGCTGCAGTGACTTATTTGGTTGTGTTCGTAGAGCGCGGTCAACGTAAGATTCTGGTCAACTATGCGAAGCGTCAGGTAGGCAATAAAGTTTATGGTGGTCAAAGCAGTCATTTACCACTCAAGTTGAATATGGCAGGTGTGATTCCTCCGATCTTTGCTTCTTCTATCATTATGCTGCCTGCCACGATTACCGGCATGTTCGCAAAGGGAGCGCAAGATCAGGATTCTGGATTCGTTAGGTTCTTGCAAGATTTAGCAAGTTCTTTGACAACTGGTGAACCTGTTCATGCATTGTTGTACGCTGTAACAATTATCTTCTTCTGCTTCTTCTACACGGCGCTGGTATTTAACAGCAAAGAGACAGCAGATAATTTGAAGAAGAGTGGTGCTTTCGTCCCTGGGATTCGTCCCGGTGATCAAACATCGCGTTATATCGACAAGATTTTGATGCGTTTGACTTTGATTGGCGCGGTATACATTGCATTAGTTTGCTTGTTACCAGAATTGCTGATCGCTCATTGGAAAGTACCATTCTATTTCGGCGGCACATCGCTGTTGATTATTGTGGTGGTGACCATGGACTTTATGGCTCAAGTGCAAAATTACGTAATGTCACAGCAATACGAATCGCTTCTTCGTAAAGCAAATTTCAAGGGCGGCATACCTTCACGGTAAGCACACCAAAGGAACAGCAGATCGAATGGCAAAAGACGACGTTATACAGATGCAGGGAGAGATTCTTGAGAATCTTCCGAATGCAACATTTCGAGTTAAGTTGGAAAATGGGCATGTTGTGCTTGGCCATATTTCAGGAAAAATGCGAATGAACTATATCCGCATTCTTCCTGGTGATAAGGTGACAGTAGAATTGACGCCTTATGATTTGAGCCGAGCACGCATTGTGTTCCGGACCAAGTAAATTAAATTGAACTAGAAGGGAAGAGGGCAAAAATGAAAGTTCTCGCATCAGTCAAGCGGATTTGCCGCAACTGCAAGATCATCAAGCGCAAAGGCGTAGTTCGTGTTATATGCACAGAACCACGTCATAAACAGCGCCAAGGTTAATTAACGTTATTGAACGAGGAATAACGAATGGCACGTATAGCAGGGGTTAATATCCCAAATCATCAGCATACCGTAATTGGCTTACAAGCAATCTATGGTATTGGCGGCCCACGCGCAGCAGATATCTGTGCAGCAACGGGTGTATTGACAACTAAAAAGGTCAAAGATCTGGACGACAGCGAGTTAGAAAAGCTTCGCGACAGTATTGCAAAATACGTCGTTGAAGGTGATCTTCGTCGCGAAATCTCGATCAACATCAAGCGTTTGATGGACTTAGGCTGCTACCGCGGCATGCGTCATCGCAAAGGTTTGCCTGTTCGTGGTCAACGTACACGTACGAATGCACGTACACGTAAGGGCCCACGTAAAGCAGCGCAATCATTGAAAAAATAATCCAGCGTAGTTGAAACAAACTGGATTCAAGGAACCAATTATGGCAAAAGCACAAAATAACGCAGCGGCAGCACGCGCTCGTAAAAAAGTTAAGAAAAATGTTGCTGAAGGTATCGCACACGTTCACGCATCTTTCAACAACACCATCATCACGATTACTGATCGTCAAGGCAATGCATTGTCTTGGGCAACAGCTGGTGGTCAAGGTTTTAAAGGCTCACGTAAATCTACTCCTTTTGCGGCTCAGGTTGCAGCGGAAGCAGCAGGTAAAGTTGCGGTTGAGTGCGGTATCAAAAACCTCGAAGTTCGCATCAAAGGTCCAGGTCCAGGCCGTGAATCTTCTGTGCGTGCTTTGAATAATTTGGGTATCAAGATCTCCTTGATCCAAGACGTTACGCCAGTACCACACAACGGCTGCCGCCCTCCAAAGCGTCGTCGTATCTAATTCATTGCTTAGCTTAGGCTAAGCTTTGGAGAATTCTAGCAATCATGTTAGAATGCAGCCCGCCAATTGATTTGGTGGGTTTTGTCTTTCGTATTTTTGATACGATTTTATTTTTTTCTTATTCGATTTTTATTTAATAAGACCACTGTCTGATTGCAGGTAGATCAGACTAGCGTAGGCTGTCAAACGGCACTTACGTCATTTTTAAAGGAAATTATTGTGGCACGTTATATCGGACCTAAAGCAAAATTATCCCGTCGCGAAGGCACGGATCTGTTCCTGAAAAGCGCACGTCGCTCTTTGGATTCAAAATGTAAATTGGATGTAAAACCTGGTCAACACGGCGCGAAATCTGGCGCACGTACTTCTGACTTCGGTAATCAATTGCGTGAAAAACAAAAAGTTAAACGTATGTACGGCGTGTTAGAGCGTCAGTTCCGTCGTTATTTCGCAGAAGCTGACCGTCAAAAAGGTAATACTGGCGAAACTTTGTTGAAATTGTTGGAATCCCGTTTGGATAACGTTGCATACCGTATGGGTTTCGGCTCCACACGTGCAGAAGCACGTCAGTTGGTTAGTCATAAAGCTTTCACGGTCAACGGTGGCGTAGTGAACATCGCTTCTTACCAAGTTAAAGCTGGTGACGTTGTTGCCGTGCGTGAAAAATCCAAAAAACAAGTTCGTATCGTTGAGGCTTTGGCTTTGGCTGAACAAATCGGTATGCCATCTTGGGTGTCTGTAGACTCCAAGAAAATGGAAGGTACTTTCAAGGCTATGCCTGATCGTAGCGACATCGCTCACGATGTCAACGAATCTCTGATCGTTGAATTGTACTCACGTTAATATTAAGTTTCACTGCCTGCTCATTTTACGATGGGCAGGCTTTTTTCTTTTTGCCATCAGCCTTATCGGTGTAACGAGCCGAGGGTATTGAAAAGGACAAATAATGCAAAACAATCTGTTTAAGCCTCGTATTATCGACGTCGAAATGTTGGGCCCTGGCTCAGCGAAAGTAGTGATGGAGCCATTTGAACGTGGTTTCGGTCACACACTCGGTAACTCTTTACGCCGTGTCTTGTTGTCTTCTATGGTCGGTTACGCGCCGACTGAAGTGACGATCGCCGGTGTTGTGCATGAGTACTCAACTCTCGATGGCGTGCAAGAAGACGTCGTCGATATTTTGTTGAACTTGAAAGGCGTTGTCTTCAAGTTGCACGAACGTGATGAAGTCACTTTGACTTTGAAAAAGGAAGGCGAAGGCGCAGTATTGGCTTCCGATATCGATTTGCCGCATAACGTAGAACTGATTAATCCAGATCACGTGATTGCTAATTTGACTGCTGGCGGCAAATTAGATATGCAAATCAAAGTGGAAAAAGGTCGTGGCTACGTTCCTGGTAACGTACGTCGTTTGTCTGAAGATGCGAACAAAACAATCGGTCGTATTATTCTGGACGCGTCTTTCTCCCCAGTACGTCGTGTTTCTTACTCTGTCGAATCTGCTCGCGTTGAACAACGTACAGATTTGGACAAGTTGATCATCAACATCGAAACAAATGGCGTGATCACTCCAGAAGAAGCGATTCGTCAATCTGCTCGCGTTTTGGTCGACCAGTTGCACGTATTTGCGGCGTTGGAAGGCACAGAAGCAGCTGCAGAAGCACCTTCACGTGCACCTGCTGTCGATCCAGTCCTGTTGCGTCCAGTCGATGATTTGGAATTGACTGTCCGTTCAGCAAACTGCCTGAAAGCAGAAAACATCTACTACATTGGTGACTTGATCCAACGTAGCGAAAACGAATTGTTGAAGACACCAAACTTGGGTCGCAAATCTTTGAACGAAATCAAAGAAGTTTTGGCTTCCCGTGGTTTGTCTTTGGGCATGAAGTTAGAAAACTGGCCACCTGCTGGTTTAGAGAAGTAATTTTGATGTCGGGTCGATTCGTTTGACCCGACTTTTTATTTGTAGTTTGTAGTAAGAACATTACCGGTCCGCGTCAAATGGTTTGACGATAGAAGAACTGGAATTTTTAAACAATCGAAAGGAAGTACCATGCGTCATCGTCACGGCTTACGTAAGCTGAATCGTACATCATCACACCGTTTAGCAATGTTGCGCAATATGACAGTTTCCCTGTTGCGCCACGAAGCAATCAAAACAACTTTGCCAAAAGCAAAAGAATTGCGCCGCGTTGTTGAGCCAATTTTGACTTTGGCTAAAACAGACACATTGGCAAACAAACGTTTGGCATTCAACCGTTTGCGCGATCGTGAAATCGTTCAAAAATTGTTCGCTGAATTGGGCCCACGTTTTGCAAACCGCAATGGTGGTTACCTGCGTATTTTGAAAATGGGTTTCCGTGTTGGCGACAATGCGCCTATGGCCTATGTAGAATTGTTGGATCGTCCAGAAGTCTCTGACTCTGCCGATGCACCAACAGTTGACGAATAAGCTAAGTTGTAATTAGCAGTTCTGAAATAGAAAGCCGTTCAGTAAAATGAGCGGCTTTTTTATTTTCCGTCGTTTTTCGAGGGAGTAGCAGTTGGTTCATTGACAGCACTGAAACGAGTTTACTATAGATCATGGTGATTCATATTGGCGCCTACGATGACACGACTTTCAGTATTCCGTTAAGATAGCAAAAAATTGCCGTTTGTCTGAGGCGGTCGTGATCCATTGAACCATGCACGAATAGCTGACTCTGATAGGCCATCCGTAGAATTCCAAAGAGACTATGAAATTTTTATTAAGCCCGCGATTCGAGCAAGGTGATACGTATCCAAGATTAACGCTAAATCTTTATTTCAGGATGCTGGCAGGGTTTGTCATTGCTTTTCTCTTGTTTGCCTTAACAGCAAGGGCAGAAGACTTCCTAGAGCCGGAGAAGGCATTCCAGGTCAAGGCGCAGATGGCAAGCAAGGATCAGGTGCGAATTACTTACACCATCGCGGATGCTTACTATCTTTATCGTGAACGCTTAAAATTTGCTGCGCAAGGCGCTGAGTTGGGCGTGATTCAACTCCCTGCTGGTAAAGTCAAATTCGATGAAACCTTCCAAAAGGATGTTGAAACGTATCATCACGAATTGGTGGTGTTAATTCCTGTGAAGGCCGCCGCTGATTTTCAAATGAAAATAGAACTGCAAGGTTGCGCGGAGGCGGGTCTGTGTTATCCACCTATGGAATTGACTTTGCCAGTGACGTTGGCAGATATCGCGAGTGACGCAGGAGTAACGCCAAAGGTCGCACAGGAAAGTGGCGAGCAGTCGAGTATCGCCGATGCTTTGAAGAGTGGGCGATTAAGTTTGATTATTCCTTTGTTTTTGGTCCTTGGCTTGGGTTTATCTCTAACGCCCTGTGTTTTGCCTATGGTGCCGATCTTATCATTTATCATTGTTGGTGAAGGTGCTGCCGTAAAACGTAGTCGTGGTTTTTTTCTATCTTTGAGCTACGTATTGGGTATGGCTTTGGTGTACACCAGTTTGGGTGTCGCGGCGGGTCTGTTGGGTGAAGGATTATCGGCGGCGTTGCAAAACCCTTGGGTGCTATCTGCTTTCGCGGTTTTGATGATCGCTTTGTCTCTCTCTATGTTCGGTGTCTATCAGCTTCAAATGCCGGCAGCGATTCAAACTCGTCTGACCTATTTTTCCGAAGGTCAGCGTAATGGGAAGATGGCGGGCGTATTTCTGATGGGAGCGATTTCTGCATTGATCGTTGGCCCTTGTGTTGCTGCACCTTTGGCTGGTGCTTTGGTATATATCAGTCAAACGAAGGATGTTGTGGTTGGCGGAACTGCACTTTTTTCTCTGGCTATGGGTATGGGTGTTCCTTTACTGTTGGTAGGTATATCCGCAGGTAGTTTATTACCACGCGCCGGTGTTTGGATGGAACAGATCAAACGCTTCTTTGGCGTGCTGATGTTGGCAATGGCGATTTGGATGGTGTCGCCTGTATTGCCGCCCGTGGTGCAAATGAGTGCTTGGGCAATTTTGCTGCTTGTTTACGGGATCTATCAGTTGGCTGTTTACCGCGGTAAATTATTTTCCAAGTTGATTGCAATCATTTTTGTGCTGGCAGGTTGTGCCCAATTGCTTGGTGTTGTGACGGGTGGACGTGACGCCTTGGCGCCGATCGCGCACCTCACTGGAAATGTGCAACATGTGAAGTTTCAACGTATCAAATCGTCTGCTGAATTGGATGCTGTGTTGGCGCAATCGAATGGCAAAATCGTGATGCTAGATTTTTATGCAGACTGGTGCGTGTCGTGCAAAGAGATGGAAAAATTAACTTTCGTCGAGCCAAGAGTGAACGCGCAACTGGATCAGATGCTGTTGCTGCAAGTGGATGTCACAGCGAATAACGCAGATGATAAAGCACTATTAAAACGTTTCGGTTTGTTTGGCCCGCCAGGAATTATTTTCTTTGGCGTACAAGGCAAAGAGATTCCGAACACGCGCGTGATCGGTTATCAGAATGCGGATAAGTTCTTGAATTCTTTGCAGAAGCTGAAATGATGTAAGGCGCTTTTGAGAATAATCTACTGCAATAGAAAAAGCTGGCTTGGTTGAATACCATGCCAGCTTTTTTATATGCCTTAACGAATTGGAACAACTAGCTCCGCATAATCATAGAGTGCGCCAAGAATTTCCTCGGCGTCTTCATCAGTGGACTCTGAAAGTTGATCGATCTCATTGAAATACATATCGACTGTCATGGCATTCGCTTCGCCATCTAATAGACGCGCTACGCGGTGTTCTTCCCAAGCTACCAACTCATCATTGTTGAGGGATTCAGGAAAATTACGCGCTCGATAACGGAACAATAATTCGCTTAAGCGTTGATCATTAAAATGCGGATGCGCGTTAGCTAACTGCTGAGGATTCATTTGGCGCAAATCGTTCAATATTTTTCTATCTGCAGCACTAATAAATCCACCATATAAATCTTCATCCACATCAACAGCTTCAAAGTCTGGGCGCGCGTAGACTTGCTCCCAAAGTTGCGGGCTGTGAGTTGCCTGTATGTTTTGTGCGATCTCAACATGCGCCATTACTTGATGCACATCGATGTTCCAGCGCGCAGCCATTTCACTGCTAAGTGTTTTTAGGTTGCCGATCACGATAGGCGATTTATTCAAATGTATGCTTTTCACAGGTAAACGCGTCATACCATCTGGCAAAGCATCAGTTTTGCTGAACATCCGCTGCTGGATCGTGCTCACATCCATATGCTGCAATTCGCTAGGGTCAAATTGCAAGTCCCAAGCGATCACTTCATTTTTATTCGTCGGGTGTATCGCTAAAGGCCACATCACCGCAAGACAACCGCGCTCGGTACTAAACATTCCGGAGATATGTAGAAATGGTTTGCCCAGTAAAGGCAAACCGATTTCAGTAGCAACTCTATCTTTTTTGTGTAAAGCGAAACAAAAATCAAAGAGCTTAGGTTGCTTCTCTTTGATTAGTTTTGCCAAAGCAATCGTGGCGCGTACGTCTGATAAAGCATCATGCGCCGCAGTATGTACAATGCCATTCGCTGCCGTTAAATGTTCTAGACGAAAGCTGGGTTTTCCAGCATCATTTAAAGGCCAGTTAATGCCTTCTGGACGGAGCGCATAGGTAGTACGAACCATATCCATAATGTCCCAACGTCCGCATTGATTTTGCCATTCGCGCGCATAGGGATCGATCAGATTGCGCCAGAACATAAAGCGCGTAATTTCATCGTCAAAACATATGGTGTTATAGCCCACGCCTATGGTGCCCGTGGCAGCCAACGCACGTTCTACTTGCGCTGCAAATTCATGTTCAGGGATGCCTTGTTCCAGGCATTGCTGCGGCGTGATATGGGTGATCAGGCAAGATTGCGGATCAGGTAAAAAATCATTCGCAGGTTGACAAAAAATATTGATAGGCTCGCCGATTTCATTTAGGTCTGCATCGGTACGAATCGCTGCAAATTGAGCTGGTCGATCACGTCTGGCTTGTGCGCCAAAGGTTTCATAATCGTGCCAAAGAAAGCTATGTGTATGCATGCGAGTAGATTTAGGTGAAATTGAATGGAGCTTGAACTTGAAGAAATCAGTGATCAGCGCGTTGACCGCGATTTCCGATGTAGCTTTGCAGTCCTAAGGCAATCAGGAATAACAATACCGATAGTCCCATTAAGCCGATAGTCCATTTGAAGCCGGTCTCCTCATTAATCCAGGGCATTTTTGTGAAATTCATCCCGAAGATGCCGGTGATCAAGGTCAAGGGCATAAACAGTGCAGTAATGACGGTCAAAAGTCGCATTGTTTCACTCGTTTTATGTGCGACTGCCGCGAAATGAATTTGCACAGAAGATTCTAACGACGCTTCCAGTCTGCGCGTATGATTTAGAACACGGTTAATATGTTCCATCACATCATTCGTACGTACCAATAGCAAATCTTTCGCACGGCTGAGTTCGCCACCTTTGGCGTCATAAGTATCGACAAAATGATCGCGCAATTCTTGTATTGCATCGTATTGCTCTTCACATAAATGTTCGAGCTTGCGTAGCTCCACTCGTGAATCGAGTAACGCGACCCAATTATTAAATGGTTTGCGTGGATCCAATAAAGCGTGTTGCCAGCGATCCAATTGATTGGTCAAAGGTTGGCGTAAATCGAGATACTGATCGACCATCAGATTTAATAAACGCAGCATTAAATCTTCGGGTGATGATGGCAAGCGACTGCTAAGGTTATTGCTGTCTTTTGGTTTGTAGCTGAGCAGGCGGGCGCGCATTCCTTCGATGGTGCGGCTTTGTAATGATCGTATGGTGACTAAAGTGTTGCCTAGTAAAAGAAAAGAAACTGGCTGTGTTTGCAAGCGATGCAAGGCTGCCGGGATTTTCTTTTTGTTTACTTCGACATTGGTGTTCGTCTCGCCATTCAATGCCAATTTTTGAAAGACGACTAATTCGTAATCTTGTGTGGCATCAAAATAGGATGGATGACTTAGATTGCAAATGTCTTTTAGATGCAAATCGTAGACGCGTATGTTGGTTAATTTTTCAATCTGATCGCGCCAGGCATCGGTGTCGCAAGCAACTTCATCATGTGTGCAATCGATCCACATGAACCCCGATGCTTCATCAGCATGATCGTTTTCGCCGTCGCCAATCAGGCCGTAGTCGTTGACGTCATCCCTAGCGTTGAGTGTGACCTGTGTTTCGCTGATGAAAAAAATATCCATGTTTTACAAACTAAGCCATCAAATTGTATCGATATGTTTTGCTCGAATTTACTTCAACAGGCGGGCAATGTCGCGTGCGAAGTAGGTCAATATGCCATCCGCACCAGCTCGCTTAAACGCGAGTATTGCTTCCATCATGGTCTTGTCATGATCAAGCCAGCCATTTTGCGCAGCGGCTTTAATCATCGCATATTCGCCACTGACTTGATAAGCGAAAGTCGGTACTTTGAATTCGTCTTTGACGCGGCGTACGATGTCGAGGTAAGGCATGCCAGGCTTGACCATTACCATGTCTGCACCTTCGGCCAAATCGAGTGCAACCTCGCGCAGTGCTTCGTTACTGTTGGCAGGATCCATTTGATAATTGGCCTTGTTGCTTTTGCCAAGATTACCTGCAGAACCGACTGCATCGCGGAACGGCCCATAAAATGCCGACGCATATTTGGCTGAATAAGCCATGATGCGGGTATAGATAAATCCTTGCTCTTCTAAGGCGCGACGGATCGCACCTATTCTGCCATCCATCATATCGCTCGGCGCAACAATGTCGGCACCAGCTGCAGCATGTGTAAGCGCCTGTCTGACCAGCATCGCAGTCGTTTCATCATTTAAAACATAACCATCGGCATTGATCAAACCATCTTGCCCGTGGCTGGTGTAAGGATCTAGGGCGATGTCCGTCAAAATGCCTAAATCTGGACAACGTGCTTTTAGGGCACGAATGGCGCGTGGAATTAAACCATCTGGATTGGTCGCTTCGATTCCGTCTTCCGTTTTTAAATGATTATCAATTGAAGGAAACAAGGCTAGTACAGGAATACCTAAGGCGACGCAGTCATCGGCAACTTCTAATAACTTATCTAAACTCATGCGTTCAACACCTGGCATGGAGGCAACTGCTTCTACGCGGTTTTCGCCATCTACCAAAAAGACCGGGTAAATTAAATCGGCAGCGGTGACATGATTTTCACGCATCAAATTGCGGGAGAAAGCATCTTTACGCATGCGGCGCATACGCAGGTACGGAAATTGGGTCGAAAGTGAAGTAGACATATGGAATAAAAAAATTATCGAGGTTAATGAAACTTTTCTTACGAATTTGGCTCTTAGGATTAGGCATTACGCTTACCGCTGGTCCTCCCTAAGCGGGCGCCACTTGTTCCCATTCGATTGGCGTATTTTTTCCCCAGTACCGCAAAGTACTGGGGTTTTTTTTATTGCGGTGTGCCAGCATTCTCGCTGCCGTCTAAGGTAGGTAATGTCGGTAAAACGTCCAAGCCAGTCAATTGACGAATTTTGGCATCCGCCTCTTCAATACCGGTACGATTTAAAGCTGAAAACAATTGCGCAGTAAAAGGATATGGCGTGCCATTTTCATCAACATAACTTGCCAAAATATTCTGTGCCAGACGCAGTGCATTGGTAGCATCATTTCGGTTCAGCTTATCCGCCTTGGTCAGCAAACAATGAATCGGCCGACCAGTTGGTGCGAACCACTCTAGCATTTGTTTGTCCAGATCCGTGAAAGGACGACGCGAATCCATGATCAAAATCAAAGCGGATAATTGATCGCGTGTTTGCACGTAATTACCGAGTAAGACATTCCAATGATTCTTGGCAGCACCAGGAACTTCCGCGTAACCATAACCTGGCAAGTCAACCAACAAGGCACGAATTTCGTCTTGACGCGTTTCATCTTTGCGATGTTGTCCTACATGCGCTCCGCCAATGGAGAAAAAGTTAATATGCTGCGTTCGTCCTGGTGTTTTGGAGGCAAAGCAAAGCTTTTTCTGATTGCAAAGAATATTGATCGCTGTCGACTTGCCAGCATTTGATCGACCAGCAAAGGCTACTTCCGGCACGGGCAAAGTAGGGAGATCGCGCAAGTGATTGACAGTGGTAAAAAAGCGCGCTTGCCAAAGGATAGACATAAAATAGGGCCAATCAAAAAGGGATGGTGCAAAAAAATGCAAAAAATAGGGCTAAAACTGGACGTTTTAGCCCGAAATATGAGGTTTCCTGACGTCAATTGACTTGGAATAGCTCAACATTTCCACTAAAGCTATTGTACAATAAGGGGTTAGCTACGTGGGCTTCATCACTTAAATGCAGGTTCCGTATGCTTTTTGCTTTTCTGGCATGTCAATAGAATCGATTTCCAATTTTTAGTCTCAAGGTGTTTGAATGAATCGTGCATTTTTATCCTTTTCCAAGTCTCTCAGCATTCTTGCCTTAGCGGCATCTTCACTCGTTTCTGTTGCTCATGCGAACGAACACGCAGCCAAACCAGCAAAAGCTGATGCCGCGAAAGGTGAAGCTTTGTACACCAATGGTGATGCTGCGCGCGGCATCGTCGCTTGCGTATCTTGTCACGGTGCAGCTGGTAATTCCACCATTAGCGTTAATCCAAAACTGTCTGGTCAGCACGAAGCTTACATCGTCAAGCAATTGACAGATTTCACAGGCCCGGCACGTAACAACGCGGTGATGACGACTTTTTCTAAGCTGATGACCGCAGATGATATGAAAAATGTCGCTGCTTTTCTAGCAGTACAAAAACCAAAAGCAGGTGCTGCAAAAAATAAAGATATCGTGAAATTAGGTGAAACGATCTATCGTGCGGGTATCGCCGAGAAAAATGTAGCCGCCTGTGCTGGCTGCCATAGCCCGAACGGTGCTGGTATCCCTGCGCAATTCCCGCGTATTGCTGGTCAACATCAGGATTACACCATTGCGCAATTGACTAATTTCCGCACTGGTGTTCGTAAAAACAGCCCACAAATGGTGACAATTGCCAAACGTATGTCGGATGATGAAATGAAAGCTGTTGCCGATTATGTTGCTGGTTTGAAATAAGCACATCATTCAATACAAGCTAAATATTTAACGGAGGGGGTGGCAAATGCCATCCCCTTTTTGTTTTTGGAAATGTATGGAACTCGAAACCAATACTTCTGGCCTAGAAATTAAGACACAACGCCTGTGGTTGGCACACACAGTGGAGTTGTTATCGTCTATGCGCTTTGCGATTAGTTTACTCACCATTATCGCGATTTCTTCTATTATCGGGACAGTGCTTAAGCAAAACGAGCCCTTGCCAAATTATGTGAATCAATTTGGGCCGTTTTGGTTTGAAGTTTTTCAACACTTGAGTTTGTACTCCCTATATTCGGCTTGGTGGTTTTTGACGATTATGGGGTTCTTGGTACTGTCTACCAGCTTGTGTCTGATTCGCAATGCGCCCAAGATGTTGAAAGATATGCGGAGCTGGCGTGAGAACGTGCGAGAACAATCTTTGCGCAACTTTCATCATAAAGCGGAGTGGGATAGCGAATTAAGCATTGACGCCTTGACGACTCAGTTGAGCTCGCAAATCAAGCGGCTGGGCTACCAATTTAAAATCGTACAGAAAGACAATGCCACACTGATCGCTGCGAAACAAGGAGCTGGAAATAAGTGGGGCTATATCTTTGCGCATGCCGCGATCGTGGTAATTTGTATTGGCGGTTTGCTTGATTCTGATTTGGCGATTCGTTTTCAGATGTGGTTCGGCGGCAAAGTGCCATTTGAAGGTAGTGGCGTATTGATTTCGCAGATTCCGGAAAAGCATAAATTATCTTTGGCGAACCCTACCTTCCGCGGCAATATTTCCATCCCCGAAGGCATGAGTGGAAACACTGCCGTAATTCCTCAGGCTAAGGGCGTGTTGTTGCAAGACTTGCCTTTTACAATAGAGCTGAAGAAATTCAATATCGATTTTTATTCGACGGGAATGCCCAAACTATTCGCGAGCGATGTCGTAATCAAAGATCACGAAACGGGGAAGAGTTTTCCTGCGATCGTCAAAGTCAATCATCCATTACTGTATAAAGGCTACGCCGTCTTTCAGTCGAGTTTTGATGACGGCGGCAGTCGCCTACAAATCAAAGCGCATGCCATGGCTGGTGCGAATGCGATGCAGTTTCCGATCGATGCCAGAATGGGTGGATCAAATCTTCTCAGTCAGGAGCAGACCAGCGGCCGTGGTGAGTACACGATAGAGTGGACCGCATTCCGACCATTTAACGTGGAAAATCTAGCACGAGATGGACAAGATTTGCGTGCTGTGAATCCAAACAAGAATTTCGCCCAGCAATTCACGGCAGATTTGGATAAACATTCAGGTTCGGCCGCTAAGAATGCAAATAATAAAGATCTCAAAAATGTTGGACCTAGTATGCAATACAAGTTGCGTGATAAAACGGGGCAGGCACGTGAATTCAATAACTACATGCAGCCAGTTTTATTGGACGGCAATTGGGTATTTCTAGCTGGCGCCCGTGATTCGCCAAATGAGCAATTCCGCTATTTAAGAATTCCCGCCGATGAGAACGATAAGTTAGATGAATGGATGCGCTTGCGCGCTGCGTTAGTAAATCCGGAATTACGTGAGCGGGCTGCTGAAGCTTATGCAAAACGCGCTTTACCTGCCACCAGTGCGGAAGCAATGCAAACGCAGTTAGCGACTTCGGCCAAAAAAGGCCTAGCGATTTTCGCGGGAGAAGGTGAGGCGAAGCTGGCTGGGTTTACTGCGATTGCAGGCTTCCTAGAGAAAATTCCAGCTGCGGAACAAACCAGAGCCGCCGATGTTTTTATGAAGATACTCAACGGTAGTATGTGGGATCTCTGGCAATTGGCTCGTGCGAAAGATAGTTTGCCCGTATTGGAGTTGACCGAAAAGCGGGCACTGTTCTTGCAGCAAGCGACTTCAGCGCTGTCGGATGCATTTTTCTACGGTGCGCCCGTGTATTTGCAAATGACAGGCTTTGAGGAGATCAAGGCTTCTGTGTTCCAAGTGACGCGCGCGCCGGGACAGAATGTGGTGTATCTTGGCTGCTTGTTTCTCGTGATTGGTGTATTTGCCATGTTCTATATTCGCGAACGTCGTTTGTGGCTATGGATTAAGCAAGATGAAGCTGGCAGTCAAGTCTTGATGGCCTTGAGTTCGCAGCGTAAGACGCTCGATTTTGAGAAAGAGTTTGAGCAATTGAAGTTGCAATTGAGGCCACGGACTGGTCTGACAGATGTGACAACAGGCAAACCAACTGACTCTCCAATCTGAAGTCATTTGCAGTCAGTACAAAAAGTATTAAAAATTATTCACACAGGATATGTATGGAAACTAGTCTGACCTATCAAAGTTATTGGAAGCGTTTAGGCGCTTTTGATTGGCTATACGCTCTCATGTTGAGTGCCGGTGCTTTATATGCGTTCAACATGTATGGTGCCCACATGGATATCTATGAAGAAGCGATATTGCTACTCAGTGCGCCAACATTCGCCGTATTGGGGTGGAATTGGAAACCCGTGCGCGCTTTGATGATCGTGTTGGCAGTCTTATCTTTGTTCGCGATCTCGCAATACGCAGGTTCTTTGGATCTGGCGAACAAGAAGTTCTTTCTGAAATATTTGTTGTCGAGTCAGTCTGCAATTTTGTGGATGAGTACCTTCTTCGTCTTGTCGACTTTGTTCTATTGGGGTGGTTTGATTGCGCGTTCTGATTTTGGTGCTTCAGTCGGTTCCGGTTTGTGCTGGGCGGCGGTGATCATGGGCTTTACCGGGTTGTTAGTGCGTTGGTATGAGTCCTATTTGATTGGTGCCGATGTTGGTCATATTCCGGTTTCTAATTTGTATGAAGTATTCATTTTGTTCTCGATGATTACGGCCTTGTTTTATCTATATTACGAGCAAATTTACGGCACACGTCAGTTGGGTGCATTTGTCTTGCTGGTCATTTCTGCGGCCGTGGGATTTTTGTTGTGGTACACCGTGAGTCGAGATGCCGCGGACATTCAACCCTTGGTGCCTGCATTGCAGAGTTGGTGGATGAAGATACATGTACCTGCAAACTTTATTGGTTACGGTACATTCTCCTTAGCGGCAATGGTCGGCGTGGCATATCTGTTTAAGTCAAAAGGGATGTTGCAAGATCGCTTGCCGACTTTGGACGTGTTGGATGACGTCATGTACAAAGCGATTGCAGTCGGCTTCGCATTCTTCACCATTGCGACGATTCTTGGTGCCCTATGGGCGGCTGAGGCGTGGGGCGGTTACTGGTCATGGGATCCGAAAGAAACCTGGGCTCTGATCGTCTGGTTAAATTATGCAGCATGGTTGCACATGCGATTGATGAAAGGGTTGCGTGGGCAGGTCGCAGCTTGGTGGGCAGTAATCGGCTTGCTTGTGACGACGTTTGCTTTTCTCGGGGTGAACATGTTCTTGTCTGGATTGCACTCATACGGCGCTTTGTAATTTCATTTTATTCATGAAAAAAAACGGCATCGGCGTTGTTAGTCGATGCCGTTTTTTTTGAGTGTTATTGAAAAGAGTTGAATGGAGCATGTAGGCCAAGGAAACTTTTGAATTCTTGTAAGGTTCAAACGCATTCTCCGACTTATGAGACACTGAGATAATTTTTCGCTGTTCCTTAAAGATTTCTCAACCAATTCTAGGCAGAAGACGACCAAGCCACGAACTGGGTCAACGTCCGAACTAATCAGCACATTAACAGGAGTGATTATGCGCAATCCCTTTCAGCAATATGGCGACCATCCACCCAGTGTTTCAGAAATTACGCCACGTGAAATATTTGAGTCGCGCCGCGATTTTATGCGTCAGCTAGCGGTTGGATCGATAGCCAGTGCTTCTTTGGTGGAAATGGCAAATCGTGAAGTATTTGCACAAACCGCAGGAGGACAAAAATTGGTGGCAATGGCAAATCCTGCCTTTGTCGTCATGGATAAAAAAACTACCTACAAAGACGCGACAAGCTATAACAATTTCTACGAATTCGGTACCGATAAAGCAGATCCTGCAGAAACGGCAGGTAGTCTAAAAACCCGTCCATGGACTATCACCATAGAAGGCGAGGTAAAGAAGCCGATAACTCTTGATCTCGATAGCTTGCTGAAACTAGCACCTTTGGAAGAACGCGTGTACCGATTGCGTTGCGTTGAAGGATGGTCGATGGTGATCCCGTGGATAGGCTACTCACTGTCGAATTTGTTGAAAAAAGTGGAACCGACCGGCAATGCGCGTTATGTAGAATTCATCTCGCTGGCAGACAAACGTCAGATGCCTGGCGTGAATAGTCGCGTGCTGCAATGGCCCTATACTGAAGGCTTGCGGATGGATGAGGCAATGCATCCACTCAGCTTGCTTGCGCTCGGTATGTATGGCGAAGTCCTGCCAAATCAAAATGGCGCGCCTGTGCGTTTGGTGGTGCCTTGGAAGTATGGATTTAAATCGGCTAAATCCATCGTCAAAATTCGGCTGACCAAAGATCAACCGCGCACCTCTTGGAATTTATCTGCTCCTGATGAATATGGGTTCTATTCGAACGTGAATCCAGAAGTCGATCATCCGCGCTGGTCGCAGGCATCCGAGCGACGCATCGGCGAAGATGGATTTTTAAGTCGCAAACGTAAGACTCTGATGTTTAACGGTTACGGCGAAGTAGCTAGTTTATACAGTGGTATGGATTTAAGAAAAAACTTTTGAGGCTGGTTATGAAGTCACTGAGTAATCGTCACTTGCAACTACTAAAGTTGGTCGTTTTCGCGCTAGCTGCGTTGCCCTTCTTACGCTTGGCGTATGCAGTTTATCAAGACAATTTGGGTGCCAATCCGTTGGAATTTATAACCCGTAATACCGGCGACTGGACGCTGTATTTTCTCTGTATAACGCTGGCAGTAACCCCAATGAGGAAACTGCTTAGCTGGCATTGGCTAATACGTTTGCGTCGTATGCTGGGCTTATATAGCTTCTTTTATGCCTCATTGCACTTCTTGACGTTTCTGTGGTTCGACCATTTTTTCGATATCGGCGATATGTGGCGCGACATCATTAAACGGCCGTTTATCACTGTTGGCTTCATCACTTTCATACTCTTGTTGCCCTTAGCAATTACCAGCAACAACGCGATGATACGGCGCTTGGGAGGGAAGCAATGGCAATTACTGCATCGCTTGATTTATGTGATCGTGCCCTTAGGCGTACTGCATTATTTTTGGATGAAAGCGGGCAAAAACTTACTGCTGCAACCTTTGATTTTTGCAGCATTAGTGAGTGCTCTGTTAGGCGCGCGTCTGTATTGGCGCTGGCAATCTAAGACTGCAATTGCCTAATTGTGCTTTTAAGGTTGCTGTGTTTTATCAGCGGAAACCGGTGGGCTTGGTGCCGTGGTCGCGGCGGGGTTAGCAGGTTTTTTCTCAGGCAGATACAAAGGACCTTTTTGACCGCAGGCGCAGAGCAACAAAGTACTGGAAAAAATTAGCCCTGTCGTGAGCAGGGAGATGTACGTGCGTTTATTCAAAATCTGAGAACCCGTATAGAATGCTGCTTGTGTCGAGAATATCAATCCAAGCAGGAGTGTAACATGACGGAATCAGAATTTTTAGTAATGGCCGATAGCTGCTTGCAGCAGGTGCAGGATATGTTTGAGCAGGCGTTTGAAAATGATGTCTGGGATGTCGATACCAAGCGCAGCGGTAATGTGCTGGAAATTGAGTTCATTGACAATGGATCAAAGATTATCGTCAATAGCCAAGCACCTATGCAAGAGATGTGGGTAGCGGCCCGCTCTGGTGGTTTTCATTACAAATACGATGGCGAATTTTGGCGCAATACGCGTGACAATTCGGAACTATTTGCTGTATTGCGTAGCATTTCGGAGATGCAGAACAAGACTTGATCAGATGGTTAATCATTTGTCGTAAAAAACAGGGCAAAAAAATAGCGAGATTTTTTCTCGCTATTTTTTTACTGCTTATTTTTCTTACTCGATAATCACTTCGTCAGCGTTCAAATTACGTAACGCTGATCCTGGGGGATTTTCCACATAGAAGTAGTCACCTTCTGCCTGAATAATACCGTTGGGAATTGGGCGCTCCATAATCGGAATATCACGTAAAGCTCGCTGCATATAGCCTATCCAGATTGGCAAGGCTAGTCCACCACCAGTTTCTCGATTGCCGAGATTACGTGGTTGGTCGTAACCTATCCAGGCTACGCCAACGATCTTCGCTTGATACCCTGCAAACCATGCATCGATGGAATCATTTGTCGTGCCAGTTTTGCCGGCGATATCAGGGCGTTTTAGCACCAGAGCCTTGGTCGCCGTGCCAAAACGCACAACATCGCGCAACATGCTGTCCATCAGGAAGGCATTGCGCTCATCAATCACGCGATTCGCCTCATCGTTGGCTGTGTCAGGTTTTGCCTGCGAAATGATTTTGCCATCGGCATCCGTGATTTTGGCAATCAGGTAAGGATTTACTTTGTAACCACCATTCGCGAAAACCGCGTAAGCACCGGCCATCTGTAATGGTGTTACGGCGCCGGCTCCCAGAGCCAAGGTGAGATATGGAGGATTTTTCTCGGGCAGGAAACCGAAGCGGCTCGTATATTCCTGTCCGTATTTCGCACCCACTTTTTGCAAGATGCGGATAGAAATCATGTTTTTTGATTTCGTTAAACCCTTACGCATCGACATCGGACCTTCATATTTGCCATCATAATTTTTCGGTTCCCAAGCTTGACCGCCAGTCTGGCCAGCATCAAAGCTGATCGGTGCATCATTGATGATCGTGAGTGGCGATAAACCTTTCTCCAGCGAAGATGAATAAATGAAGGGTTTGAAGCTTGAACCTGGTTGACGCCAAGCTTGCGTCACATGATTAAACTTATTTAAGTTATAGTCAAAGCCACCTACCAGCGCGCGAATCGCCCCATCCTGCGTATCCGCAGCCACAAATGCCGATTGCACCTCTGGCATTTGAATAATTGACCAATTCTTGCCGTCAAGAATAACGCGGATCACCGCACCGCGTTGAATCCGTTTGTTGGCCGGCGCATTTGGCTTTAAGCCGGCCGCGCCAAAACTTAATCCGGGGCCGGTAATTTGTATCTCTTCACCATTTGACAGCACCGCTTTCACCGCCGTTGGACTAGCTTCCGTGACCATTGCCGCCAAGATGTCGTCGCTGTCAGGATGATCCGCCAATTCTTTTTCAGTCATCTCATCAGCAGCTTCTTTGTTGCGTGGTAATTCAATGATAGCTTCTGGGCCGCGGTAGCCGTGGCGGCGTTCATAATCAAGTACGCCCTTACGTAAGGAAGCGTAAGCGGTCTCTTGCTCCTCCTTGGTTATTGTGGTGTAGACATTAAAGCCGCGCGTGTAGGTTTCTTCTTTAAATTGTTCGTAGACTAACTGGCGCGCCATTTCTGCGACATACTCTGCATGAATGCCAAATTCCGCGCTATTAGTTTTGATATGTAGCTTTTCGATTTTGGCTAGTTCAAACTGTGCTTCCGTGATGTAGCCTAGTTGTTTCATGCGTTGCAAAATATATTGCTGACGCACGGTCGCCCGTTTCGGGTTAGCGACCGGGTTGTACGCAGAGGGGGCTTTTGGCAGGCCTGCCAGCATCGCCGCCTCAGCGACGGTGACTTCTTTTAAACTCTTCCCAAAATAAATTTGTGCTGCTGATGAAAATCCGTAAGCACGTTGCCCCAGATAAATCTGATTCATATAAACCTCTAGAATCTGATCTTTGGTCAAATTCTGTTCGATTTTCCACGCCAATAAAATTTCATAAATTTTACGTTTGATAGTTTGCTCTGTAGACAGAAAGAAATTTCTTGCGACTTGCTGCGTGATCGTCGATGCGCCTTGTTTGTTGCCGCTTGTAATGTTGTTGACTGCGGCACGAGTAATGCCGATGTAGTCAACCCCGCCATGTTCGTAAAAGCGGTCATCCTCAATCGCTAGAACTGCTTTTTTCATGACTTCTGGAATCTCTGCGAAATGGACAACATTCCGACGTTCTTCACCAAACTCTGCAATTAGCACATTATCTGCGGAGAATACGCGCATTGGCATCTTGGGACGATAACTAGTAATCGCATCAATCTCCGGTAGATTCGGATAAGCCATCGTGATTGCGAACACCAGAACTAACATGCCAGCTAGGAATAAGCCAAACAACACCAGACAAATCTGAAGAAGAATACTTAAGGCTACACTTTTTGGTTTCGGTGCAGTGCTTGGTGCCTGGTTGGGCGACTCGAGAGGTGATGTTGGTGACATGGCAACTTCTAATGGTGAAATACAGATGCGCATTATAGCTGGCACGAATCAACTATAAAAATTGCATTTCAGCGTTTTTTCGTTGTAAGTGGAGAATTGACAACGCAAAAGCGCAAGTTAGCTTTGAAAATGCTTTACATTACACTCCCCTTATTGCTAGGATTTAACGTAAGCTAGTATGAGTGTCAGCTAAATCGCGGTTTTTAAAAGAAAAAATAGATTTTGAGTTGGTTTTTATTATTATTGTGGAGCAATAATATCGCCGTCTGCCAGTTGATTTTCTGATATGTTTGGCATGGAATTATTATTTAAATGAGGGGATATCCTTGGCTTTAGATCTAGCATCATTGCTCGGAAAAAAGAATCCGCCCCTAGTGGGCTTGGATATCAGCACGTCTGACGTTAAGTTGGTGGAACTCTCTCGTTCCGGCGAAAAAGATTTCAAATTGGAGCGCTGTGCGTCCGAACCTTTACCAAAAGGTGCAGTCGTCGATGGTAATATTGAAAATTTGGAACAGGTTTCCGAGGCGATTTTGCGTGTGCTTAAACGCTGCGGAACTGGCACCAGAAATGTTGCTTTGGCGATGCCCGCATCATCTGTGATTACTAAGAAAATGATTTTGCCAGGGAGCCTGAGCGAGCAAGCCTTGGAATTTCAAGTGGAGTCTGAGGCAAGTCAATATATTCCCTTCGCAATGGACGAAGTCAGTATCGATTTTTGTGTCATCGGGCCGACCGCAAATTCCGAAGAAGACGTGGATGTGCTCTTAGCTGCTTCGCGTAAAGAAAAGATTGAGGATAGGGTTGCGGCAGCACAGGCTTCGGGGCTGCAAGCCAAAGTAATGGATATCGAATCTTATGCGGCCCGCGCTGCGGTCGAGCGTCTGATAGAACAGCAGCCAAATGCCGGCCAAGATCAAATTTATGCCTTGTTTCAGATTGGCTCTAAAGTTACTTATATTTCAATTTTGTTAAATGGTGAAGTCATTTACGAACGCGATCAGCAGTTCGGTGGGAATCAATTGACTCAGGACATCGTGCGAAATTACGGGCTATCGTTTGAGGAAGCCGAAACCAAGAAGCGTCAAAGTGATTTGCCAGACAGCTATGAAATGGAATTGCTGGAGCCATTTTTGGAAAATGCTGCTTTAGAGGTGACACGGGCGATTCAATTTTTCTTCACATCTACTCCATACACACGAATCGATCAGATCTTTCTAGGGGGGGGCTGTGCCATGCTACCCGGCTTGGTGGATATTGTCGCCGAAAGAACTAAATTGTCAACTTCCGTGATAAGTCCATTCAAAGGTATGGATTTGGGGTCTGGGGTCAATGAGAAATCCTTGCGAAATGACGCCCCGTCCTACTTAGTCGCCTGTGGTTTAGCGATGCGGAGGTATGGATAATGATTAAGATTAATCTGCTTCCACACCGCGAAGCAAGACGTAAAGAACTAAAGAATCAGTTCTACTCGTTGATGATGTTTGCCGGCGTATTTGGCGCTGTCGTTGTGATCGCAATTGGATTTGTATTTTCGTCACAATTATCTGCCCAAGCAGAGCGAAATGCCTTCATTAAGCAAGAAAATGACGAGTTAGAAAAGAAAATCAAGGAAGTCGCCAATCTAAAGCAAGAAATCGATGCGTTAAAAGCGCGACAACAGGCAGTTGAAGATCTTCAAGGCGATCGGAATCAACCTGTTTTTATGATGAATGAATTGGTGCGCCTAGCGCCAGAGGGCTTGTACTTAACGTTGATTAAACAAGAGGGACAGCGAATCGCCATCAAAGGTTACGCTCAATCTCATTCGGTCGTAGGGCTTTTTGTGAATGAGTTGAATTCTTCCGAATGGATGAGTAAGCCAGAGATCATCCAAAATAAAGCGGTGGGCTTAGGACAGGGACGGGATGCAAAGCGTGTGATTGAGTTTGATCTCAATGTTGGAATTCGTCGCCCTCGTGAGTTGGAAACGGCTGCGGCAAGTGCTGCGGAAGCTGGTTCAGCGAAGAAGAATCCAGTCAACGCAAAATCTCCTTAACGAAGAGAAGAATATGTCAAATATTAAGGAAAATTTCGATTCGGTCGCCAGCCAGTTCAGAGATCTAAATGGGTTGCATCCAGGTTTGTGGCCTCTGGCACCACGTTTACTTGCCGCTGCTGGTTTGTGCGTTTTCGTTTTATTTGTTGGTTGGTGGTTTTATTGGAGCACTCAGTTAGAAGAGATTGATCTGGGGCAGCAGGAAGAACAAAAATTAAAAGACACGTATAAACTGAAAGTTCAACAGTCAATTAGTCTTGATGCATTAAAAGAGCAACGTAAATTGGTTTTGCAATACGTTTCTCGAATGGAAAAACAATTACCAAGCAATGCTGAATATGCGGCTGTGTTAGATGATATTAACTCTGCTGCAAATGGACGTGGCTTGAGTATGGATATTTTCAAACCTGTTGCCGCGACAATCAAAGATTATTACGCTGAGTTGCCAATTGAAATTCAAATGGTCGCCAATTACCATGATATGGCGCAATTTGTCGCTGATGTCGCCCGCTTGCCACGAATCGTCACTTTAAATAACTTGACATTGACAGTCAGTAAAGACGCGAAAAAACCAGGAATTATTATGGATGGTATCGCCAAAACTTATCGATATTTGGATCCTGAGGAAATTGCCACTCAAGCAGCAGAACGTAAGAAAAATAAAGAGGCCAAGAAATGAGAATTCTTAGTCAAATTGGCTTGATTTTGTTGGTTGTTTCCTTGAGCGGCTGTGGCGACAATGGACTGAGTGAACTAAAAGAATGGATGGATCAGGTTAAAAAAGAAACGCATGTCAAAGTAACACCTGTTGCAGAGCCTAAAGTGTTTGTGCCGGTTGCTTACAATGGTTCGAATTTAATTGATCCTTTCGATCCTAGTAAGCTATTGGTTGTTTTTGCACGTTTAAAAGCTGCTAATGACAATGGATTAAAACCTGATTTTGATCGACCTAAAGAAGCACTAGAGGGTTACGCATTAGAGAGCATGAAAATGGTGGGAACCTTTGATAATCGTAAGTCCCTACAAGGTCTGATACAAATTGGTAAAGCTGTATTTCCCGCAGTTGTTGGCGGGTATATGGGGCAGAATTTTGGTAAGGTAATCAGTATTAGTGAAACTCGCATCGATTTGGTAGAGATAGTGCAGGACGCTACCGGTGAATGGACCGAAAGAAAAGCAAGCTTGGAATTGCAAGAGGCGAAAAAATGAATAAATTGATAACGGTAGGAAAATGGAGCGTCGCGAGTATGAAGTATATTTTTCTCGGGTTGTTATTCTTAAGTCAATTTACTTATGCTCAGGCCGCCGCACAGTCGGGAAATACGATTGAGTCGATTACTGCAAATCAGCAAGGGGCGAATATTATTGTCAAAGTTAATTTCAAATCGCCACTCACGAAGCCTCCTGTAGCTTTTTCAATTACAAATCCTGCGCGTATTTCATTTGACTTTGCCAATACTAGTAATGGTACTGGTAAGAATACCGTTGATATTGGTTTGGGTGAAGTACGTAATGTGAATTTGATTGAAGTGCCGGAACGCGCACGGATGGTTTTTAATTTGAACCGATCCTTGAATTATGCAACTTTCATTGAAGGTAATTCGTTAATAGTTACGATCGACGGTTCTGGTGGGCTTGCCACCCCTGTCAATGCTATTGGACTGCCAGTTAATCAGAAGGAAATAGTTCAGCCTGCTAAGCAATTATTGCGCGATATAGATTTTCGTCGCGGAGTGACAGGAGATGGCCGTGTGGTAGTTGATCTACCCAATAATCAAGTAGCGATAGATGCTCGTTTGCAAGGACAAACAATTGTTGTTGATTTTATGAAAGTTGGTTTGCCGGATATTCTGAAACGGACACTTGACGTTGCTGACTACGGTTCACCGGTTCAAAAAGTGACGACTACCCGCCAAGGTGACAACGTCCGCATGGTAATTGAACCTAAGGGTTTGTGGGAGCACAGTATTTATCAAAGTGATAGTCAATTAGTGGTTGAGGTTAAACCTATTAAGGAAGATCCGAATAAATTGACTCAAGGAACCCAAGGCTACAAAGGGGATCGTTTTGGTATGAATTTCCAGGATGTTGATGTGCGTGCAGTACTGCAAATTTTGGCTGAGCAAGGCGGTGTCAATATCATTGCAAGCGATTCTGTTAGTGGCAATATTACAATTCGACTGATCGATACGCCTTGGGATCAGGCATTAGACATTGTTATGCAAATCAAAGGACTTGATATGCGTAAAAATGGGAATGTTATTTTGATCGGCCCTAAAGACGAATTGTTAACTAAAGAGAAATTAGAGCTGGAGCAAAAAGCAGCCATTGCCGAACTAGAACCACTAAAAACTGAATCGTTTCAGTTAAAGTACCAAAAAGCTGAGGCTTTCCAAAAATTATTTGGTGTCGAAAATATGACGACGAATCGTATGTTGTCTAAGCGTGGAAGTGTCATGATTGAGCCAAGAACCAATCAATTGTTCGTTACTGATATTGCTGCGAAAATCGAAGAAGTTCGGAAATTAATTCAAAAAACGGATATCGCAACCAAACAAGTTGTCATTGAGGCTCGGATTGTCGAAGCAGATAATAAATTTAGTCGGAATCTCGGTGCAAAGTTGGGTTTTGCAGATTTACGTGGGATAAAAGGTGGCGATACTGGATTTCAGGTGTCTGGAAATCAACGTGCTGCTTTGACTGGCAATTATTTGGGTGTGGGCGAACAGACAGGGCAGGCAAAAATTACTGAAAAGAGTTATATGCCAAATACACAGTTTGTGAATCTGCCAGCTGCGGGTATTGGTGGTTTGGATGCTGGTAGTTTGGCAGTTAGCTTGTTTTCGGCTGCAGCGAATCGGTTCTTGAATTTGGAATTGTCTGCCTTAGAGGCCGATGGCGATGGTAAAATCATTTCTAGTCCTCGTGTGGTTACCGCTGATCAAACACCAGCACATATCGAGCAAGGACAAGAAATTCCCTATCAGATCGCGACCTTGAGTGGAGCGACCGCGATTTACTTTAGAAAAGCGACTTTGAGTCTAGATGTGACCCCTCAAATTACACCAGATGGAACGATCATTCTGGCTGTTGATGTGCACAAAGACAGTCGAGGCGAAGAAACTCGTGGTGGACCGGTCATTAATACCAAGCAGGTAAAAACGAATGTTCTGGTTGAAAATGGTGGAACTGTCGTGCTTGGTGGTATTTATACGCAAGAAGAACGTGCTGATGTAACGAAAGTTCCTTTCCTTGGTGACATTCCTTTGTTCGGGAATTTATTCAAGTCAACGGGTAAAACAAATAATAAAACTGAGTTGCTCATTTTTATTACGCCAAAAGTGCAATTGACTGGGACGTTTGCAAATCAATAAAGGTTTTAAGTAAGCGTTTGGAGTGAAAGTTTTGATTCTGGTACGGAAATTCTCCGTATTAATTTATATTAAATAGGTGTTACATGACGAAGTTAATTCGCGCTTTTTTAGCAATGATTATGCTCACTTTGCTGTCAGCATGCGGCGGTGGCGGCGGATCCGCTGGAAATACGAGTGGTGTTGCGCTGTTTACGAATGCAGCGGAGAAAATAACCATATTGCCAGGCGCTGCGCAGACTTATACCATCGGCGGCGGAATTCCTAATTATTCGGCGACTTCGAGTACGAGTGCAGCGACTGTTAATGCGAATGGAAAGACGCTGACGATTACGGGGAGCGGAGCAGGAAAGTCTACAGTAACTGTAACGGATTCAGCGGGCGCGAAGGTTTTGATCGAGGTCACAGTTGGCACGGGATTTGATTTTTTTGTGAATGCGCCAGACAAAATTACACTTTCGACCGGTGCAGTGTCTGCAACTTTCGATTTTGGCGGCGGCAGTGGTGTTTATACCGTTACCAGCAGCGATCCAGGGATTGCAAAAGTAACGACTAATGGTAAGCAGTTCTTTGTTGTCGGCGTGTCTGCGGGAAATGCGACAATCAGCGCTGCTGATAATGCAGGCGGAAAGAAATCAATTGAGGTTACGGTTGGTTCGGGGGTTGGTTTATTTATTAATGCGCCAGCATCCTTGACAGTTGCGATTGGTGCAAGTACTCAGAGTTTTACTATTGGCGGTGGAACGCAAGTCTACACAGCTTCATCTAGTGACTCACAAGTTGCTACTGTTAAACAAACGGGAAATACGTTTGTGGTTTCTGGGGTATCTGCAGGGACGAGTACAGTGACAATTACCGATTCGGCCGGTGCAAATAAGTCGGTAAATGTGACGGTTGGTTCAACACAGCCCTTATATACGACCGCGCCAGAAAGCCTGACCGTTGGCGTTGGTGCCTCATCGCAAAGCTTTAAAATCGGCGGTGGTGCGCAGGCTTACACAGTCATTTCAAGCAATCAGCAAATCGCAACGGTTAAGCAAACGGGAAGCGACTTTGTGATCACAGGTGTTGCGCCTGGGGTAACAACGATTGTAATCACGGATGTGGTCGGAGCAAGCAAACGAATCGCACTGACTGTTGGATCCAATCAAGCTCTATTTACTACTGCCCCAGAAAGTTTGGATGTCGGGATTGGGTCGACTTCGTCAACCTTTGAGATTGGTGGTGGTGAACCAACGTATGTTGTGAACTCAAGCAATAGCTCGATTGCATCGGTTTCAAGCAGTACAAATAAATTTACTATTACTGGTGTGTCCTCCGGTAAAACGGTTATTACTATCAGTGATCAGTTCGGCCAAAAAATCTCACTGACTGTAAATGTTAGTTCTGGTTCAGATTTGTTCACCACGGCACCTGAGTCATTGACTGTTGGAGTAGGTGCGAACACCCAGAGTTTTACTATTGGCGGTGGCACGCAGGTCTACACAGTTTCTTCCAGCAATTTAGCGATTGTAAATGTTATTAAATCGGGAAATACATTCGTAATTTCTGGGGTATCCCCAGGGACAAGCACAGTCACAATCACCGATTCGTCGGGTGCCAAAAAAGTTGTGTCAGTAACGGTAGGTTCGAGTCAGCCATTGTTTACAACTGCACCAGAAAGCTTGACCATCGCCGTTGGTGTTCCGACCCAGAGTTTTAGGGCTGGCGGTGGCGCACAAGCCTACACGGTGATTTCGAGTAATCAGCAAATTGCAACGGTCAGTCAAACCGGAAGTGAATTTGTGATCACGGGCGTTGCTCCAGGATCAACAACAATAGTGATTACTGACGTGGTTGGCGCCGTTAAACGAATTACATTGACGGTTGGCTCAAATCAAGCTTTGTTTGTGACTGCTCCAGCAACGTTGGACGTAGGGATCGGATCAACCTCGCCTACATTCGACATTGGCGGTGGAGAACCATCCTATGTTGTGACAACAAGCAACAGTCTGGTTGCGTCTGTTTCGAATAGCTTGAACAAATTTTCAGTGACCGGTGTGTCTTCGGGTAAGGCAATTATTACGATCACTGATAAGTTCGGCCAAAAAGTTTCTTTGAATGTAAATGTAAGTTCAGGTTCTGATTTGTACATCACCGCGCCGGCCACTGTTAGCGTAGGATTAGGTTTAACCTCCAGTACTTATACAATTGGTGGTGGAAGCAAGATCTACACTGTTTCTTCTGGTGATAATAGTATTGTGTCGGTCGTCCAGAATGGAAACCAATTTGTGTTGAAGGGCGAGAGATTGGGAACTGTTAAAGTCACAGTATCTGATTCTCTTGGTGTAGTTAGAAATATCGACGTTAGCGTTGTTAACGGATTGCAGTTATACACCACCGCACCAAGTGCATTGACTGTAGGTGTCGGTGTAAATTCTGCAACCTATTTAATTGGCGGCGGGGCAGCACCTTATTCTGTCGCCAGTAGCAATTCTGCTGTTGTGACCGTTTCGCATATTGGGGCGCAGTTCTTCTTAACTGGCGGGATCTCTGGCAAGGCAACTGTTTTGATCACAGATGGTGTCGGTGGCAGTAAGAGCATTGATGTTACCGTGAGTACAGGGTCTGATTTATTTACAAATGCAGGGTCAGACATCAACGTTGGCGTCGGCGTCACAACCTCTCCTTTTGTTATAGGCGGTGGTAGTTTGGTATATTCAGTTTCGTCTGCTAATGCACAGGTTGCGACGATCAGTATTCAATCCAATACGTTCACAGTTACAGGTGTGGCAGTAGGAAAAACTTCTCTTTTTGTAACTGATTCTTTGGGTGCAACTAAGAAAATTGATGTCACAGTAGGTTCACCTTTAGATCTGTTTGTCACTTCACCTTTAGATCTAACTATAGGGGTGGGTATTACATCGCCACAATATAATATCGGTGGTGGAACTTCTCCTTATGCTGTTGCAAGCAGCAATACACAGGTGTTTTCAGTAACTCTGACTGGATCGTCATTTAAGATCACTGGTATTTCTGCTGGAAAAGGCAATTTAATTGTGACTGACGCAAAAGGAGCTACAAAATCGATCAGCGTCACGGTGGGTTCTGGTATTGATCTCTATACCACTGCGCCTACAAGTGTAATTGTTGCAGTCAATGCGAGTTCGCAAGTCTATAAAATTGGTGGTGGCAGTGAAGTTTATTCTGTTTCAAGTAGTGACGATAAGATCGTAGTTGTAGGGCAGAATACCAGTAAAGAATTTGTTATTACTGGTAAGAGTGGTGGTAAAGCGGTTGTCTCTGTAAAAGACTCTACAGGCAAAGAGGTTAAAATTGATGTTATCGTCGGAACCGTCGATGCCATGTTTTCAACTGCGGCTGCCGATATCAATCTCGAGGTAGGCGGCGCGAATACCTTTAAGGTAGGCGGCGGAACTGGTGTCTATACGGTTGGCAGTAGTAGTACCACTGTAGCTCAAGCGACAATTTCAGGTAACGACATCGTTATTTTAGGTGTTGGAACAGGCAAAGCGACAATCGTTATACGTGACACTACAACAGGTAGCGTCACGATTAACGTGACAGTCGGTACTGCGAATCCGATACCACTTTTCACTACGGCAGCGTCAGATATTATTGTCGCACCTGGTGCAAGTCCAACCTTCGTCATTGGAGGAGGTAGAGCACCCTATGCAGTAACTAGCAGCAATCCTAGCGTTGCGACCGCAAGTGTGAATGGTACTACGCTAACTTTGGTTGGTGTTGCAGCTGGAAATTCGAAAATTAATTTGACCGATAGTTTGGGTGCACCAGTAGTAATAAATGTGACCGTCAACAATGGTAATGTTCTTGACTTGTTCACTACTGCGCCTACCCAAATTACAATCGGAAAAGGTGTTTCGGCCACTTACATAATTTCTGGAGGAACCGCTCCGTATACCGTAACAAGTAGCAATACGGCGATGCTCACGACGAGTTTGAGCGGCAATTCGTTTAGTGTGTTGGGTATTTCTCCGGGTGATTTGCAGATATCAATTCAAGATGCTGTAGGCAAGGTCATAACTCGTTCGATTACTGTCACTCCTGTAATATCGAAAGTCCTTGATGTGTTGCCAGGCAATGCTACTGGCGCTGTGGGTGACGTATTGACCTTCAGATTGGTTGGAGGAACGCCAAACTTTACTGTCACCAATAACAATCCGAGCATTGCGACAGTCTCGCCGACCAGTTTAGGTGCTGATGGGGTGTTTACTGCGACACTGTTGAATGTCGGCGCGACCGATGTGACCATTCTAGATTCTCAAGGGATCTCTAAGAAAATTACGATTACGGCTACCGCAGCAAATTCCTTATTGCGTATTTCTCCAAGCGTCATTTTGGTGGCTGAGGAATCGACTGGTGCAGTCGACTTAGCGATATATGGCGGCAGACCACCATATCGTGTATTTACCAGCGATTTGGCTTTGTCATCTGTTTCTATCGTCGGTACATCAACATTACGAGTTGGCCTTGGATCCACTGGAAACCGTTGCTTTATCCCAATTGATTCGTCTGGCACCTATAAGCCACTGGGTATCGGTACGATCACATTGACTGTCTTGGATACTTTAGGTGCTTCCGCGACCGCACAATTTAACCTCCAAGATAACGGCATGGGTAACGCCTTGGGTGTACCACCAGGTACTGGTGGTTGTACGCCGCAGTAATGAACATTAATAGATTGTTGAGTAAAATTAGTGGCAAGTAATGTATTTTTAGTAGGCTTGATGGGCTCTGGCAAAACGACAGTTGGCAGAGCTCTTGCAAGAAAACTCAATAAGCGATTTGTTGATTCTGATCACGAAATAGAGGCGCGAACTGGCGTCGCTATTTCAGTGATTTTCGAAATTGAGGGAGAAGCGAGTTTTCGTCAGCGTGAAGCTGATGTGATTCGCGACCTCTGCAACCAACAAGACATAGTCCTCGCTACTGGCGGTGGCGCTGTGCTCAATCCTCAAAGCCGACATTTGCTTCATGAACATGGTACGGTGGTCTATCTGAAAGCCAGTATTAGCAATATCTTGCATCGTACCCGGCATGACAAAAAACGCCCCCTATTACGTACAGCTGATCCACGCAAAAAATTGGAAGAGCTGGAAGCACAGCGCGATCCACTTTATCGCGAAATAGCGCATGTTGTTATTGAAACTGGTCAGCCACAGTTGCAGACATTAGTGCAAACTATTGTTGAGAAGTTGCCAGTTTTACCCTCATCTACAGGCAATACTGTCAGTCACATTACGCAGAAATTTCACGATGCAATTAAAACTGAAGTGATTATGGAACAGGACATACATCAAGCGCGAACCTTACAGGTCGATTTGGGAGAGCGCACTTACCCAATCACGATCGGTCAAGAATTACTGTCGAAACCGAATTTACTAGAAAGCCGTATTAAGGGGCAACGCGTCGTGATCGTGACGAACACGGTGGTTGCGCCTTTATATCTCGAATCATTGACGCGGCAACTTGTTAGACTAAATAAGCAGGTAGACGTGATCGTTTTGCCTGATGGCGAAGAGCATAAAAATTGGGAAAGCCTTATGCAAGTGTTTGATGCCTTGCTTGCCAAGAAATGTGATCGTAAAACGACTCTGCTTGCCTTAGGTGGTGGCGTTATTGGGGATATGACCGGTTTTGCAGCATCAGCTTATATGCGCGGAATTTCTTTCGTGCAGATTCCTACAACCCTCTTAGCACAAGTGGATTCTTCCGTCGGTGGTAAGACAGGAATTAATCACCCACTCGGTAAGAATATGATAGGCGCGTTTTATCAACCGCAAGCGGTGATTGCAGATATCAGTACTTTGAATACTTTACCTGATCGTGAATTATCTGCAGGGTTAGCGGAAGTCATTAAGCATGGTGCTATTATTGATTCAGGTTTTTTTACTTGGATAGAAAATAATATTGAAAAATTGCGTGCCAAAGATATGGATGCTTTGTCCTACGCTGTTTTGCGCTCCTGCGAAATCAAAGCCAATGTAGTTAGGCAAGATGAACGCGAAGGTGGATTACGCGCGATTTTGAATTTTGGGCATACGTTTGGTCATGCAATTGAGTCTGGTTTGGGTTATGGAGTTTGGCTACATGGAGAGGCGGTTGGATGTGGTATGGTCATGGCCGCTGATTTATCGTATCGGCTAGGTTATATTGATTTTGTGACTAGGACGCGAATTGTGCAATTGGTCGAAGCAGCAGGATTACCAACGACCGCACCCGACTTGGGTGAACAAACCTGGCTGGAGCTGATGGAAGTAGACAAGAAAAATGAAGGCGGTCAAATCAAATTCATTTTGTTGAAACCCTTAGGAAGCAGTGTGATTACCGAAGTCCCAAAAGACAAGCTGCTGGCGACATTACGAGCTTGTATCCAATAGCCTATTCAATCGACTCATTCGGAAGAATTTACCACTAGCTAAGGAATGAAAAACATGTTTTCCGATCATGAGCTTGCTCCTTATGCCGCACAATCCGCGCAATCTAAGGGGCGGCGATTTTCGGAACCAGCGCCTCCTTCACGCTCCGAGTTTCAACGAGATCGTGATCGGATCATTCACAGCACTGCATTTCGTCGTCTTGAATATAAGACGCAAGTCTTCGTTAATCATGAAGGAGACCTATTTCGCACCCGCTTAACTCACAGCATCGAAGTCGCTCAAATTGCCCGTTCTATTGCACGTAACTTACGCCTGAATGAAGACTTGGTTGAAGCGATTTCGCTCGCACATGATCTTGGTCACACGCCGTTTGGCCACGCTGGTCAGGATGCCTTAAATGCCTGTATGAAGGATTATGGGGGCTTTGAACATAACCTCCAAAGTCTGCGAGTGGTTGATGTGTTGGAGGAGCGCTATGCCAGCTTCGAGGGCTTGAATTTAACATTCGAGGCTCGTGAAGGCATATTTAAGCATTGTTCACTAAATAACGCTAGAGAATTAGGTGAGTTGGGACTGCGTTTTATAGACAAAACTCAACCAAGTTTAGAGGCACAATTAACCAACCTAGCGGACGAAATTGCCTATAACAATCATGACATTGACGATGGCTTGCGCTCCGGCTTACTGACCGAATCGCAGCTGATGGAAGTAGATTGCTATGCTCGTTTTAGGCGGGAAGTTGATTCAACTTATCCTGGAATTTCAGGGCGACGCGCCATTGCTGAAACGATACGACGTATGATCAATCTATTGATTTCAGATTTAATTAGTACTTCTGAACAAAGAATTGCGGAGTGTAAACCACAGTCGATCGCGGATGTTCGTAACATGCCCGCGATGATCGCTTTTTCCGACAATATGTATCAAGAAGCAAAAGCGCTCAAAGCATTTTTGTATGAACACCTATATCGGCATTATCTGGTCAACCGTATGAGTAACAAGGCTAAGAATACCGTACGTGAATTATTTACTTTGATGATGGCTGAGCCAAGTTTAGTACCCCCAGACTATAGGGTTGCAAAAAAGGATGATCAAGCACAGCTGCTACAAGCGCGTCGAATCGCCGATTACATCGCTGGCATGACCGACCGTTTTGCGATTCGTGAACATCGCCGTTTGTATTTGATAGAAGAAGTTTGACTATTTATCCAAATTGAAAAAGGAACTGTTATGCGTACTTCGTTCTCGAACCTGACTGTGTCTGCAGCTTCAGCCACAGTTTCACTGCAACGAACCTCAATGATCATGGCCTCGTTACTGTTGAGTTTCTCAGCCTGCGCCGCGGATCTGAGTCAATTGAGCAATAAAGATGCAAATAGCGGGCTCAAGGCTGCGCTGGAACAAGGTGCGAATGCTGCGCTCGGCAAACTCGGTGCGGCCGATGGTTTTTTAGGGAATGATAAAGTAAAAATTCCGCTGCCATCAATCCTAGAGAAGGCAAAGCCATTGTTGAAATTGAGTGGACAAAGTAAGCAACTCGACGAATTGGTGATTGCTATGAATCGCGCAGCAGAGTCTGCGGTGCCGATGGCAAAACCATTGTTGCTCGACGCAATTAAGAGTATGTCGGTGACCGATGCAAAAAATATTTTGACTGGTGGCGATACTTCGGTTACAGACTTCTTTCGACAAAAAACGTCGACTGCATTAGGTTCCAAATTTTCCCCAATAGTGAAAGGTGTTACCGATAAAGTTGGATTAGCAAATAAATACAACACAGTGATGGGCAAGGCGCAAAAAATGGGAGCAGTGCCAGAGAATGAGGCAACTGTTGAGTCCTATGTATCAGGTCGTGCAGTGGATGCTCTATACACCATGATTGCTGAAGAAGAGAAAAAAATACGCCAAGATCCAATAGGGACGGGCAGTAAAATTATTGGCAAAGTATTTGGATTATTGAAGTAAGTAAAGGCCTAGCAGAATCGATATAGGACAGCCAGCCTGCACACAAATTTGTGCAGGCTAAGCAATTAAAACTGAACCTTATATGGAGAATTCGTACGAATTGCTGATCGTGCTTTCGCGCACTAGATGCTTAGCGCAAATATGCCAACGGATGTGCGTAAGCTGGCCAAATTTCATCGAAAAAACTTTGCACCAAGGCAGCGTTCACTTCGGCAATGTTAGTAGGCGACCAGCGCGGCAAATTATCTTTATCGACCACTAAAGCACGTACCCCTTCCAATACCTCGCCATGCTTAAAGCAGTGGCGAACCATGGTACGCTCTAGACGCAAACATTCGGCGACCGTCATTTGCTGGCAACGACGTAATTGTTCTAGCGTAACTGCCATCATGAGTGGAGAGCGTTTAGCCATCGTTGCTAATGTCGTGTTCGCAAATGGTGAGCTGTCCGCGCGCAAGGAAGTATCAATCGCTGTAAGTTCATTTGCGCTGAAATGTTGATCAATCAACGTTTTGTGCGTCGCTAATTGGCAGCCTTCAATTGCAAATTGCGGGGCAAATTGTGCGGCAAATTCACGTATAGTCTGACGTATATCAGCAGCGCTCGAAGTCTCAATTAGTTGCATCAAATCGGGTATCGATGTGCTCGGAATATACACGTCTGCCAAGTTCGCGTAGATCGCATCTGCTGCTTGTATAATTTCTCCGGTCAAACCTAAATAGGCACCGATCTGTCCTGGCGTTTGATTTAAAAAATAACCACCGCCAACGTCGGGAAATAGACCTATATTCACTTCAGGCATCGCCATTTTGGTACGTTCGGTGACAATTCGCAGGCGACTCGATACACCTGATTGGGCAATCCCCATGCCACCACCCATCACGACGCCATGCATCAGAGCGATGTAAGGTTTTGGGTAGAAATGAATTAAGTGATTGAGTGCATATTCTTCGGTAAAAAAGTCTTCTAAGAGGGCACTGTCTTGCATGGGGGTTTGCGTGCCAACATCGTAGAAAAAACGGATATCGCCACCAGCGCAGAAGGCTTTTTCACTACTACTTTGTATAAATACGGCGCGCACATTTTGGTCGTCGCGCCAGGCTAGCAAGCTGGCGGTGATCGTGCGTACCATTTCCAGCGATAGGGAATTGAGTGCCTTCGGTCTGTCTAAAGTAATGATGCCGATGTGATTTTTGATTTCAGTTATGACGTGGGAGCTCATATGTTTTTCAGAGAAATTAGTTATAGAGAGATTTTAACTCAGTGCTCTGGATAGCAGAAGGCACAATAAAAAAGGACGCTAAAAAGCGTCCTCAGGTCATCACTTGCAGTGAATCGGAATTGTGAATCAGAAATTCAATAATTAATCTGTTTGTGTTGAAGCTGGGTCAGGAATATATTTAATTGCATCGTGTTGATGTTCTTGAATTTTGTCCTTATGTTTAATTACTTGGCGATCGAGTTTGTCGACCAAGGCATCAATGGCCGCATATAGATCATGCGCTAAGCTTTCAACATGGATATCTTTTCCACTGAGATGTAAATTAATGTCCGCTTTGTGGCGTTTTTCCTTTTCTCGGAGCTTATCAACCGTCAAAATAACGGCGATATCAATGACTTGATCGAAGTGTCGTCTTACCCGCTCTAGCTTGCTTTGTACATATTCACGAATTGCAGGAGTTACTTCGACGTGGTGTCCACTGATGGTGAGATTCATACTGCGCTCCTATGGTGATATTGCTTTTATTTGCTATCTAAACTTAAAAAATTTGTTAAAGCTACCGAGCAATCAATTTTCCTTAGCGATACTCACTGTACCTAAGGTGCAGCTGTGATTCGCACAGAAAACTTGATGTCCCTGCTATGCTTAATCAGCATTTTTCGAACTCGTTACTACAATCGCTCATTGGTAATAAATGGTTTTGAGCTAAATCATATATAACGTTAGAAAGCAATAATTCAAGAACTGTTTAAAAAGATTTTCGTAGACTGACTGGGGGAATTTTCAGAGCTTCGCGGTATTTGGCAACAGTGCGCCGTGCGATGACCATTCCTTGTTCTCCCAATATGTCGGCGATCTTGCTATCCGAGAGAGGTTTCTTCTGGTCTTCTTCTCCTATTAATTGTTTGATCAGCGCCCGTATCGCTGTGGAAGATGCTTCACCGCCAGTTTCCGTTGCGACGTGACTGCCGAAAAAATATTTCAACTCAAACATGCCGTGTGGCGTCAGCATAAACTTTTGAGTTGTCACACGCGAAATAGTGCTCTCGTGTAATCCTAGTGTATCAGCTATTTCGCGCAAAACAAGGGGTCTCATTGCCACCGCACCGTGCGTGAAAAAATTGTATTGTCTTTCCACTATGGCTTGTGCAACGCGCAATATCGTGTCGAATCGTTGCCGCATATTCTTGATCAGCCACCGAGCTTCCTGTAATTGCGGATTGAGACTTCCATCGCCACGTTGTTGCTTCATTAAGTTGGCATACATGTGATTTATGCGCAGACGCGGCATCACGTCTCGGTTGAGCATAACTTGCCAATCGTCTCCAATTTTTTTAACAACAACATCGGGCACCACATAATCCGATTTTGCTGCGGCAAATGCCAGGCCAGGCTTAGGATTGCATTGGCGAATCACAACTTGTGCTTCGCGCAAATCTTCATCGTCGCAATGTAAAAATTTCCGTAATTTCGTGAAATCTCGCTGTGCGAACAGCGCTAAGTATTCCTGAACAATTTGTAGCGCTAGCCGACGGGTTACAAATGGAATCTTCGGGAAGCGTTTGATTTGAATCGCTAAACATTCGGCCGTATTGCGTGCTCCCACACCTTCAGGCTCAAAACTTTGCAACATGTTCAAGGCAAATTGCAGTTCTTCCAATTCCACGCATAAATCGATAGGCAAGCCAGCATGGATATCTTCTAAAGATTCACACAAATACCCATTTTCGTCGATGGCATCGATCACCAGTTCAATCAGAGCGCGATCACGTGGCTCACGAATAGAGATGCGCATCTGCTCAAGTAAATGATCGCGTAAGGTGGTCTGCGCCGCTTCTAATTGCGGCCTGCCATCTTCCTCATCGTTATTCTTCGAGCCCGATGCAGGTGCTTCGTCGAAACTCCAGTCGTCAGCACTGTTCGGCACTTCTGCTTCCGCCGAAGCTTCAGCAGCATCAGCGCTGGCTGAGGTTTCTGTTGCTTCCGAAGATGTATTTTCTACGGCTTTGAATTCGGTTTCACTTTGATTCGTTGCATTGTTCAGTGTACCGTCCGCGAGCAGGCGGACCGCGTTGTCTAAGGCATCGTCCACCCGTTCCAGCATCGGGTTTTCTATCAGCAAGACTTCGAGCTCTTGATGCAATTCTAGGGTTGATAATTGTAATAAGCGTATGGACTGTTGCAACTGCGGGGTCAGCGCGAGATGTTGCGAAGTACGTAGCTGTAGGCTTTGCTTCATGGCGTCTTCGCGTTCTTTACATGCGGAAATGTTCGCCCAAGTAGACGCGTCTTACCGTCTCATTGGTGATGATTTCGTCTGGACGCCCGCTTGCTAAGACGGAGCCTTGATTGATGATGTAAGCGCGATCGCAAATACCTAAAGTTTCGCGCACATTGTGATCTGTAATCAGAACGCCGATGTCACGCTCCTTCAAAAAGCGGACAATGCGTTGAATTTCTATGACAGCAATCGGATCAACGCCCGCAAACGGTTCGTCTAACAATACAAAACGGGGGTTGGTAGCTAATGCTCGGGCGATTTCAACCCGACGTCGTTCGCCACCGGATAAAGCGCGCGCAGGGTTCTCACGCAAGCCATCGATTTGCAACTCTTCTAACAATGTATTGAGGCGTTTATCAATCTCAATTTTTGATAACGCTTGACCAGACTCATTACTTTGCAATTCGAGCACTGCTCTGACATTGTCTTCGACTGATAGCTTACGAAAAACCGACGCTTCTTGTGGCAAGTAAGATAGCCCCAAACGAGCACGTTCATGAATAGGGAAGTTAGAAATATCCACACCATCAACATCAATCTTGCCAGCGTCAGACGGCACTAGACCCACGATCATATAGAACGATGTGGTTTTGCCGGCGCCATTCGGGCCAAGCAAACCGACGACTTCGCCGCTTTTGACTTGCAACGAAACGTCGTGTACCACCTGGCGCATGCCATAGCGTTTTTGCAGTCCCTGAATTACTAATGTGCTGGTCATATTGGTCTACTTACTTTTCTTGTTTTATTTCAGGCTTATGTTCAGATTTTTTTTCTTTTGGTTCAGACGTAATCGTTACTCGTCCACCACCTGGAATACGTTTTCCCGTTGAGGAATTCGTCGCTTCAAAAACATCGTTGATGCTATCGTAAGAGAAAAACTCTGCCGCTTGCTCTTGCGTCACTTTTTGCTGATTCAGATAGCGTACTTTGGCATTTGCAAGAAACTTTACGACCTCGGTTTTCTTATCGTATTCGACGCGATCCGCATAACCTTCTATCCATAAATCAGCACCGCCATCGCGTTTTTGTCGAAAGAAAACTTGACGCCCTGAACCGCCAGTTAATATCACACTGCCACCGCCGTCTGAGGTTTCTTTATCGATCGCAGATTCCGCTTTAATTTGCAAAGTACCGCGTGTTACTTCCACATTGCCTTTCAATACCTTGGTATCGGTCTTACCATCGTAAGAACTATATTCGGCATCAACCTTGGTCTTTTTTTGGCTGTCAGCTTTTTCTGCGTACACATTTAGGGACAACAAGCAGATGCCGGTCCATACAGCGCGAGTGGTGAATGTGATTGCGGATTTGCTCAGAGTTTGTTTCTCATCGAAATAATTCATAATCTTTATGCTTTTTTCTTGGTAGGAGAGGCGGGTTTCTTCTCTTGTTGCAAAGGTGATTTTTCCATCACCATATGCACCTTGCTTAGTAATTCAATTTTTTGTTGTGCGTTATCAGCACGCATTCCTGTCGCGGTAATTTCTGAATAATTTGTATTCATTTTCACCTCTTTGTCGGTACGCATTTTTTCGCTGTCAGGGTAAAGCACCAGAAAAGAGGTTTGCAGGCGAATATTGCTGCGACCATCTTTGCCCATACGTTCAAAAATCACCTTATCGACCAGATGAATCTGGTCTTCAGGTTTGCTTTGCGATTTTTCTTGCACTTTCTGTTTGACGATCGCACGTTCTGCACTCATTGTCATGGGCATTTTTTCTTGATCAATGCCGACGATTCTAGGTTGTATGATTTCAAACTCATCTTCCTTTGGGAAGTGAATTAATTTATCGCCCGTCACGCGGTAGTTCGTTTTTTGTGAATGCGATAATCGAACAAAATTAAAATGCTCAACGTAATAATCTGGCTCGCTACGGTCTTTGGTGCTAGACAATGCATCCTCGCTTTGGCGGCGCATGACTTCATACACCCAAAAACTGCCCAGCATAACCAAACCTAATAAGGCGACGCCTAGCCAGACACGGATACGATCAGCAGTCATCGTTACTCACATTCAAAAAAGTGGCTAAAGCCGCGGCGTATTTATCCTGTGCTTGCAGAATAAAATCACACACTTCGCGCGCAGCTCCACGACCGCCGCTAGCCTGTGTGACGTAGCAAACACGGCTACGTACTTCCGCATGGCCATTCGGCACACTAGCCGAAAAACCTACGCGGAGTAGTATCGGCAGGTCAATCACGTCATCGCCGATAAAACCGCAGGCCTCATGCGGCATTCCCAATTCGCGAGTCAATGTAAGGAAGGCGGATTTCTTATCATGTATTCCCTGCATCACATGGCTAATCCCAAGATCATGAGCACGTTTGCTGACGATTGGCGATTGTCTTGCGCTGATAATTGCTGTCGCAATGCCGGCACTTTGCAATAGTTTGATGCCTTGACCATCGAGCACATTGAAAGTCTTCATCATTTCGCCGTCCGGGCCAAAGTGGAGACTACCATCAGTCAAAATACCGTCAACATCAAAAATCATCAGACGAACTTGA
This sequence comes from Undibacterium sp. Ji22W, assembly GCF_049340305.1. Classification (NCBI taxonomy): domain Bacteria; kingdom Pseudomonadati; phylum Pseudomonadota; class Betaproteobacteria; order Burkholderiales; family Oxalobacteraceae; genus Undibacterium; species Undibacterium sp. Ji22W. Next base: position 16,327 of record NZ_JBMPOU010000005.1, on the reverse strand, counting down.
GCCGCGCGCTGTGTTGCTTCGATAGCGATATCGGAGGAAAGCGCACTCATTAAATCACCTTCGCGCGGGTTAAATCATGAATGTGCAAAGCACCGACCAGTTTGCCTTGGGCATCTGCGACCAGCAATTGATTAATACGATGCTGTTCCATGATTTCCACGGCCTCCACGGCTAATTGCTCTGGGCCGATACGATGCGGATTCTTGCGCATAATGTCGGCGATAATTAATTCGGAAAAATTTAGTGGCTTATCCATTAAGCGACGCAAGTCACCGTCGGTAAACACACCGACGATTTGATTGTCGTCGTCGACGATCGCTGTCATTGCCATGCCTTTTTGCGTTATTTCTAATAAGGCGCTACTTAGCTTAGTATCGGGTTTGACCTGCGGGATCGCATTCCCCGTCCGCATCACATCTTTGACATGGGTTAATAGGCGGCGCCCTAATGCGCCACCCGGATGTGAGCGTGCAAAATCTTCCTCCTTAAAACCACGTGCATCGAGCACGGCTACGGCCAAAGCGTCACCTAAAGCTAAGGTGACGGTGGTGCTCGCCGTAGGTGCTAAATTTAAAGGGCAAGCTTCTTTATCGACATGCACGCTCAAATGTAAGTCTGCCAGTTTAGCTAAAGTTGATTGTGGGTTGCCTGTCATTGCGATTAGTTTGACACCCAAGCGCTTTAAGATCGGCAAAATAGACACCAATTCGCCAGCTTCACCCGAGTAGGAAATCGCGATAAAAACGTCTTGCGAAGTTACCATGCCGAGATCGCCATGCGCCGCTTCTGCGGGATGCAGAAAAAATGCTGGAGTCCCAGTCGAGGCAAAGGTTGCCGCAATTTTTCGTGCAATATGACCTGACTTGCCGATGCCTGAAACGACTAATCGTCCTTTGCATTTTAAGACTAACTTAATCGCTTCAATAAATGCAAGAGCATCTTCTCCGGCGATTCGTTGTTTGAGACTGAGAATGGCATCCGCTTCAATTTGCAAAGTATCGAATGCCAATTGCAATGCGTGATTCGCTGTCGCATCTGCGGACAGCGCTGCCAGTGGTTCAGAAAATGGTTTTAATGAGTTCATGTGCGGAGTATAAACCAAATATCACAAAGCAAGAACTCTGCCAGATGCAAAATAGCTATCGTAAAATTGCTTACCTAACGTCGGATTTATTAGATAAACGCAAAATAGGCGGTGAACATCCACCAACTATTGGAAACGTTTTTTAAATAAATTTTTATCAAGAAGGTATTGATGGCTGAGTGTCCTCTATTTTCCTTTTGAATTGTGACTGGAATTTTTTCGATTGATCGTTATTTGATTTAAACAACTCACCGCAATGAAGATTTCAATGTTGAGCCTGAAAAGTTGCTATGTCATGGCGCTATCGTGTTATCTAGTTCGTTGTTTTGGCGACTTTGATAGCCAAATCGCTTACTCCGCGCATTCAGTGCCCGTTATTGGATATCACTGTGGTCGGCTACTACGTATGCCGACCACAGTGATATTTTCTTAAGTTGATGTTGATGTGCATCCTCTGATATCCATTGACCCCACTGAAATACGATATGGAATCGCACGAATAGCGCGTTTTTGCGCGCACTTTCCCTGTATGTCGATATTCAGCAACTCTGTAGGCTTCCATAATCGGTAATAATAGTCAGCATGAATGCACTCGACACCACCTTACTTTTGCTGAGCAGCGCCGTTTTAGGCGTGGTTGCCTTACGTCTTTTGAACCTGCCGCCCATGCTCGGCTATCTGGCTGTGGGTATCTTGATCGGTCCACATGCCTTGGGGTGGGCTCAGGAGAGTTCTACTACTCATTTGTTAGCGGAATTCGGTGTGGTGTTTTTGATGTTTTCAATTGGATTGGAATTTTCGCTACCAAAGTTAATCTCTATGCGTCGCGCCGTATTCGGTTTAGGTATGGCACAAGTGATAGGCACCATAGGTTTAGCGATGCTCTTGTGTTTTGGCGCGGCGTTTGTGTTGCCGCAGTATTTTACGATGAGTTGGGAAGCCGCATTTGCAATTGGCGGTGCCTTATCGATGTCGTCCACCGCGATAGTCTCAAAGATGCTGACAGAGAAATTGGAGTTGGAAAGTCTGCACGGAAGACAAATTATTAGCGTCTTGTTGTTTCAAGATTTGGCCGTAGTTCCCTTGTTGATCTTGGTCCCCGCACTTGCTGCTGACTCTGAAAATTTAAGTATGAGCCTAGCTATGGCAGCGGCGAAAGCAACCATCGTTCTATTTCTTCTATTTTTTGTTGGTAAAAAAGTCGTGCGGGAATGGTTCGCGATTGTCGTTAGGCGTCGTTCGCAAGAGTTATTTATGCTCAATCTGTTGCTATTTACATTGGGTGCAGCTTGGTTGACTGAGAAAGCGGGCTTATCCCTGGCACTTGGTGCTTTCGTTGCAGGTATGTTGATTTCAGAAACTGAATATAAACACCAGGTGGAAGAGGACATCAAGTCCTTCCGTGATGTGTTGCTAGGCTTGTTTTTTATTACCGTGGGCATGCTGCTCAACTTGCAATTGGTGTTTGAATACGGATGGTTGATTTTATTACTGCTGATCGGCCCGGTGATGTTGAAATTTGGTTTGATTTTCGCACTTGCGCGCCTGTTTTCTTGTCCGACCAGTGTCGCGTTACGTACTGGATTGGGTTTGGCGCAAGCAGGTGAGTTCGGCTTTGTATTATTGAATCAAGCCGGTGGTTTGAATTTGATTGACCCATTGTTATTGCAGCTGATGTTGGCGTCGATGGTGTTATCGATGCTGATCTCGCCCTTCATTTTGGCAAAGTCAGATTGGATAGTATTGAAGCTGTCAGCCAGCGAATGGATGATGCAATCCTTGGCTTTAACGCAGATTGCAGCCAGAACCATGAAGGTGAAGAAGCACGTCATCATCGCCGGTTTTGGTCGCAGTGGACAAAGTTTGGCCCGCCTGCTGACCGATGAAAAAATTGAATACCACGCGCTCGATTTGGACCCGGATCGCATCAGCGAAGCGCAAAATGCCGGCGCAAATGTCTCCTATGGCGATGCCGGACGGCGCGAAAGTCTGACCGCTGCCGGTATTAATCGCGCGGCCGCTTTGGTGATTACTTATACGGATACGCCGTCGGCGCTGAAAATTTTATATTTGGTACATGAACTCAATCCCAGTCTACCAGTGGTGGTACGAAGTCATGATGATACCGATTTAGAAAAATTGCGCGCCGCTGGGGCGACAGAGGTGGTGCCCGATTTAATGGAAGGTAGTCTGATGTTAGCTTCGCATGCATTGGTCTTATTGGGTGTGCCATTGCGGCGAGTGGTTCACACGGTGCAAGCGGCACGTTATGCGCGCTATGAATCTTTACGCGGGTTCTTTCGCGGCGCGAGTGACGTGACGGATGATGCAGAAAATATGCAAATTCGCTTGCATACGGTCGTCCTGAACGAACGCGGAAAAACCATCGGTAAGAACATCGCAGAATTGGAATTACATGAATTTGAGGTGGATGTTACGACGATACGACGTGGGCGAATTCGTATGGAGCCGCGCCCCGATTTGATTTTACAGGCGAACGATGTGGTAGTCTTGCGAGGGACCGCAGAAGGTGTAGCCAAAGCCGAACAACGATTATTAAAATAAGTGAGCACATGATGCTAAATGCAAGCCAATTCATTAAAGATCATATTCGTACAGTGCCAGACTGGCCACAAGCCGGCATACAATTTCGCGATATCACACCTTTGTTGCAAGACCCTAGCGTATTTCGCACTTTAATTGATGTATTTTTGGCTCGTTATGCAAATGCACAACTGGACTCGGTCGCTGGACTGGATGCACGTGGTTTTATTCTCGGTTCAGTGATTGCGTATGAATTAAATGTGGGATTTATCCCCATTCGTAAGAAAGGCAAATTGCCATTCACGACGGTATCGGAAGAATATGAGTTGGAATATGGTAGTGCGACCGTCGAGTTGCATACTGACGCTTGCAAACCTGGCGACAGAGTTTTGTTGATCGACGACTTGATCGCCACTGGGGGCACCATGATGGCTGGAAAAAAATTATTAGAACGTCTTGGTGCGACGATTGTTGAAGCCGCTGTGATTGTGGATTTGCCTGAATTGGGTGGCTCCAAGCTAGTTGAAGCGACTGGCTTGCCGCTGTTTAAAGTGTGTGATTTTTCGGGTCATTAGACGGGCGCCATTCTTTTAAATGACCTATTATTGATTAAAATTTAATCAAATATTTTTCTTGTCTTTCACAAGTTTGCTTGAATTGCGCTATACTTCTGTCTCTCCAAGGAGCGCTGCGACAGTTTTTCTGATTTCATATATCTGTATGAAAACCACTGCCAGGCTTGGATTAGACGAGTTGATGTTACGTTAAGTTTGTAAATAATTAGCGTCATTGTTCTCACAGCAACTGCGCTCACGTTACTTTTTTCACTAGAAAGGAGGGCGTGAGAACGCCACCATCATGACATCTCAAACCGCAACAACTCAAGATTTCCACGTAGCTGATTTAAGCTTGGCCGACTGGGGTCGCAAAGAAATTCAAATCGCAGAAACAGAAATGCCTGGCCTGATGGCGATTCGCGAAGAATTCGCAGCTAGCCAACCTTTGAAAGGCGCGCGCATCACTGGCTCATTGCACATGACCATTCAGACTGCGGTGCTGATCGAAACCTTGAACGCACTTGGCGCGCAAGTTCGTTGGGCATCCTGCAATATCTATTCAACACAAGATCATGCCGCTGCTGCAATTGCTGCTGGCGGCACACCAGTATTCGCTTTCAAAGGCGAAAACTTGGATGAGTACTGGGAATTCACACACCGCATTTTCGATTGGACCGATGGTGGATACTCCAACATGATTTTGGATGATGGCGGCGATGCAACCTTGTTGCTGCACCTTGGCACACGTGCTGAATCCGATATCTCCGTGTTGAACAACCCAGGTTCAGAAGAAGAAATTTGTCTGTTCAATTCCATTAAAAAGCATTTAGCAATTGACGCAACTTGGTACTCTAAGCGCTTAGCGGCAATCAAAGGTGTGACCGAAGAAACTACAACTGGCGTGCATCGTTTGTACCAAATGCATAAAGAAGGCAAGCTCGCTTTCCCCGCAATTAATGTCAACGATTCTGTTACCAAATCTAAGTTCGATAACTTGTACGGCTGCCGCGAATCCTTAGTCGATGGTATCAAGCGTGCAACTGACGTCATGATTGCGGGTAAAGTCGCTGTTATCGCTGGTTACGGTGATGTAGGTAAAGGCTCTGCACAAGCGATGCGCGCTCTGTCTGCGCAAGTTTGGGTCACAGAAATCGATCCAATTTGTGCTCTGCAAGCAGCGATGGAAGGCTATCGCGTAGTGACTATGGATTACGCGTGTGAGCACGGTGATATTTTCGTGACGACAACGGGTAACTATCATGTGATTTCACATGAGCACATGTTGAAGATGAAGGATCAAGCGATTGTTTGTAATATCGGTCACTTCGATAATGAGATCGACGTCGCTGCGCTCAAACAATACAAGTGGGACAACATCAAACCACAAGTGGATCACGTGATTTTCCCAAGTGGTCGTCGTATCATTTTGTTGGCTGAAGGTCGTCTGGTCAATCTGGGTTGCGGTACAGGTCATCCTTCTTACGTCATGAGTTCGTCTTTTGCTAATCAAACGATTGCGCAAATCGAATTGTTCTGCAACACGGATAAATATCCAGTTGGTGTTTATACTTTGCCGAAACATCTAGACGAAAAAGTCGCGCGTTTGCAATTGAAAAAACTCAACGCGCAATTAAGCGTTTTGACGGAAGAGCAAGCGAACTATATCGGCGTGAAAAAAGAAGGCCCGTATAAACCAGAGCACTACCGCTACTAAGACGCGCCATAAATCCAATTACTGGGCGCATACCTTTGTCGTGAATACTCGCAATATCGCAATATTGCTGCGTTTCACTTCGCGGTCTGCATCCCAGTAATTGAATTTCTGTCGATCTTAGCTTTTCAAATTTGTAAAAACTTTGGAGACACCATGCGCTTACTCGCTACTTGGTTAATCAATGCACTGGCATTATTGGCGCTGCCGTATTTACTCAGCTCGATCACAATAGATAGTTTTACAACCGCTTTGTTAGTGGCTGTGGTCTTGGGTTTTGTGAATACCGTGATCCGTCCTATTTTATTAATACTCACTTTACCTGTGACCGTCTTAAGTCTGGGTTTGTTTATTTTTGTGATTAATGGTCTGATGTTCTGGGCAGTAGCCAGTATGTTTGACGGCTTTCATGTCGAGGGTTTTTGGTCTGCGGTTTTCGGTGCCTTGTTGTACAGCGTTATCTCATGGACACTCTCCACCTTACTTCTAACAAAAAATGAAACCACATAATTTTAGTATTGAATTCTTTCCGCCTAAGACGGAAGAAGGAACCGAAAAATTACGGTTGACGCGCACTAAACTGGCGGAGTTAAATCCCAAGTATTTTTCGGTAACCTTTGGTGCTGGTGGCACGACGCAGCAGGGTACTTTGGACACGGTAGTTGAAATCCGCAAAGAAGGCTTTGACGCAGCGCCACATCTGTCTTGCGTTGGCGGTACCCGCGATTCAATTCGTCAGATTTTGCAAACCTATAAAGACCATGATATCCATCGCTTGGTCGCTTTGCGTGGCGATCTGCCCAGCGGCTATGGTATGGGCGGTGAGTTCCGTTATGCGAATGAATTAGTCGAATTTATTCGTGCCGAGACGGGTGATTGGTTCCATATCGAAGTGGCTGCCTATCCAGAAATGCATCCGCAAGCAAAATCGCCGCAGGACGACTTACAGAACTTCGTTCGCAAGATTCAAGCGGGTGCGAATGCCGCAATTACTCAGTATTTTTACAATGCTGATGCCTACTTCCAATTCGTCGAAAATGCGCAAAAAGCCGGTGTCAATGTACCTATCGTCGCGGGCATTATGCCGATTACGAATAGCAGTCAACTTATGCGTTTCTCTGAAATGTGCGGCGCAGAGATTCCACGTTGGGTACGTTTGAAATTGGCAAGCTATGGTGACGACAGCGCATCGATTAAGGCTTTTGGTTTAGATGTAGTCACGCAGATGTGTGAACGCTTGCTGGCTGGCGGTGCACCGGGTTTGCATTTCTATTCTTTGAATCAGGCTGCTGCGACGACTGCAATTTGGAAAAGATTGGTGTGATTTGTGTCGTACTAGAAAAATCTGTGTGACGCTGAGCAGACATAAAAAAGCCACGCTATTTGTCGTGGCTTTTTTACGAATGTGAAATTCTTTGATGCTTAGAAAAATAGTTTCTCTAGTTCCAACCCTGGTTCCTCCGCCCGCATAAAAGCTTCGCCCACCAAGAAGCCATGCACATGCGCATCACACATACGTTGCACATCAGCTTTGTCCATGATGCCAGATTCCGTGATGACGAGCTTGTGTTCTGGAATCCGTGGCAGTAAGCCAAGCGTCGTATCTAGTGTGACATCAAAGGTTCGTAAGTTACGGTTGTTGATGCCGAGTAGATTCGTTTTTAACTTTAAGGCTGCATTTAATTCTTCACCGTTATGCACTTCAACTAATACGCCCATGCCGAGTTCATGCGCGCAGGCTTCGAGTTCCGCCATTAAGCCATGATCGAGCGCTGCGACGATCAGCAAAATACAATCCGCTCCCCAGCTTCTGGCTTGATACACCTGATAGGGATCGATCATGAAATCTTTGCGCAAAACAGGCAAAGTACATGCGGCACGTGCTTGCTGTAAATAGATAGGTGCGCCTTGAAAAAATACTTCGTCGGTTAATACGGACAAACAAGCAGCGCCATGTTGAGCGTAACTTGCGGCGATCTCTGCGGGCAGAAAATTTTCGCGGATCACACCTTTGGAGGGTGAGGCTTTTTTGATTTCTGCAATAACCGCTGCTTTGCCTAGTGTAATTTTATTGCGCAGGCTAGCTTCAAATCCACGTAATGTTTGTTGTGCTTCTTTGTTGCTTTCTACGTCGGCACGTAAGCTGGTATAGCTTTGTACTTTCTTATCGCGTGCGACTTCTTCTACTTTGACTTCGAGAATTTTGTTGAGTATGTCTGACATGCTTATTTACCTAATTGATGCGTCACTTCGACTAATTGATGCAGCTTATTCAACGCGGCACCGGAGGCGATAGCTGCTTGCGCTTTCTTTACGCCATCAGCAATCGAATCTACAATGCCCGCGCCATATAGTGCAGCGCCTGCATTTAAGCTAACGATATCGGTCGCTGGTCCAGGCACATTATTTAAAACATCGAGAATACGTGCTTTGGATTCCTCTGCGCCAGATACTCTCAAGCTGCGATTCGAGACCATTTGCAAACCAAAATCCTCAGGATGAATATCGTATTCGCGGATTTCACCATTGACTAATTCACCGACCATGGTTGGCGCACCGAGTGACACTTCATCCATATTGTCACGGCCCCAAACAACGATCGCATGTTGAGCACCTAGGCGTTGCAAGACGCGTACTTGAATGCCGACCAGATCAGGATGAAACACGCCCATCAAAATATTTGGTGCCCCAGCAGGATTGGTCAGTGGACCCAGAATATTGAAAATCGTACGAACACCTAATTCACGTCGTACTGGTGCTGCATGTTTCATCGCGGCGTGGTGATTTGGTGCGAACATGAAACCGATATTGGTTTGCGCGATAGATTGTGCAATTTGTTCTGGTTGTAAGTTGATATTCACGCCCAAAGATTCGAGTACGTCGGCGCTACCAGACGAAGAAGACACGCTGCGGCCACCATGCTTCGCGACACGAGCACCAGCAGCAGCGGTGACGAACATCGATGCGGTCGAAATATTAAAGGTATGTGCGCCATCACCACCCGTGCCGACGATATCAATCAAATTCTTGGTATTCGCCATCGGCACTTTGGTCGAAAACTCGCGCATGACTTGTGCCGCTGCGGTAATTTCACCGATGCTTTCTTTCTTGACGCGGAGGCCCATGGTGAGCGCTGCAATCATGATCGGCGACATTTCTCCACCCATGATTTTGCGGAACAGCGACAACATCTCATCGTGGAAAATCTCGCGATGTTCAATGAGGCGGGTTAAAGCTTCTTGCTGTGAGATCGTCATCTTATTTTCCCAATAAAAAATTCTTTAATAATGCGTGCCCGTGTTCCGATAAAATTGATTCAGGGTGAAATTGCACACCCTGCAAATCAAAAGTTTTGTGACGCACACCCATGATTTCTCCATCTTCCGTCCAAGCAGTGACCTCTAAACAATCAGGCAAACTTGAGCGCTCAATGGCCAGCGAGTGATAACGAGTGACCGTGTAAGGACTAGGCAAATCGCTGAACACGCCAACGCCAGTATGCGCAATCGGCGAAGTCTTACCATGCATAACTTCTTTAGCACGAATGACTTTGCCACCAAATGCTTCGGCGATACTTTGATGGCCGAGGCAAACGCCGAGAATAGGAATTTCACCAGCAAAGCACTTGAGTACAGGCACAGAAATTCCGGCTTCCAAAGGTGTGCAAGGGCCAGGAGAAATGCAAATGCGATCAGGCTTCATCGCCTCGATTTCTTCCAGCGTAATTTCATCATTACGATACGTGCGAACTTCCTCACCCAACTCAGCAAAATATTGCACGAGGTTGTAAGTGAAGGAATCGTAGTTGTCTATCATTAGTAGCATTTTTTAAACCTCTCAATAAAGAGAAACTTGAATTCATTTATAAAAATCGAATACGGTACTTGTGGCGAGAGAAATTCAATCAGCGGGATGCAGATCGAGGCGCACAGCGCAGCAATATGTCGATATTGCGAGCATGTGCAACAAAGAGCTGCGCCCGCTTATTGAATTTATGCGTCATAAGTTAAATTTCTCCGTCCAAACCATCTTGTACTTGTTCTGCTGCTCTGAGCATTGCACGCGCTTTGTTTTCAGTTTCTTGCCATTCCATTTCAGGCACAGAATCGGCAACCACACCGGCTGCCGCTTGCACATATAACATGCCGTCTTTAAGCACACCGGTGCGGATCGCAATCGCTAAATCCATTTCGCCACCAAACGATAAGTAACCGCAAGCACCGCCGTAGATCCCGCGTTTCACTGGCTCGAGTTCATCGATCAATTCCATCGCGCGAACTTTCGGTGCGCCAGATAAAGTGCCGGCAGGGAAGGTCGCTTTGAGTACATCCAGGTTGGACATATTTGGCTGCAATAAGCCTTCCACATTCGAGACAATATGCTGTACGTGGGAATACTTTTCAATCACCATTTTTTCGGTCAGTTTGACGCTGCCGGTTTGCGCGATGCGGCCGATATCGTTACGTGCGAGATCGATCAACATAACGTGTTCGGCGATCTCTTTTGGATCCGCCAATAATTCAACCGCGAGTTCTTCGTCACGCTCTGGTGTTGCGCCGCGTGGGCGCGTTCCTGCTAATGGACGTATCGTAACTTTTTTATTGCCATCGCTGAGCTGCTCGTTGCGGACCAAAATTTCTGGTGAAGCACCGATGATGTGCATATCGCCGAAATTGTAGAAATACATGTAGGGTGAAGGATTAATTGAGCGCAGCGCACGATATAAAGACAGTGGTGAATCGACATACGGTTTCTTGATGCGCTGACCAATTTGTACTTGCATCAAATCGCCCGCCATAATGTATTCCTTGGCTTTCAGCACGGCTTTCAAATAATCTTCTTTAGCGAAATCGCGTATCGCTTCGGTGCGCACTGATGCTGAAGTAATAGGAACATCGACGCTACGGCGCAACATCGCACGTAAATCTCTCAAGCGTTGACGCGCTTTGTTCCATGCTTCTGGTTGTGTTGGGTCGGCATAGACGATTAAATATAATTTGCCAGAGACATTATCGATCACAGCAAGTTCTTCGGTGAGCAGGAGTTGAATGTCTGGCAAACCGAGATCATCTTTTGGCGCGGTTTTCTCTAAACGCTTTTCCACATAACGCACGGCATCGTAGCCAAAGTAACCAGCGAGCCCACCGCAGAAACGTGGCAAACCAGGGCGCAAGGCCACGCGGAAACGGGATTGATATTCAGCTATAAAATCTAAAGGATTGCCTTCATGGGTTTCGACTACTTGAGCGTTCTTGATGACTTCAGTGTGAAAGCCAGTGGAGCGAACTACCGTGGATGCTGGCAAACCGATAAAGGAGTAGCGACCAAAGCGTTCACCGCCTTTGACAGACTCCAGCAGAAAGCTATTTTTGCCGCCATTGGTGGTTTGCGCCAGTTTCAGGTAGAGCGTGAGTGGTGTCTCCAGATCGGCAAAGGCTTCAGCGATCATCGGGATACGATTGTAGCCTTGTGCGGCCAAGGATTTAAATTCGAGTTCAGTCATGATGTATGTGCGTTAAATGTGTTTGACCGAAAATTTCAAATTCGATCAGCGCCAGACGTCAGCAATGCAGACGAGGCTAGCTCCAGAATGTGAAATCAAAAAGTCGAAACGGTACAGCGAAAACTTACAGAATCTTGTCAAAGATGACGAGAGATGAAAAAACGTCGTTGGCGCGAATCAGGGTTTGGATAAAACTCAGACACACAGACGAAAGCGCCCACGCTGGTCAAGTGGATTGCCAGCGTCGCCATAGCCAGGCCTCAAAAGTGCCTGGAATTGTTGATGGACGTTTCTTATCGAGGAACATTCTAATTTTGTTAGAAGCTTGATGAAATTATTAGGGTTTTTCTACTGAGTAAAAATTGTGCAGCACTCAGTAAGGTTTCGACTATACCATCACTTTCAATAGTTTGTACAGCCTCGCCGTGATTGTAGCCATAGGGCACTGTTAGTACCGGACAGCCCGCAGCACGCGCTGCTTTGGCGTCATTCGATGAATCGCCAATCGCGACCACCTTTGCCGGTGCTAAGTGAAAATCGAGGCAAACTTGTAACAGCGGTAGAGGATCAGGCTTTTTGCGCGCCAAAGAATCGCCGCCGTACACGATCTCAAAAAAATCGTTCAAGCCTTTTTTTGCGAGCAACGGCGTAGTGAAAGCGATGGGTTTATTCGTCACGCAAGCTAGACGCAATCCTTGTGCTTTGAGTGCTTGCAGGCCTTCAATGACATCGGGATATAAAGTGCTGTAGTCACCGTTGATCGCAAGATAGTGCTTTTGGTAGCTCGCCATTGCTTGTTCAAAATGTTGTTCAACTTGCGCTGGTTCGAAATCGGTTGATAGCACGCGATGGATGAGATTTTCTGAGCCTTTGCCGACGAAATTGGTGATGGTGACGATGTCTAATCCTGGCAATGAAAATTCTGCACGCATGCGATTGATGGCGACTAAAAAATCAGGCGCGGTATTTAGCATGGTGCCATCGAGGTCGATGATGGCTGCTTGGATGTCTTGAAATTTAGGCATGCTTGGGAAGAGATTATCGTCTGAGTAACTATCTCAATTTTGACATGATGCTGAGATGGTAAGTGGTTGAGATTGTCATTCCCGCGTGCTTCTAGCGGGAATCCAGTGTCTGTTGGTTTGTGAAGAGTCGTCGGTCGTCCAGTTTGAGTTTAACCCACCAAAGCCAACTCACCCCGCATAGCATCAATCACAGTCTTATAATCAGGCTTACCAAAAATCGCAGATCCAGCCACAAAAGTATCCGCACCTGCTGCAGCGATTTCACGAATATTGTCCACTTTCACGCCGCCATCGACTTGCAACATAATGTCGCGGCCGGATTCATCGATTAACTTGCGTACGGCAGCGATTTTTTTCAAAGTGTGGGGAATGAAAGATTGTCCGCCAAAGCCAGGGTTGACTGACATTAAAAGGATCAGATCAAGCTTGTCCATCACATGTTCCAATACATGCAAAGGCGTTGCTGGATTAAACACCAATCCTGCTTTGCAACCGTGATCGCGAATTAGTTGCAGGCTGCGATCGATGTGTTCTGAGCCTTCTGGATGAAAGCTGATGATATTGGCACCAGCTTTGGCAAAGTCAGGAATGATGCGATCAACTGGTTTAACCATCAGATGCACATCAATCGGCACTTGCACATGCGGACGAATCGCCTCGCAGACCAAAGGGCCTATGGTCAGATTAGGCACGTAATGGTTATCCATGACATCAAAGTGAATCATGTCCGCACCTGCGGCAACGACGTTACGAACTTCCTCACCAAGGCGAGCGAAGTCAGCAGAGAGAATACTAGGGGCGATGCGGTAGCTTGTCATATTGAAATCTCGAATAAATGTGCAAAATAAGTACGCAAAATAATAGATTTGGCAGACGAAATGTCTTGAATCCGCTATTTTACTCCTGCGAAGAATGCTGTGCTCTTGTAAGATGCACGTTTTAAGCGCTTTCTGAATGCAGATAAACACACATTCAGCGAGTGCTTGGCTCGGTTTTCTTTGTATTTGCCATTGATTGGTGCGAGGTTTTATGTCTAAGTATGAATTTAAAGTGTCGGTCGTGACGCAGTATCTGGAAGAACAATCGAATCCGGATAAGGCGCATTTTGTATTCGCTTACACGATAACGATTAAAAATACCGGTGATATTCCGGCGCAGTTGATTTCGCGTCACTGGATCATTACCGACGCGAATAATAAAACGCATGAAGTGCAAGGCTTAGGCGTGGTAGGACATCAACCTCTACTTAAACCGGGTGAAGCATTTGAGTACACCAGCGGTAGCTCTTTGGAAACACCGCACGGTACTATGCAGGGGACTTATTTCTGTGTCGCAGAAGACGGTCATAAATTCGATGCGCTGATTCCGGAATTCGTTTTATCTTTGCCACGCACTTTGCATTAAACCTGAAGCTCCTTGGGTTTGCGTTATTTTTGATCGGTTTCGCGATCGTTTTTCGTGTTTTTGCTTGATGGTTTTTTTCCTGAAAACATTGTCCACCAAACGATAAAAGCAAATAAACCGAAAGCGCCTAAAGCTTCGACGGCTAATAACCACATAATTAATCCTTTATGAATTCTTTGTTCGAACAAAAACGCATTTTAGCAGCATCGCTGATTTTGACTTTGGCGGCTTGTACGACGCCACCGAAGCAGCTTCCAGCGGAACCAAAGCCAGTAACGCCGCCTGTTATATCGACTATACCGCCGACGGTACCTCCAACAGTGCCTCCTAAGTTAGCACCAATCACGAATTACACGCAGGCATACAAATTAAGTTCGTACGCCGATATGCCTGGTTGGGGAAACGATGATTTGCGTGAGGCTTGGCCGGCTTTTACTAACTCCTGCTTTGCGCTGAAGAATAAAGCGGAATGGAAAGAAGTCTGCGGTAAGCTCAAAAATGTAGATGCGAAAGATGTCACTTCCATTCGCGGATTCTTTGAAACGAACTTCGCTCCTTATCAAGTGCAGCATCTTGATGGAGCAACCGAAGGCATGGTCACTGGCTATTACGAGCCTCTATTGAAGGGCTCCCGTACCAAAGGCGGCGTGTTTCAGACTGCCTTGTATGCGGTACCCAATGATTTGCTGACGATTGATCTTGGTAGTGTTTATCCTGATTTAAAAAATATGCGTTTGCGTGGGCGACTAGGCGGCAATAAAGTTATCCCTTACTCTTCACGTGCTGAAATCTTGCCGTTCTTGGCGGGAAAAGAATTGGTCTGGGTTGATGATCCTGTGGATGCTTTTTTCTTGCAGATACAAGGTTCTGGCCGTGTGCAATTGAATGAAACAGGCGAAACTGTACGCGTGGCCTATGCAGATCAAAACGGACATCCATATAAGTCCATCGGCCGCTATCTGGTCGATAAGGGAGAGTTAACCTTAGATCAAGCTTCAGCTCAGGCCATTAAGGGCTGGATTGCAAAGAATCCCTCTCGGCAGGAAGAGCTATTAAACGCCAATCCTAGTGTTGTGTTTTTTAAAGAAGAAAAATTGCTGGATCCTAGCATTGGTCCGAAAGGTGCATTGGGTGTGCCATTGGTGCCACAAAGATCAATTGCGGTTGATCCAACGCAATTACCACTAGGTGCACCCGTATTTTTGTCGACTACAATGCCACTTAGCAGTAACCCACTGCAGAGATTGATGATGGCGCAAGATACCGGCGGTGCAATTCGCGGCGCAGTGCGTGCTGATTTCTTCTGGGGTTTTGGCCGTGAGCCGGGTGAACTGGCTGGACGCATGAAGCAGCGTGGAGCGATGTGGCTATTGCTACCTAAGACTTTTGAAGTCAAGAATAATTAAACTCATTTATTTATTGGAGTAAGTAATATGGAATACCAGAACATACTTGTAGAGACTAAAGATAAAGTTGGCGTGATTACGTTAAATCGCCCAAAAGCGTTGAACGCTTTAAATGATCAATTGATGGATGAATTGGGGCATGCTTTATTCGCCTTCGATCAAGACGAGAACATTGGCTGCATGGTAATTACTGGTAGTGAAAAAGCCTTTGCGGCAGGCGCTGATATTGCAGCGATGGTCGACTATAACTATATGGATGCATATAACGGCAATTATGTTACCAAGAACTGGGAGCATATTTTGCGTGTGCGGAAACCAGTGATTGCAGCAGTGGCGGGTTACGCTCTCGGCGGTGGTTGTGAGTTGACGATGATGTGCGATTTCATCATTGCTGCTGACAATGCAAAATTTGGACAGCCAGAGATTAAATTGGCAACCCTGCCAGGCTGTGGCGGCACTCAACGTTTGCCGCGTGCCATTTCCAAGTCTAAGGCGATGGATTTGTGTTTGACAGCACGCTTGATGGATGCGAATGAAGCAGAACGTGCGGGCTTGGTGTCGCGTGTTGTGCCACTAGATAAGTTAATGGAGGAGACTTTGGCTGCTGCGACGACGATCGCGTCTATGTCTTTACCAGTAGTGATGATGATTAAAGATGCGGTCAACCGTTCATTTGAATCTGGCTTAACAGAGGGTGTTCATTATGAGCGTCGTTTATTCCATGCAAGTTTCGGTACGCATGATCAGCGCGAGGGTATGAAGGCATTCTTGGAAAAGCGCCCAGCTAATTTCCAGAATAAGTAAGTATGTCGCTGTGTAATAGCTATTAAGGCCTGCTCTACAAAGCGCTCCGCTTGCGGAGCGCTTTTCTTTTGTAGTGAGTGTTTTGTTCTATATAGCTAGCAGCCCAAGTGGAGGATTTATAAGATTTATTCAATTTATCCAAATAAGTCTTGCCAAGGAAGCGCGATGCTTGCTATAGTTCGCCTCCCGCAGAAATGCGGGTGTGAAATAAGAGAAATGCAAGTAGCTGGTCGTTAAGTTCCTGATGTTTGAATTGAAGTTGAAGAAACTAAAATTTAGACGGTAGTTA
>NZ_JBMPOU010000004.1:0-411240 GCF_049340305.1 Undibacterium sp. Ji22W | reverse complement strand
ATCTGGGCGTAGGTACGATCAAAGATGATGGCACCGGCACTGGTGGTAGCGACAACGATACGCCAACTTTGAGCGTCAGCAATGTCACGGTCGCGGAGAGCGGTGGCTTTGCGCAATTCACGGTGAGCTTAAGTAATGCGAGCACCACAGCAACGAGTGTTAGCCTCGCCTTAGGCGGTGGTAACGCCACAGGCAGTGGTACGGATTACGGTAGTGCGACAGCGACGAATCTGCAAGTATCAACGGATGGTGGAACGACGTGGAACAATGCGGCTACGGCGACGATTGCCGCAGGCGCGACGAGTGTCTTGGTACGTACACCAGTGACGGAAGATTTGTTGGATGAACTCGACGAAACCTTCGTCTTAACGGCAACACGCACGGCGGGTACAACCACGAATGCGTCGGCAACGGGTACGGGCACGATCACGGATAACGATGCAACACCAAGTTTGACGATCAACGACGTGATCGTCAACGAAGCGGCTGGCACAGCGACCTTCACGGTCACCTTGTCGGCAGCGTCTGGCCAAACGGTTTCTGTTGGTTACAACACCAGCAACGGTACAGCAACCGCGGGTAGCGATTACACAGCTACGAGTGGTACCTTGACGTTCAATCCTGGTGTGACGACACAAACGATCACGGTCAATATCGCCAACGATAGCGTGTTTGAATTGTCGGAGAACTTCAACGTCAATTTGGTCACGCCAACGAATGCCACGATTTTAGACAATCTGGGCGTAGGTACGATCACTGACAATGACACAGCACCAACTCTAAGCGTGAGCAGCGCGACGGTGGCTGAAGACGTTGGTTTTGCTCAGTTTACGATTAGCTTAAATGCTGCGAGTGGTGTTGATACGACCTTGAGTTTAGTGTTGAATGCGGGTACTGCTTCAGGAGCCGGAGTCGACTTTGGTAGCGCAGGCGCAACTAATATTCAAGTTTCGACGGATAATGGTGTTACTTGGAATAACGCGACTACGGCGACAATCGTTGCAGGATCGACCAGCGTATTGGTGCGTACTCCAATTACAGATGACTTGTTAGATGAAATTAGTGAAAACTTCAGTTTGGTGGCGACACCGACCGTCGGCGGAATAACTTCGAACGCATCTGCAACCGGTACCATCACGATTACAGATAATGATCCGACACCAAGCTTGTCGATCAACGACGTGATCGTCAACGAAGCGGCTGGCACAGCGACCTTCACGGTCACTTTGTCGGCAGCATCGGGCCAAACGGTTTCTGTTGGTTACAACACCAGCAACGGTACAGCAACAGCGGGTAGCGATTACACAGCTACGAGTGGTACCTTGACGTTCAATCCTGGTGTGACGACACAAACGATCACGGTCAATATCGCCAACGATAGCGTGTTTGAATTGTCGGAGAACTTCAATGTGAATTTGGTCACGCCAACGAACGCCACGATTTTAGACAATCTGGGCGTAGGTACGATCAAAGATGATGGCACCGGCACTGGTGGTAGCGACAACGATACGCCAACTTTGAGCGTTAGCAATGTCACTGTCGCGGAGAGCGGTGGCTTTGCGCAATTCACGGTGAGCTTAAGTAATGCGAGCACCACAGCAACGAGTGTCAGCCTCGCCTTAGGCGGTGGTAACGCCACGGGCAGTGGTACGGATTACGGTAGTGCGACAGCGACGAATCTGCAAGTATCAACGGATGGTGGAACGACGTGGAACAATGCGGCTACGGCGACCATTGCCGCAGGCGCGACGAGTGTCTTGGTACGTACACCAGTGACGGAAGATTTGTTGGATGAGCTCGACGAAACCTTCGTCTTAACGGCAACACGCACGGCGGGTACAACCACGAATGCGTCGGCAACGGGTACGGGCACGATCACAGATAACGATGCGTCACCAGTTGCAACATCTAAAGCAATCACTATTTCGGAAGATGCGGCAGCTGTTATTACTGGCGGTGGCACAGTGTCAGCTGCAACATATCGTTTCGGCTGGGCGGATTTTGGCATCACAGATGCCGATGCTGGCAATACATTGAGCGTTAAAATTGTCACTGGCCCCGCTTCAGGTGCTTTACAGTTCTTTAACGGTACTTCTTGGGTGAGTGCTGTTGGATTGACGATTACGCAGGCGCAGGTCATCGCCAATAATTTGCGTTTCGTTCCAGCTGCAAATGAATCTGGCGACGCTAGTTTTGCGACCGCCGGTGTTGGTAACATGAAAAATGACTACGCTAATTTCACGTTCCAAGGCATAGATAACGGCGGAAACATCAGTAATACAGCGACGTTGACTATCGATGTTAAACCTGTCGTTGACGCACCAACACTTAGCGTGACGAATGCTGCAAGCAGTGTGAAATTCAGCACCTCGTGGGAAGCAGCAGATACTGGTCTGACACAAGCGACACTCAACCCAGATACCACTTCAACTGGCATTAACCAAACGGTACTAAGTGGCTGGACACGAATAGATACCCCCGATGCGACAACGGGCGGTACAAATCGTTTTGAAATTTGGTCAACCGGAGACATTATTACCGCGCAAGATAGCTCAACGCCAACAATGTCGGCGATGGCGGGGAATGGTACTAACTGGTTAGAGCTTAATAATGCAACTGGCAATGTTCAGACACTGGGGATTCAAAGAGCAGTGACAACAGTTTCTGGTAGTGTCTACGACTTGTCGTTTGATTATGCAGCACGTAACGGTTACAACAATAACTTTACGGTAATGACTGTATTAGTGGATGGGGTCAAGATAGCTAGCTACTCTAACTTAAGTCCACAGAACTCTTTGAATTGGCAAAACTTGCATTTTAGTTTTGTTGGAAACGGAACATCGCAAACGATTACGATCATTACCGACGCGACACAGTTTGATGCAAATGGCCGCGGTGCGATGATCGACGATATCGTGTTAACTGAGAAACAGGGCGTGTTAGCTGGCAATGCTGGATCTGGTCAATTTACACAGATTGCTTTGCCATCTTATGTCTCAGGGGCATTGACAGATACTGACGGTTCGGAATCTTTAAGTTATAACTTCTCGAGTTTGCCTGCAGGTGCGACCATCGTTACGACGGCCCATCCTTCAGGTATTGCTGCAGTCGGTGGTGTCGTTACTGTCCCAGCAATTGAGTTCTCGTCTGCTAAATTGCAATTGCTGGCATCGACCATTGGCGATATCACCGTCGCGGTCACGGCCACATCCACTGAGACTGGTGGTACGACATCGACGACGGCTTCACAGAATGTTAGCTTCTCAATATTGAGTGGAATGGGTGCAGATGGCTACAATCAATTTATTGGTGATACTAATGCCAATACGATCACCGGTACTACCGGAAATGATCGAATGACTGGTGGTGCAGGCAATGACACCATGAGTGGTGGAGATGGCAACGATATTCTGATTGGTGGTACAGGTAGTGACAGCCTGACGGGTGGCTTGGGCGCAGATACCTTCAAATGGTCTTTGAGCGACAATGGTACTACCGCCGCTCCAGCGGTTGATACGATCACAGACTTTGGAACTGCAACTTACGCATCGGGTGGAGATCGTTTGGATTTACGTGATCTACTGGTCGGAGAATCCAGCGCAACTCTGGATAAGTTTATTCACTTTAACTGGGATGGCACTAACACCACGTTGTATATTAGTACTAGCGGTGCTTTCACGGCTGGCAATTCAATGGCAACCAATCCGACTAATGTCACGAGTAATGATGTGCAACAAATTGTCTTTAGTGGCGTCAATCTTACGACTGGCTTTACGACTGATCTGCAATTGATCAATGATTTGATTTCGAAAGGAAAGATCATCACTGATTAAGATGAATGTAGTTGATCATTGAAAAAAGGGGCAAATTCTCATTTGCTCCTTTTTCTTGTCGTACGTCGCGAGTCGCTTTAAGAATTTTGTTGTGATCAACTTTAGGGGGTGATGATCTCCAAGTTAACCAGTATGGTGGATGTCTTGTCGACAAAGCACGTTGATTTGATGTGTTGATGATTAATGCGATTAGTCAAGTGGAAACAGGCGTCCAACTTCTGGCCCTGTCGCACCATCTAATCCTAATTCACTTAAGGTACTTAATTCTGCTTGGCTAGTGACACTTTCAGCAAAGCTTAACAGTGCCAAACGGCGAACAATGTGGCAGACGCCTTTGACAAACGCCTGATTGCCCTCGTTACTTTCAATATTGCGAATGAAGCCACCATCAATTTTGACGTAATTCAATTTGAGGTCATGTAGCAAATTGATCTTATCGAACTGGCGTCCAAAATGTTCCAGACCCAGCTTGCATCCAGTCGGCGCAATATCACGATGAAATGTGCGGAAAGCGTCAATATTGGCAAACACGCCGTTTTCAGGAACCTCTAACCATAATTGTTTTGCAGCAGCTGGTTTGCTTTGTAAAATTGCCTTTAGTTGCGTCCGGAAGTCAGCACTTTGAATCGACTGTGCAGATAAATTGACCGCTATTTCTTTGTCAGCATCGGTCTTGTTTAGTTCTTCCAAGGCTAATTTAATCGCGATTAAATCTAATTTTTCAGTTAAGCCCAATCGTTCTGCGATCGGCAAAAAACGTGCTGCTGGAAACCACTCTCCACCAAACATAAGGCGCAGCGCAGATTCTTTGTGAATTAGTTCGCCATTCGATTTAGTGACAGGGAAATAGGCGAGCTTCACCCAATTTTGCTCTATCGCCCGAAGAATTAATTTCGTCCACTCTTCCGAACTGCGGGGAGCATGTTCAATATTTAATGGTGCTGATTCCCGTACGGCGCTACTACCAGTTGCTTCTGCGCTAGCAACGGCTGCATCAACTTGCGCCAATAAACTGCCTGGTGTGATACCGAACTCATAGTTCCCATAACCAATAAATATCGTAAAATTGTCCGTAATGTCAGCGAAAATTTTCTGTACCTCAATGAGTAATTTTTGTGACACTGTGAGTGCATCTTCACGTCTGAATAACAACGCGAAATCAGTACCGTTCAAGCGTGCGGCAAAGCCATCATGTAAATGTTTTTGATGGATATTGAGTAATTGGCCAACTTTCTTGAGTAAGTCATCGGTCTTATTTCTGCCCAATGCTTTGTTAATGTTGGCAAGACCCGCTAAACGAATCAAGATTAAGCTACCAGCTGGTGCATTTTCTTCTTCAACGCAAGCCTGGAGTTGACTGATAAAGTGGTTTCGGTTTGACAAACCTGTGGTTGCATCTGAATTCGCTTGGGCACGCAGAGTTTCCAAACGCTCTGCTTCTTCTGCGAACATCGATTGCAATAGCACTACAGTTGAATTCATTGCGGTAGACAATTGCTTAAGTTCAGGCACTCTAGATTCAGGCGTAATAATGAAGCGCCGTTCTGTCATCCCTTTAGCCTGATCGATGACGGCTTTTAATGGTTGCTTAATACGACGTAAAATCAGTGCGCCGAGATAGCACGCGATCAACCCTGAAATCGCTAAAGCGGCAAACATTTCCTGCACCGATTTCCAGAGTGTCTGATACGCATCACCATTTTGGCTGACTAAGGAGATAGTGCCGAGCTGTTTCCAACCATTACTTATTTGTGCCTGCCCAGGGATAGACTGGATCGGAAGCCACTGCTTAAACCAAGCAGGTACATTTGATTGTTCGCTGGGAGCGGTGCGTTCGACGAGTGTTTTCCCCGCGGGGTCAAGCACTTTGATCGAGGCATAATGACCATTGTCGAATAATGATGCAATGATCAATTCAAGCTCTACTGGTTCGATATTTTTTTGACTCAATGAAAGTGCGAGAACTGTCGCATTGTCCGAGTTTTTCATCCGTAATTGCTCGTTCAAATAAGCGCGAGAACTCATGGTAGACGCGAACAAACTACCAACCAAAGCGATTAAGGTACTAAGGATGATAGCGAACCATAATTGGCGGTACATCGACATGGTGTTTCCTTTGTAAATTGTGCGTACTTTCATAAAGCTTGGACGCGACCACCCAAACAAATTAAATTCTTACTTTTGGACTTCTATAAATTTGGTCCATTAATGCCGTACTAACTTATCTTGCATATAGTTAAACAGCCAAGGACAATGAAACTTGTCAACGACTCCACTACTACAATCTTCCTTGCTTATTGTTCACTCTAGTGCAAATTACTCAAAGCCTTCTTTGCGAGCACGTTCTAATAAATCTTGCCATCGCGATAACCGGCTTGTGCCGCCTGGGCCTAACGTCGCGTTGCTCGCGGCACCAGCAAAAATTCCCTGTCCATTAAAACTGAAAATTGGTGCTAGGTCGTTGCGACGGGAAGCTGGTCGAATATCAGAAATTAAATTGTCGAGAATTAATGGCTCTGCATCGGCGGTCGGATAAAAGGCCAATACCATATGAGCTTGTGTAATATTACTATTGACTCCGCCTATCCGAGCTTTGACATAAACAAGTCGAAGTTGTGCATCTGGAATATTTAAGTTACGCAAACTGAAATATTTCGCAATGACAAAATCTTCGCAATCCCCCTTTTTTTTCGCCAGACTTTCAAGTGGCGTTGCCCAGTAGTCGGATTGCCCCCAAGCCTCGATGTCATCGGTATAAATAATTTTTCGATTAAAGAAAAGATTGACCTTCTGTAGTTTGACTTCGATCGGCATTTCACTATTGTTCATAATCAGAGCTGACCACTCATTGAAAATTTGTTCTTCGCCACCTAACGCACGCATACTTAAACGCAAGCGATCCCAATTGATTCCAAATGAATTTAGCGATATTGCAGCTGTCACGATAAACAGACTTATCGCTAGTATTTTGATTCGATAGCAACGCAAGGCGAAAAAAGCAGATTGCAATATGAACCCACCCAAAAAAATTCAGAAATGTGTAAAGCAGCGAGAAGCTCTAGCACCGCATGATTGTTTATCCTCACGTGGTTAGTTTACACGTGCAAGACATCAGACTATAAGGCCGATCCCAATCTAAATAACCATTCTACAAGAAAAAATACTTCTCTTGAGAAACATTGCGAATGTCTAAGTGATTTCTAAAGCACTCCGTAAAAAAACCCGCAGAGCTCATTGCCTTGCGGGTTTTTCATTACATCTCATCATGCATAGGGTAGGTGGCTTCTACCATTGCTTGGCATTAGGGCCTGAAACTGATTCATTCACAATTTGCCATTTCCCATTAATTTCCTCCCAGTACAGTGCCTTTTGTAAATTATCTTGGTAGCTGGTAGAACGATAATCCTGCTGAAAACTCGTTGTTGCATGTTTGCTGTCTTGCATAGTGAATTTAATATCAGATAAATCCAAACTGATTTTTTGTGCACTCATTAAGCGAGCACGGCGGGCAGCTTTCCACGATTCTCTCGATGTATATTTTTTTGCATAAAAATTGAAATAGGCTTCTGGGTTCATGTTCACCCATGCATCGCGCCAGCTTTTCAGTGAATTTAATACCGCAGTGCGAGAATTTGCAATGTGATCTTTATCCGGCTCTGGCATCTTTACTGCGGGCGCAGCTGCTGCTTGTACCGGCACGGCAACAGGTTTGAATTCTGAAACTGTAATGCCTTCAATGGCGCGTTGATCGAGTTGCGCCTTATTAATGACGTAAATATCCGGTGCTTCTATTGGGCAATTTGCCGCCGCAGCGTTCGGGCTGATTTCAGTATTCTTAAGCAAACCAGTAGCGTCGTCGCGACGTGCTAATCCCAAAGCTGCATAAAGTTTGCCCATTCCCGCCTGCGTTCTTGCGTAGGCTAAGAATAAGTCAATTTCAGCGTTTGAAAAAGTGCGCTTGGCTTGATACAACTCATTTTCAGTGTCTAATAAATCGAGCAAAGAGCGCTGGCCAATATCAAATTGCTGGCGATAAGCGTCTCGCGCTTTTTCAATTGACAATTGATGTTGATCGAGGAAATTCAATTGATCAGTTAATTTGCGAGTGTCGTTGAACGCAATCGCTAAGGTTTGGCGTATGTCCCGACAAGTCTTATCGCGCAAATCACGCGCCAGATTTAATTGATCTGCTGCTTCCTGCACCCGTGCCTTATCGCTACCACCGTTGAACAGGTTCCAAGTCATTACAAATTCGGCTGAATTATTATTGGTGCGACCCGAAACGAAATCGATGTTATTGCCACGCTCAGCCCGTGCTTTAAAATCAAGACGAGGTTGATAGACAGAGCGACGTGAATTCAATCCACTATTCACTGAGTCAATGTTATCGATACTTGCTAATAAGGCTGGATGATTAGTAAACGCGACATTCAAGGCTTCTACAATAGAACTGGGCATGCCAGTGGATAAACCACTTAAACTTTCCAAATCTTTTGCTGGCATAACACCCACCAGTCGCTGGAATCTTGCACTAACGTCATGTAGGTTAGACGTTTCAGTCACCAGATTCGCCTCTGCTAATGCTAAACGTCCCGAAATTTGCTCCAAATCGACGCGACGACTTACACCCGCTTTTGATTTCGCCTGTATTTGTTCGAATACCGCACGGTGACGAACATAATTATCTTCAGCGAGGCTTACCAACTTACGGAATCTGGCAACGTCTGAGTAGGCACGGACAACCTCTAACACGATGTTTTCCGAAGTATCTTGTAATTCAAAGAAACGAACACGCTTCAGATGATCGAGTTGTTTAACTTGATTACTCGTCAAAAAACCATCGTAGATCATTTGATTCAAACTAATTGCTGTTGCACTACGATTTAACTCAGATTTCCCTAGACGGTTATCGCGGTTGTCGCGCCCTGTATCTGCGGTCAATGTAACGTTGGGTAAATAAGCACCTAACGCAGCATCCCGGCCGGAGCTTGTCGATTGAAAACTATGCCACTTTGCCTGTACTTCGGGATTGGTCAAAATAGCCTTTTGCGCAGATTCCTTTAAAGTTTGCGTTTGCGCATACGAAGATAGCGCAGTAATGGTTAAGCTAATCGCAAGACTAATTTTCTTTAGATTTAATGACATGTTTTTCTCAAAAAGGTCAAGATTAAGTTATGGCGAAAGATAGCAGAAGATTATTGGCAGTGACAAGAATTCCACAATTGATTGGTGTCTATTTTTCATTAATTAACAGATTAAATGCAGTGTGGAAATAGTACGGTTTCTACGAATTTTCTTTACATGTAAATTGACGTAAAGATTCATATGCCGCATCAATTGTAGTTTTAATTACATTATCTGAATGGCATGCCGACACAAATCCTGCTTCGTAAGCCGATGGAGCAAGATATATGCCACGATCGAGCATTGCATGAAAGAATCGTTTAAATAAATCGCCATCCGCTTGCATGACTTGTTGGAAACTGGTTGGTACTTCTTTACAAAAGTAGATGCCAAACATGCCGCCGATGGCATCTGCACAAAAATTGATATTTAGTTCCTTACCGATGCGGTTGAATCCGTCAACTAACTTTTGAGTTTGTCGGCTGAGGTGCATATAAAACTCAGGTGCTTGAATGAGCTTCAACGTCGTTAATCCAGCTGCAACCGCAACCGGATTTCCGGATAAAGTGCCGGCCTGATAGACGCCACCTAAGGGAGCCAAATGTGCCATGATCTCAGCTTTGCCCCCAAAAGCAGCGACTGGTAATCCGCCGCCAATGACTTTGCCTAACGCGGTTAAGTCTGGTGTAATCCCATACAAGGATTGCGCTCCACCAAGCGCAACTCGGAAGCCGCACATCACTTCATCAAAAATCAATATGCTGCCATGCGCGGTACAAAGACGGCGCATAGTCTGCAAAAATGCTTCAGTTGCTTTAATTAAGTTCATATTCCCTGCAACCGGTTCGACGATAACACAGGCGATTTCACTACCAAATTGTTGAAAAGCTTCTTCTAGTTGCGCACAGTCGTTGTAGTCAAGAACCAATGTGTGTTTGGTGAAGTCCGCAGGAACTCCAGAAGAAGTTGGATTCCCAAATGTTAATAGGCCGCTACCTGCTTTGACCAGCAACGAATCAGCATGCCCATGATAGCAACCTTCGAATTTAATGATTTTGTCGCGTTTCGTTGCACCTCGTGCGAGACGCAAAGCGCTCATTGTTGCTTCCGTGCCGCTGGACACCAAGCGTACTTGTTCAATTGAAGGCACCAGCTTGCAGATTTCTTCTGCCATTAGAATTTCCGCCTCGGTGGGGGCGCCAAAACTCAAACCTTGCGTGACCGCCTGTTGAACAGCCGCAACCACATCCGGATGCGCATGTCCCAAGATTGCCGGTCCCCACGAACCAATGTAATCGATATATTTTTGGTCGTCTGCATCCCAAATGTAAGCGCCTTCAGCCTTCTTGATAAAGCGTGGCGTACCACCAACGGAGCGAAATGCACGAACTGGCGAGTTTACACCGCCGGGTGTAGTAATTTGTGCTCTTTGAAACAGAGTCTCATTGAAAGACATAGCAATATTCTCACTGCAAAATAGTTATAAGAAAACGATACTTCACAACCAGTAATGATGAGGTTGTGATGATGTGATGGACATTACAATTTTTAAAATGCAAAAATGAAGTGGCATTAGCAATAAGAGATCTAACTTTTTACTGGAATAAAAATGAAAGTTTGTTTATTCTTCGATCTTTTTAGATCATGCAATTGCGCTTGATTTAGATATATCTGAAATAGAATAGACAAAAAAGCTGATCTTAACCTAACACCTGTTTAAAGTCGTTATCTAAAAGGAATGGAATTCGTGGAATATAAAACAATGATGTGTTTAATTTGTGGTTGGATTTATGATGAAGCGGCTGGTATGCCAGAGGATGGAATCGCGCCTGGAACTAAATGGGAAGATGTTCCTTTAAATTGGACTTGTCCTGAATGTGGTGCAAGGAAAGATGATTTTGATATGGTGTCGATGTAAGTTGGCGAGGAATTTAGAAATGCTGATAGTGCATTTTATAGATTAAATAGACATGAAATTAGGTGCTCGCTTCTATTTTTAAACTCGATTTACGTACAGGTAAACCTGAATTGTTGTTTCATCGTGTAGAAACAACTAAAAATTGGTGCAAGCTTGATAAACTTTGATAAAGTGCGGAGTAGTAAAAACTCTTCCATTTCGAGATAGCCTCATGTCAACATCGATTAGCAACGAAAATTTAAGAATTATGGTGATTGACGATAGCAGTACTATTCGTCGGTCGGCCGAAATCTTCTTGGGGCAAGTTGGTTATAAAGTGATTTTGGCAGAAGATGGATTTGATGCGCTGGCCAAAATAAACGATACCCATCCGCATTTAATCTTTTGTGACATCCTGATGCCGCGACTAGATGGTTATCAAACTTGCGCGTTGATTAAAAAAAGTGCCAAATTCCGAGATACCCCTGTAATTATGCTTTCTTCAAAAGATGGATTGTTCGACAGGGCACGTGGAGCGATGGTTGGGTCAGAAGAATATCTTACTAAACCCTTTACAAAAGATAGCTTGCTTAAGACTGTACGGAAGTACACTTCTGAGGCTGTTTCTAATTAAATTCAAAAACTTTTTCGAGGTTGAAAATGGCAATACAGAAGATTTTGATCGTTGATGATTCACCGACGGAACGTTATTTCTTGACAGATATTTTGGTGAAAAATGGCTTTTCTGTTTCTACCGCAGAAAATGGTGAAGATGCATTGACAAAAATTAAAGCCGACAAGCCGCAGTTAATTTTGATGGATGTCGTGATGCCAGGCCAAAACGGTTTTCAAATTACGCGTGCGATTTCTAGAGATCCAGAAACTCAAGACGTTCCGGTAATCATTTGTACTAGTAAAAATCAAGAAACCGATCGAATTTGGGGTTTACGTCAAGGCGCAAGAGATTATCTTGTGAAGCCAATTGATCCTCAAGAGTTACTGGCAAAAATAGCAGCGCTCGGTTAAGCGAGTGAGTTTATGGCAGATAATTCGAGCGACAAATTGGTGGTAACAGAACCCGAAATAGCAGTTTCTGCGGCGATCGGACGACGGGCTCGTTTGCGAGATTTTCAATCTCAGCTGATGGAGCGTATGCAAGCTGCGAAAGCTGGCGCGCATGTCAGAGCAAATCAGCTGGGAGTCCAGATCGGAAAATTTCGCTACCTGATTGATTTACGTGAGGCGGGTGAGATTGTGTCGTCTGGTAATCTCACGAAAGTTCCTTTGACAAAACCTTGGTACCTCGGTCTTTCGAATGTCCGCGGTAGTTTGACCAGCGTCATAGATTACTCACTTTTCGAGGGAAATGAGGCAACATTCCTGGATTCTTCATGTCGTGTTTTGGCGTTTTCGAATTCATTGTCATTTAACAGTGGATTGTTAGTGTCGAAAGTGCTTGGTTTGCGTAATGCGGACGAAATGGATCTGATTGATGAGCTCGCAATCGATGAAAGTGCGATCAATCAGCAGAAAAAACCGTGGGTGCTAAATCGGTTTTTAGACGCGGAAGGGCAAGTCTGGTCACAATTAAGCCTTTCACTATTAGTCCAGGATCAAGAATTCTTGCACATTGGACTGTAAATAAAAATAAGTGTTTGACGGATAAGTAAAATAGAAAAAGCCTAGCTTTTCAATCGTTTAGGAGATTTTGTAATGGCATTGAATAACCCACCACATTCGACTGAAGATCAAGAAGTCCAAGATCTAGACTTTGCGAATCAAGCTTCAGAGGCACCGATTGAGTCGATTGAGAATGAGATTCTGCCTTTAGAAACGATAGAAGAAGCACAGAACGTTCGTATGTTGCAAGAGAATGACGTACAAACAGCAGAGCCTGAGGTTCAGCCTCAGCACACGATGGCTGAGCCAGAAAAAGAGCTTAATTTTGACAGCACCATCAATCGAGTAGATGCAACTATCATTGGTGATGCCCTGGAAAAAGGTCGCGATATTCGCTTGCCTTTGATTGGGCATTTGCCACTACAAAAACAGATCCGTTATTTGTTGATTGCGATGGCCGTTTCTTTAGGCTTAAGTGCACTATTCGTTTATTTAAACGCGAGTCAGTCATCTTTGATTTCTACGCAGGCACAGATTTCCGGTGAGATTCTGATGCACTCGCAGCGTATTGGTAAAGCTGCACCGAATGCGATTTACGGCAAACCAGCGGCGTTTTCTCAATTGGAAGAAAGCCAAAAAACGATCAATGCGAATATCGACATTCTCTTGAATGGCGGCGATTACAAAGGCCGTTCTATCTCCAAGGCAAGTTCAGGCGCCGAGCCGATTTTGAAAACGACCAAAGCGGCCTGGGCGAACTCGAACAAAGCAGCGACCACCATCATGAAAACCAAGAAAGAATTGGCTGGTTTCCGTGAAGATTTGGAAAGCATGAACTTACTATCGCCAACTCTTGAGAGTTTGACGAGCGATATCTCAACGAAAGAAGTGCAGGGCGGCGCGTCTCCGCAAGCGATTTTCGCATCTGGCCAACTTGTTATGTTGACGCAACGTCTGGCACGTAGTGCGAGTGAATTCATGACACCAGAAGGTATCAACCCAGAAAAAGCTTTCTTATTGGGTAAAGATGCGGATACTTTCTATGAACTGGTCGAAGGTTTCTTGAACGGTAGTGAAATCAATAAATTGGCGGCCGTGAAAGATGGTGCTATCCGTGCACTGTTGACTGATTTGCGTAAGACGTTCGCAGACTACAAAAAAAACGTGGATAGTATTCTCGCAAAAAACAATGAATTCATTGAAGCGAAAAAATCCGAGCAATTGATTTTTAATGAAAACGAAGACATCAAACAAAAAATTGCTACGTTGGAAAAGACTTACACCGCACAACAAGATTCGACAAATCTGTCGTTCTGGTTCCTGATGTTGTCAGCAGCGTTAGCGTTGGTTTCCGCCGCAGGTATCGCGGTGGTCTTGTTGCAAGACAGTCGCAGCCGTACCAAAGAAGCAAATCAACGACGCCTTGAGGCCGATGCGCAAATGCAATTGGCGCAGAAACAAGAAGAACAAGCGAACGCGGTTAACGAACAAAACCAGGCAGCGATTTTGCGCTTAATGAATGAGTTGCAAGAAGTGGCGGATGGTGACTTGACGGTACAAGCAACGGTCTCCGAGGACATCACCGGTGCGATTGCCGATTCGGTTAATTACACGGTGGAAGAGTTGCGTGGACTGGTAGGCCGTGTTACAACGACCGCAGTACAAGTTACCAGCGCGTCTTCACAAGCGCAAACAATTTCCGATGAATTGTTGGAAGCGTCTCATCAACAAGCGCGTGAGATTGTCGACGCTGGTAAAGCGATTACCACGATGGCGAATGATATTACCGAAGTTTCTCGCTCTGCGAATGAATCTGCAGAAGTTGCGCGTCAATCAGTTGCGGCGGCGGAGCAAGGAGCCTTGGCTGTGGAAAACACGATCAAAGGCATGAACGAGATTCGTGAACAGATCCAGGAAACATCTAAACGTATTAAACGTCTCGGTGAGTCTTCACAAGAGATTGGTGAGATCACCGAATTGATTTCCGATATTACCGAACAGACCAACGTGTTGGCGTTGAACGCGGCGATTCAGGCAGCATCTGCGGGTGAAGCGGGTCGAGGTTTCTCCGTCGTTGCGGAAGAGGTTCAACGATTGGCGGAACGTTCAGCTGAAGCGACCAAGCAGATCGGTGCATTGGTTCGTACGATTCAAACGGATACTCATGACGCGGTTGCCGCGATGGAAAAATCGACACAGGGTGTGGTTGAAGGAGCAAAATTGTCAGATGCGGCGGGTACGGCGTTGTCTGAGATTCGTAGCGTTTCAAACCGCTTGGCGGAATTGATTCAAGGTATTTCACTTTCTACCGAACAGCAGGCAACTTCAGCAAACGGCGTTGCCCAAAATATTCAACACATTTTGACGATTACCGAGAAAACACAAAACGGTACACAACAAACCTCACTCTCCATTAAGGACTTGTCGAAATTAGCGGAAGAATTGAAGAACTCAGTGTCTCGATTCCGGGTTACAGCCTGATTTTCGACAGCAAGCGAGATTTTAATCTGCTTGTTTATGTATGCAACGCGGAAAATTTGTTTTTCCGCCCATAGAGTTTGCGGGGTTTAAGAATGACATCAGGTTCTTCTAAAACGTTGGATTCTGGGCAGGAGCAATTTGATATTGCTCCCTTGTCTTGGGTCATGACGGAATTGCGAGAGGCACTTTCGAGTGCCGGTAAATTGTTGAATGATGCGATTGGTCAAGAGACTGATACGCAATCCACATCGCTATTACAGGCGAAGACTTATTTGCATCAGGCACATGGTGCCTTACAAATTGTTGAGGTCGAAGGTGTTTCGATTGTGACCGAGACGGTCGAAGAGTTGATCGAACGAATTCAGGCCGGAAAACTAGCTATTTCGGCAGACGTTGTGCAGCGAATCACAGAAGCGTTTTATGCGGTTTTGCGCTATTTGGAAGATTTGCTGGCAGGGAATTCTCAACAACCGGTGCGTTTATTTCCGGAGTATCGAGCCCTGCTTGAGTTAAAAGGTGCTGAACGAATTCACCCCGCGGATTTATTTTTTCCTTCGCTATCGGTGCAGGAAAAAATACCAGAATTAGCGTTGTCGGCCCATCCGGCAAGCATTAACTACGGTGCTATTCGTTTACGCTTCGAAAAATTATTACTCACTGTTCTTACAAGTAAAAACCTCGATGCGAAACTGGATGCATCGAATCAGATGAGTGTTTTAATTCGGGAAATCGAGCAGGCACAAACAAGCTCGCAAACGAAAGCATTTTGGTTAGTGATGCGCGCATTTGCGGAGTCAACAGCGTCGATAGATGCACGAGATGAGCGGCATATAAAACAAATCTGGGGACGAATTAATTTACAAATTCGTCGTTTAGTTGAAGGCAATACAAGTGTTCCGGAACGCTTACTGCGCGATGCATTATTTTTCATTGCCCAAGTGCGTAATCCATCGGCTTTTGTGGCGCAAATCCGGCGCGCATATCAGTTAGACGATCATGTACCGGATGATTATGATCAAAAACGCTATGGCTTAATTTCACCAAATGTCTTGGTGAATGCGAAAGAATTGCTCACAAACATTAAGAACTTGTGGGGTCGCATTTCGAACGGCGATAACAGTTTGGCAGATAAGTTCACCCAGAAGATGAAGGATCTTGCAGAATTAGGCGTGAGCTTACAATCACCACCGTTGACCAAACTCTTGCGTGAATTAAACGGCATCGCCAGCCATGCGGTTCGTGCCAAAGACAAAGAACGAATGGGATTGGAATTAGCAACCTGCCTTCTATTTCTTGAAAATTCACTCGATCAGATTACACATTTGCCCGCGAATTTTTCAGCACGCGCTGATGAAATTTCTGCTCGACTGTTGTCGGTCGTGAGTGGTGAGGTTCCTGATGGACACGTCACCTGGATCGGTGAAATCTCTCGTGAAGCGCAGCAACGGCAGACAATGGGTGTGCTGGTCGGTGAGATGCAGGTGAGCCTGAAACAGGCAGAAAAAGCGCTAGATGAGCATTTCCGTGATATTTCGAATACTGCGACATTAGCGCCGGTTGATGGTATTTTAGCGCAGCTTGGTGGCGCTTTGGCAATGCTGGATCAAGACGATGCGCTCGCTGCAGTCAGTCACACACGTACGCTAGTCAATTCCTTTGCGCAAGGTGATGCAAGCTTGGCTCCCGCGCAGTTGAATGACTTGCATCAAAAAGTGGCACAAAATATCGGAGCGCTATCGTTTTTCATCGAGACTTTGCAAAGCCAGCCAGAGTTTGCTAAAAAGCGCTTTGTTTTTGATTCGGTCGCTGGAACTTTCCAAACAAAATTATTGGAAAAAGCGCCTGAGAAAGAATTGTTACCATCTACTCCGTTAGAAATAAATCCTTTGGCGCAACCAGCGCCAACCGCTGAGCAAGATTTGATAGAGCAGCAAAAAGAATCTGAACGTTTGTTAGCTTCTTTGGTTGATGCACCTGAAGATTCCGCTTTACAAGCTAAACTTAAAGACTCTTTGGATCATGAACGTTCATATGCAGCCTTACTTGACGATAGCGATGCCAGCGCCAGAGCGAAAACTGCAATTGATTTACTCGCACATGCAGATCTGACACAAGCAGCTGCATTAGATGAAATCGTTGCGGCGACATCTCACGTTGATGTAGAGCCTGAGATACAGTTAAGCCACGAATTACCCGAAACCGAAGAAGAAATTGATGCGGAGCTGTTAGAGATATTCTTGACCGAGGCCGATGAAGTACTTGGTGCAGTAAGGGAAAATATTCCTCTTTCTCGTCATGATTCGACTAACCAAGAGTACCTGATTCGATTGCGCCGATCATTCCATACGCTCAAAGGTAGTGGACGAATGGTAGGCCTGATGGTGTTTGGTGAAGGTGCGTGGAACATTGAGCAAGTCATGAACTTGTGGTTATCCGAGTCCCGTGCGGGTACTGAGCCACTTTATCAATTGTTGGAATACGCAGCCGAAGAGATGTTTGCTTGGGTAGAGGAGCTTAAGACGAAAGGGAGCTCCAGTCGTAATTCGAATGCGATTATTGCGGCTGCCACTCGTGTACGAGACGGTGAAAAATTTAGTATTGAACCGGTAGGGCTGGAGCAATCGGTGCCATTAGAGCCAGTGCTGTTGACTGAGTCACCTGAAACCGAACAAGCTATCGAAGTTGTGGCTCCGTCGTTAGAAACTGAACTGCCAGAATTAGCTATACCGGAAGATGTTGCACAATTGATCGATGTAACAAGTCTCACTTTAACATCTGATACAACTGCCAAAAATGATGTTGCTTTCAATGAAGCTGAATTGACGGTGGCATCAGCGATCGAGGAAGCTGAAGATCATGCAGAAATTAGCCTGACGATCCCCGATCTGCACGCACCAGAGTTAAACGACGTTTCTTTAGATTTTCCTGATATTCCTTCTCATGATGCCTTGCTAGCAATTAAGACAGACATTATTGAGAGTGCTGATGCTAGTCATGTTAGTCACGAGCTCGCCGATGATGCGTTGGACAATAATGTGTTCGCGATAACGCCAACGGCAACGGATTCAGACTCAATTGAATTGCTTGAAGATTCTGGATTGTCTGACAAGTTGATCACGCCAGACGACGTTATAGCAGTTCAACAAACAGCACAAATTATCGAATTCCCAGATTTTTCTATGCCGGTGTTGAAAGATTCCGACAACACGAAGCGTATTGGTGAAATAGAAATAAGTTTGCCGCTGCACACGATTTATATGGCGGAGACAGATGAAATCGTACGCTTTTTGGCACAGGATTTCTCCGAATGGCGTCATGAGCCAAGCCGCCCCGTTTCCCGTCATGCAGTACATGCAGCACATTCTTTAGCTGGTAGTTCCGCTACTGTCGGCTTGTTTGCAGCGCAAGAATTGGCACATAGCCTGGAAAACGTCCTGCAGCGCTTAGAACGCCATCCGGTCATTTTGGAAAATGCAGAATTTGACTTGTTGGACCATTCTGTTGAATGTGTTAAATCTATGCTGCAAAAATTCGCTTTGTCTGAAATGGCGGATCGAGTTCCAGAAGAAAATTTCAGTTTAAGTCAATTGCTGGAAGCCGTTATTGCACGTTCGAATATTGGGGATGATGGTGAATTTATCACGTCAACTAATGAACGTTTGGATCCAGTCTTACTTGCAACAGAGACAGGCGAAACAGTAGAGGCTGTAGAGGCAGTAGAGGCTGTAGAGGCAATCGAGGCAGTAGAAGCAATCGAGGCAGTAGAAGCAATCGAGGCAGTAGAAGCAATCGAGGCAGTAGAAGCAATCGAGGCAGTAGAAGCAATCGAGGCAGTAGAAGCAATCGAGGCAGTAGAAGCAATAGCAGCATTAGAGACAGTAGAGGAATCGGCGGTCTTGGAAGTGCCTGTTTTGCCAACTACCACCTCTGATATTAGCGAAACGATTTCAGATGTAGCTTATTCGGACACCCCAAATATTGCGGTGATCGAGACGCTTGCTGAGAACGACCTAACGCCGAATGTGGTGGAAATAAACTTGCCGCAGGAATTGTCGCAAACTTTGACAGCTGCAACCGAATCTTCGGATGTAGAAGCGTTGTCCAAAGTCGGAATTGACTTGCCAGCTGATATTCAGGAATTAGCCTCAGATACTGTGTCACTAGAAATCAATGCCGATCCAGTTGTTTCTGAGACCTTCGCAATTGAACCTGTTTCTACCGAACCCGTACCTTCAGCAATTTTTGAAAATGAAATTTCGCCTGATTTAACGATCGGAAATTTTGAAGCTGTGGATGCTGCGAAAGCATTGACAGCAAAAGAAGCGACTCCGGTTGCTCAGGAAATCGAACTTGATCGCGGCAGTTCGGAAATTCACTTGAAGGTGAACGACGAGATTGATCATGATTTACTCCCAGTGTTCTTGGAAGAAGGTAATGATTTGTTGCCGATGATCGGTCAATTATTGCGTTCATGGCAGCAGAGTCCTGAGGATGATGCGATTCCACAATCCATATTGCGTTTGATGCACACAGTAAAAGGTAGTGCTCGGATGGCTGGTGCGATGCAATTGGGCCAACATACGCATGATATGGAAACGCGTATTGAAAATCTGATGCATACCGGTAGTACGATTCGTCAACCTTTGTTGGAAGATTTATTGTCCCGTCATGACTATGCAATGCATTTGTTTGAGCGCTTGCAAAATCCTGATTTGGCGCTCCAAAATGCCCCGAATATGGAAATCGGTGAGTTGTCCGCAACCGAAGAAATGAATCAGTTCGAGGAAGCGCCGGAGAATGCTCCGATCCATGAAAATGACTCATTAGCGCCGGCATCGACTGAATCCTCGATGATGCAAGCACCAGATGATAATTCAGTGAGTTTGAGCAGCGATCTTGCGGCAGGTATAGATGCCCTCACAGTACCGAATCTTCATGTGGCCGAAGTCACTAACACTCCAGTTAAGCCTGCAATTGTGTCACGTGCCTTGAGGCAAGCGGCACCGCAGGTGGTGACCGCAACCAATACGGCACCAGTACCTTTAGTGCGCGTTCGCGCAGATATTCTTGATCGTTTGGTCAATCAGGCGGGTGAAGTATCTATTTCTCGTTCGAAGTTGGAAAATGAGGTTGATACTTTAAAAGCGTCATTGTCAGAGTTGACAGAAAACGTCAGTCGTTTGCGGGATCAATTACGCGAAGTTGAAATTCAGGCTGAAACACAGATCACTTCACGCATGGCATTTTCCGGCGACCGTGAATTTGATCCTCTTGAATTTGACCGTTTTACGCGTTTGCAAGAATTGACGCGGATGATGGCAGAAAGCGTCAGTGACGTTGCCACCGTGCAGACCACGTTGAATCGCACGATCGAAGGTGCAACCATCGATCTCAATGCGCAAGCGCGTTTAACGCGTGAGTTACAACAAGATTTGATGCGTGTGCGGATGATTCCGTTCTCTAGTGTTTCTGAACGCCTGTACCGGATTGCACGTCAGACTGCGAAAGAAATGGATAAACGGGTCAACTTAGATATTCGTGGTACATCGGTTGAGATCGATCGCAGTGTTTTGGAAAAAATGGTCGGTCCATTTGAACATATGCTGCGCAATGCGATTGTGCATGGAATCGAAGCGCGCCAGGAACGTGTCGTTCGAGGTAAGAGCGAAGTTGGTGAATTATTAATTGAAATTCGTCAAGAGGGTAACGAGGTTGTTATTCATTTCAACGACGACGGGCAGGGATTAAATATCAACCGTATTCGCGAAAAAGCGAAAAATGTTGGCTTGTTGACTGACGAAAGCTTTGTCAATGAATCCGATGTCGTCAATTTGATTTTTGAACCAGGTTTCTCAACCGCCAGTGAAGTCACCGAATTAGCTGGACGTGGCGTCGGTATGGACGTGGTGCGTTCAGAAGCAGCGTCACTAGGTGGGCGTGTTTCAGTCACTACGGTTGAAGGTAAAGGAGCGCATTTCACGATCCACTTGCCGTTGACTTTGGCGGTGACTCAGGTCGTGATTTTGAATGCAGGCGGCAAGACATTTGCGGTACCTTCGGTATTAGTTGAGCAGGTACAACAGTTGAAATCCGCGGCTTTGGCCACTGCCTACAATGATGGTGCAATTATGTGGCAAGGGAACCGCGTTCCTTTGCATTACTTGCCAAGTATGTTGGGCGAGCGCGATGCGACACCGGACACGCAACAATACACGCCTATTTTGATTATGAAGAGCGACAATGAGCGTGTTGCCATTCACGTCGATCAGATTATTGGTAACCGCGAGGTGGTAGTTAAAAACGTTGGACCGCAGCTTGCACGGATGATTGGTATCGCAGGTGCAACGGTTCTGGGTTCTGGCAACATTGTGTTGATTTTGAATCCTGTTCCATTGGCGCAGAAAATCGAACACGAGCGTGCCAAGTTGCCTGAAACGCATATTGATGGTGCTACACCAGAGTTGGGCGCAGTGGCTGAGATGGTGGAGAAGCAAACTGCAGCTGCGAACGTGGAGCCGGTGCAAGGTCTGCGTTCACATCATATTGTGATGGTCGTTGATGACTCTTTGACCGTGCGCCGTGTAACTCAACGTTTGCTGGTGCGTGAAGGCTACCAGGTTGTCTTGGCCAAAGATGGTATTGATGCACTCGAACAACTGCAGTCAATTACGCCGGATGTGATGTTGGTCGATATTGAAATGCCGCGTATGGATGGTTTCGATTTGACGCGTAACGTACGTAGCGACTCGAGAACCCATCATATTCCTATCATTATGATCACTTCCCGTACTGCGGATAAACATCGTAACTATGCGGCCGAACTCGGAGTGAACGAGTATTTCGGTAAGCCATATCGCGAAGATGATTTGTTGGCGGCGATTAGTGGTTTTGTGAATAAGCAAACCGAGGCTGTGTAATAGTTTTACTATTAGGAAAAATCTGTCGCAGTCGATAGAAACAGCACACCATAAAAAAACGCCTCGATATTCTCGAGGCGTTTTTTTATGGTGTGCTGTTTCAAGTCCTCTGCGTGACTGCAGCAAGTAGTCAAAATTCGAAACGTGAAGCGCACCTGTAGCATTGCACAGCGAGCACCGCAGACCACAAAACCTTCGCGTTATTGCTCGTGCAGTAGGCTCGATTCAACCCACTTTCTTCACTACACTATACCGCTCTAAAGTCTTCAGACGTGCAACATCATGTGCCACAATCGGATAAGGATAATCAACACCTAGTTGTAGACTTGCCGCCGTCAACTCGATGGGGCCCAGCTTCCATGGTGCATGAATTTGCTTGGCATTCAGCTTTGCTAATTGCGGTAAGTAACGACGTATGAATTTACCGTCGCTGTCAAATTTTTCAGACTGCGTAGTTGGATTAAAAATTCGGAAGTAAGGTTGCGCATCGCAGCCGGTGGACGCCGCCCATTGCCAGCCACCATTATTAGCGGATAAGTCAAAATCGTTTAGATTCAGTGCGAAATAGGCCTCGCCCCAGCGCCAGTCGATGCCGAGGTCTTTGACCAAAAAGCTAGCGACAACCATGCGTAAGCGATTATGCATATAGCCAGTTTGGTTCAGCTGCTGCATCGCGGCATCAACCAATGGGTATCCAGTCTTTCCGTCACACCAGGCCTTAAACAACTCGTTCGCCGCACTTCCGCTCTCCCAGTGAATCGCATCGTACTCAGGTTTATATGCCTGCCCGACTACGCGAGGATTATGGTGCAAAATCATGAAGTAGAAGTCGCGCCAAATGAGTTCCGATAACCACACGCTGGCACCGTCTAGAGAACTAGCGATACGGATGTGACGCATCGCTTGACTCACCAGATAACGGATCGAAACAGTGCCAAAACGCAGATGCACGGACAGATAAGATGGCCCTTTAATTGCGGGGAAGTCTCGTGCATTACCATATTGATCGATCCGATTTAAGAACTCCTCTAACAGAGCAGCACCTGCGTTCATGCCGCCTTGCAGTTTCAACTCTTGCTCGCTGAGTTCTTCGAATCCCATGCTGGCTAGGCTAGGTAAAGGAGTTTTAGTATGTGGTGCAAAATGACCCGCATATTTTCTTACGGGATAGGGCTTAAAATAGAAATCCGCCCCTCCTTCGATTTCAGAGGCAAGTTTCTTTAGCCAGGCATTTTTGTAAGGGGTGAATACAGAAAATGGTTTTCCGGCCAGACTTAAGACTTCATCTTTATCAAAAATAACTTGATCTTTACAGTCGATGAAGTCGCAATTAAAACTCCCTAAGTGTTGTTGCACCGACTGGTCGCGTTGTAGTGCGGCCGGCTCATAATCACGATTGACGAAGACTGCATTGATTTCTAACTCGGCTGCCAAACGTGGAATTTCTTCGACAGGATCGCCGTAGAGAACGATCAAGTGCGTGCCTAATTCTTTTAGCTCAGTTCTTAATTCCTGAATGCTTTGATGGATAAACTGCACACGACGATCGCGCTTTGGTAAGCCACGCAAGATGACTTTATCAAAAATAAAGACGCAGTAACAAGAATTGGACTGTTTTAATGCGTGGTATAAAGCGGCATTGTCGAAATGACGCAAGTCGCGGCGGAACCACACTAAACTTTTGGTATAGATCATATTTTCAAATAGCTAATGTTCTGTTGTGATATTCAGATGTTTTCAGTTGAAAGATGCTTGAAATAGCAATGCTTGTAGCAGTTTTTTCAGTAGGGTGTGACCATATCACAGATCATAAAACCGCATTAAAACTGATAAAATACGGGGATGAAGAAGCAAAAAAACATAAATCCCCCAGTTGACGACTTTGATGATGAGGAAATTGAACTCCTCAGCGATGATTTTTCCGAAACTTTAGAACGCGCGCTTAAACGCACTGAATTGACTTCCGCTACCGAAGTCGACGAACAGTCTCTTAATCTCCGTGATCATTTCCTTATCGCGATGCCAGGCATGCTGGATCCGATTTTTGGTGGCACTGTGATCTATATATGCGAGCACAATTCTCGTGGTGCCATGGGGATGGTGATCAACCGTCCTACGGACATGACGATTGCTGAGTTGTTTGATCGCATTGATCTACAACTTGAAATTATTCCTAATTCACATCCATTAGGGCAGCGGCCTGTGCTATTTGGTGGCCCCGTGCAAAGTGATCGCGGATTCGTA
Source organism: Undibacterium sp. Ji22W (assembly GCF_049340305.1). Taxonomy (NCBI): domain Bacteria; kingdom Pseudomonadati; phylum Pseudomonadota; class Betaproteobacteria; order Burkholderiales; family Oxalobacteraceae; genus Undibacterium; species Undibacterium sp. Ji22W. The sequence continues at coordinate 387,124 of NZ_JBMPOU010000004.1, read as the reverse complement.
TTACATGCAAATGCAGGAAAATTTTCATCTTCGCTTAAAGTCAGCGAAGATATTTCTTTTACGACGTCACGCGATATCTTAGAGTCTCTTGCTGCAGGAGAAGCTCCGCAACGTCTATTGCTTAGCATAGGTTATGCGGGGTGGGATGCTGGACAACTAGAGCAAGAAATTTTGGCGAATGGTTGGCTGACGGTGCCTGCGGATTTAAGCGTGATGTTTGACACGCCAGTCGAAGAACGTTTCGACGCGGCGATGAAACTGTTGGGTTTCGATCCCTTGATGTTGGCCACAGTTGCAGGACATGCTTGATGACGAGCCTAGACATGGCCAATATTAGCGGTACGATATTAGCATTTGATTTTGGTTTGAAACGCATCGGTGTTGCGGTTGGAAATACCCTGATTCGACAAGCGCAGCCATTGTCGATCATTAATGCGCCGAGCAATGAAGGAAAATTCGAAATCATCGCACGCTTGATTCAGGAATGGCAACCCGCATTGTGCGTGGTTGGCTTACCGATGCATCAGGATGGCGTAGCGCATGAAATGACGGTGCGTTGCCAACGATTTGCGAATCAATTACATGGACGCTATGGCGTCAAAATTGCCTTGGTGGACGAGCGTTATTCGTCAGCGGTATTGCACGCCAGGCAGGGTGAAAGAATCGACGATCAAGCCGCCGCAGTGATTTTGCAGCAGTATTTTGATCAGACCTGAAATGCTCGTGCGTAACAACTCAGTATCCAACCCCAATACTCGGCTTGAAACTTCTAAAACAATTTGAAGAGTAATGATGAAAAATCCACAGTTAAATAAAAACGGCGAACTGCAACATTTATTAGGTATAGATGGTTTGCCGAAATCGATTATCAATCACATTCTGGATACTGCTTCTTCGTTCGTTAGCATAGGTGAACGTGAACTGAAAAAGGTTCCTTTGATGCATGGTAAGAGTGTGTTTAATCTGTTTTTTGAAAATTCTACCCGTACCCGTACTACTTTCGAAATCGCGGCCAAGCGCCTTTCAGCCGATGTGATCAATTTGAATATCGCCGCCTCTAGTGCAAGCAAAGGTGAATCTTTGCTTGATACGATAGACAATTTAGCGGCGATGCATGCAGATATGTTTGTCGTTCGTCATGCGACTTCTGGTGCACCATTTTTAATCGCACAGCATTTGAACGATACCAAGCAACACCATGTGCACGTTGTGAATGCGGGTGACGGGCGCCATGAACATCCAACTCAAGGTTTGCTGGACATGTACACGATCCGTCACTACAAAAAAGATTTCAGTAATCTGACAGTGGCGATTGTCGGTGACGTTTTGCATAGTCGTGTAGCACGCTCCGACATTCATGCGTTGACTACGCTAGGTGCAGCAGAAGTACGCGTGATCGGCCCACGTACTTTATTGCCGGGCGGTTTGGAGCAAATGGGGGTGCGTGTTTTTACGAACATGAATGAAGGCCTAAAAGGCGTCGATGTGGTCATCATGCTGCGCCTGCAAAATGAACGTATGAATGGTGCCTTATTGCCTTCTACTCAGGAATATTTCAAACAATACGGGTTGACGCCAGAGCGTTTAGCTTTAGCAAAGCCAGAGGCGATCGTCATGCACCCTGGTCCGATGAATCGTGGTGTGGAAATTGATTCAGCGGTTGCCGATGGTCCCCAGGCTGTGATTTTGCCACAGGTGACTTTTGGTATCGCGGTGCGAATGGCAGTGATGAGTATTGTTTCTGGCAGCAATGCCTGAATCCGCAATCCCATCAGCTCAAGTTAAGAATAGAAATTTCGGAAAGAACTTAAATGAACCTTCATATTAAAAACGGCCGTGTGATTGATCCGGCGAGTGGCTTGGATGAAGTTAAAGATGTGTTTGTTAGCGCAGGAAAAATTGCAGCAATTGGACATGTGCCAGCAGATTTCGTCGCAGCGCAAATTATCGATGCCAGCGGATTAGTTGTAACACCAGGCTTAGTCGATTTGAGTGCACGCTTGCGTGAACCTGGGTTTGAATATAAGGCGACTTTGGAATCAGAACTGCAGGCAGCAATGCGTGGTGGAGTGACTAGTTTGGTGTGCCCGCCAGATACCGATCCAGTGTTGGATGAAGCCGGCTTGGTCGAGATGTTAAAGCAAAGAGCCAAGATGCAGCACAAGGCTAATGTCTATCCATTAGGTGCATTGACCGTTGGCCTGCATGGTCAAAACCTGACCGAAATGGCAGCATTGACAGAAGCTGGTTGTGTCGGTTTCTCACAAGCTGAAGAGCCAATCGTCGATACTAATGTTTTGCAGCGCGCGCTGTCTTATGCAGCAACTTTTGGCTACACGGTCTGGCTGCGCCCGCAAGATGCCTTTGTCGGTAAGGGGGGGGTTGCCCATAGTGGCCCCTTGGCGTCGCGTCTTGGATTGTCTGGTGTGCCGGTAATGGCAGAGACCATCGCGATGCATACTTTGTTTGAATTGATGCGTGCGACTGGGGCGAAAGTACATTTGTGCCGGATTTCTTCCGCCGCTGGTTTAGAGCTCATTCGCCAAGCAAAAAAAGAAGGTCTGGCTTTAACGTGTGACGTGGGTATTCATCATGTTCATTTAACCGACACCGACATTGGTTACTTTGATTCAAACGCGCGTTTGACACCGCCATTGCGTAGTCAACGCGATAGAGATGCGATTTTAGCGGCGTTGGCGGATGGCACGATCGATGCAATTTGTTCTGATCACACGCCAGTAGACGATGATGAGAAAGCCTTGCCATTCGCTGAAGCTTCAGCGGGAGCAACCGGCTTGGAATTATTATTGTCGTTGACGGTGAAGTGGGCCGACGACAGCCGTGGTGCGATCAGCTTAGCGCAAGCGATGGCTAAAATCACGCGTGATCCGGCGGCTTTAGTTGGATTGCCTTGTGGTCAGATCAAAGTCGGTGAAGCAGCAGACTTGTGCGTGTTTGATCCGACTACACGCTGGGCTGTACGGGCAGATGCTTTGGTCAGTCAAGGAAAACATACGCCATTCTTAGGCTATGAATTGCCAGCAGTGGTGAAAGCGACGATCGTGCATGGTCGTCTTGCTTACAGCTCTTTGTAATCGTTCTTGCTCTTATCCCTCAAGTTGTACGGCTTGAGGGATTTTTATTGCCCGACTTTCCGTCATTATTTTATTATTTTTTTGTTTGGTGATGCATGCCTAAATTGCGATTTGCCCGTGTACTTTTGCATGTGTTTGCAGGTGTCTTGACTTGCGCGATTGTTTTCCCATTTATCAGCGCTACGAAGCGCGAGGCTTTGGTCAAACGTTGGTCATTACAGCTACTCACTTTATGTAAAGTAAAAGTGAGAATGCTTGACCAAAGTGGTGGGCAAATTCCTGAACACGCTTTAATCATTGCCAATCACGTGTCATGGCTTGATATTTTTGTGATCAACTCTTGGCAAGCTTGTCACTTCGTTGCAAAGGCAGATATCCGCGGTTGGCCAATAGCCGGCTGGCTCAGCGCTCAGGCAGGAACCATCTTCTTGGCACGCGGCAAACAAAGAGAGGTGCGTCGTATCTACGAAGGCTTAGTGCATCAACTTCGGGACAATAAACGCATCGCATTTTTTCCAGAAGGCACCACGGGTGCTCAAGGTGGAATATTGCCGTTTCATCCGAATTTATTTGAAGCTGCGATTGAAGCTCAGGTTCCGGTTTTACCCTTTGCTTTGCGTTACGTGGATGCCAATGGGGGATTACATTCCGCAGCCGACTTTATTGGTGAGATGACGTTTGCAGAAAGTATGAAATTAATTTTACAATCAGAGTCAATGACCGCTGAGTTGACACAACTGCCGATGATTTCAACAGATGGCGAGCACCGCCGAGAAGTTGCGCAAGTTGCCAGAGCGGCAGTGGCGAATGCCTTGGGTGTCAAATTATAGGCGTCAATATCTAAAAAGGAGATTGATGCTGCGGACTATCGACTTGTAGCACCAAACGATCTTCCAAGCGCACTGCTGTTAATTTTCCACCCCAAACACAGCCAGTATCCAGACTAATTAGATTGTCGCGCAGCAGTAATCCTAAAGTTGACCAATGGCCAAAAATCATCACACAATCTTGCGTTTTGCGTGAGGTTAAATCAAACCACGGTAGCAAATGTTCTGGTGCTTTTTCGGTACCTTCTTTTAAATCAAAGTCCATGCCGCCATCCGCATGACAAAAGCGCATACGGGTTAAGCCGTTGATGATACAGCGTAGACGTTCTGCACCTTGCAAATCATTTTGCCACTGCGCTGGCGTGTTGCCATACATCGTCTTGAGTAGGGATACGTAATTGTCACTGCGCAGTTGGTTTTCAACTTCATGTGCGAATTCCAAAGTGGTGGCCTTTGTCCAATTGGCGAAAACGCCTGCGTGAACTAATAAATGCTCGCCGATTTCGATCGCCATTGGTCGGTGACGTAACCAGTTCAATAGTTCGATACAATCATCCGCTGCAAGTATTGCTTCCAGTGTGTCACTGCGATGCGAAGCGCGAGTGTGTTTGGCGACCGCCAATAAATGCAAATCATGATTACCCAAGACCGTGTCGGCACGCGTACCCAGGTTTTTCACTAGACGCAGCGTCTGCAAAGATTGAGGGCCGCGATTCACCAAGTCACCAGCGAATAGTAAACGTGCCTGTGGATCGATCGCGTCGATTTGCGCGATCAGCTCGACTAATTGATCGTAGCAGCCCTGTACGTCACCGATAACAAAAGTATTCTGCATGTTGGATTTATTGCTCTGCACCTAGGCGTTTGGCCTCGGCGCGGCTGATAAGTGCTTGTTGTTTTTCTTGTTCGCGCATACTTGAGGTTACCATGGTCGGCCAGCCTATCAAATGCTGTTCACTGATTTCTGCCAAGGCGCGCAATCCGTCGGGCGATTCATTTAAGCAGGGGATGTAATTGAAAGTTTGACCGCCAGCGGTTAAAAATGCTTGACGCACTTCCATCGCGATTTCTTCTAAGGTTTCTAAACAGTCAGCTAAGAAGCCCGGACAAACAACATCGATACGTTTGATGCCTTGCGTAGCCAAAGCCTGCACGGTTGGTTCGGTGTAAGGCTGCAACCATTCGGCGCGACCTAAGCGTGACTGGAAGGTAACGACATAGTCTTCTTTTGTTAAACCCAACTGTTCGGCCAGCAAGCGTGCTGTTTTGTAGCACTCGCAATGATAAGGATCTCCGCGTAACAAAAAAGCTTTGGGCAAGCCATGAAAACTCATGACCAATTTTTCCGGCTTACCGTTTTTTTCCCATGCATGCAAAATAGAATTTTTTAGCGCTTGTATGTACGCAGGGTGATCATGGTAGTGCTTGATAAAGCGTAGTTCCGGCACATTTCGTGTTTGTTGATAATGCTGCGTGACGGCATCAAAGTTTGATGCCGTGGTGGTAGCGGAGTATTGTGGGTAAGCGGGTAAGATCAAAATGCGCTCATGTCCCTCGGTTTTTAATTGTGCTAACACATCTGGAATCGACGGCGACCCATAACGCATTGCGTGTACTACGTTGACTTCATGTCCACGTTCACCCAGATAGCCTTTGAGTAGCATCGCCTGCGAACGTGTATGAACTAGCAAAGGCGAGCCTTCGTTGGTCCAAATTGCGGCATATTTTTCTGCCGATTTTTTGGAGCGAAAAGGCAGAATGATCAGATTCAAAATCAACCACCAGACCGCACGTGGAATTTCCACCACACGTTGGTCCCACAAGAATTGCTTTAGATACCTTTTAACGGCGCTTGGTGTTGGTGCGTCGGGTGTGCCAAGATTAATCAGGACGACGGCGGTCTTAACGAGTTTTCCGTGCGAATAATCAGGTTCTTTGAGAAATGCCATGGTGTTCCTTCAATCTTCTAAACTTCTAAATTTCTAAATACGTCTTATTATTTGCTTCTTAAAATCGCATCCGGCCTACAAGGCGAGTAACTCACGCGCATGTTTACGTGTGGTGGCCGTAATTTCCAGGCCGCCTAACATGCGGGCGATTTCTTCGACGCGTTGTTTATTGTCAAGCGCATTAATCCGAGAAAAAGTTTTATTATTTTCCTGCGTTTTGCTGACTTCAAAGTGCTGATTGCCTTGACTTGCAACTTGCGGCAAATGGGTTACGCACAATACTTGCCGATCTTGTCCTAATCGTTTCAATAGACGACCAACAACTTCTGCGACACCTCCACCAATACCGCTATCGACTTCGTCAAAAATTAAAGTCGGAGTCGCAGTTGCGCAGGATGTGATGACAGAAATTGCTAAGGAAATTCGGGCTAATTCACCACCCGAAGCGACCTTTGCGAGGGGACGTAGCTGCACGCCGGCATGCCCGGCGACCATAAATTCTATGCTTTCTAATCCAGTTGAACTGGGTTCGCATGTGATCAAATCGATTGCGAAGCGTCCGCCCGCCATGCTCAAATCCTGCATCGCTGTGCTAACCGCCAACCCCAAATCGCGTGCGATAATTTGACGTTTTGTGCTAAGTAATTGGGCGTCTTTCAGATAGATCTGAAATGCTAAGTCTTCTTGTTTTTTGAGAGAGTCGATATCGGATGCGCCGGATAATTGCTCCAGTTGCTGCCGCAAATTTTCTAGCTCTCTGATCAGTCCTTCTGGCTCTACATGAAAACGCCGCGCCGTGCTGTGCAGAGTTTCAACGCGCTGTTCGACCTGTCGTAATCGCGCTGGATCAAGTTCTACTCTGCCCAAATAATCATTTAAGGCATAAGCACATTCTTGCAAATTAATGCGAGCGGATTCTAGCGATTCGATAATCGGCTTGAGCTTGCTATCGAATTCTTCCAACCGGCCCAATTTTTGCAAGAGTGCTGACACTTGTGACAATACAGGATGGTCTGATTCCGAAATCACATCCGCCGCTTCTTGCGCGCCTTCTAATAAACTCGCGGCATGTGCTAAGCGGCTGTGCTCTTGGGTAATCTCGTCCCATTCGCCTTTTTTGAGTTGCAATTTATCGAGTTCACCAACTTGCCATTCCAGACGCTGACGTTCTTGTAAAATGTTTTTGGCATTTTGTTCGAATTCTTCTCGTTGTTTTGCCAGACCACGCCAATGCTTGTAGTGACGGCTAACCTCGTGCGTAAGCGTTTGCAAACCGCCTTGCATATCTAATAAATTACGCTGCGCCTCATTTTTTAATAGAGATTGATGAGCATGTTGACCATGGATATCGACTAAAAATTCACCCAGCTCACGGAGTTGCGCAGCGGTGGCGTTAACGCCGTTGATATAGGCTTTAGAGCGTCCAGCGTTATCAATTACCCGACGGATTAAGAGTTGCTCGTCCTCGGAACTAAAGTCGTGCTCAACCAACCAGTCCGTCGTAGCAGGATTGCAGGAAAACTCAGCGGAAATATCGGCCTTTTGTGCTCCTTCCCTGACCATGCTAGCGTCACCGCGCCCGCCCAAAGTTAATGCAAGCGCATCGATTAGGATTGATTTCCCGGCACCGGTTTCACCGGTAAACACGGTAAAGCCAGCAGAGAATTCCAGTTCTATCGCATCAACGATAACAAAATCACGAATAGCAAGCGTACGCAGCATAGGTTTTGATCTGTCTATAAGTACAAAGAGAAGTGCAGTAAGTTGAATCGAGGCCAGAGCCTTGGAGTGCGTATTTTACCTCAGGGCATAGCGCTGAGCATGACAAAATACTGTATTAATTCACAGGCTTTTGCGGGACAAAAACAATTGAAGTTACACTAATTGAGCGCACCTTCCACTGATGGGTACTCATTCCAGTGGAGTTTTTCACGTAGGGTATGGTAGTAGTTCCAGCCTTCTGGATGTAGGAAAGTGATGTGATGGGTCGAGCGGCTGATGATAATTTTGTCTTTGTGATTCAGGTTGGCAAATGATTGCATATCAAAATTCACACTGGCATCGCGCCCAGCAACGATTTCAACGCTGATGACGCTGGTTTCGGGTAAGACAATCGGACGGTTTGACAATGCATGTGGGGCAATTGGTACCATGGCGATTCCACCGAGGCTAGGATGTAATAAAGGTCCGCCAGCTGATAACGCATAAGCGGTGGAGCCAGTTGGTGTCGAGACGATCAAGCCATCAGAGCGCTGGTTATACATAAAATGCTGATCCACTTCGACCCGCAATTCAATCATGCCCGACCCTGCGCCACGTGATAGTACGATGTCGTTAAAAGCGACCCCGCTGAAAATTTGTTCACCCTCCCTTACCACGATGGCTTCCAACATGCAGCGTTGCTCAGCGATATGATTGCCATCCAAAATTTTCGTTACCGACGGAATCATCTGGTCGCGCGGAATGTCCGTGATGAACCCCAGGCGGCCTTGATTGATGCCAATCAGAGGAACATCGTAAGGCGCTAATTGGCGAGCTATGCCAAGCATAGTGCCATCGCCACCAAGTACGATCGCCACATCTGCAGTACGTCCAATGTCAGTAACCGATAAAGCCGGAAAATGGTTAAGTGCTAAATTTTGTGCGGAGTCGATATCGAAGACGACCATGTGGCCCGCGTCAGCTAAGGAACTTGCCAACTCACTCAAAGATTCACCCATGCCAAGTGCATTATATTTGCCGATCAAAGCGATGGTTTTGGGTGTCGTTATCATAGAAGGGACGCAGGGGTTCGAAGAAGGCTTTAGATTACACTATTCTTAGTCAATTGGATGTGTCGGCAATACGAAAGTCTTGGCTTTGTTGCAGACGTCCTTAAATGCGCACGGAAAGGTTTGAAGCGCATACCAAGCTTGTCAATAATCGACTGCCGTCGTGAGTTGCCGATATGAGATTTCACTCTTCGCTAGGTAGTCTTTACATTTTGCAGGTCAAGAAAATAATAAAACTCGGAATTCTTTTGATATCCCAACGATTCATACAAGGCTTGTCCTTTGAAATTGTCGTGCCCAGTTTCTAAGAATAAGCCTTTTGCGCTAGTATCAATTGCAAATGCGCGAACACAGTTCATCAATTTTCTGGCAACGCCGTTACGTCTCGCAGATTCAGCAACGAATAGATCATTGAGTATCCATAGTCTTTTGGCAGAAACGGACGAAAAACTAGGGTAGAGCTGGATAAATCCCAATCCACAACCCTGGATGTCAGAGGCAAAAAAAATCACCGACTCATTGTTTTGCAGACGATCGGTTAGAAAGCGATTCGCTAAGTTTAAGTCGCTGCTTTGCTGGTAAAACACGCGGTATGCGTCGAACAACGGGGCAATAATGGGGAGTTCATTTAAGGTGGCTCGATGAATATGAATAGTCATGTGAAACTCTTTTGAATGTGAAGATAGCGACGGATTTACTACTTTGCAGAGTCCGAATATCGTCTGGCGCTGGCCTATCAGTAGTCTATAAAATCGTATAATTAAAATGATTTAAATTCACCATTTTCTTATGACGCATATTGCTATTGCTGGCGCAGGTATCGCTGGACTTGCTGCCGCTATTTTACTCACACGCCAGGGATATCGGGTGACAGTCTTCGAACACGTGGCCGATCCGACACCGGTAGGTGCTGGACTTCTATTGCAGCCCAGCGGGCAAATGATGTTGCAAAATTTAGGCCTGTTAGAAATGGTTCGAGATAAAGCGGCGATCGTGCATAGCCTCGAAGGCTACTCTGGCTCTTGGAAAACTTTGGATTTACATTATGCATCGGTGCAACAAGATTGGCATGGGCTGGGAATACATCGTGCATCGCTACACCAAATTTTGTGGGACTGCGCACGTAATTCCGGTGTGACTATTCACCTCGGAAACGGTATCGCCGATTTTATTCAAGATCATCAACAAGTCGTGGTGCAGCACAGACAAGGCGAGTTAGGCGTAGATGGTTTAATTATCGCCAATGGCACACGTTCACAGTTACGTGAGAGACTCGATATCAAACAAATTCATCGACCATATCCTTGGGGCGCCTTTTGGACTGTGTTGGACAAAGATGATTGGCCATTCCCGCATATTCTAATGCAGCGATATCGTGGTGCGCGGATCATGCTCGGAATTTTGCCAACAGGGATCAATCCATCGACTAAAAGAACTTGCTATTCCTTATTTTGGAGTCTACCCAAAACCGCGTTTTCTGAATATCAACATGCCGGACTGGAAGAATTAATAGCGCGCGTACGAGCGGTCTGGCCTGAAGTAGCCGACTGGTTGTCCGGTACGCCAACTACATCGATTTCGATTGCCGAATATGCGGATGTCCGGTTAGCGTCCTACCACCAACAAAATGTAGTGGTATTGGGTGATGCAGCTCATGCCATGAGTCCGCAATTAGGGCAGGGGGCAAATATGCCTTAATTGATGCGACTGTCTTGGCGCAGTGTTTAGGATCATCCACTGATAAAGGCGATGCCTCCAAGGGAGAATCAATTCGTACGAGTATCGAACAGGCTTTTGCTCGATACTCGCAGCGACGATGCAAACACATCGCGTATTATCAAATGGCTAGCCGTATTATGACACCACTGTATCAATCCCATTACCCTGTGGGTTGGATACGCGATATCGGAACTGTGGCTGGGCGTTATTTACCGGCTGTCTATCGGCAATACATGCTGACCCTGTGCGGTGCGAAGCAATCTACTTGGGACATGCAGGCGGCGAACGCTAATTTGTAATGTATCTTGGTAAGTCTGGCGCAATTTTCGATTACACTGCAAAACCTCTCGCCTCCGTTCTACGACTTCGAAATGAAAATCAAAGCACTAATTTTTGATCTTGATGATACTTTGTGGCCAGTCGTGCCAGTGATTCATTCCGCAGAGAGCACTTTGCATGACTGGATCGCGACGCAAGTTCCATCCGTTGCTAGCGCATATTCTATTGAAGCGCTGCGTGAGCGCCGTCAGGCCTTGGTGGCGACTGAACCACGTTTTAGTTACGATTTGTGGGCTTTGCGTCATACATTGTTGCAACAAGTATTTGTCGAGCATGGCGCGGCGCCGGGAATGGCGGATGAGGCGATGCAAGTGTTCGCGAATGCGCGGAATCAAGTTACATTTTTTGCCGACGTTATGCCCGCGCTTGATGTATTGAAGGAGCGGTATATATTAGGATCGATCTCAAATGGTTTTGCGGATATCGAGAAGATAGGATTGGGTGAACACTTTTCTATATCGCTCGCTGCGCACACATTTGGCTGTGCCAAGCCCGACCCGAGAATATTTTTGGCGATGCTGCAACACTTGAAATTACAACCAGCGGAAGTCATGTATGCCGGCGATGATTTACATCTCGATGTTGGTGGGGCACAGCGAGTTGGTATGGCGACGGCTTGGATCAACCGACGTGGTACCGTGCTTACCGAAGCGACCTACGCGGGACCTAAACCAGATTTAATTGTAAAAGACTTACAAGAACTGTTGTGCGAACTCAAATAACAGTGCAACTGATTGCTCGCGCGCGACAAAAACGATGCGTTTCTGCTTCGGCTAGCCTAAAATAAAACCATGCAACTCGATAATCGCGCCCAAACACTATTAAAAGCCCTGGTAGAACGGTATATTGCCGACGGCCAGCCAGTCGGTTCACGTGAACTGTCCAAAATTTCTGGTTTGGAATTGTCTCCAGCGACAATTCGCAATGTCATGTCTGATCTGGAGGAAATGGGCTTTGTTACCAGCCCACATACTTCGTCTGGGAGGATCCCTACACCACGCGGTTACCGCGTCTTTGTTGATCAATTGTTGACAGTGCAAGAACTGGATGAATCTGTACTCGAATCTGTGTTAGGAACGCGATTACAATCTTCAATTATCGCGGGGTCGCCGCAAAAAATTATCGCAAACGCAGCGCAAGTTCTTTCGTCGCTATCGCAGTTTGCCGGTGTGGTCATGACCGCCCGTCAAGAGTCGATTTTTAAACAAGTTGAATTCTTGCGCTTGTCAGAAAAACGCATATTGTTGGTCGTCGTGGCGCCAAATGACGAAGTACACAATCGACTTTTACTCACGGATGTGGATTACACGCCCACTCAATTGATCCAAGCCGCCAATTATTTGAATCAACATTTTGGCGGGCAAAGTTTTGATCAGGCGCGCATGAATATCAATCGAGAATTACGTGAATTGCAAAGTGACATGAATCGCTTGATGCAAACTGCATTGCAAGCTGGCAGTGAGGCAATGGCGGAAAACACCGAAGATATGGTGATTTCGGGAGAGAGGAATTTGCTCAATGTCAGCGATTTGTCGTCGAATATGAGTTCTTTGAGACGATTATTTGATCTATTTGAGCAAAAAAGTGGTTTAATGCAGTTATTGGATGTCTCTAGCAACGCATCCGGTGTGAGAATTTTTATCGGTGGAGAATCACAACTCGTTCCCATGGAGGAGATGAGTGTAGTCACTGCCCCGTATGAAGTGAATGGCAAAATTGTTGGTACTTTGGGCGTCATTGGACCAACACGAATGGCGTATGAGCGCGTAATTCCCATAGTGGATATCACGGCGAAATTATTGTCGAATGCGTTGAACCACTAGTTGCCCGTCACACATCCGGTTTATTTAACACATTTGAAAATTAGAAAATGGCTGACAATAAAGATATTTCGGTATTGATCGTTGATGACAATGATGTAACGCGAGAAACGTTGCGAGTGATCTTACGTCATGATGGTTATAACGTCGTGGGTGAAGCACTCGATGGAGATAGTGCATTAGAAATGGCAACCCGCCTGAAACCTGACATCATCTTGCTCGATGTGATTATGCCTAAGGTGAATGGAATCGAAGCCTTGAAGAGCATACGGATGGTAATGAAAGATGTTTTTGTGTTAATGGTGACGTCGAATACTGATCAGGATATCGTGGCAGAAGCTGTAAAGAGTGGTATTAGTGGTTATATTATTAAGCCATTTAACGCAAAAAAAGTACTCGATACCGTACAAAATGTTGTTGCTAAAGTTCGCACGAACCGTAAAGCAAGAGCTGCGGGTGCTGCCTCGCAGTGAGTCTTTCGTCTTGCATGTAACAGCAAAAAATTGACAAATGTATTTAGTTGTCGTGTAAGTAGACAGTCTGTACCGCAGCAGCTTCAACATTATTTGACGTCGGCTCAATCGATGTGAGTGCAGTTTTATATCGCGCCAAAGAATTTTCAACATTGGCCAAGCAAACTTTCACGTAATTCTAAACAGCCATTTCTCAATTTTCTCGTCAAAGAAACTTCTATCCCGCAGACCCACTTCAGTCGAGCTTATAAAGCACATTGATGAATTTTTTCCGACCCTGTGTCTGTACTGCGGAGAAATGCCCTTCAGTTCCGCAATCCCGTGAGTGACCAACAAGCAGAAAAATACTTGAACATTTGGGCGATATCTTTTCCCCCCACCCAAAATCAATCTGGGTCACGTCCTGCTGCACAATTGAATTCGTGAGTTGATTTACGGGAAAAGACCATGACTTTAGCTCGCCTAGTGAGTGCTTCTTACTTCTACCTACGAAATACTAAGTAAACAGCATCTATCTGACCAATAAGTAGTGACTGCACGAGGGGTAAAGCCGTAACAAGCTACTTTCCTCACTTAATGCCGGCAGTCTTGGCACACGCAGATACTCAATCTTCACTCTTCACTCTTGCATGACCTGGCTACGTTTCCCCCTTCAAGAGGATAGGCGTGTCAACCCATAGATTCTACTAGTTACCGCGTTCGCGACTCTCACATAGACTTTATCTGTCGGCATACATAACGTTGCGACAAACGCAGTAAAGCCATGGCACTCGTCATGGTTAAACTTACATTTTTAAGGAAAACAATATGAACCGTATTTTGAACTTGCAAAGCATGATTTCTGTTGCCCCACAACAGCCACAACCAAATAGCACAAGCAGCAATAGTGCATGCCAATGCTCAACCCACAGCAATCTGTTGTGCTTCATGGATGACAGTTTAGTCGCGTTGTAATCCGGCATTGCCTTGGTGGAGTATTAAGTACTTCACCAAGGTCAGCATGAAATGTGTGATTACTTATTAATCTATGATTTTCGATGAAACCTAAATACGCCTGTGAAATGGCATAAAAGAGAAAAAAATGTCAGAACTATTAATTGATGATAAGTTTTTATATGTACTTGCCGGTAAAGATCATTATGAAACGCTAACGAGATATTCAGCCATCCTTGAGGACTTCTGTGTCGGTTTGAAACGACGCATGCCAAGTGACTGGACCTTACATCGGAGCGAATGTTGGATGCACTGTACTGGACCGGAAGCAATTTTCCCCGATCAGGGTTGGAAAATTCATTTATCTGCAACCCCAGCTCATGCCCCGGCGATTCTGGTAACGGCCGCGACCATACTTTTCGAAGCGGGCGTACCTTTTAAATTCATTGCGGACAGAAATCTGTTAAGCCAGTCAATCGGAAAACGATGGCCACGTGGAGGTGCGGGTAAGTTCATGGCGATCTATCCCAAGGATGACCAACAATGCGCGGAGTTACTAGAAAAATTACATCAAGCGACCTTAGGATTTAATGGTCCATATATACTTTCTGACCGCCGCTATCAAGATAGCCGGATTGTCTTCTATCGTTATGGCGGACTACACAAAACACAGCGTTTAGCGCCAGACGGAACAAAGCAAATGGTCATTACTGATCAAGATGGTCAGTATATTCCTGACGATCGCGATCCGTTCTTTCACTTGCCACCCGGCGTTGAAGATCCATTTGTGACAGAAACGCCAAACGAAGACGAAGCAGCGGCAGGAACGCTGAAAGGCGGCCGCTACCAAATTGAATCCGTTATTCAATTTAGTAATTCTGGCGGTGTTTATTTGGCGTTTGATCATGTTTTGGGAATCAAAGTCGTCATTAAAGAGGCTCGTCCATTTACGAATATTTCGACCAGAGGATTAGACGCCGTCGCGCTACTCAAAAAAGAACATCGCGTCTTGTCATGTCTTGCCGATACTGACATTGGCCCCAAAGCCATTGACTTCTTCTTTGACTGGGAACATGCCTATCTGGTCGAAGAATATTTAGAAAAGGCAGTAGGCTTTCGCGAATATATGGGGGACATCTCCTTATCGTTGCGGACTCGTCCTACTCAACAAGATTCTCAACTTTTTATTGAACGTTATTGTCGTCTCGTGAGTAAATTGGCTAGCGTTATTCGGGAATTACACAAGCGCCACATCGTTTTCGGCGACGTATCGATGGCAAACGTGATGATCACAAAGTTGCCTGCCGACGATGATATCCTAGTCCAACTGATCGACTTTGAAGGATCGCATGAATCCAATGTCGACTTGGCGGCGCACTTGTTTACGCCTGGATATTCGTCACAGGAATTTATGGATCGTGGCGTCACAAGTGCAGATGATGATCTGTATGGTCTGGGTTCGCTCATGCTTGCCGGATTGTTCCCAATGAACACCTTATTATCGTTGGATCGAGGAGCGCATATTCGGTTCCTAGAGGGTATGTCGCAGGACTTCGGTTTGCCATTACAGATACGCAAGACAATAGAAGGACTGTTGTCAAAACGAGAGTTGAGACCAACGTTAGACCAAGTCATTGAGGTATTGACGACCCCTTATGTAATGCCTGTGCCGCATATTGGTAGTCAGGAATTCTCATCGCTTGATGCGCACCAATATCTCAGTGACATTATGCGATACGTCGATTCGACCGCCGATTACACAAGGTCTGATCGATTATTTCCTGCGGATCCTGAAGTCTTTGCTTCAAATCCTTTGAGTTTGTCACATGGTGCCTGTGGCGTGGCACTCGTGCAAAAGAGGGTGCGGGGAACAGTATCACCAGAAGTACTCGATTGGATAAAACAATTTCCGTTGCGACGGGATGCACTATCCCCGGGGCTTTACAGTGGACTTAGTGGTATTGCCTGGTTCTGGCTTGATATGGGTGAAGATGAACGCGCCAAAGAAGCGCTTGCTGTGGCGGATCAGCACCCTTATCTCGCCCAATCGGCAGACATGTTTCATGGTTTGGCTGGGTGGGGAATGACTCAACTTCGCTTCTTTAAACATTTTGGTGATCACTCTTATTTGGATGCGGCAATTGATGCTGGAGAGCAATTGTTATTGTCGCGCGAGGTGGAAACTGAGGGTCAATGTTTCTGGCGCACACCACAAGGTTTAACAGCGGGATTTGGTCACGGCTCCGCTGGAATCTGTACTTTTCTTCTGTATTTGTATTTGGCCACAGAGAACAGTAAATTTTTGAAAGCTGGGGAAGAAGGTTTAGCTTGGGTGATGAACCAAGGAATAACAAACGAAGATGGAGGGCTCACTTGGATAGCACGAGAATCCTCGCCATCAGTAACACCCTATCTCCGTTGGGGAAGCTCAGGTATTGGTCGAGCATTTCTAAGATATTGGTATGTTACCGGCGATGAAAAGTATGCCGAACTGATCGATAAGGTCATGATCGATGCTGATCGGAAATACACAATTTTTCCGGGCTATTTTTTTGGATTAGCGGGTATTGGCGAGTTTTTCTTGGATCTGGCGCGCTTTGATCGTTGGCGGGATTCGGCACTTACCAGTCTTACTAGAATATTTTCGGGTTGTTCCCTGTATGCGTTACACCGTGAACAAGGCATCGCCTTTCCAGGGGAATCATTAATGCGCATCAGTTGCGACTTGGGAACTGGCGGCGCCGGTATTGCGATGGTGTTACATCGTTACTTGACCCGTTGTGGTGCGAGCTTAATGCTTGACGATCTGTTACCCGGGTGGGCTAAGGAAGATCGATAAGTAAATACAACGGATAGTTTTACCCACTAAAACTATTCGTTCGATTAATTTAAAAAGTAAACCATAGCATGCCGCAATTTTCTGGAACGACGATGAACATCAATGCCACCAATGCCACAGAGGTACCAAGCCTTTCCTCAACATTTAGAAATGTGTTGCCATTTGCCAAGCGATACGCTTGGCGTATATCAATTAGCCTCGCATTTATGGTGGCCGCTGGCGCAGTTCAACTGGCATTGCCGTTGGGTGTGCGTCAATTGTTTGATCACATGCTCAGCCCAAACGATTCTTCGAAACTGAACATACTTGCCGCAACGCTTATTGGTGTTTTTATCCTTCGATCTGTCATCGGTTTCATTGGGCAATATATTCTTCAAGTCACCGGTGACCGAATTACCAACGAAATTCGCGTTCGCTTGCTTCGGCACTATCAAAATCTCCCACTCGACTATCACCACAAGCATCGAATTGGTGATTTCACATCTCGCTTGTATAGCGATGCATCAGAGGTGAGAAATATTGTGACGAATTTTGCTGTCTCTGGGACAGTGAATGTAGTGCAGCTGGTGGCGACCAGTGTCGTGATGATGTGCATGAACTGGCAACTTGGCTTAATCGTACTAGCCTTGGGCCCTCTTACTACAATTGTGGCAAAATTTTTTAGCGCATACTTCAAACAACTCGCACAGCAAATGAAGAATGCACTGGCAAATGCGATGTCATTTGCACAGGAATTAATTTCAGGGACTCATGTCGTTAGAATTTTCTCGGCCGATGGCAAGCAGATTTCTCGTTTCGAAAAAATGATTGATGACTACCAACACTTATGTGATAGATCAAGACGGATTGACGCAGCGTACATCTCCATCGTCACATTTCTCACGGTGATTTCAACCATTGCGCTATTTTGGTTTGGGGGAATTCAGGTTCAATCGGGAAGTATGACGGTCGGTTCCTTGGTAGCATTTTTCTTATATTCACAAAATGTGAATCAGGGAATTTCAACCTTGGCACAATTATTTTCTTCACTTAGTCAATCGGTAGGCGCATCTGCAAAAGTATTTGAACTGTTAAGTGAGGCAACGGAAGAGGACGACGCAACTATGCGACAAACTTTCAATGCGAATGAAGCCACCATTGAATTTTGTAATGTCAATTTTCAATACCATGACGCTATACCCATACTCGAGAACATTTCATTTTGCATTCGTCCAGGTCAAACCTTGGCAATACTTGGTCCAAGCGGTATTGGCAAGTCTTCACTACTTGGGCTCCTACCAAGGTTTTACGAACCGACGTCGGGTAAAATTCTGCTGAATGGCATAGACATTTCTCAGTATTCGTTAGAGTCACTGCGAAATCATATCTCGATGGTATCGCAAGACATATTTCTGTTTTCAGCATCAGTGCGTGAGAATATCCGTTTCGGTCATCCAGATGCGACTGATGAGGAAGTAGAAAAAGCGGCTAAAAGTGCAAGTGCACATGAATTCATCAAGGGTCTCAAAAACGGGTATAACACTGAAGTCGGCGAGCGCGGAGTTCAACTCAGTGGCGGGCAACGACAACGCATTGCAATTGCCCGTGCACTCTTGCGAGACGCGCCAATTCTGATACTCGACGAAGCGACTTCGGCGGTTGACAGCAATACCGACTCACAGATTCATGAAGCACTTCTTCGCCTGACAAAAAATCGAACCACTTTCGTCGTTGCGCATCGCTCATCAACTATTGAGAACGCAGATGAAGTAATTCACCTCGATAAGCGCAGTTCAACTGTCACGAACAAAGAAATCCGTAGTGCCAAGCTTAAGTTGGCTTAGCCTTAATAGCTCATTTTATTTACTTGATTTAGCCACATCTTAATATTAACAATCTATGAAACCATTCCCTTACAAACGCACCATTTTTTCTGCATCGAATGCTGTCGCGCTCATGTTGAGTGCTGGTGTACACGCTCAAGAGGGTATTCCGAAGCAGGTCGGCAAAGTCGATGATCAAAGCGTGCAGACTGATCAATCAAAGGGTACGCCGCAGAAAGTAGAAGTTAAAGCTAAATCTGAAACCGAAAATGCGCGCAGCGATGCTGCAGCTAAAACGGTTATTAGCAATGTCGAATTAAATCGGTTTGGCGATAACAATATTACTGAAGCGATGAAACGTGTGCCGGGTATCATCGTCATAGATGGTGCGATTCAATTTCCGGGTATGGGAGCCAAATACACACAGATATTAGTAGACGGTGAAGCACCGCGTGGTATCGACATCAAAGATATCCCCATGAGTGCCATTGATCGCATTGAAATCTCTCGGCTTGGCAGCGCTGAATTTAGCGCCCAGGGTGGTTCGGGTACGATCAATATCATATTGAAGAAGGCGCCACGAAAGGGGCAGCAGCAAATTAAACTTGGTGTCGAATCGGAATTCAAACCTGAGACCAATGCGGAATGGATGATTTCTGATAAACAAGGTAACTTGAGTTACTCTTTCATTGTTGCTGCAGTGAATGGCCACAACACCTTCGCAGCGCCATATCATATCGACACCACAATCATTGACAAAAATAATCAGCCCACGCAAAGCTATAGCTTAGTGGAAACAAGTACGCGCTTAAATCAAAGCCTGCGCCTCATGTCGACGTTGCAGTACAAAACGAATCAAGGTCTCAATATTCGTTCCAATACTTCTTTCACCGCGACAAATACGGATGCTGTCGTTAATTCGGACTACCATTTTTTTACTGGGGCTGAATTACCTGTGGCACATACCTTGAGCTTACTTCATAGTCAGGTACGTTCAGGAAATAGTACGCTCAAACTCCTTGATACCATCGCGCAGGACATCAAACTTGATGCGAGTGTGACGATTAGTGGCGTGGAGATGAATGATAGCTCACATCGCTTTTACAGTAAGACCAATACAAGTCCTATTTTTGATCGACTCACGACTAGTCATCAATTTCAAAATGGGGTTGGTAGTTCGTTTAAATTGAGCGTCCCGACCAATGAAAAACATGACTTGGTGGTGGGTGGAAACGGCTACACAAAACACGCGAATAATGCGCGCTTTCAAACAGATCATTTTCCTACTGGCGATGTCGCGGTCACCGACATGAGTAATCAAACCATTATTAGCAACTGGGCATTGTTTGCGCAAGATGAATGGCGCTTCCAGAAATCCTCGTCTGCGTATTTTGGCCTACGTTGGGAAACAGTCCGCATACAAAGCGAAGGAGCACAACAATTCCCAGTACGAAATGTATCAAACGTGTGGAGTCCTATCGTTCAGACCTTGTGGCAACTCAATCCAGACAACACCGATAGACTACGTTTGGGAATCTCTCGCACTTTTCAGGCACCGCAAAATTTCTACCTGGTCGCGCCAAAGTTCAATGATGTTAACAACACAATAAGCAATCCGAATTTTCGCGGGAATCCACATTTAAGACCTGAACTAGCATGGTCAATGGAAAGTTCCTACGAACACAATGGAAAGGATGAGTTGAATTTTAACCTGCGTGCGATCATACGGAGCATTCAAAATGCCCATCGCAAGACAATTTCATTTGAAGATAATGCATGGTGGTCACAGTGGGTCAACGCGGGTGATGCAGTCAGCAAGCGTATCGACGTGGATACGAGCTTTCCGCTGAAACGCTTCGTGGACAATGCTCCTGATCTTAGTTTGAGCTTTTTCGTTTCGCGCAATTGGACCACGATGTCAACGTTGCCTAAACCAGACAATTTGCTCACACCAATTAAGCTTACGATTAGCACTAGCCTCGATTACGAAGCCAAAGATCTTCCATTAACGATGGGTGCCAGTCTGCGCTATCGAGACAGTCAGCCTATGCTAATCAACGAGCTGCAACGTACAATAGGATACGCAAGAACTGATCTTGATATCTATGGCCTTTGGAAATTTTCACCAAAAACGCATTTAAGATTCGCTGTCAATAATGTTCTGAAAGGTCACGATAATAGTAGCAATATTTTTTATGATACAGCTGCAACGTCTATGCAAGATCAGATCAAACCAGGTTACCGAATGGTGCAACTTAAATTGGAACATGGATTTTAGTTAGTATGCAGTTTCAATAAAAAAAGTCCTTGAAAGAGAATTCAAGGACTTTTTTATTTTCGGCGCGATTGGAAATTGATACTACATATCTTGAGTCAATTACTTCGTCGCTGGGGTTGTTGATGCTTTAGCTTTGACTTCATCCAGCGCAAATACGACGCTAAATTTTTCTGGCGCTATCATTTTTCTAAACGCCGTATTCACTTCGTCGACTGTGAGTTTAGCAATTTTGTCGTCAATGGCTTGTGCGAAGCTCATATTACGATTGCGATATAAATTGCTGGCAAGTCCACCGGCGAGACTGACATCATCACTACGAGATTGCACGCGCTGCTGTAAAAGCCCCGATTTTGCGCGCTCGACTTCTTCTTTGGAGAATCCATCTTTTAAGGCGCGTGTTAATTCCTCTTTTATCGCGACATCAACTTTAGCAATGTTTTGCGGTGCTGCTGTGGCACTGATACTGAGTCGGCCTGAGTGATCGAAGGAATCGGCGATTAAGCGTGAGCCACCGCCGTAGGATAAGCCGTCCTTTTGACGGATACGCTCCATTACACGTGAGTTCATGCCAGCACCGCCACCGAAAATGTAATTGGCGATGAAAAGTGCGGGATAGTCGGCGTCATCATCTTTAATTGGCAAGTTCATTTGCGCCATATAGATGCCATTTTCTTTGTCGGGCGTGTTAATTACTTTTTTCATCGCTGGAATGTCGACATACGCATCGTTTAAGCGAGTGAAGGTACTAGCACTTTTCCAATTGGCGAAGTTGGATTCTAGTGTTTTACCTGCTTCTTTTGCGTCAAAATCACCGACGATAGACACTTCTGCCTTAGACATGCCGTGGAATTGCTTGTAGAAGGCTTTGACATCTTCAAGCGTCAGGACATTGATGTTGGCAATCATTTCTTCTATCGTTTCGGATGCGCGCATATCGCCTTTCGGATAGCGATTAAAATGTTCTGCTAAGGCGATGGATGCTTGCATTTGCGGTTCATTTTTTTGCGATTCGATTTGGGTTAGTAGCGTTTTCTTGGACTGTGCAAATTCACTTTCTGGGAAAGTTGCGTTTTGCATGATGTGTGCGGCAAGCGTTAAGGCGGCGGTGAGATTTTCTTTGGTCGTATCAAAACGATTCACGCTGCCTGTCATCTTAAGTTTTGACATCTCATCAGCGATTTGGGCGCGAGAATATTGACTCGTGCCCCGGGCTAAAAGGTTGTTGGTTAAACTGGCGACCCATTTTTTACCCATCAACGTTTTTTCATCGCCCCAATGTGGTGTGATGACGACGGAGACCGTTTCACCCTTGGATTTTTTTACGAGCATCGCAACGTCGAGTCCGCCGATTTTGCTGCGAACGGTACGCTTGTCGATGTTGGCAGGTGATGGATCGAAATTCTCTGCACTCAAGACAGTCGTCTTAGGTTTAAATCCTGCCATTGCTTCGGTAAGACTAGGTGCAGCAGGGATGTCGGCGCGCTGTGGTGCGTCTTCTGGTATGAAGCTGCCTATGGTGCGATTGTCGCGTTTGAAATAGCGCTTGGTTGCCGCAGCGACTTGGTCGGACGTGACAGATGC
Source organism: Undibacterium sp. Ji22W (assembly GCF_049340305.1). Lineage (NCBI taxonomy): Bacteria > Pseudomonadati > Pseudomonadota > Betaproteobacteria > Burkholderiales > Oxalobacteraceae > Undibacterium > Undibacterium sp. Ji22W. The sequence goes on along the minus strand of NZ_JBMPOU010000004.1, from coordinate 364,698 downwards.
TTCGAGATCGCGGCTTTGGAAGAACAGGCGCCAGTCACCAAGGGCGATTATTTCGGACATGCCGATACCGATCGATTCATGATTGGTAAGCGTTTTTTCAATACTGTTGAGATTCTCGCGACGTACACGTTCAATTTCATCTTTGGTCGGCGGTGTATTGGCAAACTCTTCCATTGCAGCAACGATAGCGTCACGCACTGGTTCTAGAGCTTCGCCTTTTTTGACTGCGGCACCGATGACTTGCAGACCTGGCGCATATCCACTTAGTCCAATTGGAAAAATTTGTACGGCTTTGCCTGTCTCGACCAATTGTTTATGGAGGCGGCTGTTCGCGCCACTTGCCAAAATACTCGCGGCATAGCTTAGCGCGTCGGTGTCTCGGTGAAGACTACTGGGAATTTTGTAAGCGACTGCGACAAATTGGATGTCTCCTTTGCGACGCACGACGAAGCTGCGTTCGCCATCCTGAGTAGGCTCGACCGTCCATAGCTGTGGTAATTGACGGCTTGGTTTCTTGATGGCTGTAAATGACTTGGCAATCCACGCTAAAGTTTTTGCTTCATCAAATTTACCGGCAATCGTTAATACTGCATTGTCAGGTTGGTAGTACATGCGATAAAAAGCTTGTAAGTTTTCGATCTTGATATTCTCTATGTCGCTGCGATTACCGATAGTGGAATTGCCATAGTTATGCCAGTCAAAAGCGACGCTTTGCAGACGTTTGATCAATACACCTGTGGGATTATTTTCGCCGCGTTCGTATTCATTGCGAACCACAGTCATCTCGGTATCGAGATCTTTTTTTGCGATATAGGAATTGACCATGCGATCCGCTTCTAGCTCAATTGCCCATTTTAAATTTTCTTCACTGGCTTGGAATAATTCAAAATAATTGGTTCGATCTATTGACGTAGTGCCATTCATACGAAAGCCACGTTTATTGAATTCTTCGGTGATCTTAGGATTCTTGGGAGTGCCTTTAAATACCAAATGTTCCAATAAATGCGCCATCCCGGTTTCACCATAATTTTCATGACGGGAACCGACTAAATATGTGATATTTACGGCCACTGTGGGTTTAGAAGCGTCGGGGAGGAGAAGGACTTTAAGACCATTTTCTAGGCGGTATTCATTGATGCCTTCAATCGTGGTAATTTTGCTGACTCCCGCTGGGAGTGTTTGAATGCTCGCTTTTGTTTTGAGGATGGTGGAAGCGGGTGGGTTTGTTGTTTGTGCCGCAGTGACCCCGTTTGCCAGGGTAATTGCAGCAAGTAGGATGAAACGCATGGGTTTTTGAGATGCGTTGAGTATTGTCATTATTGTGTGTCTCTCTAGAAAAATTACACTTCATTTGTTATGCCGCGTACTTGGTAAAGTGTGGACGAATAAATACGCAGCGAGAAGTATTTCTGAGTAAAGATATTATTGCAAGCATATTTATTATTCGGTTGAGGTTGGTATCGATCAAATCTATTCTTGAATACCCATGAGTTGCTTCTCAATCGTTGGTGCATTGAACGCTAAAATTCGATCCCTTCACCTTAATGAGCTACTTACTCGGTTCCTTCGCGTCAAATTAATTCGGCGCATTTGTTAACGCTACACAACCGCAATGATTCCATCCTGTTCTGAGTAGGATATTGCTATTCGGCTTCGTTCATTCCGATACAAAATTCGGTTATTTTTGAAAAAACTTACTGAATTGATTTCACTGATTTGTTTTTATTTTTTAATTAAATGGCAAATCTGCACAATTTCTAAAATCATGTATTTTCATGTTATGCTAATTAAGCAATTATAAAAAATAATATTTTATTGGTGAGGTTTGTGAGGAGGGAAGTGTGCAATTAGAAGTCTTGGTTAATTTGTTTGATATAGATAGTGAGGCGGAATGGGGTGCCGCCTTGCTGAAGCTTGCATCTGAGCTTGGTTATGAGCATGCACTATTTGGTGTAGTGCCAGACAAAGCACTACAAATTGACACGGCACTTTTAGTAACGAACTATCCTCATGAGTGGCTGAGAACCTATGAAAAGCAACAGCTGCACAAAGTTGACCCCATCGTGTCGCATTGCCTCACTAGTAGTCTTCCCATAACGTGGAAAGCGGAGCACTTCATCGGAAAAGCACGTGGCGAATTTTATGAGCAGGCGTGTGGTCACGGCTTACGGTCGGGAATTTCACTACCCATGCACGGGATTAACAATGAGGTGGGTGTATTAAGCATGGTCTCTAGTGACACCGAACGTCTGGCCGGTGGAAATCGTTCTGAGGCACTTCCCGCTATTTCATTGCTACGTGATTATGCATTGGAGTCATCGCGCAAATTTATGTCTCGCTCCAACAAGCCTACCGAGAACATCAAGCTCACCACAAGCGAACTTGAATGCCTAAAATGGGTTTCAATTGGAAAGTCGTCGTGGGAAATATCGCGCATATTGAGCCGGTCAGAAGCAACGATTAATTTTCATATTGCGAACATCATGAAAAAATTTGGCGTGCAAACAAGACAGCAAGCAGTGATTAAGTCCATTCGGATTGGCATTATTACGCTAACCTGAATGACTTCGGTGACTCGCCAGCTTATATCTTCTTGTCTTGGGGAGCTTGAGTGTTGGCGCTCTCCTTAGCCATCCAGAGATCCTCGTCGGTGAGCTTACCATCCACATAAAGCGACAATAAAATAATGAGTTGCAAAGACATATTCATGCCTTGTTCATAGCGACTTCCCTGCGATTGGGTTACGCCAAAACGCGACCAAAACACTGTCTGATTTTCATTAAGGTCATGGCGAAGTTTTCTTGGAGTATGTAAGACTGTTAACGTTAATGACGGTCGGGAAATGGTAAGCATTGTCTTTATGGGTGAAATTGTTTACGGCTTTGCAAAAAATGATCGTATTCCTATGCATCATCACGAGAATGCCAGAAAATATCGCGTAAGAAACCTGATAGATTTACTAGTTTCTTAATTATGTATTTTGCATAAACATGACAACTCCAAAACAACCAAGATCACGGAGATATCATGCAATTAAACGCCCAAGTCGCAGCTCGTCGGCACTTCCAAAAGCCAGTTCTGTGTGAAATGCACAGACTCAGAGCAAAGGTATTTTGTGAGCGCAAAGGTTGGGCGATACCCACCATGAGTGGTATGGAAATTGACGGGTATGATGCAATTGATCCGGTGTACATGTTGATGCACGAACCAAATGGGCAACTACGAGGCTGTTGGCGATTGCTCCCGACTGAAGGCCCCTACATGCTTAAAGATACTTTTCCAGAATTGTTATATGGTGTGCCAGCACCAGAAAGTCCGCGAATCTGGGAATTGAGTCGATTTACTTTAGAAACCGACGGACAGCATACATTTGGATTTTCCAACGAAGCAATCCAGTCAATTAGCGAAGTAATGAATTATGGTCATGACCATGGGATTGAACAATACGTGATCGTCACAACCACATCGATTGAACGCATGTTACGTCGAGCTGGTGCTGTAATGTCGAGATTCGGCCCGCCGTTCGTGATCGGTGTTGAAACTACAGTCGCGCTTTCGATCGATATCGCTGCGACGCTTGAGGCGTTAATTGGAAAGCCGCGACCCACATACACGATGCTGAATTTTCAGTCCTAAGGATTAAGCGACCGACGACTTCTGGCTTTTCAGCTTTGGTAGTTAAAGTATGGCAGTTGGAAAGCGATATTGATTGCCGCTTCAACTTGTTTTGAATTGAGGTCGCGGAGCGAGTACGAGTATGGTGGCCTCGAACTGGTCGCTGCGTATGCTGATGAGATAAGTATTTTTGAGGTGGTGAATATTGGTATCAGCGACTGTGGTATTAAACCAATTAATGCAAATAAATATTGTTAATAAGTAAGGTGTATGAAGTGTATGGCCAAATAATACGAAGAAAATATTTGGCACCGTGGAAATGATTGTGCGTAAGCTCAGGTCGTACAGAGTGCCGAACGTGGTGATATGCATTGAAGGGAATAGTATGGCAGTACTTTTGCGAAAAAAAAGCGAGCTAGTTAAGCTAGCTTTTTTAGTCGCTGTGTTTGGGTATTAAGCAACAGCCCGATTATTTTTTATTCTCACAATTCAATTTTGTACAATTGCCATAAAGCGCCAAAGAGTGCTCGGCGATCGAGAATCCACGTTCTTCCGCAATGGCATGTTGACGTTTTTCAATTTGTTCATCAAAAAATTCTTCGACGCGACCACAATCCAAACACACTAAATGATCGTGGTGAGAACCCTCATTGAGTTCAAAAATGGCTTTGCCCGATTCAAAATGATTGCGGTGTAGTAAACCTGCTTGTTCGAATTGGGTCAACACGCGATAAACCGTCGCCAAGCCGACATCCATGTTTTCCGTTAATAAAATCTTGTAAACATCCTCAGCCGTGAGATGCCGGACTGTACTATTTTGGAAGATTTCTAAAATTTTCAGTCGGGGTAGGGTAGCTTTCAGTCCGCTAGCTTTCAGATCGGGCGTGTTATTTGTCATGTTTTCAGTCAAAAGAAGGCTAAGTGCTTTATGATATAGGGTTTTAGAGCTTGGTTAACAATTTCTGATATCTTATCTGAAGTTTACTGGTTCGACATTTTTGCTTGAAAATTTGAGGTAGTTTATGCGATTCATTCCGTTTACAAATAATCCACAGCAGTTGGCTTTCCTAAGTGCCGCATCCTTAGTCGTATTGTTGTCTGGATGCGCGACTAAGCAAACAGTTGTTGCAGAGGCTGATGCCAATGCCGTGAAAGGCACGCAAATTGTGAAGCCTACAGGGATTGATAAGTTATTTGGCATTATTTCTCCATATCGTATTTCCATCCAACAAGGTAATTTCGTTTCACAAGAAATGGTGTCACAGTTGAAGGAAGGGATGACGCGCGAACAGGTCAGATTTTTGTTAGGAACAGCCTTATTGACTGATATGTTTCACGAAGACCGCTGGGACTATCCATTTCGCATGATTAAGCCGAATGGTGAAGTGATCTCTAGTCGCCTGGCAATTTTCTTCAAAGACAATACGGTAGCCAAATTTGAGGGCGGTAATTTGCCGACTGAAAAGGAATATTTGGCACACATTACCAATTCCGCAATTACGTCACGTAACGAAACTTTGCCAACTGAAACCCCTAAGAAAAAATAAGTCGAGTTAATTTATGACAGTAATGAAAATCGCTGTGGCTGGTGCATCTGGTCGCATGGGTAAAATGTTGATTGAAACGATCATGGCTGCCGACGATGCAAGCTTGGCTGGTGCATTGGATATTCCACAATCAGCATTTCTGGGAACTGATGCAGGCTTATCTCTCGGCAAGCAAACTGCGGTGAAGATTGAATCTGATTTCGGGATAGCCTTGGCAAATGCAGAATTTTTGATTGACTTTACCCGCCCAGAAGGAACTTTAGAGCATCTGAAATATTGTGCCGAACATGGTATCAAGATGATTATCGGTACAACAGGTTTTGATGACGCAGGTAAAGCTGCCATTGCGGAAGCCGCAAAAAAAACTGCAATTGTGTTCGCGCCAAATATGAGTGTTGGTGTCAATGTCACACTCAAATTGTTAGAGATGGCAGCGAAGAGTTTTTCACATGGCTATGACATTGAAATTATCGAAGCGCATCATCGTCATAAAGTCGATGCGCCGTCCGGCACTGCGCTGAAAATGGGTGAAGTCATCGCCGACACGCTGGGTCGTGATTTAAAGGAAGTCGGTGTGTTTTCACGCGAAGGTGTCACTGGCGAGCGTGATCCATCGTCGATTGGTTTCGCGACGATTCGTGGTGGAGATATTGTTGGTGATCACACTGTTTTGTTTGCTGGGATTGGTGAACGAGTTGAAATTACTCACAAGTCCTCGAGCCGTGTAACCTACGCGCACGGCAGCTTGCGTGCGGCGCGCTTCCTAGCCGATAAAACTACTGGTTTGTACGATATGTATGATGTTTTGGGTTTGAATTGAGCTTGAAATAAGTTGAATTAAGCAAAGAGAGCGATCAATGCCTATCACACTCAGTCAATATTGGATGCAGCTGGACGACTTAAGTCGATCTGTCGCGGTGTTTCTGATTTTGATGTCCCTTCTCAGTTGGTTCACGATATTTTCTAAGGCTTGGTCATTTTGGCGGATTCGTCGAAGCACGGCAGCATTGCATGCTTTTTGGAGTGCGCCAACCATAGAAGATGCGGTCACTGTACTGGATGCACTTGATGTAGAGAGTATTTATACACCGATGGCTAAGCTCGGATTGGCCGCAGCAAATCCGCAGGCACGTGCTAGGTCTATTATGGCTAAAACCGATTTAACCGATGTCATGACGCGTGTATTGCGAGAAGAGTTAAATCGCGTGACCGTGCGCTTAGAGTCTGGTTTAACTTTGTTGGCATCGATTGGCGCTACGGCACCATTTGTAGGTTTGCTTGGTACCGTTTGGGGTATTTATCATGCGTTAACGGCGGTCGCAGGGTCAACAGCGATTCAAATTGACCTGGTGGCTGGCCCAGTTGGGGAAGCATTGGTGATGACTGGTCTCGGTCTGATAGTCGCAATTCCCGCTGTATTGGCGTATAACGCATTTAATCGTATTAATCGTATTACTTTTGCCGAGTTAGATGGATTTGCATTCGATTTGCATGCCCATTTAACCAAGGCTAACTGAGCATCTCGCGATGGGATTCGGACAGTTTAAAAGCCCAGGCGGACGTTCAGGTAAGCCCATGACTTCGATGTCAGAAATCAATGTCACGCCGATGGTCGATGTGATGTTGGTGTTGCTGGTGATTTTTATTCTCGCTGCACCGTTGTTGAATCATGCGATTCGTCTTGATTTACCCCAAGCACAAACGCAAGCCATGCCTCAAGATGTGAAAACCATTACATTGTCTTTTAATGGCGATGGTAAGTTATTTTGGGATACTGAATTGACTACGATTGAAGATGTCGAGCTGCGTTTGGCATTGAGCGCGAAACAAAAACCACAACCAGAAATTCTCTTGCGTGCAGATAAATCAACGCGATTTGAATTGATTGCGGAAGTGATGGCAGCAGCACAGACCCAGGGTTTGACTAAGATAGGTTTCGCTACCGAACCCAAAACGTCATCTGCAACCGCAAAATTATCTGCAAAAATACCAGAAAATCCCCCTAAAAAGTAAGCGAAAGCGCGCTTTTTATCCTCTTGTTCCCTCAAATAGCAGCGCTTTAGCCTTATAATCTAAGGTTCTAGTCAGCATCGCATTTCCCCAAATTTAATTAATTTCTTCAATCGAATCGTCATGCAAGAAAAATATAGCCCAGCAGAAGTTGAACAAGCCGCCCAGTCACATTGGACAGAAACAAACGCGTTTAAAACAGTAGAAAACGATCCACGTTTCCCACAAGGTAAGTACTACGCTTGTTCCATGTTGCCATACCCATCCGGCAAACTACACATGGGACATGTGCGCAACTACACGATCAACGACATGCTGGCACGTCAATTGCGCATGAAGGGCTATAACGTCTTGATGCCTATGGGCTGGGATGCTTTCGGTTTGCCCGCAGAGAATGCGGCGATTGCGTACAAAAAGTCTCCAGCAGAATGGACTTACGCCAATATCGAAGATATGAAATCACAGATGCAGCCTTTGGGCTTGGCATTTGACTGGTCACGCGAAGTTGCGACTTGTGATCCTGATTACTACCGTTGGAACCAATGGTTGTTCTTGAAGATGCTGGAAAAAGGCGTCGCCTATAAAAAGACGCAAGTTGTGAACTGGGACCCAGTTGATCAAACTGTGTTGGCGAATGAGCAGGTGATTGACGGCAAAGGTTGGCGCTCAGGCGCAGTGGTTGAAAAACGTGAAATCCCTGGCTACTACTTCGGTATCACGCAATACGCAGAAGAACTCTTGTCCAGTATTGATCAACTCGACGGCTGGCCAGATCAAGTGCGCACCATGCAGCGCAATTGGATTGGTAAGAGCGAAGGCGTGCGTTTCGCTTTTAGTCATGAAATCAAAGATGAAACTGGCGCAACGGTGCAAGATGGCAAGATGTATGTGTTCACCACTCGTCCTGACACCATCATGGGTGTGACTTTCTGCGCAGTAGCTGCAGAACACCCACTCGCTACGGTCGCTGCGAAAAATAATGAAAAGTTAGCCACGTTTATCGAAGAATGCAAAGCTGGTGGTACCACTGAAGCGGAGATGGCGACCAAAGAAAAAGAAGGATTGCCAACGGGCTTGTTTGTCGCGCATCCATTGACTGGCGAACAGGTCGAAGTTTGGGTTGGTAATTATGTTTTGATGACTTACGGTGACGGCGCGGTGATGGGTGTGCCAGCGCATGATGAGCGTGATTTTGCGTTTGCAAAAAAATATAACATTGCGATCAAACAAGTAGTCGCCGTTGAGGGCGAGAGCTTCACAACGGATGCTTGGGCCGAATGGTATGGCGATAAACAAAAATGTGTCACGGTGAATTCCGGTAAATACGATGGATTGACTTACAAAGCGGCCGTGGATGCAGTCGCCGCTGACCTCGTCGCCAAAGGCGTGGGCGAAAAGAAAACCACTTGGCGTTTGCGCGATTGGGGTATTTCTCGTCAACGTTATTGGGGCACGCCTATCCCTATCATCCACTGCGATGAATGCGGTGACGTGCCGGTGCCATACGAAGATTTGCCTGTTGTCTTGCCGACCGAATGTATCCCTGATGGTTCCGGTAATCCATTGAAAACACATGCGGCTTTTCTGAATGTGCCTTGCCCGAAATGCGGCAAACCAGCACATCGTGAAACCGACACCATGGATACCTTTGTCGATTCTAGCTGGTACTTCATGCGCTATACCTGCCCAGATGCGACGACCATGGTCGATGAACGCAATGACTACTGGATGGCGATGGACCAGTACATCGGCGGTGTGGAACATGCGGTTCTGCATTTGCTGTATGCCCGTTTCTGGACCAAGGCGATGCGTGATATGGGCTTGGTCAAGATCGACGAACCATTCAAAAACTTATTCACGCAAGGTATGTTGCTCAACGAGTCTTATTATCGTGAAGAAGCCAGTGGCAAAAAGATTTGGTTCTATCCAAACGAAGTTGAAGTTCAGCACGATGAAAAAGGTCGTCCAATTTCCGCTAGTTTGAAGAGCGATGGTCAGCCAGTACAAATGGGCGGCATCGAGAAGATGTCCAAGTCCAAGAACAACGTGGTCGAACCAAAAGATATTATCAGTCAGTTTGGTGCTGATACTGCGCGTTTGTTCACGATGTTTGCCGGTCCTCCAGATCAAAGTGCAGCGTGGAGCAGCAGTGGCGTAGAAGGTGCTTCACGCTACCTGCGCCGCTTGTGGGCGACAGCATTAAAATTCTCAGCGACAATTGCGGCTGGTGCGACGCCTGCGGAAAATTACGCAGCCGATGTCAAAGCCTTGCGCTTTGAAGTACACAGCACGCTGAAACAAATCGATAGCGATTACGACCGTCTGCAGTACAACACGGTGGTCTCTGGCGCGATGAAATTATTGAACACAATTGAGTCATTCAAATCTGAAGCAGAAGGCTCTGCCGCAGCGGTACGTGAAGCGTTCGGTATCTTGTTACGTGGACTGTACCCAGTCTGCCCGCACATTACGCATGCATTGTGGAATGAACTCGGTTACGGGAAAGACTTAGGCGGCATCATTGATGCTCCTTGGCCACAAGTCGATGCGGCTGCGTTGGTGCAAGATGAAATCGAATTAATGGTGCAAGTGAATGGTAAATTGCGCGGTAGTATCAAGGTAGCGAAAGATGCTGACAAGGCGACTATCGAAGCCACTGCAGTCGCTAACGAAAGCGCAGCACGTTTTATTGAAGGTACACCGAAGAAGATTATTGTTGTGCCTGGTAAATTGGTGAATATTGTTGTTTGAGTTTGAACAGATTCGCCGCAGAGGCGCGCAGTACGCGGAGATTTGCGTATTTAAAATGTAGGGCGGGTGCAACCCGCCAATCGAGTTCAAATAAAGTGTGAAGTTTGGCGGGTTTCACCCGCCCTACGTGTACTGCTAAAGTAGAGTGAAGATCCACATGAGCATGAATCGTTTTCTGAAAACTATTAGTTATCTCGTTCTGTTGACGAGCCTTAGTGCTTGTGGCTTCGCTCTGCGCGGTGCAGTGGTGTTTCCATTCCAAAGTATTTACGTAGGTTTGCCAGAAAGCTCAGCTTTGGGTGGTGAGCTCAAACGTAATTTGCGTGCAAATGGAAAAACTGAAGTAAGCTCGCAAGCTACCAATGCGGAAGTAATTTTGGATGTGCTGGGTGAGACACGTGACAAAGTGATTTTGTCCTTGAATAGCCAAGGTCGTGTCCGCGAATTTAATTTGATCTATAACTTGAAATTCCGTTTGCGTGACAAAGCCGGACGCGAAGTTTTAGAGCCAACCACGATCAGCCTGAAACGCAATCTCAGCTTTAAAGAAAACGAAGTCTTAGCGAAAGAAGCCGAAGAAGCATTGCTCTATCGCGATATGCAATCTGAACTTGTGCAGCAAATCATGCGCCGTCTTGCCGTCGTCAAGATGGACTTGCCAGCTAAATCTGATTAAGGCCAATCAGATTATGCAACTACGCTACGACGCTATTGATGCTCATCTCGCCAAAGGTTTGGCGGCGATGTATGTCATCTCTAGCGACGAGCATTTGTTGGTGCAAGAGACAGCCGACAAGATACGCAAAATCACTAAAGCGCAGGGTTTTTTAGAGCGCGAGATTTTGACCGTAGAGCGCTACTTCAAATGGGGCGAACTACTACAAGCGAATCAATCACAATCTTTGTTTGGCGATAAAAAATTAATCGATTTACGTATTCCAACTGGCAAGCCTGGTAAAGACGGTGGCGCGGCTTTGCAAGAATATGTGCGTGATCTTTCGCCAGATAACATCACGCTGATTACGTTACCGAAGCTTGATTGGGCAACGCAAAAAGCAGCCTGGGTCACGATGTTGCAACAAGCGGCGGTGTATATCGAAATCCCGCTCATTGAACGCGTAGCCTTACCGAATTGGATAGGCCAACGACTGGCTGCGCAAGGACAAAGCGTTGATCGTCAAAGTCTGGAATTTATTGCTGATCGCGTCGAAGGTAATTTGCTAGCGGCGCACCAAGAAATACAAAAATTAGGTCTGCTACATCCACAAGGTAAACTTAGTTTCGAAGTGATTCATGACGCCGTATTAAATGTTGCCCGCTACGATGTTTTTAAATTGAACGAAGCGATGTTAGTTGGCGACGTGGCACGTTTAGTCAGAATGTTAGATGGACTCAAAGGTGAGGGCGAAGCACTTCCTTTAGTTTTGTGGGCGATGGCAGAAGAGCTACGTACACTACTCAAATTAAAATCCGGCGTCGCACAAGGGCGTCCGTTAGGGGCACTCTTAAAAGAGTACCGTATCTGGGGGCCAAGAGAAAAACTCATGGAGCCAGCACTACGCCGCGTCAGTCTAGCGACCCTGCAAGCAGCGCTACAAGACGCCGCACAAATCGATAAAATGGTCAAAGGCCTTCGTGCACCAAAGTTCGCGGGAGATGCTTGGGATGCGTTGTTGCATCTAGGCTTGCGAGTCGCTAAAGCAAATTAACGCTGCTCCAAATCGCTTATTTGGGCGCATCGCGTTGTTGCTCATGCTCGCAATATCGACATATTACTGCGCTGAGCGCCTAGCGCTGCATCCCGACTAAGCAATTTTGCGAAGTTTAGCAACAGCCATTATTGAATACGAATTCAAAAAAATGAACACAGAAATTACTATAGATAATATTACCAGCTACATGCAAACCTTGGGCAAGCAAGCTCGCGCTGCTTCACGTGCCATGGCGAAGGCTGACACCGCCACTAAGAATCAAGCTTTGCTAGCGATAGCAGCTGCGATTCGCCGCGAAGCATCAGCTCTTCGTGCAGCAAATGAACTCGATTTGGCAGAAGCCAAATCGGCAGGCATGGAAGCAGCGATGTTAGATCGTTTAGCGCTCAGCGATAAAGCAATCGCCACCATGGCAGAAGGCTTGGAGCAAATCGCCCGCTTGCCCGATCCGATTGGCGAAATTTCAAACATGAAGTATCGCCCGTCGGGCATACAAGTTGGGCAAATGCGTGTGCCGCTTGGTGTGATTGGTATCATTTATGAGGCTCGCCCTAACGTCACTGTTGATGCAGCAGGATTGTGCATTAAGAGCGGCAATGCGACCATATTGCGCGGCGGTTCCGAAGCGATTAATTGCAATCGCGCATTGGCGAATCTAGTCAAAGAAGGTTTGTGTGTAGCGGGTTTGCCAGAGCAAGCGGTGCAAGTCGTCGATACAACGGATCGCGCAGCGGTAGGTGCCTTGATCACCATGCCAGAATACGTTGATGTGATTGTACCGCGCGGCGGCAAAGGTCTGATAGAACGTTTGATACGCGAAGCGACCGTGCCAATGATCAAGCATCTTGACGGTATTTGTCATGTCTACATTGATGATAAAGCAGATATTCAAAAAGCCGTTGATATTGGCTTCAATGCGAAATGTCATCGTTATGGTACTTGCAATACGATGGAAACTTTGTTGGTGGCCGAAGCGATTGCACCACAAGTATTGCCATTATTGGCTGAGCGCTATGTAACGGAAAAAGTAGAACTACGTTGCGATGAACAAGCCGCACAAATTCTACATGCTTATCCACACTTGGCAACAGCGCAAGAGACAGACTGGTCGACTGAATATTTAGCCCCGATCTTGTCAATAAAAGTGGTCGTAAATATGGCAGCGGCTATCGAGCACATCAATCATTATTCGTCGAAACACACGGAATCCATCATCACCGAAGACTACAGTCGCGCCATGGCATTTTTGCGCGCGGTTGATTCTGCGTCGGTCATGGTGAATGCCTCGACTCGCTTTGCCGACGGATTTGAATTTGGCCTCGGTGCCGAAATTGGCATTTCTAATGATAAACTGCACGCACGCGGACCGGTCGGTCTGGAAGGATTAACTTCGTTGAAGTATGTCGTGTTTGGTCATGGCGAGGTTCGCACATAGTTGGGAAATAGTTGGAAAACAATTAAAAAGTAAGGTCACTATGCTCTACGTCAAAGCGTTTCACATCGTTTTTATCGCCTCTTGGTTTGCTGGTTTGTTTTATCTTCCACGTATTTTTGTCAATTTGGCGATGGAAACGAATCAACACAGTGTAGAGAGATTGCTACTGATGGCGCGTAAGTTGTATCGGTTTATGACTTTGCTGATGATACCGGCACTGGTTTTGGGATTGTGGTTATGGCTAGGCTATGGCATTGGTAAAGGGCCTGGCAACGGTTGGATGCATGCAAAGTTAGCAATAGTGGTATTGCTGATCGGCTACCACCATGCATGCGGTAGCATATTGAAAAAATTTGAAAATGGTCAAAACAAACGTAGCCATAAATGGTTCCGTTTCTTCAATGAAGTGCCTGTTTTGATGATGATTGCTGCGGTGATTTTGGTGGTCGTAAAACCATTCTAAAATTTGTCGTTAGAAACTAGCGTGGGTGCAAGGCACCGCCGGTGTCAGGAAGTGGTCCGATTGATCAATCTGTGGAGTGTTCTGCATGAGCAAAGTTTGTGATTACTATTTCGCCCCACATTCACCTTGGTCTTATTTAGGACATCAACGCTTCATCGATGTCGCAGCAAAACATAAAATTAAAATAACCATCAAACCTTGTGATCTCAGTCGTGTTTTTGCAGCGTCAGGTGGTTTGCCATTAGCTAAACGTGCGCCGCAAAGACAGGCCTATCGTCTAATTGAATTGCAGCGCTGGAGTGATTTTTTGCAAGTGCCACTCCATGTCCAACCACAGTTTTTTCCGATAACCCCTGATCCAGCCGCGCGTTTGATCATTGCAACACAAATCGCGCACGGTAATGAAGTCGCATTAAATTTATCAACAGCGATTATGCGTGCGATGTGGGCAGAACAAAAAAATATCGCGGATGAAGCGACTCTCATAGGATTGGCTTGTGATGCCGATTTGGATGGAAAACAATTAGTGAAATCGGCAGAAACCATAGCCGTGCAAACTGATTACGATAGCAATACAAATGATGCGATCGCCGCCAATGTCTTCGGTGCTCCTTGGTATGTGTACAAAGGTGAAGGCTTTTGGGGGCAGGATAGGTTAGATTTTTTAGAGCGCGAATTCGCTCGATAGTTTGAAAAGCAATTGCCATAGAGGCGCAGAGTATCGAGTAAAACTGCCCAATTAAGCTCTTGTCTTTTGTCGCGTCATTCCCGCGAAGGCGGGAATCCAGTGGCGTAGCAGTTTAAAGACTTTAGAATTTGATTTTTAGCAAGCCCTCTGGACACGCAGCGTGTTCAGAGTTTTTAAAACCATGACGGAAAAAAGGTCCCCCATGAAAACACGTTATTCCTATTTTTGCCCATGCCCACGCGGCTTGGAAACTGCTCTAGCAGAAGAACTCAATGAGATCGCCGATCTCACATCCCCAAAGACCATCCACGTCCACACGCAAGTGCCGGGTGGTGTGCATTTTTCGGGTGAAATCACGGATGCGTATCGCGTTAATTTGCATTCTCGTATTGCTTCCCGCGTACTGCTGCGCATGGCGCATGGCGGTTACAGCAACGAGAACGATATCTACGACATGACGCTCGAACAACCGTGGGAAGATTGGTTTGGCTATCACCACACCATCCGCGTCGATGTCACCGCAGTCAAGTCTCCACTCAAGAGTTTAGAGTTCACCACACTCAAAATTAAAGACGCGATCTGCGACCGTTTCCGCGATCAATTCACCCAACGTCCGTCGGTCGATACTAAGCAACCAGACATGCGCATCGTCGGCTTCTTAGATGCACATAACTTCACGGTTTATCTCGATACCTCAGGCGAAGCTCTATTTAAACGCGGCTGGCGCTTAGAAACTGGCGATGCGCCATTGCGCGAAAATCTCGCTGCAGGTTTGCTGCGCACCTCAGGCTGGAAACCAGGCGTACCTTTGTTCGACCCGATGTGTGGCTCTGGCACTATCTTGATCGAAGCAGCACAAATGGTCGCTGGCATTCCACCCGGTATGCGTCGTGAGTTTGCGTTTGAAAAATTCGGCAGCTTTGTGGAAGAAGAATGGCAAGACATCAAAAACAGCATCCGCGCTAATCCTCTGCCAACTGAACCAACAATTTTCGGCAGTGATATTTCCGGTGACATGGTTATCATGACTCGCAATAATTTGAATAAAGCCGGTATCAAATTTGAAGTGCCACTAAAGCAAATTGAAGCACAAGAAATCAAAGCGCCGACTGAAACACCAGGTATTCTATTGACCAACCCACCGTACGGCGAACGTATCGGCGTGCGTGGTGATCAAAGCTTTGAACCAGATGATTTAGCTCGCGAATTTTTCGCAGCTTTCAGCAGTACACTCAAACAGCGTTTCTCTGGCTGGAGCGTATTCCTGTTCACCGCAGACCTCGGTTTGCCAAAACTTTTGCGTCTAAAAGAATCTCGCAAAACACCATTCTTTAACGGTGCTTTGGAATGCCGCTTGTTCCGCTTTGATATGGTGGCTGGGTTCAATCGTAGAGAAGCGGCTAAGCCGAAAGACGCTGAGTAATTTTGATGCTTTGATAGGTGCGAATAGCGTAGTGTATTCGCACTTACGCGTTTGTCGAATTACGTTGTGTCAAAACGTGACCCTTTATCTGTACTTTGATCAATGCGATTATCAAATATACGTGTGATTACGTTTCACTAATTGCACTTACGGCGCTTCGACCCAATTGGGCTTTATGTGTTCATGTCCAGATTTTGCGGACATCTTTCGCAGATTTGGCTTGAAGTAGTAATTTCTATACCAAAATATCGACAGGGTAAGAGAGAAGTTTTTTTACATCAAAACCTTAATTCGGATTGAAATATGAGATCTATCAAGCATATAGGCACAGCAGTTGTGATTTGGGCTTTATTATTTGTAGCATTTTTATTTAAAGCTGAAACACTACCTAAGAGCTTGCACGATATATTCATGTTCCTGCTTGTCGGTCCGCCTTTATTTATTCTCGGTTGTTTCTTAGAGGAGTTCATCGGCGTAAGTTTGAATGGTGTGTTACTTTTTTTCTTTCCCGGTTTACGACACAAGTATCAAGAAGTTGAATTCCAGACTAGAGATCAATCATTTTCTATGCTTAGAATATTCTGGGCTATATTGCATTTGATTCTTATGATCTGTTTTTTCGGTGGGATTATATTTTTGTTTCACTATTTTTTTCCGACTTAAGCTGGTCATCGCTCTTTCAAAATGGATGTGGTTAGTGAAGAGTATTTGGTGCGCCTGCGTAGGTGCAACAAGAAATAGATATTGTGTGAATGGCGGCAAACTATTACATTTCGACATTTGAGAGATAAAAGCTGACCTTAAATCAATCAGCATTGGGTTACCATTTTTTACTGTGGTTTGCAAAAAAACAAATCTGGAGACACTGTTCCTTCATATCGGCTTATAAAGATAAATAGCCTAAAGCGAACAATAGTTCTCAGGCTAAACCAAGCAAGCCAAACACTTTTGGCGTATTCTTACATCTTTCCATACAGCATGTTAGTTAGACGCTTCTACCAAGCGTGATTACGCTTTTGCTTGCCATCTCGCCATCTTCGAATTCACCATATCGACGGAATGCCATGACCTCCTATATACGCCCGCAACTCAAAGACAATGCCTTAATCCACGACAAAGCCTTCATCCAAAACAATTGGATAGAAACCTCCACAAAATTCGCGGTCCACAACCCGGCAACGGGTGCCTTGATCGCTGAAGT
This sequence comes from Undibacterium sp. Ji22W, assembly GCF_049340305.1. Lineage (NCBI taxonomy): Bacteria > Pseudomonadati > Pseudomonadota > Betaproteobacteria > Burkholderiales > Oxalobacteraceae > Undibacterium > Undibacterium sp. Ji22W. The sequence goes on along the minus strand of NZ_JBMPOU010000004.1, from coordinate 347,853 downwards.
AGCGAACTTGGATATCTCACATGCACAAGACGCGATCCATGCGGCGCAAACCGCTTTGCCAGCATGGTCAGGTTTAATAGGCAAAGAACGCGCCAACATTTTGCGTAAGTGGTTCGATTTGATCGTTGCGAATGCAGATGACCTTGCGGCCATCATGACGGCGGAGCAAGGTAAGCCTTTGGCGGAAGCGAAGGGCGAAGTTTTGTATGGCGCTAGTTTTGTGGAATGGTTTGCGGAAGAGGCGAAGCGGGTTTCGGGTGATGTGTTGGCGTCGACTTGGGTGGACAAGCGCACCTTGGTTTTGAAGCAGCCGATAGGAGTCTGTGCGGCGATTACACCCTGGAATTTTCCGTTAGCGATGATCACGCGTAAGGTGGCACCCGCATTGGCGGCGGGTTGTACGATAGTCATAAAGCCCGCGGAGCAAACACCTTTATCGGCTTTGGCCTTGGCGGATTTAGCATTGCGTGCAGGTATGCCTGCTGGGGTGTTGAATGTGTTGACAGGTGATGCGGAGCAATCGATCGCAATAGGGCGCGTGCTATGTAACAGTTCGGTGGTGCGGCATTTATCTTTTACTGGTTCGACGCCAGTCGGTCGTATTTTGATGCAGCAATGCGCGCCGACTTTGAAGAAATTGGCTTTGGAGTTAGGTGGTCATGCGCCGTTTATCGTGTTTGAAGATGCCGATGTGGATGCAGCAGTAGAAGGTGCTTTGCAATCTAAGTTTCGCAATGCTGGACAAACTTGTGTGTGTACGAATCGTTTCTACGTGCATGCGTCTTTGTATGAGCAATTTTTAGAAAAATTTGCACTGGCAAGTAAGAAAGTGAAAGTCGGTGAGGGTACCGAACTTGGTGTCAAACAAGGTCCGTTGATCGATCAGCAAGCTTTGGAAAAAGTGCAAACACATGTAGCGGATGCACTGGAGCAGGGTGCTCGTTTGATGGCGGGTGGTAAGCCACATGAAAAAGCGGGATTATTTTTTGAACCAACCATCATTGCTGACGTCAATCATCAGATGCTGGTGATGCGCGAAGAAACTTTTGGCCCGGTCGCAGCGGTCATGCGCTTTACTAGTGAAGATGAAGTGATTGCCGCGGCGAACGATACGGATTTTGGCCTGGCTGCATATTTTTATTCGCGTGACATTGGTCGTGTTTGGCGTGTCGCTGAAAAACTGGAGTACGGCATGGTCGGCGTGAACACCGGTTTGATTGCGAATGAAGTGACGCCATTTGGCGGCGTTAAGCAATCAGGTTTGGGACGCGAGGGATCCAAGTACGGTATGGATGAGTATTTGGAAATGAAGTATGTGTGCCTCGGCGGTCTGTAATTTTTCTCAGGTTTTTTGCTGAGTTAGGTTTGCGTTGTTAAATTTGGTTCTTTAGATTCGGCTCCTTGAATTCGGCTCTTTGAGTTCGGCTATTCGTTGTATTGGTATCAGAAAGTATTTTATGCGGTCAAAAACAAAACTCAGCAATGCCGGTCTGGCAACTCTACTCGCAGCCTTGTCTATGCTGGGGCCATTTTCTATTGATACGTATTTGCCTGCGTTTGGTTCTATTCAAGCCAGCCTGCATGCTTCTCCGATCGAGGTGCAGCAGACTTTGACAGCCTATATGTTGTCGTTTGCGGTGATGACCTTGTGGCATGGCGCTTTGTCGGATTCGTTTGGGCGACGTAATGTGGTGCTCGTCGCTTTAGTGGTTTTTGCGATTGCGTCGTTTGGCTGTGCGTCTGCACATACCGTGCATTATTTGTGGGTGTTCCGCATCATGCAGGGTGTTGCCGCGGGTGCTGGGATGGTCATTGGTCGCGCGATTGTGCGGGATTTGTATGAAGGCGCACCTGCTGAGCGCTTGCTGTCTATGGTGACGATGATTTTTTCAATCGCACCGGCGATTGCGCCGATTTTAGGCGGCTGGGTTGTGTATCACTCCGACTGGCGCACGATTTTCTTATTATTGTTCGTTTATACGATCTTGCTCTTTATTGGCTGTTACCGCTATCTACCTGAATCACTGCCGGTTGAAAAGCGTCAGGCATTTAATGTGGATTTTTTGTGGACGAGTTATCGCTCCGTGTTTAAGTCGCCCGGCTTTCATTTTATGGCAGGTACGATAGCGTGTAATTTCGCTGGTTTATTTTTGTTTATTTCATCGGCCCCCGCGTTTATCACGCAGCATTTGAAACTCGATGCGCAAAGTTTTGGTTGGCAATTTATTCCTATGGTCGGTGGGATTTTCTTGGGCTCTTTGGCAGCTAATCGGTTGGCGGGGCGCCTCAAAATTGCCCGCCAAGTGGCGATAGGGTTTATGTTCATCATCAGTGCTGCGAGTGTGAACTTGTTATTTCACTTTTTCTTTCCTCCAATGCTGCCATGGTCAGTTGTACCCTTGTTCTTTTATGCTTTTGGGATGTCGATCGTATTCCCCGGAGTGACTTTGCTGGTATTGGAATTGTTCCCGCATATTCGCGGAATTGTGGCTTCATGCCAGTCGGCGTCGGTCACTTTGTTGAGTGCATTTGTGGCAGGTGTATTGGCGCCTGCACTTGATCATTCGGTGTTGTCCTTGGCGCTCGGACAGTTTGGATTCGCCGTGCTGGGCCTGTGTTTGTGGTATGCGGGCCGTGCTTATTATCGCTCGCGTAGCGATGCCGGACACCGTTAAATTGAAACCTTAGTCGAAAACTTAGTTGCAAATTCGTTAGCCTTGCCCACTCTTTAACATCATTACTAAGTTCTTGTTGACGCCATCCCCTCGCACTAATTGACTACATGGATTGTAGTCAATTAGTGACAATCAAAATTTCCCCTGCAGAAAAATTGTTACGTCATCAAGTTGTCATTTTTGCTGACTACACTGCGTGCTGTCGTTGGATCGCTGTGTTGGTTCAAGGCTTTAAACAAAGACTTGTATACCGTTTTTGCGGCAAGTTTTTATCTGTTGCAGCAAAAAACAATTTTTTAATTTTCAGGAAATAAAACTATGAAAAAATCAATTCTTGCACTGGCCGCTTTGTCTACATTAGGTGCATTTTCCAGCGCTGCTATGGCGCAAACATCTGTCACTGTCTACGGTATCGTTGACGCTGGCGTAGCTTACAAAGATGCAGGTGCAGGCAAGCTCACTTCTTTGGATAGTGGTTTGAATTCCACTTCACGCCTGGGTTTTAAAGGCACTGAAGCGTTGAGTGGCGGTTTAAAAGCAAACTTCAATTTGGAAATGGGTTTGAAAGCTGATACAGGCGCAAATGATGCTGCGTTGTTCGCACGTGGCGCATGGGTAGGTTTGTCTGGTGAAGATTTCGGTTCTGTGAACTTTGGTCGCCATAAGTCTTTGACTTACATCTACGGTGCACAAATTGATCCATTCATGGACGGTTTGTTGGGTAAGACAGATCTGATGTTCAAGATCAATAATGTTCGTGATAACTCTGTAACGTACACATCCAATAGCTTCAGTGGTTTCTCTGTTGCTGCACAATATGGTTTCGGCGAAAAAGCAGGCGATGCAACAGCAAATCGCGTGACTAGCGTTGCTGCTTCTTACATCAATGGTCCATTGAACGCGAACATCGTTTGGGATCAAATGAAAGATGCTAACGGTAATTTAGCGATCGGCGGCGAAAAATTGTTGGCTGGCGCTTCTTACGACTTGGGTAAAGATTTCTACGGTATCAAATTGAACGCGATGTACGAAGAAATCAAAGGCTCCACCAGCTTGACTAACTTGAAAGAAACCAAAGAACAGTTGTATGTTGTTGGTGGTTCTATCAAAGAAGGCGCAAGCACCTTCATCATCAGTTACACAGATTCCAACGTTAAAACTAGTGTAAATGCGAATTCAAATCGTATCGCTTTAGGTTATACCTACGATTTGTCTAAGCGCACGAACTTGTACGCTTCTGTTGCAAACGTAAAAAATGAAAAATCCGTTAAGACTTTGGCTGACCTGAACGGTGCAACTGCACGTCTGTTCAACTTTGGTATTCGTCATAAGTTTTAATGTTTCGCCTTTCATTCTTGGTGGTGTAGAACCAGAATTAGGCAATCATTAAATCAAGATGCCGCTCAGCAATTTGTTGAGCGGCATTTTTTCTATTCGCGCAGAAAAAATTGTCGATTCTGATTGTCGATGCTGCTTGATAGATTCATTGAGCGTAGTTTGTCCAATTTTGTCTCAAAATATTAAGAAAATGTAATTTGCCTTGTTGTCGACTTTTTTTGCTCTACAATGCAAGTTAATTGAACTTGTAAGCGAGGTGACATCATGAAAAAATTCCTTTTTGCATTATTAGCGTTGACTTGTTATTCAAATTTTGCAGCCGCGGGCGAAGTGAAGGTTAACTGGGGTAAATTAGATGACTTTACCGAAATTAATCCCGGACACGAAACAAAAGAGCATTTCCGTGAGCGCTTAACGAAAGAATTTGAAGACGTTTTTGCGGCATTGGCGAAAAAATTACCTGATGGTTATCAACTGACGGTCAATATCAGCGATATCGATCTGGCAGGCGATATTCGCCCTGGAGCTTCGTTCAGTGTGAGTCAGATTCGTATCATGCGTGAAATTTACTGGCCGCGTATGAACTTCAGTTATGAGTTAAAGAACGGTCAGCAAGAGGTGGTTGCGCAGGCGAAAGAAGAATTGCGTGACATGGATTACTTACATCGAATTCGAATTCCCTCTGGCAGAACGTCGTTTGAATATGAAGAAAAAATGCTTAATGACTGGTTTAAAAAGCAAGTGTTGGCAGGAGTTTTTCCCACAAATGATGTAAAAGCAGTTACTGCCAACAAATAAGCTTGCTTCATTGCACATAAGATTGATTTTTATCATGAAGGCTAAACCTGCTTCTGGTTTGGCCTTTTTTGTTCTCTGAATTTGCCAATTGGAGCGTTAGCCACGTAAAATGGCGCCTTCCCGAAATTAGCCACTTCGCACTTGCCGCAAGCAAAGGCTCAGTGTACTAATCCCTGTTTTAGCTCTTCAAATTATACTCATGTCTACAGAACAACCTCCTCATGGTGATGCACCAGTGTCAAGCGACGAACCACGTAAACAAATGTTTTACGATCCAACCGAATATCGGATTCGAAGCTTTGTCACTCGCGCTGGGCGCGTGTCAGAAGCACAGTCTAAAGCGATTGAGAATCTGGGACCGAAATTCATGATCCCTTATCAAAAAGCCGTTCTTGATATCGATACGGCATTTGGGCGCCATGCGCCAACGATTTTTGAAATCGGCTTTGGTATGGGTGAGACGAGTGCAAAAATTTCTGGCCTGATGCCTGAGAAGAATTTTATCGGTGTTGAAGTGCATACGCCGGGCGTTGGCAATTTATTGAAACTCGTTGAAGCTGATGGCTTGCAAAATCAACGCATTATTCAACATGATGCCTACGAAGTGTTGACGAATATGATTGCGCCAGAATCCTTAGCTGGCGTGCATGTATTTTTCCCTGATCCTTGGCATAAAGCGCGACACAATAAACGTCGTTTGATTCAAGGCCCATTAGTCGCTTTATTAGCGTCGCGCATTCGATCTGGTGGTTATATCCATTGCGCGACCGATTGGGAAGAATATGCGGTGCAAATGTTAGAAGTATTGGGCTCAGAGCCAAGTTTGCAAAACACGGCAGAAGGCTATGCTCCACGACCGGATTATCGTCCTGTGACTAAATTTGAAAACCGTGGTTTGAAATTAGGCCATGGTGTGTGGGATTTGGTGTTTGAGAAAAAATAAATCTCTTGGTTGAGTTGGCAGATAACGCCAACTTTGACGGAATTTTTTTGGAAAAAACGCAGAGTGATGAGAAAAGCTCTGCGTTTTTTATTTGTATTTTATCGTCCATGTTTTATCCTTATTTTTATCCTTATTTTTGTACTTATTTTTTGTCACTATCCTGACATCTAACATCTCTACAATCTGCCGACTATGGCAGACAATACTCAAACATCCGGTAAAAAAATTCTTCTTTTAAGTGTTTCCGCAGGCGCTGGGCATGCGCGGGCAGCGGAGGCGATACGCGCTTACGCCGCCATCGCAGATCCCACAAGCACGGTGATTCATCTGGATGTGATGGATTACGTGACCAGCGGATTTCGTCAGATTTATACCGATTTTTATCTCAAACTAGTGAATCATGCGCCGACGCTGTGGGGCTATTTGTATAATTTTACGAATGAAGTGAAGCGCGATAGTACGATAGAAAAATGGCGGCGCGGATTAGAGCGGTGGAATGCCAAAAAGCTGTTACGTGAGATTCAAGCCTTTCAAGCGGATGCGATAATCTGTACGCATTTCTTACCTGCGGAAATGTTATCTCGCCTGATTGCCAGACAAGAATTACCTTGTCCGGTGTGGGTGCAGGTCACGGATTTTGATTTGCATAGAATGTGGATACATGAAGGCATGGCCGGCTATTTTGCAGCGAATCAAGAAGTCGCATTTCGTATGCGCTCCCAAGGCATAGCCGACGAGCGTATTCACGTCACAGGTATTCCCATCATGCCCGTCTTTGCGCAAGCACCGGCGCGTGCAATTTGTGCTGCGGAGTTTGGTGTAGACCCCACAAAATTAACCATCATCTTAATGGCTGGTGGCGCGGGTCTAGGCCAGTTAGATCAGTTAGCAGCGCAGTTATTGCAGATGCGATTTGATCAGGCGGACGATGTGATTCCATTTCAATTAATTGTCTTGAGTGGAAAAAATACAAAAGCTTTACAAGCATTACAGACTCTGGCACTGACCTATCCGAAACGCCTATTTCCTATTGGTTTCACGTCACAAGTTGAACGATTGATGGCTTGCGCAGATTTGATCATTACAAAACCGGGTGGATTGACGACCTCAGAATGTCTCGCAATGGCATTGCCCATGATAGTGAATGCGCCGATACCCGGACAAGAAGAACGCAATGCAGATTACGTGATGGAACAGGGCGCGGCGCTTAAGGCGATCGATAGTCTGGCGTTGGAATTTCGCATCAGAGAATTGATTGCACATCCATCGCGACTTCATCATATGCGAGAACAGGCAAGAAGCCTTGGGCAGCCATACGCGGCGCAATCGGTATTTGAAATTGTGAGTGGGCACTTGTCATAATGCGGATTAACTAAGAAGGAAAATTCATGCAGAACGGTGGGAATCTCCGCAAGGAACTTGGTGACGAAGTTGGCAGAAAACTTAGCAGCGGCGTCAGCCATGCCATCGGTCACGCATTCAATTGGAAAGGCCTGCTGCTGACAATAGTGTGGGTCAGTGTGATGGCGGTGTTTTTTGCCGAGGTTGAAATACAGATCGAAGGTGGGGCAGGTTGGGCGACTAGCTTGCCGACCTGGCGTGTTGAGCAACACTGGTTACTTGACATCTTTTGGGGTGGACGCGCCATGACAGGCTACCATGCCTGGATGTTTCCGTTCATCGCGATGATCTTTCATTTACCATTTTTTTTCTTGCAAACTTGGAGCTGGAAACTGCAAGCGCGCGCTTTGGCCTGCATTATGTTGTTTTGGATTGTGGAAGATTTTTTGTGGTTTATCCTCAATCCGGCTTTTGGCTGGGCACGCTTTAATCCGCAAGACGTGTTTTGGCATAAGCACTGGTGGTGGGGCGCGCCGCAGGATTATTGGACATTTTCTGCGCTTGCTATGCTTTTCTTTTGGTGGTCGTTTCGATATCATTTTCGGCCCATTGACGAAAATTTATAGCGCGTGGATATCAATTTTCATAGCGAGAACTTGATCTGTTGCAGATAGGGCTTAGGTTCACAACGATTGCATTTGTTTTATTTGCAAAATGAGAGTAATTTGCCCGCTATTCTTGTTTATTTATGTGGAAATTGTATGCGTGCATTGCTGTCCCGTTTCGCCGTTGTGTGCTTGTCGTCTTCTCTCTCGTTTATTCCTCTCTCAAGCGCTGTTGCGCAGACTACGGCCGTAAATACTAACGCGACTAGTTATGCCGCGCAGAATCTGATTCCATATTCGCCCAAATTAAGCAAAGGACGGTTGGCGAATGGCTTGACTTACTATATCCAGAAAAATACCAAGCCCGAACAAAAAGCCGAATTGCGTTTGGTGATCAAGGCGGGATCAATTTTGGAAGATGAAGATCAGCTCGGCCTTGCGCATTTCACTGAGCACATGGCATTTAACGGCAGCAAACACTTTCATAAAAACGCTCTGATTTCTTATTTGGAATCAATCGGTGTGAAATTTGGTGCGGATTTAAATGCCTACACGAGCTTTGATGAAACCGTTTATATTTTGCCGATTCCTACTGATAAACCAGAAAATTTAAACAAGGCAATGTTGGTTCTGGTCGACTGGGCAAATGGCTTGCAATTGGATCATGCTGAAATCGATCGTGAACGCGGTGTTGTATTGGAAGAAGCGCGTTTGGGTAAAGGCGCAGCAGACCGATTGCAGAAACAAATTTTACCTAAGATCTTGCACGGATCTTTGTATGCTGATCGGTTACCTATCGGCAAAGAGGCGACCTTAAAGACTTTTTCTTACGATGCACTCAAACGCTTTTATCGCGATTGGTATCGTCCAGATTTAATGGCTGTCGTCGTCGTAGGCGATGTTGATCCGGCTAAGACCAAGACCTTAATTGAGAAAAATTTTGCCGGTTTGAAAAATCCGGTGAAACCGCGCACCAGGCCGATCGCCACAATTCTTTTACAAAATATAGCGGAGGTCGTGATCGCAACCGATAAGGAAGCGAATCTTTCTACCGTCAGTATTTCACAATCCCGCTACCTGCAAAAGAATGACGGTAAGTTTGGCAGCTATCGTGAGCGTCGCATACAGAGTTTTTTTAATGTCATGCTGAGTAATCGCTTGCGCGAATTAGCACAATTACCCGAACCACCATTCTTGGGTGGCGGTAGCGGGATTAATCCCTTAGTGGCCGATTATTACGAATTGAATTCTACAGCTGCGATTGGCAAAGCCGGTGTGCAGGCAGCGATTGAGGCCTTACTACAAGAAAATAAGCGCGCTGCACTGTATGGATTCAGCCCGGGCGAGTTTGCACGTGCCAAATCGAACTCTTTACGTAGTCTGGAAAATGCTTACAACGAGCGCGACAAAGCGCAATCGGGTGAATTGGCTGCGGAGTTTATCCGTAATTTCTTGGCAGGTGAAGCTATTCCCGGCGTCGATGCAGAATACGTTTTTCACAAAGAGATCGTGAATGGCATAAGTTTGGATGAAATCAATCAATTTGCAAAAGCGGTATTGATCAATCAGGCACCGAAATTGATCGTATACCAAGGAACGGATAAACCTGAACATACGCTGCCAAGCAGCGAGCAACTACTGGCGATGGTCAAACACGCAGAGCAAAAAGAGGTGATCGCCTATACAGAAAAAGAAGTCACCAAATCTTTATTTGATACTCCGCCACAAGCTGGAAGTATTGTCAGTGAAGTTAAAAATGTTCCCTTAGGCACTATCGAATGGACACTCAGTAATGGCGTCAAAGTTGTGTTGAAGCCGACCGATTTTCAAAGTGATCAAATATTATTGAGCGCGACTCGTGCTGGTGGAACGGCATTGATTCCCGATGCGGATTTTTTGCAGGCGCGTTATGCGACGACAGTTGTCGGAGTGATGGGTGTCAAAGATCTTGCACCGATAGAATTAAATAAATATCTGGCCGGAAAGAGCGCCAGCGTCTCAACCAATTTTGGTGAGAATTCAGAGGGGGTTGCTGGCTCTTCCAATAGGGCTGACTTAGAGACGATGTTGCAAGTGATGTACCTGGCAATGACCGCCCCGCGACGTGATCCTGCTTTGTTTCAATCCTTCGTCGGCAAGCAGCAAGATGCCTTGCGTAATCAGATGGCATCGCCATTTGCTGTGTTTCAAGAACAGTTTATTCAGACGACTTATCCGGCACATCCGCGCATCCCGGTATTGGCCAAACCAGAGCATATTGCGCAGCTCGATTTGGACCGCTTGATGGCGATCTATCACTCACGATTTTCCAGCGCCAAAGGATTTACGTTCTTCTTGGTCGGAAGTTTTGACGTCGAAAAAATCAAGCCGCTTTTACTCACTTATCTTGCCAGTTTGCCTACCTCGGATATCGAAGTAGGTGTGAAGGATCACGGCTTACGCCCGTATTCCGGCATTATTAAGAAGGATGTATATGTTGGCAAAGAACAGCAAAGCATGGTGACTTTGCAGATGCATGGCGAGCGTACGATGAGTATCACCGAACGCATGCGTTTTTCTGCCATGATAGAAGTTCTGCAACTGCGTCTCACTGCCAAAATGCGAGAAGAATTGGGCGCTGTATATAGCCCGCGGGTGACTTCCTCGACTAGACTCATTCCGTATCAAGGCTATTCCATCGTATTGGCTTTGCCGAGCGGACCTGAACACGTCGACAAATTACTGCGTAGCAGTTTTGCCCTGATCGCTCAAATGAAGGCAACGCCCGTAAGTGAAGATGAACTTAATAAGGTCAAAGAGAATTGGCTGAAAAATCGTAAAGAAGATTTGAAGACGAATAATTTCTGGTTATCGATATTAAGCAGCTCGCTACAGCATCATGAAGATCCTGCTCACATTTTTACATACGAAGACCGCGTCAAACATTTGACACCCAAAGATATTCAGGAAGCCGCCAAAATCTACTTAGATACAAATAACTACATACAAATAGTGATGTACCCCGAGAAGGCGCCGTAAATAGGTTGCGGAACTTTTTCCTTGGAATATTTTCTTACGAAATTGCGCCTTCTTTAGGTAGCGGATGACTGAATTAATAGGAAAGAATCTCATCATGAAATTAGTCAATCAATTTGCACTTGCTGTTGCGGTAACCGGAATAGCAGTCAGTTCAAGTTTTGTCGTGGCGCAAACCAAAGCGCCTGTCGGTAAAGCTTCGCCAAAGTCTTCACCAATGCCAAAAGCGACCATGGCGGATGTATTAAAAGCGTCGCAAGCAAGTGATTGGCGTCCTTTGAATCCAGAAAATACGCTCTATCTAGAAATGGAGAAAGGCCGCGTCGTGATTGAGCTGGCCCCCGAGTTTGCACCGAAGAATGTGGCTAATATCAAAGCCTTAGTCAAAGAGGGCTACTTTGATGGTTTAGCCATGATACGTTCGCACGATAACTATGTTGCTCAATGGGGTGATGCGAGTGAAAAGCGCGAATTTAAGAATGCCGCGAAAAAGGTGGAAGGCGAATTTACGGTCAAGTATCAGACGAGTTCGGCGTTTACCCGATTGCCAGATGTCGATGGCTATGCACCGCAAGTCGGACATGTAAATAGCTTTGCCGCCGCACGTGATCCCAAAACACAAACCACCTGGCTCACGCATTGTTATGGTGCAATCGGTGTGGCACGTGGCAATGAAACCGATAGCGGCAATGGCAGTTCTTTGTATGCAGTGACTGGCCACGCGCCGCGCAATCTGGATAGAAATATCACTGTCGTTGGTCGCGTGATGTATGGCATAGAACTACTTTCCAGCTTACCGCGTGGCACAGGTGCTTTAGGCTTTTACGAAAAAGCAGAAGAGCGTACCCCGATCAAGACTGTACGCCTCGCTGCCGATGTGCCTGAAGTTGAGCGGTCCAAGTTAGAAGTGTTTCGTACCGATACCACGAGTTTTCATGCAATGATAGAAGCGCAAAGAAATCGTGGCGGTGACTGGTATAAGTTCGCGGCAAATCATATCGAATTGTGCAACGTACCGATTCCGGTGCGAGTCGTCAAGTAAGGTCTTATAAGACTAAACAGCTTAATTGAGATGTCGTTTGGTATTTCGAAAAATATCTATGAATGTGCTAAATTGATTTCTGTTGCCTAATAAAACAAAGAAAAAATGACGATGATACCGATTCGTGAAATTGACCATTTAGTCCTACGTGTCGTTGATCTCGATCGCATGTTGCATTTTTACTGCAAAGTTCTTACTTGCACTATAGAACGTCGACAAGATGATATCGGTCTGGTGCAATTGCGGGCGGGGCGTTCTATGATTGATTTGATTCCAGTTGCGGGAAAATTAGGCCGTTTGGGCGGTGCAGCCGCAGGCAAAGAAGGCCGTAATCTTGATCACTTGTGTCTGCGGGTCGAGCCCTTCGATGAACAAAGTATCCGCCAACATTTGTTGGTCCATCGCATAGAAGCGGGGCCCATAGAATCGCGCTACGGAGCAGAGGGCGAAGGACCTTCGATTTATATTGCTGATCCTGAAGGAAATGTGGTCGAGTTGAAGGGCTCTCCAACATCTTGCTAACTAGGCGAAAGTGGATACTTGGTTTATAAAAGATTTCAGTTGCTTCCCATTTTTTTCTAGAAAACGTGGAGAAATCGGATTGATGAAGTGTTCGTTAAAGCCCTGGTATTGAAATTGTTTGCTTACGGTTTAGGCTTCTGTTAGCGTGTCTTGCTACGTCCTAAATGTAGGTATTGATCCATTTGTTCTCATTTGTGCATGTTAATCCAATCAACAGGGAGAAGAATATGAAAAGTTTAACGCTAACGTTGTTGCTAGTATCTGCCACCAGCGTGGCAGCTGATTTAGTTGTGCCTATGCATTTGGTCGATGAAAAAGGAATTGGTGTCAGTGTTGGAAAAGTGACTGTGACTGAATCTAAATATGGTTTGATTTTGACACCGGCGATGCAGGGTCTGAAACCAGGCCTGCATGGATTTCACGTTCATCAAGCTGGTAGTTGTGAACCTAAAGAAAAAGATGGCAAGATGGTCGCTGCAGGTGCCGCTGGTGGCCATTATGATCCGGCTAGCAGCAATGTTCATGGTACGCCGTGGGGCGATGGACACCTTGGTGATATGCCACCTTTGTATGTTGATGAAAGTGGCGTGGCAACGCAAGCAGTCCTGGCGCCAAGATTAAAGCTGAGTGATTTAGCGGGACGTTCAATTATGATCCACGCTGGTGGCGATAACCATGCGGATCATCCGGCCATGTTAGGCGGTGGTGGAGCCCGGGTTTCTTGTGGTGTGGTGAAGTAAGCGTTGATGATTTGTGAAAACGAAAAGCTAGCGAGTAAGCAGCAAATCATGATTTAATTTTCAAAAAATCGCCAGTGTGTTAATCCACTGGCTTTTTCTTATTTGAATTTTTTGCTTCAATTTATCTCAAGCAGCCACTAAGAAATCAATCACAATTTCACCCGGTTCACGTGAAATATATGCCATCTTGATTTTGTCGCCAAAATGATCGCCGATTTGATGGAGTAAAGGAATTGGGTCGTGATCATTGCAAAAACGCATGGTTTCACCGGGCATCAAAGCGGCCAAAGCACCAAAAATCGCAGCATGGCGGAAGCGCTTCGCAACGCCGCGTGCATCAAAAGCATAAATACCTGCATCGCCAATTGGGCGTGAGCAATCGTGTGACATAAAAGTTCTCTCTTAAAATAAAAACTGCAAAATGAAAACGTACTTGCCGTGGTGTAGAAATTGATGCAGCTATCGCGACTTGATTTGCGCTGATAATTTTTAGACGCTGGGCAACAGAAGTAAGATTAAGGTTAATTGCAGGCTAAGGCGAATACAAAGGAAGATGCCAGAGTGTTCCCTTGACGGACATCATTTTTTGGATAAAGTGATTGTCAGGAAACCAAGAAAAGCGAATTAATGTTAAATCAAGTTTATGTTACTTGACCCAAATCCAAGCTCGCCCCAAGATGTTGTTTGTTGATTTCTAAATATGTTTGACTGAATAGGCATATCGGGAATCAAGATCGATAAACAGTTAATTTCAATGATGGAGGAAATAATGAAGCAATATGGCGCAGAATTTTTTGGAACTTTTTGGCTAGTCTTTGGTGGTTGCGGTAGTGCGGTTTTGGCTGCTGGTTTTCCAGGTCTCGGTATTGGGTTTGTTGGCGTATCCTTAGCTTTTGGTTTGACAGTATTGACGATGGCCTATGCAATTGGTCACATCTCTGGTTGTCACTTAAACCCGGCGGTATCTGTCGGGTTGTGGGTCGGAGGTCGTTTCCCACTAAATCAATTACTGCCATATATCGTGGCACAAGTCGCGGGCGGTATCGCTGCTGGCGCGATTTTGTATTTAATTGCCAGCGGTGCACCAGGATTTGATGTCAGCAAAGGATTTGCATCGAACGGCTACGGTATGCATTCTCCGGGCGGCTATTCAATGATGGCGGCATTTTTGATCGAAGTTGTTTTGACGATGTTTTTCCTGATCGTGATTTTGGGTGCGACAGATAAACGTGCTCCTGCGGGTTTCGCACCGATTGCGATTGGATTATGTTTGACCTTGATTCACTTGATCAGTATTCCAGTAACGAACACTTCTGTGAACCCTGCACGTAGCACAGCGGTCGCGATTTTTGTTGGCGATTGGGCAGTCGCTCAGTTATGGATGTTCTGGCTGGCACCCATAGTTGGTGCGGTGTTGGGGGCGACCGTTTATCGTTTTATTGCTGTCGGTGATAATAAATAGTATCGCCGTTAGTTTATTTGGTCGTTTGTTAGGTTTGCCAATTGATTTGTGGTTTAGTTTGCTGACTTGACGAGCTGACTCAACGAGCCGACTCATATTGCGAACCGAACTCCTTAGAAAAAATCCACCATAAATTTGGTGGATTTTTTTTGTCCGCAAACTTTTCGTTGAACAATGAATCCTTAGTTACGCGTAAATTTCACTCCTAAACACTGGTTACGTGTAAGTTTGTCTGCGATTGATATTAAGGTACATCTCGCCTAATCAACAAAAAAGATGTGTTCTATTGGTTTTCCGAATAATTTACTAATCGTAAAAGCGAGTGGCAAGCTCGGATCATAACGACCAGTTTCAATCGCATTCACAGTTTGTCGTGATACTTCTAAGTGATCCGCTAAGGTCGCCTGGCTCCATTCCCTTTCTGTGCGTAACTCCTTGACGATATTTCTCATGATTCACGCTCCAGAAGAGTTTTGCGAACCAAAGTGATCAGTAGCCAGCTGCCCATGAAGATGCCGTAAATCACAAAACCACTTAGTTTTGGATAGCCTATTCCCTCCAGAAAGCCATAACTAAAGCTGAAGAAAACAGTGATACCACCAGCGATCGCGACCACTTCTAGTAGCCAAATGCGCAGATATTCATCTAGGCGTTGAAAATGGCGAATGATCGCCCAAAACGTACCGAGCGCGGGGATCGTGGGCGTGAGTACGAGCAGCGTGCGGACAAGGCCATCCTCCATTTTTTTTGCAAAGTAAATTGAGACAAAAAGCACGATGATATAGGTCAGTATGCTCAGACTTAATTCATGGCTATATTTTTTTGCATCGGCTTTATCTTTTTTAGAAAAATCTTTATTGAACATAAGTGCGTCCTTTTTAGCCAATGAATTGGCTAATGATTGGTGAAGTTTGCTTGAACTCTTTGAGCAGAAATTACGGAGTGGAAGCCAGCGTATTTGCTCAATATTCTCATTTTTGATTTACACCTATGAATCTGACTTGAGGTGTAAAGTATACTTGACATCATAAATGAATTGTTAGCGATGTCAAGCCTCCTTTACAAAAAAATGTAGTAACGATGCGGGCGTCAATTTCCATCTTTGGTGCATGGATTGTTTGAACAGAATCTTTTTGTTGGTGGCATAAAACGGTACAAGATCGAAATGGCATTCATTTTGCTTATCAAAAATGTGTTCGTCAGAAATACGACGAATACGAAAATAAGTTTTGTATTAATTGACATTACTAGTTCAAAACATCAAAATATTTCTCTATTCATAAGTAAAAATACTATTTTTCTTGTGAGTGAAATACGATGGAAGTTTGGCATTGCTAGTTTAAAAGTCTGGCGTAAGTGGATAGACGAAAAAACTAGATCAAGTGAGCTCTTTTGACTCATATAACTCATTATGCACGGGGAAAAGCATGTCGAATATCGCTGGAAAAGCCTATGCCATGAATGTGATTACACCAATTCGGTGGTACACAGTCTGGTTGAATAAATTGATTTTTTGGATCGCCCTAAAAAAGCCATCGACCTTACGCGGCTTGATTACTTTGTCGCTGATTCATTACGCACGTTGGGTAATTATTGGTAAAGATAAGTTTCCACACCTCGATCCACAGCAACCCAAAGAACAATTGAATTACTCGTATATGCTGTTCTTTAGTAATTTCAATGGAAGCTGGGATCAGTATGTCGATTCATTCACATTTGCCATACCTGGCGGCCTTGATTTGTTTTGGAAATGGAACATCCGCTATCCTAAATCGGTGCCCTTGACCCCATTTCACAACTACATTCGCTACAACCAAATTGAGACGGTGCATTACTACAACGCCTATCCACTGGCGGCGTCGAATGATGTGAAGAGCGCGAAAGCTGTGAAAGATGCCCTGATCGCTTTTCAGAAGCAAGCGCTGGATGCGAGTGATGAGGATTTCATGAAGCGATATAACGCCCTCGTACGTGGCTTGCAACACGATCTGGGAGATATGCATCCTACGCCAATTATTAGTATGTCGGCTTATCAAGTGCAACGTCGTGAGCGTTGGCACGATGGTCGCCTGAAAAAAGAAATTGCAGAGCAGGCCTTGAAAGAGAAAAATATCACGGTAATTGAGGGGGAACAACATGGGCGGTAATGTCAGCGGCAAGGCTTATGCTTTAACGATATTGTCACCAATTAAGAATGCGTACACGCAAGAAGAAATTGCTTATGCTGACGTGATTCGTGACCATCTACAAAATTGGAATTTCGAGAATAACAGCCCGATGGCGAAGGTCCCACAAACCTATTTGTGCAGGTTCTTTGTGCTCGATGACGTGTATACAGAATCGCAACCAACTGGTGGTGCCCTGGACACGTTTAGTGATTTTTTACCGGCTGTACCCGATTCTATCAGGCGCAATACAGTACCCAAAGAAGACCATTTGAAAAATCGTTATCTGGTGTTTTCCTGCAATTTTCACGGTGGTGAAAATGCTGATCTGGATGGTTATTTGCGCGGTATGTGGAATGCGATTAGTGATCGTGTTAAAGAACTTTGGCATTACTGTTACGGTTTTGAAAAAGTGAAAGATGCGGAAACTTTTATTTGCTATATGAAGCAATGTCAGATGGAAGCGTCTCTATTTTTCAACGGTTCAAACGATGAGTCATTGCCTGAGCAATTAAAGGCATTGTATTTGAAGCAGGAATTAGCCAAATTTGTGATTGATAATCAAGGGCTAGATGCCTCGCATATCAAGGTTAATCTTCAGGCATTCATGCAGCGCGTTGCGCCAACTAATCTGACCGCGCCAACTTGGGCTGCTGGTAAATATCGAATTTAAATAGGTGATTCTGTGACTAAACAATTAGATCTGACTGATATCCAAGGGAATGTGATTCGTGCGTATGGACGCTTTGGATATCCCGTTGCCCGTTATGTGTTTCTGAATATTCGCGAATCTCAAATCGCACGCGACTTTGTTGGTGCTGTGACTAAGCGCGTGACCAGTTCGGTGGAGTGGGGCGATGGTCCTGGACAAATAAAGCAACCGAATTGGACGGTGAATATTGCCTTTGCCTATCAAGGGTTGAAAGAACTTGATTTACCACGTTCCTCTTTAATTGGCTTCTCACACGAGTTTGTCGCCGGTATGAAAGACCGACGTGATATTTTGGGGGACGATGGCCCCAGCTCACCGGAAAACTGGGATCCAATTTGGGTGGGGAATCGTAAAACGCGTGAGCAAGATGTGCACATTTTTATTTCACTCAATGCCCGATTGCCGACTTTATTGGAAGAGAGTTATGCATGGTTAAAAGCACTGGTTGCCGAGCACAAAGATGGTGTCGTCATCCTCGGCGGGAATCGGGGTGACGATGGGGTACTGCTCGACTATCAGGATGTAAACGTGGTGATGGAAGATGGCAAACCAACCTCGAAAGAACATTTTGGATATACCGACGGCATCAGCGATCCAGTTTTTGAAGGAACGCCGAGTTATGATCTGAATGTGGAAGGGCGTGGTAAGCAAATGGAAGATGGTTCGTGGGCGCCACTTGCGACAGGTGAATTTTTACTTGGTCACATTGACGAGGCGCACGAATATCCACCTGCACCACAGCCAGTCTTGCTGTCGCGAAACGGTACCTATATGGTGTATCGTAAATTGCATGAAAACGTCGCGACTTTTGACGCCTATCTAGATGAACACGGTAAAAAATACCCGGGTGGTAAAGAATTGCTTGCCGCGAAATTTGTTGGACGTTGGCGTGATAATGGCGCGCCTTTGGTAAAAGCGCCAGATGCTGAAAGTAAGGCCAAATTTGATATGGCGTTGATGGGTTCGGATAAGGATGGTAAAGATAAGTTGCTGTGCGCCTTTACTTACGACGACGATATGAGTGGCGCTAAATGTCCGTTTAGCTCGCATATCCGCCGGATTAATCCCCGCGCTTCGTTAGAGATGATCAAGGGGCCAAAACCGGGTAGTATGATTTTTAATGAAGGTGCATTTGATACACCGGGTGCCTTGGTTAATCGTCGTCGTTTATTGCGGCGCGGATTGCCGTATGGTCAAGTCAAAGATCGTACGCGTGACGATGGCAATCACGGCATTATCATCATGATGCTCAATGCTGATATTAATCGGCAGTTTGAATTTGTCCAGCAACAATGGATCAATTACGGGAATGATTTTCAGGCCGGTAGCGATAAAGAAATCTTACTCGGCAATCATAGCGCCGACGAAAAGTTTCCGAGCAAAGCAGTATTGCAGGTTGATCCCAATAGTGATCAGACACCATATTTTTTGAGTAAAATTCCACGTCTGGTGGAAACGCGTGGTGGTGAATACTTCTTCATCCCAAGCTTGACGGCACTACGAATGATAGCGATGGGCGTGGTTGATCCTACTTAAGCTGCGTGGTGACATTGATCAATAGGGCTTAAGAACGGATCTATGTCACTGAAAGATAATGGTAGTGAAGATAAAGGCAATGAAGATAAAGGTAGTTGTGGTAGTTCAAAAAAGCGTAGATTTTTTCTGCGCTTTTTTCATTTTGAAGTGGACTTAAGTTGATAGCAGTCTATTCAAATTCTTCCGCTAAATTTTTCCATCCCTTAGTTTTGGCGAATTGACAGAATTCTTCGGGCGCTTCCAGCACGATCATTTTTCGTTCTTGCAAAGTGGGGTCAGTCGCTTCAAAGTCTGGACCAACATAGCCTACCGCGTGTAATTGCTTCATGATTTGTTGAATCAACACTTTGTCGCGAAAACTACCCGCTTCCATCGCCGCCACAAAATCAACAAAGACATCGATAATGCCATAACCTTCATCGTAGATACGTATGCCTTTGATGCTGTGCTCTTTAGCATTGGCGTCAATAGCCTTAAAACTGCCGCAAATTTGAATATCGGTATCGTTGCTCATCTGAGTATTTCCTCTTGAATGTTTTTATGAAAATGTGCGGAATAATTGCCATTGGCTTGGTTTTAAGATTATACCGATAGTCATCCATCAAACGAAATTTGCATCTTCCTCAAGGCATTTGCAGAGACGATTTCGAATTTGTACTTGTCGCAGGGAACTAATCAAAAGATTTGACTTCCAATTACAAGATTCTGATTGCGGCGATGTGAAATTTAGTTGAATTAAATTCATTAAAAATGCCCTTGGAATCTGCGCTCTAGATGTTTGTAGTCGCATGTGCATCTAGACATCTTTGCCCAATATAACAAGCTAACAAGCAAAACAACCACAAGGGAATACCGAGACTATGAAGATAACAAAATTACTACTCGCCAGCATGACACTTTGTGTTGCGAATGCCTACGCGCAAGAGGCTAGCGCTCCCGCGAGTCCAGCGGCAAGCGGTGCTGTGCCTGAAAAAGCAAAAGCGGTTGCAGCACAAAATGAACGCGTATTGCCGGCGGAATCGGCAGTACATTCTACCGGTCAAGTGACGATCAAAGGCAAAATAGTGCCTTACAAAGCAACAGCGGGTACACAACCAGTGTGGGATAAAGACGGGAAAGTCATCGCGTCTTTGTTCTACACATACTATCAGCGTAGCGATGTCAGCAATAAAGACAAACGTCCTTTGGTGATTTCTTTTAATGGCGGTCCAGGTTCTGCATCAGTGTGGATGCATGTGGCTTATACCGGTCCCAAAATGTTGAATATCGACGATGAAGGCTACCCAGTGCAGCCTTACGGTGTGCGCGATAATCCGCATTCAATTTTAGATGTCGCCGATATTGTGTACATTGATCCGGTAAATACTGGCTTTTCACGCATCCTCGATCCCAAAGCCGATCGTGCGCAATTCTTTGGTGTGAATGCCGATATTGCGTATTTGGCAGAGTGGCTCAATACCTTTGTTTCACGTAGTAGCCGTTGGAATTCGCCGAAGTATCTGATCGGTGAAAGCTATGGAACTGCACGTGTTTCTGGCTTGGCGAAGGAGCTGCAAAACAATCATTGGATGTATTTGAATGGCGTGATTTTGGTGTCACCAACGGGCTTGGGTATCAAGCGCGAGGGGCCAGTGAATGATGCGTTGAGCTTGCCTTACTATACTGCGACTGCATGGCATCATAAAGTGTTGCCAGCCGATTTGCAAAAGCGCGATCTGAATGATTTGTTGCCAGAAGTTGAAAATTTCACCTTGAATGAATTCATTCCCGCCTTGTCTAAAGGGGGATTTATTGATCCGGTACAAAGACAACACATCGCGGCAAAAGTCGCGCGTTATGCGGGTGTGTCCGAAACTGCGATCATGCAACATAATTTGGCGATGCCACCGTCCTTCTTCTGGAAGGAGCTCTTGCGTGGACGTGGCCAAACCGTCGGCCGTCTTGATTCGCGTTATCTCGGTATCGACCGTATGGATGCAGGCACTGGTCCTGATTACAACGCGGAGCTGACTTCCTGGCTGCATTCTTTTACACCAGCGATCAACCACTATTTGCGTGACGTGTTGAAATACAAAACCGATGTGAAGTACAACATGTTTGGCCCAGTGCATCCTTGGGACAACAGCAACGATCGTACCGGTGACAACTTACGTCTGGCGATGGCTGAAAATCCGTATATGCGCTTGATGGTGCAGTCTGGTTACTATGACGGCGCAACGAATTATTTTGATGCGAAATATACGATGTGGCAGATTGATCCTAGCGGCAAGATGAAAGATCGCATGGAATTCAAAGGCTATCGTAGTGGACACATGATGTATTTGCGCTCAGAAGATTTGGCTAGTTCAAATGAACACATTCGAGAATTCATCAAGAAAGCAACGCCAGCGAACGGACAGGCTGCGAAATATTGATTAGTTGGTCGCTTCAGTGTGATCTTGTAATTTTCAAGACATAAAAAAAGGGACTCAGTGATATTTGCTGAGTCCCTTTTTCATTGAGTCGGCGATCACGCCGACAATCTATCGCTCATTGTTCTCTTTTCTATTTTCTTTCTTATTTTCCGAGCTTTTTTCACGTTCTTGCCGTTCAACCTTAAAAGGCTGTGCTGCCTCACGTCTGACTTCCGGTGCAACAAATCGCGGTTCAGCCGCTCTGACTTCTTGACGTGGTTGCGGCATTTCGCGTTGTTGCGCTTGTGGACGTTCAACTTGACGTTCTGCTACACGTTCAGCCCGCTCAGGGCGTTCAAAACCACGTTCAGAACGGCGATCCACATTACGTTCGTTCATCGTTTCTACAGGACGGCTAACAGGCATCGCGGGGTTTGGGCTAGCTGACGTATTCGATGGAACAGGCATAGTACGGTACTCGCGTATCGGATCTTGTCGTGGCTGATTGATCGCGGCACGACTTGAGTCATCCGAGCGC
The DNA here is from genome assembly GCF_049340305.1 of Undibacterium sp. Ji22W. Classification (NCBI taxonomy): domain Bacteria; kingdom Pseudomonadati; phylum Pseudomonadota; class Betaproteobacteria; order Burkholderiales; family Oxalobacteraceae; genus Undibacterium; species Undibacterium sp. Ji22W. Next base: position 326,028 of record NZ_JBMPOU010000004.1, on the reverse strand, counting down.
TCGATGCTACGCTCGATGGTGCGCTCATTCGTACGCTCAATTGGTCGGTCGTTTGTACGCTCGATAGCGCGCTCACGTTGTACTTGGTTTGTAGGATCAAAACGTTCAGTACGAATCCGATTTTCATTTCGATCACGAGTCCGGTCTGCATTCATCTCTTCTGTCGTGCGGATACCAGAAGAATTCGTCACGGGAACTGGCGTTTGTACTGGCTGTGGAGATTGTGTAGCTTGCGCAGGTATGTTATTCACCACATTACGTGATTCGATTTGAGCCGGTCTGTCGAAGCGACTAGGATTGCCGTTGTAGCGATCATTCGTGGGGCTATTTAAACTGCTATTGTTCGCACGTGAGTTCGTTACTTGATTCGGCATCGTAGTCGGGCGATTATTTGATGTTCCGTCGCTTGCTTGAATCGATTCATTGCGATTGGCACTGTTCACCACCGAGCGCCCACGGAATTGATCATTCTCCTGCCAATTGCGTGGACGCGCATCGCCAAAACGATTATTCCGATCGGGTGTTAAGTTTGGTCCTTCATCATGCACTCGCATATTTTTTGCATCGGCTGGTTTGATGGAGGACGAAGCAGGAAATACATGCTCGCCGCGAATAAAAGTTTGAGTCGGTACGGAAGTGACGGCGTTGTGTACAAACTGGTTGCGATAGGCATGATGATCGTTATCAAACTGATTGCGCTCATTCCGGCCACCTCGATTGATCACCGTCGTTTTGTTGATGATCACCGTCTGATTCAGATTTTGAATGTAGCGAGTATTGCGTGTGTAATAGGGACGATAGACTTCGCCGGGCCCAAGTGGGAACCAAGCAACCGATGGCCCAAAGCTGTTGCGGCTTTGTATGTTGATACCAGCATTAATGCCACCACTTCCAACGCCGACAAAAGCAACTAAAGCAGGCGCATACACTGGACGCTGATGACGTTCAAAGCGGCCAGGTAACCAACCCCAGCGTTTACCGACAAACGCCCAGCGACCATAGTGATATGGTGCAAAACCCCAAGGTGAACGATCTACCCACGTCCAACCCCAAGGTGCTACCCAAACCCATTGACCATCGCGGTAGGGAGCCCAGCCAACCGAAATGCCACGTGGATACCAGATCGCACCGTATTCCATATGCGTTTCCCAAGCACCATATTCGTCTAATTGTTGATAGCCGACCATCTCGCGTGGAACGAATCGTGCGGAAAGAGAATTTTCCTCTGCGCGATCGCGATCCGCCGCCCATTGATCGAAAGTATCAAATGGCGGGACGCGCACAATTTGTGTGTGATTCAGATTGGTGCCAGCAAAGCGAGTTTGTTCCCCTGCGCGCAAACTCACCACATCGCGCTCACCTTGCGCAACGCCCAAGCCATGACGCACGATCACGGTCGTCGTATTGTCATCGTTCACATTAATCCGGTATTCGCCGGGTTCTCGGATGGACAAACGTAAATTAGGTGTGTTCACCTCAATATTTTCGTGCTCTTGCATGGCACGGACGCGCATCACAACCGTGCCTTGCGATACCTGAATTTGCGTATTGTCATCCGTTAGGCTGATAAAGCTGATGCGGGTGTGTTCTTGCAAACGTAAAGCATTGGCGCCGACTTGTAATTCTGCACGACCGTTATCCGCTACAAACACGCTGTCACCACTAGAGATTGGCCGATTGGCAATTAATGGACCCCAGATATTGCTGCCTGCATCAGCGAAACTGATACTGCCGAAAGCGTAACCAACTCGGGCAATCCGACCAGGTGGCTCATATTGATCGGTATTTTGCTCGTTGTTGGTCTGGCTTCCTGGAGGCGGGCTTTGAGCCCATACTGGATTTGCTAGCATGAGTGAACTCAATGCTAAAGCCGATAAATGGAAAATTGTTTTGCTGGGACGAAGCATATTCATGATGTTTCTTTCGGACATTTGAATAAATTGAAAGAGAGATTTGCGGTACCTGTCATGACTTAACGCGGCAAGGGCGGTTTTGGATGTCACAAAAATTTACAAAAACAAAAAATAATTTAGATTTGGTTTGGACTTAGCTGTAGGCTGATTCGAGCTTGACCTTCGCTTGCTTTGAACTTGCTGTGGGTTTGTTTAAACTGACACTAAGCCTCATTTTAGTGAATGGGATAAGACTTGGCGAAGGCTTTTACGCCTACTTACAATTCTTTAAAACCAATTTTAAGATTCACGCAAGCAATCAACGATCTTCATTCTGGCGGCGCGCCAGGCAGGAATGAAGCCGCCAATAAAACCCATGCCTAGTGCAAACAACAAGGTTTGCAATATGATGGTCGGCGTCATTTTGAATTGAAATGCTAATTCGCTAAAGGTTTGGAAGTTGGTCGTGGAAATATCGACAGTTTGCATCCAAGAGGCAGCGAATAGGCCGATAACACCACCCACTAGGGATAGCAACAGAGATTCGGCTAAGAAAGCAACGAGCACAGCACTACGGCGGAACCCCAATGCCCGTAGACTTCCGATTTCACCTATGCGTTGCGCGACTGCGGCAAACATCGTAATCATCGCGCCGACGATCGCGCCGATCGAAAAAATGATCGACAAACTCAGCCCCAGAATGCGGATAAAAGTGGTCAAGGCTTCACTTTGCTCCGCATAAAATTGCACTTCCGGTTTGGCATCAATTTGTAGGCGCGGATCATTGCTTATGGCTTTTTGTAAAGTCTCGGCAGCCGCGGCATCACTCAGGCGAAAAACGATGGTGGAATAAGCATTGCGACGGAAGGCCGCCATCATTTGTTCATTGTCGCCCCAAATTTCACTATCAAAACCGGTTTTGCCCGAATCAAAAATACCGACGACCACCCAGTCTCTTTGCGCAAAGCGTAAAGTTTCACCGAGGCTGGTACCGCGAAAACCTTGCGCAATCGAACGTCCGGCAATGATCTCTGAAGTACCGGGTCGAAACATTCTGCCTTGCACCATTTTTACTTGTGGCCGTAGTTCTAATCCTAATTCTGATGTGCCGCGAACTGTGACATTGCTGGGTTTGCCATTGCTGCGCTTAGGTAGGTTATTTAAGACGACGGGCTCTTTGCTGACCAAAGGCAAGCCTTGCCGATTGGTCGCAATGCCGGGAAGGTTGGCAATGATCGCGGCTTGATCCCGTGTGATACCGCTATTGATCTCAGCACCAGCGCCTTTGCGTAGCACCAAAATATTATCGGCTTGCCCAGTAGCGACTAAAGTCGCCCGTATTCCTTCACTCATCATTAATACGACGGTGAAGACGAAAATGACTAAGGCCATGCCGCCAGCAGTGAGTAGAGTGGTGACCCTTCTGACCCACAAATTGCGCGCAACATAAGAGAATGGAATAGCCTTCATGCAACGTGCCTCAATCCATTAACGATATTGATGCGGCTCATCTTCCATGCTGGCCAGGCCGCTGCAATCACGCCGACAATGACGCTGGCCAATAATTGCAGCGCCATCGTCGTATCGGAAACTCTGAATGCCGGAAACAGCGTGCCCACTGATTTAGCAAAGGCGGCGGCAATGGGTAAGGTTAATAATAGACCCGTCCCACCGCCGATTAAGGCGATGACCAAGCTCTCACCAAACAGGAGTTTGACGACAAACCCGGGAGAAAACCCCAAAGCCTTTAAGGTTGCGTATTCGGCCAGGCGTTCGCGTGCCGTCATGGTCATGGTATTGGCCATCACCGCCATGATGATAATGATGATGACAAAGCTAACTGCATTGACTGCGACCAAAATTGCTTCACTCATGGAAACAAAACCGAGCTGAAAAGCCTTTTCCGTTTCGGTCAGGGTTTCACCTAGCGAATTTTTAAACAGGGCATCAATACGCTCAGACACAATTGGCGCGTTATCCGGCTCGTTGATCCGCACCACATAAACACCGACATAGTCGGCACTGCGCTTTAGGCGTTTTCGATTTGATTCCGCGAGTAGTTGCCAATGAAAGAGGAGCTGAGATTCATCGGTCTTGGCGTCGACGCCATCCCAGATGCCGCGTAGCGTAAATATCCAGGTGCCCGGAAATATCGTGCCGCGAATGGGAATCTGGTCACCGATTTTCCAGCCATATTGGTTCGCCAATTTTCGCCCAACAATCGCGCCTTGTCGGTCCAAGATAAAGGCTTTCTTTTCTTCTTCTTTTAATACATATTCCGGGTACAGCGCTAAATAACTGGCAGGTTCAACCGCAAACTGGGGAAAGAAATTACGCTCGGTGATGTAGATGCCACCAAACCAATTCGACCAGCTGACTCCAGTCACGCCCTCTACATTTCGCAGACGTTCGCTGTAGCTAAGTGGTAAAGGGAAGGTCAATGAAATCGAATTGCGCGTAATCAAGCGCACGCTGGAAGTACCATCAACACCCGCATACCACGCATCGATAATCGTCCGCAGTAACCCAAACGCACAAATTGCCACGATCAGACCGACCATGGTCAACAGGGTGCGCAGTTTGTGGCGAAAGGCGTTCTTAAGCAGGAGTCGGAAGATGAACATAGTTTGCGCGTAATTGTCAGGGCTATAGCGACAGACTTGCTGGAGATGTCGGCACCGCATCGTTCACGGGCTCGTCCGGTACCAGCACCCCTTTTTCTAAGTGCACCAGTCGATGTGCTCGTGAAGCCGCTTTGGGATCATGTGTCACCATGATAATGGTTTTACCGAGAGAACGATGTAAGTCATCGAGTAAGTCCAAAACTTCACCGGCAGTGACGCGATCCAAATCGCCCGTTGGTTCATCTGCCACGATCAACGCTGGATCAGTGACCAAGGCGCGTGCAATGGCCACCCGTTGTTGCTGACCGCCAGAGAGTTCATTGGGGTAGTGATCCATGCGGTCAGTTAAACTCACCATCTCCAATGCCGCGTTGACGTGGGCTTTGCGTTGAGAACGAGAAAGATTAGTCAGCAATAAAGGTAGTTCGACGTTTTCGAAGGCATTCAATACCGGCATCAAATTGTAGAACTGAAAAATGAACCCTACATTGGCAGCACGCCAGTCGGCGAGCTGACCTTCACTCAGTTTTGCGATATTCACACCCGCGATTTCTATCGTGCCAGCGGTCGGCTTATCGATGCCGGCGATCAGATTTAACAACGTACTTTTGCCGGAGCCACTTGGTCCCATCAGTGCAAGAAATTCGGCTGTCTCAATATCTAGATTGACGCCTTCTAAGACGGGAATAATTTGACCACCACGCGTATAGGATTTATCTAAATCACGGATACGGATGATGGGTGGATTACTGGAGGGCGTAGTCGTATTCGCACTCATTTGGTTGCAACGCTAACTTTTTTGCCAGCCTCTAATTTGTCATTTGGTAGCAAGACTAATTTGTCACCGGATTGTAAATTCGCGGTGACTTCCTGATTGTCGCCAATTTTTCTACCCATACTGACATTGATCATTTCCAACTGATCGTCTTTTAACCGAAACACGACTTTCTTTCCTTGGCGCTCGATAACGGTTTTGGGATTGATGGCTAGTACCGGCTTTTGTTCCGCATCGGTGGCCGCTTGCGACAAGATGGTGACCTTGGCGCTCATCTCAGGCAGGATGCGCGGATCGAGTTTTTCAAAGCGTATCTTGGTCATGACTGTGGCCTTGGCGCGGTCAACGGTAGGAACGATGCCTGCGATATTTCCGCGAAACCGGCTATCAGGCAAAGCGTCTAAAGTGATCTCGACCGGCTGTCCGATTGTGGCTTTCGCAAGATTGCTTTCCGATACGTCGGCTTCCACTTCTAAGGTCGTCATATCGGCCATCGTGACGACCGCACCTTGGCTGCCAGCAGCGTTCGAGAAAGGCGTAATGATGTCGCCGACATTGGCGTTTTTATTTAACACGACACCATCAAATGGCGCGCGAATTTCTGTGAAATCTTGATTGACTTGTTGCACGCGTAATTGAGAGCGCGCCACCGCGACACTTGCCTGTGCCGACGTAACCGCCGCTTTGGCAGCATTGACGCGTTTGAGTGCCGCGTCCATCGCCTGAATAGAAATAAAACCTTGCGCTTGTAAGCCTTGCGCACGTTTCAAGTCGGCTTCGGCATTCACTAACTCGACATTTGATTGCGCCACCACTGCTTCCGTTTGACGCACATTGGCTTGTACTGCCGCAATTGCTGCTTGCACATCGCTGGCATCGAGCTTGGCGATGATTTCACCTTGTTTGACTTTGCTTCCTTCGCGCACGTTTAACCAGATCAGTCGTCCGGTTGCTTTACTCGCGACCGCAGCGCGGCGTTGTGCGACGACGTAGCCGGATGCGGTCAACTGTGCATATTGTTGTGAAGGATAGGTCGTAATCACCGAACTGACTTGCACTTCTTGCAGACGTGGTCGCAGCATGAAGGCAGCGAGGGCGCCTAGTAGAATCAAGATAATGAACCACTTGCCCCAATTCTTTTTCTTATTGGTAAAGGGGGAATTACGATCAATTTTCAATTGTTTTAGATTCGCGCCGGCGGCGGTGCCGGGGGAGGCATTTGCACCAAGATTGGCGCTGGAAGAAGTGGTGTCGTTCATGTTGTTTTCAGTAAGGTGAATTGTGAAGCACATGTGAACTGAACTTGATTTCCTTTCGGACGCTTTATCTTTTTTTAGGTGTTTCTTCTATCGCTGACCAAATCGTAATAAGACAGCGAAAAAAACGAATTCAAAAAAACAAATGAAAAACAAATGAAAAACGAAACGAAAAAAGGAAATCAATATATTCCGAGCATTCTAATCGAAAACTCTTCACCGACTTTAATTAATGTTTGCTGTGACTCGGCTTAATGATGCCTTCTGTTAAAGTCTGCGCGTTAAATAATTGCGCGCAATCTACTTGGTCAAAGCTATAGTGTTTTCCGCAGAAATCACAGTTGATATCAAGCTGATTCAATTCTGCGATCGCTGTGCTCACTTCGACTTCACCTAGCATCTTCAGCATGTCGCCTACTTTTTCGCGCGTACAATTGCAATGAAACTCCGGATGCACCGGTTCGAAAACGCGTAAAGTTTCTTCCCAAAATAAGCGCGTCATTAATGTTTCTATGTCCGTGCTCAAGAGTTCTTCTTGCTTGAGTGTGCTACCCAAAATTACGGCGCGATTCCAAGCTTCGGTTTCATCCTCGACGCTGCTCTCGGTGCCGCCATGTTTAGGCAATTTTTGCAGTAGGAGGCCACGTGCGACTTTGTCGTCGGCAGCTAACCAGAGTTTGGTATCGAGCTGCTCGGATCGCATCATATAGTTTTCGATAATGGTCGCGATTGATTCGCCGTCGAGCGGAACGATGCCTTGATATGCTTGCTGTCCCGGCATTTTGTCATTCGGATCTAATGTGATCACAAAACGTCCTTGACCACGACTATGCACTAAATCACTGAGCGTTGCATCGTCCTTGATGACAGCATCCGCTGCAAGTTTTGCGGTGGCGCGTAAACGCAATTGCGCATCACATTCAACGACCAATAATTTGATAGGGCCATCGCCGTGAATCTGCATCACCATCGTGCCATTAAATTTCAGATTCGCACTGAGTAAGGCTGCCGCTGCCAAGAGCTCACCGAGGATTGCTTTGACAGGGTGAGGATAAGCTTGGTGCGATAAAATTTCTTGCCAAGTATTCGGTAATTCGACTAATTCGCCGCGAACGCCAGCATGCTCAAACATAAATTTTTGTAGATTATCTTTCACTGTATTTCCTTGAAAAGCTTTAACGATTATTTTTGATAAATGGGATTGTCGCTGCAACGATGATTGTGCATGCACTCTTATAGCGACTACTCAGCGTCAATCCGCTTTAGTTGTGTTTTATATTCTTGCGCGCGACGAACATAGTTTTGCGTATTCGCCTGCATGTTGGCGATGGCTTCATCGCTCAATGTGCGAACCACTTTGGCAGGCGAGCCAACAATGAGACTATTATCTGGAAACTCTTTGCCTTCCGTGACTAAGGCACCCGCACCGACCAAACAATTTTTGCCGATTTTAGCGCCATTGAGAATTACCGCTTGAATGCCAATCAGACTACCTTCACCAATACTGCAACCGTGCAACATGGCTTGGTGGCCGACCGTGACGTTTTTACCGACCGTTAAGGGGAAGCCAGGATCGGTATGTAAAGTACAAGATTCTTGCAAATTGCTGTTTTCGCCGATGTGAATCAATTCGTTGTCGCCACGAATTACCGTGCCAAACCAAACACTAGCATACGCGTCGATTTGTACCTTGCCGATGACTTTTGCGCTATCGGTAATATAAGCGCTCGCATCAATTTGAGGAGAAATATCGCCTAACTGATAAATAGCCATGATTCTTCCGTAAAATAGAGGGATTAAGATAAATTAACAATTAGCCGCCATTTTACCGCTCAACGCATGAATTCACCGATACTTAGTCCTTTTTCTGATGCTGCTTTTATAAGTTTGAACATTCTTGATTTACGTCAGCTTGCTTTACATTGGCTCGCTGAACCTCACGCCAGAGCAAAGGCCGCGGGCGTGACAGCGATGCGACAAGCTTGGCTAGCAGGTGCATTGCAACTCAACAGGCAAGGGGATCTGCTCGCGCCAACGACGATACCTGGACGACCAGCTAAACCCGATCTGGTCGCTCCTTTGGAAGTAAAACGACGTTCAATGGCGACACCAGAAGGGCGTGCTAGCCTGATTCATGCGCTTGCCCATATCGAATTTAATGCGATTAATCTGGCTTTAGATGCGGTTTGGCGTTTTCCGGACATGCCCGAGGCCTATTATGTCGACTGGTTGCAAGTAGCACAGGAAGAAGCGTATCACTTTGGTTTGTTAGCCGATCATTTGCAGACTTTGGGCTATCAATACGGCGATTTTTCTGCGCATAATAGCTTGTGGGAATTAGCGGAAAAGACGCAGGCCGATGTGTTAGCAAGGATGGCATTAGTGCCGCGTACGATGGAGGCGCGCGGCTTGGATGCGACGCCTGCTTTGCGGGCTAAGTTGGCGCAAGTGAAGGATCAGGCCGCCGCAGAGATTTTAGATATTATTTTGCGTGATGAAATTGGGCATGTTGGGATTGGGAATCGTTGGTTCGCTTACTTGTGTGAACAACGACAGTTAGAACCCATCGCTTGTTTTGCTGCGCTGGCAAAGGAGTTTCGTGCGCCGCAATTGCGTGCGCCATTTAATGTGCCAGCAAGACTGGCGGCGGGATTCACGCAAGAAGAATTGCATGCGATGAAAATTGAATAATAAGGACGAAACTATGCATCAAAATAAGCAAGACAGTTTGAAGATGTGGCGGCAGCAGGCTAAAAGTCAGCGCGGAATCTGGGGTGTGTTTGCTGCGGTCATGTTGTCGTCACTTAGCCTATCGGCCTGCGGTTTGTTTTCTAAACCACTACCAGCGCCGTTGGCCGAACAACGTGTATTGAAAAAGAAGGTCGTGATGACGGGGTTTGCCGTTAATGTTCCGGCGCAGGTGCAAGATCTGGATGACGTCGCGCAAGGCTTTCCACGTGAATTATTAAGCAGGTTGGAGCGTTCTGGAAATTTTCTGGTGCGTCAATCTAAGGATTTGTTGTCCTACGATATGAAACAAGAGGTACCGACTGCAAAGTTGGTTAAACAGGTTGCCGCAGAAAATGATGCGCAATTTGTGATCTCTGGCGAAATCCGTAGTGCGGGTGTACGTAGCGACAAAAAATATTGGGGTTTGTGGGAAAACCGTAATCGTCATATCGAAATAGAATTGGTGATTTACGATGGGATGACCGGCGCTTTCATACAGCGCCATCACCTGTATCGCCCAGCTGAAGACGACAGCAAGATCGGTAGAGATAAGCCATTTGGCAGTGTGGCGTTTTATGCGACCAATTACGGCAAAGCTATTGATGCAGTATTGGCAGAATCAGTTGGCTGGATCCGAAAAGATCTGTCGGCTTTTCCCATGATCGCTAAGATCATACAAGTGAATGGTAAACGATTAGTAGTGGACGCTGGTACCACTTCCAGTTTGTTTGTTGAGGATGCAGGCTTAGTGGTTTCTGATTATGACGAATTGCCAGTGATCGGCTTGAGTGCGCTGCAGGCGCGACCACTACATTACGGAACGCCACAGGCGAGTATGGGTCGCATTAAGATCCAACAGACACAAATGCAGTTCGCTGTGGGTGAGCTTGAAGGCGAAAAAGAAATCGGTGGAGTGAAGGTCAAAGTCGGCGATTATGTTCGATTTGATGGCTTAATGCCCTAAAATTTCGGCTTTGCTATGTCATCTTAGCCAAAATTACGAAAAATTTTAGAAGCCTTGCGAAGAGAAATCTCGCAAGGCTTTTTTGTGTGTTGCAGCAATTTATCCGCGATAGGTTATAATAATCGAACGGTCGTACTATTTTTATCTAAAGGTTAACATCATGAAATCCAGCCGTTCTGAATTCGTTGCTCTGCGTGGTTTAAATATGCACGTACGCCACTGGGGAAGTCCCGATGCACCGAAGTTATTCATGGTGCATGGCTGGATGGATGTCGCAGCATCATTTCAATTCGTGGTTGATTGCCTTGCGCAAGATTGGCATGTGATTGCCCCTGATTGGCGCGGTTTTGGTTTGACCGAATATCCAGCGGTTGAGAGCTATTGGTTCCCTGATTACGTCGCAGATCTTGATGCGATCTTGTACCACTATTCGCCTGAACAGCCAGTTAATTTATTAGGACACAGCATGGGCGGCAATATCGCTATGATTTATGCTGGTGTCCGTCCGGAGCGCATCGCTAAGTTGATCAACCTAGAGGGTTTTGGGATGCCAATGACGCAGGCAAAACAAGCACCAGGACGTTATCGTAAATGGTTGGATGAATTGCGTGAAGTACCGACTTTGCGTCCGTATGCGAGCGCGGCAGAAGTTGCTGGTCGCTTGCAAAAAACCAATCCACGTTTGTCGGACGCTCGTGCAGAATTTTTGGCGCAGCATTGGGCAAAAGAAAACGCGCAAGCTCAGTGGGAATTGTTAGCCGATCCTGCGCATAAAAATTCCAGCCCTTTGCTGTATCACGTCGATGAAGTTTTGCAATGCTGGCAAAATATCGCAGCACCAGTGTTATGGGTGGAGGCCAATGATACTGACATCTGGCGCATGATAGGCTCCAAAGAAGAGGCGCGCGTTGAGATAGATCGACGCATGAAGTTCATCCCCAATATGCAAACGAAAGTTGTGATGGATGCCGGTCATATGTTGCATCATGATCAGCCGGAAGAATTGGCTGTGATGATAGAAGAATTTTTAGCTTAGTTTTATGCCGATGTTGGCTGAGGCGCATCTATTTGCGTCTCTTTAGGCCATATTCCACTCCGCAATCCGCTCTTGCAAATCATGGTCAGCCATTGCTTTCTTAACGATGCCTGACCATATCAGGTGGTATCAATGCTCATCAGAATATTGATGAAACGTTTATTCGTTACCTAACAGTCTTGCCTTCTTCAAACATCTTAAATCCATTCAGGTCTTAGCTGATGTCGGCGTTTGATCGACTATTTTTCGTTACGTTCGAAAAAATAGTTGGAACTTTTCCTCGCGTGAGTTGGAATAGCAATATGAAGCACATAATTCACACACCAAATTAATATTTCAACATAGTGCATGAGCGATTTAACATCGGATATTGAATTGATACGACAGATGCGTAATGGCGATCAGGCTGCCTTTGCAACTCTGTATCGCCGCCATCATCCTGCGTTGTATCGCTATGCGGTATTGCGTTGCGGTTCGGCTGCTGCGGCTGCGGATGTTGTACAGGATGCATTTATGGGGTTGATTAGTGGTCAATTTCATTACGATGCATTGAAGGGAAATTTATTATCTTTTTTGTTTGGTGTCTCCCGTAATCTGGCGATGAAATTTGACGCTATTAGCCGGCATCGATTCATGAACTCGGTCGAAGATGATGCCAATGATGAAGCGCACGAACCGGTTGAATTGGCGAGTGAAGAGTTGAATCCTTTAGACCGACTGTTGCATAACCAGATGGCGGAGGAGTTAAGAATCGCAATTGCCAATTTGGCGCCGCATTATCGTGATGTTTTGATTTTGTATGAATTGCAGGAGCTGTCTTATCTGGATATCGCTGATATTTGCCAGATTAATGTTGGCACGGTGAAATCACGATTATCGCGGGCGCGTTTGGCCTTAGCCGAACGATTGCAAGTTTATCGAAGTGTTGCGGCGTAAAAATGTAGAACAGTTCGCCCTTAGGATCGCCAAGAGAGAAAACACATGTTAGATGTAGAAGAAATTGAAACACGTTTAAAACCCAGTATTGCTGCCTTGAAGCAAGAACTGACGAATCTACGTGCCCCAACAAATGTAGAGGCGAATTTGCTGAAGGCTTTCGCGCAGCAACATCCGCCTGTGTCTTTGTGGCGCAGACTATTCGCGCAACCTTGGCAATGGAGCGGGGTGCTCGCGATGGCCTTTTTAGTCACCTTGGTATTTGTGCGACAACCTGGCATGAATTCCATGAATGGCGACGCTGAGTTGACTAGTGCCTTACATCTACAAACCCATCTACCTGCCGATGGTGAGCTGTATGAAGAGATTCCCTTTGTCGCTTTGGAAAGTGGCGAAACCATACTCAAGCAAGACAATATGCGCATCGTGCAAGCCCAGATTCCACACACCATGTTGGCATCGCTGGGCGTGCCTGTGAGTCCGCAGGCGGCAGGAGAATATTCGACTGCAGAAATGTTGGTGGGTGAAAATGACGAGTATCTAGCTTTACGTTTTATCCCGGGAGAATAGCAGCGAGTTACTAGCTGACACTGTTAGTCCCGGTTTTCATTGAATGATGTTGACAAAAAAATGAAGGAGCAATCGATGTTGAAATCAAAAAATAGCTTACTACTGTCCTTGCTGTCAGTGGTGTTGGCGACATTCCCTGTGTATGCAATGCAAGCGAATGAAGTGAAGTCCGATAAAATCTTTGTGTTAGAAACGACGAGCGTCGATAGCGATGCGCAGTCATCCGAGAAAAGCAAGGCGAAGACCGATGATAATAAGATGGATGTCAGACGTGAAGTGATTATCAATCGCTCAAATATGGGGCCTGACATGGCAGGCATGGGCTCGATGATGAACGGCGCGCAAATAGTCAGACTTGCGGAAAAAAACGTCAAGAATGCCCCATACAGTGCAGAAATTATCAATGAAACGCAGCAGAAACTGGCAGATGGTAATTTGATTTCAAACAAGATGAGTACCCATTCTTATAGAGATAGCCAAGGCCGCACACGAGAGGAAATTCGAGATAAGAAAGGGGAAGTGCGAGAGATCATTATTCAAGATCAAACCGATCGACGTGTGATTCTGAACCCGAAAACCAAGACAGCAATGGTGATCATGACGCGCTTTCATTTTTCCGGCAAAGACGGTGATAAGCTTCCACTGAATATTGTGACTGAGAATATTTCTAAGGGTAAAGACGGCAAAGATATGATAGAGCTGAAATTAGTCGCAGGCGATGACAAGAGTGGTGAACGCCATGTTATCGTGCGACGTATGGAAAAATCTGTGGATGGAAAAACCGTAGAAAGTAAATCGACTACTACCGATCAAGGCAAGACCGTGACCGTAGATGTGCGTGGACCAGAAATGGCACGTAACATTGAATTGAATGTGAACGGCGCGGTGCAGAACGCGATGCAGGGGGCGATGCTAGATCCAGGAATTGCGCGTATGTTCGGCGACGCTAAATGGGCAAGTAAGCGTCAGACCAAAGTATTGGGTAACAAGGAATTTGATGGTGTCAAAGCAGAAGGCAAGTTAGTCAGTTATGAGATTCCCGCTGGTGAGATCGGTAATACGAATCCAATTACTGTGTCGGATGAGACTTGGACTTCGCCTGAATTGCAAATCACCGTGTATTCCAAGCACAGTGATCCACGCACCGGTGATCGCATCTATCGCTTGAATAATCTTAAACGCGAGGAAGTCGCTGCGACGATGTTTACTATTCCAAGTGATTATAAGGTCAGGGATTTGAGTAAAGATCTTGGTAATAATCTTAAATTGGATTTGCGTGAAAAGTCAGATAAGGCGGAAAAAGTTGAACGCATCGAAAAAGAAGTGAAGATTGAAAAGAAATAAGGTTTATTGGTGAGTCGCGAAGCGAGGCTTGTCTCCGCAATTCTCGCGACTTCTTCTGGTTTTAAACGCAATCAGTATCAAATAAAGCGAATTGATCAAAGGTCAATTCGCTTTTTTGCTGAGTGCTTTCGTCCGTCACTAACTAGCACAGTGATGTCGATTTAACCAAACTCTCAAATTTCTATGCACTCCAATGGTGTACTGCACAATCTGAGTTAAACTCTTAGTTTGATCGATTTTCTGCAGCAGAGCATCCTTATGAGCACATCCAAATCCTACGGCTTCACCACAACCATTTTGCATAATGACCGTCAAAAAGAGATAGAGCACGGTTCACCCCATAAACCCATCCATACTTCAGTCACCTACGGCTATAAGAATGCGCGTGAATTGGCGGATGTTTTTCAGGGCAAGAAGCCCGGTTATCGCTATGGCCGTCAGGGTAATCCTACGGTATCTGCGTTGGAAGATAAGATCACCAAGATGGAAGATGGAATTGCCAGTTTGTGTTTTGCGACCGGCATGGCGGCTATTGGTGCAGTGTTCCAAGGTTTGTTGCGACAAGGCGATCATATTATCTCTTCGCGTTTTTTATTTGGAAATACGAATAGTGTGTGGCAAACCTGTGCCGAACAGGGCATAGCATTGTCACTAGTTGATGCTACTGATGTAGCTGAAATTGAAGCGGCGATCACTCCGACAACACGCATGGTGTTTGTCGAAACGATTGCCAATCCACGTACGCAGATCGCGGATCTCAAACGCATTGGCGACCTGTGTCAGCAACGCGGCATTTTGTATGTCGTCGACAATACGATGACGTCACCTTACTTGTTCCGTGCAAAGGCGGTTGGTGCTGGCTTGGTGATTAATTCTTTGACGAAGTCGATTGCAGGGCATGGTAATGTTTTGGGCGGTGCAATTACTGATACCGGTTTGTTTGACTGGGCTGCATATCCTCACATTGCCGTGAATTTTCGTAAGCTGGCGGGTACACAGCAGGGCATGGCGCAATTGCGTGCAAAAGCTCTACGAGATTTTGGCGCCTCACTGTCGCCCGAAGCTGCACATCAAATTGCGGTTGGCGCAGAAACGTTGGCCTTACGGATGGATAGAGAAAGTGCGAATGCATTGGCATTGGCGCGTTTGCTAGATGCTGATCCACGCGTTGCGGTCGTGCATTACCCTGGCCTAGCATCGCATCCTCAGCACGGCTTGGCAACGGAATTATTCCGAGCCTATGGTGCCTTGCTGAGTTTTGAATTGAAAGCTGAGATCGATTGTTTCGATTTTCTGAATCATTTAAGGTTGGCGATCAATGCGACTCATCTGGGCGATACCCGCACGCTTGTAATTCCGGTGGCACACACCATCTTCTTTGAAATGGGGCCAGAACGGCGAGCTGAAATGGGCATCGTCGATTCGCTTATCCGCGTATCAGTGGGGATCGAAGATACTGAAGATTTGCTGCAAGATTTTGCTAATGCACTGAATCAATATTAAGCAGTATTAAGCGGTATTAAGCAGTATTAAGCAGTATTAGGTGCCCGCCCTGAAATAATTCAAGAAGCCAACAATCCGACCAAGGAAATCCATGTCTATTTTGCCTTTAGCAATTCGTATGATGTCGCGCGACTGGCGTGCCGGTGAGCTGCGCTTCTTGCTAGTCGCTTTGATGGTCGCGGTTGCGTCCTTGTCATCGGTGGGTTTCTTTGTTGACCGTATGCGCAATGGCCTAAACCGTGACGCGCATCAGGTGTTGGGTGCTGATTTATTAGTTGTTTCGACTAAAAATATCGCCCCAGAGTGGAAGCAGCTTGCAGCAAAAATGGATTTGCAAACAGCGGAGACGGCCGTATTCCCCAGCATGGCTCTGGCGGGTGAAGATGACGCGGTAATGGCAAAACTGGTGACTCTGAAAGCGGTCACACAGGGCTATCCCTTGCGTGGCAGTTTGAAATTGCAGCGTGATAACAAAGAAGTGCCGACTTCCGCTATTCCGAGTCCCGGCACGGCATGGGTTGATCCCGCATTGCTCGGTAGCTTAAAAATCAAAATAGGCAGCAAGATTAACTTGGGTGAGCAGCAATTTACCGTTACCGAGAGTATTGCAGCGGAGCCGGATCGTGGCTCAGGTTTTTTAGGATTTTCACCGCGGGTCATGATTACAGAACAAGATCTGGCAGCGACTAAGCTGGTGCAAGATGGTTCGCGTGTTACCTATCGATTATTGTTGGCGGGCGATAAAAAAGCCGTTGAGAAATTTAAAGTCGAAATTGAGAACCAGATCAGCACGCAAGAGTTAAAAGGTGTGCGGGTCGAAACCATCGACAATGGCAACGAGCAAATGCGCACGACACTAGATCGCGCCGAGCAATTCCTTTCTATGGTTAGTATGTTGTCTGCCATGCTAGCTGCAGTGGCTGTAGCGATGGCAGCGCGTCGTTTTATGTTGCGTCATATTGATGCTTGCGCGATGTTGCGTTGTCTGGGGCTGACGCAAAATCAAGTGACCAGCATGTATTTGTTGGAATTTTTGATACTTGGCATCATCGGTAGTCTGGCAGGCGTAGCACTTGGATTTTTCAGCCATTTTGTATTGCTTGAATGGCTGGGGAAATTGGTCTCGAATGATTTGCCATCGGCGAGTTTTTTACCCGCTTGGCAAGGATTGGCAATAGGAATCTTGCTGCTGGTGGGATTTGCGATGCCGCCGATTTTGCAATTGCGCAATGTACCGCACAACCAAGTGATACGACGTGAACAGGAAGCGCCAAAGGCCATGACCCTGCTGACCTATGTGCTGGGTTTGGGAATTTTTATTGGCTTACTCCTGTGGCAAACTGGCGATGTTAAAGTGGGATTGCTGGTGGCGGCAGGTTTTGTGATCGGCTTACTTTTTTTCTCTTTGATCGCGTGGTTAAGTATTTTTGGGCTGAAACGAATGCGTACCAGCTTCGATTTTGCCGCTTGGCGTTTTGCGATCACGGCATTACAACGGCGTCCCGGCGCGACGGTGGTGCAAATTGTCTCGCTGTCTTTAGGTCTCATGGCGCTGTTGCTATTGACGGTAGTGCGCAGTGATTTGATCGCAGCATGGAAGCAATCAACACCCGCTGATGCGCCAAATCACTTTGTGATTAATATCCAACCTGACCAAAAAGGTGAAATTGCGAGACGCCTAGAGAGCTTCGCACAACCGCAGATTTATCCGATGATACGCGGTCGCCTAATTCAGATTAATGATCAAGTCCTAAAATCGAGCAGCTACAAGGAAGATCGTGCGAATGCTTTGGTTGAGCGTGAATTTAATCTTTCTACGATGAAGGATTTGCCCGCCCTGAACAAGATCGTTGCAGGTACTTGGTACAACGACGCAACGGCAAGCGAACCTGAAGCCTCTGTTGAAGAGGGTTTGGCGAAGACGCTCAAAGTTCAGTTGGGTGATCACATGGTGTTTGATATTGCAGGGCAAAAAGTGACAGCCAAAGTGACGAGTTTGCGTAAGTTGGATTGGGGCTCTATGCGGGTGAATTTCTTTGTGGTGATTAATCCTAAAGCAATGCAAAACATGCCACAAACCTTTATCACCGCTTTCCGTGTCCCTGACGATAAAAAGCAATTCACTAATCAACTGACACAAGAGTTCCCGAATCTCACCGTGATGGATGTCGGCGCAATACTCAAGCAATTGCAAGATATTTTGGATCAAGTAATTACCGCTGTAGAGTTCTTATTTTTATTCACTCTAGCGTCAGGCGTGTTGGTCTTATACGCAGCGCTAGCAGGTTCGCAAGATATTCGTATGCGGGAAGCGGCTTTGTTACGTGCCTTGGGGGCAACCCGCAGTCAATTGTCTCGTGCACAGTGGGTAGAATTTGTGCTGGTTGGTAGCCTTGCGGGCGCATTGGCTGCTTGCGGTGCGTTGGCAATCGGTTGGGCGATGGCGACGTTTGCGTTCAAGTTCGCCTGGACATTCTCCCCTTTAGTAATCGCCGCTGGTGTTGCTGTCGGCGCGGTGTGTGCCCTAGTCGGTGGCTGGCTAGGTTTGAGAAATGTATTGAGTCAACCGCCATTATTGTCCTTGCGGAATAGCTAGTCGGTGCGTCTTTGTTTTAGAAAATTTTGAGAAGTCAGGATGTAATGACGTATGGAAGCAGCAGAAGAAAAATCGAATCTCTATCAACTCATCGGTGGTGCCGATAAGCTTAGGGAGATGGTCGACCGCTTTTATGATTTGATGCAATTGGAAACTGAGTTTGCTGGTATCAATCAAATGCATCCACAGCCGAATGACAGTTCACGTGATAAATTGTTTTGGTTTTTATCTGGTTGGATGGGTGGACCTGATTTATACATATCGCAATTCGGGCACCCACGTTTGCGTGCTCGTCATTTGCCGTACGCAATCGGTATTGCAGAGCGCGATCAATGGCTGCGCTGCATGGCATGGGCGATGCAAGACGTGGGTATCGCCGAGCCATTACAGGAACATTTGATGAGTTCGTTTTATCAGACTGCAGATTGGATGCGCAATACGCCAGGTTGAAATCAGCAGGTACTCTGACATTTTCAAATCGCATTTTTGATCCACATTCTTGACCATTTCATTAGAAATTATTTATATGAGTTCAGTTCTTATCCGTGAAATTCAAGAAACCGATAATCCAGTAGTCGCCGCATTAATACGTACTGTGCTCACTGAGATGAAGGTTCCTAAAGTCGGATCTGCATTTGCTGATCCTTCCCTCGATTATATGTATCAGCATTATCAGCAAGATAAAGGTGCTTACTACGTGGTGGAAGTCGAAGGTGTCGTTTGTGCGGGCGGTGGTTTTGGCAGCCTGCCGGGCGCACCTGCGGAAGTTTGCGAGCTGCAGAAAATGTATATGCTGCCGCAAACGCGCGGTCTAGGGCTGGGACAGCAATTGATAGAGCGTTGCGTGACAGAGGCGAAAAAGCGAGGTTACACGCAATGTTATCTGGAGACGTTGCCTAACATGTTAGCTGCGCAAAAGCTGTATCAGAAGATGGGTTTTCAATACATCGATGCACCTATGGGTAGTACCGGACACAACGCCTGTCCAGTGTGGATGCTGCTGAAATTTTAAGAGTGAACGCGGGCGGTTTTGGGGCTTACTTGGAACTTCCTTGCAGCTTGCTTTGAACCTATTTGAAGCGTATTTGGAGCACCATTACGGAAGTAGCAATTGAAATTTTGCACCGTTATTCTCACTCAGATTCGATATGCGAATTTCACCGCAGCGGCCTTCATTGGTATGCCGCGCCACAACACTTTCGGCAAGGCGTAAGCTTAAGCCCGTACCTTCAGACGACACCGCGCTCGCTTGGCCGTGATTTTCTAGTAGCGCAGTAGGGTATCCTTCACCATCATCCTGTACGCAAATTTCTAGATAGTCAGGCGTTCTAATTGAGCCTTTTACACAAACGAATTCGGGTGGCTTAAATTGTTCGTTAGAAATGGTTTGGTATTGAGTGGGTTCTTGGAGTGTAATCTTCATCTCTTAACACTTGGCGAGGCAGACCTAAGCGTTAGCCACTTTATACGGAGTCAACAAGAGCTTGATCTTCCAATAAAATCTTATTATTTGCCACATTTTTAACTTTTTCCAAGTAAGATTAGCGCTCTCTTTATCTTCACTATTCAGCTAATTATCACCCATGCGCTTCATTCATACTTCCGACTGGCATCTCGGCCAAACTCTGCACAATTTTGATCGCAGCTACGAGCATCAAGCATTTTTAGATTGGCTGATTATCTGTTTGGTAAATGAACAAGCCGAGGCCTTGCTGATTTCAGGCGACATCTTCGACACCGCCAATCCTTCAGCGCTAGCGCAAAAACAGTTTTATCGATTTTTGCAGCAAGCCAAGCAACAGCTACCACATTTAAATATTGTCATCATCGCGGGTAACCATGATTCACCCGGTCGCTTAGAGGCACCAGCGCCTCTGTTGGAAGACATGGATGTCGCAGTGATTGGCTTCGTACCACGGTTACCCGATGGCAGCATCGATTTAGGGCGATTAGTTCTGCCATTGAAAAATGCTGCGGGTGAGATCAAAGCATGGTGCTTAGCGATACCGTTTTTGCGTCCTAGCGATGTGCCTAAATGTGAAGGCGAAGTCAAAGACCCCTACATGCAAGGCATCACGCTCTTGTATCAACAATGCTTGCAATATGCATTGACTCTGCGTCAACCCAATCAAGCCAATCAAGCCATAATTGCGCTCGGTCATTGCCACATGGTGGGTGGCGAGATCTCCGAAGAATCCGAACGCCGCATCGTGATCGGCGGTACGGAAGCTTTATCGGCGAGTATGTTTGATGCGAATGTCGCGTATGCCGCTTTAGGCCATTTACATCTAGCGCAAAAAGTCGGCAAGCAGGAACACCTGCGTTATTGCGGCAGCCCATTGCCTATGTCCTTTGCCGAGGTCGATTATCAACATCAAGTTCTGCGTGTGGATTTAGATCAAGACAAAGTCAGCGATATCACGCCCATCCTTGTGCCACGCGCAGTCGATTTGCTACGCGTACCAAAGCATGCCGCACCACTAGCGCAAGTCTTGGTGGCATTAACCGCCTTAGATTTGCCCAGTGATACGCCACTAGAACGCCAACCGTATCTTGAGGTGCGCGTCAGGCTAGATGCCCCTGAGCCAGGTTTGCGGGCAGCGATAGAAAACGCGATTGAAGGTAAGGCGCTGCGACTAGCCAAAATCGAAACCAGCTTTGCGGCAAGAAAAATCAGCGAGTCAGAAACCGTGACACTCACCGAACTAGAAAACTTGCAACCGGAAGATATCTTCCAACGCCTATACCAAAACAAATACCAAAACGAAGCGCCACCAGAACTACGCAGCGCTTTCACCGAACTCATGTTGGCCAATGATCGTGGTGACCTCGGCGACGAGGTGCAACCATGAGAATCTTAGCTCTACGCGGAAAAAATCTCGCCTCATTGGCAGGAGAATTCGAAGTCGATTTTGAACAAGAGCCGCTCAAGTCAGCTGGCCTATTTGCCATCAGTGGCGCAACAGGTGCAGGCAAAAGCACCTTGCTCGATGCGCTCTGCATGGCGCTGTATGAAAACACCCCACGCCTCATTAAAGCCGGCGGCAGTAAGACGCTACCCGATGGTAACGAACTGATCTCGCAACAAGATACTGGTAATTTACTACGTCGCGGCACAGGCGAAGGCTATGCCGAAGTCGATTTTGTCGGTTGCGATCAAGTCAGCTATCGCGCCCGTTGGAGCGTACGCCGTTCACGCAATAAAGCTACGGGTGGTTTGCAGCCAACAGCCATGACGCTACATCAATTGCCAGACCTAACGCCTATCGGCGGCAAAAAAACGGAGGTCAAAGCCGAAATAGAAAAACGCATAGGCCTCAAATTCGAACAATTCACCCGCGCCGTGCTACTCGCACAAAATGAATTCTCCAGCTTCTTAAAAGCGGAAGACAACGAACGCGGCGAATTATTAGAAACCCTCACAGGCAGCGCGATCTATAGCGAATTGTCCAAACGCGCCTTCGAGCGCGCCAAGCGCGAGCAACAAGACCTGCAACGCATACTCGATCGCCTAGATGATCAAAAGCCGCTGTCAGAAGAAGAGCGCACCCAGCTCGACATCAATCAACAAAACGCACTAGCGCAGCTACAAAAATTAGAAGAGCGCAAACTCGCCCTAGAACAAGCTCTGCGTTGGTTTGAACAAGATCAAAAGCTGCAACATGATAGCCAAATCGCACAAGAACAAGTCGAGCAAACACAGCAAGCATGGGCACAGTCGGCAGCAAGACAAGCACAGCTACAGCAAATTGAGAACGTCCAAGTTGCTCGTCCTTTACTAACGGAAACCGATCGCCTAAAAAGCAGCGTAGAGCAATGTCAGCAACAAATCATCAACGCCCAAGCACAACTCCAAAGCGCGCAGAGCAATAGCCAACAACAAGAGCAACAACAGCAAGCCGCCAAGCAGCAGCTACAAAAAGCCGAGCAAACTCAAGCGCAAGCCGCACCGCAACTAGACGCCGCCAAAGCGCTAGAAGCCGCTATCGCCACCATGCAACCCGCGCACGACGCGATGCAAGAAGCGCACGCCAAGTTGCAAGCAAAATGCAGCCAAACCCAAGAGCAGCAGCAAGCAAAGCAAGTCGACATCAACACCAACCAAAACTTATTGCAAGTCTGCACCACATGGTTGAGCGAGCACAGCGCCTTGCAAGTTTTAGCAGACGATTGGGCAAAATGGGAAGTCTTACTGCGTCAAGCCAAACAAGCGCAAGACGAGCTTCAGCATCTCACACAAAAGCACGCGCAACATGCGAGAGAGCAGCAAGCACAACAAGCGCAAATCGCAGACCTTAGTGAGCAACTGAGTCTAAGCCGAACGCAATTAGAAAAAGCCGAACAAGCACGCCAACAAAGCGCAGTGACATATTTGGAATCCAGTACTAAACTAAGCGCCCAGCTGCAACAAAAGCCAGCTCTAGAAAAACGCCGCGAACACTTAAGTAGCCTAGAGAAATTGGCGAACAACCGTGAAGAGCAGGGTGCACGTCTGCACAAAACGCAGCGCCAAATTCAAACTCTGCAAGACAGTCTCACTCAAACTAAGAACGAAGCGAAACAAGCGCAAGACAAATTACCGGCATTAATCGCAGCGCAAGAGCAAGCCGAACGTTCGCTCAAAATTGCTGAAAAGCGCTTTCCTAAAATCCGCCGAAGAGCTACGCGCCACCTTAGCGCCGGATCAAGCTTGCCCAGTCTGCGGTTCACACGAGCATCCCTACCGTAGCGATCAGCCGCATCCGCCAGAATTACATGCGATGCTGGAGCAATTGCAAGCGCAGGTACAACAACGCCGCCTAAGCACACAAGGCGCACAACAAGGATTCACCAGCAAAGACGCGTTGGCTACGAGCTTGCAAACACAGCTACAACAAACCCAGCAAGAAGTGGCGCAACAACAAGCGCAGGTCGCACAAACCCAAAGCGCGTGGCAAACGCATCCATTAGCGCAAGAGATCGCTGATCTAACGCCGGCAGAGAATGTATTGAACACATGGGTAGTCGAACAAACCACACAAGTACAAGAAACGTTGGCGAATATCACCGCTTTAGAAAACACCAACCGCACCGCCTTACAAAGCAAAGACAGCGCACAAGCCCACTATGAACAAGCAACGCGCACGCACAACGCCAATAAAGAAGCCCAACAAAATGCTCTTAACGCCTTGGAGCGCAGCAAAGCAGAACAAGCGCACACGCAAGAACAATGCACCCAATGCCAAACCAGACTCAACAGCTATTTAGAAGAACTCACACCAGCACTGCATGAGCTAGGCGACGGCGCAAGTAACTGGAAAGAGCAATGGCAAAACGCGCCCGAGCAATTCACCCAGCAATGCGCAGCACACGCCAAAGAATGGCTCAAACAAAGCAAGCAACGCGAAGCATGCAATCAGCGCGCAAGCAATTTGACCCTAGAGTTAAATAACCTCAGCGCTATCCTGCAACAAGCAGAACAAGAACAACAAAACAGCGCTCAAAGCTTAGCCGCCAGTGCGCAAGCACTACAACAAAAGCAAAGCGAGAGAAGCGCCTTATTGCGCATGCTCGCCGACTTATTCGCCGACCTAATTCAGCACACCACACCACAAACACAAAGAGCAGAATTCAGCCTAAAACAAATCGAAGCTCAATTCACGCATGCGATTAACGCTGCCAAACAAGCTGTCGATCTAGCCACCCAAAACCACAACGCCGCAGTGTTAGCCCACAGCCGCTGTACCGAAGCATTAGCACAAGCAACAGCACGACTAGCCGCGGAACAAAGCCTGCAAACAAACGCCGCAGTCGCGTTAGCAGACTGGTTAGCGGAGCACGGCGCAAGCCTAATGAGTGGAGAAGATTCTGCAGAAAATCCAGAAGCCCAACTACGCCAATTGCTAAGCTATGACACCGCGTGGATCACCAGCCAGCGCCATGCCTTGTTCGCCATCGCCAACGCCAGCCAACAAGCACAAACGCTAAACCAAGAGCGCCAACGCCTGTGCGCAGAACATCAAGCGCAACGCCCCGATGTACAAACAATCTTGGCACAAGACGAGTCAAAGAGAGATGACAATGCAGATGACAACGCAGACGCGAATGTGAATGAAAATTTAGATAGAGACGGTGAGCCAGACAATGATGCGATTGCAGAAGAAAACGCAACAGCATCATTCAGCACGCAACTAGCTCAAGCACTACAAACCCTGACAAAACAACGCAGCGAGGCACAAGCGCAAGCCAGCCAATTACAAACCGCCATCGCCCAAGACCAAGCCCGCCGCACGCAAGCTACAGACATCCTGAATCAACTAGAAACCCAAGAAGCCAAAAGCAAAATCTGGGAAACCCTAAACCAATTAATCGGTGCAGCCGACGGCAAAAAATTCCGCAACTACGCCCAGCAATACACGCTCGATGTCTTGATCGGCTACGCCAACCGCCACCTACACGAACTAGCCCGCCGCTACCGCCTACAACGCATCAACGACAGCCTAGCGCTCATGGTGATAGACCAAGACATGGGCGACGAAGCCCGCTCAGTCCACTCACTCTCAGGCGGCGAATCCTTCCTAGTTTCACTAGCCTTGGCGCTAGGCTTAGCCTCACTATCAAGCAAACGCGTACGCGTCGAATCCCTCTTCATAGACGAAGGTTTCGGCAGCCTAGACGCCGACACCCTACGCGTTGCGATGGACGCCCTAGACGGCCTACAAGCCATGGGCAGAAAAGTCGGCGTGATCTCGCATGTGCAGGAGATGACGGAAAGGATTGCGACTAAGGTGATGGTGGTTAGAGGGGCCGGAGGAAAGAGTTTGGTCAGTGTTACATAAAATGTTGTTTTTGATGAACGCGTCACTGAAAGCAAATCTCTCTAGTAGAAAGTACGCACCATCTTGCTGATTGCATATTGGATCGATGTGGGTTGGGATTGATAGAATCAATTTCAAATAGTTATCAAACTACAGTTATTAAAAATTTGAATTTCTCTAGAAATTCTTCACAAACTTTATGGAGGCTTTATGAGTTCAATTGGAAAAGGTTCGGAGTGGAAAAAATGGGATCTCCATTTTCACACGCCTTCATCACACGATTATGGTGATAAAAGCGTTACAAACGAAGAAATCATAGAGATATTGAATCAAGAAAATATTTCGGTTGTTGCTATCACTGACCATCATGTAATTGATGTTAAACGAATTCAGCAATTGCAAATTTTAGGGCGTGTACATGGAATAACTATCCTACCTGGTATCGAGTTTTTGTCGGATGCGCGAGGGAAAGATCCCATACATTTTATTGGGATTTTTCCCGAGAATGCGAATCTAGAATTTATTTGGGGACAATTAGAAAATAAAACTGGGATTTCAAAAATAAAGGGAGAGGGAAAAAGACCAGACGAAGTTTATTGTGATCTTGTTGATACCATTGAATTGGTTAAGACTTTGGGAGGTATAGATTCGCTTAAATTTGTTGAGTCAGAATTGCAGTATTTAAATGAAAAATTAACCAATGATTTGTTAGATATTCGCGAAAAGAGGATTCTAGCCACAATTGAAATTTTTGAGAAAAAACAAGAAATAAAGAAGTTCTATGATGAAATCAAATTTGAAATAGATTCTAGATTCAATTCGGCGAAAGTTTCGGGATTGAACATCGTGAGCTCATTAGCTGTAAAAAATGATTTTGAAGACGAATTACTAAAAAATATACAACAGAATAAATCGGGATCATTTTATGGTAAGGACGAAGGAAGGAATTTACTTCGTAACGAGATAATTTCAAATGTCAATTGGAATGAAAAGTCGAATGTAGAGAAATTTCTTCGCGAAATTATTTGTTATTTAGAATTTGATAAAAGGCCAATGAATATTGAGCCATATGAGCGAACATTCATAGACAATTTGGTGAAAAATCGGAAGGATTTTTATTCTTACTTATTCTCTCTTGAATATTTGCAATCGCATTATGATTTGCAACAAAATGGTAAAAGTTTGGAGCAATTGTCTCCAGGGGAAAAAGGAGCATTGCTATTAGTTTTTTACCTAATTCTGGATAAGGAAGACATACCGTTGATCATAGATCAACCCGAAGATAATTTAGATAATTACAGTGTTGCGCAAATTTTGGTTCCATACATCAAAGAGGCTAAGCGGAAGCGTCAGATAATAATCGTTACCCATAATCCGAATTTAGCGGTGGTATCGGATTCAGAACAGGTTATTAGAGTGAGTATCGATAAAAATGATGGAAATAGATTTTGTTGCGTATCTGGAGGAATTGATGAGAAAAATATCAATAATGCTGTTGTTGAGGTATTAGAGGGAACTATACCCGCCTTCAAAACTCGAAAAGATAAGTACTTTGGAAATTCTTAAAATCTGAAGCCACATAATTAATGGATGTTTAGCGTAATCTATTGCGCTTTGTAACATAGCGATATTGAAGCTTTAGATTTTACTTTTAAGATAAGAATTACATTTTGCGAGGATGCGTATTGAATCTGCACAAAACAGATTTTTCCAACTGATCCGCAGATCGATGGAGGTCATTCGTACAGTTTCGACAAAAAGTGCTTTAAGTGATGATACATCCGTCAAAGATGTAAAAACTCTTAAAGCCAAGGCGATCACGAACTAGAGCTATTTCAAGGCAAAAAAACCATGACCCATCAATACAAAACCCCAGGCGTCTACATCAACGAAGTCAACGCCTTCCCCAATTCCATCACTCCAGTCGCCACCGCCATCCCAGCCTTCATCGGCTATACACCCAAAGCAGAATACCAAGGCAAGTCCTACCTCAATACGCCACAGGTGATTTCTTCTTATGCTGAGTTTGCGGCGATCTATTTGCTGGATAATCCTGCGCCGCCAGCAGATCCGGCGAAGCAGTATCAGCCTGAGTATTATCTGGTCCCGCAAGCGCCGCATGTGCCGTTATCGAGTGTTGGGCATTATGTGAATGTTGGTGGCGTGGATTATGCGATCTTGCCTGATCCGAATACGCTTTATTACATGGTCAACAGCCTGCGCTTGTTTTTTCAAAATGGTGGCGGACGTGCCTACATCGTTTCGGTCGGCACCTATGGTGCGCCGAGTAAGACGCCTTTGTCTGATCCTAGCGTGCGACCTGTGAATGCGAATGTCTTGCTGTCTGATTTGACGACTGGCTTGGCGACTTTGAAAAAAGAGCAGGAACCGACGATGTATGTGTTTCCCGAGGCGACTTTGTTGTCCTTAGCGGAGAATGCGACCTTGATGCAAACGGCTTTGCTGCAGGCTTCAGAAATGCAAACAGCAGTGTGTATTTTTGATGTGATCGGTGGCGACTCTCCTGATCCCGTTTTGTACACCAATGACATAGAGAATTTCCGTAATGCGACTGGTAATCAGGGTTTGAATTATGGGGTTTGCTATTACCCATTTATCGGCACCACGACCATGCAAAGTGCTGAGATTGATTTTACGAATTTATGTGGTGGTGATGTCGCGCAATTGGCTGCGCTCTTAAATCCAGCATCGAATCCTAATCCCGCTGCGGCAGCTATTTTGAATGCGATACAAAATCCTCCAGCGAACCCAATGACCAATAGCCAGTTGCAAGCGGCGCTGTTGATCGCTAGTCCTAGCTATCAGCAAATCATCAATGCAGTGTTAGCCTATGCGAATATTTTGCCCGCGAGCGGGGCGATGGCGGGTGTGTATGCTGTGAACGATAATCAAGAGGGCGTGTGGAAGGCGCCTGCCAATACGAGCATCGTCGGTGCGGTGTCGTTGCCGATTCGTTTGACTGACTCGCAGCAGGAGAATTTGAATATAGATGCAGTGACAGGAAAATCGATCAATGCGATAAGGTTTTTTAATGGGCGAGGAATTTTGATTTGGGGCGCTCGTACACTGGATGGTAATAGTCAGGATTGGCGCTATATATCTGTTCGTCGTACAGCGACTTATCTTGAGCAGTCTATCAAGACCGCCATGCATGCTTATGTCTTTGAGCCAAACAATGCGGCGACTTGGAGTGCATTGACTGTCATGATCGAAAATTTCTTAAACAGCGTATGGCTAGCTGGCGGCTTGCAAGGTGCCAAGCCATCTGATGCGTTCGCGGTCAAATGCGGCCTGGGAGTCACCATGAGTGCGGACGATGTTTTAAACGGCATCATTCAAGTCAGTGTGATGGTCGCGATGGTACGTCCAGCCGAATTTATTGTTCTCAATTTCCAGCAGCAACAAACGCAAAGTTAAGCTTGGCGGGGGGGATGCTTTTGCGGTGAGAAAGAATACTGTTCTATACTTACATGAGATAAGTGCAGGTCACTTTAAAGGATACGTAGCAATGACAAAATTAAGGCTCTCAGTTTCTCTTTTCGCCGCCATATTTGCAGTAGGTGCGTTGGAAGTTTGTGCATTGCCTTCGAAGGCAATAATGCCTATTGCACTGACCGTGAATATGGCACCGCAGGTGAGTCCAACTCGTCATGATGGCCGAATTCAAATCGAAGACCTGCAAAAAATTGCGGGTCCACTTTGGCGCGGAAAATTGACTTACCTCGATTACAGTGCCAATACATTACGTAGTATTCCATCTAATTTATTAGTCACCGCGTCCAAAGAAGATTCCGCGATTTGGTTGTGGAGTTATGGCTACGACGATGAGCCCCATGCAAATGCCAAAGATGGCATTAAGCTGAGTGACGATGGGCGTCAGTTGGGTAAAGAAAATCTGGTTGAGCGGCGCATCACCGACAACGGCACATTGATTTTGATCACGAGTATGTCAGGCCAAGATGACAATCGACCCGCTCAATTCCGTTTTACTTACACGATCACTGACCATGCATTTACCCGACAAAAGGAAGTGAAGCTAGACAGCGGTGGTGATTATTTTGTGCGCCACACCTACGCTTGGACAAGATAAGACCAATTAGATTTTGAAATGTATTGGCGGCGATTGGACTTCAAACCGTGTTTGAAAAATGATCGTCAGTTTTGAGATGTCTTTTTATGTACCGCACAAAGCAAAAAGCCTCTTGATTTCTCAAGAGGCTTGAATACTTTTGGTGCGAGAGCCGGAATCGAAAATTCCGATATAAGCTTTTATATGTATTGATAATTTCCAATTTGAAATATTAGGTACCAACAAAAGTACCAACATTTGTAATTCTGAGGTCGGTTCGATTACGAATGTTTCTTTTTTAACATTTTCTTTATCATCTGGTTGTTTGATAAAAAGATATTTTGTTCCTTTTTGTTCATTTTCTTGTTTAGGTTGGAATCTTTGCAAGTAATATTAGCGTTTCTTAGTTTAGTGTAGTGGATCATGCGCTTTTTTCACACTTCGGATTGGCATCTCGGCCAAACCTTGCACAATTTTGATCGCAGCTATGAGCACCAAGCATTTCTGGATTGGCTGATTGTCTGCTTGGTTAAGGAGGAGGCCGAGGCCTTGCTGATTTCAGGTGACATCTTTGACACCGCCAATCCTTCAGCAGTAGCGCAAAAACAATTCTATCGATTCTTGCAGCTAGCCAAACAGCAGCTACCGCATTTGAATATCGTCATCATCGCGGGCAATCACGATTCGCCTGGCCGCTTAGAAGCACCCGCACCTTTGTTAGAGGAAATGGATGTCGCGGTGATCGGCTTCGTACCGCGTTTGCCCGATGGCAGCATTGATTTGGATCGCTTAGTTCTGCCTTTAAAAAATGCGGCAGGTGAGATCAAAGCATGGTGCTTAGCAATACCGTTCTTGCGCCCTAGCGATGTGCCTAAATGTGAAGGCGAAGTCAAAGACCCCTACATGCAAGGCATCACGCACTTGTATCAACAATGCTTGCAATACGCATTGAATCTGCGTCAACCTGATCAAGCCATAATTGCGCTCGGTCATTGCCACATGGTCGGTGGCGAGATATCCGAAGAATCCGAACGTCGCATCGTGATCGGCGGTACTGAGGCTTTGTCAGCGAGTATGTTTGATGCGAATGTCGCGTATGCCGCTTTAGGCCATTTGCATCTAGCGCAAAAAGTCGGTAAGCAGGAACACCTGCGTTATTGCGGTAGTCCATTGCCGATGTCCTTTGCCGAGGTCGATTATCAACATCAAGTGCTGCGTGTGGATTTGGACCAAGACAAAGTCAGCGACATCACAGCCATCTTCGTACCACGCGCAGTTGACTTGCTACGCATTCCTAAACAAGCCGCGCCGCTAGCGCAAGTCTTGGTGGCATTAACCGCATTGGATTTACCTAACGACACGCCGCTAGAACGCCAATCGTATGTTGAAGTACGCGTCAGACTCGATGCCCCCGAACCAGGTCTGCGTGCCGCGATAGAAAACGCGATTGAAGGTAAGGCGCTGCGACTAGCCAAAATCGAAACCAGCTTTGCGGCAAGAAAAATCAGCGAATCAGAAACCGTGACACTCACCGAACTAGAAAACCTGCAACCCGAAGATATCTTCCAGCGTCTGTACCAAAACAAATACCAGAACGAAGCACCAGCAGAATTGCGTAGCGCCTTCACCGAACTCATGCTAGCCAACGACAGCAGCGACGAGGTGCAGTCATGAGAATCTTAGCTCTACGCGGAAAAAATCTCGCCTCACTCGCCGGAGAATTCGAAGTCGATTTTGAACAAGAGCCGCTCAAATCAGCAGGCCTATTCGCCATCAGCGGCGCAACAGGTGCAGGCAAAAGCACCTTGCTCGATGCGCTGTGCATGGCGCTGTATGAAAATACCCCACGCCTGATCAAAGCCGGTGGCAGCAAGACACTACCCGACGGCAATGAACTGATCTCGCAACAAGACACTGGTAATTTACTACGTCGCGGCACAGGCGAAGGTTATGCTGAAGTCGATTTCGTCGGATGCGATCAAGTCAGCTATCGCGCCCGTTGGAGCGTACGCCGTTCTCGCAATAAAGCCACGGGCGGTTTGCAGCCAACAGCCATGACGCTGCATCAATTGCCAGACCTAACGCCTATCGGTGGCAAAAAAACGGAAGTCAAAGCAGAAATAGAAAAACGCATAGGACTCAAATTCGAACAATTCACCCGCGCTGTATTACTCGCGCAAAATGAATTTTCCAGTTTCTTAAAAGCCGAAGACAATGAACGTGGCGAATTATTAGAAACCCTGACAGACAGTGCGATCTACAGCGAATTATCCAAACGCGCCTTCGAACGCGCCAAGCGCGAGCAACAAGATCTGCAACGCATACTAGATCGCCTAGACGATCAAAAGCCCTTATCTGAAGAAGAGCGCACACAGCTTGATAGCGATCAACAAAACGCACTAGCGCAATTACAAAAACTAGAAGAGCGCAAACTCGCCTTAGAACAAGCCCTGCGTTGGTTTGAACAAGATCAAAAGCTGCAACATGATAGCCAGATCGCGCAAGAACAAGTCGAGCAAACACAGCAAGCATGGGTGCAATCGACAGCGAGACAAGCACAGCTACAGCAAATCGAGGAAGTCCAAATTGCACGTCCCTTGCTAACCGAAGCCGATCGTCTAAAAAACAGCGTAGAGCAATGTCAGCAACAAATTATCAACGCCCAAGCGCAACTCCAAAACGCGCAGAACAGTAGCCAACAACAAGAGCAACAACAGCAAGCCGCCAAACAGCAGCTACAAAAATCCGAACAAATCCAAGCGCAAGCCACACCGCAACTAGACGCCGCCAAAGCACTAGAAGCCGCCATCGCCACCATGCAACCTGCGCACGAAACAATGCAAGAAGCGCACGCCAAGTCGCAAGCAAAGTGCAGCCAAACGCAAGAACAGCAGCAAGCAAAGCAAGTCGACATCAACACCAATCAAAGTCAATTGCAAGTCTGCACTACATGGCTGAGCGAGCACAGCGCCTTGCAAGTCTTAGCAGACGATTGGACAAAATGGGAAATCTTGCTACGTCAAGCCAAACAAGCACAAGACGAGCTTCAGCACCTCACGCAGAAGCACGCGCAACATGCGAGCGAGCAGCAAACACAACAAGCGCAAATCGCAGAACTTAGCGAGCAACTGAGACTAAGCCAAACGCAATTAGAAAAAGCCGAACAAGCACGCCAACAAAGCGCAGCGGCATATCTGGAATCCAGCACCGAACTAAACGCCCAGCTGCAACAAAAGCCAGCTCTAGAAAAACGCCGCGAACACTTAAGCAGCCTAGAACAATTGGCGCACAACCGTGAAGACGAGAAAGCACGTCTGCATAAAACGCAGCAACAAATTCAGACGCTGCAAAGCAGTCTCACCCAAACGAAGAACGAAGCCAAACAAGCGCAAGACAAATTACCCGCATTAATCGCAGCGCAAGAGCAAGCCGAACGCTCGCTCAAAATTGCTGAAAGCGCTTTCCTAAAATCTGCCGAAGATCTACGCGCAACTTTAGCGCCGGATCAAGCTTGCCCAGTCTGCGGTTCGCACGAGCATCCATACCGTAGCGATCAGCCGCATGTGCCGGAGTTACCGCAGTTGCACGTAATGCTGGAGCAATTGCAAGCGCAGGTACAACAATGCCGCCTAAGCACACAAGGCACGCAACAAGAATTTAGCAGTAAAGACGCCTTGGCTACGAGCTTGCAAGCACAGCTACAACAAGCCCAGCAAGAAGAGGCGCAACATCAAGCGCAGGTCGCACAAACCCAAAGCGCGTGGCAAACGCATCCATTAGCGCAAGAGATCGCTGATCTAACGCCGGCAGAGAATGTATTGAACACATGGGTAGTCGAACAAACCACACAAGTACAAGAAACGTTGGCGAATTTCACTGCTTTAGAAAACGCCAACCGCACCGTCTTACAAAGCAAAGACAACGCACAAGCCCAATACGAACAAACCACGCGCACGCACAACGCCAATAAAGAAGCCCAACAAAATGCCCTCAATGCCGTAGAGCGCAGCAAAGCAGAACAAGCGCACACGCAAGAACAATGCACCCAAAGCCAAACCAGACTCAATACCTACTTAGAAGAACTCACTCCAGCACTGCATGAGCTAGGCGACGGTGCAAGTAATTGGGAAGAGCAATGGCAAAACGCACCCGAGCAGTTCACCCAGCAATGCGCAGCACACGCCAAAGAATGGCTCAAACAAAGCAAGCAACGCGAAGCCTGTAATCAGCGCGCAAGCAGTTTGACGCTAGAATTGAATAACCTCAGCGCTATCCTGCAACAAGCAGAGCAAGAACAGCAAAACAGCGCACAAAGCCTAGCAGCCAGCGCGCAAGCACTACAACAAAAACAAAACGAGAAAAGCGCCTTATTGCGCACGCTCGCCGACTTACTTGCTGACCTAATTCAGCACACCACACCACAAACACAAAAAGCAGAATTCAGCCTAAAACAAATCGAAGCTCAATTCACGCATGCGATTAACACCGCCAAACAAGCGGTAGATCTAGCCACCCAAAATCACAATGCGGCAGTGCTAGCCCACAGCCGCTGCACCGAAGCATTAGCGCAAGCAACAGCACGATTAGCCGCTGAACAAAGCCTGCAGGCAAACGCCGCAGCCGCGTTAACAAACTGGTTAGCCGATCATGGCACAAGCCTAGTGAGTGGAGAAGATCCTGCAGAAAATCCACAAGCCCAACTACGCCAATTACTAAGCTACGACGCCGCGTGGATCACCAGCGAACGCAATGCCTTACTCGCCATCGCCAACGCCAGCCAACAAGCACAAACGCTCAGCCAAGAACGCCAACGCCTGTGCGCAGAACACCAAGCGCAACGCCCCGATGTACAAACAATCTTGGTACAAGACGAGTCAAAGAGAGATGACAATGCAGATGACAACGTAGACGCGAATGTGAATGAAAATGTAGATGAAGATGGTGAGCCAGACAGTGATGCGATTGCAGAAGAAAACGCAACAGCATCATTCAGCATGCAACTAAGTCAAGCACTACAAACCCTAATAAAACAACGCAGCGAGTCACAAGCGCAAGTGAGCCAACTGCAAACCGCCATCGCCCAAGATCAAGTCCGCCGCACGCAAGCCGCCGACATCTTAAAGCAACTAGAAACCCAAGAAGCCAAAAGCAAAATCTGGGAAACTTTAAATCAGTTAATCGGTGCAGCCGACGGCAAAAAATTCCGCAACTACGCCCAGCAATACACGCTTGATGTCCTAATCGGTTACGCCAACCGCCACCTACACGAACTAGCCCGCCGCTACCGCCTACAACGCATCAACGACAGCCTAGCACTCATGGTGATAGACCAAGACATGGGCGACGAAGCCCGCTCAGTCCACTCACTCTCAGGCGGCGAATCCTTCCTGGTCTCACTAGCCCTAGCATTAGGCCTGGCATCACTCTCCAGCAAACGCGTACGCGTCGAATCTCTCTTCATAGACGAAGGCTTCGGCAGCTTAGACGCCGACACCCTACGCGTCGTCATGGACGCCCTAGATGGCCTCCAAGCCATGGGCA
The DNA here is from genome assembly GCF_049340305.1 of Undibacterium sp. Ji22W. NCBI lineage: Bacteria > Pseudomonadati > Pseudomonadota > Betaproteobacteria > Burkholderiales > Oxalobacteraceae > Undibacterium > Undibacterium sp. Ji22W. Next base: position 291,374 of record NZ_JBMPOU010000004.1, on the reverse strand, counting down.
GAAAAGTCGGCGTGATCTCGCATGTGCAGGAGATGACGGAGAGGATTGCGACTAAGGTGATGGTGGTTAGAGGGGCTGGTGGTAAGAGTGTGGTTGATGTGGTTTAATTGAAAGTTAAAAAAAGACATTCTTTTTAATCGACAGATAAATATCCAAAAAATTGAATAATGCGACAAAAAATAAAACTTAAACAAGCCGACAATTTCGATTCTTGGGTTGCAGCTCGTGAAATGTCTGGCATGTTGGTCAAATATTTAGATGGGCAACCTCATGCTAAATCTATTGGAAATGAGCAAGGGATAAAAGGGTGGGATGATTTTGTCATTGAAGAATATGACGAGTCTTATACCTGTGTACAAGTTAAACGACAGGAAACCGATTTTAGTGAACATTCAGAAAATCGCAGAATAAGTCTATTCACTAAAGGGCAAAAAAAAGGCCAAGAACACGACTTGTCTGCCTTTGATGAAGCTATTCGCGATTTAGGAAAATTATATTCAACTCCTAATACCATTACTGGGAAAGAAAAGAAGTTCAGGCTTGAGATACCTGCTGCGCAAACAACAAGAATAAAGAAGGATATCGAATTGCGTCATTTCTATTCCTTATGTGAAAGGTGTCGAAATGAAACCACAACTGAGGCTAAATTGAAAGAGAATGCTGATGTCGCGGATGAAAAGATGTTTGGCTGGCTGACTACATGGTGTGAATTTCAAGATTGGGGACATATTCTTCGAACACTTAAAACACTGAGCTTGAGCTACACCTTTCTAGAGTCGGGCTTGAAAAATGCCATTGATCATGAGCTCGGTGCTTGGTTCAATCCTGCGGCCGACGCAAGACAAGCCATTTATCACTACATTCAAGACAATTCAACTGATACGGGGGCTGCAACGCCTAGATTGATATTAAGAAAATTAGCTGGTTTCCTTCGCCCTGACAAGTCTCGATGGTTGTATTACTCGCCTACGACGAATCCATTAAATTGGCAAGTTGCTGGTACCATCGATCATCACTCAGAAAGAGAACTACCTACTGAAACGGTTCCATTTCTCTGGAATACTCAGTCTGGATTAGCGCGGAGATTGCTAATTGGGGGCAATCTACCCGCTGGCAATTTAACGCGGCTTCAGCTTGCATTGTTACGTTTAGTCTTACATTTACCCAGTCCAGCACAAGTCTTTGTTTCGAATGCAGAAGCATATAAAGCCAAAGCAAATTGCGCCATCGCGGGAACGCTGGGCAGTGATATCGGGGACCTATTCGTTTCAATTGCCAACGACGACAGCACAATAAATCCATCAGACACGCATCCTTTAAACGGAGTAAGTGAAACGAATAATGAGAGCCAAAACCTCCATAACGAAATGGACGTTGTGACTTGGAAATTAGTGCAGGCAAAGGTGGGAGAGCAGATTTCTGCAATGTCAAGTGCTGGCGACTTACAACAAAATGTAAGTGAGCTCTGGCAAACTTGGTATGGACTAATTGAAAATAACACCATGCCATTCGGGAAGTTGATGCTTGATATGCTTTCTGTGCGTAGTGAGGGTGATCACGTTCAATCCTTGCTTCGAGTTGGGCCAGAAACGGTTGATTTAATGGCCGAATGTTTGTTACTACACCTAGTCATATCCGTTGCTTTGGATGGCAACGATGCGCAATACGATAAACTGAAAGACGGGTTAACGATAAGAACATTGGCTCTATCGTACTGGGGTGGGCCAGCAGGATCGGCTGGAGGGAGTCGTCAATTTATTACGGATGATTCTAACGATGAAGTAGCGACCTTGGTTGGTCAAGAACCTCATTCAATTTTAATTTTCTCTGGAGTTGCGACACCACCAAGTGAAATTTTTCCAGAATCATTGGCGGATGATCTTCAGGCAAAAGATAGTTTAGCGGCACCACGACGCCCCGATCTTATGATCACGAATTGCAGAACATTTAAGCAATTGCGTGCAAAAAATATGATTGAACCAATCAAAATGCATCTCAAGGACGAGCTGGAAAAGGTTCGAGAAAGTCGCGAAAAAAATATTCAGGGAATAAGAAAATGATAAATAACTCCAATCAAGTGCAAGACCTGTTGAACCAAATAGTTGAACGGGCTGGGCAACGTTTTTCAAGTGACATTCAAAGTTCTGAAGTGGAACAGGTGAGGGAGTTGGCTAGCTCTGAGCTTAAAAATTTCGGAGCGATATTTTTAAAACGTACATCAAATAATAGTGCAGGAAAACGCACGCTTCTTTTAGCTGTATTGCCCGATAGCGATGCTTTACCTTTGGCAATAAGATGGGCAGCAGAGGTTCGCTCTAGTTTGGCTGAACCAGAAACTGCAGATCTTTTTTTGTTTCTTCAAATACTAAACATCACCAATGACATTGCGGCACAAGTTGAAGCTGATGAGCAATTTTGTCGGAAGTATGTGATTCGTCCAAATGAAACAATAGCTTCAATGTTAGATCGGAGTTTTTTGGCACCAGTGTATACGCCACCGACTACCGCGGACTCTAGTACTGCACCAATTGCCGCACTTAGCGATCCTTTAGCCAAGGCATTTTCCGCAACCGCGCGAGACCATCCATGGTTTGATAGCGAGAATCAACAGGTATGGCGTTCAACACTTCTTTCCGGTGAGGCCGGAGCTGATATTGTAGAACAACTGGTAGCATTTTCTGGTCCAAACGAAATGACATCATCATGATTTTAAAGACAATTGAACTAAGTAATATTCGCCGCTTTGCACCAAACCAAAAAATTGAGTTTGGCCAAGGAGCGACCATATTGCTTGCACCTAACGGAACAGGAAAAACAGCAATTTTTGAGGCTATTGAACTCGCATTAACCGATCAGGTGAGTCGCCTTAAAAAAACCAACTTAAGCCCGCTTGTTCGAGATCAGCAAACTCAAGCAAAGGTGACGCTAGAGTTTGACGATTGGGCTAGAACTGTTTTACTAGATAAAAATGGTGATATTCATGAATCTGTTAAAGGAAAATTATCAAATATTTTTGGCAATATAAGTAGATTTGATTGGCCTTTTTTGTTGCGCTTGACACATCTACTTGATCAACGTGATCGTGATTGGTTCGTCCAACAAGCTGAATCTAAAGTGGCGGGCGAACAACTGGCTAAATTACCTCTAGGTAAAGATGCCGCACAAGTGAACGACGTCCTAAGTAGTGTGAAAACCAATATGACGAAAACGTGTAAAGCCGCAGATGAAAAACAAGAGCAAAAAAAGAAAGAGCGAGATGATTGGTTGGACCTTTTAAAGCAACGCGATTTGGCGACTCAGATCACAGATCGCCCACTTGTGCCAATGGCTGACCTGGGCTTACGTATCCGTACATTGTTTGCAGAGAGTAATTCGAATGCCTTAACGATTGATTATACGTCGTTGAGTTCGTTACAAGACTGGCGGGCCGAGCTTTTCGTTGAAAATGAGCGGACTCTGAAAAGCCTACAACAACGTATTGCTGAGTTAGCCACCGCAGCCGCCATTCCCTCAGAATTCGAGTTGGAAAAAGCTACGTTGGCAATTGCACGCGCGCAAGTCGAGAAAAGCATCAGTGAGCGAAAGAATCTTGAGGATGAACAAGCCAAATTGCTCCAACTTCAAAAAAAAGCCTCAGATAAAATCAGTGAAATCGCGCTACTAAAGAATGAAGTGGCTGAAAAAGTACGTAAGCTGCAATTGTTTAACGAAGCCAATGCTAAATTTCTGGAGAAGAAAAAAAATCTTGAATATGCGACTCTTGAGTTCAATGCTGCATCAGATGCCATTCTCCCACAACGAATGCTTGTTACTGAGTTGCGTGAAATTGAAAATTTACACAAAGTTTTTGATCACAGACGTGATGAACATATAAAATTTGAAAAAATAACTGGGGAAGTGCAACGCAATTTTCTCGAATGGAAAGACATTCAAGTCAAACTGAATCTATTAGCAGGCTCTTTGCAGCAGGCTAAGCGCGTCATGGAAGATTTGCAGATAAGAAGCAGGGAAAAAAATATTGCTGTAAATACACGCGAACTTGAATTGCAGCATGCACAAGCAAGCTTTCAAGCGATCACCGCAACCACGGACGCCATTCGCTCGGCCGTGAGTACTATTGCGAGTCAATTGCCGATAGAGCGTGGTGATTGTCCTGTCTGCCAAGCTGAATATGAAGCTGTGGAACTGCATGCCAGAATTGCACGAGTACTCGAAACGATGAATCCTGCTGTTGCTTTAGCGAGTAAGCAATTGAATGCGGCACAAACTTCTGCACAGACAGCAAAGACTGAAAGAATTGACATTGAAAATGAAATAAAAGCAGCTCAAGCGATACTCTTTCAAATTCAATCTCAGCAATTAGAGCTAACAACACGTATGGAATCTATACGGTCGATCCAATTATTTCGCGATCTCGAAATTGATGCTGCTGCAGATGTAATCGATATGCGCAGCGCCGAATTACATTCCATGCAAGAACAATTGCAGCGTGACTTAGCAAACGCACCTTTGTTAAAAAGTGCGGAGGACACCGCTGTCTCGGTTGGGGAATTGAACGCTAAAGAACAGCAACTACTAGATTTACAAACCAAACATACAACGTTGGTAGATGAATGCAATCTTGCGAAGATAAATATGGATGCCGTTAGCATCGATGTGAACCTACTACCACCTATCGAAACACTTTCAAAAGAATTGAGTGAGTTGGAGTCAATGCTGGCAGATGTCATAGTAAATCAAGAGTCTATAACGGCTAAGTTAAGAAATTGGGAAGCTGCCTTGTTGAATGCTGATGCAGTTATCACTCGAATAAATAGTAATGTTCAAGCTTCTAACGATATTCTGCAAAAAGTACAAGCGAAATGGTTAGTATTGTCGCTACTTGGCGAGCCATCTGTCTCTACTCTCGAAAACGAAATACAACGTATCAAGCTCGCACTTACAAATACTCAGATAACACAATCAGAACTGATTCAGATTGAAAAAGAATTGGCGCGATGGAGTAGTGCAGAATCATATCAACGTATCCAACAGCAGATTGAGTCTCAAAAGGCCGAGCGCAGTGAAAGCGAATATTCTACTTGGCTGGAAAACGAATGGTCGTTGGCAAAATCAAGCTCGCATCAGAAGAAAATACAAAAAGACACATTAGACACTTTTTCAGATAAGCTGAAAATTGAAATCGACAATATGGGCGGCAATGTAAAAGCGGTCGAGCCATATTGGCAAGCATTGCTAAAACGACTCGTAAGGGAGCCTAGATTTTCAGCGACCAATCTCGATTACACAAACAAAAATCGGAAATCACATGCAGCGGTAAAGGTGGTTTTAAATGGAGAAGATGTTCCCGTTGCAGATATCGCGAGCGAAGCGCAAATGACCGATATTCAGCTTTCATTCATGTTATCGATGGCCTTGGTGCATAGCTGGTCACCGTGGAAAGCATTGCTACTTGATGACCCCACACAACATCATGATTTGGTCCACGCCGCATCCGTTTTTGATGTCCTTCGAGACTATATTGTGGATCATGGTTTTCAAGTAGTCATTGCGACACATGATGCTCTACAAGCGCGGTTCTTTTTGAGAAAGCTTCAAAACGATGGTATTGACGCACGACTGTGGAGTTTACACCCTGGTGAAAATGGAGTTCAATCCAAGGAATTACTGCACACAAAATATGATTGATTTAGCGATTTGTTACCAATGAATGGGAGGCTATGAGTCAGTCCAAATTTATTTTTTTGCCATTTTCTTATTTTGATAAATATGGTCCATGCAACTTACCAACTCCAGATGAAGTATTGGCATCGGCAAGAAAAGGGATTGTAACGACATTAATACTTGATGCAAATGTTTGTCTCAATCTAACAAATTATGTGATTGGGCAAAAAGATTTGGTTAAGGAAATTGTTGCCCGTACTTTATTGCTTTCGATTGAACTTAGTAAACTTGATGTCGTTCCTTTTTTTGCATGTATGGAATTGGCTTGCATTCGAAATGCACCAATGCTAGACCATGAAAAATTATCAAGTTTTGCGAAAAATATAAAATTGGCACTTAATCAGAGTGAGGTTTCTCTGGGGTAAGGCGAGAAAGTATCTGACAAGTATGCGTCAATGGAAGAGTATTGTGATACTTCGATTGAACATATCTTACCTATGCTTCGATATGCATACGCTGCATTTTTAAAAATTCATGAGATAAGAAGCCGAGGGCATTTGAAAGGTCGGGCAATCAAAAATATCGTTGAATTTTCTGATTGGTGCGAATGTTTTGAATGCCATGTTCCAATTATTTTTCAAGCTGCATTCGCTTTATTCGGGGGGTGTAAGGATGCGCAAACAATTCTGACAGTCAAAAAGAATAAGACCCCGTTGGATGCCGCATGGGGAGCAGCGTGGGATACTTGGTATGTCTGGATGATACAGAGTTACTTGCCAACCCAACTAGTGGACGGCGTCTCACAACGATCGATCTTTGTTACAGATGATGCCGCTGCGGCTTTCATCGCTGGGAAGTGCACACCAAGAGCATCATTCTTGAATCATGGTCAACCTCTCTTATCTGCGTCGGAGCTAAGTTTAGACTTTCCATATTATTTCGATCGTATGGAGCTCTTAAAATCGATACTGAAGAAAAATTTACATAATCAAATGTCTAGGATCACTTCCAATCTAGGTGCGGAAAAAAATTGGGATGAAGATAAAGTCTGTGAGGAGATTAACCGGTTAGAATATGTTGTTACTTTGGACAGTTGACTCGTATCGAAGTCTGCGTAGCCAATGCAACGGACAGCGACTTTTCCTCATTATTTGGTCCTGGATCATCGATCATTGTTTGGTCATATTAGCCATCATGAGTAGTTACAATCATAAAATTATTCCAACGTTTGTTTTCGAAACTGGGAAGGCTTGCATTGATATTCAATAAAATAAATTTCCATGTAATCAGGATGCGACAAACGAGCTGATCATATTGTTTTCATAATTTGATTGATGCCACTAGATCTGTGAGTTGCACACAAAATTTTCAGGAGCTTGGCATCAAACTATTTCTTTTGTAAGCACGTAAAGCTGTCGCTTGTCTCCATTATTTCAGTATTGTTTCCATCACCGCAGCCCATTTTTCTGTCTTCATTTTGGGCTGCGGGCGCATTCTTCCACGGTGTAAGAAGCTACAGGGTGGAAGAATGCGCATTGAAAACTGGAAACTTTATTGGCCGTTTGGAGACAGGAGAAGTTGTGTGATTCTTGTGTGCAATCTGGGGGAAATGGATGTGATATTTACAGAAAACTGATGCGCTACGTGTGTGCAATTTTTGGAATGTTGTGATAACCAAATATGAAACCAGTGTGATCAAGTGTTAAACATGTGCGAGGCTTGTGTTCGTTTGTGTGACCCTTGTGTTCAACATGTGCAAAGCTTGTGTTCATTTGTGTTCATTTGTGTGACTCTTGTGTTCAACATGTGCAAAGCTTGTGTTCATTTGTGTGACTCTTGTGTTCAATTTGTGTGACTCTTGTGTTCAATATGTGCGAAGCTTGTGTTCAATTTGTGGAAATTTGTGTGATTTTATTCGATTGGTTCGGCGAGTAAGTCAATAATGTCGACTCCTAATGCATGCGCTAATTGTTCTAGTCCATCAATCGAAATATTTGTAATGCAGCGCTCTAGCTGTGAAACATATGTGCGATGAAAATCAGCAGCCTCTGCCATAAACTCTTGGCTCCAGCCTTTTTCTTTTCTCAGTCGTTTTAGATTACTAGCGATACGTTCGCGAGCATTGGGTAGTGGTTTTTTTCTTGCATTCATAGCTCGAAGATTGCACCTCTACTGTGTTTGTATCTACAGCATAAAACTCTACTGGTTTTAAATCTCATTTGATGCTATCTTTGTATGGACGCGATCTTTTGTGATTGAGCGAGAATCCAAGGAGAGAATTATGGCAAACGTTTTCAAAACACTCGGAATAACTATTCTGTCTTCACTTGCTATCCCAGTTGCGGGCCTATCTGGCTTGGGCGCGGTCGGCTCAGGCTTAGGATGGATTTTCTTCAAAAGCAACCGCACGACAGGGGTTGCAGAGTTTTTTCTGGTCTCGATAGCGATTTTTGCGCTGACTTTTCTATTTCTCGTGAAGCTCCAGAAAAACGCCAAGGAATTGGTGCAGAAGGTTAATCAAGAAAATCAGCTAGACTTGGATGCCTCGAATTTGCTTGGCTACCCAAGCCCTGTATTTCTCTCATTTGATTCGAGAAACCGAAAAATCGCTGTATGCAATTCTGTTGATGGTTCTTATCGACTTGAGGATTTGTCATATTTGATCCAGTGGCGTGTCGAATGGCGAATCAAGACTTCTACTGAAGCGACTGGGTTGGGGAATCAAATAAATGCGACAGGGATTCGCGCGCCATCCTTCGAACAAGTTGAGCGTAGGGCAGATTTTTGTCTCGTACTCACTGTAAAGGATGTCAGCAACCCCATCATGAAATTTTTCATGAGTGAACGTGCATGTAATGAGTGGCATGCGAGGCTCACAGCAATTTGCAACGGTTAGCAACGTTATTCTTTCGATCGTCAATGTTGTCGCAGTACCCCTTGATACTATGAAAGTTAGAAATCTGTTGTTCTACCTTTCGCTAGCAAATCCATGCGTTGGTAATGGCGCAATGCAGTCTTGATTTTCATGTCCTTTCAGCGTTGTGGATGATGAAGGTTGGACATCTATTCGATGCTAAGTTGACCGATTGTGCTTACGGAAATAGGCTTCGACGTAAGCAGAATGAACAGGGTATTAATCCTCTTTCATTGGGGTCATTTAAGCCCTATTTAAAGCCGTTTCGCGATTGGCGAGACAACGGCATCAATGCTATGCGCGTTGCACTCGACTCAGGCAAGAAAATTGTTGCACTGACCGCCGATGTTAGTTCGTTCTATCACGAACTTAACCCAGGATTTATGTTGGACTCGACTTTTTTCGCAGACCTTCTTGAGCTGAATTTGTCTGAGGAAGAGCTGAAACTTCATCGCCTTTTTATCCTGTCTTTGCAGGCGTGGGCGGCGAACACACCTTTGAAAAAGGGATTACCCGTTGGCCTTCCTGCATCGGGAGTGATTGCGAATGTGGCACTAGTAGAGCTCGACCGCATTATCGAGAGACAAGTGGTACCGTTATATTACGGACGTTACGTGGATGACATACTGCTGGTAATGGAGAACGGTTCAGATTTTTCTTCAACCAAACAGTTATGGGATTGGTTGTTTGCGCGTTCTGAGAACAAATTAGCCTGGGTTTCTTGTGATGAGAGCATCATATCTTTTCAGCCAGATTATCTCGTTCGGGATGGAAGCAAGGCTCACTTCGCCAATGCTAAGAATAAGGTGTTTATGTTGGCTGGTGACACGGGCAAGACTTTGATCGATGCGATCGCTCATCAAATTCACGAACGAGCTAGCGAGTGGCGTGCGATGCCACGACTTCCCCGCTCTGCTAGCCATGTTGGTACTGATCTATTAGCCGCAACACAGAGTGATGGTGAAGCTGCAGATAATCTGCGAAAAGCTGATGCGTTAACGATGCGTCGCGCAGGATTTGCGATCAAGTTACGTGACTTTGAAGCATATGAGCGTGATTTGCTTCCAGATGCTTGGAAAGATCATCGACGTGCTTTTTTTCGCGCTTTTATTCAGCATGTATTGGTGCTGCCACAGTTTTTTGATTTGGCTGTTTATTTGCCTCGAGTGATTCGTCTAGCGACTGCTTGCGAAGATTTTTGTGACCTGCGGAAAATTATTAATGCCGTGAGTACTCTTGTCAATTTAGTGAGTCAAGACTGCACCATCAGCGTGAAAGCATGCCCATCGGAAAACCAACCCTCTGATGATATGGCGATTTTGAAATGGAGAACGAAGTTATTTGAAAGCGTGCTCGAAAGCATTGTCGCCGCATTTCCACCGACCAATTTATCTAAGATTGGGAAGAGGGAATGGGAGAAGCATATGGCTGGATGGTGCGAGTCATTCATGCAAGGTGATGAATTTGAATGCGATCAATTCTCTGTGAAGGACTACCAACGTCAGCAAGCGCGTTTGTTTTCCTTTGATTTGGCGCATATGCCATTTCGTTTTATCGGCTTGCCATCGGAGTTAGTTGCACAGCGCGCTATTCCAGCAAAAAAGACGGTCAACACATGTGACCTCGCCACGAAATTATTGCCAGATACGGTCGTTGACGGTGTTCGGCAACTTGCAAGATGGATCAAGCTTAAGGAGTTTTCACAAGGGCTACTTTTTTCTACGCGGCCTTTTAACCTGGCGGAGTTATTTATTCTAAGTAAGGATGCCTATACTGAACTTGGGCAAGAATCGATGCGATCGGTCGTATTGGCGTTACGTGGCTTCAGCATCAACGAGAAATTTCCTTGTTTTGACAAGCATGGCGTATTGCAGATCCCAGATGGTGCCGCACCACGCCAGTATGGAATTGCTGTATCCAGCTGGAAGACGGACATGGATAGCTGGGTTGCTTCGATCATGCGTTCGTCGGACCCAGATGCGGAGCGCTATGCACGGCTTAACCATTTGCTAGATGGAGTGATTTCTCAGCCGCAGCGTAGTCGGTATTTTATTTTGCCAGAGTTGGCTTTGCCCGCCCATTGGTTTATCCGCATTGCCCGTAAGTTACAAGGGCGAGGTATTTCGTTAATTACTGGTATTGAATATTTGCATGCGAGTAAATCCAGAGTTCGTAATCAAGTTTGGGCGGCTTTGTCGCATGATGGTTTGGGTTTTCCATCGACAATGATTTACCGTCAAGACAAACAAAAGCCAGCACTGCACGAAGAACAAGAACTGCATCGCTTAGCTGGATTGGAGATGAAGCCTGAAATTGTTTGGAAGGATGGTGTTCCACCAATAATTCAGCACGGCAATTTTCTTTTCGCTTTACTTGTCTGTAGTGAGCTCACGAATATAAGCTATCGGGCTTTTTTGCAGGGGCGGGTGGATGCTCTATTTGTGCCAGAGTGGAATCCAGATACCGAAACCTTTAATTCTTTGGTTGAGTCCGCAGCGCTCGATGTGCATGCTTTTATCATCCAATGTAATGATCGGCAATATGGAGATAGTCGTATACGTGCGCCTTTCAAGGATATTTGGAGAAGGGATCTGTTGCGGGTAAAAGGTGGCGTGACGGATTACTGCGTAATCGGTGAGATTGATGTAGAAGCTCTTCGTAGATTTCAAAGCAGTAATCGATCAGGTAGTAAGCCGTTTAAGCCAGTGCCGGATGGATTTGCAATTAGTCATGATCGTAAGATGTTGCCGAACGTTGAATAGGATTCTTTGAAGTCATATGTGGAGAATTCAATATGTCGATGATAGACACATGATTCGTTGCTACGTATTTTGGTTGTCTTAACTGAGAAAATTTTGTAAATAGATTAGATTGGTCCTTGTATAAATGGTTAAGTTTTGTTATTTATAATTGATTTTGTATTTAATATGCAAAATATGGTGAATTATTTTGATGTTACTCACTTCAGTTAAACTCAAACCTCTTGTAAATAGTCATATTTAACGTATTATTGTATCAATTTACTTTAATTAGTTTTATTTAGTTATTTATGAATCTCTTCGACCTTGGCCAATCATTAAAAGAAGCCCGTATTCGCCAGCAGCTGACTCAAGGTGAGTTGGCTGAGCGTACTGGCGTAAGTTTGTCGAGTATTTCTGGTTTCGAGCGTGGCATTCTTGCTGAGATTGGAGTCGTTAAGTTATTGCAGCTATTTGCAGCGGTCGGACTTGAATTACATACGCGACCAGCAGGGCAACGGCGAACCTTGGATGATGCAAAACAAGAGCAACGAGTTGGTTTGGGGTTGCCGATTGTGATCCAGCAGGCTCCCAGCCAGTTTGTGGTTACCCGAGGAGAACGCTTATCGGTGACACCAACCAATACAACCAATCAAGGGAAACTAAATCTTCAGAAAGACTCAGTAGCCCGTCAACGTGTTCGCCATTCAAAAAAGCGTGAGCGCCATGAGTAGTTTATTGGACGTCTATGTACTGGATCGAATGGTCGGTGTGCTGAGTGATCATAGCGACCAGTATGTATTTAATTATTTGCCTGATACGCCGCCAGAATATTTAGTCTCATTGACGATGCCAGTGCGGCTAGAAAGCTATGTTTGGCAGCGGTCTTTATTTCCTTTTTTTCAGCAAAATTTGCCTGAGGGTTTCAAGAAGGATGCCATTCGTCAAACTCTTGGGCCGCATGCTGATGTAACAGATTGGGGCTTACTTGAATTGACGGGTACCAACGTCATTGGGCGCGTAAGAGTGGTGCCGCACGGTACCCGCATTACAACGGTACTTTCACATATTGAAGTGGCGGCGATTTTGGCGAGCGAAGATTCTCAATCGAGTCTGCTACGCTATTTGAATGAGGGCGTGCTTGAGGGCATTTCTGGTGTGATGCCTAAGGTGTTGAATTCCAGCATGAACGCTAAAGCGACGGTGTGGACTGATGACCTTATTTTAAAGACAGGGACACAAGAAATACTTGGGCTCGCAATCAATGAATAGCTTCAGTGAACTCTCAGCCCCTTACACAAAAGGCTTTAGTTACCCCAATGCGGAAACGATGTTTGCAGCCTACCAAAAAGAGTTATATCGATTCGATCAGTGCTATCGTCGATTTATGTACTCTAACGACGTGGTTGAGCTTAACGGCTGGACGTTTTTACAGACCTTGAAGACGTGGATGGGCGGTCAATATGCTTCAGTCATGTCCCAGCTTTCGTTGACATGGGGAAGCTTTGTGGCGGCTGACGATGGTTTGCTCACCAAATGGCAGTTGCAAGATAGTCGTAATCAACAGAATTTCTTCAACGATTACGTCAAGCCATATATCGATGGAGGAGCGAAGAATCGTGCTTTTGTTCTGATTAGTGATGCGCTTCGCTATGAAGTCGCGCAAGAAATATTGGCGCGTGCAGTTTCTACTAATCGGTTCAAAGCAAATTTGGATGGGGTACTAGGTGTACTTCCTTCTTATACTGCATTGGGGATGGCTGCGCTGTTGCCGCACAAACGCCTTGACTATAAGGCTACCGCAAATGCGGATGTATTGGTAGATGGCAAACCAACCGTATCCCTTGATCAACGCTCTGCGATTTTGCAAGGCCATGATGGGATCGCGATCAAATCTGATGAATTAGTCGCGATGGGTAAAGAAGCTGGACGTGACTTCGTACGACCCTATAAAGTTGTTTATCTCTACCACGACCAAATTGATGCGACTGGAGATAAACAGGCAACCGAGTCAGAGACTTTTAATGCGTGTCAGAAGGCGATCAATGAAATCGAGGCCGTAATTAAGTATGTGATCAATAACCTTAATGGTTCAGTCGTCTTCGTAACGGCGGATCATGGCTTTATTTATCAAGAAGAAGGCTTGGAGGCTGCGGACAAGAGCAGCTTGGATGAAAAACCAGCGGGAACACTGAAAGCAAAAAAACGATATTTATTAGGCGAGAACCTAGGCACATCGAACAAAGCGTGGTGTGGCAATACGAATGTGACAGCAGGTACCAATGAAGGCCTTGATTTCTGGGTTCCGAAGGGAGCCAATCGATTCCACTTTACTGGTGGAGCACGATTTGTTCACGGTGGTGCGATGTTGCAAGAGATCGTCGTACCCGTATTGACAGTACGTGTGACGGACAACGAAAAATCGAAAGTGCGACCAGTTGAGATTACTTTGTTAGGATCGATCAGAAAAATTGTCACGAATCGCCAAAAGTTTGAGTTCATTCAAACTGAGGCCGTGACGGATAAGATTTTGTCGAGAACAGCATTGATCTCATTGCGTGATCCCGAGGGAGATCGGTTAATTAGTAATGAGGCGTCGATCAGTTTTGATAGTTCTTCCAATCTGATGGATGAACGCAAAAAAACGGTAATGCTCACCGTGTTGGGCGGCACCTATGACAAGAATAAAGATTATGCATTGGTGATACGGGACGCCAACACGAAGGCGGAAATTGATCGCGTCAATTTCCGTATTGATCTCGCACTGAGTAACGATTTCTAAAGAATAGATAAGACCATGGACCAAACAGCTCAAGTTGACGCAATCGTAGACACAGCTATCAGCTTCCTGCTGAGCGTGTATCGGCATGCTGCTAGGCGCAAATAATAGGTATTTTTTTTCCTTGTTTGAGCCAAGATATCGGCAAATGCAAGCCCGCTTTCGTAATCGACTTTCGATGCGATATTGTCATAAACTCTTGAGTAGTTTTTGCGTGTCGACTCATTGATCGTGGCGTGGGATATTAAATTTATTGTTGGCCATAGATCCTCCAAAATACTATCCAGGCTCGCTTGGTTGTCTACATGTGTATTCATATATTTTCCTCGACTTTTCTTCTACGAAGAACTTTTAGCGTTGTTGGGTTTTAAAAGGTTCTTTATGCCCTCTAAATGGTTTTTTTGCTTCGCTTTGAACTCCGGTGTTCTGATCTCATTCTCTAGTTGGACATGCAAGTTGTTTTCTCTTTGCTGCTGGACCCGTTGAGTTTCTCGATTCTTAGCAATAGCCGAAGCGAATTCGGGCAGGAATTCATCCTCTTTTGCTGATTTGAATAGCGCAAGAATCCATGCCCGTTTTGAACGAATTTCCGCATGGTTTCCAGCTTGAATTTTCGTTAAAACGCCTGCGAGTTCATCAGCGATTTGCTGATGAATAGTGGGCGCAACGCTCTGAGAAAATTTCATGCTTACTTTTCTAAATATTGACTGATGGTGGCGAAGCATCGGATGTGAGAGGTCAAGTTCAATCGAATTCAATTTGTGATCGCTTGGAGTCTCATTCCCCTGACTTTTTACACCCTCATTTGGTTCAGTTGTTTTATTGAATGCAGATTCGGGTTGTTGTGTTTTCTTTTTTAAAAACTCTCCTTGAAAACTACTTTTATCGACGCCTTCACCATTGCTGGATTTGCCGTCGATGGTGGCTTCATCATTTACGATTTTCTTGGAAAATTTTTCGTTCAAATAAGGTATCCCACATAGCGGATGGAATGATGTAAGCCACTCCCACACCCCATTTTCCAATCGTTTTTTTCTTCGCACGAGGTACCCGTGCTGCTCTAGCTCTTTGATTATCTTTTTCGTTGAATCTCTTCCAAGATGGCTACTTTTTTCTGTCTTAAATCTTAATACTTCATGTAGTTTTGTCGCTGAAAAATCCCATGTGCTTGCCATAGAAAGTAGATGAATCGCGACTCCACGTGACGCGTAACTGAGCCTTTCATCGCGAATTAGTGAAAGGGGAATGCTCTTCCAAAATACTTTGTTTGAATCCGCTAAGTCGATTTTCATTTATCCGCTCCTTTATTCTTTTTTATCTCACGTTGCTGTGTTGATTTGCTCAAATACTCCTCGAGCTCATGTTGATAAAAACCAATCGCAGAACGTGGTGCAGGGCCTATCCTAACTAGGCGCGGGAACGTCTCGTCATTCTTGAGGCGCCGCCACATAGTTGCAGGACTCACGCCCAGTTTTTTTGCAGCTTCTTTCAGACGTACGATTTGATGATTCATTTAATTCTTCCTTTCAAAAAGATGAGTAATGCGAAGTCAATATCAATCAGCAGAGAATCAATATCAACATAAATTTTTTGTTTCAAATTGAAGGAGGTAGGATTGTTTTTCAGTGTTTTGACATCTAATAAAACTTCGAGTTTGGGTTGGGTCTTGGCTATGTGATTACAATAAAAATTACAGCGTCGAATTCAATTTTCTAACAAAACTTTTTGTAAAAAAATCAGAAAGTTGTTACGACAAAAAACTAACAAGCGGGGGAGTTAATAGTGGCGCCATTTCTTGAAAAATGAATATTGAGAAAAATGCGATTTTTTGCTGAAAATCCAAATTTAAAATATTTTTCATTTTTGTTGTATGAGTCCGACAATCACTCGTGAACCGTCGAAAATTGAAATTAATTTTCTGTGCAATTCGGAACCGCAATTGCGAACGACGGATGATTTTTTTGCTCGCGACACGATTTGTCGCAGATCCCCAATATTGTTCAAGCAATGTCGAGAATGAAGAAGCAGCTCAAGAGGGCTGTTAATTTCTTATTGATTAGTGTTGTTCTTCAACAAGACAGTTTCGTTAAACTTTGAAAATTTTCGGGAGACTTTATGTGCAGCAGAGGAAAGCAGATTTTATGTTTGTCAGGAATTTTGATTTTGTCTGGGTGTGCAACAACTGGCGTCAACTATCGCCCTATAGTTGACACCAAAAATATTGACATGAACAGATTTGAACTTGATCTAAGCGAATGTCGACAATTCGCATCGCAAACGTCAGGCGCTGCTGAGCGAGCCGCTGCGGGTGCAGTCGCTGGCGCTATTTTTGGCGCGCTTTTGGCTGCGGCGGCGGGAGCAAAATATGATCGAGGAAGTGTTGCTAGGGTAGGGGCCTTGAGTGGCGCAGTTGGCGGCGCTGCCGAAGGTGAAACTGATCAACGAAATATTATCCGTCGATGTCTTGGTGGTCGTGGTTATCTCGTTTTGCAATGAAGCAGTTTTGTCAGATTGAAATTTGGATAGGCTTAATTTAAATTTTCAATCTGACGCCCACCATCATACAGAGATCCGTAATTTATCCAGATAGTCGGCCCATCGCTGCATCATTTCACGCCGTGCTGGAAGATGGGCCGTCCTATTGTAAGCTCGGCCGTTTGGGTCGATGACCGCATGAGCGAGTTGATGTTCGATTAGATCCACTCGTTCGCCAAGGACTTCATCCATGATAGTTCTTGCCATTGCCCTAAAACCATGGCCGGTCATCGTGTTTTTGTCAAAACCGAGAGCGCGAAGCGCTGCATTGATCGTATTTTCACTCATGAACCGATCGTCCGTTCTGATACTTGGGAACACATATTTTCGATGTCCAGTTAACTTGTGCAGATCCTTGAGAATCGCCATGGCTTGGTGAGGCAACGGTACAATGTGTTCAATCCCCATTTTCATGCGCGGCCCTGGAATGCGCCAAACTGCATTTTCAAGATCAAATTCTGACCACTCAGCACCCCGCAATTCCCCTGGACGAACAAAAAATAAGGGCGATAATTTTAGCGCTGCGACCGCAAAAGGGTGGCCGGAATAACCATGGATGGCTCGTAACAAAACAGCCGCTTCTTTGGGCTCTGTGATTGCAGCATAGTTCGTTCGCTGAGGCTGGGAGAGCGCTCCTCTTAAGTCAACGGTGACGTCTCTTTCGGCCACACCAATAGCAACAGCATAGCGAAAAATCTGGCTACAAAGGCTTTTGACTCGATTTGCCGACTCGATTGCTCCGCGCGCCTCAATTTTTTGCACCGTGGTGAGTATATCTCGCGGATTCAGAGTCGAAATCGGTACTTTACCAATGTAAGGGAAGACGTGATTATTTAACCACGAGGTATTCTTTTTGTGAGTTTTTTCAGATTTTGTTGAATTAATCTTCGCGAGCCATTCATTGGCGACTTTTTCAAATGTAAATTCAGCCGACTTAACTCGATCCAGCTTCTCTTTCCGCTTATTCTCGCCAGGGTCAATATTCTCCGCCAATAGTTCTTTGGCTTCTTCTCGACGCTTTCGAGCTTTTAGTAGAGAAACCTCAGGATAGACACCAAGCGCGAGTGTTTTCTGCTTGTTCGCGAAGCGATAATTCAGTCGCCAGTATTTACCGGCGGCTTTTACCAGAAGAAAAAGCCCATGCCCGTCAGTATGTTTGTCTCCAGCGGGTGCGCCACTATGTTTGACATTGCGAATGAATGTGTCTGTGAGAGCCATGAAAACCCCTTTGTTGGTACCTGATTTGGGGGAGCTTCGAAGTACCAACAGAAATACCATCAAAATATTGAGATTTGATGATATCTGGTGAGACTGTTTTAGACAACAAAAAACCCACAATGCAGTTAAACATGTGGGTTAAGAGTCGATTTGATACTTGTTGATACAAGTAAATGGTGCCGAGAGCCGGAATCGAACCGGCACGCCTTGCGGCGCTGGATTTTGAGTCCAGTGCGTCTACCAGTTCCGCCATCTCGGCAACGCATGAACAGAATTATGACAGGATGATCCGATTATTGCAAGCACCTGATCGAAATTGCTGTTATATTTTACGGTTTCCTTCTTCAAAAATAGCTGTTTGCTTAAATTTTCGGCAAAATCAGTATTTTTACATTCCTGCTGTTTTTATCTTTTCTCGATCTTGCGATACAGCGTAAAGAATTCGTCTTTGTCGGCTGCGCGTTGGCCTTCCCATATCATTTCCCAATTACCCGGAAAATCTTTGTCGACAGGTTCTTTTGTTTTCGCTTGAAAACGACGATTGCCTTGGGTCAGTAACAGGTCACAATTTTGTTCATTGAATCCGGCGAAATGCACTTTACTGAAATAGCCGAAGGATGCGCGTTGCGATGCACCTAACTTGCTATCAATGCAGCGGTAGGGTGCAGTAATTTTTGCAGCCATGTCTTCGGCGACGACTGAGTAACTTACGCGATGATTGACCAACGGCAGCCATAAAGACATCAGTAGGAACCAGCATAAGATCACGCCGCCGCTAGATAAGACGACAGCACGCCACAGAACGGAGGGCTGACGTGAGATGCGCCAATAGACGATACGGAACCAGATGACCGTGATAACCAGTGCGATGATGAAGGTGAAGGCATTAAATGTTGGCGTGTAGCCAGGTGCCCAACTTAATACTTTGTGGCTGGTGCGAATTGGCCAGCCCGATTGAAACGCTATCCAG
This sequence comes from Undibacterium sp. Ji22W, assembly GCF_049340305.1. Classification (NCBI taxonomy): domain Bacteria; kingdom Pseudomonadati; phylum Pseudomonadota; class Betaproteobacteria; order Burkholderiales; family Oxalobacteraceae; genus Undibacterium; species Undibacterium sp. Ji22W. The sequence goes on along the minus strand of NZ_JBMPOU010000004.1, from coordinate 272,556 downwards.
CCGAACCAGAATAAACTCGCTGCACCTGTCATCACCATCACGGCGAACCAATCAACGGCATTAATGGCACTACGCTTCATGGTCGGTAAGCCAAATGCGGCTAAGGTTGCTAGCGGTGGCAACAGCGGCAACAAGTAGCCTTCCTCATGCGTGCGGTTGAGCAGTGCTAGCAGGGAGACGCAGGCGAGAAAACACAGGGGTAATGAAATGTGTAAGGTGCGCTCCTGTTTGCGCCAGGCGTAAATTGCCCACGCGGCAAACGGCCAGGCAGGCCATGCGAACCAAATCCCATAGCGGAAGAAATGGATAATGTTTTCAAGAATGGGGAAACCAATTTGATGATAGTTCCATTCCATCCAACCTTGGTAGGGGGAGCTGGAAAATGGCTGGACTGTTTGTATGCTAAAGACCCACAAGCCAGTTGTGATCAACGTTAAAGGAAGGCTGATAAATAGTAATTGTGCACCTAATTTTTGTTGCCGGTAGGCGCTAAGTATTAATAGTGAAAGCAAGATGCCCAGCGGAATTACCCAGCCGCGCGTTAAGATCAATAGTCCTAAGGTTATACCAATTTTTACTGCGCTTATTTTTGTTGGCGTATCAAAAAATCTTACGCACAAGTAGAGGCAATAAGCGATTAAGGCGATGTGGAGCGAGCCGCTGCTAGTCGTATGACTTGGTAATAACAAACCTAAGCAGCCCAGATATATGAGTAGTGCGCCATCTGCCAGTGTACGTCCGAAATCGCGCGGTTCTGGTTGGCCGCCAAAGGCGAGTTTGAGCGGTTGTGCTTCGGCACGGCGACCCAGCAAATAGGTGGTGTACCAGACTGAGATAGAGCCCAATAAGAATGCGAGGCCAGTGGAAATTCGTGCCGCCATTGGGTCACCAATCAGGCCGCCGAACAATTTGATGCAGAGCGCGCCCAACCAAAATGCGAGGGGGCCTTCTTCGGGAACTGGTAAGCCGACCACATGCGGCCATAACCAGTCATTGAGTGTGCCGTGTGCCATCGTCCACATGACGCCAAAACCTGCGGCATCGGCACCTTTCCAAGGATCTCGACCAATCAGACCTGGCAGAATGTAGAGGAGGCAGAGCGCGAAAATGCTCCAGCGGGGAAGGGCAAGCGTAGCAGCGGCGGGGAGACGAACTGGCTTCATAGTTTTTTTATTAGATAAAACTTGATGATACAAAAAAGGCAGCCGTAGCTGCCTTTTTTCTTACCGCTTATGCGAATAAATCGATTATTGGTTAGAAATGGCTGTCTTAGAACCAACAGTACCAAATTTCTTACGGAATTTATCAACGCGACCAGCAGTATCAACAATTTTGTGTTTACCAGTGTAGAAAGGATGGGATTCCGCAGAAACCTCGATCTTTACTAATGGATATTCTTTACCTTCGAATTCAATCTTGTCACGTGTGTTGATTGTAGAACGTGTGATGAATTTGAAATCGTTAGATACATCGTGGAACAAAACTTCACGATAATTTGGGTGGATACCGTCTCTCATGCTTGCCTCAAAAAATAGTTTGGTAGCCAATACGCACTTCGGCGGTCGTCTTGCTTCTTGACCCGATTGCTTATCACTTGCCAGAGTTTAATCATATAAAAAGTTTCTTAGCGTTAAGCTAAGCCGGCAATTATACAATAAAATCATAGGATTGCACGATTTTGAGCTTGTTAGCGGGTTTCAGGAAAAAGTATGTCAACAAATATCCATGCAGGAATGAGTACGGTGCTTCACGCGGTTGAAGTGATCGGTGTGTTTGTCTTCGCCGGATCGGGATTGGTGGAAGCTAGGCGTAAGAAGATGGATCTGGTTGGGGTCTTTACTGTCGCGTTTATCACGGCTTTTGGTGGCGGAACGGTGCGAGATATTCTATTAGACCGGCGGCCTTTATTTTGGATAGAAAATTACGAATATCCGACGTTGGTGTTTATTTTTTGTTTGTTGGTTTCACCGTTTTTTCGACAACTGCGCCAGGTCGTTACTGAAAAAGTAATACTTTATGCAGATGCGCTTGGTTTGGGATTGTTTAGCATCGGTGGTACGTCTTTGGCCTATGAGATGCACATGCCTTTATTTGTCTGCGTGATGATGGGTGTGATTACAGGTATTTTTGGTGGTGTACTACGTGATGTCATCTGCAATGAAATTCCCATGGTATTTCGGCGTGGCCAGTTGTATGCCAGTTGCGCTTTTCTTGGCTCTTGGGCCTATTTGCTCTTGGCATTGCTCGGTGTTACTGAACTCAGTGCCGTATTAAGTGGCATTGCCTTGACCGTTATCCTAAGATTATTAGCGGTACGCTTCGATTGGAAGCTGCCAGGCTAGTTCTCGATTTCTTTGAGCTGGCAGGTTCAGTTCTTACCTGCCGTGCTGTATTTGAATTTCTTTATGATTTTAATAAGGGTGGTCGTGTCACCAATCCCGCCATTAATACATCAATCATGGTTTCTGCATGCGCAGACAGGTCATAAGCGCTAGGATCGATTAACCATTCATGCACCAGACCAACTAATAATCCATGATTGATCTGAACTGCGATAGCAATATCCGTATTGGCAGGCAATGCACCTTTTGCAACTGCCGCTTTGAAGATTTCGGCAATTTTGTCTATACACTCTGCGCGGCTTTCGCGCTCTTGAATAAATGATTGCATCTCTGCGGTTTTTTCGCAGCGATGAAAAATAATGTCGAACACCTTGGTTTGGCGTGGGTTAATGGTTACTTGACGTAGAAAATGCAGATTTAATCGACGTATAGTGGCAATGGGATCATCTATGGAGCTGCTCGTGATCTCCGTAAGTAAGGTTTCCATTGGCAAAAATGCGCGATCACATAGCGCGTGAAACAATTCCTTCTTGTCCTTAAAGTGCCAGTAAATAGCACCCCGAGTCATGCCTGCCGCCACCGCAACGTCATTTAAAGTCGTCTTAGATACACCTTTTTCGCAAAACACCTGCTCAGCCGCATTGAGCAAAGCCTCATAGGTTTGTTGGGTGTCTTCTTTGGTCTTTCTGACCATGATAAATGCTCCTTATGGACTTGGTGAATACGTCATCGTCGCGTTATTAATTTTTATTATATTTGACAAATTTATTGAATCAAAACTATACAAACATCCGTGTATGTATATAATAGCACACCGCGATTATCATTTAAAGAGGAAATTCATGAGCAAGATCAACAACAAACTATTGACAAGCAATCGTCACTCGACGGTTTTTCCATTTAAATTCAATAAGTTGGCTTTAGTGCTTGCATTGAGTTTGCCGTTTTTAGGCTTGACCGCTTGCAATAAGCAAGGTGGTGCCGGAGCACCAGGTATGGGCGCAATGCCACCGCCGGAAGTGAATGTAGTGACTTTGCAAGCGCGCAATTTACCAGTCGATTTTGAATACGTAGGGCAAACAGCCGGTATACGCGAGACGGAAGTTCGTGCCCGCATCAGCGGTATTGTCGAGCAGCGTGTGTACGAAGAAGGCACTAAAGTTAAAGCTGGACAAGTATTGTTTCAAATCGATCCGGGCGCGTATCAAACGCAATTGGCATCCGCCGAAGCGGCTTTAGGCGTGAGCGAAGCAAAGCTGAATCAGGCAAAACGTGAGTACGCGCGTCTAGCGCCATTGGCAACTGAAAAAGCGATCAGCCAACGTGAATACGACGACGCGAAATCCGCTTTGGAAATGGCTGAAGCGAGTTACAAACAGGTACGTGCACAGGTCAACGAAGCCAAATTAAATCTGGGCTACACCAAAGTAGTTGCACCGATTGCAGGTGTAAGCGGTGTCGCGACGAAACCGAATGGCAGCTTGGTGACACCAGCAGATAGTTTGCTGACGACGATCGTGCAAACTGATCCTATGTATGTCAATTTTAGTGTCAGCGAAGCCGACTATTTAAAATTGAACGCTGATCTAACGAGTGGCAAATTGCAATTGCCAGGAAAACGCGCTGGTAACGGCAGTATGGATTTTGATGTCAAAGTCAAAATGGCCGACGGAACGATTTTCCCAACGTCAGGCAAGATGAATTTCTTGAGCGAGAAAGTCAATACAACGACAGGTGGTTTTGATGCCCGTGCTCAGATTGCCAATCCCAATGGTGCTTTGCGCCCAGGCCAATTTGTACGCGTGATGTTGCAAGGTGGTACGCGTAAAGATGCGATCTCGGTGCCACAACGTGCGGTCATCGACAGCCCAATGGGCAAGATGGTATTTGGTGTTTCTCCTGATAATAAACTGGTGCCGCGTCCTGTTGAATTGGACGGCTGGTCACGTGGTGAATGGGTGGTCACTAAAGGATTGCAATCCGGCGAGCGCGTCTTGGTTGACGGCTTTATCAAAGCGCATGATCCAGGCATGACGGTGAAGCCAGTGGCAATTGATGCTAAAGCGCCAGCAGGTTCGCCAGCAACGTCGGCTCCATCAGCTTCAGCATCTGCAGCCAGTGCAAAATCCGCAGCGCATTAATCTTGCTTAACTATGCTGAGTTCGTTCCAGCATTTTCTGCAATTAGTGTTAGCCCAACAGGTTTTAAGGATAAATAATGTTTTCCAAATTTTTTATTAATCGACCGATCTTCGCGACCGTAGTGTCTCTGATTATCGTGATCGCCGGTTTAGCTGCCTTGCGCATCTTACCGATCTCGCGTTACCCCGAAATTTCACCCCCAGTGGTGAACGTGACGGCTTTTTATCCCGGTGCTTCAGCTGAAGTTCTGGAACGTACCGTGGCTGCGCCAATTGAAGAACAGATCAATGGCGTTGAACACATGTTGTATATGGATTCTGTCTCAGCTGCCGACGGTCGTGTTTCCATTAACGTGACTTTCGAAGTTGGTACGGATCTTGATATTGCGGCAGTCAATGTCAATAATCGAGTGCGACAAGCCGAGGCGAAGTTGCCGCAAGAGGTACGTCGTCAAGGTGTGACGGTGTCGAAAAGCTCGTCTAACTTTTTAGTCGTTGCGGCGATTTATTCTGAAGATAATCGCTACGACAGTTTGTACTTATCAAACTACGTGACGCAGAACGTACTAGATGCGATTAAGCGTATTCCAGGTACGACGAACGTGCAGGTATTCGGCGCTAAAGACTATGCGATGCGTATCTGGATGCGTCCTGATCGTATGGCGCAGTTAGGCGTGACAGTCAGTGATATTGCTAGTGCAGTGGGCGAACAAAATGCCCAATATGCGGCAGGTAAGATTGGTGCTCCACCGAATAATACGGAAGAATTGACCATGACTGTGACGGCAAAAGGTCGCTTACTGGAGCCATCTGAATTTGCGAATATCATTGTTAAATCGGCTAAAGGTGGCAGTACGATACGCCTGAGCGATGTCGCGCGCGTTGAGCTGGGTTCTAAAGATTACAATTTATATGGCCGGATTAATGGTCATCCATCTGCGAACATTGGTATCTTTTTGCAGACCGGCGCGAATGCCTTGGATACACGTAAGGCGGTTGAAAAGACTTTCCAGGAATTGAAAGCAAAATTCCCAGAAGGTATGACCTATGCGACACCATATGACACTACGCCTTTCGTTACTGAATCGATTTATGAAGTGTTGAAAACTTTGGCAGAAGCGATGGTCTTGGTGTTCATCGTAGTGTATGTATTCTTGCAAAGCTGGCGCGCGACGATTATTCCAACCTTAGCTGTACCAGTATCTTTGATCGGTACGATGGCTGGTTTGCATTTGCTCGGTTATAGCATTAACACACTGACGCTTTTCGGTATGGTGCTGGCGATTGGTATTGTGGTGGATGACGCGATTGTGGTCTTGGAAAACGTCGAACGTCTGATGAACGAAGAAGGCATGTCGCCGAAAGAAGCGGCGATTGAGGCCATGAATGAAGTGACTGGTCCAGTTATCGCGATTGTCTTGGTGTTGGTCGCCGCATTCGGCCCTATTGCTTTCTTAGGTGGTTTGGCCGGTGAGTTGTATCGCCAATTCTCAGTAACGATTTCTATTGCCGTTATTTTGTCGGGTATCGTTGCATTGACTTTGACTCCAGCACTTTGTGCAATTTTGCTGAAACCAGGTGCGGAAAATCATAATCGTTTCTTCGATTGGTTCAATCACGCATTTGCGAAATTGACTAAGCGCTATACCGCTGGTGTGACTTTCTTCTTAAAGCGTGCCGTGTTGGGCGTAAGTTTATTTGTCGGGATGATTGCTTTGGCTGGTTTGCTGTGGAAAACCGTACCAGGTGGTTTGGTGCCGGATGAAGATCAGGGTTATTTCATCGGTGCTGCAATTTTGCCAGAAGGTGCCTCTTTAGAGCGTACCAATATGATGGTAAAACAAATGGAAGCGGCACTGGAATCGAACAAAGATATCGATACGCGTTTTGCTTTGATCGGTCTCGATTTCTTGGGTGGTGGTGGTTTGAAATCATCCGCTGCAACGATGTTTTTCCCATTGCGTCCGTGGGAAGAACGTAGTAAGTCTGCGAAAGACTTGGTCGGTGAATCGTTTATGCGTACGGGTGGTATCAAAGAAGGTTTGCCTTTGTTCTTTAGTCCTCCAGCCATCCAAGGCTTAGGTCAAACCGGTGGTTTTGAATTTTATTTGCAAAATAAAGGCGAGGGTGGCGTGAAGCGCTTGGCAGGTTTATTGCCAGCCTTGATCGCAGAAGCCAATAAACAACCGGAATTAGCCGGCGTGAAAACCTTGTGGCAAGCAAATTCTCCACAACTGTTTGTTGATGTCGACAATGAAAAAGCGCGTTCTATGGGCGTGGTTTTGTCGGATGTCTACAATACTTTAGCGGCGACCTTGGGTAGCTACTATGTGAATGACTTCAACAAAAATGGTCGCGTCTATACAGTGCAGTTGCAAGCCGAAGGACAGTATCGTGCTAAGCCAGAAGACATCGGTAATTTGTATGTGCGTTCGACTAACGGTCAAATGATTCCTATTCGTGCGTTCACCACAACGAAGTTCATTACTGGTCCGGACTCTGTGCAACGTTTCAATGCTTTGCCTTCGATTAAATTGCTGGGCGATGCGAAACCAGGTTTCAGTTCTGGACAAGCTATCGCCGCGATGGAAAGAGCTGCAAAAGCGGTATTGCCAGCTGATGTGACTTACGATTGGGGCGGTGCATCGTTTCAGGAAAAACGTAGCAGCAATGCCGCTGGTCTGGCATTGGGTGCGGGTGTCTTAATGATTTTCTTGATTCTCGCTGCGCAATATGAAAAATGGTCTTTGCCATTCTCTGTTTTATTGGCAATGCCATTCGGTATTTTTGGTGCACTGTTAGCCGTCTATCTGCGTCACTTCAATAATGACGTGTACTTCCAGATTGGTCTCGTCACTTTGCTCGGCTTGTCGGCGAAGAATGCGATTTTGATTGTTGAATTTGCGGTCATGAAAGTACAAGAAGGTTATGCGCCTGTGGCGGCAGCATTGGAAGCAGCACGTTTACGTTTCCGGCCTATCTTGATGACGTCCTTGGCATTTATTTTAGGTGTTGTGCCATTGGCTTTCTCTAGTGGAGCGGGTGCGGCAGCACGTCAATCTCTGGGAACGGGTGTGTTAGGCGGTATGATCGCGGCGACATTCTTAGCGATTTTCTTAGTGCCTTTGTTCTTTAAATTAATTTACGACCGTCGTTTCAAAACTTTAGATACTGACTTTGATCATCCAGAACATCACTACGCCAACGATCCGTTTGACAGCCCGTTCAAAAAGCCTGCAGATGTGAAAGTTGCAGAGGTAAAAAAAGATGAAACTAGTAAAGAAAATAATGAGGTGAAATCATGAAATTAGGGAAGATTTTTCCTCGCTCAAGGCACTTGACCTTGTTGCCATTGGTGTTGAGTTTGAGCTTGGCGGGCTGTATTTCAGTCGGCCCAGATTATCAACGTCCGCAGTTGGATTTGCCGCAAACAACGGCTCCACAAACGGCAAAGCAAGTTGATCTAAAAAATTGGTGGAAAGGATTGAAAGATCCCGTTTTGGATCAATTGATCGCTGAATCGCTCCAGCAAAATCAAGACTTGTTGATCGCAACAGCACGTATCGACGAGGCAAAGGCGACGGCGGGCATCGCGATGTCAAATCGTTTCCCCACAGTCGATGCGACTTTGGCAGCTAGCCGGGCACGTACTAGCGAAAATTCTGGCAAGTTGCCAGCGAATGCTAATCCAGTCGCGAAGGATTATCAATTCGGATTAAGCGCTGCGTATGAGCTGGATTTATTTGGCAAATTAAGTCGCGCTGATGAAGCGGCTAAGGCACGCCTGTTAGCGCAGCAATCGACACGTGATGCAGTGCAAATCAGCTTGATCGCGAACGTTGCTCAGACCTACTTTTCGCTACGTGCTTTCGATGCGCAGTTGGCTTTTGCTGAGACAACGTTAAAGAGTCGTCAAGAAAATCTCACACTGCAACGCAAGCGCCACGCAGCCGGATCCATCGGTGATATCGATTTACACTACGCTGAATCTGAACTCGCTGCGGGTGAGATCGCATTTTCACAGGCAAAACAAGCACTGCGCAATGTGGAGTCGGCGTTAGCAGTATTAGCCGGACGATCACCAAAGCAGGTCATGAATCCAGATCTGCCGCGCGGATTGACGATACAAGAATTAGTGAAAAACATGCCCGCAGCGGCAGAGTTACCATCTGATTTGTTAGCTCGACGTCCAGACGTGATTGCGGCGGAACACGCATTGGTTGCAGCGAATGCTGATGTTGGGCAGGCGAAGTCCGCATATTATCCAAGCTTGCGTCTGACCACATCCTTAGGCCGTGAATCACGTGTATTGGAAGACTTATTTAGTCCAGCATCTTTGTTGTGGAATGTCGCGGCTAGTTTGGTGCAACCGGTATTTCGTGCCGGCGCAGTTGGTGCTGTGGTCGAAGGTGCAGAAGCGCGCAAAACTCAAGCATTAGGACAATACGTACAGACAGCTCAAAACGCTTTCCGCGATGTACACGATAGTCTGAATAATGCAGCGAGCAATGCAGAGATTGATGCTTCAACCCAGTCTCGTTTGACGGCGGTACGCGAGACGTATCGTTTGTCGAACCTGCGCTACCAAAGTGGTTATAGCGCTTATGTGGAAGTCTTGAATGCACAAAGAGATTTGATGCAGGCGGAGATTGCGGCGATTGATAGTCAACGTGCGAAGCTGAGTTCAGGTGTGGCTTTGTATAAGGCGGTTGGGGGTGGTTGGGGGCAGTAATCGTTTTTGTTTTTGGTTGTATTTGGAAAGCCGGACTGTTATAGGTTCGGCTTTTTTTCGTGGTTCTAATTTGTTTTCTGATGTGTTTATCGTTTACAGGTCGGGTGTGGACAATGAGCTACTGAGGAATTAGCTTTTGCCGATGAAATTTCAATTTGGAAATAATCTCACTACAACTTCAAAACTATCACCCAAAAAACAAAAAAGCCGAACATAAAGTCCGGCTTTCTCGTCTAAAGCAAACTAAGCATGAATAATAAAATTACCCACCACGACGCATCATCTCAAAAAACTCTGCGTTGTTCTTAGTTGCTTTCATCTTATCCAAGATGAATTCCATCGCCTCGATCTCGTCCATGCCGTATAAGAGCTTGCGCAAGATCCAGATTTTTTGAAGTTGATCAGGTTTAATCAAAAGTTCTTCGCGACGTGTGCCAGACTTGTTCAGGTTGATCGCTGGGTAAGTACGTTTCTCTGCTAAGCGACGTTCCAAATGCACTTCCATATTACCTGTGCCTTTGAATTCCTCGTAAATCACGTCATCCATACGGCTACCGGTTTCGATCAAGGCTGTCGCGATGATCGTTAAGGAGCCGCCTTCTTCTACATTGCGTGCTGCACCGAAGAAGCGTTTTGGACGTTGCAGGGCGTTGGCGTCGACACCACCTGTCAAGACTTTGCCTGAAGCAGGGATTACGGTGTTGTAAGCACGTGCCAAACGGGTGATGGAGTCTAACAAGATCACCACGTCTTTTTTCATTTCCACTAAACGCTTGGCTTTTTCCAAGACCATTTCAGCGACTTGTACGTGACGAGTTGCTGGTTCATCGAAAGTCGATGCAACCACTTCACCGCGCACGGAGCGCTGCATTTCAGTCACTTCTTCTGGACGTTCGTCGATCAGCAAAACGATCATCGTCACATCTGGGTGATTCGTCGTAATTGCATGGGCAATATGTTGCAACATGACCGACTTACCGGACTTTGGAGAGGCGACTAATAAACCGCGCTGACCTTTACCGATTGGCGCGATCAAATCAATGATACGACCTGTCGTGTTCTCTTCGCCACGCATGTCGCGTTCTAGCTGCAAGATTTTGTTCGGGTGCAGTGGTGTTAAGTTTTCAAACAAGATGCGGTGTTTGGACATCTCTGGCGCTTCGCCATTAACCTTGTCCACTTTCACCAGGGCGAAATAACGTTCGCCGTCCTTTGGTGTTCTTACTTCACCTTCAATCGAATCGCCGGTGTGTAGATTGAAACGGCGAATTTGAGACGGAGAGATATAAATATCGTCGGTGGATGCCATGTAGCTGGCATCGGGCGAGCGCAAAAAGCCAAAGCCGTCAGGCAAGACTTCGAGTGCACCATCGCCAAAAATTTGTTCGCCGCTTTTAGCGCGCTTTTTTAAAATCGCGAACATCAATTCTTGCTTACGCATACGCGCAGCATTATCGATATCGAGACCAATGGCCATTTCTAACAGTGCGGAGACGTGTAAGGCCTTTAATTCAGATAAATGCATGTTGTGAGTGTCCCGAGACGGGAAAGTGGGGTGGGGGAGTGAACAGAAGTGAAAAAACGAACTACTCGATGTTTATGTCAATACAGCTCGATTTCAAGAATCGGCTACTGCAATTTTTATTACCTGCTTAGTTGCTTGCTTAGTTACCTACTTAATCAGGTTCGCAATTTTAAGCGTTAATTCCGCTAATTGGGTGCTTATTGTAAGACTTAATTCAGGCGCTGTAAAAATATTTTTGTTACAGCCCCTGAAATACTTACTATTCTGGCGTATTTGCCTGTTCAAACTAGTCAGGCACGAGTCTACGATTGGATTAGACCTCGCTCAGCAGAAGTCTAAAGATCAAATGTTAGCATCGATAAAAGACGTCAATTGACCTTTTGCCAGTGCGCCGACTTTTTGCGCTGCTGCTTCGCCATTCTTGAACAAGATTAATGTTGGAATGCCACGGATACCAAATTTCGCTGGAATTGCTTGATTCGCATCAACGTCCATTTTGGCAATAGTGATTTTGCCATCATATTCTTTCGCCACTTCTTCCAAAATCGGCGCAATCATCTTGCAAGGGCCACACCATTCCGCCCAGAAGTCGACCAAGACTGGTTTGTCAGATTTCAATACATCGGCTTCGAAAGATGCATCGCTTACATAAATGATATTTGCGCTCATAGAATTCTCGTTATTCTGGTTAGTCTCTGAAAGAGGGGGATTTAAATAATTATTAAAGCAGGGTTTTGGATTTTGGGATGTTTTTGCGTATTTCAAGTGCCATTCAAAGTTAAGCTGGCACTAGCATACATGACATCAACAGCGATAAATAATACCCTATTTTTAAAAAAGTGGCTTATTTACTGTTTTTTGTGAAAAATTCCCTGAAATTGATAGATCGCGGTCAATTTTGCTTTCATGCTCGCATAAAATGCCAGCTTACTTTGATTTTGATTGAAACCTGACTATGGCGCGAACAATTCATCTGATTCCTGCATCATCGCAATTTTGGGCGCAGGTCGCGAAACAATTTTTGGTACTGCAGAAACAAAATGCGATGCCGACAGATTTGTTTGCGGCTGCGCCAGCGAATTCAAATAGGGACTTTTCGCATCAACGGGTGATCGTGCCAACTTTTGAACATGCGCACTTGCTAACGCGCGCGCTCAGTGCCGAAATCGGTGGTCATTTTATTCCACCTAAAATTCAAACGATGTTCGATTGGTTGGGAATGCAAGCACCTCTGGCTGCATCGGTCTCGGCCAATAGCGAGCGTTTGATGAGTTTGTACGCTGAATTGCGCCAGCATGCCTGGTTGAAGGCTTTGTTCGGTGCGCAGCGAAATACCGATTTACTGCCTCTGGCGCAAACTTTACTCACTTTGTCTGATGAATTAACACAAGTTTGGTTGCCGCAAGCCGCGAGCGGTACTAATGCAAGCAAGTTAGAACCCGTAAAGGTGCAGGCAATCTGGCACGAAGCTTTGGCACAATTAGCGTTGCCCGTGCAAAAAATCGTCTCGGATGAAACACAATTGGTTTGGACTTTATGGCAAAGCCAATTGGATCAGCGTGACAAAACAGTACAAGAATTCCAGCAAATGATGCGCTTGGCCGACGGTGCCAGCAGGGAATTATTTTGGATCGCACCGACTATGCCCGACGCAATAGAGCATGCATTTTTACAAGCTTATGAACAAATGCAACCAGTGCATATCTTTGGGATTGATTGGCGTAGCGATGCTTTACCGCCCTCAATGCGCGAAGCGTGGAGCATCTTGCCAGAAACATTGGCAGAGAGCCGCGTGAATTTGCAGGCGCCAGCTTTTGATTGGAGTCGCTTACATTTATGTGAAGTCAGTAGTTTGGAAGAAGAAGCTGAACAGGCAGCGCAATGCATTATTGAATGGCTGCAAGCTGGCAAACAAAAAATTGCAGTGATCGCACAAGATCGTGTAATTTCACGTCGCTTGCGGGCTTTATTGGAACGTGCGCAGATTTACGTGGCCGATGAAACTGGATGGAAGTTATCGACCACGCGCGCCGCGGCATGCCTGACTGCATGGTTTGAAGTGGTGGCGACACGCGCAGATACCATGGCTTTATTAGATTTTTTGAAGTCGCCATTTCTGACTTTGAATTCAGAATTCTTCAACATAGCGGAAAGAGATGCACCGTCAGATCAAGATGAAGTGCCTGATGCAAGCGCGCTTAAAGCCGATGTCGTGATGGAGATCGAACTCGCCTTACGCAGAAATAACGTCGTTGGAAACTGGGAAGCAGTGCTATCGGTGCTGGAACGGCAACCTCAGGCAAGAATCTGGATGGCGCAGGTCGCTCGACTCGCACACAGCTATGGCGCTAGTGCGGGCGCATCACGCCGTAGCTTGAAGGATTGGGCGCAGATCAGCATACAGACCTTCACTGAATTAAATATGCTCACACCGTTGCAAGAGGATCGCGCCGGTGCGCAGCTGGTGCAAATGCTGCAGGCACTTAATACGGATTGCCATGCGTTGGATATGCATTTTAGTTTTTCGGAATGGCGCGCATTCATTAATTTGCAAATGGAAGCAACTCCGTTCAAACAAGAACAAATTGACCAGCGCGTGTTGATGTTGCCACTGAACGGCGCTCGCTTAAGAAGTTTTGATGCCGTGTATTTGATCGGCGGTGATGCAAAGCATTTGCCGTCCAAGGCGCAAGAGACCTTATTTTTCACCAACGCCGTGCGGCGTGAATGTGGATTGGTTACGCGTGAAGAGAGACAGTTGCAACAATTGCGTGATTTCGCCGAATTGATTTTGTCGAATAATGAAGTCGTGTTGTCGTGGCAATCACAGATCAATGGCGAATTGAATGCACTAAGCCCTTGGATAGAACAAGTGAAACTTTATCTTGCGCGCCAGCAGCAAGCCACACTCGCCTCGAAGAAGTGTGTCATGAAGGTACATCAACTTACTTCCGAAAAAGTCATGCAGCCGCGGCCGGCTGCTGCGGAATTAATGCCAGCGACATTGTCTGCGAGTGGCTTGAGTAGTTTGATTGCCTGTCCATATCAATTTTTTGCAGGACGCATGCTTAGGTTGTCGGCGATTGATGAGTTATCCGATATGCCAGAAAAGCGTGATTATGGTGACTGGTTACATGCCATTTTGAAGACTTACCATGATCGATTGCTGTCCGATCAATTGTCATTGGCGGGTGATCGCGTAGGCTTACTGCAGATGATTTCTGATGCTTGGTTCGCCCGTGTTTTAAAACAGAGTCCCGCAGCTTTGGGCTATAGCATGCGCTGGCGTAAAGTGATTCCAGCCTATGTTGCATGGGCTAATCAGCGTGAGGCTGACGGATGGCAATTTGCATTTGGTGAAGTTTGGGCCGAAGCCCAATTAGCATGGGATGATGGACAAATTACACTGCGTGGTCGCATTGATAGAATTGATGAGCGTCCGTTAGAAAGTGGCGAAGTCGAGCGTGCCGTATTGGATTACAAGACTAAAAATAAAACGTCGCTCAGAGCACGCTTGAAAAATTTCGAAGATCACCAATTAGCATTTTATGGGTTGTTGCAAGCGAAAATTGAACACGCTGATGACAATGAAAACACGGTAGTACAAATTTTAGAACCGGTTGATACAGCAAACTACGTTGCTTTAGAAATCGAACGCGAAAAGACAGGCGATGTGGAAGCAGAAGATTATTCTCGATGGAAAAATGAACTTGAAGTGGCAATACAAAAAAATATGCGAGCGATACAACATGGTGCCGGTTTGCCAGCACAAGGCGTAGAAAGTGTTTGCCAGTATTGCGATGTGCGTGGTTTATGCCGCAAAGGAGCATGGTAATGAATCAACTCGCGAACGTGCATTTGAAGCCGGAATTAGATCAAACGACCAAGGCACAAGCGTATGAATTAAATGGGCAAGTGGTGGATGCGAGTAGTTTTACCGCAGCAGCCTGTGATCCGCATCGCTCCGTAGTGGTGGAAGCGTGTGCCGGTAGCGGCAAGACTTGGCTGCTAGTCGCTCGTATGCTGCGCCTTTTGCTTGACGGTGCAGAACCGGCCGAGCTACTAGCCATTACATTTACCCGCAAAGCGGCACAGGAAATGCGCCATCGTTTGATGGAATTGTTGACCGAATTAGCCTTGGCCGATGAAGTGGCGGCCAATACTTTGTTGCGTGAACGCGGTGTGCCGGAACATCAATTGGCAGCGAGTTTACCGCGTGCGCGTAACTTGTACGAAAATCTTTTGAGCAATCCACAAGGCTTGTCTATGGATACTTTTCATAGCTGGTTTGGGCGATTATTGCAGTTGGCACCATTGGCCTCCGGCGTGCCACATGGCTTTAATCTGGTTGAGTCGACTAGTAGTTTACAGCGCGAGGCATGGGGACAACTAATGCAGCGCGCAGGCTTGCAATCAGATTCTACCGACACAGACATTAAAGATACGAATATTAAAGATACGAATTCGCTTAAGCTAGAGTTGCTTTATCTCTATGATGAATTGGGCGATTTCAGCACGCAGTTGATGTTGGATGCGTTCTTGGATAAACGGGCTGAATGGTGGGCAGTAAGTCAGGATACATCTGCACAGACGGGTGGTCCTTTGGCGCAGTTACACGACTTGATGGGCGACGATGCGAGCAGCGATGCGCGCTTACGTTTGTGGCAGGATGAAGCCTTACTGGCACGCCTCCAAGATATTGGTATCTGTTTAGGCAAGGGCAGTCCCGAAAATCAAAAACGGGGTGTGGCCATAGAAACTGCATTGACCAATGCAAAACTGGCGATGCAGGCGAATGCTGGGCTCAGTGTCGAACTAAGTGTCGAACATTTCGCCGCATTAGCAAATGAATTCTATGGCAGCGATGGTACGAACCGCAAAAACCGTAAAACCAAAGCCTTGACGGCGGCAATCGCTGCCTGGTTGGGTGAAAACAATGAGTCTGCTTTTCACGATGAATGTAATGCCATCGCTGAAACCTTAAAAGTATTCGAGAGACGGAGTAAAGAAGCGTCGGTATTGCGTTTGAATCAAGCCTTGTTTGTAGTCGGACAAGCCTATGTTGAGTGCTATCAAACCTTGAAATCAGAACAGCGTATGCTCGATTTCGCTGACTTAGAATGGCAGGCCTATCGGTTGCTATCGAATGAAGAATTCGCAGCCTATTTGCATGGACGTCTTGATGCCCGATATAAGCATATTTTGCTGGATGAATTTCAAGATACCAATCCTTTGCAATGGAATATTGTCCGCGCTTGGCTTGACGCTTATGGTGCGGATACGAGCAGACCGACGGTGTTTATCGTCGGAGATCCGAAGCAATCGATTTACCGATTCCGGCGTGCCGATCCGCGCGTGTTCACTGCAGCACGTCAATTATTGGGGGAGCAGGGCGCTGTAATTTTGCGCACTAATCAAACTCGTCGCAATGCGCCTGCGATTGTCGAGGCTTTAAATAAAGCCATGATAGGAAATGCGATTTACTCCGATCAGACAACTGCAGCGACTTTTGCCGGGCATGTCATGCGCTTACCTTTGATTCGCGGAGACGAAGTGCGTACAGACAGCACAGAGGACTGTGATGCGCCATTTCCATTGCGAGATCCTCTGACTACGCCGGCGTTGGAGCAAGACGATCAACGCCGGTATCAAGAAGGGCAGCAGTTAGCACAAATACTGCTGCAATTGCGTAACGAAGCGGCGGAGCCATTTAAGTGGTCAGATGTGATGTTGTTGGTGAGACGGCGCAGCAATTTAAGTGCCTATGAAAGCGCTTTGCGTGAAGCCGGAATTCCATTCGTGTCGAGTCGGCGCGGTGGACTGTTACAGACTTTAGAAATTGCTGATCTGATCGCTTTACTTAATTTTTTAATGACGCCTGGCGACAACCGCTCCTTAGCGCATGTTCTTAAATCGCCGATGTTTGGTGCTTGTGACCAAGACTTAATTAAGCTCGCGCAGCGTGCGGAGAATGCTTGGTGGAAGCGTTTGTTGGCGCTCGATAAATCAGATTCGCCACACTTGCAACGAGCCGTGGATTTGTTGGCGGGTTGGATGCAAGCTGCACATGACTTACCTGTACATGACTTGCTTGATCGCATTTTGCATCAAGGTGAATTGGTTTGCCGCTATGCGCGAGCGTCTTCGGCGACCAATCGTCAACAAATTATTGGCAATATCACTGCATTCACCGAACTGGCTCTGAATATGGATGGTGGACGCTATCCGAGTTTGCCAAAGTTTATTGCTGCACTAAACGAATTTGACCGAGGTGCAGAAACCGATTCGCCGGATGAGTCGAGTGTCGCAAATGGATTGGATGCGGTCAGAATATTGACGATTCACAGTGCTAAGGGTTTGGAAGCGAAAATCGTGGCGATGCTAGATAGTAATCATAGCGATGCTGCCAAAGACAATATTGGTGTGTTGTGTTCCTGGCCCTTACAGCCGGGTGAACAAAAACACTTTTCTGTTTTCGGTAAAAAA
The DNA here is from genome assembly GCF_049340305.1 of Undibacterium sp. Ji22W. Classification (NCBI taxonomy): domain Bacteria; kingdom Pseudomonadati; phylum Pseudomonadota; class Betaproteobacteria; order Burkholderiales; family Oxalobacteraceae; genus Undibacterium; species Undibacterium sp. Ji22W. Next base: position 255,331 of record NZ_JBMPOU010000004.1, on the reverse strand, counting down.
GATGAGCGCGGCGCGGCACGTGATCGTTTGTTTGCAGCCGAAGAAGAGCAGGCAAAGCAAGAGAATTGGAATTTGCTGTATGTTGCCGCAACTCGCGCTAAGCAAGTTTTGATTGTTAGCGGGATCGCCAGTGATAAGGCGGCGGATGAGACTGGTGTGCAAGCAGCGAGTTGGTATCAACGTTTTAGCTATCTGGATGAGAGCGAGGTGTCGGCTAAAAAGAACTCTGCCGAGGCAGTAACTGGTATTGCGCAAGAAGAATTTATTCTGCATACATTCAATCCTCCGAACTTAGCTTTACCAGAATTAAAAACTGCACCTCTTATGTCAGAGGAGCAAATTGAGGGTGTGGCTTTGCATGCTTTAATGGAGCGTTTGACAAATAGGGTGCTCGATTGGCCGATTCAAATACCTTCCGCCGAAGTCGTCGCTAACTGGCTACCTTGTGCCCTGAGCGTGGCGAAAGTGGTGCGTGAGCAAGCGCAAACTATTTTGAATTCTGTTACTTTGAAACGATTCTTTCATCCGGAGGAGTTTGTTTTTGCACGGAATGAAATGGATATCGTGTATCAAGAACAAGTAATGCGACTTGATAGAATGGTCGCGTTGGATGATGAAGTCTGGATATTGGATTACAAGCGACAGTTATTAGCGTCGGAAAAAAATGACTATCTGCAACAATTGACTTCCTATGCCGCAGCACTGGCTCCACTTTATCCTATGAAAAAGTTAAAGCTGGCACTGATCTTGGCGGATGGACAATTTATTCCTATGAATTAATCCGATAAGCGCATGTAATTGACAAGAAAATCCCTTTATAATTAAAGAGTTTCCCTTTAGACTTCAGACTCTGCTTGATGCTTGACGACAAGCTCGGGTGTCTCAAGTTTACCGTCGAAGTTCACAGCCAAAGTTTTATAGATTTTTACAGATAGCCAAGATGATTTCCGAATTTGAATTACTCGCTGAAAAGATCAATCGCCTCGCTGAGATGACGCAGACTTTGCGTTTGGAAAATGCTGCGTTGCGTCGTGCGGCGGTCGACCTGGCCTCTGAAAACAAAGATTTGCGCGAACGTGTTCAAGAAGCGCACAGCAAAGTCGAAGCCATACTTGCCGCTCTACCAAATGACGATGAGAAGGATGTAGCATGAGTGAATCGAAGTCTATCCAGATTGATGTCTCGATCATGGGACAATCTTATAAGCTCGCTTGCAAAGAAGGTGAAGACCGTGCATTGCAAGAAGCGGCTGCATTTTTGAATGAAAAAATGTGTGCGATTCGTGATGCCTCCAAAGTTAAAGGCACCGACAGGATTGCGGTCATGGCGGCACTCGGAATGGCAATTGATTTGCTCTCTACTAAGGCGCATGATGGCCCATTGTCAGGTTTGAGCATGGGAGAAGTGAAACAAAAAATTCAAAATATGAATGAGACTTTGGATCGCGCCTTAACACCGCAAGAAAACCTATTTTAATTTTGCTCCTTATTGTTTAAAACAATCAAAAAAATCTGCAAAAACTAATGTGATTTTTTGGCGGAAGGAGTAAACTACGTACTCCTACCGTGTTCGCCAGTGCCATATATTCCTTGAACCATTTATGTGCATAGGCTTTGGAAATTGTTCAATGGTGTGAGCGTCGCTTATGTCCGATGAACCCGATTTGAACTGACCTTGGCCGACTTGAACCGCCGGGTTCAGGATGCCGGCATAGCGGCACTGGTGGGAACTTATTCTTGAAAAGCACTGATCGTTAATCGCGATTAGTGCTTTTTTTTTTTTGCATTGTTTTTGTGATGTATTCGCGTTTGATGACAGCGCAAAATTACCGTTGTGAGATTGTGCATCTTCTTAATAATTTGATTTATTTGTGATAATTTTCGAACAGGCGTTTTCGTTTACATGCTCCTTGCAACAAAGTTGTTGTTGGATGCACCTTCTTTTGCAAAAGCTTCCTACTTCGCCTTCCAACTTAGTTAAAGTCAACGCCATCGCGCTCGAATTCGGCAATCTTTCGAATACGAATGGGTTGTCTATTCAATTAGACCTGAGTCTGCTTGTTGAGGCTACTCTTTTGCCTGCATTGTCATATAAAAATATGAAAAATACTTGGCTCTTTTGGTTTATTATTTTATATATTTATTGGGCGAATATTAGTCTACGTAAAACTCGAGTTATTTTTACCGGTTTCTCGCGTCTTGAGCAGGCGACGCGATCTTTCATAAGGAAAAAGTATGACCAAGCAACGTTCAGTTGGAACTTCACAAAATGCAGTCATATCAGAGGTGATATTGCAGGAAGATTTAAACGATAGCGTCGTTAATGATGACAGGGGTGCGAGCTTGGAAAGTGATTTGATCTCGATCATGACGACTGGGGTTGAGATGTTGAAATTAGCAAGCAGCGAACGTCTGGCAGCCCAATTTGTCGATACGGTGTCATGGAATGTCGCCAATATGACGGGAACTGAATCTTTCAACCATGGCGCACTTTCTGGTGCACCGGTCAAATCAGGACTAGTTGGTAGCACGGCAGATACTGCTCCAGTGATTACTAACGCGGCGTTTACCGCCTATTACATGGAGAATTCACCAGGAACGATACTCGCACCAGAATTGCAGGTTAGTGACGCAGACGATACAACCTTGATCTCTGTCACGGTACGCATTAGTAGTGGCGCGTTAACGGGAGATCTTTTATCAGCTATAACGGCTGGTACGAACATTACCTCTACTTATGACAGCGTCAATGCAACTTTGCAGTTAACGGGTATAGATTCGCTGGCGCATTATCAGCAGGTGCTTCGCTCTGTAACTTATTCGTCCAATAGTGAAAACCCAACCAATTTTAATCTGAATACCACGCGCACCTTGACATGGCAATTGAACAGCAATGTGGAAGGATTCTCTGGGAGAGCTGACGTCGTGACCGGCGGTTTCCCTCGCTCTGTTGCGCTCAGTGACTTCAATGGCGATGGAAACTTGGATATGGTGGTGGCAAATGAATCCTCCAAATCGGTTTCTATATTGTTAGGAAATGGTAATGGCGGATTTGGTACGAAAACTGATTTTGCTGTGGGAGACGGCCCCGGATTCGTTTGTGTTGGTGATGTTAATGGTGATGGAAAACCCGACGTGGTAGTGGCCAACTACACTTCTAACAATGTATCTGTGATGCTTGGGGACGGTGCCGGGGGACTCGCTAGCAAGACGAATTTCTCTACCGGTAATGGTCCTCGTGCGATCGCCTTGGGTGATTTTAATGGCGATGGTAAGTTGGACATCGTTGCGACCAACTATGAGTCAACTACCGTCGCTGTCTTACTTGGTAATGGCGCTGGTAGTTTCGGCACTAAGACGACCTATACCGTGGGGAATTATCCCTCCGCGATTGCTGTTGCTGATTTCAATGGCGATGGTCGAGACGATATCGCCGCAGTAAACTATTCTGATTACGGGAACGTCGCAATATTACTCGCTAGTAATACGGGTGGTTTTGCAACCAAGACCAGTTTTAAAACGGGTTTTGGTGCCGCTGGCGTTGCTAAGGGCGACTTCAATGGTGACGGTAAGCTCGATCTTGCCGTCACCAATTATCAGGACAAGTCAGTGTCTATATTGCTCGGAGATGGCGCTGGAAGCTTTGGGCCCAAAGCGGATTTCCGGGTTGGAAATTATGTAGGATCTCCCGCAGTTGGGGATTTTAATCGTGACGGAAAATTAGACTTGGCGGTAGGCAACGAAGCTTCCAATCAGGTGTCTGTTCTATTTGGTAGCGGCGCCGGTAGCTTCGGTGGACGAACCGATTTGGTGATGGTTGGAAGTCCTTCGTCCGTCGCGGTGGGTGATCTCAATGGTGACGGGCGCCTAGATATTGCGGCTGCCTCCTACAATGCAAGTAAAGCTTCTGTGCTGCTCAATAGCACCAGTTTGCCAAGTGCTATCCATCAAACTACTATCGTCGTGACCGCGGCCAACGATGCTTCGCTTATTACTGGTGTCGATGTAGGCACGGTTATTGAGGCTGGTGGCGCCACGAATAGCCAGCCTGGTGTACCAATTGCTAGTGGCAATTTGACCTGTTCCGATATTGATAATTCCCCTAATACTTTTCAAGTGGTTTCTGCCGGTAATGTTAGCGCAGAAGAGCATGGGACTTTTACCATGACGGCGGGAGGCGATTGGTCATATTCGCTCAATAATAACGATGCTGCGGTGCAAGCGCTGAGAGTTGGCAGTGCACTTACTGATCATATAACTGTGGCGAGCCTGGACGGCACGCAAAAAGTGGTGACAATCACGATCAAAGGCAGCAACGATGCACCAATAGTTTATTCGCCTCTAGCCGATGTGATTCATGCGCAAAATACGCAATTAGATTTGCCAATAGGGTCGAATACTTTTTTTGATCCTGATCTCGGTGATGCATTGACCTATCAGGTAACACTAGCGAACGGTGCAGCATTGCCTGATTGGTTAACTTTTAACGCTAGCACAATGACGTTGAGTGGTACCCCAGCGAATGGAGATGTGGGGTCTAAGGATATTCAGATTACTGTGTCCGATACAGAAGGAGCATCTGTGTCGGAAGTTTTTACCTTAAGGATAATTAACGTCAATGATTCACCAATGGTAACGCTACCTTTGTCTGACGTGAGTGTTACCGAACATCAAGTATTCAATTTTGTGGTTCCTGCGAATACTTTTTCCGAAGTCGATGTGGGTGATGTGCTTACCTATCATGCTTCACTGCCTAACGGTGATCCATTGCCAGCGTGGTTAAATTTTGACTCGGCGACACGAACCTTCAGAGGCACACCAGGAAACGCCGAGATTGGTACGCTTGATATTATGGTATTCGTAACCGATACCGAAAATGGCTATGCCTCGGACACATTTAGAATTACGTTTAATAGCGTCAATGATTCACCGCTCGCAGTAGGCGCGCTGCCGAACGCGAGCGTGACTGAGGATTCTGCATTTCAGTACGCTGTGCCAGCGAATAGTTTTTCGGATGCGGACATCGGAGACGTATTGTCTTACAGTGCTTCGCTCGCCAACGGCAATCCACTCCCAGCCTGGTTGAGCTTCAATCCGATCGAACATACTTTTTATGGCATACCCGGCAACGAGTCAGTTGGAGTGACTGACATTAGAGTAATTGCGACTGATACATCTGGAGCTGCGGTATCTAGTGTGTTTGCACTGAGAGTGAACAATCTTAATGATTTTCCAGAACTCGTCACGCCTTTGGTCGACGTTGCGGCCAACGAAGATGTGGCATTTAATTTTGTCTTACCTGCGAATGCTTTTGCAGATGTCGACGTCGGCGACAGGCTGACCTACAGCGCTCAGATGGCAAATGGCAGCCCTTTGCCTGCTTGGATTTCGTTTAACCCAACCACGCTTACTTTTACCGGCACTGCATCTAATAGTGAGGTTGGAGAAGTCGCAATTCAGGTCACGGTCAGTGATCAATCAGGCGCCTCTACTTCTGACATATTTAGCATGGTCGTAAATAATGTGAACGATGCGCCGATAGTTTCCTCAGCTCTGCATGACATCATTCTGGACCAGAATAATAATTTTAGTTTGGTTGTTCCAAGCAGTACCTTTATCGATGAAGATTTGGGCGATGTTTTAAGCTACAGTGCAAAACTCGTGAATGGCAATAATTTGCCGACTTGGTTACATTTTTATTCGAATACAAATACATTTAGTGGGACGCCTGGAAATGAGGCTGTAGGGACAAACATCATTCAAGTGACAGCAATCGACAAAGAAGGCGCTTCTGTCACTAGTGTTTTTAATTTAAGCGTGCTCAACGTTAATGATGCACCAACGCTCAACCGGCCACTGGCAGACGTGTCCGCGACAGAACGTGAATCATTGAGTGTTGTCATCCCGCCCAATACTTTTTCAGATGTAGATGTGGTTGATGTACTCACATTCAATGCGATGCTTTCCAATGGTGACCCTTTACCGGCATGGTTGCGTTTTGATGCAAGTACCAAAAGCTTCAACGGCACACCGAACAATGACGATGTTGGAACAATTGATGTATTGGTGTTCGTCACCGATACGGCGAATACACACGCATCAGATATTTTTAGAATCACAGTCAACAATATCAACGATGCACCAACTGTCGCCATAGCAATTGCGGACGCTGTTGTGAATGAAGATGCAAACTTTTCTTATATTGTTTCATCGAATGCTTATTCAGATGTCGATGTCGGCGATACACTTACTTATAGCGCCCAGCTTGCGAATGGCAATGTCTTGCCAGCGTGGTTGAGTTTTAATCCTACAAACAAAACATTTAGTGGTACGCCGGGCAATAATGAAGTTGGCAGCCTTGATGTAAAAGTTATCGCAACGGATATAGCAGGTTCATCGGTGGCAGATATTTTTAATATTCGGGTCAATAATACGAATGATGTGCCGACGCTGATTATTCCATTAGGGGACGCTATCGCAACTGAAGATGCGAGCTTTATCTATGTTGTTCCATCAAATACCTACAACGATGTCGATGCTGGAGATGTACTGACTTATAACGCGCAGCTTGCGAACGGCAACGCTTTACCAACTTGGTTGAATTTCAATCCCACAACCAAAACGTTTAGTGGTACGCCGGGCAATAATGAAGTTGGTAAACTCGATGTAAAAGTCATTGCAACGGATATTGCTGGTTCGTCGGTATCCGACATTTTTGGTATCAAGATCAACAACACCAATGACACACCGATCCTCGTTTCTCCACTATCGGATGTCATTGCGACAGAAGACGCGAGCTTCACATATTCTGTCCCATCAAATGCATACGCAGATATAGATGCTGGCGATACGCTCACTTATAGTGCGCAGCTCGCCAATGGTAATGCACTACCAACATGGTTGAGTTTTATTCCGGCCACCAGAACGTTTAGCGGCACAGCAGGGAACAATGAAGTTGGCCGCTACGATGTAAAAGTGACGGCAACCGACTTCGCAGGTTCATCGGTATCAGACATCTTCAGTATTCAGGTTAACAACACCAACGATGCGCCTAGCCTCGCGATTCCTGTGCCTGATCAGATTGCGAACGTTGGTGGTTTATTTAATTATGCGATTCCTGCAAATACTTTCTTGGATGTGGACGCCGGTGACGCTCTGACCTATAGCGCGACACTCTCAGATGGTAAGCCTTTGCCAGCGTGGTTGAATTTTAATGCGACGACGGGTACTTTGAGCGGAACACCTTTGTCCTCAGATGCCGGTAGCCTCAGTGTCAAAATTAAAGCGGCTGACAAAGCGGGTGCAATTGCGACGGATAGTTTTGCAGTGACGGTGTTGTTTTCTGTTATCAATGGTTCAAGTGGGATCGATAATTTGCTAGGTAGCAATGCTGATGATCAAATCAACGGACTGGCTGGGAACGATAAACTTTCAGGATTGGATGGCAACGATACTTTGAATGGTGGTGCGGGTGTAGATGAAATGCGAGGCGGCAAAGGGGACGATATTTATATCGTCGATAATATCAGCGATGTGATTATCGAAAACGTGAATGAAGGTGCTGATTCGATTCAAACCACAGTAACTTACACCATGCCTGCTAACGTGGAAAAACTCATTTTGATGGATACTGCGGCAATCAATGCTAATGGTAATTCTGCAGATAATATTCTTATCGGAAATTCGGGCGTTAATACACTTACCGGTGGTGCAGGTAATGACTTTTTGGACGGTGCCGCAGGTTCGGATAAGCTCTATGGTGGTACGGGCAACGATACCTATGTGATAGATAATATCGGCGATCTCATTAGTGAGAATACTGGCGAAGGCTTGGATGTCGTGAATTCTTCAATCAGTTATACCTTGACCAATAATGTTGAAGTGTTGTTGCTGACAGGTAGTTTGACGACAAATGGCACGGGAAACGCTAGTCAGAATCTATTGATCGGAAATAGTGCTAATAATGTTTTGAATGGCGGGACTAGCAACGATTTGATGCAAGGTGCTGCTGGCGACGATACCTTAACTGATACCTCCGGTAATAATCTCTTTGATGGCGGCTTGGGCAATGATGTATTGACGGGCGGTACTGGTAAGGATTTGTTTATTGGTGGTCGGGGTAACGACACCATAAATACTAGCAGCGGTGCTGATGTGATCGTATTTAATCGTGGTGACGGGAAGGACATTATTAATGCCAGCACTGGCAAAGATAATACGATTTCATTGGGGCATGGAATTAAATACGCAGATTTGTTTTTCATGAAGAGTGTGAATGACTTGATCCTGCAGACAGGCACTGGTGAGCAGGTAACATTGAAGGATTGGTACCTCAGCATCAATAATCACAGCGTTGCAAAATTGCAGATTGTAATTGAGGGAACGAGTGATTACGTCAGCACATCAAACAATGTGTTGAATAATCATAAGATAGAGTTGTTCAATTTTGATGGATTGGTGACGGCTTTTGATCAGGCGCGGGCGGCTACGCCTGGTATGTCATCGTGGGCTCTATCGAATTCCCTATTGAATTTTTACACGAGTGGCAGTGATACCTCTGCTATCGGCGGTGATTTAACTTATCAATATGCGATGAACGGCAATTTATCAAATATAGCGATGAATCCCGCTTTGGTTTTACTCACGGGTACTGCATTTGGCGTCAATGGTCAAAATTTACAGCTCACATCAGCATTGATAGATGGATCACCAATCCTAGTGTAATTTATTGAGGGAAGTTTGGAGAAATCGGGTAGCTTGCTGCCCGATTTTTTTTGCGAAAAGTTAGTGAAGTAATGTGATTTTACGCGATTCTTGCGCGTCTTCTTTGATTGCTGAAAATCAAGAGAAAACTAAAATTCAATGATGTATTCTTCTTTTTGCTAACAGCGAGGTGTTATGAAACCGATTAAACTGTTAAAATAATCATGTTGGTGCTCGTGAGATGGTTCACATCTCGCAGTTCAACGGGAAGCAGGAGGTATTTTGCTCAGACAAAATTGCCCACCTGCGCTGCCCCCGCAACGGTCAAGCGGACGAGTCTTCACCGACTCCGCTTCTGTCACACAAGCCACTGGTCGCCTTGAACAAGCGACTGGGAAGGCGACAGAGGTAGTCTCCGCCAGCCCGGATACCGGCCAACGAGGTTGCATTACATTGCGCGCTTTAGCTCAAACGTAGTGCGTTGTTGCTTTCAGGCTGTCGGGGATGACAGGGAAAGCTGATCAAAATCTTTTGTTTCAATTCTTAACTTAGTTTTGTTGGCTGTGCTTATGCTAATCCTATTGTGCCCTTCATATCGGCTTGGGATGCGAGTATTCGCTTAACGCTTTTGAAGTGCATTTTGAAAATGCGCTTTGAAAACGCGCTATGAATAGCATGCTTTAAACAACATTCGCGTTGTTTAGAGTGAGCCTGCGCGCCTGTTTTAGTCAGCTATCTTGCTGGCAAACTGAGTCTAAAGAAACAGAAGATTTTTCTTTCGTAATTTTTGCAAAAATAATGAAAAAATCTGTTCTACACGCACGTGTTGTCGCCCTTGGTTTGACTGCATCAACTAGCTTACTTACACAACTTGCACAGACCGCACAAGCGCAAACACAAACTTCTATGGCTTTGCAAGACGTGGTGATTACCGCCAATCGGCTACCGACTAAAATCACCGATGTACTTGCTGATGTCACGGTGATTGATCGCAGCGAACTTGATTTGGTCGGCCAGGGTTCCTTGATGGATGTGTTGGCGACTCTACCTGGTGTGCAAATTTCTCGCAATGGTAGCTATCGTTCATCCAGTGGGGCGTTTCTGCGCGGGGCGAGCTCGTCACAAACCGTGATCTTGGTGGATGGCGTGCGCATAGGATCTGCTACCTCAGGCACACCCGCCTTAGAAAATCTTCCCTTGGAAAGAATTGAACGTATCGAAGTTTTGCGTGGTGCTGCATCTGCGCTGTATGGTTCGGATGCAGTCGGCGGTGTGATACAGATTTTTACGCGTGATGTCGAAAACAAACCTGTATTCAGCGCCAACGCTGGTATTGGTGGCGCAGGACAAAAACAGTTAGGTTTAGCTTTGCGAGGACGTGCTGGTGATCTTGGTTACAGCTTGGGTTGGTCGCGTGAAAAAGCTGATGGTATTTCGGTAGTTGAAAATTCTTTAGCTGCTTCATTTAATGCTGATCGTGATGGCTTTAGTGCGACCAGCGTTGATGCCAAGTTGCGCTATACCATTCATCCACAACACCAATTGCAAGTTAGTGCATTGCATAGCGATACTGATTATCAGTTCGACGGCTCGGCGTCCCCGAATCCGTTGAAATTGAATAAAACGAATACTGATGCGCGTGCGTATTCGACGTTGAACAATCTGTCGCTTAGTTGGCAAGCGCAATTCTTGCCAATCTGGACGTCCACGTTGACCGCGGGCGTGGCAGAAGATCAGTCTGTGAGTAAATATTTGCGCACGACGGACGGCGCGTTTGGCGGCAGCAATAAGTTCAACACGCGTCGTGATCAAGCCAGTTGGCAGAATGAGGTGAGTGTCGGCAAAGATGTTTTGTCGATACTGTTGGAACAGCGTCGTGATGAAGTGGATAGCAGTACCAACTATGCGGTAAGAGCGCGCGATATCAGCGCCGCATTAGTATCGTATGCATTGCGTGCAGATGATTGGAGCGCTTTGGCTATATTGCGCCATGATAAGAATTCTCAGTTCGGTGGCTTCACCAACTGGTCAATGTCTGCAGCTTATTTCCTCACACCAACCTGGCGCGCTGTGGCGAGCTCGGGCACAAGCTTTCAGGCACCTAGCTTTAATCAATTGTATTTCCCCGGCTTTGGCAATCCTGCGTTAACACCGCAGCAAAATCGTTCAAATGAAATTGGTCTGAAATATCGCCAAGATGTTTGGCATGCGGAAGCCACCGTGTATCAGAATGATGTTCGTGGGTTTATTAATCCATCGAATAACGTACAAAGTGCATTGGCGATTTTACGCGGCGTCACCTTAAGTACGGGCTGGAAGTTGGGTGCCGATCAACTCAGTGTTTCGTATGATTATGCTGACCCGCGCACCAAACCGAACAATTTACGTTTGTTGCGGATCGCCCGGCATGTCTTGAATTTACGTGCGCAGCATCAATGGCATGAAATGTCATTTTTCAGTGAATTGAAATATTCCAGTGACCGCGAAGACAATAATCAGAGTTTTAGTGGGCGCGATACGTTAGCAGCGTATAGCTTGTTGAATGTCGGTGCGAACTGGCAACTCAGCCCTCAGTTGGCAGTCTTAGTCCGTATCAATAATCTGACCGATAAACACTATGTCTTGGCGAATACTTATTCAACGCCAGGCCGCAATGCCTTTGCTTCTTTATCTTGGAAATATTGAAAATTATGCCGACTTCCATCGCGATTGCGCCTAGCGAATTGATATTAGGTGGCCAAAAGAGCGGTAAATCGGCAAGGGCGGAAATGTTGGCTGCTCATTGGCTACAAACCAGCGAACAGCATCAGGCCTTGTTTATTGCTACCGCACAGGCTTGGGATACCGAGATGCAAGTGCGGATTGCGCGCCATCAAGCTGACCGTGCGTTGCGCTTGCCGCAGATGCGCACGGTTGAAGAACCGCGTGCGATTGCCGAGGTAATCCGACAGCACAGTAAGCCTGAAACATTGATTGTGCTCGATTGCATCACGCTATGGCTTACAAACTGCATGATGCCTGTCGATCATGCAGCTCTAAGTGGTGAGGAATTAGATGCGGTAATGATGGATTTATTGACCGCATTACAAAGTGCACCGGGCCCGATCGTGTTAGTGAGTAATGAAATTGGGCTCGGCGTGATTCCCCTTGGTGTCGACGTCCGCACCTATGTGGACCAACTTGGCAAGTTTAATCAGGTACTCGCGGCGCAGGTGGCTCGAGTTTGTTGGATGCTTGCGGGCTTGTCCGTGATAGTAAAAGAGTCGGTGTGAAAGGAAAACTATGAAAATTTCTTGGGTTTATCGCGTCACAATTTACGTTCTTTGGACATTGTGCTCCGTTGCAAATGCAGCGTTGGCGATCGAGATTACCGACGATAGAAACGTCAGTGTGCAGTTCAAGCAGACGCCAATGCGTATCGTCAGTGTGTTGCCTTCATTGACTGAATCCGTCTGTGCCTTGGGGCATTGCCAGCGCTTGGTTGGTGTTGATCGGTATTCAAATTTTCCGACAAGTCTCGCAAGCTTGCCGCGCGTGGGTGGCAGTCTTGATCCGAGCATTGAAGCGATCGCTGCTTTGAAACCCGATGTCGTGCTGATGTCAGTGGCGTGTCGCGCCGCTGAGCGTTTGCAGGCCCTTGGCATTAAAGTGTTGGCGATGGAGCCTAAAAATCAAGCTGATGTCCATCGTATTTTATTGAAGTTGGGGCAGCTCTTGGAAGTGAATTCGGTCGAGACGATTTGGCAAGAAATGAATAGTGGCATCGATGCAGCAGCAAAGAGTTTGCCCGCATCTGTTAAAAAAATGCGCGTGTATTTTGAAGTGAGTAATGCTCCCTATGCCGCGGGAGAAAGTAGTTTTATCGGCGAAACTTTGCAACGCTTAGGTGCAGGTAATATCGTGTCTGCCTCCTTAGGACCATTTCCTAAGCTGAATCCGGAATTTATTGTGCGCGCTAATCCGGATGTGATCATGATTAGCGAACGGGGATTCGCCGCATTAGCCGCACGTCCAGGCTGGAATGCGATACGTGCGTTACGTGAAAATCGTGTGTGTGTTTACACTTCCGCAGAATCGGATGTTTTGGTACGTCCGGGGCCACGGATGGCAGACGCCGCATGGATTATGGCGAAGTGTTTGAAGAGCAAAGCATCATGATGATGGCGAGTCGCGTCTTGCCTCCCATTGGTGCCGTCGTGTGCCCTGCAGAGAGCACCGTAGAGAGCATTGTAGTCGGGATGATAGAGCCGAATGATAGTGTCATCGCAGTCCCCCAGCAGCGTGGAAAACTCTTGTTTGCGGTGATAATTTTGCTGTGTTTGAGCACTGGCTTACTGTTGCTAGGTTTAGGTGTCGGTAGTAATGGCTGGGAAAGTCTGACATCGATGTGGCAGCAATCATTAGCGATACAAATTGTCTGGGATATTCGCCTGCCCAGAACGCTAGGTGCATGGGCGGCTGGTGCTTTGCTGGGCTTATCGGGCGCTGTGGCGCAGGGCTTATTTCGTAATCCTTTGGCCGATCCCTATTTACTGGGCAGCGCTTCTGGCGCGGCGCTCGGTGTTTCTACGGCCTTGGTCTTATTTGGCGGTTCTCCATTTGCGACTGCGTGGATCGTAAGGATGGGTTTGACAGGAGCAGCCTTCGCGGGGGCGGTGCTAGCGGTATTTCTCACGCTGTTATTGGCGCGCGGCGTGCAGCATAGTTTGCGTTTGTTGTTGGCAGGTGTGATTGTTGGTGTCGTGTTGGGGGCGATCGGTTCTCTGGTAACAATGTTGCGGCCCGATATTGTGCAATCTATGCAGGCATTCATGCTCGGTAGCTCGGGCTATGTAGGATGGTCGGGTTGCGGATTGATGCTCGCAGTATGGCTGATTTGTCTGGTGGGCAGTGTGGCTTTGAGCCAGGTTTTGGATGGCTTATCTTTGGGCGAAGCGACTGCTGCTAGCTTGGGTTTGCCCTTGACGCAGATGCGTCTGGCCTTGGTCGTGATCATCGCTTTAAGCGCTGGCACGGCTGTCGCCCAGACGGGTTTGATTGTCTTCGTGGGTTTGGCTGCGCCGCATTTGGTGCGCTCAATCTTAAAAACTACGCATGCAGGTTTAATCATGTTGTCCAGTCTGGCTGGTGGTGCCTTGCTCAGTGCAGCAGATATTCTGAGCCGCTGGATGATCGCTCCGCAAGAATTGCCCGTCGGTGTGGTGACTGCGATTTTGGGCGGTGCTTATCTGCTGCGCTTGATGCATAAGCAAAGACGGTATAGCGAACATGCTTAGCAAACTCAATATGACATACCGGAAAAGGCACGGTCAATGAGTGCAAAGTCTATTGCAATCCATGCAGAAAGCGTGAGTGCCGAGTTGAATGGTAACGCGATTTTGTGTGAAGTCAGTGCCCAGATTCCGCGTGGCGCCTGGACCAGCATCGTTGGTCCGAACGGCGCGGGCAAATCCAGTTTACTCAAAGCATTGGCGGGATTGTTAGAACATCGCGGCAGCATCCATTTGTTGGGGCAATTGGCAAATACTATTCCACGACGCGAACGCGCTCGCTGTCTGTCATGGTTGGGACAAAGCCAGACCACGCCTGAAGACTTACGTGTGTGGGATGTCGTCATGCTAGGACGTTTACCGCATCAAGCTTGGCTCGCCGCGCCAGACGCAAAAGACCATGCTGCAGTCGAACGGGCACTGCATGCGACGCAGGCTTGGGAGTGGCGTGAACGGAGTTTAGGTCAATTATCTGGTGGCGAACGTCAACGCGTTTTACTGGCACGTGCTTTGGCAGTGGAGGCAGATATTTTTCTGATGGATGAACCCTTAGCTAATCTTGATCCGCCGCATCAGGCGGATTGGATGAGTTTGGTCAGGCAATTGGTTGTACAGGGAAAAACCGTGATCAGCGTATTGCATGAAATCTCGTTTGCTTTACAAGCTGATTATCTGCTGATCATGCAACAAGGCCAGCTGTATCATCAAGGCGCATGTGATGAGGTCAGCAGTCATCAGGCGCTGCGCGAAGTGTTTGATCACCGGATTGCGATTCATACGGTGCAAGGGCAGTGGATAGCATTGCCGCAGTAATAAAATTCAAATTTAAAACTAAAGAGGGAAACGACATCATGCAAATAGAAACGCCACCAGCAGAAAAACCATATGACAAACCACAAGGCGAGCGACGCGGTTTGATTATCGTAAATACAGGGGATGGTAAAGGTAAGAGTACCGCTGCTTTTGGCTTGGCATTACGGGCGCATGGACGAGGCAAATCGGTGAAGATTTTTCAATTCATGAAAGTACCGACGGCGCGTTTTGGCGAACATCGCATGTTTGAGCAATTGGGATTGGTGGTTGAAGGCTTAGGCGATGGTTTTAGTTGGAAAAGTCATGATCTAGATCATTCGGCGCAGTTAGCTCGTGATGGTTGGCAGAAAGCCAAGGCAGCAATCTTGAGTGGCGATTATTTTATGGTGACTTTGGATGAAATTACCTATCCCTTAATTTATGGCTGGTTACCGCTGGAAGATGTATTGGAAACTTTACGTGCCCGTCCGGTCGACGTGCACGTCGTTTTGACTGGACGTCGCGCACCACCTGAATTGATTGAACTGGCGGACACTGTGACCGAAATGACGCTGATCAAGCATGCATTTCGTGCAGGCATTCCGGCACAGCGTGGCATCGAAGATTAAGTTCAGAAAAACAGCATGCTGCTTGACTTCATTCTTCCCATTCCTCAACTGTGCCTGATCTTGGTGCAGGCAATCTTACTCAGTCTGATCGTGGATCAGATGCTGGGCGAACCCGTTGCCATCCTGCATCCGGTGGTGTGGATGGGACATTACTTGCATCGATGTGGGCTAATCCTGGCGCCGAAGGCGGAACAAACGACTCAGCGACCAACGATTAATTTTATCGCTGGCGCAATCGCGATTTTGCTACCAATGTTGCTACTGAGCTGGCTGGCTTGGTCTTTGCAGAAAACGATGAGTATGCTTGCTTGGTATTGGCAAGGTTTGATACTTGGCTGCCTGTTAAAACCTTGTTTGAGCTGGCGCATGTTGCGCGATGAGGTGAGGGCAGTAGAGACAGCGTTGCAGTCTTCTCTGGATGCGGGCAGAAATCAACTCGCGCGCTTAGTCAGTCGCGACGTGCGATGTTTAGAGGCGCATCAAGTACGCGAAAGTGCCATTGAAACTTTGGCTGAGAACTTGAATGATTCAGTGATTTCGCCCTTGTTGTGGTTTGTCTTGCTCGGTTTGCCAGGCGCGCTCATGTATCGCTTTGCAAATACGGCAGATGCAATGTGGGGCTATCGTGGTGAACGTGGTGGTCGTATATGGACCTGGGTTGGTAAATGTGCAGCACGTACAGACGATGTTTTGTCTTGGCCCGGTGCGCGTCTTACGTCACTGTTGATGTATGCGGTGGTCTGGCGTTGCCCTGATCGGCGTTTATTCAAAGAGGCTTGTGCAACAACTTCACCGAATGGCGGTTGGCCTATGGGTGCAATGGCCCTGTTATTGGATGTGCGTCTAAGCAAGCCTAATGTGTATGTACTGCATACCAATGGTGTGCAAGTTGAATCACATCATACAGAGCGGGCATTGGAAATTTGCCAGCGTACCGTGTGGCTGATTGCATTTGTTTGTGTTTGTGCTTGGCTTTGGATTTTTGTGTTGAACTTTGCAAAGACATTTGGTGCGCAAGATGTTTGATAGCGCATCGACGATGAATGCCCATCCTGCAAAGGTTCGGCGCATACATGGTGGTACCGATACTCACGGTAAACCACTGTTTGATTTTTCGACGAATAGCAATGCGCTAGGTCCATGCCCACCTGCTATGCGGATGATCCGAAACGCGGATTGTTCTGGCTATCCCGATCCAGAATATCAAGCCTTACGTGAATCTTTAGGTAGATGGCATGGAGTAGCGCCGCAAAGGATTTTAATTGCTGCTAGTGCCAGTGAATTTATTTATCGTATGTCGATTGCGTTTGCGATGCGGACAACACAAAATCGCAAGCAAGTTGATCAACAAGATCATTCTAAAACCGTGTGGATTCCACCGCATAGTTACGGTGATTATGCCTTAGCTGCACGCGCCGCTGGCTTGGGTTTTAGTGACGAATTTAGTGCCGCTGGCTTGATCTGGACTTGTGAGCCCGGCAGCCCCTTGGGGCAAAATCAAGCGGGTTTGACACAAATGTTGAATGCCTTGCCTGCGACCAGTCAATTAGTGCTCGATTGCGCCTACCAGCCATTGCGTTTGTCGAGCCAAGCTAGTGTCAGTGCCGAGCATTTGGCACGTTGCTGGCAAATGTTTACGCCAAATAAAGCGTTGGGTTTGACTGGGATACGCGGCGCTTATGTCGTTGCGCCACTGGATGCTGATGAATGGCAACAGACCTTGGAGCAATTAGCGCCATCTTGGGTATTGGGTGTACATGCAGTTGCGATGTTATCGAGCTGGAGTAGTGCACCAGTACAGGAATGGCTGAGTAATAGTTTAAGTAGCTTGCGTGATTGGAAGCGTAGACAGATAGCGATTTGCCAGGATCTGGGTTGGCAAGTTATTCCCAGTCATGCGAACTTTTTCTGTGCCATGCCGACGGAGTTGTTACAAGAAAATCGCAGAGATTTTTTGCATGACTTGCGCAATCGCGGTATTAAATTACGCCATGCTGAATCGTTTGGCTTACCGGCTTGTTTTCGGCTAGGCGTATTAAACCCACAGGCGCAAGATGCCTTACAGCGCGCGGTCCAAGAATTTTCTCCACGGTTTTTCTAATCGCATTGAATTTCATAATGAATTTCTAACTATCACCCCAGTTTCACCGAAAGGACACAATATGAGCGCGGTACATGAGAATAACTATCCTATGGACGATCTTGAACATGCTGGCTTACGACAAAGTTTGCAGCACAAAATAGACAACAAGACTAAACCGCTGGGCTCTTTGGGCCGGCTCGAAAAATTGGCTGTTCAGTTGGGCCTGATTTTAAAATCGGAGACACCTCGTTTGCAGCATCCACAAATGCTGGTATGCGCTGCAGATCATGGCATCGTGGCGCGTGGGGTATCGGCTTTTCCTAGCGATGTGACTTGGCAAATGGTGGCGAATTTTTTGGCTGGGGGGGCGGCGGTCAGCGTACTCGCGCGCCAACATGGTATTGCTTTGCATGTGATTGATTGTGGCGTCAAGCATGAATTTGCTGATATACCGGGTTTGATCAAACGTAAAGTTGCCCACGGCACGGCAGATTCTGTTACGCAACCTGCCATGAGCGACGCACAGTGTCAAAGAGCAATCAACAATGGTCGTGAAGTAGTCAGGTCTTTACCTGGTAACGCCGTACTCATCGGTGAGATGGGAATAGGAAATACCTCGTCCGCCGCATTGTTGTTAGCACGATTGGGTGACCTTGATATCGCCGATTGTACAGGTGCTGGCACCGGTCTTGATCATTTTGCAGTGGCACGCAAAGTCGAGACCTTGAGGCTGGCGTTAAAGCAACACGCGGGTGTCAACGATCCTCTTGAAGTGTTGGCATGCCTTGGTGGTTTTGAAATTGCAACCATGGTCGGCATCGTTTTGCAGGCGGCTAGTGAGAATCGCGTAATTATCGTCGATGGATTCATTGCTAGCGCTGCAGTGTTGGTTGCTAGCATGTTGGCACCTAAAGTCAAACAGCGTTGCGTGTTCGCCCACTGCTCTGCTGAGAGCGGACATCGCTTGATGCTAGATCAGTTGCGAGTGCATGCGCTGCTAGATCTAGGCTTGCGTCTGGGCGAAGGTTCTGGCGCTGCTTTGGCGTGGCCGCTGGTGCAATCAGCTAGCGATATTTTGTGTGATATGGCGAGCTTTGAAAGCGCGGGTGTTGCGCGTCGTGATTAAGGCAAACGAAGTCAGAAAATATCAAACTAGAAGAGATAATATGTTAAACCCCCTCCGTCATTATCTGTTGGCACTGCAATTTTTTACGCGCATTCCTGTCACGGGAAAGCTAGCGGTGTGGGTTGGCTATAGCCCTGAATTATTGCGTGCCAGCGCTGCGCATTTTCCAGGGATAGGTTACTTGGTTGGGGCGTGTGCGGCATTTTGTTTTTGGCTGACTGTTCAATTGTTGCCGATCCATAACGCAAGCAGTTTGATTGCCGCTGTGCTTAGTACCGTGATGACTGCGATGTTGACTGGAGCCTTTCATGAAGATGGTCTGGCAGACTTGGCGGATGGTTTGGGTGGGCATGTTAGTCGTGAAAAATCTCTAGAGATCATGAAAGATTCACGCATCGGCAGTTACGGAGCGATCGCTTTAATACTCGCGTTGATCTCCAAACTGGCACTGCTGAATTTGTTCGGGCAATTAAGTTTACCCAGTACCTTGATGGCGATATTTCTTGCTCATGTGGTGTCGCGTTGCATGCCCCTATTCATCATTCGATTCTTGCCGCATGTCGGTGATTCACCGCAATCTAAATCAAAACCTTTGGCCGATGCCATTAGCACGTCTGCGTTATGCTTTGCACTTGTCTGGTGTCTGTGTGCCTTTGCCTTAGTAGCGTGTTTTCATCCTGCCTGGAGTTGGTTGGGCGGATTGGTTGGTAGCTTGTTGGCATTGATTTGGATGCTGAATTTTTTGAAGCGACGTTTAGGTGGATTTACCGGTGATGCCCTCGGTGCTACCCAACAGCTGAGTGAAATTGCCTTCTATCTCGGGGTGCTATTTGCCTGGGGCTTTAATACTTAATATTTAATACTTAATATTCAATACCTAATATTCAATACTTCGTGCTTAGTACTTAACACCCAAGTCTTTATACGTGATGCAAAGGCAAGACCGATGACAAGTAAACTGTGGCTGGTGCGTCATGCACGACCAGAGGTGAATGAGGGAATATGCTATGGCCAAACTGACCTGGCGGCGGAGGGTCACGCAAATCACCTCGCCGCGATTCATTTAGCGGAGGCGTTAAATATTCAAAGTAACACGCGTTTTTTGGTCTATACCTCGGGTTTGCTAAGAACCCGACAATTGGCGCACGCACTGCAAGACTTAGTGCCAGATCTGAATATTCAGCAGGATTTACGTTTAAAGGAAATGCACTTTGGTCGTTGGGAAATGCAGGCTTGGAGTGACATCCCGAAGGAGCAAATTGATGCTTGGATTGATGATTTTGCGCAACATCGTTTCGGCGGTATAGAAAGCTGTCAGGATGTGCTGACTCGTGTGATTGCAGCTTATCAAGACATGCTGACTGTGTTGCGATTCAGTGCACAGTACGACAAGCAATGTCAAATCATCTGGATCACGCATGCCGGTGTGATTCGTGCTCTAAGTTACTATCTCGCTACAGGTAAGTCGACGATTACGCATGTCAATCAATGGCCGAAATCAGCACCGGGTTTTGGCGAATGGATACAATGTGCAATTGACATACATTAAGTCCCGACGCCAGCGTTTCGCTACAAAGCGTGAATAAAGATCAATCGCCATCGATGGAGATTGATAGTGAATAAGGCCGGTAAACACGATGAACTATTTAGCCCACATATATTTGGCGCGCCACAGCCACGACGCGATGCTCGGCGCTTTGTTGGGCGATTTTGTTAAAATGGACGGCGCATCGCAGTATCAATCTGAGATCGCACGGGAGATTTTGCTGCATCGTAAAATTGACAGCTACACCGACCAACATGCCATCACACAGCAAGCGCGCAGTTTGTTTGCCTCATCTCGTCGCCGCTATGCCGGTATCGCTTTAGATATTTTTTACGACCATTTGCTCGCACAGCATTGGCAGCACTATTCAGAGCAAAATTTACAGATATTCATTCAAGAGTTTTATCGTGAATTGCTAACACGCAGCACTTTATTTCCAAGTAATCTGGCGTACGCCGCGCCGCGCATGGTGGTACAAGATTGGCTGGGATCTTATACGGAGTTTGATGGCGTCAAGCTGGCGATTGATCGGGTCTCTACACGCTTATCGCGCAATGGCCATTTGTTGCGCGAAACTATCACCGATCTGCAACAAAATTACGATGAATTAAATCAAGGCTTCTTAAGCTTCTTTCCAGATTTGCAAAATTTTGTGACAGGGCAGCGCGCTGAATTGATCAGTCTCTGACAAACGAAGAAGCGACTGATGAGTGTAATTAGTGCATGCCTATTTTTATTAAATGATATTGCTTTGTTAAGCTTTTGATTGCCCACCAAAAACAATCGATTTGAAATTCGGCTACACTGGCCACTTAGTTCATTTTTCCCATGTGCAGACATCGGGAGTTCAGCCTGAAAGTTTTCATGACGACGATTTCAATTCCCCGCAGTCAACCTAGTTTGACCACCGTTTTGCTCGCAAGCGGATTTGTGTTGACCTTATCTATGGGGGTGCGGCATGGTTTTGGTTTTTGGTTGCAGCCGATCTCTCAAGAATATCACTGGACGCGCGAAACCTTCTCGATGGCGATTGCGATTCAAAACTTGATGTGGGGTGTGTTCGGGCCTTTCGCCGGGATGGCAGCCGATAAATTAGGCACTGCCAAAGTCATCGTCCTAGGTGCGGTCTTATTTGCGTTGGGTTTGTTGTGGATGGCATTGGTGAATCAACCCTTTGCATTTATCGCGGGCTCGGGTGTCTTGATTGGTGCTGCACTTGCTTGTACTACTTTCGGTGCGGTGAGTGGCATCATAGGGCGTACTGCACCCGAGGCAAAACGCTCGTGGGCGTTTGGTATGTCATCGGCTGCCAGCTCTTTCGGTCAATTTTTTATGATGCCAGTTGATCAGCAATTGATACAACATGCAGGCTGGCAAAACGCCTTGTACGTATTGGCGGCATTGATGTTGATTGTGATGTTACCGATGGCTTGGAAGTTACGTGAGCCCACTCGCGCTGTCGATACCGGGCCACAACAAAGTACCATGGAAGCCGTACGTGAAGCGTTCTCCCACAAACCATTCTTGCTTTTATTGGCTGGCTATTTCGTGTGCGGATTTCAATTGGTTTTTATCGGTATGAACATGCCTGCATATTTAAAAGATAAAGGCATCATCGATCCAAGTGTTGCGGTGATTGCCTTATCGTTGATTGGTTTATTTAATATTTTCGGATCGTATGGTGCCGGTAAACTCGGTGGGTTATTTCCTAAGCGTTACCTCTTATCCAGCATTTATCTTAGTCGCAGTATCGTGATTGCCTTGTTTGTACTTGCGCCAATTAGTACTTACAGCGTCTATGTTTTTGCCGCAGCAATCGGCTTGCTGTGGTTGTCGACCGTGCCGCTCACCAACGGCGTAATCGCAGGTATTTTTGGTTTGAAATATCTTTCCATGTTATCTGGCTTTGTGTTCTTCTCCCACCAGTTAGGCAGTTTCATCGGTGCCTGGTTGGGCGGCTATATGTACACCAAGAATGGAAACTACGATGCGGTTTGGGTGGTCGTTGTTGGACTTGGTATTTTTGCGACTTTGATTAATTTGCCGATCAACGAAAGTGCGATTGCACGTGAACAAAAGTTACCGCTCGCTGCATAAATTCTGAGGATTTGTCGATAGAATTGAGTATATGAAATCATTCTTGACCATGCGCCAACTACTAATATCGCTGTTGATTGCGGCGATATTGGCTTTGGTGTTTTTGGCGTATTTGCAGCCCGCGTTTATAGTCGATCTGGCGAACCGTTACGTATTTTGTTAGACGTCCAAGTGGGCGCTATTTTCGGTCAACAATCGGTATCGTATTTAAAAAATAAGTTAAATTGAATTTTTTGAACTAATCCGCTATCTTGCTCTTCTTGTAGGGATTAACGCCACATCGAACGTCCAGGGAAGATATGCAATCGCACGCTGCTATCATGGTACATACCTCAAAAATTCTTGCAGTTCTCGCGATATTTTCTTGCGTAGCTTGTAATCGAAATCAATCTGAATCTTCCACTACATCGAAACTAGCTGTGAATACGCAAAACGATATGCGGGCCTATCTTGCTAGCCCCGAATATAAGAAGAGCGTGCGGGAAAAGCTGGCGCTGATGGAAAAGGAAGAGCAAGTGCTTGAAGACGCTGACTGGTTCGGTAAAACAGGCTTATCTGATTCCATTGAGCGAGAATTGCCACGTTACCTCAGGCGCGAGTATGGAATGTCTATCTTTGATAAAGATGCATTGAAAGCCGACCATTTGACATATTTGGGCGTGTTTCCAGAAGGTTCAAATTCGCATCATTTTTGGCGTATTCATGATGGTGCAAAAGAGGCGCACTACGCCTACGTGACAATCTCTGCAAACGGCGATGAATCACTTGGCTGGGGAAGCAGATTGCCACCAGCACTGAAGTGATATGACATTCGATTCTTGTCCACAATTTCCTCTTCGATGCTTGCGCAGCAAGCCTTATTTCGACTAACCCCAAGTCAAGCGCCATGACAAAATATTTGATCCCTTGGAAATCCCTATTAATAGCGCCGCTGGCTAGCATGCCTATGATTGTCATTGGAGGGCTGGGCAGTTCAGACGC
This sequence comes from Undibacterium sp. Ji22W, assembly GCF_049340305.1. Lineage (NCBI taxonomy): Bacteria > Pseudomonadati > Pseudomonadota > Betaproteobacteria > Burkholderiales > Oxalobacteraceae > Undibacterium > Undibacterium sp. Ji22W. The sequence continues at coordinate 232,105 of NZ_JBMPOU010000004.1, read as the reverse complement.
TGGCATTGCTTCAGATTTTACTTGGGGAATTGTTTTCGCTATTTCTGTGGGACTTCCATTCACTTATTTCGGTATAGCGGTCGTCGGTGTCCCGGTCTATTTGATACTGTGCAAATTCGGGCTACTGCGAAGTTGGATTTTTGGCGCCATTGGTGCACTGATTCCGCTGGTGATATTCGCTACTGCCGCGCCATTTCGCACCAGTTTGATGGCGCTGGTTGCCGGAGCGGGCGTTGGTGTTACTGCCTATTTTCTACTTCCTGTGCAGGTCAAATCGGTGAATAGCAATGAAATGAAGGCGATGGCTAAAACCTGAGTTGAAGTATTCTGTGATTTTCTTCGCTACTTAGCTGCTTACATGTCATTCCTCATTTATTGAGAAACGTCGTTGTATAGTGGAGTCTATTATTCTGATTAAGGAGAGTCGTATGAGAAAACTGAAAATCATCGAACATATCTCGCTGGATGGTGTCATTCAACATTCTGCCGATGGCGACAATTTTGCCTATAGTGATTGGACTGCGCCGTACCGTAGTCCAGCAGGGAGAGAGGCCATGCTTGCGGCTTATGGCAGCGGGCTTGATCTGCTGCTCGGTCGTCACACCTACGATATATGGTCAGGTTTTTGGCCTAAAGCGCCGAGTAATCCTATGGGTGATCTCTTAAATGCAGCAACAAAATATGTCGTTACCCATCATCCGGATACTCTTGAGTGGGGGCCAGTCGAAGGAATTGGGCCAGATATTGTTGCAGATGTTCAAGGTATCAAAGCGCAAGACGGTCCAGATCTGGTTCTGTCCGGAAGTTCCACGTTGACCTCGACTCTGCTTGAACATGGTCTGGTGGATGAGCTTCTGTTGGCGGTTTATCCGGTGTTGCTGGGCACAGGGAAGCGCATCTTTGCGGAGGGCACTCCCCCTTGCTCATTTGAACTCGTCAGCACTCAGGCATTCCCGTCCGGCATCATCTTCACCACCTACAAGTTATCAGGCACTTTAAAGACAGCTTAATTTTCCTGTATGAGCTGTTTATCGTCAGCATCAAAAGAGGTGAAGTGACTTACAGCAAGTTCGACACCTATTATCCGAACGGGGGTCGCGATGTGGTAGGCGCGTGCAATTACAGCGCTTCTTCAATAAACTAATTCATGCATTTAATTATGTCGATGGCATCAAACAAACGCAAAGCTTTCCCGCCAGTGTGACCACTGCAGTGTTATTAAAAGAAGTGTTAACCATGTTTGTCTGGCAGTTCTCAGTACAACACACGGTCATCAACGGCGGTGCTTATAATCAGGCTGCTTTCGTCCCGAATGCATCCACGCTGATGTATGCACCACCAATAAATAAAGCATCCAGTCAGTGGACACCAGCCGACATTCTCGCCTGTATGCCCTCTCAAACTGACACCTATCCGGCAGTAGGCGGAATGAACTTCTTAGACATCCAACTCAACGCCTCAGCCACAGGCCAAGGCCAAGGCCAAGGCCCTTACCCACAATCCGTATTTGGCCGCGGCGTATTAGAACCGTCCAGTGATTTCTTACAGGACACCTACGGCTTTACCGATAATGCTTTACGCAATGTCGTCGATCAGTATTACCAAGACGTACGCAAGATCGCACAAGCAATACAACTGCGTCAGGCAAAAGACATCTCCAAATACTTTGCTTTGCATCCGAATAGCGAAGCAGTGCCGAATACGGTTTTGTTTGATTTGATTACGCCGGTGAATGTGATGAATACAATTCAGACTTCGGTGGTGGCTTGATGTAGGAATTTGTTTTTGATGAAGGTCTTCACTAGTCGTTAGGTGAGGGCATTTTTTTATGCTTTCTTATTTTTCGAATGCTCCTGAGATTGAAAGTTCTTCATATTTTTAAGGCTGATTTGATAAAGTCAAACGGCTGATAAATTAACTTGAAGGTGTAGTTTTGGAACAAGAAAATATTTCATTTTCGTAAGTGGAAGATGGGTAACTATATATGATTTCGAGATGGATAATGGGATAAAGAAGAATCACACGTTGTTCAGTTGACGTAAATATTTTTTCCAAAGGTCCGCCGTCGTTGTACTAAATCATTTCGTAATGCTAGTATCCGCAACAATTGATTTAGTGTGACGACGTTGATTATTCAGATTTGGCGCACAGCAGTTGTCTTGATCAATTTAAGATTAATCATCACAAAAATTACGACCCAAAAATCCCAATGAGAAAACAATTACGCGCCAAAATAATCGACGTTTTCAATCAGAAAATTGATGCAAAAGGAGAGGGTGTGGGCTTATCTTTTTACGCATTCTTTGCCAATAAAAACGATGACCCTGAGCTTCTGATGGAGGCTGCAGTCTGGTGGATAAAGCTTCATCAATTGAATCACTTTGAGAAGGCAGTAAAAATTCGGGAAATGGTGGGCTCAGGGCAATAGATGCATGAATTCCATTTTTGATGAAATCTACGTGCGGATGCTCTTGTGATTGTTGTTGAAAATATTGTGCAGTGTTAAATATCTCCGGTCGGACTTCAGCTTGCAAAAATTGTCAATCCATCTGATTCCTTTTACAATGACTCAAGTTCGTCAACACGAAAATAGGAAGTGCACTATGTCTGCTGCGAAAGATATCGTGCACTTATTTTTTGCTCGGAAAAAAGGTATGCAGCATGATAATCGGCATTGATTTGGGTACGACCAATAGCTTAGTGGCGATCTGGCGTGATGGAAAGTCGCACTTGATACCCAATAGTCTCGGCGACACTTTAACGCCATCTTGTGTCAGCGTCGATAATGATGGCAGTATTTTGGTCGGACGCGCAGCCAAAGAGCGTTTGCAAACACATCCTGAAGTGACCGCCGCAGTTTTCAAGCGCTACATGGGCAGCGACAAAAAAATCAAATTGGGCAAGCGTGAATTTCGCGCTGAAGAATTGTCTTCATTTGTCCTGAAGAGTTTGAAAGCGGATGCCGAGGCATTTTTAGGTGAAGCTGTGACCGAAGCAGTGATCACAGTTCCAGCGTATTTTTCGGACGCGCAGCGCAAAGCGACGCGCACAGCGGGGCAACTCGCTGGCCTGAAGGTTGAGCGACTGGTCAACGAACCGACCGCAGCGGCTTTGGCTTATGGCATGCATGAGTTTAAAGACGAATGCCGCTTCCTAGTTTTTGATCTGGGCGGTGGCACTTTTGATGTCTCTATTTTGGAGATGTTCGATGGCGTGATGGAAGTACGGGCTTCTGCCGGTGACAATTATTTAGGTGGTGAAGATATCACCAAGATCATGGTCGATGCGTTTATCGAAAAGCACGCATTTCCGCCCAAGGTGCGCAATGATCCGCGTTTTATGCAGCAGCTTTTCGCTGCAGCAGAAAAAGCCAAACGCGATCTATCCTCTGAAGAAAAATCTAAGATGGAAGTGCAGACCAATGATCAAACTTTGGAGCTTGAATTCGACGAAGAGAGTTTGTCGAAATTAGCTGCACCACTCATTAAGCGACTACGTGAACCTGTCGAGCGCGCCTTACGTGATACGAATTTACGTAGCAATCAGCTTGACAGTATCGTATTAGCGGGCGGTGCAACCCGTATGCCGATTGTTAAGCGTCTGGTGACTTTGATGTTTGGACGTTTTCCTGCTAGCGAAATCAATCCGGATGAAGTGGTGGCGATGGGCGCTGCGGTTCAGGCTGGTTTAAAAATGAAAGATGCTGCACTTGATGAAGTGGTGATGACGGATGTTGCACCGTATTCTTTGGGTGTGGAAGTGGCGATGCGCTTGGCGAATAACAAAAATGTCAGTGGACATTTTTCACCGATTATTGAAAGAAATAGTACGGTTCCTATCAGCCGTGTTGCGCAATATTATCCGATTGAAGACAATCAAAAATTATTGCAACTCGATATCTATCAAGGCGAATCACGCTTGGTCAAAGATAATATTTTATTAGGTTCATTGGAATTGAATCTGGAGCCTTTACCGCGTGATCAGAACGGTGTAGATGTTCGTTTTACCTACGATGTGAATGGTTTGTTGGAAGTGCAGGCGACGGTGATACGCACGCAGAAAGTGCAAAAAATGCTCATTCAAGGTAATCCCGGTCTACTTACCGAGGATGAAATCGCCAAGCGCCTAGTGGAGTTGGAAAAATTGAAAATGCATCCGCGTGATGCACTGGAAGTTCGGACCTTGTTGGCACGCGCTGATCGCGTGTATCAACAATTGAAAGGCGAGGCGCGTGATTGGCTGAGTCATCAGATTGCTGAATTTGAACGTGTGATCGAAACGCAAAATCCTAAACTGATTACGCCAGCACAAAAGCAATTTTCCGAAGCGCTTGATCAAATTGAGCAAGACGTCGTATTGCATCCCGATTTCACTGAATAAGCAAAGAGCGAATTATGTTTGATATACCCGCTTTTTTTATTGATCATCGTATCGAGCAAGATGTCGATGAACGCATGATTAAACGCGCCTATGCTAAAGCGCTCAAGCAGATCGATCAGGATAATGATCTCGAAGGTTTTCAAAATCTGCGTGAGGAATATGTGCGTGCTTTAGCTTGGGCTCGGAGTAAAGAATGGCGCGAGCAGTATATTGCTGAGCAAAATGCTGAGTCTGAGCAGTCGACGGAATTGGGCTCTACTCAGGAACATATGAACAGCGAGCCAAATGCGGCAACTTTTGCGATGGGGGATGCAGTTGCCGATGCTAGAGGATACACGGAGAACACCGCATCGCCCGAACTTGTTCCGCAACAGCCAACTTCCAATGCCGTAGAAAATGCAGAAGAGCAGGTCGTTTATGCAATCGATATTGCCCGTCATATTTTTATGGAATTTTTGCAGCATCTAGGTGAAAAAGCAGAAGAAGTGGGGCAGACGGAGTTTCTGTTGCGTATGTATTTGGATGACGAGCGTTTAATTAATGTGGAAATCCGCGACTTGTTTGAGTGGCTAATAGCCGAACGATTAGCGCAAGGCTGGCAGACAGGTAATGGTGATTTGTTTGGCGCTGCGGTGAAGTGTTTTGGCTGGCATCAAGACAAACACAGACTATTAAGATTTCATGACTTTGGGTATTACCTTGATCGTGCAGTCGATGAAATGAGTGCATTCAATTTGCAAGATGAGGCGCGCACTAATCGGCAAGTCGGTTTGATACGCCTCGCCAGAAATGACGCGCCACCGACCAAGCAATTTTTGCGTGAGAACATTTATTTTATCGATGAGATGTTGAGCAGTTATCCGACATGGTTGGCTATGGTGACGAAGTATGAGAATTTGCAGACATGGCATAAACGGGCTGTGGAGTATAAGTTTTTTCAGCCGCCGAAGTTGAATTTCGTCACAATCAGAGAATTTTTCAAAAATAGTGAGTGGTCAGCGCCACTCGTGGTGTTAATAGTTGTTGTGCTAATGGTGCTATCTGTCGTTTCGAATCTTGGTAGCGCTGGAAAAACGATAGAAGTAAAGTTGGATAAGGCAGAATTCCGATCAAATACCGAGATTGCACTGGACTTGTATTTGAAGGGTGAACGGTATCTAAATTCGGTAGATTCTGCGCCAGCAGATATTGCGCTCGCCGAAATTAATTGGAAGCGTGCAGCCGCATTGGGATCACACGCTGCACAATTGGGATTGGTTAAGTTATATGAAGATGACCGATATGGACGTAAGAATATTGAGGAATCTAAGCGTTATGCGAAAATGGCTGCTTCTAGAAATGAATGAACGAAACCTTGTATTGATGAATTGAGATTAAGGAAGCTACAGGAATGAAATACTGGCTAATGAAATCCGAACCCAGTGAAGTCAGCATAGACGACGCCTTGCGTATTGGTGCTGCACCTTGGTTTGGCGTGCGTAACTATCAAGCGCGGAATTTTATGCGGGACCAAATGCAGCTTGGTGATGGGGTTTTGTTTTATCACTCTAGCTGCGATGAACCGGGAGTGGTTGGCATTGCGGAAGTTGCCAGTATGCCTTATCCCGATGCGACGCAGTTTGACATGAAGAGTCACTATTACGATCCGAAAGCCACACCAGAAAATCCGCGTTGGATTTTGGTGGATGTGAAAGCAATTCGTAAAACACGCATATTGAGTCTGGCAGAGATGCGGGCCAATGAAGCGCTGGAAAGTATGGTGGTGTTGCAAAAAGGGAGTCGTCTGTCCATTACTCCTGTGACCGCTGCGGAATGGAAAGCCGTATTGAAACTGTTGGACAAAAAGTAAAACTTAAAGTTGAAACTGCTGCCTGAGCAAATTTTTCTGTACTTTTCCCATCGCATTTCTCGGTAACTCGCTCACGAAGAAAACTTGCTTAGGCACTTTGAAGTTAGCGATTTGCGATTTCAAACGTGTGACGACTGTTGCTGAGTCCAGCGTCTCCGCTTTTTTTAATACAATCACCGCACATACCGCTTCACCAAAATCTGCATGTGCTAAGCCGATGACCGCGGACTCGACTACTTCAGGCATGTCATCAATCATGCTTTCGATTTCTTTCGGGTAGACATTGTAGCCACCTGAAATAATCAAATCTTTGCTACGCCCGACGATACTCAAATAACCATCACGATCGAATGTGCCGACATCGCCAGTGCGAAAGTAGCCATCGGAAGTAAATTCTTCTGCGGTCTTATCCGGCATGCGCCAATAGCCTTGAAAGACGTTAGCGCCTTTGACCTGGATATCGCCAATTTCTCCCGCATGACCAATTGTGCCGTCAGAACTTACAACGCGCACATCGACGCCCGGCAAGGGCATCCCAACGGTGCCCGCTTTTCGCTCACCATGGTAGGGATTGGACACCAGCATCGTCGTTTCGCTCATGCCATAGCGTTCTAAGATGGTGTGCCCAGTACGTAGTTTGAAGTCACGGAAGGTTTCCATTAGTAATGGCGCCGAACCAGATATAAACAAGCGAATCTTGGAACAAAGTGAATGATTTAAGCGGCTATCTTGTAGCAGTCGTACATAGTACGTTGGCACACCCATCATTACAGTTGATTGCGGCAGATAATGTAGCACCTGATCTGCATCGAACTTCGGCAGAAAGATCATCTTGCTACCGTTGAGAAGCGTTCCATGGGAAGCAACAAACAATCCGTGGACATGAAATAAGGGCAGTGCATGCAATAGCACATCGTCTTTCTGCCAGCCCCAGGCGTCTTTCAAGACCTTTGCATTCGAGGCGAGATTGTCATGACTCAGCATCGCGCCTTTGCTGCGACCTGTGGTGCCTGATGTGTAAAGGATTGCTGCCAGATCGTTTGCTTGACTATGAACGGTAGTGAATTGATCGGACATAGTTGAGGCACGATCTAGCAGACTACCGCGATTATTTCCTTGTGTCGGCGCGTCTAAAGTGAACACATGTTGGCTGCCAGCCTGAAACGCGATTTGTGAAACCCAGCCAAAATTTTGTGGAGAACATACGACTACTTCTGGTGCCGCATCTTTGATGAAATAGGAAATTTCTGCATGCTGATAGGCGGTGTTCAATGGCAAGAAAACATAGCCAGCGCGCAAAGTCGCCAGATACAAGATCAGTGCTTCGGGCGATTTTTCTACTTGTACCGCAATTCTCGCCCCTGGCTCTAAATCTAAGCTAGCCAATAGATTGGCGAGTTTGGCGCTGGCGTGTTCGATATCTAACCAACTGAAATAGCGCGTATCGTGTGTTTCTATACAGCAGCGAGACAAATCGCTAGGAAAGTTTGCAGCGAAAAGTGCGTAGAGGTTGGCATTCATAAAGCAGCGATTGAAATTTATTTTAGTGTGATGTTCCGGTCTTAAGTTCTAGCCTTAAGTTCCTGTGAATACGGGAACTTGTTTGGCCAAGAAGCCTAGCACACCTTCCTGATAGTCATTCGTTTCTAAAAATGAGAAGGCTTCTAATTGTTCATTGTCATCTAAAGGTTGTGGGGCAAAGCTTAAACGACGAATAAATTTTTTATTCAAGCGAGCGGCAAGTGGTGCGCCGAGCGCGATTCTTTGTGCAGTCTCGAGCGCTTCACCCGGTACGTCATCGGAAAGTCGTTGTACTAAACCTTTTTGCTTTGCCTCGATGGCATTCAAAATTCTGCCCTCGAGTAAAATTTCTGAAGCAACTGCTTTGCCAACTAAGCCTAACAAACTCTTGAGTTCTTTCGGAGCTAAAGGAAACCCTAACTTGTTAATGGGAATGCCGAATCTTGCATTCGGCGAAGCAATCCGAATATCGCAAGAAATCGCGATTTCTAATCCACCCCCGACACACACGCCTTCAATTGCAGCCACGACTGGATGTTGGCATTCGCTGATGGCTTTTAATGAAGCGGCAATGACTTGATTGTGATAACGCATGCCATCGGCCAGCGTATTGCGCACCGTAGCAAATTCTTGTACGTCGGCACCAGCCGCAAAATTGCCGCCCGCACCGCGGATGATGATGCAGCGCAAGTCGGGGTTTTGGTGCAAATCCGTAAAATGCGTGGTGAGCGCATTCCACATTCCCATATTCAAGGCATTGAGCCGGTCGGGATTGGAGATGGTGATATAGGCGAGGTTGCCTTGAAGTTCGCAGCTAATGCTTTCCATGATGTTGTCTCCTGGTGGGGAATTTTATTTTGAGACCTTTATGCGAGCTGAGCGTGCACAAATTTTGATTCTGCGATGCTCACTGTATTCAATCAAAAGTGTGCTGTGCTCACTAAAATTTAGGCGTTCGCGAAACTTGTGCCAAGGTCTTATTTTGTTTTATTGTGTTTTGTCGTGAAGTGTTGCTTTTATTTCTTGTGCTTATTCGGTTTGTTGTTTGATTTGACTGGTGCTGGGCTTGATTTTGCTGGCGTAAACTTTCCGGCATACGCCATCACCAGCAATACAGCACCCACCACGATCATCGGTAGCGATAGCATTTGTCCTGCAGATATGGTCATGCCAATAAAACTGACTTCGTAATCGGGGGTGCGGAAATATTCAGTGAAGAAACGGGCGCAGCCATAGAGCATCACAAATAAGGCACCGACTGCCAATGCTGGGCGTGATTTGCGTGCAAATATCCAGACGATCACAAATAACAAAATACCGTCGACTAAGGCTTGATAAATTGGAGAAGGATGAACTGGATAGGGTACGTCTGGCCATTGCATCGCCCACGGGAAATCGGCAGCAGCAGCGCGACCGGGTAATTCATGATTGATGAAATTACCGAAGCGTCCAGCCGCATAGCCGAGCGGCACCAACGGAGCGATAAAGTCATACACGTGAACTAGAGGCATTTTAGCTTGCCGTGCCCATAACGACATCGCAATCAAGACACCCAGAAAGCCACCATGAAACGACATACCACCTTTCCACACCATAAATATTTCGAGCGGATGATGGAAAAAGTAGTTAGGCTGATAAAAAATCACTTCACCTAGGCGACCACCAAGTACTACACCAAGTACGCCATAGAACAGCATGTCGTCGATATGTTCCTTGGTCCAACCTAAAGCCGCAATATGTGGCAGCCGCAAACGCAAACGGCCTAAGATGACGAATTGAGCGAATGCGACCAGGTACATGATGCCGTACCAGTGGATTTTCATAAAACCCAGATCGAGTGCAACAGGGTCAAAATTAGGATGTACCAACATGAGTTTATTCTTCTAAAAGGTCTAAAAAAGCTTGCACAACTGGCGAGGTGGAATCGCGCCGCCAGGCGATTCCTAGCTCTACACAATTTTGCATCGCTGGATGTAAATCTAAAGTCTGATAATGCACACCTGTACGCTGTAAGTTGGCGACGGATTCAGGCACGAGTGCCATTCCCATATTTGCTGACACCAGCGCAATAATGGTTTGCATTTGTATGGCTTCTTGCGCAATGACTGGTGTTAAGCCAGCTTCGCGGAAACAACCCAAAATCGTGTCGTGCAGGGCAGGCGCAATTTTGCGCGGAAAAAGTATTAATGGCAAATCTTTATAACTACTTATTTTTTCTGGATGACGGCGTTTCTCTGTGCCTTCAGGTAAGGCTAGGATTAAGTTTTCGTTAGCCAATTTACGGTAGTGAAGCAAATGCTGGAGGCGATCTGGAATGGGAGGAATCAATAAGCCTGCATCGATCTCATCATTTTCGAGCAAGTCGAATTGTTTATCGCTAGTCGCTTCGTGTAAGGCAATTTTTACCTTGTCAAAATCCCGGCGAAAACTTCGCAAGGCGGGCGGCAAGATACTGTAATCAGCGATAGAAACAAATGCTAGGCGTAGTTCACCGATTGCACCCGCTGCAGCACGTTGAGCGATTTCTGGCAGCAATTCTGCTTGTGCTAACAAGCGCTTCGCTTCAGGTAATAGCACCAAGCCTGCAGCACTTAGTTGTATGTGCCTGGTTGTGCGATGAAAAAGGGCAGCGCCTAGTTCCGCTTCGAGGCTTTGAATTGCCTGCGATAAAGGTGGCTGTGTCATGTGTAGGCGACTTGCGGCACGCCCAAAGTGTAGTTCTTCTGCAACCGCGACAAAATATCGGAGCTGACGCAGTTCGATTTGCATAAGTCTGTTAAGTGGTGAGACGCGTGGCACATGTTTGTTTCGCTACAAATGTATGTGCACTAGGCTGAAAGGATTATTTCTTTCTGATATTGAATTGACGTTTTTGACGTTCTTTTAGCATTTTTTCATGCAGCATGTCGTCTTTTCGTTTATCTAAGCCTAGCATGCGTTCAAAATATTCAAACCATAAAAATGCAAAAAAACCGATGGCGTTGATCCACCACCACGAGACATTTTCCATGAAGCTCAGGTCAAGCAGCTTTAAAATGTATAAGGCGACAACAACGATCAAGAGTTTCATAAATGGGGCGGGGTAAAAAGTGTTTGCAGTTAATCAGGGGTTTATCGTCTTTGAGTTCGAAGCTTGCTATGCGGTTCTGGCTTTATCATAGGCACTATTCTGTTTCCGGTCAACCAAAGCAAATTGCTTGGCGTTGCATTTCTCAGTATGAGGGAAAAAGCGGTAGAATAGGGAAAGACTATTTTTGAAATTGTTGCACTTTTTATTGATCAGGAGATTTTGAATGAAAACGACTTTATTGTTTGCTGCAGTCACTTTGTTAGCGTCCGGTTCTGCGATGGCAAATGCGGATTTGGCAAAATCCAAAAATTGCATGAGCTGCCATAGTGTAGATAACAAAATTTTGGGCCCAGCATTCAAAGATGTAGCAAAAAAATACGCGGCAGATAAAACTGCGGAAGCGAAATTAGTCACCAAAGTGTTGAAGGGCGGCAGTGGCGCGTGGGGTGCTATTCCAATGCCAGCGAATGCGCAGGTATCCGAAGCAGAAGCAAAAACTTTGGTGAAGTGGGTTTTAAGTTTAAAGTAATCAATGATTTTTTGCGAAGAGGGCTCGGTCTTGACCGGGCCTTTTTCTTATTTCTGCGCGCAATAATTTTTGTATAGTCCACCCGACTTAGTTTTATTTCGCACTTCTTAGTACTCCTATGGCTAAATTTCACACTCTCGACAAAGTTGATCGCAAATTGCTCAATTTGTTGCAAAAAGATAATCAAACGCCGACACGGGTGTTGGCGGAAAAATTGCATATTTCACAGCCAACTTGCTTGCGTAGAATTAAAACTTTACGTGATTCTGGCGTGATTAGTGCGGATGTGGCAATGGTCGATCCATTTTCCATTGGGTATGGAATGCTCGCATTTTTGGAAATATCACTGCAAAATCAGTCTGATGAGCGCATGCATGATTTCGAGGCTTGTATGAATCATGAGCCAGAAGTGATGCAGTGCTATTTCGTCTCAGGTGAGATTGATTATTTTCTGGTCATCCATGTCGTTGATATGGAAGCCTATTATCAATTTGTACGTCGTGCGATTTCAGGGTCTGGCAATGTGCGGCACTTTCACTCACGTTTCCCGATGAAGCGTGCGAAGTTCTCTACAAGAATCTCTTTCGATGAAAAGGGACCTGAATTAAACGTCAGAGTTGCTAAGTAGATTCAGCGACTGCTACCCTTAAGCTTAGTAATTTCTTGATTTAGAGCTCGCGTTACGACCTCTTCGATGCTCTGACGTAAGCCTGCGCGTATCTCATCAGCAAGCCTATCGACTGCAGTTTGTAGAACATCCGCTAGGCTATCACTAACGCGGTGTTCTAGAACGAAATCAACCCTAGATAAGACTTGCCGCAAGACATTTTCACGTATGGTTTGTTCTAACTGAACCCATTCCTCAGCGCTAATTGATTGTGCCTTATCTGTTAGCGCAGCGGTCTTTTCCAATAACAGAGCTTGCGAATCGGGGTGTGTCAACACCTCTTTTGCGGATGCAAGTGCTGTTGCGAGTGGCTTACTGCTTGATGGCTTGTTGAGATGACTGTTGTCCGCGACAAATGGGAAATGCGATTCTGTTTTGCTTTTACTTAACGGTGGAGCGTCATTTGGTGCCGAAATGATTTCGGTCAAGACGGGAATACTTTCATCGATTTGATCATTCATGATGTACTTGCCACAAGATGAGAAGGTTTTATACCTTGTTGTTGATATAGGCGAAATCGTTGACGACCGCTGGCGGCGTCTTGTTCTTGCTGCGAGATCACTTCGATCACGCGGCTAAATTGTTGAAAGTTATCGGGTAATTGCTGACTCAGATTGATCAGCACATCATAATGTGGCAGTGACGCTCGCAACAACGTGGTGATAACGATGGGCGTTTTCGGCGCAAGCGGACTCTCCAGCATGACATGTGGCAGAAAATCACTCGCTGAAAAATTCCACAATGCCTGATCTAAGGCTTGTGCTTGCTGTACATCTTCGCTAAGTACCAGTATCTGACAATTCGCTGCACGTGCTTTGCGTATCAGGCGGCAGCTGTAGTGAATTTTGTCTTGTACCTGACTGTGAAAATCGACTCTGGTCATAAATTAAAATTGGCAAAAATAAGTCAGAAACGGATGCCAGAAGCTGAAGTCGATTTTGGTCGTGGTATTTCTTTCGGTGTATTGTCCGTAGGCTTGGCTGCACTGGCAACTGCTGGCGCGGCAGATTCTGGTTCTGGATAACGGTAGTCTTTTGGTAGCATACTTGTTTCAGGATAACCTGCAGAACTTAATGCAGTACGCCATTCGGCGGCTTCAAAGCCAGAGAACTTACTCTTGTTGATCAACATGAAAGGAATCTGTGTATCGCCACTGACTTGTTTGAGTTTTTCTACATCTTCTGGCGACTTGATGGCTTTTTCTAGGAACGGTATTCCATTTTGTTTTAGCATATTGCGTGCTTCGTTACAGACGCCACAATTAGCTGCAGAATAAAATGTCACAGGATTTTTTGCCACAGCTGCCGCTAGTTCCACCGGCAAACGAACGTTAGAAATAGTGGCTGTGTTATCCAACGCTTTGGTACTCAGTTTTTTAGCATTCGCGGGTGGTGGCGTATCGCTGTAGACAATTTTGCCGTTGGCACCTATCCATTTGTACATTTGTGCTGAAGCTAAAGGACTTAGCAACACGCCCGTACCGCTAACGATTAGTGCACAAGCGAAGCCAAGTTGACGAATGTGAGTCGGTGCTACAAACATGATCAAAATCTCCGTAACAATTATTTTTATTGAATCATGCCATTATGGCGTAATAAGGCATCTATTGATGGTTTTCTCCCACGAAATGCAACAAAGGATTCAAGTGCAGGACGTGATCCACCCATTTCCAGAATCTCGGTTTGGAAAGCTTGACCAACGGTGCGAGACAGGCTACTACCTTCGATTTTAGCGACTTCTTCAAATGCTGCATAAGCATCTGCCGACAAAACTTCAGCCCACTTATAACTAAAGTAACCAGCCGAATAGCCCCCTGAAAAAATATGCCCGAACGAGTGCTGAAAGCGATTGAAGGCCGGTGGTTGTAATACTGCAACTTGGTCTCTTACCTGTTGCAGCACTTGTGCCACGCTAAGATTGGCAGCACGGGCGCTGCCGTCATGTAGACGCATATCGAACAAGGCAAACTCAACTTGACGTAATGTTTGTAAGCCAGATTGGAAATTTTTGGCAGCGATCATTTTGTCGTACAGGCTGCGTGGCAAATGCTCAGCTGTATCGACATGCGCTGTCATTTGCTGCAAAACATCCCATTCCCAGCAGAAATTTTCCATGAATTGCGATGGTAATTCAACGGCATCCCATTCCACACCAGAAATGCCCGACACAGAAATGTCATCGACTTTGGTCAACAACTGATGCAGGCCATGGCCAAATTCGTGGAACAGCGTAATGACTTCGTCATGCGTAAAGGTGGCGGGCTTGGTTACGCCGTCCACCACCACGGGTGCGTTGAAATTACAAGTTAAGTAGACTACCGGTGTCTGCACACTACCGGCTTTCAAACAACGAGCACGTGCATCGTCCATCCACGCGCCGCCTTGTTTTCCTGCACGGGCATACAGATCGACATAGAACTGACCAATCAGTTCACCGTCGCGTTCTACGCGGTAAAACTTGACATCAGGATGCCAAGTCGTTGCGCTATCGGTTTTGATATTCACCGCGAACAAGGTTTGGATGACATTGAATAATCCTGTGACCACTTTGTGTTCTGGAAAATATTGTTTCACTTCTTGCTCAGAAAATGCATAGCGTTGCTCACGCAATTTCTCAGAGGCGAAGGTGGTGTCCCAAGCTTGCAAGTCTGCAATACCATACTGGTCTTTGGCGAATTGACGTAGTTCGATTAAGTCCTTTTCGGCGTAAGGCTTGGCCTTATTCGCCAGATCCAATAAAAAGCTTTCGACTTGCGTTGCGCTTTCCGCCATCTTCGGTAGCAAGGAAACTTCCGCGAAATTCTCGTATCCGAGTAATTCAGCTTCTTCTTGGCGTAGGCTTAACAATTGGTCGATGATGCTTGTGTTATCCCATTCAGGGTGACCGCCTAATTCGGAGGCTTTGGTTGCGTTCGCACGATAAATGGTTTCGCGTACACTGCGATTTTCAGCATATTGCAGTAGTGGGAAATACGAGGGGAAATGCAGGCTGAACTGATAACCAGCTTTTCCATCTTGTTCTGCGGCGTGCTGAGCTGCTTGTAAAACTTCTTCTGGCAATCCTTTGAGTTCGGCGATATCCGTGATCAAAAGCTTGTAATCATTGGTCGCGTCTAAAACATTTTCAGAAAATTTGGTCGATAAGGATGCGAGTTTTTCTTGCACTTCTGCGTAACGTTTCTTTTTATCGTCCGCGAGTTCTGCGCCGCCGAGCTTGAAATCACGCAAAGCATTACCGATGATTTTTTTGCGAGCTGGGCTTAATTTCGTGTAGTCTGCGCTCGCATTTAAGGCTTTGTAGTGCTGAAATAAATGTAAGTTTTGACCAAGTTCAGTCCAGAATTCGGTGACTTTAGGTTGGTTTTCATTATAGACCGCACGCAGTTCTGGTGTATCGCGAACTGAATTGAGATGACTCACGATGCCCCAAGCGCGCCCCAGTTTTTCCGTTACCGTTTCTAGTGGTGTGACGAAGTTATCCCATTGGATGTTCGCTATCGGACCTTCTAATTGAGTCACGACTTGACGACATTCAGTCAATAAAGCATCAATTGCAGAGCTGACATGCTCCGGCGTGATATCGTCAAAACGGGGCAGGTCGCTAAAGTCGAGCAGGGGGTTCGCTTGTTCCATCAATGGAGTCATCATTTCGGTCATTTTATTAAGTTCTTTCTGCAGCTTCTATCGTATTGACTAATAACATCGTGATCGTCATTGGGCCGACACCGCCTGGTACTGGCGTAATGTATCCTGCCACTTCTTTCACATTCGTAAAATCAACGTCACCGCATAATTTGCCTTCATCGTCGCGGTTCATGCCGACGTCGAGTACCACAGCGCCGGGTTTGACCATATCGGCAGTCACGATGTTGCGTTTGCCAGTAGCTACGACAAGGATGTCAGCGTTGCGTGTATGTGAACCCAAATCACGGGTCTTAGAATTGCATATGGTGACGGTAGCACCTGCTTGCAAGAGCAACATGGCTTGCGGTTTGCCGACAATATTTGAAGCACCGACCACGACAGCATTCGCGCCACGTACCGGATAGTCGATGGACTCCAGCATCTTCATTACGCCGTAGGGCGTGCAAGGACGGAATAAAGGCTGACCTGTCATCAGCAAACCAGCGTTGCTGATATGAAAACCATCTACGTCTTTTTCAGCCGCAATCGCTTCGATTACTTTATTCGCATCGATATGCGCAGGCAAAGGCAATTGCACCAAGATACCATTGATTTTCGGATCATCATTTAGGCGTGTTATGTGTGCCAGTAAAGTTACTTCACTCAGATCGGCGTCATACTTTTCCAGTACAGAATAAAAACCGCAATCTTCGCAAGCTTTAACTTTATTACGAACATAGACTTGTGATGCTGGATTCTCACCGACCAAAATCACTGCAAGGCCAGGTTGTTTACCTTGCGCGGTCAACGCTGCAGCGCGATTGGTGACATCTTCACGAATTTGTTGAGAAAGCTGGGTGCCGCTAATGATTTGTGCCGTCATGATGGTGTACTCGGAAAGGTGGCAGATGTGGAAGTGAATTAAATTCTCAACTTCTGTTTAGCCAGGTTTGCAAAGAAAGGATAAGCCGTGATTATAAAGGATGACGGGCTTTTTCATTTGAAATGGCATTCAAAAAGCCTAACTGTAGTAGAGAAAATCGGTACAAATCTTGTCAAATCAGATTTAGTGCAGCTTTAACTTATCTGTTCTTAACTTGTAATGATTGTTTGATGAATCAGTGTTGGTCGTTTTTGAAAAAAATGCTGAAAAAAACGACAAACAAGATTGTTTGATAAATGCCACTATTTTGTACCTGAGCGATCTTGCTGTATTGAATGATGTCGAATAATTTTGGCTGACTAAGCAGGGCTAATTTTTTTTCCGGTGCTTATCAAGCCGCAAGGCAATACTCACAAAAAGTATCAAAAAATCAGCAATTGCGTATGTTGCGCTGCGACACGAATATCACATTATGAAATTACATATCGCAATTTGAAATTTGCGAAAACTGCTGTTAGAATGCTTCAGTTTTAAAATTCAGATCCAAAATTCATTGAGCTTTTGGCGTATTTCAGACAAGCTAGAAAACCGACTCAAAAAATAGAGGCAGGTGTAGCGCGCCGTAGTCTGAAACAATAAAAGAGTTGTAATGAAAACAGGTGAATTCAGCTAATTAAGAATGATCAACGAGGAGACCGTATGTCACAAATAGACCAAATTTTGGCGCAAGCCGTGAATGACCCTGATGTGATCGAGACCAATGAGTGGCTCGATGCTTTAGAGTCGGTGATCGATACGGAAGGTCCGGATCGCGCGCATTATCTGATGGAACGCATGATGGATCTGGCGCGCCGTCGCGGTGCGAATATCCCGTTTTCTAGTAACACAGCCTATGTAAATACCATTCCAGCTGACAAAGGTGCACATTGCCCTGGTAATCTGGAAATTGAAGAGCGTCTGCGCTCTTATATGCGCTGGAATGCGATGGCAATGGTGGTTAAGGCTAATCGTGTTGATGGTGACTTGGGTGGTCACTTATCCAGTTTTGCGTCTTTGGCGAATATGTTGGGCATAGGTTTTAATCACTTCTGGCATGCACCGACAGCGGATCACGGTGGCGATCTTTTGTACATTCAAGGTCACTCATCTCCAGGTATTTATGCTCGCGCTTTCCTCGAAGGCCGCTTGAGCGAAGATCAATTGATTCACTTCCGCCGCGAAGTCGATGGTAAAGGTTTGTCTTCTTACCCACATCCAAAACTGATGCCAAGTTTTTGGCAGTTCCCGACGGTGTCTATGGGCCTCGGTCCGTTGATGGCGATTTATCAAGCGCGTTTCCTCAAGTATTTGCATGCACGTGGCATTGCCGACACTGAAAAACGCAAAGTCTGGGCTTTCTGCGGTGACGGCGAGATGGATGAACCAGAATCCATGGGCGCGATTGGTATGGCGGGTCGTGAGAAGTTGAATAATTTGGTGATGGTGGTTAACTGTAATTTGCAACGCCTTGACGGTCCAGTGCGTGGCAATGGCAAAATCATTCAAGAACTCGAATCTGATTTCCGTGGTGCAGGTTGGAACGTCGTTAAAGTGATCTGGGGCTCTGGCTGGGATGACTTACTGGCGAAAGACAAAGACGGCGCGTTGCGTAAGATCATGATGGACACCGTTGATGGTGAATATCAGAATTACAAAGCCAAAGATGGCGCTTATGTACGAGCTAATTTTTTTGGTAAAGATCCACGCACTTTAGCGATGGTCGCGCACATGTCGGATGACGATATCTGGCGCCTAACCCGCGGTGGTCATGATCCACATAAGATTTATGCAGCATTTAAAGTCGCGCAAGACAGCGTTGATCAACCGACGGTCATTTTGGCGAAAAGTATTAAAGGCTTTGGTTTCGGAAAATCCGGCGAAGCGCGTAACACAGCACACAATACCAAAAAGCTTGACGACGAAGCCATTAAGGCTTTGCGTGATCGCTTCCAATTGCCGATTGCGGACGAACATTTACCAGCGATTCCATTTTTCAAACCTGCAGATGACACGCCGGAAATGAAGTACCTGCAAGAGCGCCGTGCGGCACTTGGTGGTTACTTGCCGCAACGTCGTCAACAAGCGGATGAAATGTTGACCGTGCCGCCATTGTCAGCGTTCCAAGCGATGCTAGAACCGACTGCTGAAGGCCGTGAAATTTCAACAACGGCTTCTTACGTTCGTGTTTTGACTTCTTTGTTGCGTGACAGCAGCCTCGGTCAGCGTGTCGTGCCTATCATGGTTGATGAATCCCGTACTTTCGGTATGGAAGGCTTGTTCCGTCAAATCGGTATTTTCAGCCAAGTCGGTCAGTTGTACGAGCCAGTCGATAAAGATCAGGTTATGTACTATCGCGAAGACAAGGCTGGCCAGATTTTGCAAGAGGGCATCAACGAAGCTGGTGGTATGAGCTCATGGATCGCTGCGGCGACTTCCTACTCGACCAATAACCGTGTGATGGTCCCGTTCTACACTTACTACTCCATGTTCGGTCTGCAACGTATCGGTGACTTGGCGTGGGCAGCTGCGGATATGCGCGCACGTGGTTTCTTGATCGGTGGTACTGCTGGTCGTACGACTTTGAACGGCGAAGGTTTGCAACATGAAGACGGTCATAGCCATGTGATGGCATCGACGATTCCTAACTGCGTGCCTTACGATCCTACATTTGCACATGAAGTTGCGGTCATCATTCATGACGGTTTGCGTCGTATGGTCACCAATCAAGAAGACGTGTTCTACTACATCACCGTGATGAATGAGAACTACGCGCATCCGGGTCTGGTTGCAGGTCAAGAAGAGGGCATCATCAAAGGTCTGTACTCCTTCAAAAAATCGGAAGCACAGACTAAGCACCGTGTACAGTTGTTAGGCTCAGGTACGATCCTGCGTGAAGTGATCGCAGCGTCTGATTTGTTGATGAATGATTGGGGTATTGCTTCCGATATTTGGTCTGCACCATCCTTCACATTGTTGGCGCGTGATGGCCAAGATGCCGAGCGTTGGAATATGTTGCATCCGACTGACACACCACGTGTACCTTACATTGCTGAATGTTTGAAAGACACGGCTGGCCCTATCGTGGTTGCCACCGATTACATGCGTACTTACGCAGAACAAGTCCGTGCATTTATTCCTAAAGATCGTAGCTATAAAGTTTTGGGAACTGATGGTTTTGGTCGTTCTGATAGCCGTGCTAAATTGCGTGAGTTCTTTGAAGTGAATCGCTATTTTGTGGCGATCGCTGCATTGAAAACTTTGGCGGACGAAGGTGCAATTTCTGCTTCTGTGGTTGCGCAAGCGATTGAAAAATATGGCATCAATCCGAATAAGCCAAATCCGGTGACTGTTTAATTGAAAATTGCGTTTAATGCGAATTTGTAGGGCGGTTGCAACCCGCTCCGCCGGCCCATCGTGCACCTGAGCAGCGCGGATTCCGCCCGCCTTACAAGAGCTACAAGAGCGCTTAATTTATTAGCCCTGACCCCAGCCTTCCCCTATGAAGGGGAGGGAGTAAATGGAGAAAATGATGAGTACAGTAGAAGTCAAAGTCCCGGATATCGGCGATTTCAAAGAAGTGGAAGTCATCGAGTTGATGGTAAAAGTCGGCGATACGATCAAAGTTGATCAATCTTTGATCACCGTAGAATCCGATAAAGCAAGTATGGAAATTCCATCCAGCCACGCGGGTGTCGTGAAAGAAATCAAAGTAAAAGTTGGCGATAAAGTCGCGCTCGGATCTTTGGTTGTGATCGTTGAAGCCGATGGCGCTGCCGCAGCGTCTGCTCCAGTTGCATCCGCACCAGCACCGGCAGCAGCTCCGGCTCAAGTGGCTGCTGTAGCCCCAGCTCTTGTTGCTGCTCCAGTTCCAGTAGCAGCGGCGCCAGCGATTGCAGGCGTTGCCACTGCGGCAGCAGGCAAATCACACGCCTCACCGTCAATCCGCAAATTCGCCCGTGAACTCGGCGTTGATTTAAGCAAAGTCCCAGGCACTGCACCTAAAGGTCGCATTACCCAACAAGATGTACAGAATTACGTTAAAGGTGTGGTGGCAGGCGCTGCCAATCCACCAGTTGCAGCTGCGAGCAGTAACGGTAGTGGCTCAAGCATGAATCTCTTGCCGTGGCCTTCATTAGACTTTAGCAAGTTTGGCACAACTGAATTATTGCCACTGTCGCGCATCAAAAAACTCAGCGGCCCGAATTTACATCGTAACTGGGTCATGATTCCACATGTCACCCAATTTGACGAAGCCGATATCACAGGCTTGGAAGACTTCCGTAAATCATCGAACGATGCCTTGGCAAAATCCGGTGTGAAATTGACGATGTTGGCATTCGTGATTAAAGCTAGCGTGGCAGCACTGAAGAAGTTCAAAGCCTTCAACGCCTCTTTGGATGCGACGGGTGAAAACCTGATTTTGAAGCAGTATTACAACATCGGTTTTGCAGCGGATACACCGAATGGTTTGGTGGTGCCTGTGATCAAAAACGCGGATCAAAAAACGCTGTCACAAATCGCTACAGAAATGGGTGAGTTGTCTGCACAGGCGCGTGATGGCAAGTTAAAGCCAGCCGACATGCAGGGTGCAACCTTCACGATTTCTTCTTTGGGCGGCATCGGCGGTACAGCATTCACACCGATTATCAATGCACCAGAAGTCGCCATTCTCGGCTTGTCTAAGTCATCGATGAAACCAGTGTGGGACGGCAAACAATTCGTACCGCGTTTGATGTTGCCTTTGTCTTTGTCCTACGATCACCGCGTGATCGATGGCGCGATGGCGGCGAAATTCACTGCATATCTGGCGGACGTTCTCGCGGATTTGCGTAAGACGATGCTTTAAAAAACGTAGGGTGGGCACGCTGTTGTGCCCACGCGTAAGGTAAATATTGGCTGATAACGGTGGGCACATGCCCACCCTACGAAGAATAAAATTGGAGCTAAAATATGAGCATAATTGAAGTTAAAGTCCCGGATATCGGCGATTTTAAAGAAGTTGAAATTATTGAAGTCATGGTCAAAGTCGGCGACACGATTAAGGTCGATCAATCGTTGATCACGGTTGAATCTGATAAAGCCAGTATGGAAATTCCATCGAGTCACGCTGGCGTAGTCAAAGAGATTAAAGTTAAAGTCGGCGATAAAGTCGCTGAAGGTAGCCTGATGATTTTCGTGGAGGCAGCAGGTGTCGCGGCATCCGTGGTGGCACCAGCAGTCGTTGCCCCCGCTGCTCCAGCGCCAACTTCAGCTGCGGCCGCGCCAGCACAAATTGCTGTTGCACCTGTCTCGGTCGGTATCATCGAAGTTAAAGTTCCCGACATCGGTGACTTTAAAGAAGTTGAAGTCATCGAATTAATGGTGAAAGTCGGCGACACGGTCAAAGTTGACCAATCGTTGATCACGGTCGAATCCGATAAAGCCAGCATGGAAATCCCATCCAGCCACGCTGGCGTGGTGAAAGAAATTAAAGTTAAAGTCGGCGATAAAGTCGCCGAAGGTAGTTTGTTAGTCTTGGTCGAAGGTGTTGGCGCAACAGCGAGTGTTGTAGCGGCAACTGCGGCCCCAGCAACACCGACGACAGCAGCGATTGCAGCACCAGCTGCATCCGGATACAGCGGTGCGGTCGATGTGGAATGCAACATGATGGTTTTGGGTGCGGGACCTGGCGGTTACTCCGCGGCTTTCCGTGCTGCCGATCTTGGCATGAACGTGGTCTTGGTTGAACGTTATGCTACCTTGGGCGGTGTGTGCCTGAATGTTGGCTGTATTCCTTCAAAAGCCTTGTTGCATGTTGCGGCAGTGATTGATGAAACCGCGAATATGTCTGGTCATGGCGTCACTTTTGCAAAACCGCAAATCGATCTTGATGCATTGCGTGCACACAAAGATGGCGTTGTGAAAAAAATGACGACTGGTTTAACTGGCATGGCGAAGATGCGCAAAGTCAATGTCATTCAGGGTGTCGGTCAATTCCTCAGTCCCTATCATGTAGAAGTGACAGCAAACGACGGCAGCAAGAAAGTTGTGCAATTTAAGCAGGCTGTTATTGCAGCCGGTTCTGCCGTTGTGAAATTGCCGTTTGTACCGGAAGACCCACGTATCGTTGATAGCACAGGCGCCTTGGAATTGCGTCAAATTCCAAAGCGTATGTTGGTCATCGGCGGAGGCATCATTGGTTTAGAAATGGCAACTGTGTATTCAACCCTCGGTGCGCGCATTGACGTGGTTGAAATGATGGATGGCCTGATGCAAGGCGCTGATCGCGATATGGTCAAGGTTTGGCAAAAACATAATCAACATCGTTTCGATAATGTGATGACGAAAACCAAAACAGTTGGCGTGGAAGCACTTCCAGAGGGAATTAAAGTCACATTTGAAGCCGCAGAGGCAGGCGCAACTGCACCAGCTCCACAGCTTTATGATTTGGTTTTGGTGGCAGTTGGGCGTAGTCCAAATGGTAAAAAGATCGCGGCAGATAAAGCTGGTGTAATTGTGACCGACCGTGGTTTCATCAATGTCGACAGTCAAATGCGCACAAACGTGCCGCATATTTTTGCGATCGGCGACTTGGTGGGACAACCAATGCTGGCTCATAAAGCTGTGCATGAAGCGCATGTGGCTGCTGAAGCTGCAGCAGGACACAAAGCTTATTTTGATGCTAGCGTGATTCCATCCGTCGCTTACACCGATCCAGAAGTGGCTTGGGTTGGTGTAACGGAAGATGAAGCTAAGGCGAAAGGTTTAGCAGTAGAGAAGGGTGTATTCCCATGGTCTGCTTCTGGTCGTGCAGTGGCTAACGGTCGTCCTGAAGGCTTTACGAAGCTGATTTTTGACGCCGAAAGCAAGCGCATCATCGGCGGCGCCATTGTTGGGACGCATGCTGGTGACATGATCGGCGAGCTGGCAGTGGCAATTGAAATGGGTGCTGATGCAGTGGATATTGGTAAGACGATTCATCCGCATCCGACTTTAGGTGAAACGATGGGGATGGCCGCTGAAGTCTACAAAGGCGTTTGCACAGATTTGCCTCCGCAGCGTAAGAAGTAAAATAAGTTTTCGAATAGAAGAAATCCTTGGTGTGTTAGCACCAGGGATTTTTTTTTGCAAATTTGATTGTGCTTGCATTTCTCAAACATGCCGCGGATTTGAAATGTCGCTTGCCTAATGAACGTGAATGTCTTACTGACTAGGGCTAATTTGAGGTCTTATCATAGGAGTCAGTGTGGATTTAAGATAGTCCAACTCTCAGTGATTTTGTTGTAGAAGCCGCATTGATGTAAAGCTAGTTCAAAACTTCCATCATCGAGATAGCGTTTCAATTCAGGAAAAACGACTTCGGCAATTCCTTGCCCCTGCACCGTTTTATTACTGGCGAAGTGGCGGGAGCCAGTTAATGCGATACGCAAACCAATGACCGGAAATAATTGGCAATCGTCCAGTTCTATTTTCATATCTTGGTGGGTTGAAAATGGTGCAAGTAAGGCATCAACTTCTCCACTGCTGACCATATAGACCATTTGACGCCAAGTTTTGACATCCATGCAGTGTAAAACGCCCAGCTGTTTTAAGGTATTCCAATCCGCACTCCAGTCGCGATTAGATACCAAACGTAAATGTTTGAAATCTTCCAAAGAATGACAAGATCGTGCATGTTGATTTTGTTGATCGGTGTATATGCCAACGACAGATCTTCCATTTTGGATCATCGCATCGGAAATACAAATTTCTTCTGCGTAGGCAAGTAAATCAGATTCCCAACAACTGGTGGCTAGCGTGGCAATCGTCGAGGCGCGTAGCTGTTCGATCCCATTTGCATAACTATCAACCGGTGTCAATTCATATTGTGCATCCGGCCAGACCGTTCTTAATGCGCGGATAAAAAAAGCGAGTTCTACCACGTCACGCCGGCTATGCTCACCGGAGTATTCCTGAACTTTGAGAATATCTTTGTCGCCTAAGAAATGCACATAATCTTCCAACACATCTTTAGGGACGCCGATTTTTAGTAGACTCTGACTGACTTGTGGTGCTATCAGAGGTAGTACCATGCGGATGCTCGTGCCTTCGCCGGGAAGTGAATGAATTTCAATTCTTCCCCCGAAAATCTGGGTGATGACTGTATGCGCCAGGTGCATTCCCAGACCACTTCCCCCTTTTCCTAATTTTGTCGTGAAAAATGGTTCAAATACACGGCGGAGAATTGCTGCTGGAATCCCATTCCCATCGTCGCTGAAAATGACTTCAACTGAGTCACTTTCATATTTTCTAGCATTGAGCAGCATGTGCCCTTGGGGCATGTTGTCAAACGCATGCAGTAGAGCATTATTAATAAAGTTGATAAAAATCTGACTGAGTGGCCCTGGGTATGCATCCATGACAATATCCGGATCGATATCCACGTTAAATGTATGCGGCGTTTGGCGGATACTTGGCATCATCGCTAGTCGCGTTTCGTCCACGACATCTAATAGACGGAATTCTCGCCTTTGTTCAGAGTGCTGATCCGCTGACAATTGTTTGAAGCTACTAATGAGTGACGCGGCACGCTCGAGATTCTGCTGCAAGATCGCAGTACCGTGATGGGTGTCAGTAAAGAAATCTTTGAGGGCTTTGCGAGTGAATTTGGTTTCGCTGATAATTTCAAGCTCTTTAATTTTGTCTGATATGGTACTACAGACGAGTAAGGCATTACCAATCGGCGTGTTGAGTTCATGCGCAACGCCAGCTACCAATGCGCCGAGCGCAGCATTTTTTTCATTTTGTACCAGCTCATGGCGGGTACCTTCAAGGTTTTGCAGTGTTTCGATCAGGCGTGAATTGCTCGCAGCTAGGGCGCGAGTACGTTCGTCGACGCGTGATTCTAGAGCATGATTACTTCGCTCCAATTCAGTCTGGAGATGCTCCGCTTCTGCCAGAGCTTGTCTTGATAGACGCCACTCCCACACGAGGTAAATTAGAATAATCGCAAGCCAGAGAAAGATAATACTTAAGCGAAATTTTTCTGTAGAGATCCATTGACCAACAAATTCGACAGATATTAAATTAATGTTATGTTTGCCTGGTATGACATTGCCACCCGTTACAAAGCTGATGGCAACGACGTTATTTAGTTGAGGCCCCAAATGTTCAAGGCTCGTCGGATGTGCTTGCGTCCACCAAGATGCAACCATGAATTGATTGAGTTTAAATTCTACTATTTCGGTATTTTGATTGGGTTCAAACACGACCTCATGTGGCTTGAACGTACTCGTCGACTTGAGATTTGAGTAAGCGGGATTATAGTTGCGGAGGAATACCCGCACTGGATGTGTCGCTTCAGGACCATCACTGCTTAGCTGCAATCGCACAGAATCAAATTGATTCAAGTCGAGTCCAAGTTGCTCTTTGTTGAGATCGATAACTAATTCACAGAAGGGCCATTGATATGCTGCAACAATGTCGCAGTCGAGCTGTAATGCCTGGCCTGTCTTTTTAAGTGTTGCAATACTTTTGCCACCTTCGGGGCGATCATCCACTGAGGAAATAGTTAAATTTGTCTGCGGATCAATTCGTAATCGTCGCTTCATCCAGTTTTCATTGGCATACAGTGATAGTAGGCTCAAGAGAATTAAGCCCAATATGAACCGGCGAATGAAGCGACTCACGAGTTGGTTATGGATTTGACGTTGCACGATGAGAGGCAATGAAGTTGCAAAGAGAGTCAATATACGATTTTTATTTTACTCGCATTTGGAATGCTCCAAGCTTGAATCAATGGCTTCTATCTGTTGAAAAGACAGGATTGTTGTTGATTCGTTCGGAGTTTTAAGTTTCGAGTAAAAAGCACTTGCTTTAGCAATACGACGGATAGATACTCCTACATATTTTTTAAATATATTAAAACTGATTTTGCTGAATTGATTCAGGTGAAGTGAGTCAATCACTTACGTCGCATGGGCAATCTATATTTTTTTATCGAACCGATAAGATTTCAGGACACAAAAATGAAATTTATAAGCTATTTTGTAGCAAGCACAATTTGTTTGACGGTGAGCGGATGCAATGTGCACAGTAAAGATCTTAGTGCTGGCCTATTGGTGACTTTTGCCGTGCTCGCCCTCATGTTTGGTTTAATTTGGGCGCGACGTTTGTACTTGATGCGAAAGCAGGGAATTGCGTGGCATTGGCCAAAACCAGTCGAAATTATCATAGGCGCTATTACGGATTTTTTTGATACCTTAGGGATAGGATCATTCGCACCAAGTACAGCTTTTTTTCGTTTAGGTAAGTTAGTACCCGATGAATTGATTCCCGGTACATTGAATGTTGGCCATACGTTGGGAACAATTACGCAAGCGCTGATATTCATTCAAATTGTCAATGTCGCTCCGGCGACTTTATTGCCTATGATTTTGACGGCCGGTGCAGGAGCATGGCTAGGTACCTCCATTGTTGGGAGTTTGCCGCGATTTCATATTCGCATTGGTATGGGCAGTGCGTTGTTAGTCGCTGCATTGATTATGCTGTGTTCATTACTAGGAGTGCTGCCGGCCGGTTTGGACGCGCTCGAGCTCACCGGCTGGAAATGGTGGGTGGGCGTGATTGGAAACTTTATTTTAGGTATGCTCATGCCTCTCGGAATAGGTCTGTATGCGCCCTGTATGATTTTAGTCAGCTTACTGGGCATGAGTCCGATGGCAGCGTTTCCTATTATGATGGGCTCGTGCGCCTTCTTGATGCCGATTAGTAGTGTGGGCTTTATTCGCAATCAAAAATATCTGCCTTCAGCAGCATTAGGGTTGGCGATAGGTGGTGTGCCAGCCGTTCTATTAGCGGCTTATATCGTGAAGTCGTTACCTTTAGATTATGTGCGTTGGATTGTCGTCGTTGTCGTCTTGATTGTGGCGCTTAGCTTGCTGAGGATGGCGTGGCGGGAACGCTAGCTTACACGGCTCTATCGAAAATAACAGTAACAGTGGTGTTGATCATTATGTCGTAGCACTTAAGCCGCAAAATGTAGCACCGTTACTCTCAATTTTTTTGGAGTTCACTCAACTGCTTACGGTATGGCTTAATCATCGTAGCAGGTAACCAGCGTTCATAGCCCGCCTGAAAGATCTTATGGGTGCGTTCAGTATCTACCGTACGTGCCAGGTCAGAAAATACTTTTTCAGTCGCTTTGTTTTTGGTACAACTAAAGCCGACAGGCATGAGTTTGTGATTGCCCTCGACTTGGTAGAATAAAAATTCACCAACAGGTGCGTGGTGGTAAACCATTTCACTCACTGAAGCGATCGTAAAATGAAAGCGTTTATAGCTTAGCATTTTGAACAAAGTTTCAGTCGCCTGGTCATTGTAAATTTCAAGAACACGCTTATCGCCAGCTGCTGCGATAGGTTTAATGTGGCTGTCAATCATTTGCCCCATTGTGCGACCACTAGAAATGCCAAATTGAATCTCTTTGTTTTTTAATAGATCTTCAATATTGATATGTTCATCTTTATTTAGATAAGGTAAAAATCGATCTTTGTCATCGGCACGAATGACGATCCCCATCGGCAGAACCCAGCCATATGGATTTGTGAAGTTTAAAAAATTCTTGCGCTCTGGAGTGTTTACCAAAGCATTGAAACAGTACGCTTTACCGCTTTTTGCCATTTCCAGTAGGCGCTTAGTCGGCACAAAATCTTCAAGAAATCGATATTGCGGTAAGTTATTTTGGACTTCTTCCGTGATACGGTCGATATATCCTTGTTTTGCGTACTTGCCTTTCGCCATTGTTGCTGGAGCATATTCAACTTTGACGATGACGATAGCGTCAGCGTTGCAGGTGTTGGATAGCAGAAACAGCACAGGCAAGCAGTAATGCATTAATTTCGTCATAAAATCTATCAGGAGTTGGTGCCTCATATCTGTGGCATCGACATCGGAGCTCAAACAAAGTAAGTATTACATTGAAATTGCGGATCAATTAAAGCCGCAAAAAAAAGCTGTAAATCAAGCTGTAAAAATACCCAACAAACCGTTTGGTAAAAATTGGTAGAAGTGTGAATCGCTGCTAGGGGAGCATGCTAATGATTCTGAAGTCGCCTATTGTGAGTTTTAGCCATTAAAATTCCTGAACAAATGGTTGTGCTCAATTCCTTGCAAGTATCTAAATAGGCCATTTACAAAGAAGCTTATTAAGCAAAACCCAATGCATGTCTGTTGTGTAGCGACATCAATTCTCACAGGCATCTGTCAACGAACAATTGATCGAATTGACTGGCGGTGCATAGGGCCAGCCGTAAATCATGCCTACAATTCTACGAGTTTCTGAAACCCACCGTAGATCAGCCGCTTACCATCAAATGGCATTGGAATACTCTCCGGCGCAAAACGTGGGTCCGCCATCATCTTTTCCCAAGCGGCATCGCGGACTTCTTTTGAGGGCCACGTCATCCATGAAAATACAACTGTTTCGTCTTCCTTGCACATGACTGCTTGTGGAAATGAGGTTAGTTTACCCGGTTGCACATCATCTCCCCAGCACTCGACAATTTGCAAGACACCGAATTCCTTAAATAAAGCGGCTGTCGTTCTTGAATATTCTTGATAAAGGTCTTTGTTAACAGTGGGAACGGCGATAATGAAGCCATCTACGTAGTCCATATTTGTCTCACTTTCTTGCGCTAGATTAGATGTGTTAGTTGATCATATTTGCATGCAACACGAAAACTGTTCTGTCCCTTTTGGCCGATTAATGACATACGCTCACGAATTCCTCGTCAGATCTTTCAGTCGTTAGTAATTGAGCGTTACGTGAGTGTACGGAATCAATTTTTTTCCCGCAAGTGGCGGAATAATTAAATTTGAGGGGATTACACGATCATGGAGATTCTAGTCTGCAGCAAAAAAACCAAGTCGGTGCGGCTTTTGCTAGGGATAATGTGTCAAAATATCGCCTTTGCGAGATTCTGCTTTATCTGTTTTTTTGCTGTTTTAGCCTTTAGCATGGGCACAAATTCACCGGAAAATATCATTTTCCTTTGCACAAAGACGACGACAAACGCGACAGCTCCTGACTTCGCCCCGCTAGTGACGTGTCGCTTCAGCTTGATCAGCTATTAACTTGTCAACATCTTACGAATATGGATGGCAGAATTGTGGCGTTGCTCACCTGTTTACTATCTTTCTTGTCAACGGTTGGAGCACCCTTAACGTTTTTAGTAGTTTGTTCTGTCTTACTATTTTTTGCAATTTTTGATTTTTCTCACATTGGAGTTTTAACATGTTTCAGCACGTCGAAGCCTATGCAGGCGATCCTATCCTCTCTTTGAATGAAGCGTTCGGTAAAGATCCGCGCCCAAACAAGATTAATCTGTCGATTGGGATTTATTTTGACGATAACGGCAAGATTCCGATGTTGCCATCCGTGCGTGCGGCTGAATTAAAAGTAGTAGCAGCGGCTGGTGCGCGCCCTTATTTGCCGATGGAAGGAGCTGCAAATTTCCGTACCGCAGTTCAACACTTGTTGTTTGGTGCTGATCGTCCAGCGGTTAAAGAAGGCCGTGTAGTGACTTTGCAAACGGTCGGTTCCAGCGGCGGTCTAAAAGTTGGCGCAGATTTCGTTAAACGTTATTTCCCAGAAACGACGATGTTGGTGAGCGATCCGACTTGGGACAATCATCGCGCTGTTTTTGAAGGGTCTGGTTTGGTTGTGAAAACCTATCCTTACTACAATGCTGAAACAGGTGGTTTACGTTTCGACGAAATGTTGGCGAGTCTGAAGCAAGCAGAAGAAAAATCGGTTGTGTTATTACATGCTTGCTGCCACAACCCAACCGGTGTCGATTTGACTAAAGCACAGTGGGAACAATTGGTGCCTGTATTAAAAGAGCGCAATCTGATTCCTTTCCTAGATTTGGCTTACCAAGGTTATGGCGATGGTATCGAAGAAGATGCTTTTGCAATTCGCTTGTTGGCAGATCAAGGTTTGAGTTTCTTCGTCGCGAATTCATTCTCCAAGAGTATGAGCTTGTACGGCGAACGTTGCGGTGCATTGAGCGTTGTTTGCCCAGATGCAGCACAAGCGGTAAATGTTTTAGGTCAGATGAAAGCTATTATTCGTCGCAATTATTCTAACCCGCCTATGCACGGTGGTCAGTTGGTTGCTACCGTATTAACTGATCCAGAATTGCGTCCTATGTGGGAAGCAGAAGTGGTCGCTATGCGTGATCGTATTCAAGCTATGCGTAAAGCTTTGCACGATGTCTTGGTCGCTAAAGTACCCGGCCGTGATTTCAGTTATTTCTTAACCCAGCGCGGGATGTTCAGCTACACCGGATTAACAGCAGCACAGTGTGATCGCCTGAAAGAAGAATTTGGCGTGTATGTAGTGCGCTCTGGCCGTATGTGCGTAGCGGGTTTGAATACACGTAATGTAGAAGCAACAGCATCGGCGATGGCGGCAGTTTTGGCTTAATCTGTTTCACTGATTAAATAAAAAAAGGACAGATTTCTCTGTCCTTTTTTATTGTATGTTGGGGAAATGTCCGCCAAGTGCTGTTGTCATATAGTCGTAAATGTCTTAGATATTTAGTGACTGTGCGACAGGACTTGTTTCACCTTGCGTAATAAATCCTAAAGCCATTTGTAAAGTACGAGCATCACCGCTTGTCCATGCATGAAAAGACTGGGGTTTTTGATGATTCGTATTGCTTAAGTGCTGTTTTTCTAGAAGATCAGATAACCGTCGCGCCACTGCTTCTCCGGTATCGATAATGTGAATTGGCTTGATCTGATTAGCCTGATGTTCGCGAATTATTTGGCGTATTTGTTGCTCGACAAAGGGGTAGTGCGTGCAGCCTAGTACCAACGTATCGACACCCTGATCAAGTAAGGGCGGAACGTAGAGTCGTAGTAAATCCAAAATGGCGGCTGATTTCAGATCGCCTTGTTCGATTTGATTCACCAGACCGACGCAGGCTTGCGGAATAAATTGCGTCAGCGTCTCTTGACTGAGTTGTTCACTTAGTCGATTAAATTTTTCGCTGTGCAATGTACTGCGGGTTGCCAGCACGCCGACAATCTTACTTGCGCTACGTGCTGCAGCTGGCTTGATGCCGGGTTCCATACCGATGATGATTAATGTCGGATAGCGCTCACGCAAAGTCGCAACGGCTGCCGCCGTGGCCGTATTGCAAGCAATGACCAAGGCCTTAATGCGTTGCCGTAAGAAGAATTCCGTAATATTAATACTGCGAGCGATCAATTCTTCATTGCTGCGCTCACCATAAGGAGCGTAAGCGGTGTCTGCAACGTACAAGAAATTTTCAAACGGCAGCTGCTCGCGCAAATGCTTGAGCACGGACAGACCGCCGATGCCAGAGTCAAACACGCCGACAGGCGCATTGCTGTCGGCGTGATTTATTTCTGAATGAATATTTGCAGCATTAAGCAACTGGAATAATCCCGATTTTTGCTTGCCATTCTCTTGGTCCAGTATTGTGCACTGAGGTACCCTGAGAATCGACCGCGACAGTGACCGGCATATCGACGACGTCAAATTCGTAAATGGCTTCCATCCCTAAATCGGCAAATCCAACTACTTTCGCTGTTTTGATTGCTTTCGAGACTAAGTAAGCTGCACCTCCAACTGCCATGAGATAAGCTGATTTGTGATTTTTAATCGACTCTATTGCAGCAGGACCACGTTCTGCTTTACCAATCATCGAAATCAAACCAGTTTTTTCTAACATCATGTCGGTGAATTTATCCATACGGGTTGCTGTAGTCGGGCCCGCTGGGCCAACAGCTTCATCGCGCACCGGATCAACTGGGCCAACGTAGTAAATGACGCGATTAGTGAAGTCCACTGGCAGCGTTTCGCCTTTGGCCAACATATCTTGAATGCGCTTATGTGCAGCATCACGACCCGTCAACATTTTGCCATTTAACAGCAAAGTCTGACCCGGTGTCCAAGACGCTACTTCTTCTTTGGTTAAGGTATTCAAATCGATACGTTTAGATTTTTCTGTGTCGGCGACCCAATGTACATCAGGCCAATTCGACAGTGATGGTGGTTCCATATAAGTCGGACCTGAGCCATCTAATACGAAATGCGCATGACGGGTTGCTGCGCAGTTAGGAATCATCGCGACTGGTTTAGACGCGGCATGGGTTGGGTACATATTGATCTTGACGTCCAAGACCGTCGTTAAACCACCTAGACCTTGCGCGCCGATACCGAGCGCGTTGATCTTGTCGCACAATTCAATACGCAGCTCTTCGGTCTTATTTTGTGGACCACGTAATTTGAGTTCATGCATGTCGATGTCTTCCATCAAGGATTCTTTCGCCATCAACATCGCTTTTTCTGCCGTTCCGCCGATACCGATACCCAGCATGCCTGGAGGGCACCAGCCTGCGCCCATAGTCGGCACTGTTTTCATGACCCAGTCAATTAAGGAATCGGATGGGTTGAGCATCACGAATTTAGATTTATTTTCTGACCCACCACCTTTAGCAGCAAGCTGAACGTCGACAGTGTTGCCCGGCACCAGTTCCATGTGGACAACTGCTGGCGTATTGTCTTTGGTATTTTTGCGATCAAATAAAGGATCTGCAACGATGGACGCACGTAATACATTTTCCGAGTAGGCGTATCCGCGACGAACACCTTCGTTGACTGCATCAATAATTGAGCCAGAAAATCCTTCGAAGCGCACGCCCATGCCGATCTTCAAAAACACGTTGACGATACCAGTGTCCTGGCAAATTGGACGTTTGCCTTCTGCGCACATGCGTGAATTTGTCAAAATCTGCGCAATCGCGTCTTTCGCCGCGGGGCTTTGTTCGATTTCATATGCACGCGCAAGATGGGCGATGTAATCAGCCGGATGGTAGTAGCTGATGTATTGCAATGCAGCTGCAACGGATTCGATTAAGTCATCTTGCTGAATGATGGTTGTGGTAGTCATGATGGGACTCTTTTGAATGAAATGAAATAATTGGTCTAGTGTTTATTCGCTTGCTGCTGAGTCTTAGTCATTAACTGATCGCAATAGGCGATGGCTAATGCCGACATTAAAAATACGACGTGAATCACGGTTTGCGCAATCAAGTCTTTGGCATCATAGGATTTGACGTTGATGAAGGTTTTCAGCAAATGAATTGATGAGATACCGATAATTGCCATCGCCAATTTTACTTTAAGGACGGTCGCATTGACATGCGAGAGCCACTCTGGTTGGTCTGGATGATTTTGAAGGCCTAAGCGGGAGACAAACGTTTCGTAACCACCAACGATGACCATAATTAGTAGGTTGGAGATCATCACTACGTCGATTAAGCCAAGGACTACCAGCATGATGGTCGTTTCATTTAATTTGCTTGGGCGTACTATCGCTTCCACACCTTCTTTGCCATGCGTAGCCGCAACCGACACCGCGTCTAATAAATGTTGCAGGGCAGTTGCATCACCCATCGCGGCGCGTATCAGATCTACTAATTCGACCCAGAAATGATAAACGTAGACGCATTGCGCCAAGATTAGCCCCAGATACAGTGGTAACTGCAACCAACGACTGGCGAAAATAAATTTGGCTAAAGTAGAGAGTTTCTGGGGTTCTACAGATGGGGAGGAATGCGACATTCGATACCTTTATAAACTAATAAATGTTTCACTTGACCTAGTTTTTGATGTTGCAATTGAAACGCAAAACTAAGCGTATAGCAGATGTAAAATTTGCCCGCATTTTACACCGATGAACGGGCAATGTCTGCGGCTAACACTAATTGCAGTTTTATTGTGTTAAATCAAGTAAAACCTGTCGCAGATGCCCCTAATACCACTCACTTAAAAATAGCTTTTTTGGGCTGCTAGCCTTAGAATCAACGTCAAAACATAATAAGCGGTGAATATCAAAAAGGCTTGAAGGCGAATTGGCAAATATTCGTCGAATATGATCTTGAACTTGTC
The DNA here is from genome assembly GCF_049340305.1 of Undibacterium sp. Ji22W. NCBI lineage: Bacteria > Pseudomonadati > Pseudomonadota > Betaproteobacteria > Burkholderiales > Oxalobacteraceae > Undibacterium > Undibacterium sp. Ji22W. The sequence continues at coordinate 197,600 of NZ_JBMPOU010000004.1, read as the reverse complement.
TATACATGTTTCTATGGATTGTGTGCCGAGCTTTTTTGATATTCACAACAGCATGGAGACAATTATGTCGGATCAAGAAGCAAAAACTGAATCACGTGTGTTCCCCCCACCGGCGAATTTTGTTGCAAACGCCGCGATTTCTGGCATGGATGCGTATAACGCACTCTGTGCTGAGGCCGCTAATGACTACGAAGGTTTTTGGGCGAAATTAGCTCGTGAACATCTGCATTGGCATACGCCCTTCACCAAAACTTTAGACGAATCAGAAGCGCCATTGTACAAATGGTTCGATGATGGCTTGCTCAACGTGTCTTACAACTGTCTGGATGTTAATTTACAAAAAGGTCTAGGCGACAAAATTGCGGTGATTTTTGAAGCCGATGGTGGCGAAGTCACTAAAGTTAGCTACCAAGAATTACATACCAAAGTCTGCCAATTCGCTAACGGATTGCGGGCTTTAGGCGTCAAAAAAGGTGATCGCGTCGTCATCTACATGCCGATGTCAGTGGAAGGTGTGGTTGCAATGCAAGCTTGCGCCCGTATTGGTGCAACGCACTCTGTCGTGTTCGGTGGCTTTTCCGCTAAGTCTCTGCAGGAACGAATCGTTGACGTTGGTGCGACACTCGTGATTACTGCTGATGAGCAAGTACGCGGCGGTAAACACTTGCCTTTGAAAGCGATTGTCGATGAGGCTTTAGGCCTCGGCGATTGCGAAAAGATTTCTAAAGTCGTCGTCTACAAACGTACAGGTGGCAACGCGCCGTTTAATTCTGCACGCGATTTGTGGATGCATGAATTAGTTGCCAATCAAGCGATAGAGTGTGAGCCAGAGTGGGTCAATGCCGATCATCCTTTGTTCATCCTATATACCTCTGGTTCGACCGGTAAGCCAAAAGGTGTACAACATTCTTCTGGTGGCTATTTGTTGTGGGCGATGCTCACAATGAAATGGACCTTTGACATCAAACCGAACGATGTATTCTGGTGTACTGCAGATATTGGCTGGGTAACAGGACACACCTATATTACCTACGGACCATTAGCGATGGGTACAACGGAAATTGTGTTTGAAGGAATCCCAACTTATCCAAACGCCGGCCGCTTTTGGGACATGATTCAAAAACACAAAGCGACGATTTTCTACACAGCACCGACCGCAATTCGCTCCTTAATTAAAGCGGCCGATGGCGATGCGGCGATTCATCCGAATAAGTATGATCTGACATCCTTGCGTTTGCTTGGTTCAGTTGGTGAGCCGATTAATCCTGAAGCTTGGATGTGGTACTACCGAAATATTGGCGGTGAAAAATGTCCTATCGTGGACACCTTCTGGCAGACGGAAACGGGTGGGCACATGATCACGCCATTGCCAGGTGCGACACCTTTGGTACCTGGCTCTTGCACCTTACCACTGCCCGGAATTATGGCGGCGATTGTGGATGAAACCGGTGCAGATTTGCCAAACGGGCAGGGCGGCATTTTGGTGGTGAAACGTCCATGGCCTTCCATGATACGTAATATCTGGGGTGATACCGAGCGCTTTAAGAAGAGCTACTTCCCTGAAGAATTGGGCGGTAAGACGTATCTCGCTGGTGACGGGGCTATCCGGAATAAAGACACGGGTTATTTCACGATTACCGGTCGAATCGATGACGTGTTGAATGTCTCAGGCCATCGCATGGGAACGATGGAAATTGAATCAGCATTGGTTGCCAATCCTTTGGTTGCTGAAGCAGCTGTTGTTGGTAAGCCTGATGACACGACTGGTGAAGCCATTTGCGCTTTCGTGGTCTTGAAGCGCAGTCGTCCAACTGGTGAAGAAGCGAAGCAAATCGCACTGGAATTGCGTAATTGGGTGGCAAAAGAAATCGGTCCAATCGCAAAACCGAAAGAAATTCGTTTTGGTGACAATTTGCCAAAAACGCGTTCAGGAAAAATTATGCGTCGTTTATTGCGTGTGTTAGCCAAAGGCGAAGAAATTACACAAGATATTTCTACTTTGGAAAATCCTGCGATTCTTGATCAATTGAAACAAGCGCAATAAACGCCATAAGCAAGCAGCTAATCAGCGAATAGGAAGACGGTAAGCGCAAAAAGCAAGAACTAATCGTTGTATAAAAACGCTCTTCTGATCGTCTAGTTCAGAAGGGCGTTTTTTATTGCCCACAATTGTAATTATTTTGCTTGCGCTTATGTTCGTTGGCGAACGGATGTCTCAACTGAATTCAGTCAAATTTGCGAAATGAAAACTCATTTCCATGACTGATGTCAAACACTTCGACTATTGCCAACAATCCAGCGCCAAGTGGCGCGTTGTTTCTGTCCGGTGATTGGACCGCACGTGATGTTGCCGCGATCGATATCCAAATCAAAGCAATCGACGCACAACTTGCCAATGGACAAAATGAAATCGAATTGGATGGTAGTCAACTCAAGAAAATGGATAGCGCGGGTGTCTGGATCTTGCAACATGCATTAGCCACTATTCGACAGAAAAAAAAGAAGGTAAGACTCTTAAATTGGCCAGCACAATATCAACGACTGATGGATGAAGTCGAGAAAATTGATTCAAATAAAGTCGACGCGACCGTCGTGTCAGCTAATGCGAACATTAAGACAGGATTTTTATATGATCTAGGTAAAAGAAGTGCAAATGCTTTGAATAGCCTTGATATGGTCTTGAGTTTTATCGGCGAAGTCGCACTCTGTTTTTTACAGGTGCTTCGGCAACCTGACCGTTGGCGCTTGCGTATGGTCTCACGACAAATTCAAATTGCAGGTTTAAACGCCTTACCGATTATTGGTGTTACTTCGTTCTTGTTGGGGATCGTGATCGCTTATCAAGGCGCGGATCAGCTTAAGCATTACGGCGCGAATATTTTCGTTGTGGATTTGCTCGGCTATTCGATGTTGCGTGAATTCTCACCATTGATCACGGCGATCATCGTTGCTGGTCGCTCGGGTTCAGCGTATGCCGCGCAAATTGGCAGTATGGTGGTCAACGAAGAAGTCGACGCAATGCGAACCATTGGTATTGTTCCCATTGAGTTATTGGTGCTCCCCAAAATAATTGCTCTCGTCGTTGCACTGCCATTGTTGACGGTATTCTCAGATGTGACTGGCGTAGTCGGTGGCATGGTGATGGCGCGTTCACAGTTAGAAGTGGACCTCACGGAATTTCTTTTACGCTTTGGACATGAGGTCCATCTGCCCTCATTTTTGATTGGTGTCGGTAAGGCCGTGGTGTTTGCGTTGGTGATTGCAACGGTAGGGTGTTTTCAAGGATTTCAGACAAAAGCGAATGCCGATAGTGTGGGGCAGCAGACTACACGTAGTGTAGTGCAGTCGATTTTTATTATCATTATTTTTGATGCGCTGTTTTCCATCGTGCTTAATCTGATTGATCTGTGAAATGAGCCCATCGTCACCTCAATTGAGCACCAGACCGCCAAATTCAGAACGGAAAAATGCGATCGAAATGCGTAGCATCAGCACACGTTTCGGTGACCATGTCGTGCACGACAATTTAGATTTGGATGTTAAGGCAGGTGAAATTTTTGCGATTGTTGGCGGTAGTGGCTCAGGTAAATCAAGTTTGCTGCGCGAAATGATCATGCTCAATCAGGCAAATGCCGGGTCGATCAATATTCTCGGCAAAGATCTTAAAGACATTACGCCAGCTGATGCACTTGATTTACGCCAGCGTTGTGGCGTGATGTTTCAACATGGCGGTTTATTCGGTACCTTAAATATTCGCGACAATATTGCGCTTCCTTTGCAGGAAAACACGGATCTAAAACCAGAATTGATTGCGCAAATCGGCGCTTGGAAATTGCAGATGGTTGGGCTCAAGGTTGAGACTGGCGAGCAGTTTCCTTCCGAATTGAGTGGTGGGATGCTCAAACGGGCATCGATGGCACGGGCGATAGCACTCGATCCCGAACTGCTATTTTTAGATGAACCAACTGCAGGACTTGATCCTACCAGTGCGAGCGGAATCGATCATTTAATTCGCACCCTGCATGATTTATTCAATACGACGATTGTGATCATTACCCACGATTTGGATTTGCTGTGGCAAGTGACTGACAGGGTGGCCGTGTTAGGCGAAGGGAGAGTGCTTGCACTTGGATCGATGCAAGAGTTAGCGGACATGCCTGATCCTGCGGTGCGGGCGTATTTTGACGGAACACGCGCCAGGGCAGCGCAAACTCAGGCGCAGACGCAGCTGACAACATCTCAAATAGACACGAAGCGCAATACCACCCAAATGAACAAGGAAGCAAGTGGACACGAAAGTTAACTATGCAGCAGTTGGTGCCTTTGTCCTGATGCTAGGTGTCGCTTTGCTCGCCGGCATACTGTGGCTCTCAGTGGGTTTTGGTCATAAGAAAGAAATTCAAATGTATCTGGCTATCGTCAACGAATCGGTCGCCGGATTAAATGTGGATGCGCCAGTGAAGTATCTTGGCGTGACGGTGGGAAAAGTGAAATCAATACAGCTCAATCCCGCACAGCCAGAGCAAGTGGTGCTGCAATTCGCGATTGAAAAATCAACACCCATCAAACTGGACACAGTCGCCGTTTTAAAGACTCAAGGTTTAACAGGGATTGCCTATGTAGAGCTGAGTGGTAGCACGGCGGCCTCACCCTACTTGCAAGTGCGAGGTGATAGCCCGTATCCCATTATCGGAACTAAGCCATCGCTCAGTACACGCTTGGAAAATGTTCTGACCACGGTACTGGCAAACTTGGACCGTACGTCGGCCAATGTCAACGCGATGTTTAGCGATGAAAATCGCTTGGAAGTGAAAAAAATTCTCGCCAACAGTTCTTTGTTGATCGGGTCGCTCGCCGATCAGCGCAACGAAGTGCATCGTTTGATTCATTCCGCGACCATGACGGCAGATACCGCCGCACGGATTGCGCCTCAAATCGAGCCTGTGTTGGTGCGTATTAGTAATGCTTCTGATGCATTGGAAAAAATGGCTGATGAAGCAAAACTTGCGAGCAAAAGCGCCAAGCAAGCGATGCAAGGCTTAGATGGTGGAATACACCAAATAACTGACGAAACATTACCAGAGTTGGAACGATTATTAGTCGAACTAAATGCTTTATCCGCATCGGTTAAGCGCCTGAGTGATCAGACTCAACGTAATCCCGCTAGTTTGCTGCGAGGTCGGCAAACTAGCCCCTTAGGTCCAGGCGAAAGAGTCAAACCATGAATAATTTCATTATTTCCCGTCTTATTTCGGCACGTTATAAAAGCGGCATGATCCTGATTGGTGCAGTTCATGTGCTGGTGGGTTGTTCTCTGCTCGCGGTAGATAAAGTTGAACCGATGTCGGTTTATTCCTTGGGACAGTTGGCGCAGGTCGCAGAGCCAGATCGACGAGCACACAATCAAAACGGTAGCAGCGCTCCCGACGCTCCGACCATTCTACTGAGTATGCCACGTGCTGCGGCAGGATTTGAGACGACGCAAATTGCTTATGTGCGACAAGCATTTCAATTGGAATATTTTGGTTTGAGTCAGTGGGTTGCACCCCCGGCGGTAATGTTACTTCCGTTGATAAGCACGGCGTTAGAGCGTAGCGGTGAATTTAAGGCGGTGTTGCAATCGCCTTCGAGAGCGAGCGGACAACTACGCTTGGATATGGAAATTATTCGATTGCAGCAGGAATTTTTTAAGGTGCCAAGTCAAGTGCATTTGACTGTGCGTGTGCACTTGATCGATAGCACAAATCGCCAAGTCATTGCGTGGCAAGAGTTTGATGGAATGCTTGCTGCCACGAGTGAAGATCCATATGGCGGTGTCGTTGCGGCGAATCAGCTTGTCCGTTTGGTCGCGTATGAGGTGGCTGATTTTTGTGTGAAAGCGTATAGACAGAAAGTCAGCCGCGTGGCAATCGGAAAAAAATAAGGTGCCGCGGGTAGTAGCCACGAGCAACAAGTCGAAAGTCGGTATCAAAAATCGCAACATGAGTGAGACATGTCAGTCTATGAAAATTCAAATCAAAACCAAAGTCTTACTAAGTGTCTTTGCTGTGTTAATAGCGCTACCGATGATTGCTATAGTTTTCATGTCGACGTTTGACTGGAATCGGCTTAAGCCTAAGGTGAATGCTGTGATGACGGAAGCATTGGGACGGCCGTTTCAGATTCAGGGGGAGCTGCGTTTGCAGTGGGTTAAGGCGGATTTGAATTCTACCCTCAATAAAAATCTTCCCGATCTCAATTGGCTTCGCTGGATACCTTGGCCAAGATTCACCGCAACGGACATTCATATAGACGATCCAGTCAGTTTTCAACGACCACAAATTGACTTAGTCGGCGCGTCCAATCAGACCGAGAGGAACGGAGGAAGTACGAATTCGCCTCCTATCGTCACAGGCTTTCAAAAAGAAACGGCCAGCATCCAAGAAGTGAGCTTCTCTTTAAGTCCATGGAGCTTATTGCATAAAGAAATTAGCATCCCAGTACTGAGCCTCAATGCACCAGAAATTCACCTCCTCAGAAATGCAAATGGTGCGAATAATTGGGCGCTGAATAAATCCGGTGGCGCGTCATTATGGCGATTGGACCTGCAACAAATCGCCTTATCTGAAGGCATCGTGTATCTACGAGATGCAATTAAGCATATCGACGTGAAAATAATCTTGAAGGAAGACCGCAACGATCCTGACTATTATTTTGCCTGGAAATTGAATGGAGAGTTGAATGCCGAGAGCCTCATCGGAGAGGGACATGCCGGTGCGGTTCTCGCCATGAACGACCCGAGCCGACCGTTCCCGATTCAGGGCTATCTACGGCAAGATCAAACAACGATTGCACTACGGGGTAGTTTGACGCGTCCCACCGATCTGATGGCGGTTCACATGCGTTTAGCTGTATCTGCACTGAGTATGGCAAAACTATATGGACTGAGTGGGATATTTTTACCCGAGACACCACCTTTTTCAACTGAAGGTGAGTTAAGTGGGGACCTAGAAAAGGATGGTGGAAAATGGACTTATCATGATTTTAGAGGAAAGGTTGGTGCCAGCGATATCGCAGGCGATCTACAATTTGATTTGAAATCGCCCCGTCCTTTGCTGAGTGGTGCAATTACATCGAAATTGCTTGTGTTCTCTGATCTCGCGCCTATCATTGGCCTGGATTCGCGCTCGAGCAAACAGACTCGTGGGCTTGCGATCGTGCAACCCTCCAACAAAATACTTCCAATTGAGACGTTTAAGACAGATCGTTGGAAAAGTATTGATGCCGATGTGAAGTTTAGTGCAGATCATATTATTCATAGCGCTGTCACATCAATCTCAAAACTAACCACACATTTGCGCTTGCAGTCGGGAGTCCTTAGCCTGACGCCACTTAATTTTGATTTGGCGGGAGGCAGTCTTAGTTCCGATATACGTTTGGACGGCAGTCAGGAGCGTGAAAAGAACGCGATTCTCGCTAACATACAAGTGCGCGCACGTCATCTGCAATTGAAGAAAGTGATGCCGTTTGTGAAAGATCTCGATGCCAGTCTAGGCGAAATTAATGCTGAGGCATCATTGACGGCGGAGGGGAATTCTATCGCTAGTTTACTGGGGGCTTCTCATGGCGAATTAAGTGCTTATATTCATCAAGGCACGATAAGTAAATTGTTACTAGAAAAGATCGGTTTGAATATTGGCAGTATTGTGCTGACCAGTTTGCTTGGGGACGAGGATGTTAAGTTAAATTGTCTCGACGCGCGTTTCACTGTTCATCAAGGCGTGATGAAAATCGTAAAAATGATTGTTGACACACAACAGTCGAGGTTGACGTTGCAAGGCAACGTCAACTTACAGCAAGAGAAAATTAATGTGGAAATGACACAAAAGAGTAAAGGAGTACGTTTGATTTCACTGCGCGCACCGATTTATATACGCGGCACGCTGCAACACCCCACCACAGAAATTGATAAGGGCGTCGTTGCCTTGCGTGCTGGAGCCGCAATTGCTTTGGCTGCCTTAGCACCAATTGCTGCGCTTATTCCCTTGGTTAATTCTGGCTCAAAAGAGAGCGTGATTTGCGGCAAAGTGCAAACTGGTAAATCTCCGCATCCAAAATAGCACGGACTTCTCCATTGGGTGTGATGTCGCACAGACCGTCATCCACTGGTTCGACAACATAGCTGCGGGTAATTGCCAACAACCATCTAGCGGAAATACATCATGTCGAAGATTCAATCGTCTAAAGAGTTGCAGCACGCTGAAGTAAATGAAATCGAAATACAGGGCAATGAAGCCAGTTCACCTCTTGCTATCGTTAGCGATTGCAGTATAGGTCAAGGAGGAGAGTGGCATCAGCTTGCAGCGCAAGGTGAGCTTGCCTTGAGCACTAATCAAGGCGTGAGCATTGCGGATAATCAGAATTCTTTAAGGGCTAATATCGCGGGCCCAAGTTTGCTCGAAGATTTTATCTTACGGGAAAAAATCACACACTTTGATCATGAACGTATTCCAGAGCGCATCGTCCATGCAAGAGGAACAGGGGCACACGGCTATTTTGAATTGACACATTCTCTTGCTCAGTACACAAGCGCAAAAATCCTATCAGAAGTTGGCGAAGTCACACCGTTGTTTGCGCGTTTTTCCACGGTTGCCGGTGGTGCTGGTTCTGCGGATACGCCGCGCGATGCACGCGGTTTTGCAGTGAAATTTTATACGCAGCAAGGGAATTGGGATTTAGTCGGCAACAATATTCCTGTTTTCTTCATTCAAGATGCAATTAAATTTCCCGACCTAGTACACGCCATTAAAATGGAGCCAGATCGTGGTTTTCCGCAAGCCGCGACCGCGCATGATACGTTTTGGGATTTCATTTCACTCACGCCAGAATCGATGCACATGGTGATGTGGATAATGTCAGATCGCACACTGCCGCGATCGTTGAGTATGATGGAAGGTTTTGGTATTCATTCTTTTCGATTAATTAACGGCGCAGGGGAATCTACATTCGTTAAATTTCACTGGCGTCCAAAACTAGGATTGCAATCGACTTTGTGGGACGAAACCATGAAGCTGGCGGGTGCAGATCCTGATTTTCATCGACGCGAATTATTCGAGGCTATCAGCGCTGGTCATTACCCAGAATGGGAATTTGCGGTTCAGCTATTTACGGAAGAGCAAGCGGCGCAGTTCCCTTTCGATCATCTTGACGCGACCAAATTGATTCCAGAGGAGCTTGTGCCTTTGCTAGTGATAGGACGCATGGTATTGAATCGCTGGCCGGATAATTTTTTTGCCGAAACCGAACAGGTTGCTTTTTGCCCTTCACATTTGGTGCCTGGTATTGATTTTTCCAACGATCCTTTATTGCAGGGGCGACTTTTTTCTTATTTGGATACACAGCTGTCGCGACTGGGATCGCCCAATTTTCATCAATTACCTATTAATGCACCGAAATGTCCGTACGCCAACCACCAGCGCGATGGTCATATGCAGATGTCAGTGCCAAGTGGTCGTGTCGCGTACGAACCGAATTCTTTGGCTAGTGATGTTCTTAGCGAGCAGCCAGAGCATGGATTTCGCAGCATGGGAATGCAGGAAAATGGGATCAAAGTGCGTGCCCGATCTGCGAGCTTTGCCGACCACTATAGCCAAGCACGTCAATTTTATCTGAGCTTGAGTAAATACGAAAAAGCGCATTTGCGGTCCGCTTTAGTATTTGAATTGTCGAAAGTCGAGCATCCTCATATTCATAAAGCAATGATTGCGCATTTACGAAATATCGAGGAAGACCTAGCAGTAAGGGTTGCAACGGGATTGGGCATTTTTGATTTGCCGATGGCTGTGCATCCAGCACAATTGGTGCAAAACTTTCCAATTTCTCCCGCTTTGCAATTAATCGGAAAAGCAGCGAACACCTTACAGGGACGGGCTGTGGGGGTATTGATAGCGGATGGATCGGATAAGACCATCATTGATGCCATCGAAAAAGCGCTACAAGAAGCTGGCGCTACATTGAAAATTATCGCGATGAGTATTAACCACATAAGACTTTCCGAAGGTTCATTCGTGAAGGCAGATGGGCAACTGGCAGGCACGCCTTCGGTTTTGTTTGATGCGATTGCGCTCGTTCTGACACATGATGCGGCGATGTTGTTGCGAAAAGAAAGCAGTGCGATAGATTTTGTTCGTGACGCTTATGCGCATTTAAAAACCATTGGTGTCGACCAAGGCGGCGAATTGATGCTGCAACATATCGGTATAGAAAAGGACCTCGGCGTGATCGATATTAGTCTTCTAGAAAATGTCGAGCATTTTTTAACCGCAGCAAAGACGCGACAATGGGAACGTGAACATCTTGTGAGGACGCTTGCTTAGAAAATTACTGTTGTCGTTAGCAAATGGATTTTTGATTGAGCTATAGGCACTTTTGGTGTCATCGGGTTGTGCAATGTGTAAGCATTTTTTTATCTGGTGCGTTTTTGGTTTCACTTATTTCAGTGTTTCAAATTGGTTTTCGTCCTAGCATTTCGCGGTTATACTTGAAGAATTCCAAACTGAGCACGCCGTTATCAACTTAAAAGATATCGATTTTGCTCGGTTTTTTCGCTCTATAGCCATATTGTCTACATTAAAAATTAGCATGACGCCAGTTAAAAATCGCAAGCCTAAGGGCAGTTTTAAGTTATTCCCACGCGGCGCGAGAAAAAACAACGGAGAACCGCTTGGCGCTCCGCGTAAGCCTTCACGCGGCATCTATCTTTTGCCAAATGCATTCACGACGGCCGCATTGTTTTGTGGTTTTTATGCGATCGTCATGGCAATGAATCAAAAATTTGAACATTCTGGTCTGGCTATATTTGCAGCGATGGTGTTGGATAGTCTCGATGGTCGTGTTGCTCGCATGACCAACACGCAAAGTGAATTTGGCGCGCAATATGACAGCTTGTCAGATATGGTGTCGTTTGGTGTTGCACCAGCTTTGATCGCTTATGAATGGGCTTTGAAGGGAATGGGAAAATTGGGTTGGTTGGCGGCCTTTGTATATTGCGCGGGCGCTGCGTTACGACTGGCACGATTTAACGCAAACATTACCGTGGTGGATAAGCGATATTTTCAAGGATTGCCAAGCCCAGCAGCGGCAGCTTTGGTCGCGGGCTTCATTTTGCTGATGGATGATCTGGCGATTCCTGGAGTAGATGTGCGCTGGTTTGCCTGGGGCGTGGCCTTGTTCGCAGGCTTGACCATGGTGACCAACGTGCCATTTTATAGTTTTAAGGATTTGAATTTGAAGCGCTCCGTTCCTTTCATTGCGCCATTTTTGATCGTAATGGCCTACGTCGCGGTGGTGAGTGATCCGCCAAAAGTCCTATTCGCTTTGTTTGTGATTTATGCCATGTCTGGCTATGTATTGTTGCTTTGGCGCTGGCGTAAAGGTCGCCCTGTGAGCTTGGTGCAGTTGTCTCCAGAGTTGCATGATGACGAAGCTAACGACGTTAAGAAATAATTGAGGGCGGGCTCTTGCGCTTTTGTGTAATCCCGCTTATAGTCTTCTGCATGAAACGCCCAACCACGACATATAATGCTCAAAAAGCATTCATTAAAGCAGATCGCTCCGGTCTGCTTTTGTCGTTGGCATTACCAGCTGCCGCTATCCTGGCATCTCTACTAGCATTGTCTCTAGCGAACACGCTACTAGCGCTCGCGCGCTAAATCCAATTACCCCACAACTTGAGTAGTCTCTCACCCGTGTGCGTTTTGCAAGGGGCGGGAAAGATCTATTCAAGTCATCGAGTTTTACTCGACTGTTTTAATTAATCTCACTTAATCTCACTTATTTTTACTATCTAATTTCGGCATTTTCGGAGGCAAACATGGCAGACAAACTCATCATATTCGACACAACTTTGCGTGACGGCGAACAATCCCCTGGCGCATCTATGACCAAGGATGAAAAGGTACGCATCGCCCGTCAACTAGAGCGTTTAAAGGTCGACGTGATTGAAGCGGGTTTTGCTGCAGCCTCACCTGGTGACTTTGAGTCGATTAAAGCGATTGCTGCGGCGGTGCGTGAACCAATTATCTGCTCTTTGTCACGTGCTAATGACAGAGATATTTCACGTGCGGCTGAAGCTTTGGAAAAAGCCCAGCGCAAGCGTATTCATACTTTCATCGCGACTTCGCCTTTGCATATGGAAATGAAGTTGCGCATGAGCCCAGATCAAGTTTTGGAGCAAGCGATTCAAGCAGTTCGTTTTGCGCGGAAATTCACGGACGATGTGGAGTTTAGTCCAGAAGATGCGAGCCGTTCCGACTTTGATTTCCTCTGCCGTGTCATTGAAGCGGTGATTAAAGAAGGTGCAACGACTATCAACTTTGCGGATACAGTTGGTTATGGTGTGCCGGAATTATACGGTAGTACGTTGAAACGCTTGCGCGAAACTATTCCGAATTCGGATAAGGCAATTTGGTCCGTGCATTGCCATAATGACTTGGGTATGGCAGTAGCAAATTCATTGGCTGGGGTCATGATCGGTGGTGCACGTCAAGTGGAATGTACGATCAACGGTCTCGGTGAGCGTGCAGGGAATACCGCGCTGGAAGAAATCGTTATGGCAGTGCGTACTCGTAAAGATCACTTCAATTTAGATATTGGTATTGATGCCACACAAATTGTAGCTACTTCAAAAATGGTTTCGCAAATCACAGGCTTTGCCGTGCAGCCGAATAAGGCGATCGTCGGTGCAAATGCTTTCGCTCATGCCTCAGGTATTCATCAAGACGGTATTTTGAAAGCACGCAACACCTATGAAATTATGCGTGCGGAAGATGTGGGATGGAGTGCAAATAAGATCGTTCTCGGCAAACTTTCAGGTCGAAATGCGTTCAAACAACGCTTGCAAGAACTTGGTATTGCCTTGGAATCCGAAACTGAAATCAATGCAGCATTTGCCCGTTTTAAAGAACTTGCTGATAAAAAATCAGAAATCTTTGACGAAGACATTATGTCAGTAGTCGCCGATGAAGAGCATTCACATGACGCCGATCACTATCGTTTGGTTTCCATCAGTCAGCACTCAGAAACTGGCGAACGTTCTTCTGCGGTCGTGGTAATGACGATAGGCGATAAAGAAAAATCCTGTATTGCCCAAGGTAATGGTGCGGTGGATGCGATCGTTAGCGCAATTGAATCAGAAGTGAAGAGCGAAGCGGAGTTGTTGTTATTCTCGATTAATGCGATCACTGCCGGCACGCAATCGCAAGGTGAGGTGACCATACGATTAAGCAAAGCTGGACGTATCGTGAATGGCGTAGGGGCAGATCCCGATATCGTGGTGGCTTCTGCGAAGGCCTACATTTCGGCTTTGAACAAATTACACTCTAAGGTTGAAAAGTTGAATCCGCAGATTTGATATTTTCTTTGTAGTATTGAGATGCCTCCTAGAGCGAAAAACGTGCCCCTGGAGGTATTTCATGGTTTTTCTTGAAATCGCACTATTTTCCATGCTATAGTCGCGGTCTCATCAAATTCTGATGGGATTTATTAATGGTATTTCACGATATCGACGGTGCTGGTTCAAAAACCTAACTCTTGGTATCGCATGTAAAGGAAATAAGATGTCTATCGAAAAAAGTGCAAAAGCCGCTATCGTTGCGGATAATGCCCGTGGTCAAAACGACACAGGTTCTCCAGAAGTGCAAGTTGCTTTGTTGACTGCACGTATCAATGACTTAAATGGTCACTTCAAATCTCACTCTAAAGATCACCACTCACGCCGTGGTTTGATTATGATGGTTAACCGTCGTAAGAGTTTGTTGTCTTACCTGAAAGGTAAAGATTTGAACCGTTATCGTTCATTGATCGAAAAACTCGGCTTGCGTAAGTAATCTACTCATCAGAGTATTTTGCTAAGCACAGCAAAGAATTAAAGTAAAAAGCCTGCGTCAGTTTGACTGACGCAGGCTTTTTGCCTTTATGGTGCTTAAATTTGCTCACAAGTTGGGCACCGTTGGTAGTAAAAGTAGTGAGATTGTTGGAAGTGGTAAGGGTGATTCGAAACTGAATTGCTTGTGGTGAGGTGAACGACAGCCCCTGGAAATCTGTCGGAAAATAGTGAAAGGACACATTGTGTTTAATAAAGTTACGAAAACATTCCAATACGGTCAACATACAGTGACCTTGGAAACAGGTGAAATCGCACGTCAAGCTTCTGGCGCTGTATTGGTATCGATTGAAGATACCGTTGTATTGGCGACAGTTGTTGCGAAAAAAGATGCCAAGCCAGGTCAGGATTTCTTCCCATTGACCGTGGATTACTTGGAAAAGACCTATGCAGCTGGTCGTATTCCGGGTGGCTTCTTCAAGCGTGAAGGTCGTCCATCAGAAAAAGAAACATTGACGTCGCGTTTGATTGATCGCCCGATTCGTCCATTGTTCCCAGAAGGTTATTTGAACGAAGTGCAAGTGATTGTGCATGTGTTGTCCGTGAATCCAGAAATCGATCCTGATATCGCAGCAATGATCGGTGCGTCTGCAGCGATTTGCGTATCTGGTATTCCATTTAGTGGTCCGGTGGGCGCAGCACGCGTTGGTTACATTGATGGTCAATATGTATTGAACCCAACCGCAACGCAATTGAAAACATCGGCGATGGATTTGGTGGTTGCTGGTACGGAATCTGCTGTGTTGATGGTGGAATCTGAAGCGCAACAATTGTCTGAAGAAGTCATGTTGGGTGCTGTTGTGTATGGTCATACGCAAATGAAGGCAGTCATCGATGCGATTCATGATTTAGTGCGTGATGGCGGTAAGCCAGAAGTGCAATGGGCACCAGCGGCGAAGAATGAGCCTTTGATTGCTGCAGTGACTGCAGTAGCTGAGCCGTTGTTACGTGCTGCGTATCAAACTAAAGAAAAACAAGCGCGTACTGATCAGTTGAAGGCAGCTAGTGCAGCAGTGAGTGCAGCTTTGGCTGAGCAAGCGGCAGCGGCTGGTACTGCAACGCCAGATTCTGGTGATGTCGGTAACATCATGTTTGATCTGGAATCCAAAATCGTTCGCTCCCAAATTTTGGATGGCGAGCCACGCATCGATGGTCGTGATACACGCACTGTGCGTCCAATCACGATTCGTACTGGCGTATTGCCACGTACGCACGGTACTGCTTTGTTCACACGTGGTGAAACACAGGCTTTGGTGATTGCAACTTTGGGTACTTCCCGCGATGAACAAAAGATTGATGCTTTGATGGGTGAATACTCTGACCGCTTCATGTTGCATTACAACATGCCTCCGTTCGCTACTGGCGAAACAGGTCGCGTTGGTACACCTAAGCGTCGTGAAATTGGTCACGGTCGTTTAGCAAAACGTGCATTGCAAGCAGCATTGCCTTCACCAGAAGATTTCAGCTATTCAGTACGTTTAGTTTCTGAAATTACAGAATCTAATGGTTCGTCTTCCATGGCTTCTGTTTGCGGTGGTTGCTTAGCATTGATGGATGCGGGTGTGCCGATGAAAGCGCACGTTGCTGGTATCGCGATGGGCTTGATCAAAGATGGCAATAAATTTGCTGTTTTGACCGACATCTTGGGTGATGAAGATCACCTCGGTGATATGGATTTCAAGGTCGCTGGTACTGCAGAAGGTATCACTGCATTGCAGATGGATATCAAGATTCAAGGTATTACTAAAGAAATTATGCAAGTCGCTTTGGCGCAAGCTAAAGAAGGTCGCGATCATATCTTGGGTGAAATGCAAAAAGCAGTTCCAGTCGGTAAAGTCGAATTGTCTGATTTTGCACCACGCTTGATTACTGTGAAAATCAATCCAGAAAAAATCCGTGATGTGATCGGTAAAGGCGGTGCAGTAATTCGTGCATTGACGGAAGAAACTGGTACCCAAATTGATATCAGCGATGAAGGTGTTGTGACTATCGCTTCTGTAGATGCTGCTGCCGGTCAAGAAGCGAAACGTCGCATCGAAGAATTGACGGCAGAAGTTGAAGTCGGCAAAATCTACGAAGGCACCGTATTGAAGTTATTGGACTTCGGTGCGATTGTACAAATCATGCCAGGAAAAGACGGCTTGTTGCACATCAGTCAAATCGCTAATGAGCGCGTAAATGCTGTTGCTGATTATCTCAAAGAAGGTCAGCAAGTGCGTGTGAAAGTTCTGGAAACAGATGATCGCGGTCGCTTTAAGCTGTCGATGAAAGCTGCTGCTGAAGCGGCTCCAGTCGAAGTCGCGCCAGAGGCATAATTGCGCAATTTTGTTTGCTTATGATTTTCTGGCTGTAGACAGTAAATCGCCATTAGGCTGACGTAAAATGAAACCGTTCGTAGGAAACTGCGAACGGTTTTTTCTTGTGAACTTGTGTTGATTTGGTGTTTTTTTGTGACTTGGCTTTAGTGGGGTGAAAAATGCGAGCAATAGAAATTACGCAGTATGGTAAGCCTGATGTTTTACAGTTGTGTGAGCGCCCAGTGCCAGTTCCAGCTGCTGGTGAGGTGCTGATACGAGTGCGGGCGGCGGGCGTCAATCGACCTGATGTATTGCAGCGCATGGGGCATTATCCTGTTCCTGCTGGAGCTTCGGATTTGCCTGGTTTGGAAGTGGCTGGTGAAATTGTTGCTGGGGAGTTATCTGATAGTGAATTTGCAATGGGTGATCGGGTCTGTGCCTTGGTGCAGGGTGGGGCATATGCTGAATATTGTATCGCGCCGTTAGTGCAATGTTTGCCAGTTCCCAAAGGCTTAAGTTTGATTGAGGCTGCATCCTTGCCAGAAACTTTTTTCACTGTGTGGTCAAACGTGTTTGATCGTGGAGGCTTACTCGCAGGTGAAACACTGTTGGTGCATGGCGGCACATCGGGTATTGGCGTCGCCGCGATACAAATTGCGACGGCATTGGGTTCAAGGGTGCTGGCTACAGCAGGCTCTGATGAAAAATGTCGAGCGATCGACTTGTTGGGGGCTGTGCGTGCAATCAATTATCGTACTGAGGACTTTCTTGAGGCTGTCAAGGCGGAGACTTTGGGAGATGGTGTGAATGTGATTTTAGATATGGTGGCGGGCAAATATTTATCCAAAAATATCGATTGTCTGGCGGACGATGGTCGCTTGGTTGTGATTGCATTGTTGGGTGGCGCTAAAGCGGAGTTGGACTTGTCGCAAGTACTGCGTCGCCGTTTGCATATTACCGGGTCAACTCTGCGTCCACGCTCAGTCGCATTTAAGGCAAGCATTGCCCGCGCTTTGCGTCAAAACGTTTGGCCATTATTGGAGAGCGGGGTGGTCAAGCCGGTAGTGCATCAAGTTTTCGCTTTGACGGATGCATGTCGGGCGCATGAAGCGATGGAGGCTAGTCAGCATATTGGTAAGCTGGTTTTGGAGCTGTGATTAGAAAGCGGCACTTTCCGCCTTTGATTTTTCAATTGCTGAAACCCTTTAATTTGTAGAAATGCTTCTTTTCTGATCAAATTTACCATTATTAAAACAAAAATGTCGTAATTGATTTTAAACTTTTGCTTGGAAAATTGACCCTGTTAGCTCTGGCGCGATACAATAGCGGGTTAATTAAATTTTGAATCTTATGGCACAACAGCGACGCACATTAATAGCCGGTAATTGGAAAATGAACGGCAGTCTCTCTGCAAACTCTAGCTTGCTGGGGGAGTTGCTGGCGGCATCAATTGAATCGACTAGCGAAATTCTGGTCTGCGTGCCTTCCGTGTATTTGGCTCAATGTGAAGTATCGTTGGCAAAAACCCCGGTAGCCTTTGGTGCGCAAGATGTGTCTGCGCATCAATCAGGTGCTTATACAGGCGAGGTGTCGCCGGCAATGTTGGCGGATTTCTCCTGCAAGTATGTGATTGTCGGGCATTCTGAACGGCGCGCTTATCATCATGAGTCAAATGAACTGGTCGCGCAAAAATCCTTGCAGGCACTACGCTCGAATATTTGTCCGATTGTATGTGTCGGGGAGACATTGGAGCAGCGTGAAGCGGGTAAAACTAGTGAGGTGGTGGTCACTCAGTTGCAAGCGGTAATGGATGTATTGGATGATGGTGCTTTGGCGCGCATTGTTGTGGCGTACGAGCCGGTTTGGGCGATTGGGACTGGAAAAACGGCGACGCCGGAAATGGCGCAAGAAGTACATGCTGTTTTGCGTAAGGCGCTTGCTGAGCGAAGTGTATTTGCGGCAGAAAAGGTTCGTATTTTGTATGGTGGAAGTATGAAGCCTGATAATGCTAAGGAATTGTTAGCGATGCCTGATATTGATGGTGGCTTGATTGGCGGCGCGTCCTTGAAGGCGGTAGACTTCTTGGCGATTATTGCGGCTGCTTAAGTTTAGAATTCTGTAGGAATTTTGAGTTTTGAGATTTCGGCTGAAATTCTCAGATGTTATTTGTAAAAGATTAAATTTGATTGGATGTTTTAAATGAATACTTCTTTGGCTACTTTGGTAATGATCGTTCAGGTAATTTCTGCGCTAGTGATCGTTGGTTTGGTTTTGCTGCAACATGGTAAGGGCGCGGATATGGGGGCGTCGTTTGGTTCTGGTGCTTCTGGTAGTTTGTTTGGTGCTACTGGCTCTTCTAATTTTTTGTCAAAATCGACGGCAGTTGCCGTAGCGGTTTTCTTTGTTGCGACATTGATTTTGACTTCCTTTGGTGCAAATAAAGCACCTTCTACTGTTGGTGTGATGGAGAATTTGCCGGCGGCAAAAGCTAGTGCTTCAGCAAATGCGGCAGTGTCCGCTACGCCATCTGCTTCTGCGGCTGCAAGTCAGGCGACTGAAATCCCGAAATAACTTAATGTAGATCAGTTTGTCCGGCAAAAAAATCTTGAATTACTGCAATTGTGCGTTGAACAATTGAGCTGAAACGAGTACAATGCTGGGCTTATGCCGACGTGGTGAAATTGGTAGACACGCTATCTTGAGGGGGTAGTGGCGAAAGCTGTACGAGTTCGAGTCTCGTCGTCGGCACCAAAGAATAAGTCAAGCTATTCTGCTTGATTTGATCGAGGAAGTGGTTGCGAAAAAAAGTTTGAATTGAGCAATCACTCAAGCATGCAATTAACATCTCAATGTTGCGTTTTTATACGGATAAGCTAACGTGAACCTCGAAAATTATTTCCCAGTTCTTCTCTTTATTTTGGTCGGTATTGCGGTTGGTATTGTCCCGCAAGTTCTTGGGCGTGTTCTTGCGCCACATCGGCCAGATAGTCAAAAAACATCAGCCTATGAGTGTGGCTTTGAAGCCTTTGAAGATGCGCGCATGAAGTTTGATGTGCGTTACTACCTTGTTGCGATTTTGTTTATTTTGTTCGATCTCGAAACTGCTTTCTTCTTCCCGTGGGCTGTGTCCATGAAGGAATTGGGGTGGACTGGTTTCTTGGTGATGCTTGGCTTCATCTTGGAATTTGCGGTCGGTTTTTGGTATATCTGGAAAAAAGGCGCCCTCGATTGGGAGTGACCTGATAGGAAAAGCTTATGTCAATTGAAGGCGTGTTAAGCGAAGGCTTTGTTACCACTAGTTTGGACAAGCTGATTAATTGGACTCAAACAGGTTCGATGTGGCCAATGACATTTGGTCTGGCTTGCTGTGCGGTTGAAATGATGCATGCTGGTTGTTCTCGCTATGATCTGGATCGTTTTGGTGTGGTATTTCGCCCATCTCCACGCCAGTCTGATGTGATGATCGTTGCTGGAACTTTGTGCAATAAGATGGCACCGGCTTTGCGGAAAGTCTATGATCAGATGGCTGAGCCGCGTTGGGTTGTTTCCATGGGGTCTTGTGCGAATGGTGGTGGTTACTATCACTACTCTTATTCTGTTGTGCGTGGTTGTGATCGTATTGTGCCGGTTGATATTTATGTTCCCGGTTGTCCTCCTACTGCAGAAGCGCTGATTTACGGCATTATCCAGTTGCAAAACAAGATTAAGCGTACCAATACTATCGCCCGCTAGTTTTGCAGGCGCAGAAATTTATAAACTAAAGCAAAATGACTACCAAACTAGAAAATCTCGAGTCAGCAGTAAAGGGTGTCATCGGCGAACGACTCGTGCAGTCGCAATTGGCGCTAGGTGAACTGACTGTTGTTGTCTCCGCTAAGGATTATTTAAAAGTAATGTTTGATTTGCGTGATAGCGCTGCGACTCACTTCGAACAGTTAATTGATCTGTGTGGTGTTGATTATTCAACTTATGGTGATGGGATTTGGGACGGTAAACGTTTTGCAGTGGTGTCACATCTCACTTCGGTGAAGCATAATTGGCGCTTGCGTGTTCGCGTTTTTGCAGAGGATGATGAATTTCCAATCGTCGCTTCACTGGTGGATGTGTGGAGTACTGCAAACTGGTATGAGCGCGAAGCCTTCGACTTCTTTGGTATTTTGTTTGATGGTCATAACGATTTGCGTCGTATTTTGACTGATTACGGGTTTATTGGTCATCCTTTCCGTAAAGATTTCCCAGTTTCTGGCTATGTAGAAATGCGTTATGACGCAGATCAAAAGCGTGTGGTTTATCAGCCAGTGACGATCGAGCCACGTGAGAATACGCCACGTATTATTCGCGAAGAAAATTACGGAATTAAGGGCTGAGGAAGCAATATGGCTGACATTAAAAATTACACCTTAAACTTTGGTCCTCAGCATCCGGCGGCGCATGGTGTTTTGCGTTTGGTGCTGGAATTAGATGGCGAAGTTATTCAACGTGCGGATCCGCATATCGGTTTGTTGCATCGCGCAACTGAAAAATTAGCCGAGCAAAAGACATTCTTGCAGTCGGTTCCTTATATGGATCGCCTAGATTATGTGTCGATGATGTGTAATGAGCATGCCTATGTGATGGCAATTGAGAAAATGCTCGGTTTAGAAGTGCCTTTGCGTGCACAATATATTCGTGTGATGTTTGATGAAATTACGCGTATTTTGAATCACTTGTTGTGGATCGGTGCACATGGTCTTGACGTCGGTGCGATGGCGGTGATGTTATATGCTTTCCGTGAACGTGAAGATTTGATGGATTGCTACGAAGCAGTTTCTGGTGCGCGTATGCACGCTGCTTACTATCGTCCAGGAGGCGTGTATCGCGATCTTCCAGATGAAATGCCTAAGCATAAAGCGTCCATACTTAAAAACGAAAAAGCGATTCGATTATTGAATGAAAATCGTCAAGGTTCTCTTCTGGATTTTATTGAAGACTTCACCAATCGTTTCCCGACATATGTCGATGAGTATGAAACATTGCTGACGGATAATCGTATCTGGAAACAGCGTTTGGTCGGTATCGGTGTAGTCACTCCTGAGCGTGCATTGGCGATGGGCTTTACTGGTCCTATGTTGCGCGGTTCAGGCATCGAATGGGATCTGCGTAAGAAACAACCATATGAAGTTTATGATTTGTTAGATTTCGACATTCCAGTTGGTGTGAATGGCGACAGTTATGATCGCTATCTAGTGCGCGTCGAAGAGATGCGTCAATCTAATCGCATTATCAAGCAATGCGTGGAATGGTTGCGTAATAATCCGGGACCAGTGATGTCGACTAATCATAAGGTCGCGCCGCCAAGTCGTGTGAATATGAAGTCGAATATGGAAGAGTTAATCCATCACTTCAAATTGTTCACTGAGGGTTTCCATGTTCCTGCAGGTGAGGTGTATTCCGCAGTAGAGCATCCAAAAGGTGAGTTTGGTATTTACCTGATGTCAGATGGTGCGAATAAGCCATATCGCATGAAGATTCGTGCGCCGGGTTTCCCCCACCTCCAAGGTTTAGATGAGATGGCAAAAGGTCACATGATTGCCGATGCGGTCACGATTATTGGTACGCAAGATATTGTGTTCGGTGAAATTGACCGGTGATTGGTTATTTGTAGATTAAATATTGATAGATGATCGACCTTAATCAAAGGTCGATATTTGAGGCAAAAGCGATGGTCTTATCAGAGCAAGCATTAAAGAAAATTGATCGCGAATTGGCAAAATTCCCTGCGGATCAACGTCAGTCTGCCGTGATGGCGGCCTTGGCGATTGCCCAGGATGAAACCAGTTGGTTATCTCCTGAGGTATTGCAATTTGTTGCCGATTACATCGGTATGCCTGCTGTTGCAGTGCAGGAAGTCGCGACCTTTTACAATATGTACAATACCAAGCCGGTCGGTAAGCACAAGATTACTGTTTGTACGAACTTGCCATGTGCATTGTCTGGTGGTGAACGTGCAGCACATCATTTGAAACAAAAACTCGGTTTGGATTACAAAGAAACCAGTGCTGACGGTCAGTTCACGTTGATGGAAGGTGAGTGCATGGGCGCTTGCGGTGATGCACCAGTGTTATTGGTCAATAATAAGCGTATGTGCGGCTTTATGTCGAATGACAAAATTGATGCCTTAGTTACTGAATTAAGCCAAACAACAGAAGCAGGTAAATAATGACGAGTCTACATAATCGCCATATCAAGCCACTGATTCTTGCTGGCTTAGACGGTAAAAACTGGCACCTGCAAGACTACATTGCGCGCGGTGGCTATCAATCTTTAAAACGTATTTTGGATGAAAAAATCCCTCCAGAGCAAGTGATTGCGGAGCTGAAAGCTTCCTCATTGCGTGGTCGTGGCGGTGCTGGTTTTCCGACAGGTTTGAAGTGGAGCTTTATGCCACGTCAATTCCCAGGCCAAAAATATCTAGTCTGTAATACTGATGAAGGCGAACCAGGTACATTTAAAGATCGCGACATCATTCGCTACAATCCGCACGCCTTGATTGAAGGTATGGCGATTGGTGCATACGCGATGGGTATTACGGTCGGCTACAACTATATTCATGGCGAAATTTTCGCTGATTATGATCGTTTTGAAGAAGCCTTAGAAGAAGCGCGCGCTGCGAATATGTTGGGTGATCGCATTCATGGATCTGACTTCTCATTCCAGTTACATGCTTTCCACGGTTACGGTGCATACATCTGTGGTGAAGAAACAGCATTGTTGGAATCTTTAGAAGGCAAAAAAGGTCAACCACGATTCAAACCACCATTCCCTGCAAGCTTTGGTTTATATGGGAAACCAACGACCATCAATAACACGGAAACTTTTGCCGCGGTACCATTTGTGTTGGCAATGGGTGGTGAAAATTACGCTGCTTTGGGTAAACCAAATAATGGCGGAACGAAGATTTTTTCCATGTCTGGCGACGTTGCTAAACCTGGCAACTACGAAGTACCAATGGGCACTCCGTTTGCGACTTTATTAGAGTTGGCTGGCGGCATGCGTGATGGTAAGAAAATCAAAGCAGTGATTCCAGGCGGTTCCTCCATGCCAGTCTTGACTGGTGACGTGATGATGGCAACCGATATGGACTATGACTCTATCGCCAAAGCCGGCTCCATGCTCGGTTCTGGTGCTGTGATCGTAATGGATGAAACGCGTTGCATGGTGAAATCTTTGCTGCGTTTGTCTTATTTTTATTTTGAAGAATCTTGTGGTCAATGTACGCCATGCCGTGAAGGCACCGGTTGGTTGTATCGTATGGTACATCGTATTGAAAATGGTCAAGGTCGTCCAGACGATTTGGATATGTTAAATGCAGTCGCCGATGGTATTCAAGGTCGTACGATTTGCGCTTTGGGTGACGCGGCGGCGATGCCTGTTCGTGCATTCATTAAGAATTTCCGTGAAGAGTTTGAATACCATATCGAGCATAAACACTGCTTGGTTCCGACTTATTTATAAACAAAGCTTTAGTTTGTTCTTGAATTGAAAATTCATTCAAGTCTGAATATTTATTCGCTTAGCGTACCCAGAGCACATCATGGTTGAAATTGAAATAGACGGCAAAAAAGTAGAAGTCCCTGCGGGCAGCATGGTGATGGACGCTGCTAATAAACTCGGCACTTATATTCCTCATTTTTGCTATCACAAGAAATTGTCGATAGCTGCGAACTGCCGCATGTGTTTAGTCGAAGTTGAGAAAGCTCCTAAACCATTGCCAGCCTGCGCCACTCCTGTGACGCAAGGTATGATCGTTCGTTCGAATAGTGATAAAGCAGTCAAAGCGCAAAAAGATGTAATGGAATTTTTGCTGATTAATCACCCATTGGATTGCCCGATTTGCGATCAAGGTGGGGAATGTCAATTGCAAGATTTGGCAGTTGGTTACGGAAAAACCAGCTCACGATATCAGGAAGAAAAGCGTGTTGTTTTCCATAAAAATGTAGGTCCTTTGATCTCCATGGAAGAGATGAGTCGCTGTATTCATTGCACACGTTGCGTGCGCTTTGGTCAGGAAGTTGCCGGCGTGATGGAACTTGGTATGTTGGGCCGTGGTGAACATTCGGAAATTACTTCTTTCGTTGGTAAGACGGTTGATTCCGAATTGTCCGGCAACATGATTGATCTTTGCCCGGTCGGCGCATTGACCTCTAAGCCTTTCCGTTATTCAGCCCGTACTTGGGAATTGTCACGTCGTAAGTCTGTTAGCGCACATGATAGTCTCGGTTCAAATTTAATCGTTCAAGTCAAAAATAACAAAGTAATGCGCGTCGTTCCTCTGGAAAATGATGCGGTGAATGAATGCTGGATTTCCGACAAAGATCGTTTTGCCTACGAAGGTTTAAATAGTGCAGATCGGTTGACTAAGCCTATGTTGAAGCAGGGCGGTCAATGGCAAGAAACAGACTGGCAAACTGCCTTGGAATATGTTGCACATGGACTAAAAAATGTGAAACATGAGCATGGCGCAAATTCTATCGCTGGTTTAGCGACTGCCAATTCGACATTGGAAGAAATGAGCTTGTTGTCACGCGTAGTCCGAGGTATGGGTTCTGAGAATATCGAAACACGCTTACGTCAATCTGACTTTGGCTTGACAGCTAAGATCAAGCCTTGGTTGGGTATGTCGATCACAGCATTTGCACAGCTGAAAAATGTTTTTGTGATCGGTTCTTTCTTGCGTAAAGATCACCCATTGTTGGCAGCACGTTTGCGCCAAGCAGTGAAGTCCGGAGCTAAATTAAGTGTCTTACATGCGACTGACGATGAGTTGCTGATGAAAGTCGCCAACAAAGCTGTATTGGCACCATCTGTTTGGTTGTCTTTCTTGGCTGAAGTAGCCACCGCAGTGGCTACTGTCAAACAAGTTGCGAAACCTGTTGGGTTGGCAGATGTCGCAGTTTCAGAATCAGCTCAAGCGATAGCTACTAGCTTGTTGTCTGGCGCAGATGCCGCTTCCTCCGGTGTATTTCTTGGGAATACAGCAGCGCAACATCCTGATGCGTCAAAGATTCATGCTTTGGCACAATGGATTGCACAGAATACGGGTGCAGGCTTTGGTTATCTGACTGAAGCAGCAAATACAGTTGGCGCTTATCTGGCAGATGCAGTTCCTGCGAATGCAGATGCAGCCGCAAGTTTGCTAAGTAACGCGCGAAAAGCAGTCGTATTGCTGAACGCTGAACCTGAACTCGATTTTGCCAATGCTAATCAGGCGCAAGCCGTGTTGGCACAAGCCGATATGGTAGTGTTGATGTCACCGTTTAAGCATGGTTTGGAATACGCGGATGTACTCTTACCGGTTTCTCCGTACACAGAAACAGCTGGTACTTTCGTCAACTGCGAAGGTCGCGCTCAAAGCTTCCACGGCGTCGTTAAACCATTAGGTGATACCCGTCCAGCATGGAAAGTCTTGCGTGTACTCGGCAACTTATTGGGCTTGGATAACTTTGAATTTGAAACGGCAGAAGCGGTTCGCGATGCGGTTTTGGGCCAGGGGCAAGCAGATTTGTCCGCTAAATTAAATAATATTACTGATGTGGCGATTACGTCCTCTTCATCAGTTTCTGGTTTGGAACGTGTTTCCGATGTGCCTATTTACAGTACCGATGCCATTGTGCGTCGTGCAGAATCGTTGCAGCGCACTGCCGATGCAAGAGCAGCAGGCGTAAGTCTCAGCGCTGCAGAATTTGCTCGCCTTGGTATTGAGGATGGTGATTACGTGAAGGTGACTCAAGCTGGGGCATCAGTCATGGTTTCTGCCAAGCTTGATAAATCTTTGCCTGCGACTGTCGTGCGCGTGGCTGCCGGTGTTTTGGCAACGCATCAACTGGGTGCGATGTTTGGCCCGATTAATGTGGAGCGTGCATAATGAATTTCTTAGATACGGTTCAATCTTACGGCGTTCAATACCTTGGTGGTTTGTGGCCTTTAGTGTGGACTCTGGTGAAAATCGTCTGCATCACCTTGCCGGTCATGGGTTGCGTAGCCTATCTCACCTTGTGGGAACGTAAGATGATAGGTTGGATGCACGTACGTCTTGGTCCAAATCGCGTAGGTCCAGCAGGTTTGTTGCAACCGATTGCCGATGCTTTAAAGTTGCTGTTGAAAGAGATCATCATCCCAGCAAAAGCGAATAAAGTCTTGTTCGTGATTGCGCCGATTATGACAATTATGCCGGCTTTGGCAGCTTGGTCGGTCATTCCTTTCGGTCCGGAAATTGTACTTGCTAACGTAAATGCTGGCTTATTGTTGATCATGGCTATTACTTCGATGGAAGTCTACGGGATCATCATCGCAGGTTGGGCTTCTAATTCTAAATATGCTTTCCTTGGCGCTATGCGCGCTTCAGCGCAAATGATTTCTTATGAAATCGCGATGGGTTTTGTATTGGTGATCGTGCTGATGGTGTCAGGCAGCTTGAATCTGACAGATGTAGTGAACGGTCAGTCGAAAGGCTACTTCGCTGAGTATGGCTGGAATTTTCTTTCATGGAATTGGTTGCCTTTGTTGCCCATGTTTGTCGTGTACGTCATCTCAGGCATCGCTGAAACAAATCGTCATCCGTTTGACGTAGTGGAAGGTGAGTCTGAAATCGTTGCGGGTCACATGGTCGAGTATTCTGGTATGTCGTTTGCGATGTTTTTCCTCGCTGAATATGCCAATATGATCTTAATTTCCGCATTGGCGTCATTGATGTTCCTCGGTGGCTGGAATTCCCCGATTGGTCACGCAGTTCCAGTGTTAGGTTTGTTAGCTTACCTTCCGGGTTGGATTTGGTTAGGCGTGAAGACTTTCTTCGTGGTTTCTTTGTTTATCTGGGCTCGTGCATCTTTCCCACGTTATCGTTACGATCAAATTATGCGTTTGGGTTGGAAAGTTTTTATTCCTCTGACTTTGACATACTTGGTGATCGTGGCGGCATGGATGCAAACCTCCTGGAACATTTGGAAATAATCGGCTAAAGAAAAATGTCGGCAGATAATGCTGGCGAATGATGCTAGCAAATAATGGAAGCAAATAATGGAAGCAATTAAGGATTTCTTTGGCAGCTTGATGCTGCGCGAGTTGATCAAGGGCTTAGCCTTGACTGGTCGCTATATGTTTGCGCGCAAAATTACGGTGCAATTCCCAGAGGAAAAAACACCGCAATCACCACGTTTTCGTGGTTTGCATGCCTTGCGTCGTTATCCAAATGGTGAAGAACGCTGTATCGCTTGTAAATTGTGTGAAGCTGTTTGTCCTGCAATGGCAATTACGATTGAATCTGACCAACGCGAAGATGGTTCACGTCGTACCACACGTTACGATATCGATTTGACTAAATGTATTTTCTGCGGATTCTGTGAAGAGTCTTGTCCAGTTGATTCGATTGTGGAAACGCACGTGTTGGAATATCACGGTGAAAAACGCGGTGATTTGTATTTCACTAAAGAGATGTTACTCGCAGTGGGTGATCGTTACGAACCAGAAATCGCGGCAGCGCGTCAAGCTGACGCTAAATACCGCTAAGACTGGAAGAGCTGAATTATGGATTTTGTTACTGCATTATTTTATGCCTTCTCAGCGATCTTGATTATCGCTGCAACGCAGGTGATTACTGCCCGTAATCCTGTACATGCTGCTTTGTTTTTGGTCTTATCATTTTTTACCGCAGCCGGAATTTGGTTATTGTTGAAAGCCGAATTTTTGGCAATCGTGCTGGTGTTAGTGTATGTCGGCGCAGTTATGGTCTTGTTCTTATTTGTTGTGATGATGTTGGATATTGATATCGACAAATTGCGAGAGGGGTTCTGGGGTCGTTTACCTCTTGCGGCAATTGTTGGCGTGATTGTGGCCTTGGAAATGTCTGCAGTTTTATTAAAAGGTTTCTTACGTCCAGATAACAACGTACCGGCAGCGGCATCACAGATCGGTGGAACGAAGGCTCTGGGTTTGGAAATTTTTACTAATTATCTGTTTGCCTTCGAGGTTGCTGCCGCAATTTTGCTGTTGGCGATCGTCGCCGCCGTCGCTTTAACTTTGCGTCGCCGTAAAGACAGTAAGTATTTTGACCCAGCGGCCGCGGTAAAAGTGAAAGCCGCCGACCGTATCCGTATCGTGAGTATGAAAGCTGAATCTGATCGTGCAAGAGCAAAGACAGATACGCAGGCAAATGCAGAAAACACAGGTGCATAAATGACTTTAACACTGACACATTTTTTGATATTGGGCGCAATTTTATTTGCGATCTCGGTTGTGGGTATTTTCATGAATCGCAAAAACATCATTGTGTTATTGATGGCGATTGAATTGATGCTGTTGGCAGTGAATATGAATTTCATCGCGTTTTCGCATTATCTAGGTGATGCAGCCGGGCAGATTTTTGTATTCTTTATTTTGACAGTGGCTGCAGCGGAATCTGCAATTGGACTTGCAATTTTGGTCGTAATGTTCCGTAATCTGGATACGATTAATGTTGAAGATCTGGGTACGCTCAAAGGCTAAAGTAAGTAACGGTCTTCTTCGTTTGAGTGCAGTTCGAGAATTTATAAGAATTAAGATAACAAAGGGTCATTATGGCGGGGCAACTTAACCCACATTTATTGCTGGCAGTACCATTAGCGCCACTCGCTGGTTCAGCGATTGCAGGTCTGTTAGGCACGAAATTTTTCGGCAATTTGGTCGGACGCAAGGTCTCGCATACGGCGACTATCCTTGGTGTATTGATCGCTTTCATCTTGTCTTGTATGACTTTGTCCCAGGTACTAGATGGTGCGAAATACAATGCCACTTTGTATCATTGGATGACGGTCGGTAGTTTGAGACTGGAAGTCGGTTTCCTAGTTGATAGCTTAACTGCCATGATGATGTGCGTAGTGACTTTTGTTTCTCTGATGGTGCATATCTATACAGTTGGTTATATGGCGGAAGACGAGGGTTATAATCGTTTCTTCGCATATATTTCTTTGTTCACTTTCTCGATGTTGATGCTCGTTATGAGCAACAATTTCTTGCAATTGTTCTTCGGTTGGGAAGCAGTAGGTCTGGTTTCTTATTTGCTGATTGGATTTTGGTACACTAAACCAACGGCTATCTACGCGAATATGAAAGCCTTCTTGGTGAATCGTGTCGGTGACTTTGGTTTTATCTTAGGTATTGGCTTATTGGTTGCTTACACTGGTTCTATGGACTATGCGGAAGTTTTCGCGAAGAAGGGCGAGCTTGCACCATTGATGTTGCCAGGTACCGACTGGATGTTGATCACCGTTGCCTGTATCTGTTTATTTATTGGTGCCATGGGTAAGTCAGCGCAGTTCCCTTTGCACGTATGGTTGCCAGATTCAATGGAAGGTCCTACGCCAATTTCTGCTTTGATTCACGCTGCAACCATGGTGACGGCCGGTATTTTCATGGTGGCGCGTATGTCGCCATTGTTCGAGATGTCTGATGCCGCATTGAATTTCATCATGATCATCGGTTCTATTACCGCTTTGTTTATGGGATTCCTTGGAATTATCCAGAACGATATCAAGCGGGTTGTTGCTTATTCGACGTTATCTCAACTGGGTTACATGACTGTGGCTTTAGGTGCATCTGCTTATTCAGTCGCAGTATTCCATTTGATGACCCATGCTTTCTTTAAAGCTTTGCTATTCTTAGCTGCCGGATCTGTAATTATTGGTATGCATCATGACCAGGATATTCGTAACATGGGCGGCTTGCGTAAGTACATGAAAGTAACCTGGATTACTTCGTTGTTAGGCTCCTTGGCATTGATTGGAACACCATTTTTCTCCGGTTTCTATTCAAAGGATTCGATTATCGAAGCCGTCATGTTGTCACATTTGCCGAGTGCAGGTTTTGCGAAGTTTGCGGTGTTGGCTGGTGTGTTTGTCACGGCTTTCTATTCTTTCCGTATGTACTTCTTAGTATTTCACGGTAAAGAAAATTTTGGCCACGCCCACGATGCTCATGGACAGGACGATCATCATGACGATCACCACCACGGCTTGGCCCCGGGACAAAAACCGCATGAGTCTCCAGCCGTGGTTTGGGTACCATTGGCCTTATTGGCAGTGCCATCAGTGTTGATCGGCTTGTACACGATAGAACCGATGCTTTACGGTGACTTCTTCAAAGATGTGATTTTCATTGATCACCACACTCATCATGCGATGGGTGAATTGAAAGAGGAGTTCCATGGTTGGCAAGCAATGGGTATTCATGCGCTAATGACCCCGCCTTTCTGGTTGGCATTGGCGGGAGTTGCATTATCTTACTTCTTCTATATGGTGAAACCTGCAATCCCAACGATGATCAAACAAAAATTTAGTGCAGTTTATACGTTGCTCGATAATAAATATTACCTAGATAAATTCAACGAAGTCGTGTTCGCTGGCGGTGCACGTTTGTTGGGTGGTGGTTTGTGGAATATTGGTGATAAAGGTTTGATCGATGGCTTGGTGGTCAATGGAAGTGCGAAGTTAGTAGGGTTGTTCTCCAAAATGATTCGCCTGTTCCAGACTGGGTTCATCTACCACTATGCGCTGGTAATGATTTTGGGTGTTTTAGGCTTCTTGATTTATTTCATGCCGCTCCCGTTTGCTAAATAAGTGACCATAATAAGATAATCATGATGCTGTCAAACTCTCCATTATTAAGCCTGTCGATCTGGTTACCAATCGCATTTGGCGTTTTCGTATTAGCTTTTGGTCGTGATAAGAACCCTAGTTTGGTTCGTCTCATTTCTTTGGTCGGTTCCTTGTTTAGTTTCGCTGTCACTATTCCGGTGATACTGGGATTCAATAATTCAGCGCACGGTATGCAGTTCGTGGAACGGATGAATTGGATTGAACGCTTTAACGCTTTTTATGCTTTGGGCGTCGATGGAATTTCTATGTGGTTGGTGCCGTTGACAGCTTTCATTACGGTGATCGTCGTGATTGCCGCTTGGGAAGTCATTGAGAAAAATGTAGCTCAATACATGGGTGCGTTTTTGATCTTGTCGGGCCTCATGATCGGTGTTTTCTGCGCCACTGATGGTTTGTTGTTCTATGTATTCTTTGAAGCGACTTTGATTCCTATGTACATCATCGTTGGTGTCTGGGGTGGTCCGAATCGTGTTTATGCTGCATTTAAGTTTTTCCTGTACACCTTATTGGGGTCATTGTTGACTTTGGTCGCAATCATTTATTTGTACTTTAAGTCTAACGGTTCATTTGATATTCAAGTCTGGCACCAATTGCCATTGTCTTTGCATGTACAAATTTTGTTGTTCCTTGCGTTCTTAATGGCGTTCGCGGTCAAAGTTCCTATGTGGCCAGTTCATACTTGGTTACCTGATGCTCACGTAGAGGCACCGACTGGTGGCTCCGTGGTTTTGGCAGCGATTATGTTGAAATTGGGTGCATACGGTTTCTTACGGTTCTCACTACCTATCGCACCGGATGCTAGTCACTATTTGTCCGGGATGATGATTACCTTGTCTTTAATCGCGGTGATTTATATCGGCTTGGTTGCTTTGGTTCAAAAAGACATGAAGAAATTGGTTGCATATTCTTCGATTGCCCACATGGGTTTCGTCACTTTGGGCTTCTTCATGTTTAATGAATTAGCAGTGCAGGGCGCCGTGGTACAGATGATCTCTCACGGCTTCATCTCTGCCGCGATGTTCTTGTGTATCGGTGTGTTGTATGACCGCGTACATTCGCGTGAAATCGCTGACTACGGTGGAGTGGTCAATACTATGCCTAAATTTGCTGCTTTGTTTGTATTGTTCTCTATGGCGAACTGTGGCTTACCAGCGACTTCTGGTTTTGTAGGTGAATTCATGGTGATCATCGGTGCCGTGAAGTTTAATTTTTGGATCGGTATGTTGGCAGCAACTGCCTTGATTTTTGGTGCAGCATATTCCTTGTGGATGGTTAAGCGCGTAGTGTTTGGTGCGATTACGCATGACCACGTTGCCAAGCTGGTTGATTTGAATAAACGCGAATTCTTTATGTTGGGCGTATTGGCAATTGCTGTTATCGCAATGGGTCTCTATCCAGCACCGTTCACAGATGCGATGCAAGTGTCTGTGGCTGATCTGTTGAAGCATGTTGCAACATCAAAAATTGCTCCGTAGTCGCTATTAGAAATTAGAAATTAGAAATCGATAATATGAACCTGATTCCACCATCACTTTATCCAGAAGTATTTTTGCTGTTGTCAATCTGTGCGATTTTATTGGTCGACATGTTTCTCGGTGATGACAAGCGAAATATTACTTATGCCTTGAGTTTGCTGTCTCTGGGCGTGTGTGGCCTGTTGACTATGAATGCGACTAGTGGCACCTCGGTCTATCTGAGCAACAATATGTTTGTCTCGGATGCGATGTCAAATTTATTGAAGATGTTCAGCTACATTGCCGTTGGCGTCACTTTTATTTACGGTCGCCAATACGCTACTGATCGTGGCATGACAACAGGCATGCTAGGTGGTGAGTTCTACACACTTGCCTTGTTCTCTTTGTTAGGTCAGATGATCATGATCTCTGGGAATAATCTTTTGATTATCTATCTTGGTTTGGAATTGATGTCTCTGGCTTTGTATGCCTTAGTTGCTTTGCGTCGTGATCACACTGCTTCAACTGAAGCAGCGATGAAGTATTTTGTTTTAGGTGCTTTGGCTTCTGGTTTCTTGTTATACGGCATCTCTATGTTGTATGGCGCAACGGGCACATTGAATCTCAACGAAATGTCGAGAGTGGCTGCATCTGCGACCGCGAACAAAACGATACTGGTATTTGGGATTGTTTTCTTAGTTGCAGGTCTGGCGTTTAAATTGGGTGTTGTGCCATTCCACATGTGGGTACCAGACGTTTATCAAGGCTCTCCGACAGTTGTGACTTTGTTATTGGGTGGTGCACCGAAATTAGCAGCTTTTGCGATTACTTTCCGTTTATTGGTTGAGGGCTTGTTCCCACAAGTGCTGGATTGGCAGCAGATGTTAATGGTCTTGGCGGTGATGTCGATGGCTATTGGTAATATCACAGCGATCGCACAGACAAACTTGAAGCGGATGCTGGCTTATTCCACCATTTCACAAATGGGTTTCATGTTGCTTGGTTTCTTGTCTGGCGTCTCGAACGGTAATGTGACATTGGCAGGTGAGGCTTACAGTGCGTCTATGTTTTATGCAATTACTTATGTGATGACCACTTTGGGTACCTTTGGTGTTATCTTGTTGTTGTCTCGCGCAGGTTTCGAAGCAGAAAACATTGTTGATCTTAAAGGCTTGAATAAGCGTAGCAAATGGTTTGCATTCATCATGTTGCTGTTGATGTTCTCTCTGGCGGGTATCCCACCATTGATGGGCTTCTATGCGAAATTGTCAGTCTTAAGCTCGGTGGTTGCGGCTGGCCAAATCTGGTTGGCGGTAGCGGCGGTACTGTTCTCTTTGATCGGTGCTTTCTACTATTTGCGTATCGTTAAAGTCATGTATTTCGAAGAGCCAGCTGATACTACGCCTATCGTGGCTCACATGGATTTGAAAATAGTGTTGAGCGTAAATGGCTTGGCAGTATTAGCTTTAGGTATCATGCCAGGTTCTTTATTGCAAAGCTGTATCGACGCAATCAAGAGCACTTTAGCTTCTTAAGTTTTTTATTCCCTACCAAAAAGAGAAGTGCTTTGAATACATCACTATCAAGTTGGCTTGTGATTGTCGTGGCACTTCTTGCCGCTAGTTTGCCTTTTTTTACTGAGCGAGTTTTTGGTCTCATACCCATCAAATTTACAAAGACTGTCTGGGTGCGTTTAGTTGAATTAATTGCGCTGTACTTTGGAGTCGGCGCTATGGGTTTTTTGCTGGAAGCGAACGCGGGTAATCGTTTTGAACAGCGTTGGGAATTCTTTGCCATCACAGCATGCCTGTTTATCGTGTTTGCATTTCCGGGATTTGTGTATCGTTACCTACGCAAGAATTCAAATTAAGTGTCTAAGCCAAGTATGCAAATCCTTGATCTACGTCCAGATCAAAATCCCCAACTAGCTGAGATTAAAGTTGATAGCCAACGCGTTTACCAAGGTAGTTTTCTGCACGTAGAAAAAGATACAGTCAGACTGCCGGACGGTAATCTGGTCACGCGTGAATATATCAAACACCCAGGTGCGGTTGTGATCTTACCTTTGTTCGACGATGGCACAGTCCTGATGGAACGGCAGTTTCGCTATCCACTCAATCAAGTCTTTCTAGAATTCCCCGCCGGAAAAATAGATCCAAACGAAGATTCTTTAGTCTGCGCAAAGCGGGAACTCAAAGAAGAGACAGGCTACACGGCAAGTGATTGGCAATTTCTTTGTACTATCCACAATGCGATTGCCTACGCAGATGAACATCTGGATATTTATCTGGCACGTGGCTTGATTGCAGGCGAGGCAAAACTCGATGAGGAAGAATTTTTAGAGATCTTTACCGCACCCGTTTCTGAAGTATTAGAATGGGTCAACTCAGGCAAAATCACTGATGTGAAAACTGTCATTGGTGCTTTTTGGTTAGATAAAATTCTCAAGCAAGAATGGAAATTCTGAAGCATTCATCATAGTTTCATTTCTAATGTGACGCCAAATTGCCTGAATGACGGTGAAAATTCCTGATTAGTGGTTATGAGCTTACTGCTAGCATATTGTTGGATATTGAAATTGTCTTGCGCCAGCAAATTTCGTACAACAAATCGCATTGTGGTCTCTTTGTTCAATTTCCACTTCACAAATGCATCCAAACGGCGACTCACACTAATATAGCGACTGTTTTCTCGGGATAATTGAAATGGACCTCCGCTTGTGAAGGTATAGGATGCGCCGCCCGACCAATTATTGTTCGCGTTGTAATCGATCCCTGTGTTGCCAGATATACGTGCTTGCTGTGCAAATCGATTATTGGGTGTAGGAACATTATCTACGGTCGACCAATTGCGGGCAGCGTTCGCTCTGAATTCAATATTTTTGCCACCTTCGAATAGTCCTGATAAGGGAAATTTGGTGTCTAGTTCGATACCATACGCTTGTGCATCACCGTCATTGACAGGCATATCAACCCATCGTTGATTGATCTCACTAATGTCGCGGCGGATGACGTTTTCAATCTTCTTAAGATAGGAAGTCACACTGTATTTCAAACCATTCTCTCCAAAATGTTCAAACCCTGCATCAAGACCTAAGGCTATTTCTGATTTTAAAAATGGATTGCCACTTCTTTCTGGAAACGCAGACTGATTGTTTAAGCCTTTAAAATTAGAGGGTATTAAGTCTGTAGCATCTGGATTTTTAAAGCTGCGAGCAAATGCCAACCTGACTTGATTTTCCTTACTATCAAGCAGCTTCCACAAGCTCTGAAATATCGGGCTTAACACACTGGTGTTATTTTTGAACTGACTGAAATTGTCACCCGATCCTTTAGTCTGAAACGTTTCCCAACGAATGCCCAGATAGTTTGACCAGGTTGGTGTGGTTTGCCATTCATCTTGTACATAAAACGCTGCCCGCTGAATTTGCACGTGACTCGTTTCGCTCAAACTATTTGCTTGTGTAATAATTTGGCCAAGAACTTGATTGCTCGTTTGGTTTCTATGACTATCCGAAGTGCTGATTGCGCCATCCCATCCACTTTTAGCAACGTGTGTTTTCGCAAATGAAGTCACGTAACTTCCTGTTGATTTCCAATCTTGATGCATTTCATTAATCTGTGTTTGTCGTGTTATTGGTATTGAAGAACTAGCATTCAAAGTTTGATCTGAACCTGCTATTCCAAGCACAAAATGATTAAATCCAAGATTGAATTTGAATGTTGACTCATTGCCGAATTCATTCGCTAAACGACGTTCCCAATTGAGTTCAGAACCCAATGCTTTTCTATCGTCATGCGATCGAGTTTTTTCGGTAGTGGTTCGCCAGTCGGTCAAACTATTTCTCGTGACGGTTTGGTAGAAAATATTATTCTTCAACGTTAGGGTGTCGCCGTCTACGAGCGTCCAAGTAAACCTAGGATCGATATTCAATGCAGGGAAGGATGCTCGCGTTTGAAATTTCGCATATTGTGTATAAGCGTGCTCAGTTGATCTATTTAGGGTATTTAGTACTCCTTCATTAGCGCCAGTAAAATCTCCCGCGATGATTCGCACTCTGATTCCGTAGGAAAATCGTTCAAGCTTACTGGACTGATTGAAGTTGATATTTCCAAAATTATCAATTGGGGAACGATTGAAACTCGCGATGAAATCGCGGCTAGTCGTCTCTATCTTCTTCATAATTACATTAATGGTTCCGGCGATCGCTCGGGTACTCATATCCGCTGTACCAGAGCGTAGTATTTCTATGCGTTTGATCTGATTAACATTGATCGTGTCGATGTTCATGCCTCTTGGCAGAGGCTCGCCATCAATAAGAATCTGTGTGTATCCATTGGCTAAACCGCGCATACGAATCTCACTACCGGTGATGGTAATGCCAGATTGACGCTTGAGAATTTCCGCTATATTGGATTCGCCAAATTGCTTTATTTCCTCTTCTGTCACCACGATTTTTGTAGCGGTGTCCTCGCGCCGCGCATCATACTGTTTGGCAGTAATCTCGACCTTCTGTTCTTGTTCAGATGTCGCTGGTGATTTATTCGCGATGTTTTCTTGTGCAAACGCCTCATGTGGGATGCACATATAACTCAATATCGAGCACACTAATATCTGTCGGGTCAGGGATGAGGAATAAATAGCATGCATGAAAAAATCGCTTCAAGAAAATAATGCAATTTTCGACAATATCACATTGCATTATCTATAACTAGATTTTTTGACTTTGCCAGTATGTTCGTTTTTGCTCTATAGACGGGTTCCTGAAACTTTGGATATGCGTCAATAGACATGCACATTGCAAAGCAAAAAAACCGCTAAAAAAGTAGCGGTTTTTTTAAGTTACTTCAATGAATCGGGACCTATATAAAGCCACTCAACAATCGATTACATACTAGGATAATTCGGCCCACCACCACCTTCAGGTGTAACCCACACGATATTCTGGGTCGGGTCTTTGATATCGCAAGTTTTACAGTGGACGCAATTCTGTGCATTGATTTGTAGGCGATCTGCGCCTTCGTCGGTTTTCACAAATTCATACACTCCCGCAGGGCAGTAACGACTCTCTGGTCCTGCGTATTTCGCCAGGTTGACGTTGACCGGCACGCTGGCATCTTTCAAGGTCAGATGGATAGGCTGATCTTCGGCGTGATTTGTGTTGGAGATAAAAACGGAAGACAAGCGATCAAAAGTAAGCTTACCGTCTGGCTTAGGATAGTTAATCGGCGTGAATTCAGACGCAGGGCGCAGGCAAGCATGATCTGGCGTGGAATGACGCAAAGTCCACGGTGCTTTGCCACGTAACAGCACTTGATCTAACCAAACGAATGGTGAACCGTAAGCGCCTTTTTTTAGTAAATTCTTGACGTTACGTGCGACGTGCAATTCTTCATGTAACCACGAAGCTTCAAATGCTGCTGGGTAGGCTGTCAGTTCATCATGTTGACGTGCTGCACCCAAGGCTTCAAACGCTGCCGTTGCCGCTAACATGCCCGTTTTAATCGCAGCATGGCTACCTTTGATGCGGCTCATGTTCAAGAAGCCTGCATCACAGCCGATTAATGCACCACCTGGGAAAGTTAATTTAGGTAGAGATTGCAAACCACCTGCAGTGATTGCACGTGCACCGTAAGAAATGCGTTTTGCACCTTCAAAGAAACCGCGAATTGTTGGATGCGTTTTAAAACGTTGGAATTCTTCGAACGGTGAAATATAAGGATTTTCGTAAGCGAGACCGACTACATATCCTACGGCGACTTGATTGTTTTCTAAGTGATAAAGAAAAGAACCCGCGTAATCACTCATCATAGGCCAACCTGTCGTATGCACGACTAAGCCTTCCTGATGTTTGGCCGGATCAATCTCCCACAACTCTTTAATCCCGATACCGTAAGACTGGGGATCTTTACCTTTATCGAGTTCATACTTCGCAATCATTTGTTTGCCCAGATGGCCGCGCGCACCTTCAGCAAACAACGTGTATTTAGCATGCAATTCCATGCCGATCTGAAATGAAGGGGATGCTTCACCTTCGCGGTTCACGCCCATGTTCCCAGTAGCTACACCCTTGACTGAGCCATCGTCATTGAATAAGACTTCAGCGGCGGCAAAGCCCGGGAACACTTCGACGCCTAATGCTTCGGCTTGTTGTGCCAACCAGCGTGTGACGTTGGCTAAGGATACGATGTAGTTGCCTTCATTGTGGAAGCATTTTGGAACCAACCAATTTGGCGTCTTGAACGAGCTGTTTTCAGTCAGTACATAAATTCGATCTTCTGTGACTGGGGTGTTGAGAGGTGCGCCGAGTTCTTTCCAATTTGGGAAAAGTTCGGTCAAAGCAATCGGATCCATAATCGCACCAGACAAAATATGCGCACCGGGCTCTCCACCTTTTTCCAAAACCACGACAGAAACTTCCTTGCCGCTTTCTGCTGCTAATTGTTTGAGTTTGATCGCTGCAGATAAACCAGCAGGGCCGCCACCGACGATGACGACGTCATATTCCATCGCGTCGCGTGGACCATATTCTTCTAGCAATTTTTGTGAAGTAGTCATTTTTAATGTGAGCTTTCTAAATGGAAGGCAGTAGCTTGCTAAAGTCGATCCACGATCTTATGAGCACTCACACAAATGTGCAAGGCGATCAACTAGTGGTGGATTTCTAATGCCAGAATCTTGTTGTATTTTGAGTAGGTCTTAATAGGCGAATTATCCCAGATTTTACGCTGCTTGCCTGCTGGCTAATTTTAGAAATCAAGAGATTCGACGCTGAAAGCGCCAATATTCTTACTGAAACGTCGTTTTTATTGAAACTACTCTAATTCCATTAGCCCAATGCAATGTTGATTGCGAGTATGATTCGATCAAAGTAAAAAATTATTTGAACTTATATTTTGTCTTATATTTGGTCTTACTTTTAGACTTATTTGGGGCACCGTAGTGGCATTTAAAAATCGATCATCAGATCACAATTTAGTTGGAGAAAGAAATGGGAATTGAAGTTAATTTTGAGGGTAAAGTAGCCCTTATTACCGGTGCATCGAGTGGCTTAGGTGCGCGTTTTGCCAAAGTATTAGCAATGGCAGGTGCACAAGTCGTGTTGGCATCACGCCGGATTGATCGTTTGAAAGAGTTGCGCGCAGAAATAGAAGCCGACGGTGGCGCTGCACATGTAGTGGCTTTGGATGTGACGGATTACGCGAGCATTAAGTCTGCAATTGCGCATGCCGAAACCGAAGCGGGTCCTATCGATATTCTGATTAATAATTCAGGCGTATCAACACAACAAAAATTGGTGGATGTCACTCCGGAAGACTACGCCTTCGTGATGGATACCAATCAGCGCGGTGCTTTCTTCGTGGCGCAAGAAACTGCGAAACGCATGATTACCCGCTACAAAGGTGATCACAAAAAACAACATCGCATTATTAATATCGCTTCAGTGGCAGGCTTGCGTGTGATACCACAGTTGGGTATTTACTGTATGAGCAAAGCTGCTGTGGTGCAAATGACTAAAGCAATGGCGGTAGAGTGGGGCAAGTTTGGCATCAATGTGAATGCAATTTGTCCTGGCTATATCGAAACCGAAATTAACGAAGATCATTTCAGAACTGAGCAGGGTCAAAAGTTGATTGATATGTTGCCACGTAAACGCGTTGGAACACCGGAAGATTTAGATGGCTTATTGTTGTTATTGGCGGCCGAAGAATCGCGCTTTATTAATGGCGCAATTGTGTCAGCTGATGATGGTTTGAGTGTGTCCTAAGCCAGCAAATATCAGAAGGATAGAATACCCAACCTACTGAGGTCGGGTATTTTTTTGGGTGATTAAATTTAATTTATTCGTAATAATTTGTTAATTAAATCATTTGATGTGGTCGCATTGAGTTTTTTCATTAACTTGGCACGATGCATTTCTACCGTGCGCGGACTGAGATTCAAATTCCGGGCAATTATTTTGCTGGTTTGACCATCTGCCAACAGCGCAGCGATTTCGCGTTCACGAGTTGATAGTTCTTGTGATACTTTTCTCCTTGCGCTCAGATCATCAAAAGTCCAGATGCCGGCGGCATGCACGTTGTCGGTAGATAAAGAGCGCCCAGTAACATGGCACCAAAATAGTTCTTGGTTAGCCCGCTTCATAATGCGCTCGTCCGAATATGTTCCTGTCGCATTGATGATAGGCACAATGCGCGCACCTGTCCGTTCAAACTCATCCGAACTTGGATACAAAATCAAAAATGATTGGCTCACAAGTTCGTCTTGACGATAGCCAAACATCGTCGCCAAAGCACGATTGCAGGCAGTGATACGTCGATTTTGCGAAACGCACATCCCAATGGGAGCCAATTCAAAAATGCTTGCAAAGTCGATCGGCAGGGCAGTAGACATAGTCGGACAAAAATGAGGTAGTGATGAATCGACGTGAAGAGATGCTGACGACGATTTGTAAGCTGCATAGAATACAACGAAGCGCATATTCTGGCGAGAGTTAGCTAACCGGCTGTGCGTTATCGCATATCGCCTGTGCGACGATTATGTAGTAGTTCTACGGTATTGCATTGTCGTCCATTGCACTCTATCCTAGATTTTTTTTGTACACCTAAAAAAGGGAGACGTATGAATAAGCTTTATCCTGATGCTGCAACGGCACTGGCAGATATAGTCCAAGATGGTCAAACCATTGCCGTTGGGGGTTTTGGTTTGTGTGGTATTCCAGAAGCCCTGATTGGTGCTTTGCGCGATAGCGGTAAGAAAAATCTCACTGCAATTTCCAACAATGCAGGTGTTGATGGTTTTGGCTTGGGGCAATTACTGACCACCCGCCAAATTACCAAAATGATTTCATCTTATGTGGGTGAGAACAAAGAATTCGAGCGCCAATATCTTGCCGGTGAATTGCAATTGGAATTTACGCCACAAGGCACTCTAGCTGAAAAGTTACGTGCGGGTGGCGCTGGCATTCCAGCATTCTTCACCAAAACTGGCGTCGGCACGATAGTCGCGGAAGGCAAAGAATTGCGCGAATTTGATGGCGAACAATATGTGATGGAACGTGCTCTGGTTGCGGATGTGTCTTTGGTGAAAGCCTACAAAGCCGATAAGGCTGGCAATCTGGTGTACCGCAAAACAGCGCGCAATTTCAATCCCAATGTCGCGATGGCAGGCAAGATTACGATTGTTGAAGTCGAACAGTTAGTCGAGATTGGTGAAATCGATCCGGATGAGGTTCATACGCCTGGCATTTACGTACATCGAATCGTCGTCAATGCGAATCCTGAGAAACGCATAGAACAACGTACTGTAACGCCGAGCTAATCACAGTTAAGACATCACCGAATAATAAAGAGGACATCATCATGGCATGGAATCGTGACGAAATGGCTGCACGTGCAGCGCAAGAATTACAAGATGGCTTTTATGTGAACTTAGGAATTGGTCTGCCAACTTTGGTTGCCAATCATGTACCAAGTCATATGGAAGTTTGGTTGCAGTCCGAAAACGGCTTGCTTGGTATCGGACCGTTCCCAACAGAAGATCAAGTCGATCCAGATTTGATCAATGCGGGTAAACAAACGGTAACGACTTTGGCTGGATCCTCCATATTCAGCTCCGCTGATTCATTCGCCATGATACGCGGCGGCAAGATCAACGTGGCGATTTTGGGTGCAATGCAAGTATCCGAAAAAGGTGACCTCGCGAATTGGATGATTCCAGGAAAAATGGTCAAGGGCATGGGCGGTGCGATGGATTTGGTGGCAGGTGTTGGCCGTGTCGTGGTCTTGATGGAGCATGTGGCAAAAGGCGATGCACACAAAATTTTGAAAGCCTGTAATTTACCATTGACCGGAGTTGGCGTAGTAGATCGAATCATTACGGATTTAGGTGTGATCGATGTTACTGCGAATGGTTTGAAGTTGGTGGAATTAGCACCGGGTGTAACGAAGGAAGAAATTCAGGCGAAAACCGAAGCAGAAATTGATATGGCAGCGTTAGCTTAAGCGGGCAATACTTGTAGTCATTCTGGATGCGGGATTGATTTTAAAAAAACCGGGCAGATCATAAGCCCGGTTTTTTTTGCATGTAATTTTAGCTAAGACTGCTAGAAAAAATGAACGACTTACAGGAATATTTGGAATGGGTGTTTATTTCTTGGTGTTTGGTGTTGCACTAGCGCTGGCAGATGCGTTCGACATGGCATCGGACGGTGCTTTAATTGGTTTGATATCGCCGCAGTCAGCACTAATCCATTTCCCCGTTGTTTCCACATGTTGAATAGAGGGCCGGCGATTGGCTATCCCCTTAAAATCAAAACTCGATTCTAGGCTCTTTTCTGTGTAAGTTGCCTTGACTGTGCCTGTGCCTTTGAGATTTGGGTTGTCGCAAGCCATTTCCATGATGTAAGTATTGCCTTGTCGTTTGTTGCTTTTTTGTTTGCAGCCACCAGGGTTATTCTGCAAAGGTGCTTTGCCATTTTGCTCGGACATTTCTTTTGTTATACAGACTTTTTGTTTGATCGCCCCATCCTGCATGTCGGGCATTTTGATGCCACGTTTTTTTAATTCTTCTAATTGTGCGGGCGGTATTGACTGCATACTCTTGAGCATGTCTGATTTGACTGTCATTTCCCAAAGGCCAGGCTTCATTTTTTCTTCAGCGTGGGTAGATGCGGAGAACGCATTAAGTCCCATGATGGCAAGGATATAGTAGCTTGAAGTTAAGCCTGTGAAGCTTAAATTTTTCATCATGTTCATGTGCGTCTCCTGATCGGATTGAATGTGAGTACGGTGAAACTATTCTGCGATTATTGTGCGACCCAACCGCCATCCATGTTCCAGGCAACACCGCGGATTTGAGTTGCCGCATCGCTGCAAAAAAATACTGCTAAAGCCCCTAACTGTTCTGGCGTAACAAATTCGCCCGACGGTTGTTTTTCTGAGAGTAGAGATTTTTTTGCGGCTTCATTGCTGATGTTGTCGCGCTCAGCGCGGGCATCGACTTGTTTTTGTACAAGCGGTGTCAATACAAAGCCAGGGCAAATCGCATTGCAGGTGATTGCGCTATCGGCCGTTTCTAGAGCGGTGGTTTTTGTGAATCCAACCAAACCATGTTTGGCTGCGACGTAGGCGGATTTTTGTGCGGATGCGACTAAACCATGTACTGAGGCGACATTGATAATCCTCCCCCAATTCTTTGTACGCATAGAAGGTAATGCTAAGCGTGTAGTATGAAATGCTGAAGTCAGATTAATCGCAATAATCGCATCCCATTTTTCAACCGGAAAATCTTCAATCGCTGCCACATGCTGAATGCCAGCGTTATTCACCAAAATATCCAC
Source organism: Undibacterium sp. Ji22W (assembly GCF_049340305.1). Classification (NCBI taxonomy): domain Bacteria; kingdom Pseudomonadati; phylum Pseudomonadota; class Betaproteobacteria; order Burkholderiales; family Oxalobacteraceae; genus Undibacterium; species Undibacterium sp. Ji22W. Next base: position 153,921 of record NZ_JBMPOU010000004.1, on the reverse strand, counting down.
ACCGCCAAACTCGGCGTGTGCTTGCGCCATCATCGCGGCGATTTGATGGACCTGAGTCATATCTGCATTTGAATAGCTCGTTTTGACTTGAAAATCTTGCTCTATTGCCGTACGTAAATCGGCGATTTCTTGCGCATCGCCAAAGCCATTCAAACAAATATTGGCACCTTCGGCGGCGAGTGAACGAGCAATTCCCAAACCTATGCCTGAGGTGGAACCCGTGACTAGGGCAGTTTTTCCAACAAGTGATCGAGTTTGCATGCGGTTTCCTATAAAAAAACAAAAATAGTGAGAGAAAAAAAGTCTTCAAGGGGATTTTATGCCAAACCCTCGGTAAAATGGCAGCTTACTCTCTCAAACCAACAAAGAATTTTGCTATGACTGTTACCCGTCAATCTGTACAGTGTATCTCTCCTGCAGGCCTTCATCGTATGTCTTACAAGGAATGGGGCGACCCGCGGAATTCTAAGGTCTTGATTTGCGTGCACGGCGTTACTCGTGTAGCTGATGATTTCGATGTATTGGCACAAGCATTGCAGGATGAATATCGCATCATTTGTCCAGATATCGTCGGACGTGGGCAATCTGATTTTTTGCCCAATCCTCAGTTGTATCAAATTCCTCAGTATGTGAGTGATGTTGTCACATTGCTCGCGCGACTTGATGCCCAGACTGTCGATTGGTTTGGAACATCGATGGGCGGCTTGATCGGGTTGATACTCGCGTCAATGAAGCAAAATCCCGTACGCAAATTAATTTTGAACGATGTCGGCCCAAGTTTACACTTTGACGGCTTAAAACGGATCGGTGAACTGATTAGTCAGGACGTTCGTTTCGATACTTTCGCACAAGGTGTGCAATTTATTCGTGAGGTCTCTGCCTCGTTTGGCCCGCATAGTGAGGCGCAATGGGACAAGCTTGCGCGCGATGTATTGAAGCAAAATGCCGATGGCAAATGGGTTCGCCATTATGACTTGAGTTTAGCGATTCCGGTGCAGGCTACCACCCTCGAAACCGCTGCGTTTGCCGAAAAAATGTTGTGGTCGGCGTATGATGCAATTAGCTGTGAGACCTTATTAGTGCGTGGTAGTGAATCTGATTTACTGAGTGCGGAAACCGCGCGGCAAATGCAAGTGCGGGGACCGCGTGCAAGCTTGGTGGAAATTGCAGGGGTAGGGCATGCGCCAACTTTTGTCCATGCAGAACAAATTGCCATCGCAAAAGATTTTTTACTCAGTTAATTTTAATTTTGGAGTTGAATTGTTATGCAGCGTTTTCATGTAGGTCCACGTTTATCAGAGTTTGCGATTTTCAATCAAACCGTCTATCTCGCGGGACAAGTTCCGGAAGATACTAGTCAAGACATTGTCGGACAAACCAATAATGTCCTGGCTCAAATTGATCGTCTGTTAGAGGAAGCCGGTAGCGATAAGGCACGCATACTGATGTGCCAGATTTTTATTACGGACATGGCAAACATGGCCGGAATGAACGAAGCTTGGGATGCGTGGGTTGCACCGGGCAATGCGCCGCCGCGCGCAACTGTGCAAGCTGCCTTAGCCAATCCTCAATGGTTAGTTGAAATTGTCGTTACCGCTGCACAGAAAAAATAATTTATATGGTCTCGCTCTCTGCTTCTCTTTCTGAATCACAATTGGTTGAAGGCCTGTCGGCTGCAGATGCTGCTCGAATTACGCAAGCACTGGAGTTTGTCACGCCGTTTTTTGAAGACAGAAATATCGTCACAGAACAAAATGCGTTGCAGTTTGCGGTTGGTGTTGCATCGACTTTAGCTATGCTGAAGACGGATGTTGATACACGGATTGCGGGATTGTTATTTGAGTTGTCGGAAATTAATCCTCTGGCAGCGGAAAAAATAGAGGCAAAATTTGGCAGGGAAATCGCAGATTTAGTTGCCGGCGTCAGACGTCTGATGCGACTGCGCGAGGCCACCCTGACCCAGCATGATGTTGGACGCGGCAAAGATGAAGCAGAGCGGACGGCATCGCAAATGGAAGTCTTGCGTAAGATGGTGCTGGCGATGGCGAATGATATGCGGGTGGTCTTGGTACGCCTCGCATCCAGAGTCACCTCACTTCGTTATTTTGCCGAATGTAAGCGCGATGATGGTGCAGTTCAACAATACGCCAGCGAAACCATGGATCTTTACGCGCCTTTGGCGAATCGCCTTGGTGTTTGGCAATTAAAGTGGGAGTTGGAAGATTTATCGTTTCGCTTTTTAGAGCCTGATCAATACAAGCGTATCGCCAAAATGCTGGAAGAGAAGCGAGTGGAACGTGAAAGCTTCGTCGTTTCCGCAATTGCACGATTAGAACATGAGTTGACGTTAGTCGGTGTCAAAGCGGAAGTCAGTGGTCGCCCAAAACACATCTATAGCATATGGAAAAAGATGAAGGGCAAGCGAGTCGATTTTGACGAGCTCTATGATGTGCGTGCTTTCCGTGTGATCGTCGACGACATAAAAGATTGCTATACCGTGCTCGGGATTTTGAATAATTTGTGGACGCCAATTCCTAAAGAATTCGACGACTACATTTCACGCCCAAAACCAAACGGTTACAAATCACTGCACACGGTGGTGATCGTGGACGATGGACGTCCTCTCGAAGTGCAAATTCGCACCAAAGAAATGCACCAGTTCTCTGAATTTGGTGTGGCCGCACATTGGCGCTACAAAGAGGCGGGTGGCTCGAATTTTTCTGCGCACGAATATGACGAAAAAATTGCTTGGCTAAGACAACTGCTGGCATGGAAAAATGAAGTCTCCGACGTCGTCGTTGATCAGGAGCAGCTACAACGTGAATGGGTGGAGAAGGTTAAAGCGGCGACGCTGGACGATCGCATCTATGTGTTAACGCCACAAGCGCGTGTAATTGAGTTGCCGACGGGGGCAACTCCGGTTGATTTTGCTTATCAGTTGCATACCGACGTTGGTCATCGCTGCCGAGGTGCACGTGTTGATGGTGTGATGGTGCCGCTCAATACCAAATTGAAGAACGGTCAGACGGTTGAAATCATCACACTAAAAATCGGTTCAATTCAAACCGGTCCGTCGCGCGATTGGCTAACGCCGGAATACACAGTCGGTACTCGTACTCGAAGCAAGATTCGCGCTTGGTTCAATGCAATTGATCAGGAAATTACGCTATCGACCGGCCGCGGTATGATAGAAAAAACCTTGCAACGCGAAGGTAAAACTTCTGTCAATTTGGAGGAGTTAGCACGTAAGTTGAGTTTTGCCAGCCTAGATGATTTGTTCTTGGCAGTCGGCAAAGAAGAATTCAGTTTGCGTCAAGTTGAGACTGCTTTGCGTGATGATCCAGAAACGGAAGATACACCAGAATTCGTGATCTCGAATAAGATTCGTGCATCCAGCGTGATTCATGGAGCGAAATCGGGTGTTCTGGTCGTTGGAACTGACGGCCTCATGACGCAATTAGCACGTTGCTGTAAACCAGCACCGCCGGACGATATCGTTGGCTTTGTCACTCGTGGGAAAGGCGTATCTATTCATCGCTTAAGTTGTAAAAATTTCGCCGAGATGCGGAATAAGGCGCCGGAACGCGTCATTCAAACGACTTGGGGAGATGGTGGTAAAGATTCCGTTTATCCTGTAGATATTTTTGTGCTAGCGCAAGATCGACAGGGATTGCTGCGCGACATTTCAGAGGTGTTTTCGCGCGAAAAAATTAATGTTATTGGTGTTAATACGCAAAGTGCCAAAGGACAGGCAAAGATGTCTTTTACGGCAGAAATTAACGGTACCAGTCAGTTGCAAAAAGCGCTGACTGTGATACATGAAGTGAGTGGCGTGCAAGAAGTTAGAAGAGCTTAGCGAACGAGCCAATTGGCGTGAACGGGAACTAATTGGCGATTGTTAGCTCTGATGTTCTCGATTGCTATAAATTGGACTGTTTCTATATTTATTGGAAATGGTATTCATAATTTAAAAACGAGTGGAAAAGATGAATAAGAAAATGATGAATGCATTCAAAGTGCTTGGTTCAATCGCATTGCTTTCTCAATGTGTGATGTCGGGCAATCTATTGGCTCAAACGACGGCAGTGAGTACCACACAAAAAATGCCTGCATTGTCTGCACCCATGCAAGTAACTGTGGACCGCATTTCGGCTGACTCTATGCGCGGCCATTTAAGTTTCTTGGCATCTGATTTATTGGAAGGCCGAGCAACGCCGTCACGCGGTTTGGACTTAGCTGCTGAATACATCGCGGCACAATTTCGTGTGATCGGTTTGGAGCCAGCAGTCAATGATTCTTACTTTCAAACGGCTGATTGGAATGTATTGAAAAGGGACTTACCACGTCGACCTGGCACGCCCGCGCCAGCCGCTGATGCAGAGCCGCAACCACCGGTGATTGTGCGTAATGTGATTGGCGTTTTGCGAGGTTCTGATCCCGTATTAAGAGATTCCTATATTTTGGTCACCGCACATTACGATCATATAGGTATGAAACCAAATGCAGAAGGCGATAAGATTTTTAATGGCGCCAATGATGATGCGAGTGGCACTGTTTCTGTGATTGAACTGGCTAAAGTGTTCGCGCAAATGAAAGAACGCCCAAAGCGCAGTATTGTTTTTATGACTTTCTTTGGTGAAGAAAGAGGCTTGGTAGGTTCACGTTACTATGGTAAAAATCCTGTGTTCCCTATAGAGAAAACGATCGCGGGTATTAATATTGAGCAAGTTGGTCGTACTGATGATTCAGAAGGTTCGCAAGTTGCTTCTGTGGCTGTGACAGGATTTGATTTCTCTGATGTCGGTGCCATCATTAAACTAGCTGGCGATAAAACCGGAATCAAGGTGTGGAAACATGCGAAGAATAGCGACGACTATTTTGGACGCAGTGATAATCAAGCAATTGCCGACCAAGGCGTACCAGCGCATACGATTAGTGTTGCCTATGCTTTTCCAGATTATCATGGTTTAGGTGATGAAGCGAACAAGATCGATTACGACAATATGGCGAAAGTAAACCGTGCGGTGGCAGTGGCGATAGAACAAATTGCGAATAGCAAGGATGCGCCTAAGTGGGATGAAAAGAATCCTAAGACAGCAAAATACGTCGACGCCTGGAAACAGCGTAACGCCGGTAAATAAATTTGCGGAACTGTTAGCGGATTTACGGATCAGAAAACGACCTGAGTTATTGATTGCTCGGGTCGTTTTTTTATGCGAGTGAGATAAATTCAGTAAGTCGGAGTCTCACTTAATTTTTAACTGCAGTCTCACACCAACCTAAAAGAATAACAATGAAATCTATGAAAATTTCTTTACTCGCTTGTGGAGTGGCGCTCACATTTGCTTCGATCGTGCAAGCGGGGGAGATGCCAAAAGGTAACAATTGGCCGCAAGCGCGTTTTGAACAAAATAATTATCAGACGACTAGCACGGTCGCTGATGTAGCGCAATTCATGGCGGCATTGCAAATAAAGGATAAGTCACTAAGCTCATATCGTCCAAAAATTGGGCCACGTAACACGGAGACTGGTCAGCCCTTGAATGCCTGGCGTCTGGCCGCGACAGGCAAAGATCCTTTGCGTGTGTATATTAATGCGGGGATTCATGCTGGCGAGGTTGAAGGCAAAGATGCGATACAAATCATCCTACGCGAGCTGGTTCAAGGTAAATATCCAGAAATCCGTCAAGCGATAGAAATTGTCACACTGCCGACATATAACGCTGACGGTGCTGATGCGCAAGATCCTTTGAATCGTCGTCATCAGCCAAATCCAGCCGGTGGGGTAGGACCACGTGAAAATGCTTTTGGGATAGACCTGAATCGCGACATGATGAAAGCGGCTGCGGCAAATACACGTTGGATGCTGGCGATGTATCAAGATTTTCAACCGGCGGCGGTATTTGATTTACACACGACCAATGGCAGCTATCACGGCTTTCATATTACCTATGAACCAGCTTGGGCGACGGGTGGCGATGCATCGCTACAGGGACTTAATCGTAAGATGTTGACGGATGTGCGAGCGACCATGCTGCCGCGTGGTATGCCGACCTATGACTACGGTAATTTCCGCTATAACAAAGATAAGCAGATTGACGGTTGGGAATCGGCTTTTTCTACGCCAAACTTAGTTAGTAATTATCCGACGCTGCAATATGCTTTGGGTGTTCTGGTTGAGACCTACGTGTATCGCAGCTACAAAGAACGTATAGAAGACAATCGCCTGTATGTGGTGGAATTATTGCGGTGGCTAGCCGCAAATAAAGAGCAAGTCAAACGTGAGCAAGCAGCCGCAAAAGCTCGTTGGGCTGATCAATGGAAAAATAATGACGCGCGCCTGCCATTGCGCACTGAAATGACCTTGGCGGAGACCTATAGTTTTGACGTGGTTGATCCAGTTAAAGACGCGAACGGTCAAATCATCGGCGAAAAATCACGTACCAAGATGGACTTGCCTGCCTATGTTGCCTTCAAAGCGGTGGATGAAATTCTTGTCCCACAAGGCTATCTGGTTGATCCGGCTTATGCCGAAAAATTACGTCCAATATTGGAGGCGCATGGTTTGAAAGTATTGCCGGGATCGGCTCGACCGAAAGACCAGGCATTGATGTATTTCGACGAAACTGAACGCAATATTGCGAAGGATACTTTCCAGGGAATTTTTACCGCTCAAATTAAAGGGCAGTGGAAAGAACAAATTCCAGAGAAACGTGCGGGCTATACTTGGACCAAAGAGACTTTAGACAAAGCATTGTATGTGCCTTTGAATCAGCCTTTAGGTCGTTTAGGGTTTTACTTGCTTGACCCGCGAAGTGGCGATGGGCTGGTGTATTGGGGCTATTTACATGCTTACTATGCAAGGGGCAAAGGGATGTGGGGTGAGCCACCACGTCAGCCGATTTTGGCGGTGGGTAGTGCCGCAGCGAATCATACCGCTGAAAGTGTTGCAGGTAAGCCTGAGCGCGTGCAGGAGTGAGATAATTAAATTAAAGGAAATTTGCCTCCAATAAGTGACTTTTGAACGCTTATTTGCATAAGACAATTGACACTTTATTACGCAATAAAATGTGAAAAAAAGTGCTGCGATAAGAAATCACCCAGATGTTTCGGGTTATAATCGCGGCACTTGATCGGGAGAGAGTGGTGACTCACAGAGTACATCGCCGCCGAAGGGGCTAATACCCAACAAACTCTCAGGCAAAAGGACCGATCAGCGGGGTTGTGTGAAAACTCCCCTACTCTGGAGAGCGGTAGCAGTGTGCTGAATTATCAGACATTGAACTACCCACCGAAGGTGCGACGAGACTCCGTTTTTATGCGGAACTCGTAATCTCTCAGGTACCAGGACAGAGGGGTAACGATTTTTGACTATTTTTGATTTGAATTGAAAGTAGCCAGGTAGCATACGGAATGTAATGATTCGTATGTTTTTTTTCGTCCCTTTTTTGTCCATTATTGGTACTGAGGCTCTCACATGACGCAAGCAACTCTTAAAGTAACTCCCTTGAACGCAGCACATCGTGCAGCCGGCGCGAAGATGGTTGATTTCGGTGGATGGGATATGCCAGTTAACTATGGCTCCCAAATCGAAGAACATCACGCGGTGCGTACCGATGTAGGCATGTTCGACGTTTCCCATATGTGTGTAGTTGATCTCAAAGGCGAGAACGTCCGCAGCTTCTTGCGTGGCCTGGTTGCTAATAACGTCGATAAATTACAAGTGTCGGGTAAAGCCCTGTATTCAGCGATGCTGAAACCTGAAGGCACTGTGATCGACGATTTGATCATCTACTTCATGAGCGAAAGCTGGTTCCGTCTGGTGGTCAATGCTGGTACAGCAGAAAAAGACGTTGCATGGATGAATGCACACAACGCAGCAACGAACGCCGGCATCACGATCACGCAACGTCGCGACGGTGCGAACTCCTATGGTTTGATCGCAGTCCAAGGTCCTAACGCACGTGCTAAAGCATGGGAAGTTCTGCCAGAAACCAAAGCAGCCAGCGCAGAAATGAAACCATTTAATGCTGTGATTGTCGATGGCACAGCCTTCGGTGAAGTGATGGTTGCACGCACTGGTTATACAGGTGAAGATGGTTTTGAAATCGCGGTATCAGCAGAGCGCATTACGGATTTGTGGAATGCTTTGGTCGCTGTGGGTGTGAAACCAGCTGGCTTGGGCGCACGCGATACTTTGCGTTTAGAAGCCGGCATGAATCTGTACGGTCAAGATATGGATGAAACCGTTAATCCATTAAATGCTGGATTGGCATGGACTATCGATCTGGTAGCAGAACGTGACTTCGTCGGCAAAAAAGCTTTGCAAGAGCAAGGTCAAACAGCGCAATTCTTAGGCTTGATTCTGCGTGAAAAAGGCGGCATTTTGCGCGCACATCAAAAAATCATCACAGCACATGGCGAAGGTGAGATCACCAGCGGTACTTTCAGCCCAAGTATGCAAGAAGCGATTGCTCTGGCGCGTTTGCCAATGGGTGTCGCAATCGGCGACACAGTTCACGTGCAGATTCGTGATAAGCAATTAGCAGCAACTGTAGTTAAACTTCCGTTCGTACGTAACGGCAAAGTTCTTGTAGCTTAAGGAGTCACCACAAATCTAATTCTAGAGCGCATTCCGGCGTTGTAAATCCTCACAATACCGACGTATTGCTCCGGTTTACGTCTTGGACTGCATCTCTATAATTGAATTTTTTTGGCGATCCCTGATTATTCAGAAGTACAAAAAGAAATTATTTTGAATTATTTTTAAATTTTTTGGAGAAAAACATGACAGTTCCAGCAGATCGTAAATACACAGAATCCCACGAATGGGTACGCGTTGAAGCTGACGGCACAGTGTCCGTTGGTATTACCGACTTCGCACAAGATGCATTGGGCGATATCGTTTTTGTTGAAGTACCAAAAGTCGGTACCGTATTGGCTGCTGGTAAAGATTGCTGCGTGATTGAATCTGTCAAAGCAGCTGGTGACGTGTACGCACCAGTGGCTGGTGAAGTTGTTGCAGTCAATGATGCCGTCGTTGACGCACCAGACTCCATCAATTCTGGTGCATTTGATGCATGGTTGTTCAAATTGAAGCCAGCCAATGCAGCGGATGTTGATGCTTTGATGTCAGCAGAAGCCTATCAAAAAAATATTGGTTAAATTTTGACTTTTACCCCTCGCCCGCAAGCGGGAGAGGGGCAGGGGTGAGGGCAATGTTTATTTGATGACAGTCCAAGAGACCGATGCGAGGCGAATCTGATTTTCGTGATTGCATATGAATCAAATTTATTCTTGCTGATACTCCCTCACCCTAACCCTCTCCCGCTCGCGGGAGAGGGGATTAAGTCAGAGTCCTACAGGACTGCCGCTCCCAATTGTTGATTTTTGTTTTTCTACTCCCCAAATTACCATGACACGTACTAGCCTTTCCCAACTTGAGGCACATGATGCCTTTATCGCCCGTCATATCGGCCCATCTGAAGCAGAACAAGCTGCTATGCTCAAAGTGTTGGGCTATGCGGATCGTACCGCTCTGATCGATGCGATTGTTCCTGCGAATATCCGTCGTAAAAATGTGTTGCCGCTGGCAGATTTCACAGAAGCGAAATCTGAAACTGAAGCATTGGCAACGTTGAAAGCTTTGGCGAGCAAAAATAAAGTGCTCAAGTCTTTCATCGGCCAAGGCTATTACAACACGCACACGCCAGGCGTGATCTTGCGTAATATTTTCGAAAATCCAGCGTGGTACACGGCTTACACGCCATACCAGCCAGAAATTTCTCAAGGTCGCTTAGAGGCGATTTTGAACTTCCAGCAAGTCATCATGGATATGACAGGCATGGACATCGCGAACGCGTCTATGCTCGACGAAGGTACAGCCGCTGCCGAAGCGATGACCTTGATCCAACGCGTTGGTAAATCGAATTCCAATGTGTTTTACGTAGCACATGATGTGTTGCCGCAAACACGTGAAATCATCGAAACACGTGCTAAGCCTTTGGGCATCGAAGTGCGCACATTGACAGCAAACGAAGCTCTAGAAAACGACTGCTTCGGCGTACTCTTGCAATATCCAAGCGTAGACGGTGAAATCCGTGATTACCGTGAATTTGCAACGGCAATTCATGCTAAAGGCGCTATGGTGATCGCTGCTGCAGATTTGCTGGCATTGACCTTGATCGAAGCACCAGGCACTTGGGGTGCTGACGTGGTCGTCGGTAACAGCCAACGCTTTGGTGTTCCGCTCGGCTTCGGCGGCCCACACGCTGGCTTCATGGGTACCAAAGACGCGTTTAAACGTTCTATGCCAGGTCGTTTGGTGGGCGTAACTGTTGATGCACAAGGTAAGCAAGCTTACCGTTTAGCATTGCAAACACGTGAGCAGCATATTCGCCGCGAAAAAGCGACATCGAACATCTGTACAGCGCAGGTTTTATTGGCAGTAATCGCGTCTATGTACGCCGTGTATCACGGTCCAGCTGGTTTGAAACAAATCGCACAACGCACACATCGTTTGACTGGCACATTGGCAGCTGGTTTGAAACAAATGGGTGTGGCGATCGCTAACAGCAGTTTCTTCGATACTTTGACGATCAATGTTGCTGATGCAGCAGCATTGCACGCAGCAGCGCAAGCTGCGGGTTATAACTTGCGTCAAATCAGCGCGACACAAGTTGGCGTTTCTATCGATGAAACCGCAACTCGCGCCGATATTGAGGCTTTGTGGACTATCTTCGGCCAAGGCAAAACAGCGCCAGCCTTTGACGCGACTGAAGCAAGCGTTGCGGATGCATTCCCAGCAGCCTTGGCGCGTACTACAACTTACTTGACGCATCCAACTTTCAGCCGCTACCACGCAGAACACGAAATGTTGCGTTACTTGCGCAGTTTGGCAGATAAAGATTTGGCGTTAGATCGCACGATGATCCCGCTCGGTTCTTGCACCATGAAGTTGAATGCAACGTCCGAAATGATTCCTGTGACATGGCCAGAGTTTTCTAATATTCATCCATTCGCACCGAACGATCAAACGATCGGTTACCGCGAAATGATCGATCAGTTAGAAGCGATGTTGTGCGCAGCGACTGGATACGATGCAGTCTCTCTGCAACCAAATGCTGGTTCTCAAGGCGAATATGCTGGCTTGTTGGTGATTCAGGCTTACCATCAATCTCGTGGCGACGCACATCGTAATATCTGCTTGATCCCATCCTCCGCGCACGGAACTAACCCAGCGTCTGCTTCGATGGTTGGCATGGAAGTTGTGGTGGTTGCATGCGATGACAACGGTAACGTTGATTTGGTTGATTTGAAAGCAAAGGCAGAAAAACACAGCGCCAATTTGGCAGCCGCGATGGTAACTTACCCATCAACACACGGTGTATTTGAAGAAGGCATTCAAACTTTGTGCGAGATCGTTCACGCACATGGCGGCCAAGTGTATGTCGACGGTGCGAACATGAATGCATTGGTCGGTGTTGCTGCACCAGGTAAATTCGGTGGTGACGTTAGTCATTTGAACTTGCACAAAACATTCTGTATTCCACACGGCGGCGGCGGTCCAGGTGTTGGCCCAGTCGCGGTTGGCGCACATTTAGCTAAGTTCTTGCCGAATCAAAAGTCAACCGGTTATGTACGCGGTGAAGATGGTATCTCAGCAGTGAGCGCAGCACCGTTCGGTTCAGCATCGATTTTGCCAATCTCATGGATGTACATCGCCATGATGGGTGCAGAAGGTTTGAAAGCAGCAACTGAGACAGCAATTTTGGCAGCGAACTACATCGCTAAGCGTTTAGCACCACACTACCCAGTGCTCTACACAGGTCATGATGGCTTGGTAGCGCATGAATGTATTTTGGATTTGCGTCCATTGACAGATGCCACTGGTATCTCGAATGAAGATGTGGCAAAACGTTTGATCGACTTTGGTTTCCATGCACCGACGATGAGCTTCCCAGTGCCAGGTACTTTGATGATTGAACCAACTGAAAGCGAATCCCAAGCTGAGTTGGATCGATTCATTGATGCGATGATCGTCATCCGTGAAGAAATCGCTAAAGTCGCCAGCGGTGAATTCGACGCCAAAGACAATCCACTCAAAAACGCACCACATACTGCAGAAGTATTGGTCGCCAACGAATGGAATCACGCTTACTGTCGCGAAGTGGCAGCTTTCCCAGTACCAGCATTGCGTAAGCAAAAATACTGGGCACCAGTGGGTCGTGCTGACAACGTCTATGGTGACCGTAACTTGTTCTGTGCGTGCGTACCGATGAGTGATTACGAGTAAATCAGTGATAAATAAACTAGTGGAGAAGAGTTAAGCCATCGAGCTTATTTTTTCTTGTTAGATTGGAAACGGACATGCAAGAAATTGTGTGTCCGTTTTTTTATGTCGATCAAAGTTATTAATCGACATGGCTTGGAACCCTGATTCTGTATGAGTTTGACGGCTGCACCTCGCAAGAGCCTTATGGATTGAGTGCTTCCGCCGAACTCCAAAATTAATTTCTTTAAACTTGAGATCACTAAATCGATGTTTCTTGCTGGAATTAATTCACTTATTTGCCACATTATTCCAAACTTAATTTTACTTATATGTTTTTAATATATTTAAAGTTTGGATTTGGCGTTGCCAATTAAAATTTCCTCTGTTTTTTGCTCTAAATCTCCTTAACGGCTCCTTAAATTTAAATATATGGTTGATATTTAATAAATATATTTATAAGATGAATTCGTCCCAGAAAATTCGCAAGCAACTCTTCGGGAGGGGAGTTGAAGAATTTTTGATGAACGGAAACTCACGTTATGACCGTTTTAGTTCTTGTCTGGTCATGTACTTAGATTCTCCGTTTCAGTCCTTGAGAAGTTTTGTTACGACTGAAGGAAGAAAGGACGAAGCTTCAATGGTGAAATTAAATTTTTGTTTTGCTGTTGAAAACGAGAGGGTGACGTAACGGGACAATATCGGCCGTGACGTTACCCATAACTACAAATAGAGGAGTCATAGTAATGTCATTCCAACACAAGACCTTAGTGCTGGCTGGTTTAATTGCCGCTAGCTTTTGCAGTGTAAGTCAGGCTGCAAATAAGGATCGTCTTCTTGACGATCCTAAGCACAGCCACGAGAGTCAAAAAATAAATCAGGCACCCATGCCACATGCGCGTTCAGCGATGCCACCTAGCGCTGATCAGGTGAAATTCAATTTGCCAACAAGTAAAAAAGACTTGCAGGCATTGTATGCACAAAGCAAAAATGGCGTTAATGCGAAGACTTTGGCGGTGATGGCTGCAGCACCAACAACCGCTTGCAAAGATATGACAACCATGGCTGGTTATAGCGGCACTGCGTTAGCGAACTACTTGGTGTCTTTACCTGATCCAGAATGCACCTATGGATTATTTTCATTAGGAGCCGCTCAAGGCACGACGATTTATTCGGCAGCGAATATGAGCGCCGTTGCAGCGCGCTTTGCGCAAGAGGCTAGTAGCTATAATGCGTCAAATATTGCTTTGGTTAACTTAACTTTGTATTTGCGTGCTGGTTACTACCTCGCTAGCAGCAGTACTATCCCGGCGCCGGCATCGTCTATCTTGACAAATCTGCGTGCACCTATCAAGCAACTTATAGATGGAAATGCCTTGTATGCTTCGAATGCGGCTTGGGGAAATACAGCCAGTGAAGTATTCAAATTGGTGACCAATCTGAATGACGAAGCTTACTACTTGCCAAGCGTAAAAAATATGATCGTGCGCTTTACAAATACCAGCGCGAACCCGAACGCAGTAACTCCTTTGTTGCAATCATCTGCAGCCGGTGCATTCACAGGTGCATTGACAGTGATGTTTTATGCGCATGGACGTGCCAATGCAGCTACGATCATTCAAGATGTTTCTTATCCGACTGCGTTGAATAATTTTGTCGTCAATAACAAAGCTGCTTTGCTGAGCACCGGCACCGCTTATCAATTAAATGATGCAGAAAATGAAGCGTTTCGTTTCATGAAGTATCCGACTTTATTACCAAGCGTGAAGCCGATGGTTAAAAATCAGTTGGCAACTTCCAGCATGACGGGCACTGATAGTGATTTGTGGTTGAACGCAGCGACGGCAGTTGACTATTATGATAGTGCGAATTGCGCTGAATATGGGACATGCAATTTCAAAACCCAGCTCGCCAATATCGTATTGAAAACCACCTATACCTGCAGTCCGACGATCAAAATTCGTGCACAGGATATGACGACGACTCAGTTGCAAGATTCCTGCAATATCTTGGGTGCTGAAGAGAACTACTTCCACAATATGCTGGTGACGAATCAGCAACCAGTAGCAAATGACAATAACAAGTCATTGGAATTGGTCGTGTTTGATGACTATACCAACTACAGCAAATATGCCGGCGTATTGTTTGGTATCAGTACAGACAATGGCGGAATGTATTTGGAAGGCGACCCAGCTGATGTGAATAATCAAGCTCGATTCATCGCACACGAAGCTTCTTGGTTGCGTCCTGCATTTTCAGTATGGAATTTAGAACATGAATATGTACATTACCTTGATGGTCGCTTCGATATGTTAGGTGACTTTGGTGCTGGCACAGTGCAGCCAACAGTGTGGTGGATCGAAGGTGTGGCGGAATATTTGTCACATAAAAATAACTATCAGGATGCAATTGATGTCGCCAAAACAGGCACCTACAAGCTGAGCACCATTTTTGGGAATACTTACTCTATGTCAGATTATGTGACTCGCGCCTATCGCTGGGGTTATATGGCTGTGCGCTTCATGAATGAAAGACACCGTAGTGATATCGATGCGATTATCCCGAAGTTCCGCGTTGGTGACTATACGGGCTATCAAACTTATATGACCAATATAGGTACAAAATATGATGCAGAATTTGCCTCATGGGCACAATCAGCGACGGTTGCTGGCGAACCTCCTTTGCCAACACCACCAGTAGTGACTTTACCTGCTTGTTCTTCCAGCTCTCAATTGGGTAAAAATTGCTCGATCAGAAACCTGTCATCGAGCTCGCAAGCATACGCCTACATCATGTTGCCAGCTGGTGCAAAAAATCTGAAGTTGTATACCAATGGTGGCACAGGAGATGTCGATTTGTATGTGAAGAAGGGTTCATACCCAAGCACGACTTCCTATGACGCTGCGTCTTTAAGAGCTGGTAATAACGAAAGTGTGTTATTCGCTATGCCAACTTCTGGCACCTGGTATTACATCACTTTGAAAGCTAAACAGGCGTTCACAGGTGTAAATATCAATGCGAGCTATGAATGATCAATCACATGCATTCATAAGTGGCTATATGAAATTAAGCTCAAGTTTCCCGATGTGATCATTCACTAGCAACCCTGCAAGTAATGATTTTGCCGAACATGTTTTATGACATGTTCGGCTTTTTTATTGCCTCGGGAATACTATTCAGGAGAATATATTTACATTTACACGAAAAAACTGATGAAATTTTGTGCAGGCATATTGCCTTGTGGAAAAATAATCTTTAGAATGTCGGCTGTTTCCATGTGGCAATTTGCAAGTCTTAGTTCGCAATACAGTTCTCATGGGCTTATCTCAAAATCTTTACAGTGATCCGACTATGAAAAAATGTTTATTGGCAGTGGCTTTGTTAAGTTCCGTTTTTGCAGCAAATGCAGCAGAAGTTCCTATGGTTGACAAACAGACGTGTGAAAAAGCTGTTTACCCAAAATCTTCTTTGATGAATGAAGAAACTGGCACTGTGATGTTGTCCGTATTGGTTGGTGCTGATGGTAGCGTTATGGATTCTAAAGTAGATCAATCCAGCGGTTCCAAAGCTTTAGATAAAGCGGCAGTGAAGATCTACTCTTCATGCAAATTTAAGCCAGCTGTGAAAGATGGCAAAGCACAGCAAGCTTGGGCAAAATTGGAGCACGTTTGGAGCTTGTCATAATGTGCGCTAGCATGATTTAGAATATTAAATAGAAAACGCCAGTTACCTACTGGCGTTTTTTATTGGGATGTTGCAGTGAAGATTAGTAAGGCAACTTCCATCGTCGATACAAAAAGCTGATGACAAATAAAGGTCCAATTAGTAGGAAACGCAGATCTTCAAAAAAGGATGGCTTTTTACCTTCGATCTTGTGACCGATGAATTGAAAAATCCAAGCGATCACGAACACAATGATGGCGACACGCAATACTAGTTCCTGCGGCATCCACCAAAGTACACTCAACATAAGCGTAGCCATCATGCACATACCGAGCGCAAATCCCACCGACAAGCTGAAGTAATAGAACAGGGCGATTACGCTGCCAGCGACGGCGACTAATGGATGGACTGCCCACAATAGCGCTAAGACCGTCCACATAATCACAGGCACACAAATGAAATGGATGATCTCATTGTGCGGGTTTCGGTGGCTTTCGGCATACTTGTTGAGTAGTTGTAAGACTTTTCGTTCGCCTTGCATTTGATTTGATGCGGGTAATTGTTGAATATCCATCATGTCTCCAAAGCTGCTCTGAGGGCAGATAATCGTTTATCAGAACATGGTAGTTCATGCTTGTGTAAAACGCTGCTTTACCGTCAATTAAAACAACAGAAGACTTCCTCTAATTGAGCTCATTTGAACAATTTTTGTTTGACTAGGACTCACTGAGGTTTCACTTCCTTGATCAGTTCGTATAGAGGTTGCGCTATTTTGACTGGTCTCACATCTAACCGAAGTCGCATCACAGTAAAAGTCTCTGCACCTGAACCACTGGAGAAATACGCTTGGGTATCTGGCGTCTTGCTAAACGTAAATTCATAACCTAAGTCTGGTTTGACTTTGCTGTGGGTATCAAATGCTAAACCTAAGGCTGAATGACGCGAGCTTTCGGCGAGTCCGGACATTAATTCTACTACCGCTGAATTACCCAGAATATTAGGATAGAAAACAGCTGCTTGATCGCTGTCTTCTGATTCCGTGCTTGTTATTAAAGACTTGTCGGGAGCGGGGAACATTTTTTTACTTTGCAGCTCGAAGCGATCACCATGCGACATGTACGAAATATGAGCATTTTGCAGATTGAATTCAGGGAGCGACGTACTTGTTTTTACAGTATCAAAGTCAATCAGAATGGCACCTTTGTAACCGATGACTTCAATATCGCGCTGCGGACGTACCAGCAAGGCTGTATTTTCATCTATGCCTATGCCTAGTTTGTAATTTTTCTTTAGCATGACAGGCAACATACGAGCAAAACGACCACGAATGATTAAATGTTGATCGATAAAAATATCGTCACCGATAAAACCTAAACCTGCAGCGATTTCCTTCTCATCATTGACGCCCAGTTTTAAAGTCGTCAATACACTCTTTGCATTATTGAACATCGTACTACTCATTATTGCTGCACCTGCGCTAGTACCGGCGATGATGCCACCACGTTGATAGAGCGACCAGATCGTAGTTAGCATCGCGCTGGGTTTGCCATCCTCATTAACTAAAGCGCGCGTAATTTTTGCTTGATCACCGCCCGTAAAGTATACGCCGTCGGCCTGTTCAATTTGCTTGATCCAGTGTAGATCTTGATTTATTTGAGAGGTTTTTTTCTGGCCATCTTTAGTTTCGTACTTAATTGAAAGCGGAACGACAAAAGCATTGCCACCATATTTTTTTAAAGTTTGCACCACGAAGTCGGCAGCCCGATCAGGGTTGCCTGATGCGGCTGGGATGATGGCGATTTTGCTGTTTTTGCCGCCAGCCTGGTCAATCAATCTTTCCCAAACCACAGCGTTGTCATTGCGTAATGCGCCACCGATAATAAGCAACGAGCCGCGAACCTTGCTTAAGTCAGTGCTAGCTTGCGATGTTGTGGGTAGCAAGCTCAGGCAAATAAGCAACAGGCGTAAGAGTAGTGCGCCTTGAGCGCTTAAATATTGATGTACTCGTGAGAAAGAGCAAGCCACAAAAAGTGTCATGAATTATCCAAAATAAATGTTGGGGATATTGTTAAGTAAAATACGCTGAACTATTTATCGCGCGTGATTACTGCGGTAAAAAAAGGGGTAGCAATCCAAAGATGCTACCCCAAAATGCGGGAGAAGTGCCGCACAAGAAAGTTGTACTCGTGTCTTTAGTTTTTTATTTAAAGGCGTAATTCAAACGAATATAAAAAGCACGCCCACGTGGATCAACATAGGTCGAATCAAAACCAGCAAAGTAAGTCAAAGTCTGATTCGAGAACGGTGGTTTCGTGTTCAATACATTCAAAATGCCGCCAGTGATTTTGATATCTTTGAAACCATAGTATCCGGTCTGCAGATCCCACAAGCTATATGAGGCAACGGTAGGGCGATTACCTTTAGGATCTAACTGCTGATCTTCGTGATGCAACTGGAAGCTATTTGCGACCGTGAAGCCCCAGTTACCGATATCCCAATCTGCACTCAAACGATGACGCCATTTTGGTGTCACGTATTCAAAACCCCATTTACCGAGATTGTCGAAAACTTTAGAGTTTTCGGAGAATTGCTGTTCACTCTTGGTCATTAAAGTGCCAGACAAGCGTGTCGTCAATTTACCCATGTCATCAAACTTCAAGCGATACGCTAAATTCAAGTCGATACCACTCTTGGTTTCTTTACCCTGATTTTGTGCTGTTAAGGCCCAGTTGGTGATGTACCCATCGCTATCGCGGGTGATAGATTTTTCGACGAAAGCTGGGTCCGTGTCGATCAAAGTTTCTGGTGCAAACTTGATGACATCCGTTTTGCGTACACTCCAATAATCGACCGCAGCGGAGAATGCAGCTAAAGGTTCCCATACAAAACCCATAGAGAATTGCTTAGATTTCTCCGGCTTCAGATTTGGATTGCCTGCTTCTGTCGTTGGGATCTGATCGCTGTAGCACTGTGAATTGTATTTTGCACAGCCTATGCTGTCGAAGTACAATCCACCTGTCGATGTTTCAACTGCTGACGGATCAAGATCCTTCATTGTCGGTGCGCGGAAACCGGTGCCGAAAGAAATGCGGAATAAGAAATCCTTACTTGGCTGGTAACGCAATGCTACTTTAGGATTGGTTGAGCTACCGATATTGCCGCCGTATGAGTCATGGCGTAAAGCCATTTGTGCGCTCAGGTCTTTGGCAAGTGGCACATCAAATTCAGCGAAGATCGCTTTTACATCGCGAGATTCAGAGACACGACGTGATTTTGAAGTGGAATAAATCGTTCCAGCCAAAATTTCATCAGAAGAATTGTCTTCCAGTTTTTCGCGACGGAATTCTATGCCTGTTGCCATACCAACTGCACCAGCATCAAGTTGGGCGATTTCACGAGTAAAGCGTGCATCGAATACGTCAGTAGTGGATTTGCCTTTGCGACCATCGATATTACGCTCTGCTGAATCTAGTAAAGCTTGTCCTTCTTGTGATTGTGCACCGAATGGATTGATTTTTCCGGTTTTGAAAGCGGCCAGTAGTTTCGCTTTGTCGTAGTAACCGTTAGTCAAAGTTTGCGTATTTTCAGATATAGAATGGGCAAATGCGGTGTTGTAATCCCAGCCAGCGATGACGCCTTCAGCACCTAATAACAGACGTTGTTGTTCAGATTCTTGGCCATTGGTACGTGCGCCACCTGGTGTCATGCGCATACGAACGTTAAACGGTTTGCCGTCAGTCGCGACAGTTTGTCCGGCAGAATTGACATAAGTTTTAGGATAGAATGGGCCGCCTGCCGGATAAGTCCAGGCGCTACTACCAGTACCTTGATTACCGTTCACGCCAGTCGGTGATAAGCGATATTTCGCTTCATTTTTGGACGCTGTAAATTCTGCAAAGACCGTATGATCTGCATTGATCGCCAAAGTGCCGCGTGTGATTAAATTAGTTTTTTGTGACTCTGGATACACGTCAGCAGCAGCCTGATAATCAAAGCGGCAAGCGCCATTGATCAAGATGCTCGATGGTGGTGCACAATCTGGCGCACTAGGATTGCCCAGATATTTTTTGCCAGATACTGCATACATCGCAGCAGGGAAGGTGTTGGCGGACGTGAAGTTATCAGGATAACCGCGCGCCTCAAGTGGACGCCATGCGCTAACTGCGAAATCACGCTGTGCTGTGCGTAACTGATCATTCTTTTTGTGTTGCAGACTGGCGAAAACATTGTAACCATCATTCGCAAGATTACCAAAACCACCTAGTAAACTAACTGACTTATCACCGCCGCCGCCTTCGTCTGTGCGCATACCGCTAACGCTCGCTTCGAAGCCTTTAAAGTCTTTGCGGGTAATAAAGTTAATGACTCCACCGACAGCATCTGCACCGTAGACAGCGGAGGCGCCATCTTTTAAGACTTCGACGCGATCAATTGCTGAGAGTGGGATGGAATTTAAATCCGTACCTTCACCACCGAAAGCAAACGCCGCCATACGACGACCATTGAGTAGTACCAATGTTGAGGAAACACCTAAACCGCGCAAGTTAGCACCAGACATACCACTGGAACCTGGTTTATCACTGATACTCGCTGATTCCTGGGTGTAGCCGGTATTAGCACTCAAGGTGGTCAGCAATTGCTCTGCCGTAGTAGCGCCCGTTTTTGCGATCTCAATGCGGCTGATAACTTGCACGGGTAAAGCTGTTTCTGCATTGATACGTTTGATGGATGAACCAGTAATTTCAATTTTTTGTATTGCCGGTTCGGCTGCTTTTTCTTGTGCGAACGCAGTATTCGCAGAAATACTCAGCATTGCCATCGCGCCCAGTGCGGACCAGGTTGCTGATGTGATTTTCTTCGGCACAGAGGGGAAGCGCTGTGTGCCTGCTTTGTAATTACTCATCTTTATTGACTCCTCAGGTTTTAAAATAATGCAGCAAAAATTTTGCGAAAAAGGGATCCCGTTCAAGCACTTTTTAAAGTGCTTGTTGCAAATAGTAGTTAGGGGCGGGAACTTATTTCTTCGGCTTGCGACTTTCCAGTTGCGAGGTTCTTGTGGTGTTATCGTTATTGTGTAAATAGCCTGAGAGCGCTTCCGTTAAACGAATCGCTTTCTCGACGTTTTTCTTATTCGAAACCATGATGCTGCTGACTAAAGCTTCGATGACGGCGGTAGCTGCAGTTGAGCTGCTGGCCAACACTGCATGAGTACTAGGTGCTAATAATAAGTAATCGCCAAGTTGCGCGATTGGTGATGCGGATGAGTCGGTAATGGCCACGATGCAAGTGGAGTGATTGCGCGCAAATTGGGTGAGGCGAATTACGTCTAAAGCGTAGCGCGGGAAAGAGATCACGATTAGCACGTCTTTGTCGGTGATGTTTGCAAGATTGCCCGCTGCCACCTCGGTACCGCCATAAGTTACTACTTCGGTTACACGATTACAGTAGGGCTGTAAGTGCAACGCGAGCATGCCAGCCAGATGTGAACTAATACCAAAGCCCATGATATACACAGTGCCAGCTTTACTCAGACGAGTGATGATCTGATTCATTTGCTCATCTTCTATGCCTTGACTTGCTGCATTGATATTTGCTGTTGCCGATTGCAAGCTAGCATTCGCCGGAGATGAATTACTTTTGCGCGCCTCTATGGTGTTACGTAATTTTTCAACCGGCGAAAAAATCTCTTGAACCGTTTCTGCAATTTTATTTTTTAATGCTGCGTAGTTAGTAAAACCCAAATCGCGAGCAAAGCGGCTGATAGTCGCGGTAGAGACTTCGCATTGTTCTGCCATGTCTTCGATTCCTAATGCGGTGACTTTGACTTGATTGCGCAATAGATAGTCGGCAATTCGTTTATAGGACGATGAGCCTTCCTTGAGTTGCTGCATCAAGCTTTCGCCTAAGCTGGATTTGGCAAATACCAGATCAGGAGAGTGCGATTCAGTAGAAGTCAGGTTTTTTTTCATTTTCTCTATTTCTGAAAAAAATAAACAATGTCGATGGCTGCACTTTAGAACGAATCAAAATAAATTTCAATAGTTATTGTCAGATTTTTTTCATAAAGATAGAATGTGTAAAAAATCAGACATAAATGAATGCAGTTGAGTGTGGTCAAAAAAAGTTCAGAAGCACAGTTTTGTATTGATTGTTGTTTGCAGGTGTAAAAAAGAGATCGATAATGCAATCGAATGATGTTAGTCACAGGATGTGTAGAAATTGGTATGTGTAGATGCGGATCAATCTGTTTGTAAAATTAATTGAGATGAGTTTGTAATTTTTTTTGAAAGTATTGTTATGCGTATTGTGAAACATGCTCTGCCGACGCTCAGTGCGGGAACCAGTAGAGAAATTGCGAGCTACCATTTTGGTAGTTGCAGTCAAGGAAAAAAAGTGTATATCCAGTCATCGCTCCACGCGGATGAGATTCCTGGCATGCTTGTTAGCCACTATTTACGTCAGAGCTTTTCAGCCTTAGAGCAAGCTGGGGCGATTGCTGGTGAAATTGTCTTGGTGCCAGTGGCCAACCCTATCGGTTTGGCGCAGGATATACAAGGCAGTGCGTTCGGGCGATTCGATATGGCGACAGGTATCAATTTTAATCGCGGTTATCAATATCTAACGCCTGCGCTGAAGCAACGATTGTTAGGAAAACTCGGTCCAGATCTTAGTGCCAATACCACGTTAGTGCGTGAACATGCTTTGGCCCTATTGGCTGAATGGCAGCCAGGTAGTGAAGCCGCTGCTCTCAAAAAGACACTGCAAACGCTGGCGATTGACGCTGATATCGTGCTTGATTTGCATTGTGATAATCAAGCGGTAATGCATCTATATACAGGAACGCCTTTGGCAGAAGCGACCATGCCTTTAGTGCGCTATTTGGGCGGGCGTGCTTTGTTGCTGTCGGTCTTATCCGGTGATGATCCTTTTGATGAATCTTGTTCGCGTCACTGGTGGGAATTAGCCGAGGCATTCGGCGTAGCAACGCCAATACCTTTAGGCTGTCAATCCGTGACTATAGAGCTGCGAGGAGAAAGTGATGTCGCACACGACTACGCACAGCAAGATGCACATGCCATCGTGCAGTTTCTTGTGCAGGCAGGGCATATACAAGCTGCAGCTGAGCCGATGCCTGAAGCTTTATGTCAGCCCACGCCTTTAGAAGGTTCTGAGCCTATCATCGCAGCACATGCTGGTATTCTGGCATTCACAAAAAATGTCGGTGATGCCATCATTGCTGGTGAATCTATCGGTGATCTGATTGATCCGATTTCAGGCCAAGTGACACCGATGATTTCTCATGTTACTGGGATCTTGTATGCACGGGTTGCACGTCGCTATGCACAGCACAGCATGCGGGTTGCCAAAGTAGCTGGCGCGATTTCATATCGCAGCGGCAATTTGCTGTCCATGTAAATCAGCATGACTGAAAAATAAGAGAGACTTGTATGTTTAAAAAAATCAGAATGCCGAATACCTTTGTGTTGTTATTTGCCTTGTTGGCGATATTGGCAATCTCCACCTGGTTTGTACCTGGCGGTAAATACGAAACACATCTTGTGAATGGCAAAACGCTGATTGATCCAGCCTCGTTTCATTACGTTGCCAGCAATCCGCAAGGACCTGTTGAGCTCATGATGGCTCCGATCAAAGGCTTTGTAGAAGCGGCTTTGATCATCGGCTTTGTCCTGATTGTTGGTGGTGCTTTCGCCGTGCTACAAAAAACCGAAGCGATCGACTCCATGATCAAATCAGTGGCACAGGCGCACACGCGTTCTGCCTTCGTGCGGGTCATGATCATTCCCGTTTTCGTCACACTATTTTCTTTAGGCGGCGCGAGTTTTGGTATGGCGGAGGAGGCGATTCCTTTTGTGATGATTTTTATTCCTTTGGCGCTGGCCTTGGGATATGACTCGATCGTTGGTGTTGCGATTCCTTTTGTCGGTTCACAAGTTGGTTTTGCTGCGGCTTTTTTAAACCCATTTAATGTGGGAATTGCACAGGGAATTGCAAGTGTGCCGGTTTTTTCTGGGATAGGCTTTCGCTTAGTAATTTGGGTGATCGCGACCGCTTGTACCATCACATTTTTGATGTGGTACGCGGCACGCATCAAGAAGAATCCGCAGTTAAGCCCGACCTACGCAATTGATCAGGAGAGGCGGCAACAACAAGCTAGTGATCATTTGTCTGAATTTGCTGGCATGACCAAAACGCATAAATTAGTGTTATGGATGTTTGTCGCTACCTTAGGTGTGATGGTGTTCGGCGTGGTGAAGTATGAATGGTTCATCAATGAAATCGCTGCCTTGTTTTTGGTGATGGCAATTGCAGTTGGCATTGTAGGCAGGCTCAGTACAGATGAATTCGTCGATGCTTTTATCCAAGGTGCGAAAGACTTGATCACGACTGCATTGGTGATCGCCCTAGCACGTGGCACCATGATTCTGGCGCGTGATGCGCATATCATCGATACCATGTTGTTTCACCTGATGCCGCTAGTCCAATCTGCGAATCCGGTATTTGCGGCGCATAAAATGTTTGTGATTCAATCGGTGATTAATTTCTTTATCCACTCGGGTAGCGGGCAGGCTGCTTTGACGATGCCTATTATGGCGCCACTGTCAGATCTGGTCGGTGTATCACGTCAAACCGCGGTGCTGGCATTTCAATTTGGTGAGTTCACTACCCCGATGATTCCGACTTCCGGCATCACAGTTGGCGTGTTGGCTTTGGCGCGCATTCCTTGGGTGACGTGGGCGAAATGGATGATTCCACTGCAGTTGATTTATTTCGTATTGGCTTTGGTGATGTTGGCAATTGCTTGCCAGTTTACTTGGTGATCCTATGAAAAAACGCCCTGATGCGATTTACTCAGGGCGTTTTAGTTTGCGACGCAAACAAATTATTTAAGGGGATTACTCTGCGCACTAACTTGAAATTGACTGCGTTGATAGCCTAGTGTTTCCGCTTTGTCCAATATTGATTTTTGGAGTGCAGAATCGAGTTGCGGTGTGCGCGAAAGAATCCAACCGTATTTGCGGCTAGGTTCTCCAACTAGCACCCATTGATAATTGGAATCTAAATCGAGTACCCAATAGTTGCCATAAAACGGGCGGAAAAAGCTGACACGAAGTTTGGCGTTATTGCTGTTTTCAACTAATTTCGCAATACCATTCGCCTGTTCTACGCTACCGTCCTTGGTGCGACAACGATTGATCACCCGAACATCTGTATCATCAAGTTGATATTCCGCCTGAGTATCCGCGACACACATCGATTGAAAACTATTTGGTATATAGGCGACTTGGTACCATTTACCCAAATAACGATTCAGTTCGACTTGTTTGACCGTTTCCATCGGTGCATAATTTTCATTGCACGCTACTAGTAAGCTAGCACTAGCGAATATTCCCACTATCAAGAGCTTAGTTCGTAATCGAGATGATAGTGATGCTCGTATTAATTGATTCATGTGTCCTTTTGCCTTGATAGGGGCAGTTCAAAATCAGTTTGTAACCTAAGCAATTTAACATAGTTGCTCACCCAAACCTATGGACTTTCATTTTCCTTTTGACCATGCTCCGGTCATAAGGAAAGATTTTCATCTATTTTGTTCGAGAACCATGATCATTGCAGATGCTTTGCGGAGGACATTCCGAAGATTGCGATGTCGTGATGCGAATGCGACTGTTGGTGGGCAATTGTGTGGAAATTAGACAAATCATTTTTCATTGCGAACAAAAAAAAGGCTGACTATGAAAGCCAGCCCCAAGAGGGAGTTTAATCTCTAAATAACGTCTCTAATTCACCATCGAACCTTACTGCACCCAGGTCGTGATTGAAGTACTACTGTGTCTGCAATGTCGTGTTAATGAAAATATTATTGACCGGGACATCGTTGAAGCCTGCCCTTGACGCCGTCGGAACCGCTTTAATTTTATCCACGACTTCTATGCCACTGATGACTTTGCCAAATACAGCGTAGCCTCCTGCGCTCGTATCAAGCGAAATATTGTCAACGACGTTGATAAAAAATTGTGATGTTGCCGAGTCTAAAGTACTCGTCCGAGCCATAGCAAGACTGCCACGGAGGTTACTCAAGCCATTGCCGGTTTCCAACTTAATCGGTGTCTGTGTCACAGCTTGTACCAAATCTGCGGAATAACCACCACCCTGAATCATAAAGTCGCTAATGACGCGGTGAAAAATCTTATTCACGTAAAAGCCTGATTCCACATAATTCAAGAAATTGTCAACCGTGATAGGGGCTTTGGCCGGGTTGAGTTCGACTACAAATTTTCCAAGCGTTGTTGTTATCGTTACTTGAGGCTGAACTGCTAAGGGGATCGTGACGGTGTTAGCGTAAAGTGACTTGCCATCGCCATCTGTAATCACAATGGGAGCGCTACCCACGCCAATAATTTTGCAACTGAAGGTTTTTTGAGTGGCGCTGCTACCGGTCAACTCTGTAATCTTGGAACAGCCAAGGTGTGAAAGGTTAATGCCAGCGTCCAGATTTTGACCTTTGACCGTGATTACACTGGTTTTACGATAGGCTAATTGATCGCTGTTGACCTCAGAAATACTAACTTTGAGGGGCGCACTTGGTGTCGTACTATCACCACCACATGCTGTGATTATGGACGCTACACA
Source organism: Undibacterium sp. Ji22W (assembly GCF_049340305.1). NCBI lineage: Bacteria > Pseudomonadati > Pseudomonadota > Betaproteobacteria > Burkholderiales > Oxalobacteraceae > Undibacterium > Undibacterium sp. Ji22W. The sequence goes on along the minus strand of NZ_JBMPOU010000004.1, from coordinate 127,334 downwards.
AAGTAATAACACAACTAATTTCAAGTTCACTCCGACTGGCTTGATTGCTAAGTCTAGGAGTATAGGTCGCCGACGAAAGATCTAAAATCGTTTTCCTGTCGTAATTTTGTAGCTAGATGTACAAAATTGTACGAAGTTCAAATTCTGGCGCTTTCACTTTTTTTTCTTAAAGACTTTTGTAGGCGGATTCAATCGCTTTAGGCTGCTGTTGATTCCATCTATGAGTTTTTCATTTTGCCCGCGCAAGATCGCAAAACGAATCCCATCCCTCAGTACCGGTACAGGTAATACTGAAAAGCGTGCTTGGATTGCAGATGCAGTTTCATTTTCCGTTGGGATCTTAATTGCATTGACGATCTTTTCGACTTCTTTAGCATCGGTTAATGGGCTTGCAAAAATAATGGCATCAATTTGTTTGTTGCTTAATTTTTTAAGTCGCGTCCCATACGCATCGATATCGTCATCGGTCTTGAACAATATATTTTTTTGCTGATCAAATTCACCGCCATATTTTGATCCTCTGACGACGCCTATCGTCTTGCCTTTCAGATCTTGTAAGCTTTTAAAAGGAAATTGACGGTCGGATCTGGTGATCAACCATAGATATTGATAGACCACTGGGTCTGAGAAACTAAAAATATCAGCACGTTCAGGCGTTATGCTTAATCCAAAAATCAATCCACCTTCTGTACTTGCGATCTTAACAGCACGATTCCATGGATAAATTTGGAGTTGAAATTGAATTGATAGGTCTTTTTCTATTGCAGAAAATATTTTTGTAAAGCGCTCTGGGATTGGATACAGATCTCCTTTCTCATTTCGGTTTTCACCAAACAATAGGGGGACTTTAGTTTGTGCGATTGCTGTTTGAAATGAAATTCCAAACAGCAGAATTAATGCCGCAACGAAGTGAGCACATTGTATAAATTGTGTGATCCTGAAGCTTAACTTTGATGCAGATAAGCGATGGGGTTTGAAGCTTACGTCGTGAAATTGTCCCATTGCTCTAAGATAGTTTGAATAATTGCCGTAACGTAATTATAAATCTGAATGCCTGGTTTACTTAAGAGAAAGTCAGATTCTCTCAATTTAGGACCAAGTTTAATATGTTTTGAATACTTAAACTGTTGTGTGGGTTAAACTAATCCATCAAACAATAAAATTTCAACAAGATCACCCGTCGCAATATTGTCCCGCTCATCATTTAATACAATCATACAATTTGCTTCCGACATGGAGCGTAGTACGCCAGATCCTTGCGAACCTGTTACTTCGACTTCTAACATGCCTTTTGCATTTCGGCTAACTATTCCACGTTGATATTCTGTGCGGCCGCGGCGTTTCCGGATCGGATGACGAGCGCTGGCGGGAATGAGCATTACTTCGTTCGCACGCTCCCCGTTCAATTGTTGCAAGGCCTGTTTAACAAAGAAATAAAAAGTCACCATTACAGCGACTGGATTACCTGGTAGACCAAAGAGATAGGCTGATTTCCCGTGGGATTGAATTTGACCAAATGTCATTGGCCGACCGGGTCGCATACCGATGGTCCAGAAAGCGACTTGCCCAAGCTTTGCCATCACCTGCTTTGTGTAATCTGCCGCACCAACAGATACTCCACCAGAGGTAATAATCGCATCGGCTTGCCCGCAAGCTTCACGCAAAGCAATTTCCAATGCCTCTGGATGGTCTTCAATGACGCCCATATCAATGATGTCGCAATCTAGTCGAGAAAGCATCCCATAGACTGTGTAACGATTACTGTCGTAAATACAGCCTTCGTCTAATTTTTCGCCAAGTGAGCGAATTTCATCGCCAGTAGAGAAATAGGCGATTTTGGGTTTTCTCTTGACTGTCACCGTATTGATGCCCAACGACGCGATTAGCCCGAGCTCGGCTGGACTGATACGCTTGCCCTTCGCTATAGCAGTTTTACCATGTTCTAAATCTTCTCCGCATAAGCGACGGTTGTCTCCCGCGGCGATGGTATTGGCTGGAATAGTGATCGCACTTTGTGTTGCCGTGACTAGCTCTTGCGGTACAACCGTGTCGCAGGACGCCGGCATCACCGCACCGGTCATGATGCGCACGCAATTCCCATCAGGAACGGTAACGGAATAGGGATGGCCTGCTAAAGCTTCGCCAATGATTGATAAACTTAGTGTTTGCCCAGGGATCAATTGCGCGCTATTGAACGCAAAACCATCCATGGCTGAATTATCATGCGCAGGTACATTGATTGGCGACAAGATGTCGTTGGCTAGCACGCGACCTAATGCTAAACGTAGTGGGACTTCGTCAAAGTCTGAAATTTCAACTAATTGTTCCCGTATAAATTGCTGCGCTTGTGCGACAGACAAAAACGCGTTGTCGTTCATATTGTTTGGGCTAGCGGTTGGTGACATACTCATGGATGCGAATGATGGAAGTTAGTCTCGACTTGTATTGTATTGCTCAAGCTCGTCTCGTGTATTGATATTGCGAAAACTTAATGCATCGTCGAAAGTAACTTCGACGACTTGCAGATGCGCATACCAATCACTAATCTTACGGCCACCTTTTAGGAGAAAACGTTCGAGATCGTTTGTTAGGCTTGCTTGCACCAAACAGAATACTGGTTGCTGTTGCCAAACAATATTGCCATGTAAATTTTCTGGCGTGACTGCAACTGCGAGTTGTCCTTTTTGTTGGTCTAATGCGTGTGCCAGACGCTTAACCAAATCCAGTGGAAGAAATGGAGAATCACAGGGCGCGGTGACTAAATAAGGCGTAGAACATTGTAATAAGCCAGCATGTAATCCTGCGAGAGGACCAGCATAATCAGGGATTGCATCGGCAATCAATGGGCAGTTGAATAACTTGTATTGATCTGCATCTTGATTGACATTGATACTAACCTGTGCAACTTGTGGAGATAGTCGATGCAATACGTGACTGACCATCATTCCGCCTTGGAAATTCTGTAAACCTTTGTTCACTTGCCCCATTCGCATGCCGCGTCCACCTGCGAGAATTAAGCCAGAAATTTGTTCTTTGGGAATCATATTTTGTCTGTCAGTAAAATCTAATGTCAATCATCGATCATGCTTTCAGCCGCCGATATACGACATTTCTATTTTTTGTCGATCTGTGAAAGTAGAATCGTTTGCCATGCCGCGTAATTCTGAATAGCGGTCATTGCGTTTTTCCCATATCGACTGAATTAAGTTGGCTATTTTCAAATCTGCTTGATCAAGAGACAAGTTGCGAAGATGCTGGCGTAAATCATATCCGTGACTAGCGAACAGACAGGTATAAAGCTTACCTTGAGTTGATAGCCTGGCGCGGCTGCAATCGTGGCAAAAAGCTTGACTGACACTGGAAATAAAACCTAACTCCCCGCTGCTATCAAGATGCTGAAAACGTGCCGCAGTTTCGCTGTTGTTGTGGGCTGGAAGTGGGATAAGCGGCATATCCGCTTTCGTCAAATCGTCAATAATTTGATGCGACGGAACCACCTCGTCCAGACACCAAGCATTTGATGAACCTACATCCATAAATTCAATAAAGCGCAGGATGTGGGGAGAATCTTTGAAAAAGCGTGCCATAGGAACTACTTCTCCTGCGTTGACACTTTTTTTGACCACCATATTGATCTTGATTTGAGAAAATCCCACAGATTCCGCAGCTTGTATCCCTTCCAGGACTTGTTCCACCGGAAATTCGACGTCATTCATTTGCTTAAAGACGTGATCGTTGAGCGCATCCAGAGAAACTGTGATGCGGCTCAACCCCGCATCCTTCAGATTTTGAGCTTTTTTTGCTAATAATGCGGCATTCGTTGTTAAGGTCAGATCAAGCGAATTGCCATCGACGGTTTTCAGTGCGCTCAACATATGCACTAATTCTTCGAGATTTTTTCTTAACAGAGGTTCTCCGCCAGTTAGTCGGATTTTCCTGACACCATGGGCGACAAAAATTTTTGCTATTCGAAGAATTTCTTCAAAACTGAGTAAATCTGTTTGTGGCAGGTATACATAGTTTTTATTGAATACATCTTTCGGCATGCAATAGGTGCAGCGAAAATTACAGCGGTCAGTCACCGAAATTCTGAGATCGTGTAGAGGGCGAAGCAAGGTGTCGTATAACTGTCCACTCGGGACCTGCAGTGGCGATGATGCAAGCCTATTGATATCAAGATCATTTGGCAAGCTTTGTATCGTTTGAATCGGGATGAATTTGTTGCTCATTGGGAGGGAATTAAGCAGGAATTTGCGCAACAATATCACGCCTGATTATTTTGTGTTCTACACAGAATTGATCTTACTCAAAAAACGTTCATACCAAATAAAAACAGCCCAGTCACAAAGTGCGCTGGGCTGCCTTATTTTCTTGGCGAATGCTTAAGATAGCTTAACGTTTTGTTTCCACCAACACTAAGGGCTCATCAGCAGCTACCACTGGGGCTTTACGTTCGCGCACGACACGCGGAGCAACATGCGCTTGTGTCGTAACTTCTTGTGCAGCCTTCAACTTGGCAGGATCTGTACTCGCTAAAATCAAACCAGCCTGCGCCAATACTGCATCTAAATCGGGCGCTGGGGGCGTGCTAATTGTTGCTGTCGGTGTGACCTGTACCGCAACTTCTGCAATAACTGGTGTGGGGGCAACCATTGCAGATTGCTCCACTTTCAGGATGTCTTGAACGTGTTGATCAGGGACTTCTGCAAACATTGGTAAAGTTTGATTGACTGCGACAGCTGCAGCAATCGCAGGTGCATCGGTCATCACAACTTCATTGACTGTCTCCGCAACCAGATTGCTCATTTGAGTAACAGTCACAGCTTCAGTCGGTACAATTGATTCTCCGCCTTCATTTAGGGTTGTACTAACACTTTCTGGCACGACCGATTCGGTAGATGCAAGTGTACTAGGATCTGCCTCATTGACGATTGGAGCAGTACCGACTGCAGCTACTGCAGCTACTTGTGCAGTAGGTGTCTCAGTAATAATGGCAGCTGGTTGCTCGACAAAGTTCTCAGGAGAACGTTCTGTGACCACGGTAGCTGCCAATTCCACTGCTGAAGTTGGTGCTAAATCAAAGCTAGCCTGGATCGGTGCGGCTTCTGTATTCACAGGCGCATTGGTCATCATATCTGCAACAGGAATAAATGCCGGTGGTGTGTCTTGTTTGACTTCACCATTCACTTCAGCCTGAGCTGCATTCAATTCTGTATTGTCAGCACCGTTACGATCACGACGATTCCGATTACGACCGCCGCGACGACGACGACGACCTTCTTCTGCCTGTGGTTCGTTACCATCTTGATCCGCTAAGCCAGCCGCGATTGGCACTTCCTGATTCTTTGGTTTATTCAGCGCAGGTGTAGTGGCAGTATCCAGCGCAGCGCTTGTTAGTTCTTCGACTTTTACATCAGAAATGCTATTGTCTTTCTTGCCATCGCGCTGACGTTGTTGACGATCACGACGACCTTGACCGCCTTGCGCTTCCTGACCTTCTTTTTCTTCCCGTGGCGGACGTGGCTGCTTGTTTTGACGTGCCTGTTGATTGGCTTCATTTGCCGTAGGTTTACTCACATCTTTTTCAGCACGATTTTGGTTGCTGTTTGGATTGCTGTTCGGATTCGCTGGACGATCTTCAGTCTCAGTTCCGTTCGCATTACGACCATTGCGACCATTGCGGCCGTTTTGGCCGCGATTGCGTTGGCGATTGCGGTCATTTCTATCGCGACTGTGTTTTGGTTTTTCTTCAGCGACTGGTGCTTTGCTTTCGCTGGCGCCAAAAATGGAACTGAAGAATTTTGCAATACCGGCAAACAAACCGCCGCTGGACGCTTCTTTTGCTGGTGCTGATACTGGAGCAGGCTTACGTTCAACAATAGGCGCTGTATCCGGTGTAATGCTCTTCACGACCGCTTCTTGACGTGGTTTGACATCGTCTTTTTGACGTTTGCTGTAACCAATATCGGTATCGGCTTGTTCAGCCATGGCATAGCTGACATGCGCCTCTTCCAAACGTGGATCATCATGCTTTAGGCGATCGAGCTTGTAATGAGGGGTTTCCAAGTGTTTGTTTGGAATCAAAATCGCTGTGACACGATGACGATTTTCTATTTTGAGGATTTCGCCACGTTTTTCATTCAGCAAGAACGCTGCGACGTCGACTGGAACTTGTACGTGGATCGCTGCTGAATTTTCCTTCATTGCTTCTTCTTGGATAATACGCAAGACTTGCAAAGCAGAAGATTCAGTATCGCGGATGTGGCCAGTGCCATTACAACGTGGGCAAGTGACATGGCTGCCTTCTGAGAGAGAAGGGCGCAAACGCTGGCGGGATAATTCCATTAAGCCGAAACGGGAAATCTTACCCATTTGTACGCGAGCACGGTCATAGCGCAATGCGTCTTTTAAGCGTGTTTCGACTTCGCGTTGATTCTTGGCGTTTTCCATGTCGATGAAATCGATCACGATCAAACCACCCAAGTCACGCAAACGTAATTGACGTGCAACTTCTTCAGCTGCTTCACAATTCGTGTTGAATGCGGTTGTTTCGATGTCGCCACCACGTGTTGCTCGAGCGGAGTTGACGTCCACAGAAACTAAAGCTTCTGTATGGTCAATCACGATCGCGCCGCCTGATGGCAATGGCACAGTGCGTGAGTAGGCTGTTTCGATCTGATGTTCGATTTGGAAACGTGAGAACAATGGCACGTCGTCGCTATAACGCTTTACACGGTGCACCATGTCGGGCATCACGTGGCTCATAAACTGCTGTGCTTGTTCGTAGATGTCGTCGGTGTCGATCAGGATTTCGCCGATGTCCGGTTGGAAATAATCACGGATTGCACGAATCACTAAAGAAGATTCTTGATAGATCAGGAAAGCGCCTTGTGCAGACTTGCCAGCACCATCAATCGCGCGCCAAAGTTGCATCAGGTAATTGAGATCCCATTGCAATTCGTCGACATTGCGGCCAATACCTGCGGTGCGAGCAATCACGGACATACCTTGTGGCAAGTCCAGCTTGTCCATCGTTTCGCGCAATTCTTGACGGTCTTCACCTTCAACGCGACGGGAAACACCACCACCACGTGGATTGTTTGGCATCAAAACCAAATAACGACCAGCCAAAGAAATGAAAGAAGTCAACGCCGCGCCTTTGTTGCCGCGTTCTTCTTTTTCTACCTGAACAATAATTTCCTGACCTTCGCGCAAAGCATCTTTGATCGATGAGTTGCGGACGTCGATACCTTCTTTGAAATAGCTACGGGCGACTTCTTTGAAAGGCAAAAAGCCGTGACGTTCTTCGCCATAATTGACGAAACAGGCTTCTAAGGATGGTTCGATACGTGTGATAACTCCTTTGTAGATATTCGATTTACGGAGTTCGCGTCCAGTTGTTTCGATATCGATGTCAATCAGTTTTTGCCCATTGACAATCGCTACGCGCAATTCTTCTTGCTGCGTAGCATTAAACAGCATACGTTTCATATTTTTCTCCATGGCATCAAAGCCATATTTCACTAGCGTCAGCTTGGCTGAACAATAGTGGCGTGCTTACGTTGGATGTATGCGAGAGCGGAGAGTTTGAGGGGGCGGGAAATGCCACTGACACAAAGAAATCTAAAAAATAATCCTGAGAGCGATCAGCGCGAAGCTGGAATCATTCAAAGGTGTTCATTAAATCATTTGTGCGCTTGGCGCGGATAGTTTTTACCTGGGGCGAGTGCACATGTCTCCGAGTATTCTGGCTTGCATTTCGCCATCCTTAGACGCGAAACAGAGATACATCAAGCTAATAATTATTCAGGCGATGCGCAACTTACTAAAATAAATAGTGTCAAAACGTTGGCAGTTCAATTTAACTACATCACGTATGACGAAATCGACCGGTATTTGTAAAACCATCAACCGGCAAGCCAACGAATTTATGTCAATTCGCATCTCTTGCCAGACTTATCCTTATATTTCAAACTTTCTGATCCAAATCGCTTTGCATGAGTCCGATTGCCACAATTGGTTGCAACCTTGACCTGCAAAAAACGATGTGCATACACATCTTTTCTATCGAATTTGCAAAATGGCGAGGCCGATAGACACGCCCCTGTGTAGAATAGTCGTCTTTCTTACACATGCTGAAGCTTTGTTAGCTCTAGCCTCAGGGATTATATATTCAAAATGAAGGACTTAGCGATAAATATGGGTGGAAACTCTCAAAAACCATCCAAAATAGCTGAAGGGCAGACCGCCTCGCAAACTTTTGCACAAGTGCAACTCATTACGATCACTGAAGAGGATGCAGGTCAGCGAATCGATAACTTTTTGTTGCGTATCTGCAAAGGCGTGCCAAAAAGCCATGTCTATCGGATTCTTCGATCGGGAGAGGTGCGTGTAAATAAGGGACGCATTGATCAGTTGTATCGCCTAAAAGAGGGCGATGTTGTACGAATTCCGCCGACACGAATAGCTGAGAAAGATTCGACGCATGTTCCCGGCGCGGAGTTTGCGATAGTGTTTGAAGATAGTCATTTGTTAATTATCGATAAACCGGCCGGCGTTGCTGTACATGGTGGGTCTGGCGTCAGCTTTGGTGTTATCGAGCAATTGCGTGCCTCTCGTCCTGATGCGAAGTTTCTAGAATTGGTGCATAGACTAGATCGAGAAACTTCAGGAATATTGTTGTTAGCAAAGAAACGTTCCGCTTTAGTTAATTTGCATGAGCAAATGCGTGATGGCGAAACGGACAAACGTTACCTGACTTTGATAGCGGGTGATTGGAAAAATCAAAGGCAACACATTAAATTGCCTCTGCACAAATACACGACGGCCGACGGCGAGCGCCGTGTGCGTGTGCAAGCCGATGGGATGGAATCCCACACGGTATTTAGCCTGAAGAAAAAATATACCGATTTCGCATTGCTGGAAGCGGAACTAAAAACCGGTCGTACCCATCAGATCCGCGTGCACTTATCATCCAGTGGCTTTGCGATTGCAGGCGATGATAAATACGGTGACTTTGCCTTAAATCGCGCTTTGTTAAAAGCGACTGATAGTCGTGGTGCATTAAAACGCATGTTCCTGCATGCGCATCAAATTACCTTTACGCACCCGGAAACAGGTAAGCAAATGACTTTGAATGCACCATTGCCAAAAGAATGTGAGAAATTTTTGCAAAGCCTGACGTAAAGTGAACTAGTTACACGCAGTCAAAAATCTCTAAGAGCAATTAAGAATAGCTAGGAATAGCTGAAAAAAAAGATCGATGATTTGCAGATACAAACAATAGGGAAATATGGCAAAAAAGTTATTTGATTTTATTGTGTTTGATTGGGATGGGACTTTGATGGATAGTACCGTCACCATCGTGAAATGCATACAAGCTGCGGCGAGAGACTTGCAACTGCCAGTTCCTGATGATGTGGCAGCTGCCCACGTGATTGGACTGGCCTTGGCCGATGCAATGCAAGCCGTCCTGCCGGATGTCGACCCTAAGTTTTATCCTAAAATGGTAGAGCGTTATCGCTACCATTATTTAGTCCGTGACCATGAGTTGCCCTTGTTTCCTGGTGTGAGGGAAATGTTGACTGACCTAGCACACCAAGGATATTTTCTGGCCGTTGCGACGGGTAAGAGTCGTGTTGGTCTGAATCGTGCGATGAATAGCGTGAATGTGTTGTCAATGTTTGATGCAACCCGTTGTGCCGATGAAACTTTTTCCAAGCCACACCCGGCCATGTTGCAAGAATTGACCCGTGAATTAGGACAAGATATGCAGCGAACCTTGATGATCGGCGACACCACGCATGATCTGTTAATGGCAGCGAATGCCGGCGCATCAGCTGTAGCGGTTGAGTATGGCGCACATGATGCAAACTTATTGGCGACTGTGCCGACCTTATATTCTGCAAAAAAAGTTGCGGACTTGCATCAGTGGCTAAGTGAAAATGCATGAGAGTACTGGCCTTGACCTGTGGCGCTTAATGCAAAAAATTGGCTTGCAGCAGGCGAATAGAAAACGATTTGGGAATTTGATTTATGGCGGAAATCTTTATTTGTAATTCAAGCGAATTGGAAGAGGGTGGTAAGGGCATCCGTTTCCCTTTGCTCGCGGGTAGTGATGAGGCAACTGGGTTTGTAGTTCGTTATGATGGAGGTGCGCATGGCTACTTGAACCGATGCGCCCATGTGCCGGTTGAGCTGGATTGGTCCCCAGGTGAATTTTTCGAAGGCAGTGGTTTGTACATTATGTGCGCAACCCACGGCGCGATTTATGTTCCAGAAACCGGTCATTGCACAGGCGGACCGTGCCGCGGAGGACGCTTGCGCAAAATACAAATCACGGAAGTGGATGGAAAGATTTGCTGGCAACCTGATGATTACTTGACTGCTAAACCAGAGCTCAAAACAGAAAAGTCTATGGAAGCATAAAAGCTTTAATGTTTGTTTTTATTTTGTTTGGCCTTATTTTGTCTTATTTGGCTTTAATTTCTTTAATCTTACAAATCATTTAGATAGTTAAAATTTTCTTTTCATTGCACGCTGGGTCGTCTATATTGAAGCCGTAACTGGTTCAAACGAGGAGGTCAATATACATAAATATTTTTGTATTTCAGACGAATGGCATTTGAGCTCCGGTGTGGTACTTTTACCGGTTATGTATGAAGTAGAAAGTCATTTTTGTACGTTGAGTACTATTTATACGAAGAAATCATCGAGTGAATCTTCCTCGGTTTAGAGGCTTCTAATAAGCCCCAATATGATAAAAACGATGGCTGACCGCCATCGTTTTTCATTTTGACTTGCAAACAATAGTGTTGTTGGTTTTATTGAATTTGCTTGCGTCAAATCAAGAAAAAAACTGCGTTGTCCGTTATCATGCGAGGAACAATGGTAAGGAAATTCGGTTTCTTATGCAAATAGCGCTTTCTCAATTTTATGGTACACATCTGTCGCGTTTTTTTAAGCGTGAGAAATGTCTGTGTTTTCATTGCGGCGAAAGTATGCGTAAAGATGCTGCGTTGATGGCGACTTTCCAACAAGTGCAGCAACCAGTTTGTTGTCATGGTTGCCTAGCCGTACTTAATGCGATTGAGCAAAATGGCTTGATCGAAGACTATTTGCAAGCTAAACAATTAAACGAAAGCACGATCTTCGAATGACGACTGCCAGTGCGCAGCCACCTGCAGGCGAATCTACTGTAACAAGCAAACAGTTGCAAACTGAATTGCTCAGTGTGGCTGGCATTCGTTGTGCAGCTTGTGTTCAGTTGATTGAATTCAGAGTGACACAATTATCCGGCGTTGAATCTTTCCGGATCAATCCGATTTCGCAAAAAGCCCAATTAAGTTGGCGCTCTGAGCAACTGAGTCTAAAACAAATTATTCAAGCCATCGTCGATCTTGGATACGCTGCATTTCCCGCGAATCAATCTTTAAGTGAATATCAGGCCAAAGAAAAGAAAGTGGCGCTGTGGCGATTATTTGTGGCCGGTTTTGCGATGATGCAGGTCATGATGTACGCCTTTCCTGCTTATTTAGTTCCCGTACCGGAAATCGATGGAGATCTCAGTCCCGATTTGGATCGTCTATTAAAAATCGCTAGTTTGATTATCACGCTTCCCGTAATAGGCTTTTCCGCTATTCCCTTCTTTCGTGGTGCTTTGCGTGATTTGAAACATCACACCGTGGGGATGGATGTTCCGGTTTCGGTGGGTATTCTGTTGACCTTTTTGGCCAGCTGCTGGGCAACATTTTTTGGCGGCGCGGTCTATTTTGATTCCGCCATCATGTTCGTTTTTCTGTTGTTGAGCGCTCGCTTCATCGAAGAGAACGTGAAACGAAGGACTTCCGCAGCACTAGCAGTGCTTACGCAAATTCACCCTAGCGTGGCGCAGAAAATTGTGGCCTATCCTTCCCTAGAGCAAGTGCAAAGGTGCCGTGCTGATGAAATTAATATTGGCGATTATTTATTAGTGCCAGCGGGTGAGCAAATTCCATGTGACGGACGAGTCATCGACGGACAAAGTGAATGTGATGAAGCCTTAATGACAGGTGAAGCGAAACCAGTCAGTAAAAAAGCGGACGATCTATTGATTGCGGGGTCAATTAATTTGCATAGTGCGTTGGTGATGCAGGCAGATCAAGTGGGTAATCAGACACAATTAGCGAGTCTGATTGCGATGATGGAGTCGGCAACGTTGGAAAAACCTAGGTTACTTGCTTTGGCAGATAAGCACGCCAGCCGGTTTCTATTTGCGATTTTAGTGATTGCGGTAATGTCGGGGATCGCCTGGAGTTTTATCGATCCGAGCCGCGCATTGTGGATCGCCATCAGCGTGGTTGTGGTGACTTGTCCCTGTGCATTGTCATTGGCGACGCCTGGCGTGATGTCGGCAGCGATCGGGCAATTAGCTAAATTCGGGATGTTGGTGACCAAAGGAAGCGCAATAGAAAATCTAGCGAATTTGACGCACGTGGTTTTCGATAAAACCGGTACGCTTACTTTTGGAAAATTAAAAGTCGTGCGCTCCGTTTATTTATATGACGAAATTTTTTCTACATCACAGCAACAAGATGTCGCAGCATTGTTAGCAAGCATGTCATTGCATCCCGCATCAAAAGCGATCGCCGACGATTTTCTGAAACAGCAATTGACTCCGCTAGTTTCTCGTTCAGGTTTAAAAGTTGAAGCTAGCCATGAACAAGCAGGTGCAGGGATCGCTGCAAAGTTGAACGGCGTATGGTTTCGACTTGGCAAGCTCGATTATGTGCAAGAAATAATTAAGGATGCAAACCAACGCGTATGGCAGATTCCCGATGAGTATCGTGGGCAGTCCGTTTCTGTTCTCGGAAATCAATTTTGTATTTTGGCATATTTTGTGATGGAAGATTGCTTGCGAGACGAGGCAATTGCCTGTGTGACCGAATTACAAAAGCAATCAAAGAAAGTGATTTTATTGTCCGGTGATCGAAGGGAAGTCGTGACTGCGATTGCCATGCAATGTGGCATCACTGACTTTCAGGCAGAACTTAGCCCAGCACAAAAGTACGAATATATTTTGCAACTACAGCGACAAGGTGCTGTAGTTGCTATGGTGGGTGATGGAATGAATGATGGACCGGCCTTATCCTTAGCGCAAGTATCGGTAGCGATGGGGCAGGGAGCACCGATTTCTCAAACCCGCAGCGATTGCTTGTTAATGTCTAATCGGCTTAGTGATTTTAATTTTAGTGTCCAATTGGCGGCGAAAGCTTATCGTTTAATTCGGCAAAATTTAGCTTGGTCATTGCTTTACAATGTGATCGCAGTACCTGCAGCAGTGCTAGGCTATCTTGAGCCTTGGCATGCCGCACTCGGCATGTCACTGAGTTCTTTATTCGTCGTTGTAAATGGCCTGCGTTTGCTTGGCCTTAAGCCCGTTGATCACGATGTGATGCGTTCCGCTTAATCTTTAGCTCAAAAAAATTATGGATATTTTGTACTTGTTGGTTCCGCTCAGCGTCATCTTAGTTTTTGCGATCGGTATCGTATTCTGGTGGGCATTAAATCACCGACAATTTGAGGAGCTTGATGAGATTGGGCAAAGCATTATTGACGACAAGGATAGTTAAATCGATTCTTGTGCTTAGAAGACTTAACTTCCTTGGATAATTTGTACCGCGAGATCTGCATATGAGGTATCCGATTTATCTTTTATCGCATAAATCTTCGCTTGCTCCACTTGTTCGAAATTTCGCGCTATCGCTTTTTGATAAGCTGGGTCATAATGTTTGAGAAGTAATTGTTTTACCAATTCCTCGAACTGTTTGGATTCCGCGAGTTCGTTCCAAATCCGAATTTGTTCTTTGCCGTGTAGGTCAATCAGACATGCCAATTGGGTTTTGAGAAGCGCGACGTCTTCGATGAAATGTTGGTAGTCATCGCTAAGTAAACCAACCCGCTCATTCAAAGGCAATTCTAGTTTGATGCAAGACGAGGCGCGCATCTTTTCCATCATTGCGTCCGGCACCCGCAAATTGCCGACTTTTTTGCTTTCTGCTTCGACATAAATAGGTTTGCTGAAGTCGAAACGACTGAGATGGCGCCAGATTTCTGTTTCAAAAAATTTCTGGGATGGCTGTCCGTTATCCGGCAATTTCCCAAGTACTGAGCCACGATGATGTGCCAACTCTTCGAGGTCAATGACTTGTTCGCCTGCGACTTGTAAATGTTGTAGTAATCGACTTTTTCCAGTGCCAGTTTCTCCGCACAATACGACCCAATGCGCTTGTGCTGCCAATTCTGGTAGTTGCTGATTTACGAAGCGGCGAAACCCTTTATAGCCGCCATCAAGTTGCATCGCGTGCCATCCGATTTTTGACATGACATGCGTCATGGCGCCACTGCGATTCCCTCCGCGCCAGCAATAAATCAAAGGCTTCCAATCTTTGGGCTTATCTAGAAATAACTGTTCAATATGCTTACCAATGTTTTTTGCGACTAAAGCAGCGCCAATTTTTTTTGCTTCAAATGGGCTAACTTGCTTATAGATCGTGCCGACTTTGATTCTTTCTTCATTGTCCAAAACTGGGCAATTAATGGCGCCCGGGATGTGATCTTCTGCAAACTCGGCAGGGCTACGCGCATCGATAATGCAATCAAACCCAGATGAATTTGTATAAGCTTCGGCAAAACTAACCAATCGGGATGCGCTCATTTTTTCAGTAATTTCTGTAATGGATCCCAGACGTTTTCCATCATGGTCGGGTGTGCTTCTGCAGTTAGATGAATACGGTCAGGTTGGAATAGCGCTGGCTTGTCAGCAACACCTTTGAGGAAAAATGGCACTAAGGCTGATTTAGTTTCTTTTGCCAATTTGGCATACATGGAGAAGAATTTATCGGTATATGCTCTGCCATAATTCGGTGGAATTTGCATCGCCACCAGTAATGGTTTCGCTTTGCTGGTTTGAATCATTTTTAACATATCGCGAAAATTTTGTTCTGATGCATCCAAATCCAAACCACGCAAAGCATCATTGCCACCTAGCTCGACAATAACGATATCTGGTCGGTGAATTTCGAGTAGAGCGCTTAAGCGAGCCTTACCTCCGCTACTAGTTTCTCCACTAATACTGGCATTGATCACGCGCGCTGCAATTTTTTTTGTCAGCAGTCGTTGTTCTAATAGCGCCACCCAACCCGTGCCGCGCGCGAGTCCATATTCCGCGGATAAACTATCACCAAGCACAAGTATGGTTTTTGGTGCAGAATGCGCATTACTCGATAGCACAAACAATAATAGTGCGACAAAAAGTGCGCTGAAGATGTTCAGTGATTTCATAAATTTTAAACGCATAAATTCAACATGAGCCTTTCTGATCAAAGCAATATTCCTGCAATACACGTAAAAAACCTGAGCAAGCGTGTCGCTGATGCGACGGGCGAACTAACTATTCTACATAATATCGAGTTTTCTGTTGAAGCGGGTGAGACTCTCGCAATTGTTGGCGCATCAGGCTCTGGAAAATCTACTTTGCTAGGTATTTTGGCTGGCCTCGACACGCCAACATCAGGAACCGTGGAGTTGGGCGGCGTCGATATTTTCGCTTTAGATGAAGACGGTCGGGCTTTATTACGTAAGAATCAGTTAGGCTTTGTGTTCCAGTCATTTCAATTATTAATGCATCTCAACGCTTTGGAAAATGTCATGTTGCCATTGGAATTACGCGGTGATAAGGAGGCGAAAAGCAAAGCGGAACAGATGTTAGCGAAAGTTGGTTTGTCCAGTCGCCTGAAACATTATCCAAAATATTTGTCGGGGGGCGAGCAGCAACGGGTCGCCTTGGCGCGCGCCTTTGTCACGGAGCCGCCGCTATTATTTGCCGACGAACCTACCGGTAGTCTGGATGCTGCGACGGGTGAGTCGGTGATTCAATTAGTGTTTGAATTAAATCGCGAGCGCGGTTCGAGTCTGGTGCTGGTCACACATGATCTATCGATTGCTGCCCGTTGTGGTCGTACGATTTCTATTGCGGCAGGCCGATTGATTTAAGACCTTCAAAATGAGTCCAAAGTGATGTCGGACTGATGGTAAATGCAGGAATAAGATAATGGCTCATCGCCAGAATGAGGCATTATCTTTAGAAACGATAAGTCGCGATCGAAAATACGGTTACCGGTGTGCGTTGTGTGAAGAAAGGATTGTTCACGGGAGAATTGAGCGAGTGACGTGCGCTGACACCGGTCGACAAGGACCAATTGGTATCAACGTTCCAGTTCCAGCTACTTCCTACACGTAACTCAGTTCGATTTAACTGATTGTTGAGCGATAAATAATTCTGTGATTGTTGCCAATCGAGTGTACTGAAAGGGTTCTTCGACACGCTGGACAGATTGCTCCAGTTGACGCTAAATACTGCGGTCAAATTGTGGCGCTTTCCAAAGACCTTATTAGCCTTTGCGCTGACGCTAAGTTGCGTACCACGTTCATACCCAGTGCCATAACGAATCGACGATCCCAACGAGTAAGTCGGATTAATACGATAATTAATGAAGGCTGAAGTCGAAAAGTCTGTGCCTGACAATTGATTTTTGCCTGCGCCGATTTGGGCAAGTTCAAAAGGATCACGCTTGCGATCAAGACTAAAATCCAGACCGTAGTCTAATTTATCTGATTTCGAAAAATGCAGAGTCGTTGAATTAGATTGATTCAGGAATAAACCTCGGGATGAGCCACGTTTACCTTGTTTACTCGGTGGACTATAGCCAAACTCAAGTGGTGAACTCATCGATAGCTCTTGTGTGCTGTGAATACTTGCAATACCACCAAAGCTGTTCCTGTCAGTTTGTGACAGAGAATATGTTGGATAGACTTGGGAAGCTATGGCAGAAGATTGATTCCAACGGAAATCTTGCGCGTGCACAGTCGAATGAACTGCACTTAATGCGCACAAGATCGTCAAGCAAGCAATCTTCTTCATAGTGTTAACTTTCCTTAAATATGCATCCAAGCTAAAGCTGCAATACCCACACCGGCGGTTGCAACAGCATAAGAAGCATACTCTAGCCATTTCTTTTTAGTCAATAAGGCAATCGCTGCTAAGGAGATTGCAATCTGCACTGCCGTCATCGCCTGTGCCCAGCGATGGTGCTGATGCAGGGATGCTTCTGACGATTTTTCTAATTCTACTACCTGAAGCTCCAAAGCTTCAGCTTCTTTTTTGATTTGTTCTTTTTCTGTCTTATAACGAGCAACTTCAGATTTATATTTTTCTACATCGCTACCTGGAATAATCATGGCAAGTTCGGCCAGATTTTGCTTGCTCGATTTAGCTTGGTAATAGCTCCAACGATCCGACGCTTCGGTTTTCTTGATTGCAGCACTATTTTTATGCATTGCCGCTTCGTTTTGCGTAGCGCCACCTTCATAGCCTAGCAAAGCGCCTACCGTAGCCATGATGGCAGTCATTACGGCAATTTTGCTAGAAAATTCATCGTTGCTATGCGCTGCATGTTCGATCTCATGATCGTGTGGACCATGTACATGGAAACCGTGACCTGACATTTGATATCCTATTTTCTTGTGTATGTAACAATTGCGTAGTGTAGCTGATTAGTTGCGCTAATAAGGCTCTCTCGTCGGCTTTCTTGCCAGATATTTTTATCAATAGCTGGAAAAAAGGCATCACATTCAAATTCATCTTGAATTTCAGTGACGATCAATTTTTGTGCTAAATGCATGGCCTGATCGTAGATTTGTGCGCCGCCTATCACAAAGGTTTCCAGGTCTTTAATCGAACTCAAGGCCGCTTCAATCGAAGTATGGCAACTCACATTGTCGTGCTGCCATTCCGCATTCCGACTAATCACGATATTGTGGCGATTAGGCAAAGCTCGTCCTATAGAGTCAAAAGTTTTTCTACCCATAATGATGGTATGACCAGAGGTGGTGCGCTTGAAATGCGCCAAGTCTTCCGGTAGATGCCAAGGCAATTGGTTTTTGATGCCAATGCCATTTTTTTTGTCGGTGGCGACAATAATGCTTAAATTGGTCATGAAATTACTATTTATACGGCAACAGGAGCTTTGATATGGGGATGAAACTCGTAATTTTCAATCTCAAAATCTTCAAATTTGTAATCAAAAATTGAAGCTGGTTTGCGCAAAATATTGAGCTTAGGTAGGGCATACGGCTCACGTGATAATTGCTCTTTGACTTGTTCCAAATGATTGCTGTACAAGTGGCAATCGCCACCGGTCCAAATAAAGTCACCCACTTCCAGGTTGGTTTGCTGCGCCACCATGTGGGTCAACAGAGCGTAAGACGCGATATTGAAGGGAACTCCCAGAAAGATATCCGCGCTGCGTTGGTATAACTGGCAGGAAAGACGTCCCTCAGCGACATAAAATTGAAAAAAAGCATGGCATGGTGGTAGCTTCATATTCGGAATTTCGGCGACGTTCCAAGCCGATACTATCAAACGGCGAGAATCAGGATTCGTTTTGATCTGTTCGATTAATTGCGCAATCTGATCAATATGCCCACCATCAGGTAAAGGCCAACTACGCCATTGCGAGCCATAGACGGGGCCAAGATCACCATTTTCATCTGCCCAATCATCCCAAATTGAGACGCCATTGTCCTTTAAATAAGCGATATTTGTGGAGCCCGCTAAGAACCAAATTAATTCATGAATGATTGATTTTAAGTGGAGTTTTTTGGTTGTAACCAAAGGGAAACCCTTACTTAAATCAAAGCGCATTTGGTAGCCAAAAACGGAGAGAGTGCCCGTACCAGTACGGTCGGTTTTGACATGGCCATGATCTTGTACATGGCGCATGAAGTCGAGATATTCTTGCATTTTTCGAAGCTTTGGAAAGTGATGTTCTGGGTGTCGAATTGATTTGACCAATGTGCATACTACCTTGCCATTAGTCGCGGCAAGGCATGTAAGCATATGCGGGCTACAGTATAGCAGCCTTAGACGTCGATAATTTGTCCGACATGTTCTGGATTTCCAGGTGCGATGAGCGGAATTGACATTTCAAAGCGTGCGCCGTGATTCGGTTCGCTAGTGACTTTGATTTCTCCGCCTAGAACATTAGTGATAATGTTGAATGTAATGCTCAACCCAAGACCGCTACCGCCTTTGCCAAATTTGGTAGTGAAGAATGGCTCAAAAATACGCTTGATAATGTTGGGAGGAATACCTTTCCCCGAGTCTTCAAACACAATTAACACGTGGTCTTCCTGGCGTCTTGCCATGCATCGCATGACACCTTGACTCATACCATCTAAGCCATGCACGACGGCATTATTCACTAAGTTGCTAAACACCTGTCCCAATGGGCCTGGATAGCTATCAAGTTCAATATCGTCTGGAATATCAAGTTCCAAATTGAATGGCGTTTTGCGTAAGCTTGAATGTAGCAAGGCTGCTAACTCCTGAAATACCACCATCAAGGTAAACTTCCTGCGCTGGGCGCTCGATTGGTCAACGGCAACCTGTTTGAAGTCACCAACCAATTGCGCTGCTTGCTGCAAGCCGCGCATCAATAACTTGCTTGATTCTGTTGCAGCTTCGACATAATGGGACAGTTCAGAACGTCGCATCGTGCCTTCAGTCATGGCTTTGCTGATTTGACGCGTTTCATCGCTCAAAGTACTGGCTACAAGCAGGCAGTTTCCAAGGGGTGTATTCAATTCATGGGCGACACCTGCAACCATAGAGCCTAATGCCGCCATCCGTTCAATTCGAGCCAATTCATTTTGGGCGCTATTGACGCTCGCAAGAGCCGCTTCTAAATGATGATTTGCATTTTCTAATTCTTGGGTGCGCTGGCGTACTTTTGATTCTAGAGTGCCTGAGTACTCAAGTAACTGTTGGTTCTTAATTTCAAGTTCATTAAATGATCGCTGTAAGGCTTGCCGAGTGGCCTCCAGACTGACAGCAAGATGACCAATTTCATCTTTGCGGTCAAATGAAATGACTTCATTCAATTCGCCGTTGGCGAGTAAATCAGATTTCTCAATGAGATCTTTAATCGGGCGTACTAATCGCCATTGCAACACAATATAAATACAAATTACCGACAATAGGAATGAAGTTGCCGTGACCAAAATCGCGCGATAGAAGTTGGAATTAATTTCAGCCTGCATAATCTCTTCAGTAAAGGTGAGTTGCACTTCACCGATGATCTGTTCACCATGCGAGATTGACCGAGTTTGCGTTCTGAATTTGCCTTGCTGCGTATTTTTACGTGAATTCGTAATAAAGGTTTTTTTATCAGGTAAGGTAATGACGTGAATTTCTGAAACATTTGGATTTGAAAAAACCACTTCACTTGAATTTTTCGCGATTTCAGGCGTAATTTGCCATACCGGCTCACTTAAAATAACGGCGAGAATTGCCGCTGAACGCAAGTGGTCATCTTCGAGTTTTTTTAAGCTATCGGCTGATATGGTTCGTAGCTGAATAGGAATCAGAACGATGGATGTAACAAGCAAACCAAAAAAAACCGCAAGGACAACGGCGAGGCGTAATGTGATGCGACTGAAAATAGAGGCAATCAAAGACGGCGTCTTCATTACTTATGCTCCTTCTTCTTTTTGCACTGGCACAGTAGCATACGTCGTCTTTCGTTGCACAAGCGTCCGGTCGTAACTTGAACAAAAACTTGTGTTAGTTGTAGGAAGGCGGTGTCGATCTTCGTTTATACAAAGCAATTATTTCTGATGGTAAAAGGTTTTAACAATTTGCACAAGTAACAGTGTTGAACTTGTGCAAATTCTATTCTGGGAGAGGGTAAAAACAGACATATTCATGCACAATCATTTAATTATGTGAATATTTATTAATTCAAACCTAGTGATTTTCACGTGCATGATTAATCGTGTACTTGGGAATTTCAATGGTAATGTCTTGCTCACCGAGCTTTACTTGGCACGACAGACGCGAAGTCGCTTCTAGACCCCAGGCGGCGTCGAGTAAATCTTCTTCGTCATCACTTGATTCATTTAAAGAGTTAAATCCCTGACGAATCACAACGTGGCAAGTGGTGCAGGCACAGGACATTTCGCATGCGTGTTCAATTTCGACATTGTTTTCGACCAGAGCTTCGCATAAGGATTTTCCTTCTTCAACTTTGATTGTTTTGCCAGTAGGACAGAGTTGAGCGTGCGGCAGGATAGTAATGATAGGCATGATGTTCTTTATCGTGAAAATTATTCAAACTCGTTCAGGTTTTTTCCCGCGAGTGCACTGCGTACGCTTTGATCCATGCGGCGTGCAGCAAATTCTTCGGTGCCATCCGCAAGTGCGGTGATCGCGGCCTTAATCGCGTCATGATCGTTGCCTTGCTTGCTTAGATGTAGACTTTCAATCAGCGCTTCTATTTGTTGTAATTCATCTGAGCTTAATAATTGTTTATCGCCCGCCAATGCGGATGCTATTGCTAATAGCAAACGATCCGCTTCGACTTGTTCTTCGCGTAAGGCTCGGGCTTGCATATCGCCGTCTGAAGAACTGAAAGAGTCTTGCAACATGCGTGCAATTTCATCATCTGCGAGACCATAAGAAGGTTTAACGACGATAGATGATTCCACACCCGAACGCATTTCACGTGCAGAAACTGATAGCAAACCATCGGCATCGACTTGATAAGTGATACGTATACGTGCAGCGCCAGCAGCCATAGGTGGAATGCCGCGCAATTCAAATTTAGCCAAAGAACGGCAGTCGCTGACTAACTCGCGTTCGCCTTGCACGACATGAATTGCTAAAGCAGTTTGACCATCTTTGAAAGTAGTAAATTCTTGCGCACGTGCGCACGGGATCGTGGAATTGCGTGGTATGACTTTTTCGGAGAGTCCACCCATAGTCTCAATACCCAAAGACAGCGGAATCACGTCCAATAGCAACCAGTCGTCACCAGCGGCACGATTGCCTGCTAATAAATTCGCTTGAATTGCAGCACCGAGTGCGACGACTTTATCAGGGTCGATATTTGCTAGCGGGGTGGTCTGGAAAAACTCACCGACTGCTTTACGTACATGTGGCATGCGTGTTGCGCCACCAACCAAAACGACGCCATCAATATCATCTACCGTTAATTTCGCATCGCGCAAAACCTTGCGGCATGGCGTAATGGTCTTGATGACCAGGTTTTCTGTAATTTCAGTAAAAATGCTCTTGGTAATCTGCAGATGCACGACGTCGCCATTCGTGAGTTTGGCGTCGATATAAGTTGAAGCCTGAGTCGATAAAATTTCTTTCGCTTCACGGGCCTTTACCATTAATACGCTGGTATCTGCATCGTTTAATAAAGATAGACCGGCTTCCTGCAAAATCCAGCAGAACAGGCGATGGTCAAAGTCATCACCGCCGAGTGCCGAATCACCGCCGGTTGACAAAACCTCGAACACGCCTTTGCTCATCCGCAAAATTGAAATGTCGAAAGTGCCGCCGCCTAAATCGTAGACTGCATACACCCCCTCAGAGCCATTGTCTAGACCGTAAGCAATCGCTGCAGCGGTTGGCTCGTTTAACAAGCGCAGTACATTTAAACCAGCCAGTTTTGCTGCATCTTTAGTCGCCTGACGTTGTGCGTCATCGAAGTAAGCTGGAACGGTAATTACGGCACCAACCAAATCGTCGCCCAGTGCGTCTTCTGCTTGCTGGCGTAAAGTCGCGAGAATTTGTGCAGACACTTCAACCGGGCTTTTAATGCCAGCGACAGTTTTCAATTGCACCATGCCAGGTTCATCGTGAAAATCATAAGGCAGATTTTCAGCATGGGCGATATCTTTCAAACCTCGCCCCATAAAACGCTTGACGGAAACGATGGTGTTCTTAGGATCTTTCGTTTGTTCTGCCTGCGCTTTAAAGCCGATATGTGCATGGCCGTTCGGTAAATATCTGACCACCGATGGTAATAATGAGCGGCCTTCCTCATCATTGAGAATTTCAGGAATACTATTGCGCACTGTGGCAACTAAGGAATTGGTCGTTCCCAAATCAATGCCAACCGCTAAGCGATGTTGGTGTGGGGCAGTGGACATGCCAGGTTCTGAAATTTGCAGTAATGCCATAATCTTGTCGTGAGGATGACGCTGGGCGTCGTCAGTTATTATTTGTCGGTGTCAATTGAGCTGAAGCTTGCGAAAAATCACAAAGACTCACAAGAAACCAGCGATCAATTACTTAATCATCAAATGCAGCAATATCGGCCAGAAATTTTTCTAAAAATAAACAGGCTCGAATGTCTTGCGCAGCTGCTGGAAAGTCACCGCTAGCTATCGCAGTACCGGCCTTTGCGGTTTGTGCTTTTAATCTTGCTTGCACTTCCTTTTCTAGCTGCATCATGGCAGCCATGTCATGGCTGTGCCGCGCATCATCAAAGGCTTCGCGCCATTCCATCTGCTGCATTAAAAAACTCGCAGGCATGCTGGTGTTTGATTCCGTTTGCAAATCAACACCATTCAAATGACACAGGTAAGTCGCACGTTTGAGCGGGTCTTTTAAGGTTTGAAAGGCTTCGTTGGCTTGTGTTGCCCACTGCATGGCGACGCGCTTTTCTGCATCGCCCGCTTGTACAAATTTGTCTGGATGCACGCGAGATTGCACTTCGCGATATGCGGTATCGAGCTGCGCACGATCAAGCTCGAATTGCATGGGCAAATGAAATAAAGCGAAGTGATTCTGCATCGTCATGGTCGGGCTGCCTGAGATTAAATCCGGAAGCTCTCGCCACAGCCGCACTCGTCTTTGACGTTGGGGTTGTAGAACTTAAAGCCCTCGTTTAAGCCTTCACGTGCGAAGTCCAGTTCTGTGCCATCAATGTAAGGCAAACTTTTCGGATCGACGAACACTTTCACACCATGGGTTTCGAAGATTTGATCTTCGTTACCGACTTCGTCTACATATTCCAATTTGTACGCCATGCCAGAGCAACCCGTGGTACGAACACCGAAGCGCAAGCCTATGCCTTTACCGCGACGCTCCATATAACGGATGACGTGTTTTGCTGCTTTTTCTGTCAGAGT
This sequence comes from Undibacterium sp. Ji22W, assembly GCF_049340305.1. Lineage (NCBI taxonomy): Bacteria > Pseudomonadati > Pseudomonadota > Betaproteobacteria > Burkholderiales > Oxalobacteraceae > Undibacterium > Undibacterium sp. Ji22W. The sequence goes on along the minus strand of NZ_JBMPOU010000004.1, from coordinate 103,310 downwards.
AATCGCCATGATCTATCCAAATTGCGCAAATGCTGCGCGAAAAATAAGTTGAATAAAATTATTCAGCGCTATGCTTGTTTTTGTAATCGAGTACAGCCGCTTTGATCGCATCTTCTGCCAAAATTGAGCAGTGAATTTTGACCGGTGGTAACGCCAATTCTTCAGCGATTTCTGTGTTTTTGATGCTCATAGCTTGGTCTAAAGTTTTACCTTTAACCCACTCGGTCACCAAAGAAGAAGAGGCGATTGCAGAGCCGCAGCCATACGTTTTAAACTTGGCATCTTGAATCACGCCATCTGCGCCAACTTTGATCTGCAATTTCATTACGTCGCCGCAAGCAGGTGCACCGACCATGCCAGTGCCGACAGTGTCATCACCTTTTTCAAACGCGCCAACGTTGCGTGGATTCTCGTAGTGATCCAATACTTTTTCTGAATATGCCATGATTTTTCCTTCTTAAATTGTTTAATTAGTGTGCTGCCCACTGAATTGTGGAGATATCTATGCCGTCTTTGTACATATCCCACAACGGCGACAATTCGCGCAATTTGCCGACTTTGGATTTCAATAGTTCTATCGTGAAATCAATGTCTTCTTCCGTCGTAAAGCGACCGATGGTAAAGCGAATCGAGCTGTGCGCTAATTCATCGCTGCGACCCAAAGCGCGTAAAACGTAGGAAGGTTCCAAACTGGCAGACGTGCAAGCTGAGCCTGAGGATACAGCGATGTCTTTAATTGCCATGATCAGTGATTCGCCTTCAACATAGTTGAAACTGACGTTCAAATTATGCGGAACGCGGTGTTCCATGTCACCATTGATGTAAGTTTCTTCGATTTCGCTCAAACCTTTAGATAAACGATCACGCATGGCGCGAACGTGTGCTAATTCGCTAGTCATTTCTTCTTTGGCGATGCGGAAGGCTTCGCCCATGCCAGCGATTTGATGCGGAGCTAATGTGCCAGAACGCAAACCGCGCTCATGACCGCCACCGTGCATTTGCGCTTCTAAACGAACGCGTGGTTTGCGACGTACATACAAAGCACCCACGCCTTTTGGACCGTAGGATTTATGGGCAGAGAAGGAGACTAAATCGACCTTCACTTTTTCTAGATCAATCTCGACTTTACCAGTTGCTTGTGCGGCGTCTGAGTGGAAAATGATGCCTTTTTCTCGACACAATTCACCGATCTCAGCGATCGGTTGAATCACACCAATTTCGTTATTTACCCACATTACAGATACCAAAATCGTATCAGGACGGATTGCTTCTTTTAATTGCTCGATTGTGATCAAGCCATTGTCTTGTGGCTGCAAGTAAGTCGCTTCAAATCCTTGACGCTCTAATTCACGTACGGTGTCTAGCACTGCCTTGTGTTCAGTTTTGACTGTAATGATGTGCTTACCTTTGCCTTTGTAAAACTGCGCAGCACCTTTTAATGCGAGGTTATTACTTTCGGTCGCACCAGAGGTCCAGATGATTTCACGAGAATCTGCATTTACCAAAGCAGCAACGTGACCGCGTGCCGCTTCGACTGCTGCTTCTGCATCCCAGCCATAGGCGTGACTGCGTGACGCTGGATTGCCATATTGCGCGCGTAAATAAGGAATCATTACGTCGGCTACGCGCGGATCAACTGGGGTTGTCGCTGAGTAATCCATGTAAATAGGAAAATGCGGCGCTTTCAGCGTGTCGATCAAAGCTTTTGTCAATGGTACTGATACGTGAGTAGGTGCGTTAGTTGCGGCAGTCATTCAAAACTCCAAATTTTAGGAAATAGTGCGTTCGGCGTGTCCGTGACGAACGATAACAATAGGTTTATCTTGGGCTTTTTGTTTTTGTTGGTTGACCAAGTCTTGCAAAGAAACTGAGTCTAAATAATCGACCATCTTGGCGTTCAGGGTTGCCCACAAATCATGCGTCATGCAGTGAATACCATTATCATGATCACTGCCATGGCAATTGCCTTTGCTGCCGCATTGGGTGGCATCCAGTGGTTCATCGACTGCGATAATAATGTCTGCTACCGTCACATTTTGCGCTTTGCGGGCGAGATTATAACCACCGCCTGGGCCACGCACGGATTCGACGATTTCATGGCGACGCAGTTTGCCGAATAATTGTTCCAGATACGACAAGGAAATATCCTGGCGTTGGCTAATGCCTGCCAGCGTCACCGGTCCATTGTCTTGACGTAAGGCAAGATCGATCATGGCTGTAACAGCAAATCGGCCTTTAGTGGTTAGACGCATGAGTCAATACTCCAAACTTATTTAGTGATGCTTGGCAAAAGTCATGAATAAACTTTAATCCCGAGCATTTGACTCAAGTATAGCAAACTTGAGTAATCTTGTCAGGTACTGCCTGATTTTGCAGAAATGGGAAGTGTGGGGGGCGTAGAGGCGAACTTGCTTGTTCGCCTCTATAAGAAATACTGTTTAGAAGTCGAATTGTCCCGATATTTTATAAGTGCGCGGTGCGCCTGGGAATAAATAGCCGCCCAAACTTTGCGTTACATCACGCCAGTAGAATTTATTAAAAACATTGTTGATATCGAAGCGGAAAGTACTGACGACGCCATTGAGCTGTGTCGTATAGCGTGTGCCAAGATTGACGACGTTATATCCAGGCACGGTGACTTTATTGTCTGGACTAAACGACTTGCTGCCTGAGTATTGCCACGATGCGGTCAAGTGCGCGCCATTTAAGATGCTTGGTGCGTAATCTGTGTACACCGTGGATTTGAAGTTTGGCACATTGGTCACGCGTTTGCCTTCAATTGTCGGGTCACCTGTATTATTTTGACGCGCGTTGATTGCGGTGGCGCTGGCGCCGAGTGTCCACTCCTTGCCTAAGTTACCTTGAGCGGATAATTCCAACCCGCGATGTTCGGCTTCGCCTGCGCTCACATAGAAATTGGTCGCGTTGGTATATTCCAATGGCTTGGTGATGCGGAAGAGTGCGCCAGAAACATTGAAGTCTCTGTTTAGTGCGGCTTTGAAGCCGATTTCCACTTGCTTGGATTTGCCTGCATCGAGCATGCGGTTTTCATTCTTGGTACCAAATGGCGCTACGCCGCCGTGTTCCAAGCCTTCGCTGGCGCTGACATAGGTGCTGATGGCATTGTCAAGTTTAAATACCAATGCCAGGTTCGGCAGATTGTAGCTTTGTTCAAATTCGGGGCTGCCTGCTTGCATGCGGTCTACCTTCAGATGGCGCAAGCCGACATGTAGGTCGAGTTGCTTGCTTAAACTAATAATGTCTTGTACGAAGATTGAAGTTTCTTTGTCAGTACGGCGCAAAGAGACCGGTCCTGTCTTCATACTTGATGGCGATACTGCGACTGGGCGAAATAAACTGCTACTGCCAGCGTAGTCGTACACATAGTCACCAAAGTAATCGCGGCGTTGAGAGTTGCTCAAGCCTATAGCTAGTTTATGTTGCACATCGCCAGTGTTGAATTTGCCATTGAGTAGGGCTTGTGCGCCACGCAATGATTTAGACTCGTTCAGACTGCGATAATCGTACACATCGTAATCGCCATTGGCGCAATAGCCTGGATATAGATCTTGCGCGCCACATCCATACGGAAATGCGGTGTAATCATCGCGTTTGAATTCGTGATTGTTGCTGGAGATGGTTGCTGTCCAATTGCTGTCTAGTTGATATTCAAAGCGCAGGCCAATATTGCGATTAGTAGTGTCAACTGGCTTCACCCATTTTTGATCGTTCAGCATCAAATCGGCAGAGATGCCGCGTGGCAGATCGGTGCCATTAAATAATTGAAATCCCGGTACTGATAATTGCGATTTGTGTTGATGATCGAGATCGATCTGGAATAAAGCTTGCGGGCTGATTTGCCAGTCAAATGCAGCGGATACGAATTGGCGTTCACCGTCGGCACCTTTGACGTAGGAGCGTAATTTTTCACCCGCCGCATTGATGCGATAACCGAATTGTTTGTCTTCAGATTTGCCGCCTAGATCGAGTGCGCCATACAAAGTGCCGCGTTCGCTAGCTTCCAAAGTGATGGCGCGCATTGCGGTATTGGTGGGGCGTTTTGTTACATAATTTAAAATGCCGCCAGGCGTCGTAAAGCCAGCTTGAAGCCCGCTGATACCTTTTAAGATTTCCAAACGTTCTTTGTTTTCTAAAGGGATGGAGGCATCGCCCGGAATCGCAAAGCCATCTTTGCGGTAACTTGATGCATTGTCGAGTGTGAAGCCGCGAATGGAAAATTGTTCTGCGTAGCCGATGGCGTTGTAGGCCTCATTCACACTAGCATCGAATTTCATCGCGTCCGTGGTCTGGCGAATTCGCAAGTCTTGCAATTGATTTGCCGAAAAAACAGTGATGGAAAGCGGCGTGTCTTGCAGGGCATTTTCGATAAAGCCGCCGACTTTACTTGTTTCAGTTTTTCCGGTGCGGCTACCGCTGATGACGACTTCTTGCAACGCTTGTTCCTTGCTTTGGGCGTAAGCTGCGGTGGACGCGGTAAATGCTTGCGCAATCGCGATGACAACTAAACTTAAGCGGAAACAGGTGCGAAAACTTGGATTTGACATGATGTGTTCTTTTACTTGGTTAAGTCTGGACGAGCCAAGCAAAAGAGGGCGGATGAGCAGAGTCATCTTGCGCTTCCCTTCGCTGGCATTATCCAGATCAGGTTCAAGGGACTATCTCACCCGTGCAAAAAATGTGCACAGGACCCCTAGCGAAGGAGAGACTTTAACATAAAACCGCTTTGAACGTTTTTTAAGGGGGGCGGTGATCGCACGATGATTGCGCTGAAATGAAAAAAGCCTTGTATCGCTACAAGGCTTTTTATTTGGCTCCTCGACCTGGACTCGAACCAGGGACCTGCGGATTAACAGTCCGTCGCTCTACCAACTGAGCTATCAAGGAATAGAAGGTTCGCTTCTAAACTTTTATTGCACTACATCTCTATTTCTAGAGCTACAAAATTCTGTGGCTCCTCGACCTGGACTCGAACCAGGGACCTGCGGATTAACAGTCCGTCGCTCTACCAACTGAGCTATCAAGGAACAGAGACAAACATTATAGGGAGCTTTCCTAAACTTGTCAAAAGTTTTTGCTGTAAATAGTCTTTTTTTTCCGGGATTTTTGCCGTGTTATTGAAGTTAATTTAAACGCAAATGCTTTGCTGGCGGGCTTTTCCGGCAATCACCTTTCATTTTTCTAAGCGGGAAAATTTTGACTCAAGCATGGGCGGCCAGCATTAATTGTGGGTCAACCCACCTGTCAAAGTCGGTTTCAGTGACAAACCTTAAGATCGTCGCTGCTTCTCGTAAAGAGCAATCGTGACTGTGTGCATATTTTGCGATTTGTGCTGCCTTGTCGTAACCAATATGTGGAGTGAGTGCCGTCACGAGCATGAGCGAATTGTTGAGTAATGCATTGATACGTTCTGATTTTGCTTGAATGTTAATCAAGCAATGCTCAGTAAAACTATTCATGACATCGCTGAGTAGGCGTGAGCTATCTAAGGTATCAAGTGCAATTAGTGGTTTATAGACATTGAGCTCAAAATGACCTTGGCTCGCGGCAAAACCAATCGCAACATCATGTCCTAGTACTTGAGCGCAAACCATGCTGAGCGCTTCGATTTGTGTTGGGTTTACTTTACCTGGCATGATAGAACTACCAGGCTCATTTTCTGGCAATTGCAATTCACCCAAACCTGCACGTGGGCCGCTCGCCATTAAGCGTATGTCGTTTCCGATTTTAGTTAGTGTGATCGCTAGCATTTTCAGGGCGCCATGAAAAGCAACAATCGCCTCATGTCCTGCCATTGCAGCGAATAGGTTGTTGGCCGGAGCGAAGGGCAGCGAGAATTTTTCTGCTAATAATTGCGCGACTCTGGCTCCAAATTTAGGATGGGTGTTCAATCCAGTCCCCACTGCAGTGCCACCAATTGCTAACGAATAGATGGCAGGCAATGCTTGAAACAAGGTGTTTTTACACAAGTCGATTTGCGCTGCGTAGCCACTGAATTCTTGCCCTAAGGTGATGGGGGTTGCGTCTTGCAAATGAGTGCGACCTATTTTGATGACGTCTCGGAAATCGTCAGATTTTTTTTGCAAATGTTGGTGTAAATATTCTAGCGCTGGAATCAATTTATGTTTGGTTTGAAGTGCGATCGCAATATGCATGGCAGAGGGAAAGACATCATTTGAAGACTGACCCAAATTGACTTCGTCATTCGGATGTATTTTCTCCACATCGGCATCTTCTTTTTGTAGTGAAGTGCTTGCGAGGTGGGCGACTACTTCATTGACGTTCATATTGCTTTGCGTGCCAGATCCGGTTTGCCAAACAGAGAGCGGAAACTCTTGATTATGCTGACCATTTGCGACTTCTAGTGCGGCTGCCGCAATCGCCTTTGATCGATGCAAAGAAATGCGTTGTACATCGTGATTGACACACGCTGCGGCCCATTTGATGGCAGCTAATGCATGGACGATTTCCAGAGGCATGCGTTGTTCACCGATGGCAAAAAAATGCAAACTACGTGCGGTCTGTGCACCCCATAAGACATGGCTGGGCACGTCAATTTCTCCAAAGCTATCGGTCTCAGTACGAGTTGTTTGCATGCGAACACCTTTGATTGAAGATGAGGGTTGAAGGAAGTGTGACTTGATGCCAGCAGGATACGTCGATTTGGCGCTAAGTTCAGCCAATCATTTATTTGTATGAATTTCCAGTGTGTGCTGGCGAACGGATGTTTTGCTGATTTTTGGTTCTAATGTAGCTCACCGTTCTTTTTTTGAGGGAAATCACCATGAGTATTGCTACTATTTTGTTAATTGTTTTGATCATTATGTTGATCGGTGCATTTCCACGGTGGCCACATAGCCGCGGATGGGGTTATGGACCTAGTGGCGGACTGGGATTAGTTTTTGTCATTTTGTTGATCTTACTGTTAATGGGGCGAATTTAGTCATTCCTATTTTGCTCAATCGCAAATTTCTGTGACTAATCAATTGTCGTTGTTCGATGAAGTTTTGGATTTAACTAAGGTAATTATTTATGTCACACATCATTGCTGGATTCGTGCAGCAACAGGACCAAGTCGTCAAACTCATGTTGGCATTGCAGAGCGCCAAATTCGATGAAAAACACATTAGCTCGTTTTATGTAAATCCGCCTGGACAACATGACATATTGCCTCAAGGAGGTGATCGGTTTGACTCTCCAGGAACGAAAGACGTGCTGACGGGAGTTGCGATTGGCGCTAGTGGAGGTAGTCTGCTTGGCGCTGCCCTCGGCGTTGTTGCGATCCCCATCGGAGGCCCTTTTGCGCCTGTACTTGGCGCTGCTGCAGGCGCTCATATCGGTTCTTTGATTGGCAGTGTGTCCGAAATGAAGGATAAAGGCGAGATTGAGGTTGGTGGTGAGAATGTTTTAAGACAGCGCAAGACTGGGATGATGGTTGCCGTTAGCGTTAGGGATGCGAGTGAGGAAGTCGAGGCCATTCATATTTTTAATACTTTTGGTGCTGTCGATATTGAAAGTAGCGCTGGAAAGATTGTAGATGGCGATTGGCACGATTTCGACCCTCTGACTACGCCACATTTAGTCTTTCAAACATCTCTTCAATAAATCTGGATCGAACTCAAAGTGCCGATTGTTATGAGTGAACAAGACACCGAAAATGAAGCGCGAGATGTAGGCGCATCATCAATTACGATCAGTAATGATCACTTGATTAACGATGGCGGTAATAGCCCAGTAACTTTGCCAATTCATGTAAACGCACGCGGTTTGGCGTTGGGCTTGATTGCGAGTATTACGTTTATTTTTGCATTGCAGTGGGCACGGAAATTTTTGGTGCCATTGATCTTGGCGATTTTTATCGCGTATACGATTAATCCTCTCGTTAAGGGATTACAGGCAATAAAATTGCCACGCCTATTAAGTTCCGTCCTCGTGACCATCGGTTTACTATCGAGTGGAATCGGTATAGCAATTGCATTGCAAGGCCAGTTTGTGTCGATTATTGAGGCTTTGCCCGAAGCAAGTCATAAACTATCCCGTCTAATAGAGACCGCCCCCAATGGGCAACCGGGTGCATTAGAACAAATGCAAATTGCAGCTACCGAAATTGTGAGGGCTGCGAATTCCGGTTCGACCACTGTTCGTCCCTTGAAGAAAGCCGTAGTGGCTGAGGTGGCAGGGTTCAAGGTCATCGACTGGGTGTGGGCGGGCTCACTAGGGATGATGGGCTTTGTTGGTCAAGCCACGATGGTGATATTTTTAGTGTTTTTTCTATTGGTATCGGGTGATACATTCAAACGTAAATTAGTGAAGCTCACGGGGCCGTCATTGCATCAAAAGAAAATTACGGTTCACATTTTGGATGAGATTAATACATCGATTCAAAATTATATGTTTATGTTATTGGTGACGAATCTGATGTTGGCCTTGTGCATGTGGCTGATGCTACATCTGCTTGGTGTCGAGAATGCAGGCGCCTGGGCCGTCGCTGCAGGGTTGCTGCATATCATGCCCTATTTTGGCTCCTTAATTGCCACTGCAGTCATCGGCGTGGCGGTATTCTTGCAATTTGAATCTCTGCAAATGCTCTTGTTGGTCGCTGGTTTGACAATTGGCATTGCTAGCCTGATTGGTACCGTTGTCACGACCTGGATGACGGGTCGAATTGCCAAAATGAATTCTGTCGCGGTATTTATCAGCCTCTTGTTTGGCGCTTGGCTGTGGGGAGTATGGGGGATGTTATTAGGGGTGCCGATGATAGTGATTTTAAAGGTGGTGGCTGAACGCTTGGAAGGCTTAGAGTTTGTTGCAGAATTATTGGCAGAATAGTGCAAGATGATGCATTGTACTGATTAAGTGTACAGTATAATGATCGTGCGAACGGTCCACTTCCAAAGTTAAAGCGCTCGTGAAGCTATTAATTCCGTGTGATTTGCTATCCCAACGATCATTTCCATCGAAGCCCTCATGTGTGAGCTCGTGTTAAGATATTCGGCTAGTGGCATATCCTCCCGTTTGCCTTATTCAAAGGTTTTTCCATGAGTGATTTACTCGCAGTAGTTCAGGATGAAGCAGAGGCGAAGTTCGTCACTTTTCCTGACTCGCCTTTTCAACTTTGTCAGATATTTCAGCCCGCAGGCGATCAGCCAGCCGCCATCGCACAACTGGTAGAAGGAATTAACGACGGTTTATTTTTTCAAACTTTGCTCGGGGTAACTGGCTCCGGTAAAACCTATACGATGGCGAATGTCATCGCACGTACTGGACGCCCAGCGATAATTTTTGCGCCGAATAAGACTTTGGCCGCGCAGCTCTACAGTGAATTTAAAGAGTTCTTTCCGCGTAATGCAGTCGAGTATTTCGTCAGTTACTACGATTACTATCAGCCAGAAGCCTATGTGCCACAACGCGATTTGTTTATCGAAAAAGATTCGGCAATCAATGAACACATAGAGCAGATGCGGCTGTCTTGTACTAAGTCATTGATGGAGCGGCGTGATGTGATTATCGTCGCGACGGTTTCGGCGATTTATGGTATCGGTAACCCAAACGAATATCATAAAATGATTTTGACTTTGCGTGCCAAGGACAAGTTAAGCCAACGCGATGTGATCGCCCGTTTGATACAGATGCAATACACGCGCAATGAAGTCGATTTCGGGCGCGGTACTTTCCGTGTGCGCGGCGATACGATTGATATTTTCCCCGCCGAGCATGCTGAGTTAGCTGTGCGACTGGAGATGTTTGATGATGAAGTCGAAAGTATCGCCTTGTTCGATCCTTTGACTGGGCGGGTCAAGCAAAAAATTCCACGATTTACCGTGTACCCCGGTTCACACTATGTGACGCCGCGTGAAACTGTTTTGCGGGCAATAGAAACGATCAAGATAGAGCTGCGTGAGCGCCTTGATTTCTATCGTCGTGAAAATAAATTGATTGAAGAGCAGCGTATAGAACAACGTACGCGCTTTGATTTGGAAATGATGGCGGAGATCGGTTTTACCAAAGGTATTGAAAACTACTCGCGCCATTTGAGTGGCGCAAAACCGGGCGATCCACCGCCAACTTTAGTCGATTATTTACCCGCTGATGCTTTGATGTTTCTTGATGAATCGCATGTCCTGACTGGGCAACTCAATGCGATGTATAACGGAGATCGTTCACGGAAAACCAATCTGGTGGATTATGGATTTCGTTTGCCATCGGCATTAGATAATCGCCCGCTGAAATTTGAAGAGTTTGAAAGCAAGATGAGGCAGACGGTGTTCGTGTCTGCTACGCCAGCAGATTATGAAAAGCAGCATTCTGATCAAGTCGTAGAGCAAGTGGTGCGTCCAACGGGTTTGGTGGATCCACGCATCGAAGTGCGCCCGGCTCTGACGCAGGTTGATGATCTGATGAATCAAATCACTCTGCGTGTGAAACTCAATGAACGTGTCTTGGTAACGACTTTGACCAAGCGCATGTCTGAACAATTGACGGAGTTTTTGGGTGACAACGGCGTCAAAGTGCGTTATTTACACAGCGATATCGATACGGTGGAGCGTGTCGAAATTTTGCGTGACTTACGTCTCGGTGCTTTTGATGTATTGGTTGGAATCAACTTATTGCGCGAAGGTTTGGATTTGCCAGAAGTATCTTTGGTAGCGATTCTCGATGCGGATAAAGAAGGATTTTTACGTTCTGAACGCAGCCTGATTCAAACCATAGGGCGCGCGGCACGGAATCTGAATGGTACGGCGATCTTGTACGCAGATCGCGTGACCGATTCTATGCGTCGCGCAATCGATGAAACAGAGCGTCGTCGTGCTAAGCAGATCGCGTTTAATACTGTGAACAATATTACGCCAACAGGGATCAATAAAAAGATCAAAGACATTATCGATGGCGTGTATAACCCACAAGAAGCGCGCGATGATTTGATGGTAGCGCAAGAGCAGGCCAAGTATGAGGCGATGAGCGAGAAGCAGATTAGTAAAGAGATTAAACGTCTGGAAAAGCTCATGCTTGACCATGCGAAGAATCTGGAGTTTGAACAAGCAGCGAAAGTGCGAGATCAGTTGTCTGTACTGAAGGAGCAATTATTTGGCGCTGGTGGGCATGATAATGTGGTGTCGATTATTGGTCGTTAAAGCGCTTAAAAAAACAAAAAAGCCGGATCACTCCGGCTTTTTTATGTCTTCTGAAAACCAAGTTCGAAAAGTTTTAGCCTTCAGCAATTCGTTTTGCTATATGCGCCAACGCATCTTCTACTTGATCAATCAAGATCAGGCATAAATCACCGTCGCCCAATGTTGACAACGCAGTGTCAATTGCGATGAATTCGCCGTTGATTTCTTGGATATCGGTCGTGCGTTTTGCATTCGCCAATCCAGAGCGCAAGAGTGCGACGACTTCACCATCCGCACGACCACGCTGACATTGATCTTGATACAGAATGACCTGATCAAAAGCATTGCCCAGAATTTCGGTTTGCTGACGAATGTCTTGATCGCGACGATCACCTGCACCACTAATGACGACAGAGCGACGTTTGCCTGGCATGCTCTCCACGGCTTGCACTAAAGCCGTGATTGCATCTGGATTGTGGCCGTAGTCCGCAATTAAAGTCGCACCACGATAATTGAATACGTTAAAGCGTCCAGGGGCATTATCGCTATCGTTCATAAAGGTTTTCAAGCCTTTGCGAATCGCATCCCAACTTATATTCGTTGCCCACGCTGCTGCGACAGATGCCATCACGTTTTCAACCTGGAAACCGATCGTGCCATTGCGTGTGATTGGCACTTCGGCTAGGGGAATTCGCTGTGTTAGCTTACCTTCGACTGCGACGATTTCGTTATTTTCGATGAAGACAACGCGATGCCCTTTGACGCGATGCGCCGCCATGACTGGGAATTGGCTATCAACGGCGAAGAAGGTGACAGCTCCCGTGCAATTGCTTGCCATACCCGCGACGATTGGGTCAGCTGCATTTAATACCGCAACGCCATTGTCGGCCACGTTTTGTACGATCACACGCTTGAGAACAGCGAGGTCTTCTACGGTGGTAATGTAATTTAAGCCAAGATGATCGCCCGAGCCAATATTAGTAACGACCGCGACTTTACAGCGGTCATAAGCTAAACCTTCGCGCAATACACCACCGCGGGCGGTTTCGAACACGGCGGCGTCGACATCAGGATGCGACAAGACGTTACGTGCACTACGTGGACCGCTGCAGTCACCGCTGTCGATTTGACGACCTTCTACATAAACGCCGTCGGTATTTGTCATGCCGGTGCGCAAACCGCTGGCTGTCAATAAGTGCGCGATCAAACGTACAGTCGTGGTTTTACCATTTGTTCCTGTTACCGCGATAATTGGAATCCGACCGTCGTCACCGTCGGCAAACATAGCAGCAACAATCGCTTCACCAACCGCACGGCCTTTACCAAAGGAAGGGGAGAGGTGCATGCGCAAACCAGGTGCTGCATTCACTTCAACCACACCGCCGTTTTGTTCTTCAATAGGTTTTAAGACGCTGTCGCAGACCACATCTACGCCACAAATATCTAAGCCGACCATCTGTGCTGCAGCAACAGCCCGTGCGGCCACTTCTGGATGGACGTCATCGGTGACATCGGTCGCTGAACCACCCGTAGAAAGGTTGGCGTTATTGCGCAAAACCACGCGCGTACCTTTAATAGGGACGGAGTCAGCGTCATAGCCCTGCTTAGCTAAACTAGCGAGTGCAATGTCGTCGAAGCGAATTTTGGTGAGGGACGTGGCATGACCACTGCCGCGACGCGGATCTTTGTTCACTTGTTCTACCAATTCACGCACAGAGTGCGTCCCATCGCCAACCACTTGTGGTGGGTCGCGACGTGCTGCTGCGACTAATTTATTACCTATGACGAGTAAGCGGAAATCATTGCCAGGCAAATAGCGTTCCACCAAAATATCATCGCGGAATTCACAGGCAGCTGCATAACCTGCTTCTAGTTGTTCGCGTGTGGTGACATTCACTGTCACACCTTTACCTTGATTGCCGTCTTTAGGCTTGACGACGACTGGCAAGCCGATTTCTAAAGCAATATTCCAGGCATCTTCAACGTCTAGAGCGGTGCGGCCCAGTGGTACCGGTACACCTGCAGCATCGAGTAACTTTTTGGTGAGTTCTTTATCTTGCGCGATGGCTTCCGCGATAGCGCTGGTTCCGTCCATCTCCGCAGCTTGGATCTTGCGTTGCTTGCTACCCCAGCCAAAGGTTACCAAGCTGCCACTCGTTAACCGTCGATAAGGAATGTTTCGGGCAACAGCCGCGTAGACGATAGAGCCGGTTGAAGGTCCGAGGCGCAGATCTTCGTCCAATTCGCGTAATTCATTGAGTGCAGTGACTAAATCAAAACTGGTATTGGATAATGCAGCGTTACACAGTTTTTCGGCAAATTCAAAAGCAAGACGACCAACGTCTTCTTCAGAGTATTCGACTACCACCTGAAAAATGCCAGCTTCTAAAGTCTGGGTACTACGGCTAAATGTAACTGGGCAACCGGCTTGTGCTTGCAACGCTAGTGTCGCTAATTCGAATACACGTGCCATTGGAATGGCGTCGTCATGACCCGTCGCCTGCAGTGGGCCAATTTCCGGAAACAAAGCGCGCAGGCGTGCTTCAAATTCTGGGATGTCATTGATTGATAACTCCTCTGGCGTGCAACGGACGATGGCTTCGACCGCCGTATGATGACTCCAGAGGTTAGGGCCACGTAAAGCCCTGATTCGTGAAACTTCCATAAACCTTTATCCTATCTAGTGGCGTAAGCGCCCAAATATCTGTTGTCTGATTCAGCGGATATTCCGCGATGTCGTTCAGCTCAGGGTTTTAATAGTGTTTTTTTGGTGGATTAGAATCGAAATTTCTCATTGCTGCGGCTATCAAATCCGGGGCAATGTCCAAGGCCCACGCTGCTGCCACTGCTGCCATGATGGTGTCAGGTTGCTCAGCTTTACTGGTTTTTAGTGATGACAATGCGAGTAAGGTAATTTCTTGATTGCCAGTTGCCAGAATAATTTGCTGATCACGAATGAACACTGCACGTTTGCCGAGTTGCAAATGCTTGCAGAGAGCCGTATTGTGAGTGCTTAAGCCATAGTAAATAACTTCACCATCGCACAATTCTGCGAGTTCTTCCGCTTGCGGGATCTCGGCGTTAATCACAGCGCAGCCATGTGGCAAGATAACGTCGACTTGAGCTCGCATCACTTTGAACATTTGTTCGGCTTCAGTGATATAGAACTCCGCCAAGTCTTGATGTCCTTCCAGATCAGTGACTACGCCAACGGTACATTTGTCGTAAGCTAAACCGTCTTTCAGAATATTAAGTGCGTTGGTTTCGAAAACTGCACTTTGTACATTACGATTGAGAAGCAAACGTTGACCGGCTTCCCAACTGGTGCAATTAGTTTTCACTACTTGACGTTGATCCAGATACAAACCATCGCTGCAAGCAACGCCTGAATATTGACCACTCATGCTGAGCATACTGGAGACCAAGCGAGCAATGAGACTGCAACCCTTGCTGCCCGCGACGCCGACGATAGGCATACGGCCATTATCTTCTTCGCCAAATAAATGCTGAATGATGGCTGCGCCGATATCGCGAGGTTTGCCTTGTGCTGGCTTGAGATGCGATAACAAGCCAGGGCTGGCATTGACTTCAATAATCGCACCTCGTTGTTCCTGCAATGGTCGTGAGATATCTTCACAAACCAGATCAATGCCCGCGATATCTAAGCCAACGATGCGGGTCGCTAAGGCAACCAAGCGCGCATTTTCTGGATGAACTTCATCAGTAACATCAATAGCGACGTTACCATTAATCTGGATTAAAACGTTTTGATCATGCGCAGGTATGGACATCGCATCCATGCCTTGGCGTTTCAATTCTAGAATAATTTCGGCGCTTTCATCAGGTTTGATCAATCCAAGAGGGAAGTCTTCGGTTTCACCACGACGGGGATCGATGTTGATTTGTTGTGCAACCAACTCTTTAATCGTGGATTTTCCATCGCCGATGACTGATAAGGATTCTCCTTTAGCAGCGGCGACCAGCTTATTGCCAACCACCAATAGACGATGTTCATGACCGGTAATATAGCGTTCAACCAACACACTCTTGCTATCGCCTTTACGAGAAGCTAGTGCGTAAGCCGCATGAATTTCAGCTTCTTCTTTCAAGTTTAAAGTGACACCACGACCATGATTGCCATCATATGGTTTGATTACGACGGGCAAACCGATGTCCTGTGCTTCCTCCCAAGCTTCTTCAGCGCTACGCACTAAACTGCCTTCTGGCACGGGAACACCGCAAGCTTTGAGTAAGGATTTCGTCATATCCTTATCACTGGCGATGCTCTCAGCAATTGCGCTAGTGCGATCAGTTTCTGCGGTCCAAATACGTCGTTGTGATGCACCATGGCCTAATTGAACCAAGTTGCCTTCTGTTAAACGGATGGAGGGAATATTGCGATCTGTTGCAGCGTCGACGATATGTGCGGTACTTGGGCCGAGGCAAAGCGCGTCGACCATATCACGTAATTTTTCAATTTCAGCATCGAAGTCAAAGACTTGATCTTCGACCAGGGACATCAATAAATCACGCCCCATGGTGAGCGCAGCGCGACCAACTTGCTCCTGACGTGTGCGGAAAGCCATTTTATACACGCCTTCGATATGGGTGGAACGTGTCTGGCCAAAGCCAGTGCGCATACCTGCCATATTTTGCAATTCCAGTACCACATGCTCAAGAATATGGCCAACCCAAGTGCCTTCTTTTAAACGTTCTAGAAAGCCACCAACCTCGCCAACGCCACAGCGATGTTGTAATAGACCGGGCAATCTTGCAGTGAGACGCTCATACAAGCCAGGCAATTTGTTGGAGGGGAGTTCTTCAAATTCGCCGATGTCTAGCCAAACTTCAATGACTGGGCGATAAGTCCAAATGTTCGGTCCGCGTAGATGTGTAATGCGCAGCGGGGTGATGTCTTTCTTTTTTGTAGTCATGAATGTCAATTTTATTATGGAATAGTGATTTCGCTATTCGCTTCAATTTTGTTGGAACTCAATCTATTTCTATTTTGGCAGCAACCCTAGCCAGCTAAACGAGGTAGACCTGCGCTTAACGTCCTGAAAGCCATACTGGCTGACAGCCATTGTTAAATTCAGCAAATTTGAAATTATCTCGTGTGAGCTTGCTGGTATACTTCTTACCAATAATAAAAATAGATAATCTCCATGATCTTGTTTCCCTGTCGACAGAATACCGTAATTTGTCGTTTCAGTCATACAGCTTGATGCATTCTCCCGTAGTTTTATGGGGCTTTCTTATTGATTCTCGCCCTAAATTGTCTGTCTTTATAAAAAAAATGCGGTTTTTTTAATTTTTGTTGAGTTTCCTGATGTATCCAGAATACTCATCTTTGGAGTTCATTTTACGATGACAACAGCACCAATAGCTATTACAAGCTCAACATCACATTTGCCCGAAAAGTGGACGCAAGAATTAAGTTTGCAATTAGTGCAAGATGAAATAATAATTAATGCCGTCGAAACTGATCTCGATGCCAAATTGCGCTTTGAGCAAGGATTAATTGTCGTCACGAATCAACGCTTGTTGTCTAAATCTCCAAATGACACACAATGGCAAAGTTGGACCTATTCCGCTGGTCTGCAGATGCGCCATCACGATCATGCCGGCGTCGGTCATCTGGAATTACTTGACGACGCGCAGTTATTAGTTCATTGGCGCTTTACGCTGGGACAGAATCTGTTGGTTATTCGTTTGATGGATGCGTTTCGCGAAAAACTGCAAGAAAAACTGACGGGTAAGCCAGTCGAAAAAGCGGAGCAAAACATTTGCCCTAGCTGTAAAGCAATTTTAGAGCCGGACCAAGAAGAGTGTCCGGTTTGCACCAAAGTGATTCACACGCCACCTTCAACCTGGACTTTATTTAGACTTTGGCGTTTTGCACGCCCATATCGTATTTCTTTGTTCATCGGCTTTACTCTGATGTTACTGGGGACGGCAGCGCACATGATTCCGCGTTACCTGACCAAGCCCTTAACAGATGAAGTGTTGATCCCTTATCAAAACGGTCAACATGTTGATTCTGCTTTAGTCGCTACTTACATCGGTGGCTTGTTTGGTGCGGCGGTCCTAGCGTGGCTATTGAGTTGGGGGAAAACCTATATCTTGGCCTTGGTATCTGAACGCATCGGCGCTGATCTGCGCACAGCGACGTATGAACATCTGTTGAAGCTTTCGCTGGAATATTTTGGTAGCAAACGCACTGGCGATTTGATGTCGCGTATCGGTAGCGAAAGTGATCGGATTTGTGTTTATTTGTCCTTGCACTTATTAGATTTTGCGACTGATGTGTTGATGTTTATTATGACTGCTGTATTTCTACTGCAGATCAATACCAAATTAGCACTGGTGACTTTGTTACCTTTACCTTTAATTGCCTGGGCCATCCATTTAGTACGTGATCGCTTGCGTACTGGCTTTGAAAAAATTGATAGAGTTTGGGGGGAAGTCACGAATGTATTGGCCGATACCATTCCTGGTATTCGCGTGGTGAAAGCGTTCGCGCAAGAAAAACGCGAAGCGACGCGTTTTCGTGAAGCGAATAGACACAATCTGGCGGTCAACGATAAGTTGAATAAAGTCTGGTCTTTGTTCTCGCCTATAGTTTCTTTTTTAACTGATATCGGTATTCTGGTTGTCTGGGGCTTTGGTATCTGGCAAGTTTCGCATAATGAAATCACCGTCGGTGCTTTGGTATCTGCGGTGGCGTTCATCAGTAACTTCTATGGACGTATCGATTCCATGAGCCGTATTGTCTCAGTGACGCAAAAATCTGCGTCGGCAGCGAAACGTATTTTCGATATCCTTGATCACGTTTCTAGTGTTCCTGAACCACAAAATCCAGTGAAAATAAAAGAAGTGAAGGGGCAGATTGAATTGCGCGAAGTCGGTTTCCGTTACGGTAATCGGGCAGTGAATCGCAACGTGAGTTTGAATATTCAACCAGGTGAAATGATCGGCTTGGTTGGTCACAGTGGTTCTGGTAAGAGTACTTTGGTAAATTTGATCTGCCGTTTCTATGATGTCGCCGAAGGTGCGATTTTGCTCGATGGCGTCGATATCCGTTCGTTTGCGGTCGCTGACTATCGCAGCCATATTGGTTTGGTGTTGCAGGAACCTTTCTTATTTTTTGGGACGATCGCTGATAATATTGCTTACGGTAAGCCTGATGCGACGCGGGAAGAAATTATTGCCGCTGCGCGTGCGGCACACGCACACGAATTCATTTTACGTCTACCGCAAGGGTACGATTCGATGGTCGGCGAGCGTGGTCAAGGATTGTCCGGTGGCGAGCGCCAGAGGATTTCCATTGCACGTGCGTTACTGATTGATCCACGTATTTTGATCATGGATGAAGCGACTTCGTCAGTTGATTCTGAAACCGAAAAAGAAATCCAAAAAGCTTTGGACAATCTGGTGAAAGGCCGCACTACGATTGCGATTGCTCATCGCCTTTCTACTTTGCACAAAGCAGATCGTTTGGTGGTGCTTGAAAGAGGTGAAGTAGTCGAAGTCGGCAGTCACGATGAATTGATGGCTAAACATGGCGCTTATTTTAAATTGTACGAAGCGCAGGCGCGCAACGCTGCGGCGTTAGCGGTGGGAGGAGAATAAAAATGACGACGACATTTCAATTGTACCGAAATAATTTTCGCCAATTAGTCCTAACCGACGCACAAGGCGCAGCACATGTTGACGTGCGCCCTGTACGCGCATTTCCAATTCAATCTCCTGATGCTGGAATCTCGCTGGTGAAAGAAAATGGCGCTGAGGTTGCTTGGATTGATCACATAAATGATCTGCCAGAAGCGATTCGCAATTTGATTGACGAAGAGTTAGAAGGTCGTGAATTTATGCCTGAGATCGCCAAGATACTTAGCGTCACGAGTTTTGCAACACCATGCACGTGGCATGTGCAGACGGATCGTGGTGATACACGATTTGTATTAAAGGGAGACGAAGATATTCGTCGTATCGGTAAAGAATCTTTGTTGATTGCTGATAATCATGGAATTCATTTCCTGATTCGCAATATGTTCGAAATCGATAAGCATAGCCGAAAAATTTTAGATCGTTTTCTATAAATTTTGCGTAAATCAGGTGCTTGGGATGTGAACATTAGCTGAGCACTAGCGGACGACGCAGCATTTAATCAAGTGAGCGCTTGTAAAGTTTCACTGCACCGCCTTCTTTCCAGGGAATTATTTCTTGCAACTGAAAACCGAGCTTTTCTAATAAATTGGATGAAGCTTGGTTGTGTGGTGAAACAATCGCGAGTAATTCAGTTAATTTTAGGTTGTCTCTTGCGTAATCGAGTAACCCCGCATTCGCTTCGTATGCATAGCCCTGACGTGCATATTCCGGCAAATAGGCATAGCCGATATCTATTCCCGGCAAATCATCGCGCTTTACTAAGCCACATAAGCCTATGGCTGCACTATCGTCTTTGCGTTCGACCAGATATAAGCTAAACCCCATTTTTTCTTGCACTTCGCAGTGTCCGGTCTGAATAGCCTGTTCGGACTCTGCAATTGTGCGTATTCCTTTGTCGCGAATATTCTCGATGAAGCTCGGTTCATTTACCAGTTGCAGATAAAAACTGGCATCGTTTGCATCCAAAGTTCTCAGTCTCAGGCGTGCTGTTTCGTAGATGATGGTGGTAGACAAGGACAATTTCTCCGCGAATGAGTCAGTAAATAAGATTGGTTTGCTGAGACTTTATTTAGCTTAATCGAGACCGTTGTTGTCTAGTTGGTTTCGCTACTATCATCTGAGCCTGATGCAATTTGAACACAGAGACCGCTTGCGACAAAGCCTGCGCTTGTTCTTGCATACTTTCGGCAGCTGCCGCTGCTTGTTCAACCAAAGCTGCATTTTGCTGGGTCATTTCATCAATATGAGTGATGGCCAAATTAACTTCTTCAATCCCCGCGCTTTGCTCTTGGCTGGCGGCAGTAATCTCCGCCATGATATCGGCAACATATTTCACGGACGAGACAATTTCGCTCATAGTGCGTCCAGCATCATCAACCAAACGAGAACCTTCATCGACTTTAGAGACCGAGTCGTTAATCAATTCTTTGATTTCTTTGGCTGCGCTTGCTGAACGTTGAGCTAGGCTTCGCACTTCCGATGCGACTACCGCGAATCCACGACCTTGTTCACCTGCACGAGCTGCTTCTACCGCTGCATTGAGAGCCAAAATATTGGTTTGGAATGCGATGCCATCAATCACGCCAATGATATCAACAATGCGTTTGGAACTATCTTTGATCGAATTCATGGTGTGCACGACGTTGCCAACCACTTCGCCACCTTGACTCGCTACGCCAGAAGCTTTTAGGGCAAGTGCGTTGGCTTGCCGCGCATTGTCTGCATTTTGCTTAACGGTAGAGGTCAATTCCTCCATGGAAGAGGCTGTTTCTTCTAAAGAACTGGCTTGCGATTCTGTCCGCGCAGATAAATCGGCATTGCCCGCTGCAATTTCTCCAGAGGCGGTTGCGATAGTCGCGACGCTGGTGTTGACCTGCTGGATAGTCTGAATCAAATTTTGATTCATGTGTGCCAGCGCATCAAGTAGGATGCCCGTTTCATCTTCAGCATTCTTTTCAATTTTAGTCGTTAGATCGCCATCTGCGACGCGTGTTGCAATATCAATCGCGGCATTCAAAGGGGCCGTAATCGAGTGCGTAATCAGATAAGCGAGTAAGGCGCAGACGGCGGTGGCCACAAGTCCTGCAACGATCATCATTTTGAGAGAGAAACTCACGTCTTTCTTGATCGAAGTATCTTCCAAACTCATCTGCTGTCTTTCGTAATCTACCAGCGCTTTCATATCCGCCGTCGCTTTGTTCAGCGTAGGGAAGACTGTGGTGTTCATTTGGTTTTCGGCAGATTCAATGTCGTCTAATTCTAGCGAATCTGCGGCCTTGATGAATGACGCGACAAATGCCACACGTGATTTTGTCGCGGTCTCAATCAGTGCTTTTCGCTCGGGGTTGTTTGCTTGTTTGGAAAGTTTTTCTAGCAGTTGACCTATGCTTTTCTTATTGATGTCGATTGCCTGATAATGTTCTTTGCGCAAATTCTGGTCACGTGTTAGAAACAGAGCAGAAACGCGTCTACCATTTTCCTGCATCAGGCGGGCAACCTCCAACGAACTTTCAAGTCCGCTGACGTTTTGATCTAGCATTGCGGAGGTCTGATTGGCGATTGTGTTGAGGCGGGTTGCGTTAAAGAGCGCCATCAGCAACATGATGACAAGCAAGCTGCCAAAACCGAACCAGAGTCGCGTACGGATCATAAGTGAATTCATATGCATGTTATTGCTCCTAATTTGAAGGTCAGCTAACTGTTTTAATCATACACGTGCTGATTCCCACCAGAAATAAATTATTCCTATGCACATCGAAATCCAACAGCAGCGGCGCGGTAAAATGCATGCTGAGAAGTTCATCTACTGAATTACTGATGTGATGATGATGGTGGTGAATTGATATGTAAATAATTATATGGCTATAAAAATATGAAACTAGCGACACTCAAAGATGGAACACGTGATGGCCAACTGATCGTCGTTGCGCGCGACTTAAAAACTGCTCAGGTCGCCGACGGAATCGCGGCAACGCTACAGCACGCGCTGGATGACTGGAGTTTTATTGCCCCTCAATTGGACGAGGTGTATGAGCGCTTGAATTTGGGGCGTGGCATTAATAGCTTCGATTTCGATCCGAAGAATTGTATGGCACCTTTGCCGCGCGCTTATCAATGGGCAGATGGTTCTTCTTATGTAAATCATGTTGAGCTGGTGCGCAAAGCACGGAATGCCGAAATGCCTGAGAGCTTTTGGCACGACCCGCTGATGTATCAAGGTGGTAGCGATGATTTTATTGGCCCCATGGATGACATTGCCTTATTGTCTGACGAATGGGGTATCGATTTTGAGAGTGAAATCGCGGTCGTGACTAGTGACGTGCCCATGGGAGTGAAAGTTCAGCATGCCGGCGAACATATTCGTCTATTGATGCTGGTGAACGATGTGTCGTTGCGAAATTTGATTCCGGCAGAATTGGCGAAAGGCTTTGGCTTCTTTCAATCCAAGCCGGCTTCCAGTTTTTCACCTGTGGCGATCACACCGGATGAATTAGGCGATGCATGGAAAGACGGCAAAGTGCATTTGCCATTACGGTCGACCTGGAACGACAATTTGGTCGGGCAACCGAATGCCGGTGTGGATATGGTGTTTTCTTTTCCTCAATTGATCACGCATTTATGTAAAACACGCAATGCCCGCGCAGGTACGATTATTGGGTCGGGTACGGTTTCAAATAAAGATCCGAAGAAGGGTTACAGCTGTATCGCCGAAAAGCGCGCGTTGGAAATGATTGCGAATGGCGCAGCCATGACAGAATTCATGAAATTTGGTGACAAAATCCGGATCGAGATGCTGGATAAAAACGGCAAATCAATATTTGGTGCGATTGAACAAAGCGTGGTCGAATACGCAAAAAACTAAAGATTCACGGTTTTTGAGGGGGAACTTTGATTTTTTCTAGAAAATGAGCCCTTGAGTCTATATACTGTTCAGGTTATATAAATCGAATAAAATTATTCTTTATCGTATAAAGAGATGTTTCAATAATTCCAAGTACTTAATCGCGATTTTCAGTGGTGACAAGCGCTCGCTGAGTGTGCAATTGTGGTTTCCCTGCGGTTAATGGAAATGGTAAATTTATCCGATAAAGAACTTTACGCTGACTCAAGGATGCTTGCATGAATCTTCATCAATTGCGTTTCGTTCGCGAAGCGGTCAGACAGAACTTTAATCTTACCGAAGCTGCCAAGGCTTTGTTTACTTCACAACCCGGCGTTTCAAAGGCCATTATTGAGCTGGAAGAAGAGCTGGGCGTTGACATTTTTGCCCGTCATGGTAAGCGGATCCGTGGCTTGACAGAACCTGGCCGCGCCGTCTTGAAATCAGTAGAAATGATTATGCAAGAGATCGATGGCTTAAAACGCATTGGTAAAGAATTTGCAGCGCAAGATAGCGGTAGTTTTACGATCGCCACGACTCATACACAAGCACGTTATGCTTTGCCTAAGTTGGTTCAAGCTTTCATGCAAAAGTATCCGAAAGTGCGATTGTCGTTGTTGCAGGGCAGCCCAAAACAAATCGCCGAAATGGTCATGCGTGATCAGGCCGATATTGCGATTGCGACAGAGGCTATTACCAGCGTTGATGGTTTGGTTTCTATGCCATGTTATCAGTGGGAACACGTGGTGGTGGTGCCTCAAGATCATGCTCTTCTCAAGCTGAAATCGATCAGTTTAGAGGATATCGCGCGTTATCCTTTGATTACCTATGACGCTGCCTTCGCTGGTCGCAGCAAGATCGACCATGCGTTTGAAGTCCGTCATTTAAAACCCGATGTCTTGCTGGAAGCGATTGATGCTGACGTGATTAAGACTTATGTAGAATTGGGGATGGGGGTTGGGATTATTGCGGGTATGGCGTTTGATCCTGAGCGGGATTTGAATTTGCGCACGATTTCAGTCGGACATTTGTTTGGAATGAATGTGTCACGCGTAGCCGTCAGACAGGGGGCATACCTACGCACCTACATGTATACCTTTATTGAGATGCTATCACCAACCATGAATCGTAAATTGATCGATCAGGTGATGCAGGGCGGTAAAGACAACTACGATCTTTAAGATCGCGCGGCAATTTGAGATGCGCGATGTATGCAATAAAATTTTAGTGAAAGATGACCATGAAGCGAGAAGCTTTAGCAGAATATTATGCGCATTGCGCTGAGAACTTTGATGAAAAATATCAAGAGCCAGATTTAGAGGAAGATGCCTATGCCGCCGCTGAACATATCAGTGATGCGTTGGCAAATCACGATGTGCTGGAGTTAGGGTGTGGTTCAGGATTTTGGACTCAACATATTGCAGAAGCTGCTAGAACTGTTTTGGCAACTGACATCAATGAAGTCATGTTGGAGATGGCGCAAGATCACGATTACCCGGATGGCAAGGTCGAATTCGCAGTGGCTGACTGGCACGATTTGAAGTTGCCTGCAGAGCGTAAATTTACCGCATGCTTTGCTGCTGGCATGTGGTCACACATTCGTCGCGATGAATATAATTCTGCGATGAAAAATATGCAGAAGGCTCTGGCTTCAGGTGGACTTTTGGTTTTGATTGACGATAATGTGGTGGAAGATTTTACTCGCCCCACGGCACGTACGGACAGCGATGGTAATACCTATCAGATTCGCGAGTTACCAGATGGCACAAGAGTTGAAGTCATTAAAAATTTCCCTACCGATAGCTACCTGAAAAAGAAATTTTCGGCGATCGCGCGTGAAGTCAGAGTTAGCCGAAATGAATTTTTTTGGATGTTGACTTGCGTCTTAAAGTAATGACTTGAATTTTTCGAGAAAGAAGATCTATGGATTTGCCTGCTTGTACAGAAAAGATACGTCAAAAACTAGGTCAAAATAGTAGTTTGAATGCGACTCTGAAATTTGATTGTGGTGACGATGGCGTGATTTTTGTTGATGCCTTAGCGAATCCGCATTTTGTAAATAATCAAAATGCCGAAGCAAGCTGCACAGTGTCGCTGACATTGTCAGATTTAGTAGACTTGCTTGCGGGGCAGCTCAATCCAGTGAGTGGATTTATGAGCGGCAAACTCAAATTAGCGGGCGATATGAGCATCGCTATGCGTTTGCAAAAAGTCGTGTGATTACCTATTGCCAGTGCTTAGGATGACAGCCGATATTCAGAAATTTAGAATTTTCCTAGCGAAATCAGGTGAAGAATTTTCGTGTGCGGCGGATGAGACGATCTTGGCAGCAGCACTGCGAAACGGTTTAATGCTCGCAAATTCTTGCAGGAATGGCAGTTGCCGCACTTGCCTGTGTCAGATGCAGCATGGGCAGATAGCCTATACGATAGAGTGGCCGGGCGTCAGCTTTGACGAAAAATCTGAAGGAACTATTTTGCCCTGTGTGGCGCAACCGCGTAGTGATCTAGTATTGATTAATTTAGTCTTGAGTCGGGCGCTAGGCTAAACGACAAGTATAAAATTCCCGACGATGCTGCGGGCATGACCGGGATTTTTATTTACTGCAGTTGAACCAATATCGTCGATTTACTTCGCTTTTTTACTTCAGCTGGGCATTGCTACACAGGGTGGTTTGTCCAGTTTTTTTATTCCAGCAAGGACTATTTGCATCGACAACAGGCGCAGGTGTACCTTGTGGATTTATTTTGACTAAACGTGTATCCCAAGCTTGTGCGCCATTTTGATTGACATGTAGTCGCACTGCCCATCCTAGAGTCTGTGCTTCATTATCTAATGCATCCATCATGAAGTTGCCGATGCTATAAATAATCGGTTTGCCTTTATATGTTTCCGTGTCTTGTATAACATGCGGATGACCACCAATAACAGCGTCTGCGCCAGCGTCAATCATTATTCTAGCTAGTTGCCGTTGGCGTTTATTTGCGGTCGTTTCATTTTCCCAGCCCCAGTGCATGAATGGAATCACAATATCGGCACGATAGACTTTGCGGGCATTGATAATGTCACGTACTACTTGTTCATCTTCACTCCAAGCGACACCGGCTTTATTTGTGTTTGCTTCGAAACTACGCGGCATGAATTCATCGTAACCAAGTAGGGCAATTCGTAAGCCATTTTTTTCTATTATGTGAGGACGATGTGCTTCGCTGACATTATTACCTCCACCAAAATAGGCTAACTCTTGCGTTTTTAATAGGCCGAGCATTTCACTAAATGCCTCTGGGCCAAAGTCGCCGGAATGATTGTTAGCGAGAGAAATTGCATCAAAATGTTGCTTAAGTACGGGAATAACTCTGGGGTGCGCCCGGAAAGTAAAGTTCTTGTCTGCCGCTTTACCCGTGGTTGCTATTACACATTCCAGATTACCTATGCGTAGATCTGCGGTAGCGAAAATGTCCTTAAATGCAGCATAGGGATCGCGCCCTTGTTCGATAGTTTTACCAGGTAAATCTGCGAGTACCATATCGCCGGCAAATAAAATACTGACTTGCTTAGACGGTGTATCTAGGGGCTTTTTTGATGGCTGTTGGGCAAAACTGCTAAACGGAAACAACAAACTCAACGACAAAGTGCAAAAGAGATTTTTTGTGGACTGATTCATTTCTTATTCCATCCGAAGTAGCCTAGATAACATTGGTATTGCAATTCACGTTCAACTTCACCTGCATATAAATGATTAAATGGTGTTAGAGCGCGCATCGTCTTGCTGATACGAATTGGTGCTTTGAAAGTGGCTTGATGAATTGGAATGTCGAATTCACGACCCTGTAAGTACGCGTAGAGTTTGATGTAGTGTATGGACGAGTTATGTTTGCTTCCTATCATTACTGCTTTAAAACTGAAGCGGCCGCCAATATCATAAATCTCTGCTGCGTAGGGATCGCTGCTTAAGCGCGTATCGATCCGCTGTGTCGTCCCAGCATAAGTGACGTCGCATCGCAATAAGGGAGAGCTTGCAGCATGAACATCGTTGCTGCTAAAAACGAAGCAAAAAAGAAAGCAGCTTATTTGCAAGATCAATGAATTAAATTTGCTATTACACAGGTTTTTTTTCATCATTAAGAGACTTTGGTATGGATGTGTTTAATCGAGCCGCAAGTGTAATGCTGAAATGGTAGAAAATTGTATGAATGTGTAAGACTTCGCCATTTATCGGCATTCATGAAAAAATCGTGAAGAATTTGTCTAAAAAACAGGCAAAATGATTCAAAATGCCACGAATTGCACCACTTTCACTTTAAAATTTACTTTCTGGAGAAATTGTGAGTATAATCGGGGTTATCGTTGAGATTCTAGGTAGTAGTGCAGTATCAGTCTGTCATTTCTTGCTTGGTTGAAACGATCTATCGGGCATCTGCCCACATTAACTGAAATAGGAAATTGTAATGGCAACAGGTATTGTAAAATGGTTTAATGATTCTAAAGGTTTTGGCTTCATTACTCCTGACGAAGGCGGCGAAGATTTGTTCGCACATTTCTCAGCAATCGTATCAGCAGGCTTCAAGTCTTTGAAAGAAAACCAACGTGTTTCTTTCGACGTAACTACAGGCCCTAAAGGCAAACAAGCATCAAACATCCAAGCTATCTAATTTAGATAATTTGTATGGCTTGTTAAAGTCGAAAAAGTAAAAAAAGACCCAGTCGATAGACTGGGTTTTTTTTCGTCTTTTTTTTACACTTTTGTGCCGTATCGCTAATATTCCTTTCCGATCAATATAAACCTAACTATACTTATCTTGTGTTAAATCAATGTTGATTTTCGGCAACTGTATTATTTTTACGAGTTAGCAAAGCAAAATTTACTTATCGCATTTGAAATTCAGTCGGAGACAAATCTATGTTTAATGTCACAATCAAGTTCAGGTTGATTGCCACCATGGCGGTTATGGGAATAATGTTAACCGTTGGTGGTTTAATGGGTATTTTTGGCGTCCGAAATAGCAATGCAAGTTTTAATGAGCTATTTACGAATCAGATGCCTTCATTAGAAGCTTTGAGTTCTGCACGCGTTGCACTGTTGCGCGCCCGAACTGCAGTTGATCGTTCCATAGCACATCCAGAGGCTAGCGATAACGCCGAAAATCTCAAACGTGTTGAGGAATTTCTAAACCAAGCCGACACAAACTGGAAAAAATATCTTGCTCTGCCTGCTGATGCGGAAGAAAAGCGCCTTGGTGATGATGCGATGTTGGCTCGGGATAAATTTCTCAAAGAAGCATTCCAACCAATGTTGACGGCGATAAAAGCCGGTGATAAAGATACCGCTGATAATATTAATATGAATATAGTACCAACTTTATTCAGAGTGTATTCTGAAAAGATGGTGAGCTTGAATGATTTTCAGCGTAAGTCAGCCGAAACGATGCTGAAGGAAAATCAGGATGCCTTGAAGATATTTACTTGGGTTGATATTTTGGGCGTTTTGACTGGACTGACTGCGGTTGCAATTTCGGCGTATTTCCTATTGGTAGCTATTTCACACCCACTGCATTTTACTTTGCAGCAATTTGAAGCCATTGGAAATGGCGATTTGTCGCAGCAAATTAAAGCAAAATCTAACGATGAAATGGGACAATTGCTAAGCGGCTTGGAAAACATGCGCCAAAATCTGGTGCAAACAGTGAATACCGTACGCCAGGGGAGTTCTTCAATCGCGGTGTCGTCCGAGGAAATTGCGACCGGAAATATGGACCTCTCCGCACGTACCGAAAATCAGGCCGCAAGCCTAGAAGAAACAGCATCCTCCATGGAAGAACTCACCTCGACCGTGCAGCAAAATGCTGATAATGCGCGTCAGGCAAATACCTTGGCCTTGAAAGCATCGGGTGTCGCGACTAAAGGTGGTCAAGTAGTGGGCGATGTTGTGCATACGATGAATTCGATAAAAGACAGCTCGAAAAAAATTGTCGATATTATTGGGGTGATTGATGGTATTGCGTTTCAGACCAATATTCTGGCGTTGAATGCTGCAGTAGAAGCGGCACGTGCTGGTGAGCAAGGACGTGGATTTGCCGTTGTGGCCTCCGAGGTTCGCAGTCTGGCACAACGTTCAGCGAGTGCAGCGAAAGAAATTAAAGAATTGATTAACGATTCTGTTTCTAAAGTCGATGTTGGCTCGCGCTTGGTTGATGATGCTGGACGCACGATGGACGAGATCGTTGTATCGATCAAAGGCGTGGCCGACATCATGGCGGAAATTACCGCTGCAAGTGTTGAACAAAGTGATGGTATTGGACAGGTGAATATCGCCATTTCAAAAATGGATGAAGCTGTTCAACAGAATGCAGCTTTGGTTGAAGAGGCCGCTGCAGCTGCTGGAAGTATGCAAGAGCAGGCGAATAATCTTAATCGTGCCGTTAGTATTTTTAAGCTGAATGCGAATGATGTTAGTCATTTGGACGCGATGGATACACCCTCTGTGAAACCTGCAAAAGTAGGTAAGCCTGCCGCAAAAAAAGCACCGATGAAATCCTTAGCACATCGCTCCGCTACCTCTTCAAAAAGTAGCAATCAAGAATCATCGGGACAGGATTGGGAGGAGTTCTAAATTTTTGAGCGATGGGTGAAAATACCAAATAAAAAAAGCGACTCTGGTCGCTTTTTTTATTCTACAACGAATGAAATTCTTAAATTTTGTGTTGCCAGTAGTTGGGTTTGCTATAAGAAGCCCTGAGAAAATCGACAAACGCACGAATTCTTAGTGGGAGATGTCGACGTTGCGCGAAAATTGCGTAAATATCGTTGCCAGGCGCATTGTATTCATCCAACACAGTCACCAACTTACCGGTTTCAATTTCACTGCCAACTTCCCACATAGAACGCCAAGCCAAACCTTTGCCGGATAACGCCCAATCATGTAGTACCGCGCCATCATTGCAAACCATATTGCCTTCGACTTTGCGTAATACGTTTTTGCCATTCTCTTTGAAAGTCCAACCGCGTTGGCTACCATCACTACTAAAAGTAAGACAATTGTGGTGATGTAGGTCGTCCAAAGATTGGGGACGTCCATAGCGTTTGATGTAGTCTGGAGAGGCGACTACGACGCGTTTGTTATCCGCCAGCTTCACACCAATCAAATTAGAATCGGTGAGTGTTGCGATACGGATTGCAACATCGACACCTTCACCGATCAGATCAACGACGCGGTCATTTAGATTGAGGGTTAATTTGACTTCTTTGTGTTCCGCTAAGAAATTTGGAATTAAGGGGGCGACATGTTGGCGTCCAAAACCTGCCGGCGCGGAAATCGTCAATTGACCACTTGCTTTAGCGCTACGCTCAGAAACCGAAGTTTCGGCTTCTTCTAATTCAGCCAAAATGCGTTGGCAATCTTCTAAAAATGCCGCACCTTCAATCGTCAGGGCAATTTTGCGCGTTGTGCGTTGTAAAAGTTTAACGTCGAGTCTTTCTTCTAATGCGTCGAGGCGACGTCCTATCATCGCTGGTGCCACGCCTTCAGCACGCGCTGCGGCGGATAAACTGCCACGCGTTGCGACTTCAGCAAAAGTGGAAATTTGTTTGAATTGGTCCATGGTATGTCTCCGCCAAAAAGCGATTCTTCTTTGAGAAATCTAGTTAATTAGTCGATGTGTTACATCGTTTATTTGTTTGTCACGTGAGTCCCCACATGCTATTTGGACTCCTACGAAGACTGCAATTCGTTACAAAATGACCCAAGTCTTTTAACTAATAATATCAATAAATAGTTGATATGGATTTATTTGTGATTAAAAGTTAAAAATACTATGATAAAACGAGATATTATGTACACTTAAATGTTGAATATACTTGGATTT
The DNA here is from genome assembly GCF_049340305.1 of Undibacterium sp. Ji22W. Lineage (NCBI taxonomy): Bacteria > Pseudomonadati > Pseudomonadota > Betaproteobacteria > Burkholderiales > Oxalobacteraceae > Undibacterium > Undibacterium sp. Ji22W. Next base: position 72,768 of record NZ_JBMPOU010000004.1, on the reverse strand, counting down.
AAGTATTCATTTGCGTCTAAATTTTGCTCATTTTTTTGTTTTTTTTAAAGTATTTTGCGGTTTTTGACTAAATAAGTCATTTGTACTGCTAAAAATCGACTACTAAGAATAAATTGTGCACTGCAATGATTGAACCGGTTTTTTACTATTTTTTTGATAATTTTTAAGCGAGGCTGTAATGACACAACTAAAATTACCTGAAGGCATGCAAATTACGGGTGAAATCACGCCAGGATTTGAGCAGATTTTGACACTGGATGCATTGAACCTAGTGGCAAAGCTGAGTCGGCAATTTGAGGTGCGTCGCCAAGAATTACTCGCATTGCGCATTGCGCGAGCGGCGCGAATGGATGCTGGAGAACGGCCTGAGTTCTTAAGTGAAACTGCGCACATTCGAAGTGGCGATTGGCGTATCGCGCCGATTCCCAAAGCTTTGGAGTGCCGTCGCGTAGAAATCACCGGGCCAGTCGAACGCAAAATGATTATCAATGCACTCAATTCGGGTGCCGATAGCTATATGACTGACTTCGAAGATTCCAATACGCCGAATTGGGATAACCAAATTACTGGTCAAATCAACTTACGGGATGCAGTACGTCGCACCATCAGCCTTGAGCAAAATGGCAAACGCTACCAACTCAATGAAAAAATCGCGACCTTGGTGGTACGTCCCCGTGGTTGGCACCTTGATGAAAAACATGTACTGGTGGATGGCAAACGTGTTTCAGGTGGAATCTTTGATTTTGCTTTATTTATGTTCCATAACGCTAAAGAACAGATCGCTCGCGGTGTGGGCCCATTTTTCTATTTGCCTAAAATGGAATCGCATTTAGAAGCCCGTTTGTGGAACGATATTTTCGTTACGACACAGAATGAATTAGGTTTGCCTCAGGGCACCATTAAAGCCACCGTGTTGATAGAAACCATTCTCGCTGCGTTTGAGATGGATGAGATCTTGTATGAACTGAGGGAGCACAGTTCAGGTCTAAATGCAGGGCGTTGGGACTATATTTTCTCTTGCATTAAAAAGTTTAAAAACGACCAGAATTTCTGTCTAGCAGATCGCGCTAAAGTGACAATGACAGCACCATTCATGCGCTCGTATGCCTTGTTATTGCTGAAGACCTGTCATCATCGTAACGCACCTGCAATTGGCGGTATGGCAGCTTTGATTCCGATTAAAAACGACCCTGAAAAAAATGAAATCGCTATGGCTGGCGTGCGCAATGATAAAGCACGTGATGCGACGGATGGTTACGATGGTGGTTGGGTCGCGCACCCCGGTTTGGTTGATTTAGCAATGGCTGAATTTAAGAAAGTGTTGGGAGATGCGCCAAATCAAATCACAAAAAAACGCCCAGATATCGAAGTCAGCGCACAAGATTTGCTTAATTTTCAACCAGAAACACCAATCACCGAAGCGGGCTTGCGTTACAACATTAACGTCGGCATTCACTATCTGGGAGCGTGGCTGGCAGGCAATGGTTGTGTGCCAATCCATAACTTGATGGAGGATGCCGCGACAGCAGAAATCAGCCGTTCACAAGTGTGGCAATGGATACGTTCTGCCAAAGGCACCTTAGAAGATGGGCGTAAAATTACCGCAGAAATGGTACGGATGATGACAACCGAAGAGTTGGTTAAGGTGAAGCAATCCGTCGGTGATGGTGTGACTTATGACCGTGCGGCACAAATTTTTGAGCAGATGTCGACTTCTGCCGAATTCGCAGAATTCTTGACTTTGCCTTTATACGAAGAGATTTAATATACGAAGAGATTCAAGTGGTGATGTGAGGAGACAGCGTCTGCGAAATCGTTCTGGATAAGATTCTGATAAAGAATTTTCCAGATTTGCAGCAGCAAATCGACGACAAAACAAATCAAACAGGCGTTATTGTCGATAAAAAAGCGAGCTCAAAAGGCTCGCTTTTTTGTTCATACTGGCATCTACATTTTTAGTCAGCAGGGGGAACATAACCTTGTGCGGCGTCTGCACCATCACCGAAGAAATGCTTTTCCATTTGTGTCGCTAAATATTTACGGGCACGCGTGTCTGCCAGATTTAGACGGTTTTCATTGACTAACATGGTTTGGTGTTTTAACCATGCCGCCCATGCTTCTTTAGATACACTTTCATAAATCTTCTTACCTAATTCACCCGGATAAGTCGGGAAATCCAAGCCTTCAGCTTCTTTATCTAATTTAATGCAGTGGACCATGCGGGCCATATTGATACTCCTTCAATAATTCAATATCTGGATAGAGACCTCTGCACAAGCTACTGCGCGACCGGATTTTGAGTCTGCGATGCTCACGGTGCTTTAGCACAGCTGCGCTTCTCAACTCAAACTTCGACCGCTCGCTACGCTTGCGTAGAGGTTTCTGGTAATGACTACTCTTTGCGATTATACGTTTGAATTCTCATTTACGTACGAACCTGCGCTATAGCTGCTTGATTAAAACCAAGGATTTGCGCTGCCAGTTATACATTTTCTGACGGTCTTTAGGCAAATCATCGACACTTGCTTGTACGAAGCCGCGCTTTAAGAACCAGTGTGCGGTGCGGGTCGTTAATACAAACAAGGAATGAAAGCCAGCACGACGAGCACGCTTTTCCATGTGCTTTAGGATACGTTCGCCATCACCCTGGCTCTGTACGTCGGGGTTGACGGTGAGACATGCCATTTCGCCCATTTTGTCGAAAGGGAAAGGATAAAGCGCTGCGCAGCCAAAAATAACGCCATCATGCTCAATGACAGAGAAGTAATTGATTTCACGTTCGATCAATTCGCGACCACGTTTCACCAAGGTTCCATCAGCTTCAAGTGGTTCGATTAATTTAATAATGCCACCGACATCTTCAATTGTTGCTTCGCGTAAGCTCTCCAGATTTTCTGTCGACACCATCGTGCCGACACCATCGTGGGTAAATAATTCCAGTAGCGCAGAACCGTCGATCTTGTATGGCACGATATGGATACGAGGTACGCCACCGCGCGAAGCTTTGACGGCATGTTCCAGATAAAATGCTGAGTCCGAAGGTAAATAATTTTTGCCTAATTCCACTTCAGCCTGTTTATAAGATAATTCACGTATTTCATCGCCATCTTGATCGACTAACATCGGCGTTTCAGAAATAAAGATTAATTTGTCCGCGCGAAGGGCACTGGCAGCTGACACAGCCACGTCTTCCATGGTCAAATTAAATGCCTCCCCTGTCGGTGAAAAACCTAGTGGTCCCAATAAAACCAAACTGCCTGCATCTAAAATTCTATCGATGGTGTCATACGCGACTTTGCGCGTGGTTCCTGTCAATTGGAAATCAACACCATCGACAATGCCAATTGGTTTAGCCGTGACGAAGTTGCCAGAGATAATCCGGATCGCAGCATGCGCCATTGGCGTATTTGGCAAACCTTGGCTGAATGCGGCTTCAATATCTAAGCGCAATTCACCAGCTGCTTCTTTTGAACATTCCAGCGCAGCGGTATCAGTAATGCGTATGCCATTATGGAAACGACCTTCGACATTACGTAGTGCGAGCTGCTCCGCAACTTGTGGGCGCGAACCATGCACAATTACGATTTTGATTCCAAGTGCATGCAAAAGCGATAAATCCTGCGCCAAAACGGGCAGGGCGCCAGCCACCACGAGTTCTCCAGGAAAGGCAACCACGAAGGTCTTTCCACGGAATGCATGAATATAGGGTGCGACCGAGCGCAACCAGTGAACGAATTGAACAGAATTTTCCATGGACGAATTATAATCGCAGGTACTATGTCATCTCACAAAACAAATACAAATTCTCCGGAAAAAGTCGCTTCAGACCTACGTCAATTGCGCGATAACCTGCGTCAGGCAGCCCAACAACAAACAAAACCGGCTAATTTCCCGAAAAAGGAAAAGCTCGGCACGCCTGCGAGACCTCCAAATCGTACTGAAAATGCTAGCCAAGCAAGAAATAAACAGGCTTCTGCACCTTCAGTGGCGGCGGCTAAGCAAGCACCAGGACGACCTACGCAGTCGAAAAAAATAGAAACGCGCCCCGAACCTGCGCTACCTTTCCGTAATCCGCCGCCCGTCATTAGCTATCCTGAAGAATTACCCGTCTCCGGCAGGCGCGAAGAAATCGCCGAGGCACTGCGAAAAAATCAGGTCATCATCGTCTGTGGTGAAACCGGTTCAGGTAAAACCACCCAGTTGCCCAAAATTTGTCTTGAACTAGGGCGAGGTCAAAAAGGTTTAATTGGACATACCCAACCACGTCGTATCGCAGCTTCATCGACGGCGAAGCGCATTGCTCAAGAACTGAATTCACCATTGGGCGAACATGTCGGCTTTAAAGTTCGGTTCACCGATACCTTGACCAAAGGCGCATCAGTCAAGTTGATGACTGACGGTATTTTGCTAGCAGAAACGCAGACCGATCCGCTCTTACGTCAATACGACACCATCATCATCGATGAGGCGCATGAGCGTAGTTTGAATATTGATTTCTTGCTCGGCTACCTCAAGCAGATTTTGCCTAAGCGTCGCGATCTGAAAGTCATCATCACGTCCGCGACGATCGATGCGCAACGCTTTGCCAATCACTTTGGTGAGAACGGTAAAGCCGCGCCTGTGATAGAAGTATCGGGTCGTTTGTATCCGGTCGAATTGCGGTATCGCCCGATACAGGCGGATGAAAAAGATAAAGAACGTGATCTGATGGTCGCTATCACCGATGCCGTCGATGAGTTATGTCGTATTGGTTCTGGCGATGTGTTGGTGTTTTTGCCGGGTGAGCGTGAAATCCGAGATGCAGCTGAAGCACTGCGCAAGCATCATCCACCGCATGTAGAAATTTTGCCTTTGTTCGCTCGTTTGTCGGCACAAGAACAAGAACGTGTATTCAAAATATCGAACGCGCGTCGCATTGTGTTAGCAACGAATGTCGCAGAAACTTCATTGACTGTACCAGGCATCCGTTACGTGGTTGACGCGGGTTTGGCACGCGTCAAACGCTATAGTTATAAAAATAAAGTCGAGCAATTACAAATCGAAGCGATTGCCCAATCCGCCGCCAATCAACGCGCGGGTCGTTGCGGTCGTGTCGCCGCTGGCGTGTGTATTCGTCTGTATGACGAACAAGAATTCAAACAACGTACCGCTTTTACCGAACCCGAAATTCTACGTTCGTCCTTAGCCGCTGTTATTTTGCGGATGAAATCTTTACGCCTGACTGACGTTGAGAGTTTCCCGTTTATCGAACCACCGCCTGGCCGTGCGATTGCCGATGGTTACCAACTCTTGCAAGAGTTGGGCGCCATGGACGACAGCAACGAATTGACAGCTGTCGGAAAAGAACTCGCAAAGTTACCTCTAGATCCCCGCGTCGGTCGCATGATTTTAGCCGCACGTGATAATCAGGCTTTAAGTGAAGTGTTGATCATTGCCGCCGCTTTGTCGGTACAAGATCCACGCGATCGTCCGATGGACGCGCAAACTGCCGCCGATTTGGCACACAAAAAATTTGCTGATGAAAAATCAGAATTCACGTCCTATCTCAAAATCTGGAAATGGTTTGAAGACGCGATTGAGCACAAGAAAACCAATCGTCAATTACAAGACAATTGCCGCAGTAATTTCTTAAGTCAAATGCGTCTGCGTGAATGGCGCGAAGTCCATTCGCAATTGCTAACCATCGTCAAAGAACAGGGCTGGCGCATCAACGAAGCACCCGCGACGTACGAGCAATTGCATCTCGCCTTATTGACAGGTTTGCTTGGCAATATCGGTTTTAAATCCGAAGAAGATTCGCATTACTTAGGAGCACGCGCCATCAAGTTTTATATTTGGCCGGGTTCTTACATGGCGAAAAAAGCCGGTAAGTGGATCATGGCAGCAGAGCTAGTTGATACCACACGTTTATACGGTCGTTGCCTCGCACAGATACAACCAGAGTGGTTAGAAAAAGTCGGTGGACATTTACTCAAAAAGTCTTACGGTGAACCACGTTGGGAAAAGCGCACTGGTCAAGTGTCAGGCTTTGAACGAGCAACTCTATACGGTTTGGTTGTGTACAGCCAAAGACGCATACAGTATGGCTTAACGCATCCCAAAGAAGCACGTGAGATATTCATTCGTGATGCCTTGGTTGAAGGCGACTTCGACACTCGTGCACCGTTCTTAGCTTTCAATCAAAAACTGATACGCGAAATTGAAAACATCGAACACAAATCACGTCGCCAAGACGTGTTGGTCGATGATCATTTAATCGCTGCTTTCTATGACAAGCATTTACCTGCCGACGTGTATAACGCGGTCTTATTTGAGCAATGGCATAAAGAAGCGACTAAGGGTAATCCTAAATTACTCTATTTGAACAAAGATGAGTTGATGCGCCACGAAGCGGCGGGTATTACTACCGATGTGTTTCCTAAGACTATGCAAGTTTCGGGTGTGGGTTTGCAACTCTCGTATCACTTCGAACCGGGTAGCCCACGTGATGGTGTGACGCTATGGATACCTTTGTTTTCACTCAATCAAGTATCGAGTGATCGTTGTGAATGGTTAGTACCGGGCATGGTGAAGGAAAAAGTGCAGTTGCTGATTAAATCATTACCACAAAAAATCCGCCGTCATTGTGTTCCGCTGCCGGATTACGCGGCTGGTTTTTGTGAGCGCAACGAATTCGGCAGAGGTAATTTCTTAGAAACCTTAATCGCCGATATCCGCGAGCAAAAAGGCTTGCAGTGTTTGAGCACCGATTTCAAATTTGAATTGCTCCCAGCGCATCTCACGATGAATTTTAAAATCATCGATGAACACGGACGTCAACTAGAAATGGGTCGCAACCTCGCCACACTACGCGCCGAATTTGGATCGCAAGCGCGTGAGAGTTTTCAGAAGATAGCAAGTGCAGATAAACTGGCTCTGCTAGATAACTCAAAACAATCAGCAACAACGAACAATATTGACCGTCATTCCCGCGAAGGCGGGAATCCAGCGTCGTTAAGTTCAGCAAAAATTGCAAGCAAATCAGAAACAAAAGCCCCAACAATCCAACAAGAAAACCTAACTGCGTGGACCTTCGACGAACTCCCAGAACTACTCGAAGTCCAACAAGGCAAACAAACCTTAATCGGCTACCCCGCCTTAGTCGATAAACAAACACATTGCCACATCGAAGTCTTCGATGACCCCGACGAAGCTGCGCGTACGCACCACAACGGCTTACGCCGCCTGTTCGCCTTACAGATGAAGGAACAAGTCAAGTTCTTAGAAAAAAACATCCCTGGCTTACAGCAAATGGGCATGCAGTTTATGTCGCTGGGTTCGCAAGAAGAGCTACGCGAACAAATCGTCACGACGGCTTTGGATCGCGCATTCATGCAATCGCCCTTGCCAAAGAACTCCGGCGAATTCAATAAACGCCGCGACGAAGGAAAGGCAAGACTCAATTTATTAGCCAACGAAATTGCCCGTTTAGCAGGCTTGATTTTGGCCGAATACTACAGTCTGCCGAAGAAGCTACAAGGCCTCAAAGCCCACGCACAAGCAGCGGCTGACATGCAGCAACAACTGCAAAACCTAGTCACCAAACGCTTCATCGCCGAAATCGATTTCGCCCAATTAGCACATTACCCACGCTATCTCAAAGCGATCACAGTACGAATGGATAAACTACGCGCTGATCCTGCACGCGATGCGAAGTTGCTAGCTGATTGGAACAGTGTTGCACAGCCATGGCAACGCACACCGCGCAAATCGGGTGTTGATGCTGATCCGAAGTTGATTGAGTTTCGGTGGTTGTTAGAGGAGTTACGTGTGTCTTTGTTTGCGCAGGAATTAAAAACGCCTATGCCTGTGTCGGTTAAGCGTTTGCAGAAGGTTTGGGAGAGTTTGTTGCGGTAGGGTCGTCACATTTTTTAGATGCGCTTTTGGATTTAGAACTAAGACTTTTTCTATGGCATCTAGATTTTTTTGCTAAATAGTATTTTTGTGGAGTTATGGATTGAATCTAACTTTTAATGATTTAACCGTGAATTTTTCTAAATGCAATTCGAAAACTTTGCTTTCGGACTGGAATTGGCTTATTGGAAAGAACAAAGTTCCAATTTTGATTACCGCCTTTGGTGAGCCTTTCGTACAAGATAGCGGAAGTGGTGAAGTATTTTTTCTGAATATTGGCGAAGGATTGATGACAAAAGTTGCTGTTGATCTTGATGATTTCAAGGGGCAATTAAACAGTGATGATTTTTGGGAAAAGTATTTGCCAACCCAAGCTGTTGGTGATTTAAGGTTGGCGGCGAAAATGTTGAGTATAGGTGAGGTATATAGCTACAAGGTGCCGCCAATTTTAGGCGGTACGCATGAATTCGAGAATATTGAAGTCTGTGATATTCAGGTGCACTTTTCAATTCTTGGACAAATTCATCATCAGGTAAAAGATTTGCCTTACGGAACGGAGATTGGAAGTGTTCAATTGAATTTGGCCAAAAGACCTTGGTGGAAATTTTGGAATTGAAGCTCCTGTTGCTTCGATCGGAAGACCGTAAGGGGTAGCATCAAAGTAGGGCGCAATAGCGTTAGCCATGTAGGGCGGGTGAAACCCGCGCCGCTAAAACTTTTAAAATATCGTCACGGTAATTTGAATCGAGAAAAAATCTCAGCGCAGAATTGGGAATAGTTCTTTTTACATGGAAGTAGTCAATTTCATTCGTGATCAAATCACCTGTTTTTATCCATATTTTCGCTTGCAAACAATCTCAACGTTCACAGGTCGGTGGTAGACCGACAACTACTCACTTTCTTTGCTTCGCCAAAGAAAGTAAGCAAAGAAAGGCGACCACGCTGCCACTGGCCTTCGGCTTCCCAATTGTGCAGGACAAAAAATGGGAAAGCCTTGAAACTCGCCTTCGGCTCAAACAGCAAGGCTTTCTTTATCCATTTTCTGTCCTGCACAATTGGCAGTGTCAGAAGTGGGTGAAGGTCAAAGACAACAACAAATTCAAAAACAACGGCAACACCAAAACAATCAGTCCCGATGGTCGTTCATTTTTCTTATAGCTGTAGTAGGTCGTTGCTTTTGACTTGCCCCCGTTTGAGACAAGGTAATTTTTGCGTCACAGAAAATGGATAAGAAAGTGTTGTTGTCTGAGCCGCAGGCGAGTTTCAACACTTTCCCATTTTTTGTGGTGCACAAATTATGCTGAAGCGAAGCGTAAGCACCCGAAGGGCGAGTCTACGGTCGCCTTTCTTTTGCTTACTCTTTCTTTGGCGAAGCAAAGAAAAGTAAGTAGCCGTCGGGCTACCCCCGACCATTAAACTTCAAGAAAGCACATCCGTAATTTCAGTGCGAGAATTCAAAACTACAGAATACAAATCCAAACAAATTATTCTTACAGTCATCCAGGCCCCCTCATCCCCAACCCTTCTCCCGCTCGCGGGAGAAGGGATCTTTCAATACTCCAGCAAGGTCGCTTTACCCCAAAATATCCGATAAGCCATCACCGTGTATCCGATGATGACTGGCAAAACAACGCAGGCGCCAACAAAAATAATCATCAAAGATTCGGGTGCACTCGCTGCTTGCCAGATGGTGAGTTCGTCAATGATGAGATAGGGGAACAGGCTATACGCCAAGCCGTGAAAGGCAAGTAGAAAAATGCCGACCGTGCAGGCGAATGGTGTCCAAATCCAGCCTTGGTTTTGTTGCGCTAATTGTGCAGGCAGACGTTTTAAAATTCTATCTATCCACCAGAATAAAATCGCAGTGATGAGTGGGATCGGCAAGAGCAGTATAAAGTTGGGAAAGCTAAACCATTTTGCGGCAATGCTAGGACTGGCGAATGGAGTGACGATGGAGATGGTGGCAATGCCAACGCCTGCCAACCATAAACTACGTCTTGCCCAGGTTGCTGCTTTGATTTGCAGTTGTCCTTCCGACTTCATGAGTAGCCAGGTTGCACCCAAAAGACTGTAGGCTGCCACCAAGCATAAGCCTATCAATGCTGCAAACGCATAGCTCCAAAAACTAGATTGAAACCCAAGTACTAACATACCAAGCATAAAGCCTTGTGAAAATGCGGCGATGATGGAACCGAGGTGAAAGGCGAGGTTCCATGCTGGCTTATTTTGCGCATGGGCTTTGACCCGAAAGTCGAAGGCAACGCCGCGTAGAATCAAACCAAGTAGCATCATCGCGACTGGTAAGTACAGTGCGCCGAGTATTTGACCGTGTGCGGTAGGGAAAGCAACTAATAAGATACCGACGCCAAGCACGAGCCAGGTTTCATTGGCATCCCAAAATGGGCCAATGGAAGCGATCATGATGTCCTTTTCTGCGTCTTCGGCATGATGCATCAGAATGCCGACGCCGAGATCGTAGCCATCTAAGATCACATAGGCCAACATGGCCAAGCCCATGACGATGAGAAAGGCGAGTGGTAACCAACCAGCGGGCTGGGATAAATCGGGATGGAGTGGAGCAATCATGGCTTATCCTCAAGTGGTGGTAGCTGGTGTCGGTACTGTCGGTGAACTATCGGCTTTGCGGGCTAAATAAAACACCACCGAGACATAGGAAATAATCAGAAATACATAGAGAGTCAGATACATGATCAAGGAACTGGCCAGCATAGGCACTGGTACTTTAGCCGCCGCTTCCGCGGTGGTAAGTACACCTTGTACCAGATACGGTTGGCGACCAATTTCTGTGGTGTACCAACCAGCCAGTAAGGCAATCCAGCCAGAAAAGCTCATCGCGACTAATGCTCGCGAAACTAAAGTTGGCATGGCTGGAGCACGCCACGCATACCATGATGCTAGCCAGGAAATACCGAACATCAAAAGGCCTACCCCGACCATGATGCGAAAGGCAAAGAAGACAGGTGCTACGGGTGGATGTTTACCTTCGAAATCATTGAGTCCTTTGATCTCACCATCAGCATCATGCGTGAGGTAGAGCGAGGCCAATTTGGGGATTGCGATTTCGGCTTTGTTTGTTCTTTCCTTTTGATCTGGGAGTGCGAATAGAACCGCTGGTGCACCTTTTTGGGTTTCCCAAATACCTTCCATCGCCGCGATTTTTGCAGGTTGGTGTTGTAGGGTATTGAGTCCATGCAAATCGCCAACCAAAATTTGTAGTGGAATCAAAATAGCGGCCAGTGTCACGCCGGTTTTGATGCCGATCTGAATTTCACCGTGACGTCCGCCGCGCAAATAACGGTAGCTGCTGATACCGGCGATCAGAAAGGATACTGTCAATCCGGATGCAAGCATCATGTGGGTAAAACGATAGGGCATGGAAGGATTAAAAATGATCTGCAGCCAGTTGGTTGCGTGCGCCTGACCATTGATCATTTCAAATCCTACTGGCGTATGCATCCATGAATTCAAAGCGATAATCCAAAATACCGATAGCGTCGTACCGCCCGCGACAAGTACGGTAGCCATGGTATGCAGACGATCACCTACGCGTTTTTGACCGAATAGCATAATCCCAAGAAATGTCGCTTCTAAGAAGAAAGCCGTCAAAATTTCATAGGCGAGTAAGGGACCAGCGATGTTCCCAACTTTTTCCATATAGCCGGGCCAGTTGGTGCCAAACTGAAAGCTCATGGTGATGCCACTCACCACACCTAAGGCAAAACTCAAGGCAAATACTTTGATCCAAAAATAGTAGGCGCGTTGCCAATGCTCTGCCTTGGTGCGGTTATAGCGCCATTTGAAAAAAACCAATACCCAGCCAAGTGCAATGCTGATACTGGGAAAAAGAATATGAAAACTGATGTTGGCGGCAAATTGTATACGCGCCAATAACATGGGGTCGAAGGTGTTGACTAGTTCTGCTGACATGATGAATTCTCTATGCGGGTTTTGCGTTGTTTTGCGTGGTTGCAGCTAGTTTTTGGATTTGCCGTCGAAGCGAAGACGATCGGTAAACTCGATCAGCTTGACCACCTTAGAACCCATTTTCATCAAGGTTTGCAAAGTCTCTGGTGAGAGCTTTTCAACGTCGTCGAACCAGGCACTGGTGAGTTCTATCAGGTCGTGCATTTGTTGAATTCGACCGAGTGCATAGTGTTCATCTTCGGTCGCATCGTTTTTGAGTAAGGCTTCTCGCAACATCGAGAGCGTAGGCTCGACTTCACGACGACGACGTTCTTCCACTAAGTTGCGAAAAATTTCCCACACATCTTTGGGCGCTTCAAAGAACTCTCGACGTTCGCCCGGAATGTGAACCAGCTTGACTAGGCGCCAGGCTTGTAATTCCTTGAGGCTCATGCCCACATTGGAGCGGGAGAAGGTCAATTGCTCGGCGATCTCGTCGGCGCATAGCGGTTTTTCACTGAGAAAAATGAGAGCATAAATTTGCCCAACAGTACGATTAATGCCCCAGCGACTGCCCATTTCACCAAAATGCGAGATGAATTTTTCTTTCGTTGAATTGATAGCCATCATTTTTCCTTGTTTGTATTTACAGTATTATTTGAATTTCCAGTATTTTCAGGAAATATAGCACGATTACTTTTTTCTTGTTTTTTTGTGCCTGATTTTGAAGTTGAATCCGAATCGTGCTGCGACTCGACTATGCAAGATCGCCGCCTTAGGGCGACTGCGCTGGAAAAAAGATGCTGCTTCACACTCTGCATACTAAAGTTTGCAGGGTGTAAAAACGTTGGGGGAATGATGCTAGAAGAGTTGATCCGAAATGATCAGTTGTTACCCTAATGCGGCTGATCTATTTCGAGATTGATTTGGCTTACTTTCACTTGTTTAGCGGATGCCCGATAAATCCGCTGGTGGTTCATCGCCCGCAAGGACACCAGCGCCGCCTGATAAGCCTTCTGCTTTGCGCATCAGATAGTCTGTATGTTCGTACACATTCGGGCAGCCAGTTTCAGCGATCAGGGCTTTGACGATGGCGACTTTCCATGCATCAACGCCGGCGGCTTGAAACTGACAAGCCAAGAAACCATTTTGGATCGCGTGATATTCCACCACCAAGCCGGGTAGATGATCTTCTTCTGCATTGATTAGACGTTGCGGCTTGCCCGGTTTGGCATTGAGCGGTACACGTTTTGCCAGCGCGGCTTGAATCCGACGTTTGAACATCGCATGATCAACCGCTTCAGATTCATCGAAACTCCAGACTCGTGCTCGGATTTGAGATTTTGGACTCCACCCTGCACGAGCTAAGAATTCGCCTTTGGATGAGCGTACTAAGCAAGTTGCTCCAAATTTCATTTTTTCATGAAACTTACCATCGACGCGTTCAATCGCCGAGAGATAAATCCAAGGATCTTTGTCGAGTAAAGATTTTTCTTTGCCTTGCTTGATGGTGATGATGAGCATGTTGTGGTGTGTGTTGGAGGCGAAAAAGGGCTAGAGAACTAAAATGGGCTGAGAAAACAAAGTTTAGTGAGGCATCGATGTCTTACCACTTGGTTTTTTGCCGACCCTTGGCCCAATGTGTCTGTGACGGCGCTATATCGACTGCTTTCGCAGCGGGACTTGCGTCTGCTGAAGTCTTGATGTCGATCAGAATTTCGTCCGTCGTCATGAAAAAATAGCGATTACCAACACGTCCGCGGTAGACACTGATAGCACCCGCAAGCTTGCGCGTAACGGCGGCAAAATTCCAAGCATCTTCCATGCTGCAGCGTACGCTGCTTGTTTGAAACGAAGGATGCTGTTCAGTTTTACCCCATTGTTTCGCCAACATTGCATGCGATCGTAAGGTCGTGGGGATCGTGTTTTGTGCCCATGCCCAGCTAAAAACTTTATCAGCGTCGTTATATATACCAATGACTTGAAAGTGCGTTGTGCCAGTCCGCTCCCCCGCAAATTGAAATGCGATGATGCCGGCTTCCATATCTGCAGTCCAGCCTTTTTCTTTGCCATATTTCCAGTTTGTCGCATGTTGCAAATGTTGCGCTAGCATTTCTTCGTGCGCGGTGGCGATAAACGTCGTGGCCGCACTACTTGGTGCAGTCTGCTTTGGGCGCTGGAAAATTTTGCGAAAAAAATCGGTGAGTGTCTTCATCTTTGCTAACAAAAAACCTAGACAAATCAAAAACTTATGATTAAGGAAATGATTTGGAGAATCGAATGTCTATGGGTAGCTATTATAGCAGTTCGATTTTTCTGGTTTTTTGAATTAGCGTACAGATTCCAATCAGTTACATCAAAATTTTAATTTGAAGTTAATTTTATTGAGTGCCGCAACGATCGATATGATGAAGAACGCATAAATGACGGAAGCCATTATTCCCGTCCCACCTTCGAAAAAATGTATTGGGGAAGGTAGATTAAATAGTTTGAGCAGTGCTTCAATCACAAACGGAATCAAATAACATACCAAGGGGTTTATTGCTGCCGGCTTGACGAGATTGACCCAGGATTGCGAACGCTTGAGATCAATGATCCAGTACAGAAATGAAAAGACGATGATACAAATAGCTGCAGAATATAAGCACCAGGACGGTGTCGCATAGATTTTGGAAATTTTAAATTGTGGACGTAATATTGTGGCCAAGACGATGAGACTCACAGCGAATAGGAGTGCGTTACGAAACCGCTGGGGAAGATGTTCTGATTGCTTGTTTGCCTGATTCTCTTCAAAGAAAATCAAGCTACAAACAAGTCCACTGAGAACGATGGAACAATGTGCTGCATGGCCATCCAGGCTTAATAACAGCTTTACAACGAAATCTGTTTGACCAACGAGCTGCGTGTTAATGCTGTGAATCACGGCATACAGCGCAACACAGGTAAGGATGGCGATCAAGAGCAACTTTTGTTTGCCACGGCACAACTGATAGATCCAAGACGATAATAAATAAGCCCAACCAATGAGTCCTAAAATACCCCACCACTGTGGCAACATCGTTTGGCTACCATCTACGCCGCCACGATAGAGCAGTGCAAGCGTGATCAAGATGGCGATCCCCATGCCGACCAACGCGCGATTGAGGATGAGAGAGTTGAATTGATAGACACCCCAGATCAGCATAAAGCCGAGATAAGACAACAGTGCCCAGCTGTGTATCGAGATCGGCATCGACGGCTGATGAAAACCATCTTCTGCATTCACCATGAAGAAACCCATCACGATTAGTGCAAACGCGCGTAATAGGATATGACGATTCAAAAACCAGAAACTGTCACCTTTGAGCAGACGATGATTGATGCCAAAGGGAATCGACATACCAACAATAAATAGAAACGCAGGAAACACGATGTCCGGAAAGCTCATTGCATCGGCATCAGCTGGCATATGTTTGAGCCAAATCGAAACCCCATTCACACCGGCAATTTCATTGACGATGATCATCATCAAAAAAGTAATGCCACGAAACGCGTCGATGGAGATCACTCTTTGATTTTTTAGAGTATTAATGGGATTAAGCATAAAGCGACTTTCGGTTGGCGAGTAGGTGATAGGCAGAAATTGGATATTGGCAAGTGGAAATTTACTCTGAAGAACTTAAAACGACAATGCATAGAACTACTTTGGCATCTAGGTAAATTCACTTACTTGTGACAAGCCTTCACTCTGACGACAAGAAAAAGCACAGAAAATTAAGTGAAAATACATTCCTTTCAAAAAAGAAATCAGGCACACTGCAATCGCTCTTGCCTTAAAATTTTATTACAAAATCGTATGTTGTTTGGTTTTGACTTGGATGCTTATGTTAACGAATTCTTCGAATTTTTCGCGCCATGTGTTTCAGATAATCTGTATAGCCATGGTCTGTATCAGCAATGGTGTGGTTGTTCGCGTCTCGCAAGCAGCGGAATTGAATATTTGGGTGATGTCGACCACCGCGCAACCGCAACAAGATATGCGTGAAATTTTGCGTCCTTATCTGGCAAATAATCCTGGCTTACGCGTGAACGTCACGGTCTTAAATTGGGAAAGTGCATTGGGCAAAATAAAAGCTGCTGCGGCATCAGGGCAGGGGCCGGATTTAGTTGAGTTAGGAAGTACCTGGGTCGCGGCTATTTCGGCGCTAGATGCGTTGGAACCGATTGGTCTAGCACAACAAGCTGAGGTGGGTGGTGAGCATGCATTTTTCCCAGCATTGTGGGTCACTACACATCGACATAATCAAGGCAAAGTTTTTGCGATTCCTTGGTATGCGGGGGCACGCGTGGCGTTTTATCGTATCGATTTATTTAAGAAAGCGGGCATTAAAGCGAGCGAAGCATTCGCGAATTGGAGTAGCTTCAAACAAGCGATGCAAAAAGTCAATGGCGTTAATTTTGAAGGGAAAAAAGTTGCGGCATTAGGCTATCCGGGAAAAAGTGACTCCGATATTTTGCATAATTTGGCGCCTTGGATTTGGAATGCCGGAGGTGATTTCTTAAGCCCAGATCGTCGCTCTGCGAGCATTTATTCACCTGAAACATTTCAGGCTGTGACTTATTACACCAGTTTTGCGGAAGAGGGTTTGGTACCATTATCCGCATTAGAAAAAGACTCTGCTCAAATCGAATCAGGCTTTTTTGCAAATCAATACGCGGTGATTTTTAGTGGGCCGTGGATATTAAAAATGATGAGCACATCGAAAGCAAAAGGTGGGCAAATGGAAACAGCGGCCGCGCAAAATTTTGGTGTGGCCTCGTATCCGGCCGGGATTAAGGGAAATCAAACTTTCTTCTCGGGCTCCGATTTAGCTTTAATGAAATCGTCAAAAAATAAGGAAGAAGCGTGGAAGTTATTGAAATTTTTGGTCGGACGCGAAGCGCAGTTAAAGTTTAGTAAATTGTCTGGCATGCTGCCAGCACGTTTGGATGCCGTGAATGATCCCTCCTTAATGAAAGATCCACATTATGCAGAATTTATTGAGCAAGTGAAGCTGGGTCGTCATTATCCTGTGGTCGCTGCATGGGCGCAGTTGGAACTTGTATTTCGCAGTCAAATTGCCAACATTGTGGCGCTAGTGAATGGGCAAAAAAATACTTTGACCAGCCCCGCGGTCAAGAAAAATCTGGAGCAGGCTTCGCAACAAGCCAATGCAATTTTAGCGACCGAACGACAATGAAAATTTTAGATTTGTGTTTGTAACTTTTAGAACGTTTTTAGTCGCTATTCTGAAGGTATTACTGCCACAAACTTGGTGGTATATCGCGTAGTTTTGCAGCTAATTCCATACTCGTTCTAACGTTTAATTTTTGGCAGATATGTAGTCTATGTGCTTCTACTGTTTTGGGGCTGATGGAAAGGTGATCTGCAATTTGTTTTCCGAGATAGCCAGCGACGATCTCGGTCAAAACCATCCTTTCTCTTTGTGTCAGTTCGGCGATCTCTTTCAAAATATCGGCTTGTCCCAGAAAATCAGCGCGCGCTTTTTTATCGGTATTGATTGCGCGAGTAATGGCATCAATCAGGCTGCGATGGTCGGCCGGTTTTTCTAAGAAATCGACAGCACCTTGTTTTAAAACTCTGACTACCAAGGGAATATCTCCATGCCCACTCAAAAAAATGACTGGGGGGAGATAGCTGCTGTCGAATTTGCTGCGACGAATTAATTCGTCAAATAGCTCTAAGCCATTGATTCCCGGTATCCGTACATCGACTAGCAAACAATTGAATGCAAGCGGATTGGCTGATTCTAGAAAATCTTGGGCGCGTTCAAATTCGGTGGTTTGCCAATAACGTGTTTCTAATAACATTACTAGCGAGCTACGGACACTAGGATCGTCGTCAATGATCGCGATATGGGGTGCGTTTTCAGTGGATGCAGTAGGTGTCGAGCTGTTATTGGAATTCATAGAGCTGTCTTCTCATTCATTGGTGGGCCTGAAGTGATGTTTTGCGCTGATGGTATCGGTAACGGGATTCGAAAATGGAAACTGGCTCCCAGATCTGGATTGTTCTCCGCCCAAATTTTCCCACCATGGTTTTCGATTACTGTCCTGCAGATCGCTAAACCAAGGCCCATTCCCTCTGATTTTGTCGTATAGAACGCCTGAAATAACTTGTCCATTTCACCGATCCCATGACCATCATCAACGATGCTGATACACACATAATCTTCCATTGTTCGTGCGATGATTTGTAAACGGTGAGGCAACTGATTTTCCGTTTCTATCGCCTCGGCAGAAATAGATTTTGTCGCTATAGAATCATGTGTCATCGCGTCTAATGCATTACGCATTAGATTGAATAAGACTTGTTTGAGCATCACCGCATCGCAAGCTAGCATCAAATCTGTGACATGTGATTCGAGTTGTATCGATATGTGCTGCCGTTGCGCTTGGACTTCTATCAGTTCGATGGATTCGTTGATCAGACGGAGTAAAGAATAGGGCTCATGAGGAGTGGTATTTTTCTGAATGAGATTGCGCATACTGCGCATAATTTTGCCAGCGCGACGTGATTCTTCCCCCATTTTTTCAATCGCCAGTTTTACTTTGGGTGATTGTATCTGATCGTTTTGTATGAGACATTCGGCGGCTGCCGCATAGTTAGCAATCGCTGCTAATGGCTGGTTGAGTTCATGCGCCATGCCTGACGCAAACTCGGCCAAGCTTGAAAGCCTGGCGGTATGTTGCAAGAGTTCGTCACGTTCACGCAATGCTTGTTGCGCAGTTTGTCGTTCAATCAACCAGCGGCGCAAAAGGCGCAGCAACCACACGATGAGCAGACCAAATAGCAGTACTGCCAATGCTAATGAAATCAATAAGGTGTCGAAATTTTGCCCAATACGAACACTCGTTTTCAAGGAGAGACCGCTGGTGGCCGGGCCAAAATCAAGACGATTCAATTCTTGTGTGTGATTGACTATTCCGCCATCGCTGGGCGATAGTTGCTTATCATTTTTGTCGACTAAACTGAGATCGTAACGCTGTACAAACCACCACGGAACTTCTTGCGTCAACAATTTATCGAGGTCGTAGGTGATGAGTAAGCTACTATCCTTGATGAATTCATTATCCGACGGTAAAGCTAACACCCACAATGGCGCAAATTGTTCGATGACACGGCTGTAGGCAACACTCTTCAGACTGCGACTTTGGTTGATCGTCTCGCTTACTAATGGATCATTGAGTGGCGGTAGATTGCCTGGTCGTTGTTCATACTCAGGTAGGCCAATAAGATGTTGTTGAAGTTGGTCTAGGAATTCAACGGCGAGAATGGCGTGATTCTCTTTCATCAACCCGTCGATTCTATGTAAAAATTCTTCACGAGATTTTTTTGAATCCGGATGCAGATCGACAGCCCAATTTTGAAGCATGATTTGATGGGCTTCTAATTTATTCGTGATGATTTGTTCCATCCACAATAAATCAAGTGAAGCCTGCCGCGCTGAAGTTGCTCGTTTTTCTGCGTACCAAAGCCATCCAAGTGTGCTTGCGACAAATAGACCAACCGTCAGGAATAGCATCATGCCGATCCAGGTCCAGCGATTATTGAATAAACTTTGTCGTGCAAATCGCATCGTATGTCCTGATGACGGCGCTGGATGGCCAAGGTCGAAATGCGTGATGTTTGAAATTTCACGGCCGTGCATAATCTATCATTGCTATAGCGGTTTTGTAAAACACTGTTGGAATATTTTAATAAGAGATCGCCAATATTGGATCGATCGGTGGCGCATCAATCGCTGTCGAAGTAGCAGGAAATTATTCTGCTAGCGTTGAAAAAAACGGCAAATCTCTTGCGAAATTTGCCGCGTAAATCCAGTTCGTCCTACATGATTAGCTCTCATTAGAATCCGGTTGCGCAACATCCGTTTCACTTTTGCTGACGCAATGGGGGAGAATCAGCAAATTGAACCAAACGGTAAAACGTCCTGGGGGAAATCAGTGTTCTACAATTCCATCGTGTTGATGGCTGAATCAATAATCAAAGCCAAGCCGTATGCCATAAGTACGAGGATCATTCCAGGTCGCCTTGATAAAACCTCCTGCATCACCTGCACTATTTTTTGAGCGTGTATCACTGACATTGAGCACATAAGCTTCGGCATACCAACTACGATTTGGTGAACTCAGTTTGATTGATGCGTCGACCTTGCTATAGGCTTTTTGTGCATCTGATAAATGCGCATTGTCGAAATTTCTTAACGTGAAATACATCTTATCCTGCCACTTAACGGCAATCCAAGGGGTTAAGGTGTAACCGTTCTCGAGCGCAATTTCTTGTGAGAAATTGAGCCCCAAAGTGAACTTTGGTGACAATGGTAAATGATTGCCAGTGATGTCATACAGGCGACGTCCGGCCAAAGTACGGTCTGAGCCACTATACATTTCTGGACAAGGCACCGCGCCATATTCTTCGCGCACACCACATCCCCAATTGTCACTAAAGGAAGAATAGTCGCGCATCTTCGTGTCTAAATAGGAAAAGAAACCACCAATACGGGCTCCGGCCCATGGTTTGTAGTCGATTTCTATTTCTAAGCCTTTAATATCGACTACGCCGACATTCGTCGTTTGCCATTTTGTGACGACATCACAATTTGGATTCCAGTCAGGGCAGGCACTTTCGGGAATAATTTTCGATGCAAAAAAATCGCCTGTTACTTGCATGTCTTTGTACTGACTATAAAATCCTGTCATCGAAAAGCTGAGACGTTTATCGAGCAATTTTGCTTTGTAGCCGAGTTCTAGATTGGTGACGGTTTCTGGTTTGTAAGGGAAAAAGCTGTATTGCGGACCGGCTGGTCCTTCTGCACAGCGCTTACCGGCGCAAATATCATCCTTATCGCCAAAACCGCCTGATTTATAACCCGTGGACAAAGAGCTATAAATCATCTCGTTGTTGTTGAGTTCTTTCATTAAGCCAATGCGGTAAGTTAGTTTATTCCAACTTTGTGCATGATCATTTTGTGCCGGTGGGCCATATTCACCGTAGGCTTCTGGCCCGGCAAATGCACCCATGTGGTTCGTTAAATCTGCACTGTTGTGGGCGCGAAATCCTGGTGTGCCTGGCGATCCAGGGTGATATAGGCCGTTGTAGTACGCAGTACTTTCGGTATCCCAACCACCATAGACTTTACCGCCTTTATCATCTTTCTTGTCCTGGCTGAAACGCGCACCAAACGTCGCGGTCCAACCGGGAATAAATTTCCAATCTGCTTGAGCGTACACAGCCTTGGCATCAATCTGACGATTTGGTTGTGCATAGTACTGACTCATAGGGTAACCAAAGGGTGCATTCACCAAATATTCTTGCGCATAATTAATTTGATTTTTCTCATGCATCCAAAATGCGCCTGTCACATATTGCAAATTGTCCGCGCGATGTTTGAATTGCACATCATGTACCGTAGAGACATATTTAGAATCTAGCGTGAGCGAAGAATTGTCGATTACTGGCCAATTACCCCATTCACCTTCCGCGCCTAATGGAAGAGTCACTAAGCCTTGGAGTCCTAATGGGTGATAACCGGAGTCGTCATCGCTTTGCTGTTTGCGTCTTTGGTCGGCATAAGCAAAGCCGTATTCTATGCTGTTGTTAGGGCCGAGATTCCAGCTAAGTGCTGAGCGTATGGTATCAATTGACATATCAATTTTACCCGGCACATTCACTTTGAGATCCCACGCGCCACCGTTACAGGCAAAGCGGGTTCCTGCAGCTTGTTTGCAGTCCTTTAGACCTATATCGCCGGCGCCATTGTTTTGAAATTTCTCGTACGAAAGTTGCCAGTCAATATCGGGTGTCACTTTGAGGCGCGCTGATAGGCGGGCGGCCCATTCATTTTTGTTATTGTAGAAGTCTTTCTTGGCGACTTTGCTATTGTGGCGTTGATCTACATCGGGAATGCCATCGCCGATAAAACCATGATCGGGAATATTCACGTCGGTGAAGTCTTGCATTTGGTTGACCCAACCATCGCGTTTCACATTCATGATGGTCGCCCGCAATGCAAAGTTATCGCTCACTGCGATGTTTTGTATCAGATTAATTTGTCGTTGATGGTAATTGCCAAGTTCCACAACGGTGCTGCCATAAGTAGAACCGAACTCGGGCTTTGCTGGAATCAGATTGATACTTCCAGCCGTGGAATTGCGTCCAAATAATGTGCCTTGTGGGCCTCGCAAAACCTCGACCTGGTCTAGATCGAACATCAAGGCCAAAGCACCTTGTGGACGCGGCGAATACAGTCCTGCGACATGCAGACCAACCGCCGGATCACCAATTTCGGTAAAGTTATTGGAACTGACGCCGCGTATGCTAATTTGCACGCCGGAATCGGCACCCGTCGAGAGTTGTAAGTTAGGGACATTACCTGAAAGACCGCGTACATCGGTAATGCCTTCGCGGCTCAGGTTCTCTTGTGTGATAGCCGATACCGCGACCGGTGTTTTAAGTAAAGAGGTTGCAAGCCTGGTCGCGCTGACAGTGACTTCCTGAATGACGTCTTTGTTATTTTCATCCGCTGTGTTGCTTGGTTTACTGGCCGACTTTTTGCTATTAGTCGTTTCTTGCGCATCTGCTTGGAATGCCAGCATTGCACAGGCACTGGCGATAGCAAGGTGCATGATAGTTCGTGAAGTTCTGAGACGGGGCATTTTAGCTCTCTCGAAAATGGTAGATGTTGACATGTGTATCGAGTCGTCCATAGTCCCCAGTACGCTCGATGCGAAGCTCAACACGAATTCAATGACAGTTAATTTATTAGCGTTGAGGCTAGACGTAGTTTTATCTCAGCCTCATTTTCAGGCAATTCAGAAATGTACTCTTGCGTCTAAGTGAATTTACTTACAATGAGGCTGGCACGTGTGCATAACAAATGGTGTCAGATATTTAACTGAGGAAACTTGTTGCCGCAGGGAGTGATTGATGCATGGATTGATGCATGGCTTGATGCGTTGATTGAATTAACAGAAACTAAACCGACGGGGTGATCGATAATCAGCTAAATGCAGCTGCGGCGAGCAAACCGCTACGTACGGCAGCTTCCAGCGTAGCAGGGTAGTCGCAGGCCGTGTAATCGCCAGCAATCGTCAAATTAGCAATGGCAGTTTGGTTCTGTGGACGTTGCATACCTGGAGTACAAGAAAACGTCGCGCGCTTTTCGGTAATGACTTGCGACCACAGCGGTTGGGCTAAGTGTGGCAGTTGTAGTTGTTGTGCCAATTGTTGACAAATTGCCTGCGTGAGTTGCGCATGTGAGTCGGCAATGGCGGCTGTTGACGCACTCACGACAACGGCCATTAATCCTGCCTGCTGAGAATTGAGCTGTCCACGATCAAAAATAAATTGTGCCCAATGGGATTGAGCTGGGTTATCAGCAAGTGCAAAAAATGGGCGGGTCAATTGTACCGAATCGGCGTATTGCAAATAGCAGGTGGTAATTGGTTCGTAGTCGAACTTAGTGTCGAATACCAATTGCTTGAGCAAGGCGGATGAATTTGTTTTTTCTACCTCAGGTAGATCAACCTGAGCGAGCAGCTTTTGACATTGCTCGGCACTCGTGGCGACTACAAGGCCATCAAATTCGTACTCCTGAGATAAGTCATCCGATGGAGCTGAGCTTAATTCTGGTAAGCGCCATTTTCCATTGGATAACAAGGTCAAAGTATGAATCGTTTTACCAAGAGTGACTTGTCCCCCATGACGCACAACGAATTCTGCGGCAGAGTCAGGCAGCAAGCGACTTAAATCCTGACGCGGAATCAACATATCCGACGCGGTTCGTCGTGCGCCAAGGCTATCGCGCAAGACATTTAAAAATACCTGAGCTGAGGCTCTCTCCGGTGGGGTGTTTAAAGCCGCAATGCAAAGGGGAATCCACATTAAACGGCAGAGGCGTTCGGTTTGATCGTAGCGTTGTAGTAGCTCGCTGACGCTACAGTCTTGATTGAGCTGCCAATCGATCCAGCGCGCGGTTGTAGAGAAGCGTGCTAAGGCAAGTTTATCTTCGCGAGCCAAACCTTTTGCCTGCCATAAAGCGAACAATAAATGGAGTGGAGCAGGTAGTCTCGGCGCAATAAATTGCATCCCAGTTTGGTGTGGATAGACCATTTGCAATGGCAAGCGCAGCAGACTCTGTTCCACATCAATCTTGAGCAAACGCATTAAATCTAAGCAGGCAGTATAGGCCCCAAGCAAGATATGTTGACCGTTATCTAGGCGCTTGCCATGAACCTCGACAGCACGGGCTCGCCCACCGAGCGTTCGGGCGGCTTCAATCAGGCTTACTTGGTGGCCATTTTGACTGAGTTTAACTGCCGCCGCGCAACCTGCCCAGCCAGCGCCAATTACTGCGATGCGTTTTGAATTCGGTTTAGCCACGAATATAGGTCTTCCACGCTAACCATAATTTGCGAATAGGCGTGAGTGAAATTCTTTGCTTCAAGACCTGAAACTGATCTTGTTGGATTTCTACCAGCAAGGCACGATAAATGGCGGCCATAATCAAGCCAGTACGTTGCGCACGGCGGTCTTCTGCAGGTAATAGGGCAAATGCTTCATCATATAATTTTTGTGTACGTTCATATTGAAACTGCATTAGCGCGACAAATTGTTCGCTGTGACGTGCGTTGAGAATGTCGCTGGCGGGCACATTAAATTGTTGGAGCTCATTGACCGGCAAATAAATCCGACCCTTGCGCGCATCTTCGCCAACATCACGAATGATATTGGTCATTTGGAACGCTAATCCCAATTTTTCCGCGAATTGTTTGGTTTGTGGATTTTTGATGCCGAAAATGCTGGCCGACAAGATCCCAACAACGCCGGCCACATGCCAGCAATATTGTTGTAATGCGATAAAGTCGAGATAACGATTTTGATTCAAATCCATTTCCATACCATCAACGATAGCGAGCAAATGCGCGCCATCAAGTTGGTAAGTTTCAAGATGGGGTAACAATGCTTTGGTGACAGGATGCGTTGGCGCTTGCTGTAACATTGCGCGGATTTCTTGGCGCCACCAAATCAGTTTATTGCGGGCAACGGATTCATCTATGCAGTCATCCACGACATCATCAACCTCGCGACAAAATGCATAAAGTGCAGTAATCGCGCGCCGCTTTTCTTGTGGTAAGAATAGAAAACTATAATAAAAACTTGAGCCACTTTGGGCGGCCTTTTCTTGGCAATATTCGTCTGGAGACATGCTGGATTCGAGGTGTTGGACTATAAAGTAAGGCGTAATCCTAACCGACTGAGCGCCTTAGCACAAACTCTTACTTATCGGCCTCACTCGCAAATGCTTGCTGACTCTTACAAGATTCTTACAACTGATAGACGAAAAAATGCCGCGCGCATGTTGTACAATGCCGGACTAATGTGTAATGGTCGTGCCGACCACTTCGATGTCGACTCGTTTTAAAGGTAGATTGATCTTGATTAAATTAAATAAAAAAGTAACCGCTTTGGGTATCTTACTGGCTGGTGCCTTGGTTGGTTGTGGTGGTTTTGTCTACACGACCGTCGGCGGAACCGTAAAGGGATTGACTGAAACGGGTAGCTATTTGGTCTTAGTCAATGAGATCGGTTATTCAAAGCCCCTGAGCGTTGATGGCAGCTTTTCATTCCGTGTAGCGAGTAACGCTTCTTATAGTATTACTGTTGGGCAGCAACCCAATCCGGTCAATTGCACAGTGGCGAATGGTAGTGGCAAAATGAATGGCGAAACGCCGATTAGTAATATTGCGGTGACTTGTGTCCCAAATGTTCCGTTGTCGGGTTCGCTAACTGGCTTGGTTTCTGGTGGCGCACTCACGTTGGCATTAAATGATATAGCACAAACGACACTGACGGCTGACGGTGTGTTTTCATTTCAAACTTATGTTGTGAATGGTAAATCTTACACAGCAAAAGTGAGTTTGCCCCCGGCTGGGCAGGTATGCCGGATTCAAAATGCCACTGGTACTGCAAACTTAAGTAGTCCACCAAACAATATTGCGGTGAATTGTACTGCCGGCGTACCAATTGGCGGAACGATCTCTGGCTTGAAATCCGGTACTTTTTTAACGGTGACCAATACGCTGCCTGACGGTACCAAAGATACACGTAACCTATTGGCCGACGGCGTTTATACATTCAATTTCAGTATTGGTGATGGTGAGGCTTATAACGTTGAAGTGACTACACAGCCAACAAGTCAAAAATGTACTTTGACGAACGCGAGCGGTAAAGCATCGTTGGCAGCGCCAGCAGCAGCGAGTAGCATTGCGGTCACTTGCGTTGCTGCTTAGTAGTTTGCGCTCAGTGTTTGCTTGCTCGATATAACGGCGAGTAAAGGACTTGGAATGGAAATTTTCGATTAAATTTTCATTCGCCAGTTCTTAAAGTCGCAAGGA
This sequence comes from Undibacterium sp. Ji22W, assembly GCF_049340305.1. NCBI lineage: Bacteria > Pseudomonadati > Pseudomonadota > Betaproteobacteria > Burkholderiales > Oxalobacteraceae > Undibacterium > Undibacterium sp. Ji22W. The sequence goes on along the minus strand of NZ_JBMPOU010000004.1, from coordinate 46,512 downwards.
TAAAAAGCCAGGTTCGCCTGGCTTTTTTCATAGGCAAGCCAAACGCTCGTTTTGCTCAAAATAGAAAATGTCTTCGTGTTTGAATCCCCAGTGGCCACCTTTGACCCGCACAAAAGGTTCAAAGCTAAAGAAGTCGACACTGGATAAGGCCTGTAAATTATTTGCTTGTATATATTGACGATTTTCCCGTTCAATCTCAAGGCTATGGCCAACGTTTGATCGGAAATCCAAATTAACAAAACCGCTTTCTCGAATCCGAACATTCGCCCATTGAAATAGCTGATGAAAAGTCGTATTTGGATGCACCCAAGTTTGCATTTCATCATGTAAGTTTTTGAGAAAACACAATCCGTTTTGATATTCTAGCGTTTTGGCGTGCTCTACATAATTACCAAATTCAAACGCGAAACTGCGGGAATAATCTCCCCACACCCCATCTTTACTCGGACTGAGATCTACGCTGATAAGATTCTTGCCGCCTAATTTTTCGTGGCTGGCTAGATATTGTTTTCCTGAAATCGAAAGACAACTACGCGAACCAGCAAGGACAAGTGCCGGGCAATCGTAATACCACGTCTCCGTTAAGCCTTGTTCGCATAGTAACTGATATGCTTTTTCAGCAATACTATGTTCACTGTCTTCAACAGTGAGTAAAAATGGAAGTCTTGCCATCACCAATTTGGTACGGCTTTGAATGTCCCGGTAAGCCTGAATTTTTCCTTGATCAGGCATGGTATCGATTTACATAAATAAACATAAAGTTACATCCTCGCAGCGCGCCAAAATAAACGCCATGCATCTGTTGATTTGATTGTTGGACGTTGCAGAAAGACATCCATGTTGATTTGTTCTATCTTTTCCAAAATGCGTAGTCCTCCTTGAACCACCAAGCGTAGCTCGAAGCCTAACCGTCCTGGAAGTCTTTTGCAAAGCGGGCTCCCAGCAATCATCATTGCGCGTGCACGATCAATTTGAAACTGCATCATTTTGCGCCAAGCTTCATTACAGATTCCGGAAGCAATTTGGGTATCGTCGATCTGGAAACTTCGCAAGTCTTCTTGTGGCAAATACACGCGTGATTTTCGCCAGTCGATGGCGACATCTTGCCAAAAATTGATGAGTTGCAATGCGGTGCAGATCCAGTCTGACTGTATTAAGTTTTCTGTGGTATCTGCCTGGTAGAGATGCAGCATCATCCGTCCAACCGGGTTAGCCGAGCGATTGCAATAATTCAGCAATCCCGAAAAATCTTCATATTCCTTGCATGCAACGTCTTGCTTAAATGCAGAAATCAAATCAAAGAAATGTGCAATCGGCAAATTAAATTGTCTAATGATGACTGACAATTCACAAAATAGGGGATCTAGTTTGGTTTCCTGAATCGATTGCTCTTGAATCAGCTGTAGTTGTGATTCGTAATGTGATAGGGCAAACAGACGCTCTGTATCACTTGCATTACCTTCATCGGCAATATCGTCTGCACTGCGGGCGAATGCGTAAATCGTTTTGACGGCGGGACGCAGATGGGCTGGCATCAACCAAGATGCAACGGGAAAATTTTCGTAGTGCTCTTTGCTCATAGGTGTCGATATGCCAATAAAAAATAAATGACTCGAAAGTCATTGGCAAGTAAAAGATTCGTCATTATAATAAATAACTCAAGAGTCAGTAATTTAAATTAATTAAACTTTCTAAATAAAAAGCTAATATTTAATTATTTTACTTAGATGTTATTGTGTTGAAATAAGCTTGAGTTTGGGACTTGTGTTTCATGAAACTAGTGTAACTCATGTTATTTAAGTGGCTCGGAAAATTCAGAAGGCTCTTTTGTTTGCTGGTTCTGTTTTTTTGTATTTAGTTATACCTCACTTTTAAGTTTGTACTTGTTGCCATTAACTAGAGCTCACGGCAGTTCAGTGTTGGAATCGTAAAGGAAAATTCACGTGTCAATCTCACTATCCCGTATGCGCCGCAGTATTGCGCTTTCTGTTCCGTCATCGACTAATCTCACGAGATTTTTATCGCTGCTTAGTTTGCTTGGTTTGCTTAGTATTTCTGCTTGCTCGAAAAAAATAGAAAAAACCGAAGATATTCGACCAGTTCGCGTGATTCAGGCAAAACTGGAAGGGAGTGAAATATTCAGTGAGTTTTCGGGTGAGGTGAGGGCACGTGTCGAGTCGCGTCTCGGATTTCGTGTTGGCGGAAAAATTATCGCACGCAAGGTCGAGCTTGGCAGCATGGTGAAACGTGGTCAGGTGCTGATGCAGTTAGACCCACAAGATTTATTGTTGGGTCAGGCGCAGGCTAAAGCGGGATTGGCGGCGGCTGAGAGTAACCGTGATTTGGCGAAAGCGGAATTGAAGCGTTATCAAGATTTGCGCGAAAAGAATTTTGTGGCGCAAGCAATTTTAGAGTCTAAAGATAGTGCTTACAAGGCTGCCCAAGCAAGTTATGAACAGGCAAAAGCGGGATTCTCTACGCAAACAAATCAGGCCGGATATTCTAGCCTTGTCGCCGATGTGGATGGTGTCGTGACAGCGATTGATGCCGAAGTCGGGCAGGTGGTTAGCGCAGGCACTTCTGTTGTGCGCGTTGCCAAGACTGGGGATATGGATGTTATTGTAGGAATTCCGGAAGATAAAATTAATGCCATTCGTGGTATGACCGATGTCAAAGTGCGTTTATGGGCGAATGCGACGCAGAGTTACAACGCCAAGCTGCGCGAACTTTCACCGATAGCCGATCCTGTAACGCGCACCTTTCTCGCCAAAGTGGGATTGCCTGATACTGCGAAGGAAGTGCGTCTGGGTATGACGGCGACCGTTTCATTCGGTGTGAAAAACCCGCTAGCAATGATACGTGTGCCAATGACCGCCTTGTTTCAAGAAAAAAATATTAGTTCGGTTTGGATCGTTGAGTCGGGCGTTGTGAAGTTGGTGCCAGTGCAGCTGGGGGCTAGTAGTGGTGAGGATATTTTGATCTCTGCAGGACTGTTGCCAGGTCAGACGATTGTTACTGCTGGCGTTAATTTACTGAAGGCCGGTCAGAAAGTCACTATTCTTGGTGTAGAAGCTGAGCATAATGCAAGTCCGGCTGCGGCCTCAGTTGCAGCAGGAGTGGCTAAATGAGCCAAGAAAATAAAGACAAGGGCGGATTTAATCTGTCGCGTTGGGCATTGGAGCATATTCCCTTGACCCGATATTTAATGGTCGCTTTATTGTTAGGGGGGATCTTTAGTTTTGCCCGTTTGGGTCAAGATGAAGATCCGCCATTCACATTCCGCGCGATGGTGGTGCGTGCTGTGTGGCCGGGTGCAACGGCCCTGCAAATGGCTGAGCAAGTCACAGATAAGTTGGAAAAGAAGCTGCAAGAGGCTCCTTATGTCGACAAGATTCGTAGTTATTCCAAACCCGGTGAAACTTTGATTATTTTACAGTTGCGTGAATCGACGCCGCCGAAGGAAACTGCACAAACTTGGTATCAGGTACGTAAGAAGATTGGTGATATTAAAGGTACATTGCCTGCAGGTGTGGTTGGACCATTTTTTAATGATGAATTTGGCGATACTTATGGCTCGATCTTCGCGATCTCTGCTGACGGTTTTACCTATGAAGAGATGCGTGAGTACGCGGATTTTGTGCGCCAACAATTTTTGCGTATTCCTAAGGTCGCCAAAGTAGAGTTGTTTGGCGTGCAGGAAGAGAAAATTAATATCGAGTTTTCGCAGAAAAAATTCTCGCAACTTGGTGTGCCATTTGAAACCATCGTGGCGCAAATTAACTCACAAAATCAGATTGAAGCGACTGGGGTTTTGACGACTTCATCGAGCAATTTGCAGGTGCGTATTTCGGGTGCATTATTGGCCGTAAAAGATCTCGAGAATTTGCAGTTGCGTGCGAACGGAACGACTTTTCGTTTAGGTGATTTTGCTAGCATTAAACGTGAATACAAAAATCCACCCGGCGACAAGATGCGCTTTAATGGGAAAGAAGTAATTGGTTTGGGGATCTCAATGGAGAAGGGCGGTAACATCATTGAGCTGGGTAAACATCTGCAAGTCGAAGTGACTGCAATCAAATCGAAACTGCCCGTCGGCATTCAATTAGAGCGCGTATCTGATCAACCTAAGATAGTGGCGACTTCTGTTGGTGAATTTGTTAACACGCTTATCGAAGCGGTTGTGATTGTGCTCGCAGTGAGTTTCCTGTCATTGGGGTTGCACACCAAGCCTTGGCGACTAGATGTCTGGCCGGGTTTGGTTGTGGGTTTGACGATACCTTTAGTGCTGGCGGTAACTTTCTTGTTCATGCGTATTCTCAATATTGATTTGCATAAGATTTCGTTAGGGGCTTTGATTATCGCTTTGGGATTGCTGGTGGATGACGCGATCATTGCGGTCGAGATGATGGTGCGCAAGATGGAAGAGGGGTTCTCCCGCTTCGATGCTGCAACATTTGCGTATACCTCGACGGCTATGCCGATGTTGACAGGTACTCTGATTACGGCCGCTGGTTTTTTGCCTATTGGTTTGGCGGAGTCGGCTGCAGGTGAGTACACTTTCTCGATGTTTTCCGTGAATGCACTTGCTTTGTTGATTTCATGGCTGGCAGCTGTATTGTTCACGCCTTATCTTGGTTATTTATTGTTGCACGTGAAGCCACATACTGGCGCGGACGGACATCATGAGTTATTCGACACGCCGTTTTATTCTCGTTTCAGAGCATTAGTAAATTGGTGTGTGACATGGCGTAAAACAACGATTGCAATTACCTTGGGTGTCTTTGCATTGGGAGTGTTTGGATTTAAATTTATCGAACAACAATTTTTCCCTGACTCGAGTCGACCAGAATTGATGGTGGAGTTGTGGTTGCCAGAAGGTTCGTCTTTTGCTGCAACTGAAGCGCAGGCAAAAAAATTCGAAACTTTTATTCAAAAGCAGCAGGGCGTGGAGAGTGTAACGAGTTATGTTGGCACCGGGAGTCCACGTTTTTATTTGCCGTTAGATCAAATTTTTCCGCAAACGAACGTCACGCAAATCGTTGTTTTGCCAAAAGACTTAAAGGCGCGCGAAACTTTGCGTCTGAAGATTAATCAAGCATTTAAAGAAGATTTCCCAGAAGTTCGTGGTCGCGTTAAGTTGTTGCCGAACGGTCCACCAGTGCCATACCCGGTTCAGTTCCGCGTGACTGGCTTAGAGGTGGCTAAAGTGCGGGAGATTGCTGATCGAGTGAAGGCGGTTATGCGCGCAAATCCGAATGCAATCGGTGTGAATGACAATTGGAATGAGTCGGTAAAAACGATTCGTATCGATATGGATCAAGACAAGTTGCGCGCTTTGGGTATTACCTCGCAAAGTGTAATGCGAGCGGCAAATACGATTTTAACTGGCACGACCGTTGGGCAGTTTAGAGAGTCAAATAAATTGATTGATATTGTGGTGCGTCAACCAGTTGATGAACGTTCTACGGTGCAAGCTTTAAGTGATGCGAATATTCCGACCGGTAGCGGCAGGACTGTTCCGCTATCTCAAGTTGCCAAAATTTCGCTAGCTTGGGAGCCTGGTGTCGTATGGCGTGAGGGACGTGAGTGGGCGGTAACAGTGCAATCGGATGTGGTTGATGGCATTCAGGGGCCAACTGTTTCAGCTCAAATTAATCCTAAATTAGATGCGATTCGTGCCAGCTTATTGCCAGGATATAAGATTGATTTAGCTGGTGCCGCTGCAGATAGCGGCAAGGCGCAGGAGTCAATTGCTGCGAATGTGCCTTTGGTTATTTTCATTATTTTCACATTGTTGATGCTGCAATTGCATAGTTTTTCACGTGCTGTGTTGGTGTTTTTAACTGGGCCTTTAGGTGTGGCGGGTGCGGCGATGGCTTTGTTGATTTTGCAGCGCCCATTCGGTTTCGTCGCTCAACTCGGTGTGATTGCATTGTTCGGTATGATTATCCGTAACTCGGTGATTTTGATTGACCAGATTGAGCAAGATCGAGAAGCTGGAGTGCCGGCTTGGGATGCGATCGTGGAGGCAGCAGTACGCCGTTTCAGGCCAATTATTTTGACCGCGGCCGCAGCGGTGTTGGCGATGATTCCTTTGTCTCGGTCTGTGTTTTGGGGACCAATGGCAGTTGCAATCATGGGCGGTTTAATTATCGCTACTGCTCTGACATTGTTATTCTTGCCAGCCTTGTATGCAGCCTGGTTCAGAATAAGAAAACCCGTATCAACAATTTAATGCCTGATTGTCGAATACCTACTGCATATTGGATAGTGCACTGCCTTGTCTTTGATTTTTGTTGTATAAAAATCCTGAATAATCTAGATGGCGCTAATAAAAATGCAGTAGTTTCAATTTCAACATAAAAAATTCAAGACAAGTCGTGACAAAATCTAGTAGAATAGTTGGTTGAAGTTGAAATGCCACAGCACGAGTTATGGGCGACAATGCAATTGAAGTCGCCCTTTGCTTTTGTGCCGGTCTTTCTACCGGAAGGTGTTTTCATCCCGCGAGGATGGCGAAATTGGTAGACGCACCAGGTTTAGGTCCTGACGCCAGCAATGGTGTGGGGGTTCGAGTCCCCCTCCTCGCACCACAGATTTTTTATATTTGGACGATTTTCATGGCAACTGCAGTCGAAACTTTAGAAAAATTAGAACGCCGTATTACGATCACATTTCCTATCGCAGAAATGCAACCGGAAATTGAAAAGCGTTTGAAAGTACGTGCCCGTACAGCAAAAGCGCCTGGCTTCCGTCCAGGTAAAGTGCCGATGAAAATGGTCGCGGCACAATATGGTTATCAAGTTGAGAATGAAGTTCTCAATGATAAAGTCGGTATCGCTTTCTCCGAAGCAGTTAAAGAAAATAACTTGCGCGTTGCTGGTTACCCACGCATCGAGCCAAAGAAAAGCTACTCCGACAATTACCTGACTTTTGATGCTACTTTTGAAGTATATCCAGAAGTCGTTATTGGTGAGTTGTCTGGCGTTGAAGTTACTCAGGTTAAAACCGATGTAACTGACGCTGAAATTGACAAGACTATCGATATTTTGCGCAAACAACGTGTGCATTTCCATGTCAAAGGTGAGCAAAGTGCACACGGCGACGGAGGTGCTGATTTGTCAGCCCAAACCGGTGATCGTGCTACGGTTGATTTTACCGGTACTTTGGATGGCGTCGAGTTTGCAGGCGGAAAAGCAGAAGGTTTTGCATTTGTATTGGGCGAAGGCCGTATGTTGCCAGAATTTGAAGCTGCAACATTGGGTTTGAAAGTCGGCGATTCGAAAGTGTTTCCGCTGGCATTTCCAGAAGACTATCATAGCAAGGATGTCGCAGGCAAAACAGCCGAATTCACAGTCACACTGACAAAGTTGGAATGGGCTCACCTGCCAGCGGTTGATGCGGAATTTGCGAAGATGTTGGGCGTGGAAGATGGCGATTTGTCTAAAATGCGCAATGACATCAAAGAAAACCTCGAACGTGAAGTTAAAGGTCGAGTCAAAGCAAAAACCAAAGACAGTGTGATGGATGCATTGGTAAAAGCGGTCGAATTTGATGCGCCGAAAGCGTTGATCGAACAAGACGCAGAGCGTTTGTCTGAAATGACACGTCAGGATATGGCGCAGCGCGGTATGAACGTGCAAGGTGTTCCATTTCCAACAGAATTGTTTACTGCGCAAGCTGAACGTCGTGTACGTTTAGGTTTGATTTTGGCTGAATTAGTCAAAGCAAATCAATTGCAGGCGACTGCTGATCAAATCAAAGCTCAAGTTGAAGATTTTGCGCAAAGCTACGAAGATCCACAGCAAGTTGTGAAGTACTACTATAGTGATCGTAATCGTTTGGCTGAAGTTGAAGCCCTTGTTTTAGAAGAAAACGTCGTCAACTATGTGTTGGGCAAGGCAAAAGTGAGTGATTCAGTTTTGCCATTCGACGAACTGATGGGTAATAACGCAGCACAATAAGATAGGATAATTCATGACAGGCATCATTCATAACTCTGGTTTAGAAACAAATATGCTTGGCATGGTGCCAATGGTCGTTGAGCAAAGTGGGCGTGGAGAGCGTGCCTATGATATTTACTCCCGTTTGCTCAAGGAGCGTGTGATCTTTCTGGTTGGACCCGTGAATGATCAGGCAGCCAATTTAATCGTGGCTCAGTTGTTGTTTTTGGAAAGTGAAAATCCAGATAAGGATATTTCGCTTTACATTAATTCTCCTGGTGGCTCGGTTTCAGCCGGCATGGCGATTTTTGATACGATGCAGTTTATCAAGCCTGACGTGTCGACATTGTGCACTGGGTTAGCAGCTTCGATGGGTGCATTCTTATTGGCTGCCGGCGCTAAAGGTAAGCGTTTTTCTTTGCCAAATTCGCGCATCATGATTCATCAACCCTTGGGTGGTGCACAAGGCCAAGCATCTGATATTGAAATTCAAGCTCGTGAAATTTTGTACTTGCGTGAACGTTTGAATGGTATTTTGGCTGAGAAGACAGGGCAAAGTATCGACCAAATCGCAAAAGATACGGATCGTGATAACTTTATGTCTGCTGAGACAGCGGCTGAATACGGTTTGATTGATAAAGTATTGACGCATCGCGTTTAATATTTTATTTGGGTTTTAGTGAAAACGCCCGCATCTATCTGGTGCGGGCGTTTTTTTATTTTCTATGCCAATAGTTGATCACTCAGCGTGAAAAAACCTTTGCTTTGTATCGAGTATTGCAGTGAGGATTCGTTTTTTTGCAGTAATATAACGGTCATAGACTACTTCGTTAAAATTATTAAAAAGTATTATGTCAGATAAGAAAAGTACCTCAGGCGAAAAATTACTTTATTGCTCTTTTTGTGGCAAGAGCCAGCATGAAGTAAAAAAATTAATTGCCGGCCCCTCAGTCTTTATTTGCGATGAGTGCATCGACCTTTGTAACGATATTATTCGTGATGAAATGAATGCGCTTGAGCCAATCGCCTCCGCAAAAAGTGATTTGCCCACTCCCGTTGAAATCACGGAGTTGCTCGACCAGTATGTCATTGGCCAGGAAAAAGCCAAGCGTATTTTGGCCGTTGCGGTGTATAACCATTACAAGCGTCTCAAGCATCTTGGGAAGAAGGATGACGTTGAATTGGCGAAGAGTAATATCTTGCTAGTCGGACCTACAGGCTCTGGTAAGACACTGCTTGCACAAACTTTAGCGCGTATGCTGAATGTGCCATTTGTCATCGCAGATGCAACAACCTTGACTGAAGCTGGATATGTCGGCGAAGACGTCGAAAACATCATTCAAAAATTATTGCAAAACTGCAATTACGAAGTTGAGCGTGCGCAAAAAGGCATTGTATATATCGATGAGATCGACAAAATTTCACGCAAAGCTGAGAATCCTTCCATTACACGTGATGTCTCGGGTGAAGGTGTGCAGCAAGCATTGTTGAAACTAATTGAAGGTACAATGGCCTCTGTTCCGCCTCAAGGTGGGCGTAAGCACCCAAATCAAGATTTTATTCAAATCGATACGACGAACATTATGTTTATTTGTGGTGGTGCGTTTGATGGTTTGGCAAAAATTATTTCTGATCGCTCTGAAAAGAGTGGAATCGGTTTTGCTGCAAGTGTGAAGAGCGAAAGCCAGCGCAGCGCGAGCGAAGTGATTTTAGATGCTGAGCCTCAAGATTTAATCAAGTTCGGCATTATTCCTGAATTGGTTGGGCGTTTGCCGGTGATCGCGACTCTGATGGAGTTAGACGAGACTGCCTTAATTCAAATTCTAGTCGAACCAAAAAATGCATTAATTAAGCAATATGCGAAATTGCTAGAAATGGAAGGTTGTGAATTAGAAATTCGTCCTTCCGCTTTGCAGGCAATTGCTAAGAAGGCGATTGCGCGTAAAACTGGCGCGCGTGGTTTACGTTCAATTTTGGAGCATGCGCTGCTGGATATCATGTTTGAACTGCCAAGTGAAAAAAATGTTTCTAAGGTGGTAATTGACGAAAATACGATCAATAATGGCGGCAAGCCGCTATTAATTTACGATGAGCAACCTAAAGTAGCAGGCGCTTAAATTGCACTGTTGCAAATTTTCGGAAAGTTTTTGTGAATCACAGAGTTTTCCCTGTGATTCACAAGAATAAGCAGTACAATTTATCCAAACAATAGAGATTTTTAGCTTCAATCGAAAAGCTACCCAGGGAATTTCTCTGAGTGGCTTTTTTTATTGTTTTTTTAGGATGACGGGCTTGAGTTTTGGCCTAGTGCGCCAATCTAGTTACTGAAAGTTTTTTTTAAAAGGTGCGCCATGACAACTTCCACAATTACTGAACGTACAGAATTACCATTATTGCCTTTGCGCGATGTCGTGGTATTCCCACACATGGTGATCCCATTATTTGTCGGTCGTCCAAAATCTATCAAGGCATTAGAAGCTGCGATGGAGCAGGGCAAGAGCATTATGCTGGCGGCACAAAAAGCGGCGGCCAAAGATGAGCCATCTGCTGAAGATATTTATGAAATTGGTTGTATAGCAAATATTTTGCAGATGCTGAAATTACCTGACGGTACAGTAAAGGTATTGGTCGAGGGGGCACAACGCGCTCGAATTCATAAAATTACTGATTCTGAGTCACATTTTATCGCCGACTTGACACCAATTGCGCCAGAAGACGGCGAAGATGCTGAAGTTGAAGCCATGCGCCGCGCAATCGTGCAGCAATTCGATCAATACGTTAAATTAAATAAAAAGATTCCGCCAGAAATCTTAGCTTCGCTATCAGGTATCGATGATGCTGGCCGTTTGGCCGATACAATCGCAGCTCATTTGCCTTTGAAGCTAGAGCAGAAGCAAGTAATTTTGGAGATTTTCAGCGTAGCTAAGCGTCTCGAACATCTACTTGGTCAGCTTGAGGGTGAATTGGATATTCTTCAGGTGGAAAAAAGAATCCGTGGGCGGGTTAAGCGTCAGATGGAGAAATCCCAGCGCGAGTACTATTTGAATGAGCAGGTTAAAGCGATTCAAAAAGAGCTGGGAGAAGGGGAAGACGGCGCTGATATCGACGAACTTGAAAAGAAAATCACAGCAGCAAAAATGCCTAAGGAAGCGCGCGATAAGGCAATGAATGAGTTAAAAAAACTCAAGATGATGTCACCGATGTCAGCTGAAGCTACCGTTGTGCGCAATTACATTGACACCATTGTGAACTTGCCTTGGAAGAAAAAATCCAAAGTGAATAATGATTTGAGTAATGCAGAAAAAGTGTTGAGCGATGATCACTACGGCTTGGACAAGGTCAAAGAACGCATTTTGGAATATCTTGCCGTTCAGCAACGTGTTGATAAATTGAAAGCACCAATCTTGTGTTTGGTTGGTCCTCCAGGCGTGGGCAAGACATCGCTCGGACAATCCATTGCGCGTGCTACTAATCGCAAATTTGTTCGTATGGCATTGGGTGGTGTACGTGATGAGGCTGAAATTCGTGGTCACCGTCGTACTTACATTGGATCCATGCCAGGTAAGATTTTGCAGAGCTTGTCAAAAGCGGGTGTGCGAAATCCTTTATTTTTGTTGGATGAAGTAGATAAGATGGGCGCGGATTTCCGTGGGGATCCCTCATCAGCCTTATTGGAGGTTTTAGATCCCGAGCAGAATCACACTTTTTCTGATCATTACATCGAGGTAGATTTTGATTTATCTGATGTCATGTTTGTAGCAACTTCGAACTCGTATAACATTCCTGCGCCTCTGTTGGATAGGATGGAAGTGATTCGATTGTCTGGTTATACCGAAGACGAAAAAGCTAGTATTGCACTACGTTATTTATTGCCTAAACAAGTGAAAAATAACGGTCTCAAAGATGAGGAAATTTCGGTTTCTGAATCTGCAATCCGCGACATCATTCGTTATTACACACGTGAGGCCGGTGTGCGTTCGCTTGAGCGTGAAATCTCTAAGATTTGCCGTAAAGTGGTGAAGATGTTATTGCTTAAGAAGAGTGAGAAAAAAGCTACGATTACTTCGAAAAATCTGGATAAATTCTTAGGTGTGCGTCGCTATGATTTTGGTGTCGCAACAAAAGAAAATCAGGTCGGTCAAGTCGTCGGTTTGGCATGGACCGAAGTTGGTGGGGATTTGTTGACGATTGAAGCTGTTTCAATGCCCGGTAAAGGTGCGACGATTCGTACCGGTACACTCGGCGATGTCATGAAGGAGTCGATTGAGGCTGCCCGTACCGTTGTTCGTAGCAGAGCCGCACGTTTGGGCATCAAAGCAGATGTGTTTGAAAAAACCGACGTACATATTCATGTGCCTGAGGGTGCAACGCCGAAAGACGGCCCGTCGGCCGGTATTGCAATGACTACGGCAATGGTATCTATCTTTACCGGCATTCCAGTGCGTGCGGATGTGGCGATGACAGGTGAAATTACCTTACGCGGCGAAGTGTTGCCGATCGGTGGCTTGAAGGAAAAATTGTTAGCAGCACATCGCGGGGGAATCAAGACGGTTTTGATTCCAGAAGAAAATGCGAAGGATTTGACGGAAATTCCCGATAACGTCAAAAATAAACTGGAGATTATTCCAGTTCGTTGGATTGATAAAGTGTTGGAAATTGCCTTGGAGCGACAGCCTGTGCCATTGACTGAAGAGGAAATGGCGTTGCCTGCAGTAGCGAAGGCAGATCCAAGTGCCGACACTTCAACTATCAAACATTGATTTGTATTGTTAATCCGAATAAAAAAATGCCCGATAAATTCATCGGGCATTTTTTTGTGAGAATGATATTCTAAATCTCAAAGTTTTTAGTCGGAGCGCTGTACATTGGTGTCGCCCCGCAATCTTGTAACTGCGGTTTACCAGCTGCGCATCAATCCAACTGCCAGACCTTCCAAGGCAAAATCGTTCTCATTTTCATTGATGATGATAGGAGAAAAATCTGGATTTTCTGGCAGCAGTTCAATGCCAGTCGATGTTTTCATGTACCGTTTGACAGTCACCTCGTCGCTTATTCTGGCTACCACAATTTGGCCATTGCGGGCACTGTCAGTTTTTTTGACTGCCAGCAAATCGCCATCCATGATGCCAAAATCACGCATTGATAATCCACGCACGCGGAGCAAAAAATCTGGTTTGGCAGAAAATAATGATGGGTCAACCTGATAGGTTGCCTCCACATGTTCTGTTGCTAAAATAGGTGAGCCTGCTGCCACGCGACCAACAAGTGGCAAGCTTAACTGCATAAAAGTTGGATGTCGTAGCGCCATTTGCGCACTTGGCATTGAGTTTGTTAGTTCTGAATCCAGTAGGCGAATCCCGCGTGAGGTGCCCGCTGCGATCTCAATGACGCCTTTACGCGCCAAGGCTTGCAGGTGTTCTTCTGCGGCATTGGTTGAGCGAAAGCCTAATTCATTGGCAATTTCAGCTCGAGTCGGCGGAAAGCCTGTATTTTGGATCGCATCTTTGATGAGATTGAGAATTTGTTCCTGGCGAGCAGTGAGCTTTAACATGATGATCCTGAATATGTCTGGGTAAATCTTATCGGTGTTTGCGAATGAACTGTATATATAAGCAGACTGTATTTTTATACAGTAAATGACTGAATGCAAGTCATTTTGTATTTTTTTTGTACTTTGTTTTAAATTAGCAGCTAATACTCAATTTTCGAGTGATTAAATCACTTAGTTAGCAATTTTAAATCCGATGATCGTGCTAGAAGCTTGATTGTCAGTCAGAAGTGCGTTATCATCGTGGGCTGTCCTCTTCCTGCACTCGTCTTGACGCCGAGGCAGGCTTTATTATTGTCCACAAGGAGAATTTATGCGTCATTATGAAATCGTATTTATCGTACATCCCGATCAAAGCGAGCAAGTTCCTGCAATGATCGAACGCTACAAAGCTAGCGTAACTACACGTGGCGGCCAAGTGCACCGCGTTGAAGATTGGGGCCGTCGTCAGTTGGCTTACATGATTCAAAAATTAGCTAAAGCTCATTATGTTTGCATGAATATTGAGTGCGACGCTGAAACTTTGCTTGAGTTGGAAACAGCATTCAAATTTAATGATGCCGTATTGCGCCACCTCACAGTTAAATTGAAAAAAGCGGAAACAGCGCCTTCTCCAATGATGAAGTCTGTGCAGAAAGAAGATTCTGCTAAGGCACAACGTGTTGAAGCGCCTGCAGCTTAATAGTTTTAACTAAGAGCGTGTAAGAAGCTGTAAAAAAACAAAGTAAAAACAAACTTGTGAATCAACTTAAAGTCGTAGCCACAGTTGTCGAAAAATCGGTGTTGCGTTATACCCCTGCGGGAATACCCATCGCCACTGCAACTTTGATTCACGATTCTAAGCAAGAGCAAGCAGGCGGTCAGCGCCAAGTTGAATTTGAAGTTCCAGCTATTGCAGCAGGTGAAATTTCAAAGCGATTCTTGGAGATAGAGTTGGGCGTTTCTATGATTTTTACAGGCTTTTTAGCACGCAAGAACCGCAACAGCAAAAGTCTCGTTTTTCATGTGACTGAGTTTCAGAAAGCTGAAATTGAGTCGCCAAACGAAACAAATTTACTAGATTAGGAGCCAAAAATGGCATTCGGTAAAAAATTTGATAAAAGCAAATTAAAACAAAAGCGTCAGCAACAAAATCCTTTGTTCAAGCGTAAAAAATTCTGCCGCTTCTCAGCGGGTCATGTAGCCGCAGTTGACTACAAAGACATCGATACATTAAAAGATTTTATCCAAGAAAACGGCAAAATCATGCCAGCACGTTTGACTGGTACTAAAGCTTTGTATCAACGTCAAGTTGACACAGCAGTTAAGCGCGCACGCTATCTCGCGTTGTTGCCTTACACTGATTTGCACACAGCGTAATTGACGACGGAAATTAGGAGAAAAATATGCAAGTTATTTTGATGGATAAAGTCGTTAATCTCGGCAACTTGGGTGATGTAGTTCGTGTTAAAGATGGTTACGCTCGTAACTTCTTGATTCCACAACGTATCGCTCGTCGTGCAACAGCAGCTGCGATCGCTGAATTCGAAGCGAAACGCGCTGAGTTGGAAAAAGCAGCAGCAGCTAAATTGGCTGAAGCACAAGCACAAGGCGAAAAATTGAGCGGTTTGACAGTTCAAATTTCCCAAAAAGCAGGTGTAGATGGTCGTTTGTTTGGTTCTGTAACAAACTTCGATATCGCTGAAGCGTTGGCGAAACAAGGTTTCGCAGTTGAGAAGGCGCAAGTTCGCTTGCCAGCAGGTCCTTTGAAAACAACGGGTGATCACTCAGTTTCAGTGGCATTGCACACTGATGTTGTGGTTGATGTGATCGTTGCCGTATTGGGCGAGCACGCTTAAGTTTTAGTTCTTTCGAGAGCAAAAAAGCCGGGTTTTCCCGGCTTTTTTTATGTGTGGATTGATGTTGTTAAAATAACTTATGTATCCATTATTCAATCTAAAAAGTCACACATTTGGATGCGAGGATTGTCTCATTTCTTCTTTTTTTGCGTTCGAATAAAAAGGTATAATGCGCACCATGAAACATGCTCCCGATCCTCAGTTAGACTCACTCCGCGTTCCTCCTCATTCAATCGAAGCAGAGCAATCTGTTTTAGGTGGGTTGTTGCTGGATAATGCTGCGTGGGATAGGATCGCTGATTTTATTGGTGAAGATGACTTTTATCGCTTCGACCATCGTTTGATTTTTCAATCTATCGTTAAACTGATTAACTCTTCACGTCCGGCGGATGTGATTACAGTATTTGATTATTTGAATGCTGCCGGTAAAGCGGATGATGCTGGTGGATTAACTTATCTGAACGCATTAGCGCAGAATACGCCATCGGCGGCGAATATTCGTCGTTATGCAGAAATTGTTCGCGATCGTGGTGTATTGCGTAAGTTGATTACGGCAGCTGATGAAATTGCTGGGCAGGCGCTGAATCCTCAGGGCAAAGAGGTTAAGCAAATGCTCGACGAGGCAGAAGCAAAAATTTTCGCGATTGCTGAAGAAGGATCGCGTGGGGCACAGGGTTTTCAGGCTATTCAACCCTTGTTAACTCAAGTGGTAGAACGGATTGATGAACTGTATAACCGTGATCACACCAGTGACATTACTGGCGTGCCTACTGGCTTCGTCGACTTAGATCGTATGACGTCTGGTTTGCAGCCTGGTGATTTGATTATTGTTGCTGGTCGTCCATCGATGGGTAAAACGGCTTTCTCTATCAATATCGGTGAGAATGTTGCAATTGATAGTGGGCTGCCAGTAGCTGTGTTTTCGATGGAGATGGGTGGCGCTCAGTTGGCGATGCGTATGCTAGGTTCGGTTGGTAAGCTCGACCAACATCGTTTGCGTACTGGTCGCTTGATTGATGAGGATTGGCCGCGCTTGACATATGCTATTCAAAAGATGAACGAAGCACAGTTCTATATTGATGAAACACCGGCGCTGAGTTCGATTGAATTGCGCGCCCGTTCACGTCGTTTATCGCGCCAATGCGGTAAATTAGGCCTGATTATTATTGATTACTTGCAGTTGATGTCGGGGAACTCTGGCGGTGAGAATCGCGCGACAGAAATCTCTGAAATTTCTCGAAGTATGAAGGGTTTGGCGAAAGAATTGGGTTGTCCTGTGATCGCATTGTCTCAGTTGAATCGCTCGCTCGAACAGAGACCGAACAAACGTCCGGTCATGTCTGATTTACGTGAATCTGGCGCGATCGAACAGGATGCTGACGTGATTTTATTTATCTATCGTGATCAGGTTTACAACCCCGATTCGCCAGATAAAGGTACCGCTGAAATCATTATCGGTAAACAGCGTAATGGTCCTATTGGAAGTGTTCGTTTAAGCTTCTTGGGGGAGTACACTAAATTTGATAATTACATTGGTTCCCTATCCGTCTATAGCGACAATGAATAGTGGCAATGTAATTGTTTTAAGTATTTTTTTATGGTTTTTTGCAGTAATCACTAAGTCAGATGATCTCCGCACTCCGGGTCTTTGGTGTGCAGAGGCTTATTATAAAAATTTTCTATTTTCAGGGAAATAAAAATGTTTGGACGATTAATGCCCACCGAGGGTAAATTTTTTGATCTTTTTAATCAGCACGCTGAATTGTGTGTGAAAGGTTCAAAAGAGATGGTCGCTTTGATGACTAATTTCGATGACTTGGAAATTCGGGTCCACGCGATCGAAGGTATCGAAAAGCAAGCTGATGCAGTGACATATGCGGCGATTGAATTGTTGCATAAGACTTTCATTACACCAATTGATCGTGATGATATCCATAAGTTGATTACTAAAATGGACGACATCTTGGATTTGCTCGAAGATGCGGCACAAACAATTTCTTTATATGATATTCGGGAAATTACGCCTGAAGCGCAGCGCTTGGCTGAGCTTTGCTTGGCTTGTGCATTGAAGGTCAAAGATGCGGTCGCACTTTTGCATAATATGGATAATTCACGTCAAATTTTGACTATTTGCGAAGAAATCGATCGTCTTGAATCCGATGCCGATCACGTGATGCGCGCAGCGATGTCAAAGTTGTTCCGTGATGAGCCAGACGTTCGTAACTTGATTAAATTAAAAGCGATCTACGAAATTCTCGAAACGGTGACGGATCGTTGTGAAGACGTGGCAAATATCATTGAAGGCATCATTGTTGAAAACGCGTAGTTTTCACCTATATCTTTTTTTGAATATTTTTGCTTGCTCTAAATAGAGCGAGTTCACGAAAGAATTTACTATGCATATAAGTCTATATGTCATCATTCTGTTGGTGACCTTGGCATTATTGTTTGATTTTATGAATGGTTTTCACGATGCAGCGAATGCGATTGCAACCGTGGTCTCCACCGGTGTTTTGAAGCCGGGGCAAGCAGTGGCAATGGCTGCTTTATTTAATGTATTGGCGTTTTTTGTATTTAATTTGTCCGTTGCGAAGACAATAGGTAAAGGAACGATCGATCCTACCATCATTGATCAATATGTGATTTTCGGTGCCTTAGTTGGTGCTATTTTCTGGAATCTCGTCACTTGGTACTTTGGGATCCCATCTTCATCATCTCACGCGCTCATTGGTGGTTTAATTGGTGCTGCGGTGGCGAAAGAAGGCACTGGTGCTTTGATTGGAACTGGCTTGTACAAGATCATTTTGTTTATTGTTCTTTCTCCTTTGTTGGGTTTTGTTTTGGGTGCACTGATGATGTTGGTCGTGTCGTGGATATTCGTTAAATCGACGCCTCTGAAAGTTGATAAATGGTTTCGTCGATTGCAGTTGGTCTCCGCATCTGCCTTTAGTTTGGGACATGGCGGAAATGATGCACAAAAAACGATGGCGATTATTTGGATGTTACTCATTGCTGCGGGATATTCAAATCCTGCAGATCCGTTGCCACCGTTGTGGGTCGTTTACTCGTGCTATGCCGCGATTGGATTAGGTACTTTGTTCGGTGGATGGCGTATTGTTAAGACCATGGGGCAAAAAATCACAAAATTGAAACCAGTTGGTGGATTTTGTGCTGAAAGTGCAGGTGCCTTAACTTTGCTATTTGCTAATATTTCAGGCATACCAGTCTCCACGACACATACCATTACTGGTGCTATTGTGGGTGTTGGATCTTCTCAAAAAATGTCCGCAGTACGTTGGGGGGTTGCAGGTAATATTGTTTGGGCTTGGGTTTTGACTATACCTGCATCAGCATTTGTCGCCGCGATTTCGTGGTGGGTAGGTACTAAAATTCTGTAATTCGTTCTCATAAAAAGAAAAATCCCAGGCGATTGGTCTGGGATTTTTTTTAGCCAACGCTTGCTGGCTGCGATATTGGATAAGCGTTACATTTGCTTAAACAAATGTACGAAACTGCGGCTTACTTCGAGTTTCTCAGTTAATCCTTTGATTTGCACTAAATGCCGTCCACGCATGTCCCGCACAACGCCTGAAATCGCCTTTGAATTAACTAAGGTTGAGCGATGAATTTGCCAGAATAAGTGTGGGTCTAATTCTTCTGCCAAATCACGTACTGGCTTGCGAATTAAAGCTTCATAGCTGGCAGTCTGTACCCGCGTATATTTCTCATCGGACTGGAAAAAAAGAATATCTTCAACCGGAATAAGGCGAAGTTCTTGACCGATCGACGCTTGTATCCACTGTAAATAATTTGGCTTGGGTGCTATTCCTAATTGCTTAGCTAATTGCGCGAGCATATTGCTCATGTCGTTCGGTTCGGTCGCCGTGTTTAATCGTATTTTTAGCCGATCTACTGTTTTTGCCAAGCGTTCTGTATCTGCTGGCTTTAACACGTAATCGACAGCGCCTTGATCAAAAGCTTCTACTGCATATTGATCATATGCCGTAATAAATACAATATGTGCCTTGGTGCCTATTTCTTTTGCAGCTTCTAATCCAGTTTTTGCAGGCATGCGAATATCCAAAAATGCCAGATCTGGTTTGAGCGTTTCAACTAACTGAATCGCTTCTTCGCCGTTCTTAGCTTCATCTAATATTTCCAATTCTGGCCAGACTTGCTGTAGTCTCAGGCGTAACTGATCACGCATCAGTCTTTCATCGTCAGCGATAATAGCGGTGGGCATATTTTTCTCTCAAATAGTCTTGTTCTGAAATTTTTTATTTGGCAATTTCGTAAGGTATCTCTATGGTAACGCAGACACCACTTGGTTGGTTAGGGGAAATTACCATTTGTGCTTTATCTTTGTAAATTAGTTTTAATCGTTCACGAATATTTTGCAAACCCAAGCCAGTGCCGTTGCTTGGCACCGCTCCGAATCCCAAGCCGTCATCACTCACTGTGACACGTAATTTGTCTTGCATCAGCTCCGCGCGAAATTGCAGAGTGCCACCCTCAGTTTTGACTTCCAAACCGTGTTTGATAGAATTTTCTACTAGTGACTGCAACATCATCGGGGGGAAACTGGCTTTGCGTAAATTGTCCGGCATAATGAAGTCAATATTCAAGCGTTCTTCCATGCGCATTTTTAAGAGTTCAAGGTAAGCCTTTACCATGTCAGCTTCACGTCCTAAATTCGTTTTTGTTGCGTTCTCTCGCATTTGTGGCAGCACCGCGCGCAAGTAGGCTATCAGACTTCTTTGCATCTTTGCTGCTCGTGGAGGATCGGTTTCAATTAGAAATTCGACAGAGGCTAACGTATTGAACAAGAAATGTGGTTCTACCTGCGCTTGCATCATTTGCATTTGCGCTTCGCTGACTTGTCGTAATAAAGATTCGCGTTCTGCTGTTGCGTTCGCTTGTTTGGCTTGCTCTTCGGCACGTACTTTGCCACCAAGCAGGGCTTTCATACCGAACAGACCAAATACTAATAGAAGTACAAAATTTTGAAACCAGCGTGATGATTTTGTCTTTTCTTCGTCGGTCGCCTCTGCGGCAGCATCTGCCGCTGCACGTTCCATCTCAGTACGAATTTCTCGAGCCAATTCCTTTGGGAGCTTGATATGTACGTCGTCCTTACCAAAAGTAATCCCAGGGAGCTCTGACCCCTTACTAGTTTCAGGTAAGCTACTGACCGCAGATTCTACTTTTGATGCAATATTTTCTTGATTTTCATCAACGACTTGCCAGCCAGCACTGTTGATGTCAACGCGCTTGTTACTACCGCTTTTCTCAGGAGTTTTAATGCGGATACCGGTATTGTCGATTTCAATTTTTTTGTCATCGATGGCAATACTATTGTTTGATGCGGGTGTGTTTTTCTTATTGTTCTTTACTACTTTTTTGACTTGCTTGGTTTCGTCAGGTGAGAAGAACGTATTTTGAATAATATCTGCGGATGCTAACAGAAGCACAGCAAATAAAAAGAATTTCCACCATGATAGTTTACTAACCCACGTCGCCGTTTTGTCGAAGGCGATATTGAGCCAGGTCAAAGTATTGCGCATGATCAGCTTGAGTGTTTCAATTGTTTTTGGATCCATGGCGATCAGTCATTTCTTGGTTATTGCAAATTTCAGCAGGAATTATTCGCCGTATCACATGTGATTTGCGTCTTGTTTGCACTGTAATGGAAAGAGGGTAGTGCTTGGGGGAAATTGCGATGAGCCGTCAGATTGTAGGTGTAGATTGAAGAATTGCCCGTTCAATTTTTGTTGCATAGGTCAGAGTCTAATTTGTAAAGAATTGTTCTCGTCAAATTAAGGCAACTCGGTTTGCATCATGAATCACTAATTATTGACCTACGAACTTATGATCGCGCACTGGATATAGGAGTTTTTCGTTCCGCCTGAAAAGTAGTTATTGCTGCTCCCGCTTCATTTTTTAGAAAGCCAGAGTCGTAAGTCTTCTCTCGTTAACGGTCTTGCATAGAGATAGCCTTGTGCAAGATGACAACCATACGACATGAGCGTATCGGCTTGTTGTTCAGTTTCTACCCCTTCAGCAATAACTTTGATATTGAGACTTTGACTTAATTGAACAATCATTTTTGCGATACTGCCGTCACTTGATTTGTCACCAATTTCATTAACAAATGCACGATCAATTTTCAGCTTATCAACATTTAATTTTTGTAGGTGGCTAAGTGATGAAAATCCAGTACCAAAATCGTCAATAGATACTTGTGCCCCAAGGCGTTTAATATGGTGCAAAGTTCGAATTAATAATTCAGGGTCGGTCATCGCCATCGACTCTGTAATTTCAAGTTCTACGCATTGTGCTGGTGCTTGCGTATCGAGCAAAGCGCTCTCCAAACTTTGTAAAAATAAGGGGTGAGAAAATTGTGCTTGCGATACATTAATTGCCATCTTGAAATCGCTAAAACCTAATTTATGCAATGCCACTAATTCGAAACAAGCACTGCGTAAAACCCATTCGCCAATATCAACGATCAAACCTGAGTATTCCGCAATTGGAATAAACTGATCTGGTGGTACAAATTGACCATCTTCAGTTTTCCAGCGTAGCAACGCCTCCGCTCCGACGGCTCGTTCAGTGCGCATGTCAATTTGAGGTTGGTAAACGACAAAAAGTCTTTCATTTTCAAATGCCGCACGCAAAGCGTGCATCATGCGAACGCGCTCACGAATTTCGACACCCATATCCAAAGTGAAATAGCTGAAAGAAGCGCGCTGATGTGATTTTGCACGTTTCAAGGCAATATTGGTGTCTTTTAAGGCGTCTGAACTTCCACCTTCATAATTTCCGAGTCGTACCAATCCGATGGTTGAAGATAACTGCACGTCTTGCTGATCTACATTAAATGGCAGTTGAAATACGCCCGAAATATTGTCTGGATTAACTAAGTCTTCGTGTCCTAGCAACGCAAAAGTGTCACCGCCAACTCGTGCTAGATGACAATTTGTGCCAAATTGTGTCAGTAATCGTCTGGCGACGGCACAGAGCAGTAGATCGCCGAATTGGTGGCCTAACGCATCGTTTGTTTCAGCAAAATGATCAATGTCGATCAACGAAAGGACAGTTTTTGCTTTGTCAGACGAAATAAGCGTTTCATTTAATGTCTGAAGGAGTTTTAGCCTATTAGCCAAACCAGTCAGCGGATCAAAGTAGGCATATTTATGTAATCGAGAGGTCAACATGACATTGTTGAGACCGACCGCGACGTTGCTACAAAATACTTCTATCAAGCGCTTATCTAGTTCATTGAGTGGAGTTTGCAGAAATACGCAAACGCTACGTTGTCCTAAATTTTCAAAAAACAAGACTGTCGCCGAGGAGCGGTGTGTGCTCTTTTTTGTGTCAAGACTTTCCTGAATCATTTCAAGAATTTCAGGCACATCAATATTCAATACCTTTTGTTCAATCAATGACGTAAAACTATAGCTTCCGGCAATGATATTGAATTCGGCTACATTGCTGGAATTGCTGTCCTCATTGGAGCTACAAACCATTCCCTCAATTTTTCGTCCGAGAAGAATGACAATTTGTTGAAGAACACCAGCCGCGAAATTTTGCATGCCCTTTTGTGACATTAATTCTGTGCTTGCATTAACAATGAGTTCTAGGCCGCGTTGATTTGCGGTGATTGCACAGATTTGTTCGTACGAGCGAATTGCTGATGTCACTGTGGTGTATAGCTTGGTGCGGGTCAGTTCGGACTTGGTCTTGTAATCGTTAATGTCGTAATCGCGGATTGCGTCGATTTCCGGCGCATATCCAGGTTGACCGGTCCGTAGGATAATGCGAACGTCATGCAGACCTAAAGTCTTACGTACGTAATTAACTAGTGTAAGTCCAGCATCTTCTTGTTCCATCACTACATCAAGCAAGATTACGGCAATATTGGACTCATGAGCGAGAATTTCTCTGGCTTCGGTAGCGGAGTAGGCGTGCAAAAAGCTTAATGACCGATTTTGAATTTCGAGATTGCCTAGTGCAAACATCGTCGCAGAGTGGACATCTGGATCATCGTCAATAATCATTACGCGCCAATTTGGTTGTGGCGTATGGGTATCGGCTAAGTGGTCTCCACTTAATTCATCCATGAAGACCAGAGCATCGTCATTGGCATGATTCATTTCGCTCATCTGTGTTCAAGCTCCAGTGGAGGTGGCAATATTTTTGGTAACTTATTTTGCATTTTCATCGATTGGTCGTGATGAGTGTTTCTCCAGTATAAAACAACTAGTGATAAATAAACTGTTGGTTTGGTGCAAATGTTCAGTTTAATTTGTTTTTTTCATGGATTCCCTCTGAGTTTATGTTGTAGAACTCTGAAGATTCGAGTTAACGCTGATAAAATGTACTTAATTTTTATATTTTTATAGCGAAAAGATATGTCTGGAAATACCTTTGGTACCTTGTTTACAGTAACGACTTTTGGTGAGTCTCATGGTCCAGCGATTGGTTGCATCATTGACGGTTGCCCTCCTGGATTAGAATTAAGTGAAGTAGATATTCAACCCGAGTTGGATAGACGTAAGCCTGGCACTTCGCGTCATGTGACACAGCGTCAAGAGGCTGACCGGGTTGAAATTTTGTCAGGCGTGTATGAAGGTAAGACTACCGGCACGCCAATTGCGCTGCTAATACGTAACGAGGATCAACGTAGCAAAGATTATGGAAATATTGTTGAAACCTTCCGACCGGGTCACGCTGATTTCACGTATTGGAATAAATACGGTATCCGGGATCCCCGTGGTGGCGGTCGCTCATCTGCCAGATTGACTGCGCCAGTGGTTGGTGCTGCGGCAATAGCAAAAAAGTGGTTATTTCAGAAATTTGGTACGACATTTAATGGCGGGATGACTCAGCTCGGCGATATAGCGATTCCGTTTTCGTCCTGGGAGTTTACCGCGCAGAATCCCTTTTTTGCACCGACAAATGATGCTGACGTAATTGCAAATTTGGAGTCTTATATGGACAAACTGCGCAAAGATGGTGATTCTATTGGTGCTCGTATTGATGTCGTGGCCAATAATGTGCCTGTTGGCTTAGGTGAACCTATTTATGATAAGTTAGATGCAGAGATTGCTTTCGCAATGATGGGGATTAATGCCGTCAAGGGGGTGGAGATAGGTGCGGGTTTCGCGTCAATAGCTCAGCGGGGCTCCGAGCACGGTGATGAAATTACGGAAGATGGTTTTCAAAGTAATAATTCTGGCGGCATCTTAGGTGGCATTTCAACTGGACAGGAAATCCGTGTTTCAATGGCGATTAAGCCAACATCATCAATACGCACTCCAAAACGCTCTATAGATAAACTTGGCAATCCAGTAATGGTAGAAACCTTTGGTCGCCACGATCCTTGTGTTGGTATTCGTGCGACCCCAATCGCTGAGGCAATGTTGGCTTTGGTGTTAATGGATCATGCATTGCGCCATCGTGCACAATGTGCGGATGTGCAGGTGAATTGACTTTTCGATTTCGTGTGACTTTCAAGGCTCCAATAAATGAAGTGAAATTTCCATTTTCACTTCATTTTTGATAAAAATTTACCAAACAATAAACGGTGGTTTGTCTGGATAATGGTAATTTTTGGATTTATGTTTTGTAAAAATCAAATTCATTGAATTTTATTTTGCTAATTTGGTTCTGAAAAAAATGGTTTAGACGGTTTTGCGCTGCACAATTGTGGCATAATCGAAAGCTGATTTTCAGCTTTATGAATTCTTTAATTTCAGGCACCGATTATGGCCAAAACGCTTTACGACAAACTTTGGGAATCCCACGTAGTTCACACAGAAGATGACGGGACATCGATACTCTACATCGATCGTCATCTGTTGCATGAAGTCACCAGCCCCCAAGCATTTGAAGGCTTGAAACTAGCGGGGCGCCAACCGTGGCGCGTCTCTGCAAATCTAGTAGTAGCGGATCACAATGTTCCAACTACCAATCGTCAAGATGGCATAGCCGATCCGATTTCGCGCTTGCAGGTAGAAACGCTAGATGCGAATGCCAAACAATACGGTTTAACTTATTTCGCCATGAATGATTTGCGTCAGGGTATCGTGCATGTGATTGGGCCTGAACAAGGCGCGACATTGCCGGGTATGACAGTCGTTTGTGGTGATTCGCATACTTCAACTCATGGGGCATTCGGTTGTCTCGCACATGGTATCGGCACCTCTGAAGTTGAGCACGTTCTGGCTACGCAAACTTTGTTGGCAAAAAAATCAAAAGCAATGCTGATTCGTGTCGATGGTGATACGCCGCCTGGCGTGACTGCGAAAGATATTGTGTTGGCGATTATTGGCAAAATCGGTACCGCAGGCGGTACTGGTTATGCGATTGAATTTGCAGGTGCAGCAATTGAGCGATTGACGATGGAAGGTCGAATGACAGTCTGTAATATGGCAATTGAGGCGGGGGCGCGTGCCGGCATGATTGCCGTTGATCAAACGACCATTGACTACGTTCAAGGTCGTCCACTTAGTCCAACTGGTGTCGATTGGGATAAAGCGTTAAATTATTGGCGTACCTTGCACTCGGATGCAGAAGCTCAGTTTGATACTGTAGTGACTTTGTCGGCTGAAGATATACGCCCTCAAGTTACCTGGGGAACCTCTCCTGAAATGGTGGTGGCGATTGATGGGCAAACACCAGATCCCTTAGCTGAACAAGATGCTGTTAAACGCGATGCAATCGAGAAGGCGCTTGCTTATATGGATTTGCGTCCGAATATGCCTATCAGCGAGATTCAGATTGATAAAGTATTTATCGGATCTTGCACCAATTCTCGGATTGAAGATTTGCGAGCGGCTGCCAAGGTTGTTGCGGGTAAAATGCGTGCAGCAACTGTCAAGTTGGCGATGGTAGTGCCAGGTTCCGGCTTGGTAAAAAAACAAGCCGAGGAAGAAGGTTTGGATAAGATTTTTATCGATGCAGGATTTGAATGGCGTGAACCTGGTTGCTCGATGTGTTTGGCGATGAATGCCGATCGACTAGAACCGGGTGAACGATGTGCTTCAACATCGAATCGCAATTTTGAAGGTCGTCAGGGGCAGGGTGGACGTACCCATCTTGTTTCTCCGGAGATGGCTGCCGCAGCAGGAATCGCAGGTCATTTCGTCGACGTGCGCACCTTTGCATAAATAACTCATGAATGGAAAATGAAAATGAAAAAATTAACGGCACTTTTTACTCTATCCATGATTCTGCTGGGATTGGCAGGTTGCAACACAATTCAAGGTATCGGTAAAGATGTGAAAAAAGCCGGTGAAGTTGTCGAAAGCGCTGGGAAAAAATAGTCATGAATAAATTTACTTTGTTCGATGGATTGGTCGCACCGTTAGATCGTGCGAATGTCGACACTGATGCGATCATTCCTAAGCAATTTTTGAAGTCGATTAAACGCACTGGCTTCGGGCCTAACTTGTTTGATGAATGGCGTTATTTGGATCATGGTGAGCCTGGTGTTGATAATAGTGGGCGCCCATTGAATCCTGATTTCGTGTTGAATCAAGCTCGCTATCAAGGTGCATCGATCTTATTGGCGCGCAAGAATTTTGGCTGCGGATCTTCGCGTGAACATGCACCTTGGGCGCTCGATCAATTTGGATTTCGTGTGATTATCGCGCCAAGTTTTGCTGATATCTTCTTCAATAACTGCTTCAAGAATGGACTGTTGCCTATCGTCTTAAGTGAAGAAATCGTTGATGGCCTGTTCAATCAAGTACGTGCGAACGAAGGATTTGAGCTGACAATTGATTTGGAAGCGCAACAAGTTATTTCAAAAAGCACTGGTGAATCGTTTTCTTTTGATGTTGATGCTTTCCGTAAATACTGCCTGATGAATGGCTTAGATGATATTGGTTTGACTTTGGTTCATGCCGAAAAAATCAAGACATTTGAAGCTGCTCATATCAAGGCGCAACCTTGGCTGGCGGCAGTGATTTAAATATTTAATCAGTTTAATCTTACATAAGTTCAAGCATGAAAATTGCCATTTTGCCGGGTGACGGTATTGGTCCTGAAATCGTTGATCAGGCCGTTAAAGTTTTAAAAGTTTTGGGTGAGTCCTTTGAAATGGAATTCGCACCTGTTGGTGGTGCCGGATATGAAGCAGCGGGGCATCCGCTGCCAGAAGCGACGCTGAAATTAGCACAAGATGCAGACGCCGTGTTGTTTGGAGCAGTTGGTGATTGGAAGTACGATAGTCTTGATCGACCATTGCGTCCTGAGCAGGCAATTTTAGGTCTGCGTAAAAACCTAAATCTATTTGCCAATTTACGTCCAGCGATTTTGTATCCGGAATTGGCCGGTGCGTCGACCTTGAAGCCGGAAGTAGTTTCTGGTTTGGATATTTTGATTATTCGTGAATTGACTGGCGACATTTACTTTGGCCAACCACGCGGTGTGCGCGAATGTCCCGATGGTCCATTCAAAGGTCAGCGTGAAGGTTTTGATACGATGCGCTACGCGGAAGGCGAAATTCGTCGCATCGCGCACGTTGCGTTTCAAGCGGCACGTAAACGTGATAAACGTCTGACTAGTGTGGATAAGGCCAACGTGCTAGAGACTTTCCAATTTTGGAAAGACATCATGATTGATGTGCATAAAGAATATCCTGATGTCGCTTTGGATCACATGTACGTTGATAATGCGGCTATGCAATTAGTGCGCGCGCCGAAGAAGTTTGACGTGATGGTAACGGGAAATATGTTTGGTGATATTTTGTCAGATGCCGCCGCGATGTTGACGGGCTCAATCGGGATGTTACCGTCCGCCTCTTTGGATGCGAACAATAAAGGTTTGTATGAGCCGTCGCATGGTTCTGCGCCGGATATCGCTGGTAAAGGCATTGCCAATCCACTGGCTACAATTTTGTCCGCTGCAATGATGTTGCGCTACTCTTTAGGAAAAGCCGAGCAGGCTGATCGTATTGAAGCTGCTGTGAAAAAAGTGTTGACCCAAGGCTTGCGTACGCCAGATATTTTCGAAGTTGGCTGCACCAAAGTTGGCACCTCTGAAATGGGTGATGCAGTGGTGAGTGCGTTAGGTTGATTTTTATGTGAAACAGGGAGACCTGTAATTTTTAGGGAAAGATGATGAAACTAGTTGGTTTGGTCGGTTGGCGTGGAATGGTTGGTTCGGTCCTCATGCAGCGTATGCAGGAAGAGGGCGATTTTGCTCATATAGAACCAGTGTTTTTTTCAACTTCTAACACCGGTGGCGCAGCGCCAACGATGGCGAAGAATGAAAAGACGTTGAAAGACGCAAATGATATTGACGCATTGAAAAAATGCGACATTATTATTACCTGCCAAGGCGGTGACTATACCTCTGAAATTTTCCCTAAATTGCGTGCTGCCGGTTGGAATGGGTTTTGGATTGATGCGGCATCTACGTTACGTATGGAAAACGACGCGATTATCGTTCTCGATCCTGTTAATTTGGACGTGATTAAGAGTGCATTAAGTCGTGGTGTGAAGAATTATGTTGGCGGTAATTGCACCGTTTCTTGTATGTTAATGGGCTTGGGCGGTCTGTTTCAGCATGGCTTGGTGGAGTGGATGTCTTCGATGACATACCAAGCAGCATCTGGCGGCGGTGCTCAGCATATGCGTGAATTGTTGACGCAATTTGGTTCGATTAATGCGGAAGTAAAAGCATTGCTTGATGACCCAGCTGCGGCAATCTTAGAAATTGACCGCAAGGTTTTGGCGAAACAGCATAATTTCAGTTCGGACGAGACCAAACAATTTGGCGTACCTTTGGCTGGCAATTTGATTCCTTGGATTGACAAAGATTTGCATAATGGCGTTTCCAAAGAAGAGTGGAAAGCTGGCGCTGAGACAAATAAAATTCTTGGACTGGGCGAAGCATTCGGTTCTAAAGCGATTCCAGTGGATGGCTTATGTGTACGTATCGGCGCTATGCGCTGTCACTCACAGGCTTTGACAATCAAACTTACCAAAGATGTGCCACTAGACGAAATTACCGATATGCTCGCGCAAAATAATCCGTGGGCGAAAGTCGTGCCAAATACACGTGAAGATTCTATGCGTGATTTGACGCCTGCTGCGGTTACTGGTGGCTTGACGATTCCAGTTGGACGTTTACGTAAGATGCAGATGGGCGGTGATTACCTGTCTGCATTTACAGTAGGTGATCAATTGTTGTGGGGGGCAGCTGAACCTTTACGTCGCATGTTGCGTATTTTGATCGAGAAATAGATTCTATTTAAATGGATTGATAGTGAAAAAAAGGAATGAATTTCATTCCTTTTTTTTATCTATTCATTTGTGAATTGTAGAAATTGTCTAGCGGTAACAACGAAATGGCTGTGAAAGTCGTATTTCGGCTCTTAATGTATTTACCATATCTAGAATTCACGTTAAGCTTGCGCGACAAGTTGGGTAATGTTATCTTCAATTAACATACCTTTCGTTTGTGCAATTTTCCACTCATGAGTTGTGAAAATTGTATTGACCAAATTTCCCAGGAAATGTTCTAAAAATGCATAATTACAAACGCTTACCGATAAGTTTTTTGGGACGTAACGTGCTGAAAGCCGCCGCCTTATCTTCCTTACTTGTCTTTTCAAATGCATATGCGACTGGGCTTGGAAAGTTAACGGTGCTCTCGTCCCTTGGACAGCCGCTGCGAGCCGAGATTGAGTTGACTTCTCCAAATAAAGAAGAAATAAATTCTTTAGTGCCTAAAGTTGCTTCAATTGAAGCTTTCCGGCAAGCGAACATTGAGTTTAATCCAGCATTATTATCCTTGAGGTTTGCAGTTGAGCAGCGCGGTAATTCTTATATTATTCGGGTGACGTCAACGCAGGCGATGAACGAACCATGGGTTGACTTCTTACTGGAAATGAATGCTAGCAATGGTAAGTTAGTCCGTGAATATACATTCTTGCTTGATCCTGCAGAGCTCGCAAATAGCCAATCAGCGCAAATCGCCAATCCAAATGTTGCGGCTGGAAAACAAGTAATTCAAACGCAACCAGCAGCGCAAGAATCCAGAGGGAAAATTGCACCCGCTAATGCTGAAGTAAAGATAAGCAAGCGTGCGTCTGAAAAAAGTACCACTGCAGCAAGTAACGAAGGAAGTCAATATCAGGTAAAGCCAGGGGATACATTGATGCGAATTGCATCTGCTAACCTGAGCGGTGTTTCGTTGGATCAGATGCTCGTTAGTATCTATCGTGCGAATCCTCAGGCATTTGTTGGCGATAATATGAACCGTCTAAAAGCAGGTCAGATTTTGACGATTCCAGATGCTGAAACGGCGAGGGCAAACGCGGGCAATGATGCGCACTTAGTGGTGCAAACGCATTCGGCCAACTTTAATGCTTACCGCAATAAATTGGCTGGTCAAGTTTTGACAGCCCCTTCTGAAACTGTTGCACAAAAAAAACAAGCAGCTAGTGGCGCGATTACTGCCAAAGTTAAAGAGGTTCCGACTGCTGCCAACGAGGCAATAGATAAGTTGAAACTCTCCAAAGTCGCAGAAGCTAATGGCAAGAAATTGCCAGCGAAAGGCTTAACCGAAGAAGATAGAATTGCCAAAGATAAAGCATTAGCCGAAGCCAATGCACGAATAAAAGAATTAGAAAAAAATGCCAGTGAGATGAATAAACTCTTGGCGATGCCTGCGAAAAGCTCAGTTGCGCAAGCTTCTGTTCCAAGTGCTAGCGCCGCTGCGTCTAAGACTGGTCAGAAACCTGTTGAAGTACCAGTTGCATCTAAGCCAGCTTTGGCTTCAGCGGTCGCAAGTGTTTCAGCTTCAGCTTCAACTGTTGCGAGTGCAAGTGCAAGTGCGAGTGCGAGTGCGAGTGCGGCAAAACCTGAATCTGCTTCTGCGAGCTCAAAGTCGACCGCTTCAGCTAGTGTCGATGCAACAAGTGCTGCCAGTGTGGCGAGTGCATCAAAACCGAAGCGACCTCCACCGCCACCAGCACCAGTAGAGGAAGAATCTAGCTGGTTTGACTCTAAGTATTTGATTGCTGCTGGATTGTTAGCGGCCATTGGCGGTGCCATAGGTGTTTATTCTTCGCGTAAGAAGAAAGTTTCACATCAATTCGAAGATAGTATTTTGACGGGCTCTAGCTTGAAGGCAAACTCGATGTTTGGCTCAACAGGTGGTCAAAGTGTCGATACCAATAATAGTGTCTTTAACTCAAATTTCGCCCCATCGGCTAGTCAGTTGGACGCGAATGAAGTTGACCCTGTTGCCGAGGCGGATGTGTATATAGCCTATGGTCGCGACTCACAAGCTGAAGAAATCTTGAAAGAAGCATTGCGGACCCAGCCTGATCGTCATGCGGTGCGTCTTAAATTGTTGGAAATTTATTTTGGTCGGAAGGACTTGCGTTCGTTTGAGTTGTTTGCTGGCGAGCTATATGGGATGACGCGCGGAGAGGGTGAAGAGTGGGGGCAAGCTGCTTCCATGGGCATTTCTCTTGATCCAAATAATCCTTTATACGCCGGTGCTAGCGCGCAAGTAGAAGCTTATGCAAGCAGTGCTTTGGGGCAACCAACGCAGCCGTTGGAAGATTTAGATCCAGACGCCTTGCTTGAAAATTCTTTGTCGGAAGATATGCTTGATTCTATTAGTATTATCGATACTGCGTCGGCACTATCTGATGATACTTTCGGTGCCTCTGATAAACAAAAGGCGGATGCTGGATTGGGAAATCAAGCTGATTTCTCTCTAGACGAAGGTTTGGACTTTGATTTGGACATTTCGGAAAAGACCGAGGAACAAGAAGAGTTTCCATTGACTCTTCCAGAAATGGATGCGGTCAGCTTAATTAAACCTACACAGGATGAGCCCATGCCTGTGATTGATTTTGGTTCGATTGATTTTGATCTTGGCGGTGACGCAAAGCAGGACGCTGCAGCGGTCGATAAAGATAAGCAAGAGATTGTTTCTGAGCCCGTTCAATTAGAAACAAGAACCGCTGAATCCAATGAGGATGAGTTTGATTTGGGCTCTTTGGATTTTGATATGGGGGATGATCAACCTGCGCCTGTGGTTCATACACCTCTGCTGGTAAACGATGAAGTTGAGTTGAATTTCGGGGTCGATACATCTGAAAATCTGTCTAGTGGAGCTGCGTTGCCAGATGTCGAAGAGATTTCTCCTTATAATGCTGAAATGGCGACCAAGCTTGATTTGGCAGTAGCGTACCGGGAGATTGGTGATAAAGAGGGTGCAAGAGAATTACTAGATGAGGTTATAAAAGGTGGTTCAGCTGAGCAAATTGAGAAAGCTCGTAAGATGCTTGAGCAATTAGCTTAGTTCGAAGTTGTCAGTTCAAAGGGGCGCAGCAATTTGCTGCGCCCATTTTTATTTTGAGTGCAGTGATCGATGATGTTAAAAAGAGTGATCTTAGGTGTTGAGTATCAAGGTACCCATTATCAAGGCTGGCAAACTCAGCCAAGCGGCAATACTGTGCAGGACGTATTAGAATTGGCTTTGAATAAGTTTGCGAAGCATCCAATTCAAACCGTTTGCGCTGGTCGCACTGATGCTGGCGTCCATGCATTGGAACAGATCGTACACTTTGACACTGAATTGAACCGTGAAATGTATTCGTGGGTAAACGGCGTTAATGCATTTTTGCCAGCAGATATTGCTGTCAGGTGGGCTAAACAAATTCCTGTAGATATTCAAGATCAGCATGCATTCCATGCCCGATTTAGTGCGTATTCTCGTACATATCATTATTTTTTATATAATGCAAAAATCAGGTCTCCATTATGGGCTGATCGAGCTGGTTGGTTCTTTAGACCACTGAAGGTCGAGTTAATGCGTGAAGCAGCAAATTATTTGATTGGTGAACATGACTTCACAGTGTTTCGTGCTGCTGGTTGTCAGGCCAAAACACCGATAAAGCATATGTATGAAGTAAAAATTCGGCAACAAGGCGATTTAATTGTCTTTAGTCTCAGGGCGAATGCTTTTTTGCATCACATGGTCAGAAATATCGTTGGATCTTTAATTTTCGTTGGCATGGGTAAGCGCGAACCTGACTGGATTGCAAGCCTGATATCTGCAAAAGATCGTAGCCTATCCGCACCTACTTTCATGCCTGACGGACTTTACCTAGCAAAAATAGATTATGACAAAAAATGGGGCTTGCCCGATGCAACAAATGAGAATCTTCCGTATGACATGACATTTTAGTTTATCGTCTAAGTGTTACTGCCGGCAGGAGGTTGCGACGCCTTTCCTAGAGCATTTTCCCATTGCTTGAAGGAATTTAGGACAGCCAGAGGTGAAATCCGGTAAAATGTCGTTTTTGCATAACCCAAATATGAGGCGCTCGCCTGGGAATTTGCCCGGTAGTAGGCGCCTTTTTTGTAATCGGTTTCAGTATATCTAATGAATAATATTCGTAATTTTTCTATCATTGCCCACATTGACCACGGTAAATCTACTTTGGCGGACCGCATTATTCAATTGTGCGGTGGTTTATCTGATCGAGAAATGGAGGCACAAGTCTTAGATTCCATGGATATTGAGCGTGAGCGAGGTATTACGATTAAGGCTCAAACTGCAGCTCTTCACTACAAAGCATTGGATGGTCAGATTTATAATCTGAACCTTATCGATACTCCTGGGCACGTCGATTTTAGCTACGAAGTTAGTCGCTCATTATCCGCCTGTGAGGGCGCTCTATTGGTTGTAGATGCCTCTCAGGGTGTCGAGGCGCAGACAGTAGCAAATTGCTATACGGCGATTGACCTAGGTGTTGAGGTTGTGCCAGTGCTGAATAAAATCGATTTGCCTTCTGCGGATCCGGAAAACGCAATAAGTGAGATTGAAGAAGTGATAGGAATTGATGCGACTGATGCCGTCCATTGTTCCGCGAAGACAGGTTTAGGGGTTAGGGATATTTTGGAGTCTTTGATTGTCAAAGTCCCTGCACCGAAAGGTGATCCTGATGCGCCGTTGCAAGCTCTTATTATCGACTCTTGGTTTGATAATTACGTTGGTGTAGTGATGTTGGTTAGAATTGTCAATGGCACATTACGTCCCAAAGAAAAGATTCTTTTTATGGCGACCGAAGCGCAACATTTAGTTGAGAGCGTCGGCGTTTTTACGCCTAAATCGTTGAGTCGGCCAGAATTGTCGGCAGGTCAGGTTGGTTTTATTATTGCAGGTATTAAAGAGTTGAAAGCGGCGAAAGTTGGCGATACGATCACGACCGTGGCACGTGCCGCCAAAGAGCCATTGCCAGGCTTTAAGGAAGTTCAGCCACAAGTGTTTGCTGGGTTATTCCCGGTTGAGGCAAATCAGTATGATGCTTTGCGCGATTCGTTGGAAAAGTTAAAACTCAACGATGCAGCATTAATGTATGAGCCAGAAGTGTCGCAGGCTTTAGGTTTTGGATTTCGTTGTGGCTTCTTAGGTTTGTTGCACATGGAAATTGTGCAGGAGCGTCTGGAACGAGAATTCGACATGGATCTCATCACGACTGCGCCAACGGTCATTTATGAAGTGATCATGGGAGACGGTAGTACCTTGATGGTTGATAATCCATCCAAGATGCCAGATCCTTCTAAAATTGAAGAAATTCGTGAGCCAATTGTGACTGTCAATCTTTACATGCCTCAAGAGTATGTAGGTTCTGTGATCACCTTGTGTACCTCTAAGCGTGGGGTGCAGCTTGATATGAATTATCATGGTCGTCAGGTGAAGCTCACTTATGAAATGCCAATGGCAGAGATCGTTTTGGATTTCTTTGATCGATTGAAATCGACTTCGCGTGGATATGCCTCCATGGACTACGAGTTTAAAGAGTACCGTGCTGCGGATGTGGTCAAGGTCGATATGCTTATCAATAGCGAAAAAGTTGATGCGTTAGCGATTATTGTGCATCGTGCTAATGCACATTACCGTGGCCGTGCTGTCGCTGCAAAAATGCGTGAATTAATTCCACGACAAATGTTTGATGTGGCTATCCAAGCCGCAATTGGTGCGAATATTATTTCACGTGAAAATGTCAAAGCTTTGCGCAAGAACGTATTGGCCAAGTGTTACGGTGGCGATATTAGTCGGAAGCGTAAATTGCTAGAAAAGCAAAAAGCTGGTAAAAAGCGGATGAAACAAGTTGGCTCGGTGGAAATTCCACAAGAAGCATTTTTGGCAATTTTACAAGTGGAAGAAAAATGAATTTGCAATCCATAATTGGCAACTTCGCCTTAATTCTTTTCGTGCTTCTTATTGTCACTGGACTGGTTTGGGCGTTTGATCGGTTTGTTTTGGCTCCAAAACGTCTGGCGTATGCGCAACAAGCATTACGTGAATTTGATCTAAAAGCAAACGCTGATCAAGGCGCACGTGCGAACTTGGAAGCTAGCTTGCTAAGACAACCGGCTTGGGTAGAATATTCAGGAAGCTTTTTTCCTGTGATTGCCTTAGTGTTTGTGTTACGGTCGTTTTTGTTTGAACCGTTCAAAATCCCGTCCGGCTCAATGTTGCCAACTTTGTTCATCGGCGATTTTATTTTAGTAAATAAGTTTACTTACGGTATTCGTTTGCCAATCATTGATAAGAAAATTGTTTCTGTAAATGAGCCACAACGTGGTGAAGTGATGGTCTTTAAGTATCCTAAAGACCCAACTCAAAACTATATCAAGCGAATTGTCGGTATTCCGGGTGATCTTGTGGTCTACAAAAATAAGAAATTAACCGTAAATGGCGTGGCTAGTCAGTATGAGAATTTGCCTGATTTCTTACACGAAGGAAGCCAATTAAGCTATTCCCAAAAAATGAATGAGAAGTCAGGCAACTTTACGCATAGAGTGTTAAATGATGAGGGTGTTCCCGCCGCTGTTTCGCGAACAGCCGAAGACGACTTTCCCTTTGCCGATCAGTGTGTATACGATACTGAAGGTGTTAGTTGTAAAGTTCCGCAAGGGCATTATTTTATGATGGGTGATAATCGGGATAATAGTCGCGATAGTCGTTATTGGGGATTTGTTCCTGATCAGAATATAGTGGGAAAAGCGTTTTTTATCTGGATGAATTTTAGTGATTTGAAGAGAATTGGTAGTTTTCAATAAAATCGGAGAGAGACTATGCGTAAATATCAACAGGTGTCAGTGAAGAAAAGTCGTGGAATGTCTTTGGTTGGGTTGATCTTTGTCTTGGGAATACTTGCAGTATTGGTGTTATTAGCCTCTAAGATTGCACCAACGGCAATTGAATACATGTCGATTAAAAAGGCGATTCAAACTGCAAAATTAACTGGTGGTGGCTCGGCAAAAGACATTCAGCAAGCGTTTAATAAGCAAGCTGATGTTGGTTATATTACCTCTATTTCTGGGCGTGATTTGGTTATAGATAAGAGCGAGACAGGGTTTGAGGTCAGTTTTTTCTACACGAAAAAAATTCCATTATTTGGGCCAGCAAGTTTGTTGCTTGAATATCAGGGAACCACGGCAAAGACTCCAACGGCGCAAAAGAAACAGGAATAAGTCGGATTTATGAATGAACAGTTGTTGCAAAAGCGTCTGGGGCACCAATTTAATGATGTTGCACTATTGCAGCAAGCATTAACGCACCGAAGTCATAGTGTCACACATAATGAGCGCCTAGAATTCCTTGGTGATTCGATACTCAACTGTGTGGTTGCTTCCATTTTGTTTGATACTTTTCAGAGTATTGATGAAGGTGATTTGTCGCGTGTACGTGCGAATTTGGTCAAACAACAATCTTTGTTTGAAATTGCACAAAAATTGGAGCTTTCCCAGTTTTTACGTCTAGGCGAGGGCGAATTAAAGTCCGGTGGTTTTCGGCGGCCTTCAATTTTGGCGGATACGCTAGAGGCTTTGTTCGGGGCAATCTATTTGGACGCGGGTTTTGACATCGCCAAGAGAGTCATTCAATCCTTATATGAGCCTATCCTAAGCTCGGTTGATCCAACTACCTTAGGGAAAGATGCGAAAACCTTATTGCAGGAATTTTTGCAAAGCAAGAAAATCGCCTTACCGCAATACAATGTCGTTGCAACGCATGGTGCAGCACATAATCAAGAATTTGAAATCGAGTGTTTGGTACCTAAATTAGAAATTCAGGTATTTGGCACTGGCGGAAGTCGCCGGGCAGGCGAACAGGCAGCAGCGAAATTGGCTTTGGAAACTGCGGTCAAATTGCTGTCTAAAACTCCCAATAGCAAGAAATCCAAACCCCGTACATCACAGTTAAAACTAGCTGGAATTGCGACGATACAATCAACGGTCAAGATCAATGACATGAATCCTTCGCTGCTACTTCCTGAAGGCAGTGAAGAGCAGCTGTCTTTGGATGTGTCCGTGCGAGAGACTATACAAAAGTAAAATAAAGATGAATGATATGTTAGATAACTCAGAGTATCGTTGCGGCTATATCGCGATTGTTGGACGTCCGAATGTTGGTAAATCGACTCTGATGAATGCCTTGATTGGAGCGAAAGTCAGTATCACATCGCGTAAGGCGCAGACGACGCGTCATCGCATTACGGGAATTCAAACCAAAGACCAGACGCAATTCGTCTATGTTGATACGCCGGGTTTTCAGACACGTCATTCAAATCCGTTGAATCGCACCTTAAACCGGACTGTCACGAACACATTGATGGCGTCTGACGTCATCTTGTACATTATTGAGGCGGGCACATTCGGTCAGGCGGATCAGCAAGTAATTGATTTGTTGCCAAAAAATGTACCGTGCATCTTGGTAATCAATAAATCCGATCGAGTCAAAGACAAAGCCATTTTGATGCCTTTTGCGCAGAAGGTAATGTCCCTGTTCCCATTTACTGCCGTTGTGCCGGTGTCAGCAACATTGAAATTTCAGTTGGATAGCCTAGAACGCGAAACACGTAAATATCTTCCGTTGAATCCACCTGTGTTTGGTGAGGATGATATTACCGATCGTAGTGAGAAATTCTTGGCGACTGAGATCGTTCGTGAAAAATTATTTCGTTTTGTTGGAGACGAGCTGCCTTACACAAGTACGGTACTGATTGAGAAATTCGAACAGGAAGGTAATTTGCGACGTATATTCGTCGCAATCTTGGTTGATCGCGATGGACATAAATCTATGGTGATAGGCAATAAAGGTGCACGTTTGAAAGATATCTCCACGCAATCGCGACAAGATATGGAAAAGCTTTTTGGCGGTCCTGTGTATCTAGAAATTTGGATTAAAGTCAAATCTGGCTGGGCGGATAATGAAGCAGGATTACGTGCCTATGGCTATGAATAAAATCTGCGTCAGCGAGACAGTGATTGGATAAAGACTCAAATGCGGCGCTGACGACACCGAAACGTCGAGCGCGTGCTGGTGAGCTAAGTGTAAGTAGTGCGCTTGTTTTAACGCCCCCTAAGAGAAGCTCCAAAGAAGTCCGCATCCTGCATCAACCGGGCTTTGTTCTGCATTCGTATCCATACAAAGAAAGCAGCCTGATTGTTGACGTCTTTAGCCGTGAATATGGGCGATTGTCACTAGTTGCAAAGGGCGCAAAGCGTCCGACCTCTGCATTGCGAAGCGTTCTGCAAACCTTTCAACCCTTAAGTATTTCATGGACCGGAAAATCGGAAGTCCGTACACTGACTGCAGCTGAATGGGTCGGTGGTATGCTTCCACTGGAAAAATCAGCTTTGCTTTGTGGATTTTACCTGAATGAGCTATTGATTAAGTTCCTATTGCGTGATGAGTCAAATACGGTTCTGTTTGACCTGTATGTTTCTAGTCTGAATCAATTGGCGCACAATGAATCTGCGGCTATAGTGTTACGTAAATTTGAGCTTATACTTTTGCAACAAGCTGGATTGTTAGGTGATTTGACTTATTGCATTAATTCCCGTGGGCGGATTCTTGCTGAAGAGTTTTATGTCTTAGAGCCAGGTGTTGGTGTGCGCTTCGCTGGTCTTATCGAAAACCTTCCCAAAGTGAGTGGAAAAACGCTATTGGACATGTCTGTTGGCAGTTACACTGATCCTCAGACGCAAGCCCAAAGCAAACAACTCATGCGTTTTTTATTGAGCTTTCATTTGCATGGCGCACCACTTAATACACGCCAAATTTTAATTGATCTTCAAAAGCTATGAATATACACGGACAAACACAAAGTATTGATCTTGGTATCAATATCGATCACGTCGCGACAGTGCGAAATGCGCGCGGTACGATTTATCCAGAACCTTTGAAGGCAGCATTGCTGGCGGAAGAGGCGGGTGCAGATTGTATTACTTTACACTTGCGTGAAGATAGACGTCACATCAAAGACCGCGACGTAGAAGAGATACGTCCACGCTTATTAACACGTATGAATCTCGAAGCGGCAGTAACGCAGGAAATGATAGATTTCGCTTGTCGTATCAAGCCCCATGATGCATGTTTGGTACCAGAGCGCCGCGAAGAAGTTACGACAGAAGGTGGCTTAGACGTAGTACGATTTTACAAGCAGGTTGAGATCGCGACCAAGCAATTGCAGTGTGAAGGTATTCGCGTAAGTTTGTTTATTGATGCTGATCGTCAGCAAATTCAAGCAGCAAAAGATTTGGGTGCCACAGTAATCGAATTACACACAGGGCGTTATGCAGACGCGACTAGTGATGCGGTTCAAAAGAGTGAGCTATTAAGAATAAACGACGGTGTTGATTTTGCCTTGAGCTTAGGGTTGAAGGTGAATGCTGGTCACGGTTTACACTATACGAATACGCAGGCAATTGCCGCGATTCGTGGTATTTCAGAATTAAACATCGGCCATGCCATCGTTGCGCAGTCTATATTTGTCGGCTGGCAAAAGGCGATCGCTGATATGAAAGCCTTGATGGTAAAGGCAAGACTGGATGTGAAATGATTTTCGGGATTGGCACCGATATCGTTAAGATTTCACGGATTCAAGCGGCATTGTCGCGCCATCCGCAACGCTTTGCTGCAAAAATTCTTGGGCCGGATGAGCAGTCGATTTATCGGGAGCGAGCTGCACAGTCTTTGCGTCGAGCTGCTTTATTTTTATCTACACGCTTCGCTGCCAAGGAAGCGTTTTCCAAAGCAATAGGCCTAGGGGTACGCCACCCTATGAATTGGCATTCATTGCAAGTATTGAGCGACCAGATTGGGCGACCATATTTGTGTTGGGAAGGCGAGTTAGCGATGTGGATGAATGAACGTAATTTGTGCGCTCATTTGTCAATGTCTGATGAGGATGAATTTGCGATCGCGTATGTCGTAATCGAGCAGCGAATTTCAGGTAACGCCCATGAGTAAAGATAATGGCACCGTCACCACGCCCAATTCGGTTCTAGAGCTAGTTGCAGCATTGCCTAATTTGCCAGGGGTCTATCGCTACTTCGATGTTAATGATCAGGTTTTATATGTGGGTAAGGCGCGTGATTTAAAAAAACGTGTTTCTAGCTATTTTCAAAAAAATCTGAGTAGTCCGCGCATCGCCATGATGGTGGCGAAAATAGTTCGCCTTGAAACCACAGTCACGCGCAGCGAAGCAGAAGCACTGATTTTAGAAAATAATTTGATCAAAGCGTTAAAGCCTCGCTATAACATTTTATTTCGAGATGATAAGTCTTATCCCTATCTAAAAATTACCCGAGAAAAAACGCCACGCATGACCTATTTTCGCGGCGCGATCGATAAGAAGCATCAATATTTTGGGCCTTTTCCATCGGCCTGGGCGGTGAAAGAGTCCATGCAGCTATTGCAAAAAATATTTCTCTTGCGTAGTTGTGAGGACAGCGTCTTCGCAAACCGTACACGCCCTTGCTTATTGCACCAAATTCAACGTTGTAGTGCTCCATGTGTTGATTATATTTCAGATGCGGATTATCAATCTGATGTTGAAGACGCATCCCATTTTCTGCGCGGCCGCCAGTCCGAAGTGATGGCAAGGCTCGAGCATAAAATGTTGACTTATGCGCACGAATTGGCCTTTGAGAAAGCCGCCATAGTTCGTAATCAAATGTCGGCATTGTCGAAGGTGCTGCATCAGCAAAGTATGGAGCTCGCAGGCGATGCTGATATTGATATCGTTGCTGTTGTGTTAGACGGTGGTAGAGCTTGCGTTAACTTGGCAATGGTACGTGGTGGCCGACATTTAGGCGATCGCTCTTATTTTCCTAGCCATTTAGAGTTGGCTCAGGCCGCACTAAATGAAGGCATTGAAATTGAAGTGATGATTGCATTCATTGCACAACACTACATCAATCAATTTATTCCTAGTCAAATTATATTAAACGTCGAAATTGACGCTCCTGAATTGATGCTCGCATTGATGGAGCAGTGTGGCCACAAAATTCACTTGAGTTTTCAGCCGCAAGAACAAAAACGAGCATGGTTGGAAATGGCTGAAAAAGGAGCGCGCTTAGCGTTGGCTCGTGCATTGTCTGAGCAAGGTGCGCAACAAGTGCGTACAAAAGCCTTGGTTGATGCCTTAGACATCGAAATTGCGGATATGGAGCAATTTAGAATTGAATGTTTTGACATCAGTCATACACATGGTGAAGCGACTCAGGCATCCTGTGTGGTTTTTCATCACCATACCATGCAAAACAGCGAGTATCGTCGATTCAATATTCATGACATCACACCTGGTGACGATTATGCAGCGATGCGCCAGGTAATTCATCGACGCTTTGAAAAATTTGCGACCGCTAGTGAGGACTCTTCCGATTTGGTAGCTGTCATGCCAGATATCGTTTTGATTGATGGGGGGAAAGGGCAGGTCGAAGTTGCGCGTCAAGTATTTGTTGAACTAGGCTTGGATACAAGTTTGATTGTTGGTGTTGCCAAGGGCGAAGGGCGTAGAGTCGGACTTGAAACCTTGGTGTTCGTTGATGGACGTGAATCTAAAGAGTTGGGAAAAGAATCTGCAGCTTTGATGTTGATCGCACAGATTCGCGATGAAGCGCACCGTTTTGCAATTACTGGTATGCGTGCGAAGCGAGCGAAGGCCCGTCAGTCTTCAAAATTAGAAGAAATTGATGGTGTCGGCCCCAAACGACGTCAAAGACTATTGACTCGATTCGGCGGAATTAAAGGGGTCGAGGATGCCAGCGTGGAAGATTTGATGGCGGTCGAAGGTATATCACGTACATTAGCTGAAGAAATTTATCAGCGCCTCCGATAGTTTCTCAATTCGTTGCTTTCCTCGAAGAATTTTGAAATTAATTGCATGTGTGCACGTCAGGCAAAATATAATGCATTTAATTCTCAATTAATCCATCAAAATGCCTTTTAACTTTCCTATCTTATTGACTTGGTTACGGGTCGCTCTGATTCCTCTGGTGGTCGGAGTTTTTTATCTGCCGGATTCGATGTTGAGTCCATTTGAAAAGAATGTTGCCTCCACGGTGATTTTTATAGTTGCCGCAGTGACTGACTGGTTTGATGGTTTTCTAGCCAGACGCTGGAATCAAACATCGGCCTTCGGTGCCTTTCTTGACCCTGTAGCAGATAAATTAATGGTTGCTGGGGCTTTGTTAGTTTTAGTCGAATGGAATCGTGTGAACGCGGTCATCGCATTTATTATCATAGGGCGCGAAATTACGATTTCAGCGTTGCGTGAGTGGATGGCGCAAATAGGTGCATCCAAGTCGGTTGCGGTAAGTTCACTAGGTAAAGTCAAGACCGCAGCACAGATGGTAGCAATTCCTATGTTACTTTTTTATGGTGATCTGTTTGGTGTGGTTGATACGATACTTTGGGGAAGAGTGCTGTTATTAGTGGCTGCAATATTGACTGTATGGTCGATGTTTTACTATCTGCAGAAGGCTTGGCCTCTGATAAAAGAAAAAGCAGGCAATCTTCTGGATCATAATTCTTGACAACTTTTGCAGGTGCTATATAATGCACGGCTGTTGTCGCAATGCGGGAGTAGCTCAGTTGGTAGAGCGCAACCTTGCCAAGGTTGAGGTCGAGAGTTCGAGACTCTTCTCCCGCTCCAATTTTTTTTTTGGGTTGGCGCTGTAGTAGCAAGAAGTATTATGCGGGAGTAGCTCAGTTGGTAGAGCGCAACCTTGCCAAGGTTGAGGTCGAGAGTTCGAGACTCTTCTCCCGCTCCAAGTTTTTTGGAATGGCGCTGTAGTAGCAAGAAGTATTATGCGGGAGTAGCTCAGTTGGTAGAGCGCAACCTTGCCAAGGTTGAGGTCGAGAGTTCGAGACTCTTCTCCCGCTCCAGATTCCGAAGGGGAGCACAGCTTCCCTTTTTTATTCGTAAGTTGTTCCGCTTTTTGTTTGCTAAAGTTTGAGAAAATTCAGATGCAAATGAAATAGCAACCCTTGGCGGGGTAGCAAAGTGGTTATGCAGCGGCCTGCAAAGCCGTAGACGCCGGTTCGATCCCGACCCCCGCCTCCAAGAATTTTGATAGTTAAGTTTCGAACTATCATTAAGTAACAAGCTAGCAAGTTGCTAGATGCAAGTTGAGTGCCCGAGTGGTGAAACTGGTAGACACATCGGACTTAAAATCCGCCGCTTTCCGTAAAAGGGGCGTGCCGGTTCAATTCCGGCCTCGGGCACCATTAGTACGTTTCAGGCAGTACCAAGAAGCATTCAAACCCGCGTTACTCACTATGAGAACGCGGGTTTTTTGTTTCAGGACGTACCAAGCGGTTTCTTGACAGCCCAAGTTTTTGACGGTACTTTTGACGGTATGTCTTAAAAGACAGATGCCATCAAAAAAATGTTAAATTTTGATGGTGTGCCTGAAGTCTTCTTGGGTCGTTGGCCATGATTGTTCGAAATAAAGAGGAAAACCCGTCCTTCATGAGAAGTGCGGGTTTTTTTATTGCTGTTAAACTAGCGGTTTTTACTTTGAGACTTGAAATGGAAGCGACCAAAGTTATTGAATTTGAGCGTCCTCAAATGGATGTTGGCAGTAGTTGTACTGCGTCGGCGTGGGCGCGAGTGCCAGATGCGCCAAGTATTGATGAAAAAATTAAGTTAAAAAAGCGTATTGTGGAGCTGCTAAAAGAAAAGCAGGCTGTGCTGGTCGCGCATTACTATGTTGATTCTGATTTACAGGATCTGGCAGAAGAGACGGGTGGTTGTGTTTCTGATT
Source organism: Undibacterium sp. Ji22W (assembly GCF_049340305.1). Taxonomy (NCBI): domain Bacteria; kingdom Pseudomonadati; phylum Pseudomonadota; class Betaproteobacteria; order Burkholderiales; family Oxalobacteraceae; genus Undibacterium; species Undibacterium sp. Ji22W. The sequence continues at coordinate 2,075 of NZ_JBMPOU010000004.1, read as the reverse complement.
CGCTGGAGATGGCGCGTTTTGGGCGTGATCATGCCGCCAAAACTTTGATTGTCGCAGGTGTTAAGTTTATGGGCGAGACGGCGAAAATCTTGAGTCCTGAAAAGACCATCTTAATGCCGGATTTGGATGCGACTTGTTCTTTGGATCTCGGTTGTGATCCAGAAGAATTTGCCGCATTTTGTGACGCTCATCCTGACCGTACGGTGGTGGTGTATGCAAATACCAGTGCGGCGGTGAAGGCGCGTGCTGATTGGATGGTGACTTCTAGCGTTGGCTTGGATATCGTTGCGCATCTGCATGCGCAGGGCAAAAAAATTCTTTGGGCCCCAGATAAACACTTGGGTGGCTACATTCAAAAGCAGACTGGTGCCGATATGTTGCTGTGGCAGGGTTCCTGCCTTGTGCATGACGAATTTAAGGGGATTGAATTGGAGATTCTGAAGGAGTCTCACCCAGCAGCCAAGATCTTGGTACATCCAGAGTCACCCGCCGCGGTGGTTGCTTTGGCGGATGTGGTCGGGTCTACGTCGCAATTAATTAATGCGGCAAAAACGATGGATGCGCAGGAATTTATTGTGGCGACTGATAACGGCATTTTGCATAAAATGCAGATGGCTGCGCCTGGGAAAAAATTTATTGTTGCGCCAACAGCAGGCAATAGTGCTACTTGTAAGAGTTGTGCGCACTGTCCTTGGATGGCGATGAATGGTTTGCGTAATCTCTTGCATGTGCTTGAGACTGGTGAGAATCAAATTCAAGTTGATCTTGTGATTGGGCAACGGGCGAAGCGTTCAATTGATCGCATGTTAGATTTTGCGGCAGCTCGAAAAAACAATGTGAAAGCAAGTGGTGATTTGGCGCAAGATGGAAAATTGTTTTCTGGTATTGGCCCAGCTTAAGGATGGCTATGAGTCTTCAAAGTACAAATTTAAAAAATACGTTTGCCCCTTTCGATTTGGATTTGACCAATGCGCTGAATGCTAACGTCTCGCTTGCATTGAGTGAGGATGTGGGAGCTGGTGACTTGACAGGTGAATTGGTGCCACTTGATGCGAGGGTTATCGCGCATGTTGTGGTGCGTGAAGAAGCTGTCCTTTGCGGTGCGCCTTGGTTTGATGCTGTGATGTTGGCGCTTGATAGCTCTATTGTGGTTGATTGGCAATATGCGGAAGGCGCGCTGATGAGTGCCGATACTATTGTATGTAAAATCCAGGCGCCGGCGCGTAGCTTGTTAACCGCTGAGCGTAGTGCGCTTAATTTTATGCAGCTGTTGTCGGGTGTTGCCACTGCAACGCGTCGTTATGTAGAGTTAATTGAAGGAACGTCCGCTTCGATTTTGGATACGCGTAAAACTTTGCCTGGAATGCGTTTGGCTCAAAAGTATGCCGTGCGCGTTGGTGGTGGAAAAAATCAACGTTTGGCCTTGTATGATGGCATTCTGATTAAAGAGAATCATATTGCTGCTGCCGGCGGCATTGTTCCAGCATTGCAGAATGCTAGTGAGGTTGTCGCAAAATACGTCCGACAAATTAGCGTGCAAATTGAAGTTGAATCCTTGGATCAGTTGCGGCTGGCATTGGATTCTGGTGCAAACTCAATTTTATTGGATAACTTTGATACGTCTATGATGCGTGCGGCGGTGGCGATTAACAACGGCCGCGCTTTGCTGGAGGCTTCTGGTGGGGTGGACTTAAGCACTGTTCGTGCGATAGCTGAGACTGGCGTAGATCGCATTTCTATTGGCGCACTCACTAAGGATGTTCGGGCGGTGGATTTTTCTCTGCGTGTTCAAGAGTAATTTGTATTTTTTGATAGATGTTAGAGCGCCCCACCCTTGGGGCGTTTTTCTTTTGTGTTTAGAGTTTCAGTCGTATAAGTAGATAGTGCAGGGCGATTTATAAGATTTATTCAATTTATCCAAATAAGTCTTGCCAAGGAAGAGCGATGCTTGCTATAGTTCGCCTCCCGCAGAAATGCGGGTGTGAAATAAGAGAAATGCAAGTAGCTGGTCGTTAAGTTCCTGATGTTTGAATTGAAGTTGAAGAAACTAAAATTTAGACGGTAGTTAAAACAGG
>NZ_JBMPOU010000003.1:1168826-1170624 GCF_049340305.1 Undibacterium sp. Ji22W | reverse complement strand
CAACACTGCTGCCGACTGGAACACTGACGACATTGCCGCTGCTGTCTTTGAGGGTGACCGTGTACGTTAAGACGCCACCTTCGGCAACACTCGCTGCATCGACACTGATGTGCGCATAGACAGTGTCTACCAGACCTATTACTTCAGGCACATCAGGTGGAGTTAATGTACTACCCGCATCGGTAATCGTTCCCAGTCCAACCAAAGTATTTCCGACAGTCGCGATATTGATTGATAGACCAGATAAAGTCACATTAAAGGTTTCATTGCCTTCTTTGATGTAGTCATCATTAATAGGCACTGTGATTGTCGTAGTCGTTAATCCCGCGGCAATACTTCCGCTAGCACCCGGCAAGCTGGCTACGTAATCACTTCCAGCTGTAGCTGAATTTATTCCACTACTTCCGGTAACATAATTAAAAGTCACAACATCAGTAGTTGCATGACTTAGTCTCACCGTAAAAGTCATCACACCAGCATCTTCGTTGACGACAACATTATTAATCGAAATCGAAGGCGCGCCTTCGTTATCGATAATCGTCGCAGTACCAACTGCCGAGCTATTCGTTGTGGTTCCAGAAGTACGAATTGCGGTCAGCTGAAAGGTTTCATTTGCTTCGTCGATCAAATCGTCGGTAATTGGTGTGCGCACCAGTACACTAGTGGAACCAGCAGCAATCGTCGCTGTGCTTGCATTGCTCCACGTATTTCCACCGTCTATCGATACTTGCAGATTATTTGCGCCTAAGCTACCGTAATCAGCACCACTTCCGCTAGCATTCCCTCCTGCCAATGCCAGATTAACGCTGGTCGGTGTGTTGCTGGCGTTACTTAAACTCACAGTAAATTGCGCAAAACCACCATCCTCTGCGACCGTAACATTACTGACATTTAGTGACGGCGTGTCGTTATCATTACCGCCAGGCCCTGTGCCATCGTCTTTGATAGTGCCTAGACCTTGGGCATCAGAAATTATTGCATTAACTGGCGCCACCAAATTAACGTTAAAATTTTCTGATAGTTCAAATACGCTGTCATTGGTGATATTTACCGTGATAGTTTGCGTCGTTACTCCAGGCAAAAAACTAACACTTCCACTCGCTGAGGTGTAATCAGCACCAGCAGTCGCACTACCATTACTCGTGTTATAGCCAACCGTTACAGTTTGTCCGGACGCTGCTGACAAAGTAACAGTAAAAGTGGCAGTACCAGCAGCCTCATTAACGATCACGTCATTGATTGTCAAACTCGGTGCTAAGTCATTGTCTGTAATAGTGGCCGTTCCGACTGCACTATTGTTTGTCGTAAAACCACCCGTACGAGTTGCGGTCAGTTGGAAAGTTTCATTCGCTTCATTAATCAAATCATCGGTAATCGGCGTGCGCACCAACACGCTAGTGCTGCCCGCAGCAATCGTCCCCGACGTCGCATTATTCCAAGTCGTTCCACCATCGGTCGATACCTGCAAATTACTTGCTGCCAAGCTGCCATAATCGGTACCACTACCGATCGCGTTCCCACCCGCCAAACCTAGACTAAAGCTCGTCGCACTCGTGCTGGTATTGCTCAAACCCACGGTAAATTGTGCGAAACCTCCGCTTTCCGCGACCGTCACATTGCTGACGCTCAAGGTAGGAGTATCGTTATCGTTACCACCGGTACCAGTACCATCATCATGTATCGTCGTCGTCACACTCGCCGTGCCTAACGTCGCATTATTCGGTGCAGATAAGTTCACCTGGAAGTTTTCAGCTCCTTCAAACACCGTGTCATTGCTAATCGCAACCGTAATCGTTTT
>NZ_JBMPOU010000003.1:139809-1168730 GCF_049340305.1 Undibacterium sp. Ji22W | reverse complement strand
GAGACTTGTTGTACGCCTGTGTCAGTTCCCAATACTGCAGAACCAGAAGATGGCGTCACGTTCACTGTCGTCGCTGTCGTGCTGGTGCCGCTCAAGGTGACACTAAAGACTAAATTACCACCTTCACCTGCGGTCGGACTAGAAACGCCGACCACTGTCAATGCCTGATCTTGAATAGCTGTGGTTATGCTGCTGCTACCCAAAATGGCATTTGTTGGAGATGAAAGATTAATCTGGAAATTCTCACGCCCTTCAAAAACGGTGTCACTATTAATTGCGACAGTCACTGTTTTACTCGTTTCACCCGGCGCAAAGTTGACAATTCCATTGGATGCAAGGAAATCGGTGCCGGATATGGCAGTACCGTTTGTGGTGCCATAGCTCACACTAATCGGCGCGACGCTAGTGCCGCTCAGAGTAATCGTATAGGTTGCAGTACCAGTAGTCTCATTCACCTCAGCTGGACCACTAATACTTACTGCGGGAACTGCAGCATCAACAATCGTACCCAGTCCCACGACGGGACTCGCATTCTGTGGCGTATTGGCCGCCAAATTAATAGTCTCGTTTCCTTCTAACAGACCGTCAGCAATGGTCAGAATACGCACCAAAAATGTACTTGCTCCAGCTGGCACACTCACATTGGCACCAAGAACGGTCCAAGTCACGCCGCCATCAACAGAGAATTCCTGTGCGCCAGTATCGATTCCTAAAGCTGCAGTGTTCGCGGAAAACGCCACCGCAACTGGAGTCGCAGTAGTACTAGTACCACTTAAGTTAACCGTGAAAATCAGGCTTTGTCCTTCGCCAGCGCTTGGGCTAGAAACACTAGCAACCACCAGTCTGTCATCGTCCAAGCCGCCAGTGCCAGACCCATCGTCACGAATAGCAATAGAGGCGCTGCTATTTCCCAGAGTCGCATTGGTGGGTGTAGACAAATTCACCTGAAAGACTTCACTACCTTCAAATATGCGATCGTCAGCAATATTCACTGTAATTGTTTTACTGGTTTCTCCAGGCGCGAAGGTCACACTTCCACTCGTAGCAGTGAAATCACTACCAGCGACTGCAGAACCATTGGCAGTATTAAAATTCACCAAAACAGATGCTGGGCTCGCTTCGCTCAAGACAACTGTAAAACTAACCGTGCCAGCAGCCTCATTGACACTGATAGGACCATTAATGCTGATCGATGGCACAGCGCCATCCAAAATAGTGCCTTGCGCAATCACATTAGAAGTATTTGTTGAGGTGCTGGCTGAAAGAGAAAATGATTCAGTTCCTTCAATCACACCATCATTTACAGCCACCACACGAACAATCACGCTAGTCACGCCAGCTGGAACCAAGACGCTGCCGCTTAACGGTGTAAAAGTCAGTCCTCCATCAACCGAAACTAGCTGGGTAGAAATATCAGTCCCAATAACGGCAGAACCAGACAACAAAGTCAAGTTAAGGGCTGCGGGTGCTAAATTATTACCACTCAAATTCACCAAAAATTCCTGAGCACGGCCTTCAGCACCGGAGGCTGCAGTGACAGAGAGCACCTCTGTAGAACCGGTTTGTTGAGCTGAATTAGCAGGCGTGGGAGCAAAAGGCTGCGCTTCAGTAGTAACCTCAGTATTAGCAGAAATCGGGGTCACATTTTCTGCGATTCGCTCGACCCGAACAAAACCATTTCCATCGCCAGCATCACCACCACCTAGACCAGCAGCGGTTTCTTCCAGCAATTTATCCAGGCTATTTTCACCTATGACGGCATTGGTAACATTTTGTGGAGACGCATCGGCTGGCAAAAGCGCAGCACTGGCGATTTCCGATTGGTTTGGCGCAAAAACGGTCGCATCCAGCGTGACCGTTTCGTTTTGACGGATCAAATAGTTATGACCGGAATCAAAAGCAAGTTCAACCTGAGCACCAGGCGCGGCAATAATCACGTCTTTTTCATAGACGACGTCGCCGACTTTTAGTTGATGTTGCTTACCATCGGGAGACTTGATGATAGCTTGGCCTTGAAGTGCAACTACTTTGCCAATAATATTTGTCGAATTTGCCATTATGAGTCTCCAGACGGATAAAGTGAATATCCAGACTCTAACAAATCTATTTCCCTAGGATAATTGTACCTAGGTACTAGAAAACATCTTTTTAACTATCTTTTACAAGTAAGGCAAGTTGCAAACGATTCTTTAAATGCAATTTATCTAAAACAGCACCGACATGCGCCTTCACCGTTCGCTCGGTAATACTCATTTTAGTAGCAATTTCTTTATTACTTAAGCCTATTGCAATCGCCTTTGCCACTTCAAGTTCACGGCCTGTTAAAAGGCTTGCCCACTGTCCAAGTGCTTTTTCCAATTTAAGCTCTTCGGGAGCACTATTACCCAGGAGTTTTTGCATAATGGATTCGCCGATCCAAATGCCTCCTTGCTCTATCACACTCGCAATATTCAGTAAAACCTCGGCTCCCGCATGCGTGTTGCTGTACGCTTTTGCCATCATGGAAAAAGCCGCCAAGGCTTCCAGATCATTCGGAATATCGCTCATAACAACAATTAACGCGTGCGGTGTGACGGCTTTTAGTGCAGATACTTGCTGGGCGATAGTTTGTCTATCATGCAGATGTAGCCACACTAAGGTTTTGGACCCGCGCGACAATTCAGATGCAGATAATTCTGACAATCTAACTGGCCGGGCCGAGGGAAATGCTTTCTTTAAAGAAATCGGGACATCCATTGATTCAGAGCAGAAAAAGTGTGCCGTCAGGCAGTTTTGATCAAACAATTTCATCACCTAGCGCTCAGTAAATGCCGCCTGCTTTGCACGCAAAACAGGTTTTAGCATATAGGAAAGTATGGTTTTCTTACCGGTAATAATATCGACTTCAGCAACCATCCCGGGAATAATCGGTTGACCGCCTTCTAGGGTAGCTTTATCGGTCGTAACACGTACGGTATAAAACGTATTACCTCTCTCATCAGTCACTGAATCAGCACCGATATGTTCAAGTTTTGCCTCAAGACCACCGTAAGTCGCAAAATCGTAAGCAGAAAACTTGACCACCGCTTTCTGTCCTGGAACAAGAAAGGCGATATCTTTTGGTGCAACTTTCGCTTCTAAAATTAATTTCCCATCGCTAGGCACAACTTCAACGACATCTCGCCCCGGCTGTACCACACCGCCAACTGTGTTCACCAATAAACGCTTTACAGTACCACGTACTTGCGAACGAATCGCCGACTGCTTTACTTTGTCTGCGAGACCGGTGCCGCTCTGTATTAAAGAATTCAAACGTGCCATCGTTTCAGACAATTCTTTACTCGCACTATTTCGCACAGCCAATTCCACTTCTTGGATCTTTCGGCTAGCCTCATTCATAGCAGCACCTGAACGCGCAATTTGCGCGGTTGCAACATCGCGCTCCCCCTTAAAACGCGACACGTCTCGCTCTAACCTCAAGAGTTCAACCTCTGAAACCGCTCCGGTACTTAATAATGGTCTGGTAACCGTTAATTCTTTCAAGCTCGATTCATAGGCGTTGGACGCCTGTTTCTGGCGGGCGATACCCTCTGCTTGCTCCTGGCTACGCTGTTCATACTGCTGTTTGGCGATCGAGACCTGGGCATTCAATTCAGATGTTGCGGTTTCATACAACTTCTGTTCTTCTTGAGCAGTTTTGGGATCTTCGGTGACCACTTCGGGTGGCGGTACGAATGCCTTACCTTCACCAATTGCCCGCAGACGCGCCGCTTTTGCAGTCAAGGACAAATAGAGCGAGCGATTTTCGTTGACTGACGATTCAAAACGAGTCGGATCGATCTGAAGCAAAATCTGCCCTTCATTTACTATCTGCCCTTCTTTCACCAAAATATCAGTCACAATCCCGCCATCCAGACTTGGATAAACCTGTAACTGCTGCGAAGGAATTACTTTGCCCTCACCTTTCGTAATCTCATCGACGTGGACAAAAGCGGACCATACAACGAACAAGATACAAAACACCAAAACGGCATGTAGCAGCACACGGGCGCGCAATGGCTCTTGCTGCGCAATAATACTATCCGCATCGACCATAAAATCTGACTCAGGCAGACTAACATCATCTCGCCATCGTTGTAGCCAACCACCCGGTGTCATGCCAAGGCGTAGACGCAACTTTTCCAGAAGCGAGACTAAGCCTAAGCCAAAGCGCTGCCAGAATTTCATAATTTAGCTTTTCCTATTTGTCCGGTCTGCAAGGCATGCATCACCTGATCACGCGGCCCATCCGCTACGATCGTACCGTGATCGACGACGATGATGCGGCTCGCCAGATCCATCAAGCTGGGACGGTGCGTGACAATAATCATGGTCTTATGTTTACCATAGCGACCAATTCTGTCCTTAAATTGCGCTTCGGATGGATAATCCATGGCACTGGTAGGCTCATCCAACAACAATACCGGCGGATCTAACAAGGCGGCACGAGCAATCGCGATACTTTGTCGTTGACCACCTGAGATCGATTCGCCACGTTCACTGATTTGCATATCAAAGCCTTCAGGATGACTATTCACAAATTCAGTCAAACCTGCTAACTCGGCCGCAGCTACCACCGCTCTATCATCAGCATAAGGCGCACGAATCGTAATATTTTCGCGCAAGGTGCCATAGAACAGCATGGAATCTTGTTCGACATAGCCTAGATTACGCCGTAAATCGGCGGGATCAAGTTGACGCAAATCCACATCATCAAGCAGAACGGCACCCTTGGTTGGCGCATACAAACCCAATATCAGTTTTTCTAATGTCGTTTTTCCCGAACCTATGCGACCAATAATGACAACATGTTCGCCTTGAGAAATCTTAAAGCTAATGCCACGCAAAGCTTCTTCGGTGCGACCTGGATAACTAAAATGCACATTCCGGAATTCGATCTGACCTTTAATTTCAGGTCTATGCACAAACGCAGTTTCATCACTACGTTCAGTCGGCGTTGCCATGATTTTTTCTAGCGACGCCAAGGAATTTTTCGCACCTTCAAACTGCAACATCAAACCGACCACTTGCGATACTGGTGCCATCGCTCGACCCGCTAACATGGTAGAGGCAATCAAGCCACCCATCGACATCATTTTTTCTTGAATCAAATACACACCAGCGATGACTACCGCTACGTTCACCAATTGTTGAATTGTCGACGCGCCATTAATACTTGATGACGATAACAACTTTAATTCAGAGTTCACTTTCGCCAAAAAAGCGGTAGTCTTTTCCCACTTAGCTTGCATCTGACTCTCAGCGCCATGTGCCTTAATCGTTTCTAAAGCCGTCAAACTTTCAACCAGAGTTGAATTACGCAGAGCGGCAGCGCGGAAGGTCGTCTCGGACAATTCACGCATTTTGTGCTGAACCATATAGCTGTAAATCACCACCAAAATGATGCCAATGATCGGTAAGAGTGCGATAGGCCAGGCAATCCACACTAAAGCAAACAAAAACAAAATCGCGAAAGGTAAGTCAATTAGCGCTGTCACAGTCGCTGACGCAATAAAGTCGCGTACCGCTTCAAATGAACGCAAATTCGAGGCGAATGCACCGACCGATGCAGGGCGTTCGGACATACGCATACCCAAGACCCGTTCCATAATCAAGCCGGATAATTTTAAGTCAATACGATTACTTACCAAATTAATGAAGTGACCGCGCAAGACACGAACAGCATAGTCCAGCAACAAAACCAAACTAATACCGCCAGCAAACACCCATAAAGTCTGCAATGCAAAATTTGGCACCACACGATCATAAACGTTCATCGTGAACAGGGGCATCGCTAGGGCAAACAAATTAATTAATAGGGCAGCAGCCAGAATGTCTTTGAAGATAGGACTCTGCTCTAAAACTGCACCCCAGAACCAATGGCGTTGAGGAACTGCGACGAGAGGCGGCGTACGGCGGTCAAAACGAAAATGCGGTCGCGAGAAGATTGCAACACCGGTGTAACGCGTAGTTAATTCTTCCACACTCATGCTTACCGCGCCTTGACCGGAATCAGGCATCAACAATTGCGCCCGAGCACCATCACTGCTCCAACTTTGCAATAGACAGGCTTCGTTATTTTTCAACAACAAAATTACTGGCATCAACGCCGCATCAATTTTGAGTAAATCACGGCGAACCACTTTTGCTGAAAAACCGGCATGTGCTGCGGCTCTGGCAAAAAGTGAGGGAGTCAGTCCAGCAGCGGGCAAAGGCAAACCGGCAGTCAATGCAGCACGCGTACTCGGCCTGCCGTGAATTCTGGTCAGCTCTACGAGACAATCGAGCAAAGGATCGCGGTGCAAGAGATCTTCTCGGATTCCCGAGCCGAAACCGATCCCACTTGTTGCTTGTTCTGATTTTGAAGTTACGCTGTCGTGCTGAGTCATTCGTTGGCCGCCATCGTGGACAATTCAGGAATACATAAAGCTCATTCAATGCCTTTGAACTCTCACTTTGGGAGTCACAGACATCACATAGAGCGCATCAGTTCATTTAATCGCAAACTAAGCATGAGCTATGGCGAAAACTGATCTGGTTGATTTTACAATAGCAATAATTTTCTCGAAAGGAATATTAATACTAAGCAGTTGATATTTACAATTATTAACAAACATACACCAAAGTTAGATCGTTTCAAAATTATTTCAACCAGCCCCGATGTTTAAAATACCAAAAAGGCGTGATGGCGGAAACTAGCATCAAACCCAAGGCAAACGGATAGCCCAAGCTCCATTCCAATTCCGGAAACCACACTTTGAAGTTCATCCCATAAATACTCGCAATCAAGGTTGGCGGCAAAAAAGCAACCGAAGCGACCGAGAATATCTTAATAATCTTGTTCTGGTTAATATTAATAAAGCCGACCGTCGCATCCATCAAAAAGTTGATTTTGTCAAATAAGAACGAAGTATGACCATCGAGTGATTCGATATCACGCAAAATCTGACGCGCTTCTTCAAACTGTTCTGCATTTAACAATCTGCCACGCATCAAGAAGCTGACCGCACGCCGCGTATCCATCATGTTACGGCGGATACGACCATTCAAATCTTCCTCTTGCGCAATCGCGTTCAAGGCAACTGCCGCATCCTGATCTGAAAAATCTTTTTGCAAGACGGCACGACTGACCTCTTCCAGATTTTGGTAAATACCTTCCAAGGCATCTGCAGAATACTCAGCATCGGTCGCATACAAATCCATTAACACGTCTTTGTAGTCGGCAATCGAACCGGGCCGAGAACGTGCCCGCATTCTGACTAAACGAAATACTGGTAAATCCACGGTATGTACTGAAAACAAAATTTCACGCGCCAAAATGAACGCGACCGTAACGGTGCGCGCTGGCTCATCGTCGTCGTCATCATCAATCAGAAAATCGGTACGTAAATGCAAGTCGCCATTATCTGCCTCGTAATAACGTGCCGATGCTTCGATGTCTTTAACTTCATCTTCACCAGGCAGGGTCACGCCATAAATACCTTTAACCCATTCGCGTTCTTCTTCGTTAGGATCGGTCAAATCCACCCAGACCGGCAAAGTATTTTCTAAGTCTTCACGGCTTTCGATATGGATCTGACTCAAACGTCCATTGTGCAATACGAATACATTGATCATGTTCAATCCTTAATCGCTACGGTAACTCCGAAGAGTTCATGCGACGTAAAATAATTTCACTGCGTTTTTGCAAATAGCCTGAGCTTGTATTCTTATCATAATACCTTGGCTTGGGTAGCATCACCGCTAAACGGGCGGCTTGCATCGGTGATAAAGCGGCAGCACTGATCCCATAATAATGTCGTGCCGCAGCTTCTGCGCCAAAAATGCCGATGCCCCACTCCACCGAATTCAGATAGATTTCAAAGATACGCTCTTTGTCCATACACATCTCTAGCATGTATGTAATGATCAGTTCCTGCCCTTTACGATAGTAACTGCGCTCACCTGATAAGAACAAATTCTTCGCCAACTGCTGAGTGATAGTCGAGCCGCCCGACACGACTTTGCCTTTTTTCTTATTTTTCTCGAAGGCTTTTTGCATCGCCTCCCAATCTACGCCATCGTGCTCCGAGAATCCATCATCTTCTGAGGCAATCACCGCACGTTTCAGATTTTTTGAAATTTTCGAGTAACTCACCCACTGATGCTTCAGCACAAATTTAGGATCCTTGGCTTGCAAGATGGCTTCTTGTTGTCGCATAAAACTGGTAGATTCGGGATTGAAGCTACGCCACCAGACTATCTGCAACAAGAAATACAATTGCAGCAATATGAAAAGTCCTAAGGGTATGACAATTAGCCAGAATAAAATACGCTTCAATTTCATCCTCAAACACTCCCTTTTGTTCGAAAATGCGCCAACACTCTAGTCGTATCTGGCCGCACGCCGCGCCAGATAAAAAAGGCTTCTGCCGCTTGCTCAATCAACATACCCAAACCATCACGGGTCTTGGCACCGCATTGCTGTGCATACCGATTGAAACTCGTGACGGTATCGCCATACATCATGTCATAGGCCAAACTAGTTGAAGCAAAAACGTGCGCTGGGATCGGTGGCACTTCACTTTGTAAGCTGGCGGAAGTAGCATTAATAATCACATCAAAACTCTGCTTTGACGCTTCATCAAGTTGCTGCCAGGATTTAGCGACAACATCGGCGAACGACAAGGCCTGCGCCACATTCTGCAATTCCTGTGCTTTAGACAAAGTGCGATTCGCTATCGTCAATAAAGCGGGTTGCTCCTGCAGCAGAGGCAATAAAGCACCGCGTGCAGCGCCGCCAGCACCAAGCAACAATACACGCTTGCCGCGCAATGGTGTTGCGGCATTTTGCGTGATATCGCGCACCAATCCTATGCCATCGGTATTATCGGCAATGATTTTTCCATCGACAAAACTTAAGGTGTTCACCGCGCCGGCCATCTGTGCGCGCTGACTCAATTGATTTGCTAAAGTGAAGGCTTCCAATTTAAAAGGCACTGTCACATTCGCACCTCGCCCCCCCTCTGCGATAAACATCCGCACCGTTTCTACAAAACCATCAAGTGGTGCCAGCCTCGTTTGGTAGTCGATCACTTGTCCGGTTTGTTCCGCGAACATCGCATGTATTAACGGTGATTTACTGTGATGGATTGGATTTCCAAAGACGCAATAATGATCGATGTTGGTCGTTGTCAAAACACTCATTGCTGACCTCCGCGCATCTCCGTCTCCAATTGCTGCTCCCGCGTAAATTTAAAACGCGTGATCACGATCCAAATGTCGTCTTTATCTTTTGAACGCATATTCGGTGGAAAATTACCAAAGGGTGCGGCCTTGCGAATAATTTTCAAAGCTGCACTATCTAAAGCAGCATTGCCCGAGCTCCTTTCAATTTTCGGACCACCACCTTTTTCATAAATTGTGCCATCTTGAAAAATCGGAATATAGATGATCACTTCACCGTATAATTTTTTCCCATTCACCTGAGGAAAATTAATCGTACCGACTTCCTCCACTTTTTTCTGCAAAGATTTGTAGTAAATTGCGTGCCCTACTGCTTGTGTACTCGGTGACAAAAACGTTTTGCGGGGGCGTTTGTTTTGATCTTCTATGGCTTGTGAAATTTCTGCTATCGAACGCGCCAATGCTTTATTGCTGTCGATCTGATCACGTCCATTTTCAGCCTGTAGATTATCTTCCAGCTGTTTTTTATCGAGGATACGCTGCGATTTAAAACGCGTTTCATTCCGCACTTGATCGATCAATTGACGTTGGCGCTCTTCCAGCTCTTGAATCTTTCTCTGCGCGACCAAAACACTGTCGCCATCTTCGGTTCTGCGCATATCCGGCAACGGCGATTTGGCACGACCTTCGTCGTTCGCACCACCGCCATCCAAATTAACTTGCGCTAATGCTTGCGCCTGCATGGGACGTTTGGCGTGTTTTGCGTTGACCAAAATGATTTCCAACCCAGGATCTTCCGCCGCGACTGGTTCAGCTTTTGGCATCACAAAATGCACCATCAGCACGATGGCGTGAAAGAGCACCGAAACAATCACGGCTGCGCTCAAAATTAAATTATCGAGAATTATTTTCACAAATCAAATCCCATGCTGCTTTTTCTATTCGACTTTAAGCGACGTCGCCTGATTCCTGCTGATCGTTTTCAACAAGTTCTGCGACCGAGTTCGACTCTTGCAAAGGCAAATGTTCTGCACCTTCGATTATTTCTGCAGACACCTCGGCTTGAGCGGAAACATCTGCAAGGCTCTCGACTTCATCTTCAGGTGCGTCTTCCAAATCTTCTTCGGTCAAGGTCGTCAGCATTTCCAGCAAACGCACTTCGATACTGAGATCCAATTCATCCCAACGGATAACTTCGAGTCTGACTTGCGCTCCGCGCGCCATTTGCGGCATGCCGGGCAAACGAATAATCAAAGGGATTTCTAACAAACGCAAGACTTCATCTTTTAATACAACAGCATCAACCTGATGACGATCTTCCTGTCCTAACCAGCGCAAACACCAATAACGTTCCATATTCGTCTGGAAGTCTCCGTAGGCTGCATAAGCCGCGTCAAAGCCGGAGACAATCGCAAACAAGTCGGCATCTTTTGGTTTAAAAGGCGCGACCAATGCAGCGGTCACACCATGCTGGACGCACGCTATGATTTGCCATTGATTGACTAAGTCAGTGTAGCGACGTAATGGCGATGTACTCCACGCATATTGATCGACACCCAAACCTTGATGCGGAGCGGCGTGTGTGACCATGCGCACTTGCATCTTGGCCGCCCAACCACCTGATCCACCGCCCTGTGCGCGATAAATACCAGGAATACCATGATCAGCCAGCAATTTACCCCAGGTACTGTTCGCTAAAATCATCAACTCAGCAACGATCTTATCTAGTGGAGCACCACGCTTACGGCGCACGATGCTGACCACATCATCTTCCACATAAAAATTAAAATCGACGCGATTGGTTTGCTCTGGCTTTAAGCCGAAACTTTCACGCTTGACCATACGCCCAGCTTCTAACACTTGCACCCATTTCCATAACAAAGAAATATCGGCCTTGTGCGCGTACTCGCCGGCGTCAATTGCCAAATTCTCTTCCGTGACCAAAGTGTCGAGTTCATTATGTCGGAGGTTGGAAGACATAAAAATTGCCTCCACCTTGGTCTCACTGCTGAGTATGCTCCAATCTTCAGTATTGACCGTCACATACAAAGAAACCGCAGGACGCGTTTGTCCTTCGCCCAAGGTATAAATCTCTACCAATTCGTCTGGCAACATCGTGATTTTATCGCCCGGCATATATACCGTCGACATTCGACCGCGCGCAATCATATCCAGAGCATCATTGCGCTGGATACCTAGAGTTGGTGCGGCGATATGTATACCTACTTTGACAGTATTTGCATCAATATGCGTAATTGAAAACGCATCATCGATCTCGGTTGTCGTCACATCATCAATTGAAAATGCACGCACATCCGCCACTGGCAGATCCTGTGGCAAACTTGGGAGAGACGTTTGTGGAAAGCCCGCGCCTTTTGGAAAATGTTCAAGCAAAAATTTGGACAGGTGAAAATCTTTAGCGTTTTTCAATCCACCGCTCGCCAGCATCAAACGCGCTGGATTCATCTGTAATGCCGAGCAGGCTTCGACTAAAGCTTTATACTCAATGCTATTTTTGTCCGGTTTAAACAGTAATTGCAAACCTAGACTTTTGAATTGTTCCGGCAATCGCAATTGTTTCAATTCTTCGACATATGCCGCTTGAATGATTGCTTGTTGCTTCTTCTTTTCTATACCCGCCAAGGCCGCCTTCAACGCCGCTTCGGGTGCGCCTTTATAACGACCACGACCTTTTTTATAAAAATAGAATGGCGCTCCATGCAAGGCGTAAATCAAACTTGCGGCTTCAACCGGCTGCGGCGCATGTCCAAAATATTCTGTGCCCAATTCAGCAAAACCAAACTCTTCCTGACCCGCCACTTCCCATAGAAATTCCAAATCAATATCGGCAGCTTGTTGTTTGGCTTGCTCTAACAACTCTTGCGGCGTCGGCGTCGTGAATTGTAATAAAACATCTTTCACTTTCACCTTCGAACGCTTACCACTGGCAAGTTCGACCTGGTAGGCTTCGCCTGCTTGTGATAAAACACTACCTGCCTTGAAATCACCGGATTCTTCAAAAAATAAATTCATGCTGTCTGTCTTCTAAAAATACTTACGTCTCTACGTTACCGCGACGCTACGGAATTTGGGCGCACTACCAAACGCAAATCCTGCATTGTCGGCAAAAATACTTCTGTTACCAATAACTTTGCACCGTGGCGTATAAACACTGAACGTCGCGCCAACAAAGAAGGGCTGACATCAATACCGTGTTGAATCAAATCACAACGCTGTATGCGGCGCATCAAAGGATGGGACCAACTCAAACGTGCAAACTGCAATTCTCCTCGCCGCACCATAGGATCATTGAACAAAGTTGTGCCCAATGAACGGTTTCCCAAGGATGCGAATAAGGGCCACTCTTGCGCGTTCGCAGTGAGCGGCACGATGGTATGCGCATACACGACGGCCACATCATCACAACGCAACAACACTTCGCGCCCTACCACTTGCTGTGGCTTAGAAAGGCCAATTTCAGCAAACTCATCAGACAAACACATCGAACGTCCCTGATACAAACGCTCAACCCTAAAATGTTGACTATGCGCCATCAAGCGTGCGGTGAGCGACGCACGATTACTCAGCCAATCTGCCATGAATGACGTGGTCTGCACGCCATTAATATGCGCATGCCAATGCGCGACTCTTGGTCGGTGTAACCGCTTCGCTAAATTCTGCTGCGTCAACGTCATAGACCGTTCTGGTGATAAACTATTCTGCATCACAAAACGCCATAACAGTCTCGATATATTCAGCAAACTCACTCACACCGTGATCACTCCCCTGGATCACAAGTTGTTTCGCCGCCGGATAATGTGCGACCATTTCGCGCCAGTTTAAAACTTCATCACCAGTCGCCGCGATCAAAAAATAGCGCTCAGCCTGGGTAATTTTTTCAATGGCCAATTGCTTTAGTTCAGCGATATACGCATGCTTAAACTCAAACGGCGCATCGCTGTGAAATGCTGTACTCACACCGACATATTTTTCCAAATCGCGCGGCGGTTTAACCGCTGGATTGACCAATACTGCCTTGCAGTGATTTTGCTCTGCAAGATAAGTCGCGTAGTACCCCCCTAAAGACGAACCAATCAAAACCAGGTTATTTCCACGATATTCATCAATTAATTGCTGCGTCAAAGCGATCGCCTCAGCTGGCGACGCTGGCAATTGCGGGCAAACAAATTCTTGCGCGCGTCCGATCTCCGCGAAATGCTGCGACAGCAAGCGCGCTTTAAACGAACTGGGTGAGGAGCGAAATCCATGCAAGTACAAAATCATTGTCATATCAATCGATTTATTCAGGGCTCTGCACCTGAAATTTCTGCGCAAGGGCGTCAAGTAACAGTTGATGCACGCCGCCAAAACCACCATTACTCATCACCAGAATAGAGTCTCCGGGTTGCGCCTCGCTGACGATGTCGCTGACTAAAGCATCCAGTTGATGATATGTCTTTGCTTTTGCGCCTAGGGCGGCAAACGTATCGCTTAAATCCCAATGAATCGCATCTTTACCGCCTTGTGCGCCATACACATACACCAGATCCGCCGCATCCAGACTTACGGGCAATGCCTGCTTAACCGCACCCATTTTCATGGTATTCGAACGCGGTTCTAGCACAGCCAAAATGCGTGCAGTGCCAACTTTGCGACGCAAACCCTGAACTGTGGTCGCAATCGCTGTCGGATGATGCGCGAAATCATCAATTACCTGAATCCCAGCAACTTCGCCACACACTTCCATGCGGCGTTTAACATTAATGAATTCAGACAAAGCGGCAATCGCAGTAGCTGGTGCGACACCGACATGACGTGCTGCGGCAATCGCCGCCAAAGCATTCAGACGGTTATGTGCACCATTTAAATTCCAGCGTACTGTGCCTTGCAATTCAGCGTTAAAATACACCTCAAAATCTTCAGATTCGCCTAATTTCAGCGACCACTCACATGAAGTGTCGAAAGCGGTGTCTGAAGCATAATCACTAAAAAATTCCTTCTCGCTCCAGCAACCGCGTTGTAGGACGCGTTCTAGAGTCTGCTCTTTTGCATTCACAATCAGGCGACCAATACCAGGCACGGTACGGACTAAATGGTGGAATTGCGTTTCAATCGCGGCAACGTCCGGGAAAATATCCGCATGATCGAATTCCAGATTATTGAGGATCGCGGTTTTTGCGTGATAGTGAACAAATTTGCTACGCTTATCAAAAAAAGCGGTGTCATATTCATCGGCTTCAATTACGAAAAAATCGGATTTCTTGCCGACACCTTCGACCGTTTCTCCCGAGAGGCGTGCAGAAATACCAAAATTCAACGGTACGCCGCCGATCAAGAAACCGGGCGCATAACCCGCATACTCCAAGATCCATGCCAACATTGACGAAGTTGTCGTTTTACCATGCGTACCAGCGACCGCCAACACCCACTTGTCACGCAAAAGTTGCTCACCTATCCATTGTGGTCCTGAAACATAAGGCAGGCCACGATTCAAAATTGCTTCCATCAAGGGATTGCCGCGTGACACCACGTTACCAATGACATATAAGTCAGGTTGCAAATCCAATTGTGCCGGATCGAAACCCTCGATCAGCTGAATACCTTGCGCTTCCAACTGCGTGCTCATAGGCGGGTATACATTGGCATCACACCCGGTTACTTGATGCCCAGCCTGTTTCGCCAATACCGCTAGCCCGCCCATAAAGGTGCCGCAAATACCTAAAATATGAATATGCATAAAATAATGCCAACTTTCCAAGATGCATGATCATGAACTCGGCAAGTCTTTTCCTGCACATCCGATTCAATTTGACCAATTTTTTTCAATTGCCGCAATTCTACCTGAGCTACCTGACAGACAGGACTAAACCGAATGCGATATGATGCGCAAATGACGAATTTTATTTTTAATGATGGCGACTCGGTTGCCCAAATACGTGATGAAATTGCATCACTAGCGGCAAAATTCATCGCGGAAGAAGGCGCTGAATATGGCGCAGCCAAACGCCGCGCTGTGAAACAGTTACTTGGCAATCAAAAATTAAACGGCAATATCCTGCCGGATAACGCACAGGTAGAACAAGAAGTTCGCGAATACCAAGCACTATTCTTTGCCGAC
This sequence comes from Undibacterium sp. Ji22W, assembly GCF_049340305.1. Lineage (NCBI taxonomy): Bacteria > Pseudomonadati > Pseudomonadota > Betaproteobacteria > Burkholderiales > Oxalobacteraceae > Undibacterium > Undibacterium sp. Ji22W. The sequence goes on along the minus strand of NZ_JBMPOU010000003.1, from coordinate 1,153,429 downwards.
AGCCAACCAGCGCGGCTCTTACATTTACGCCAGTTAGCGGCTGTCTTAATGCAAGAACTGGCGCAATTTAATCCATATGTGATCGGGGCGGTATTCAATGGCACCGCTGGCGAACATTCTGATATCTATCTGCATCTGTATACCGATAACAGCAAAGATGTTGCGATATTTTTATTGAATTTAGGAATAGATTACGAGGTTTCTGAACACCAGGGAAAACGTGGTGATGCACTGGAAACCTTGAGTTTCATTTACAAAAATGAAGGTGTGCATTTGTTGGTGCACGATATGGACGACTTGCGTCACACCGACAAAAATGAACGCGGCAATCTGGCCAACTTACAAACATTAATAGAAAGCCCTGAAAATCATGATGAATAAACGATTTACACTTTCCGCCATTTTGATCGGCTTGCTATTTGCCGTATTGGGCGCGACAGTCGGCGCAAAGAAGTTTGAACCTGCTCCAGCGGCCGATAGCGCAGCTCAGCAACTGTTTGGGCTGACACTAAATGACGCCAATGCTAAAGCACAAGCAATGAAACAATGGCAAGGAAAATTCCTTGTGGTGAATTTTTGGGCAACTTGGTGTAAACCTTGTGTAGAAGAAATGCCTGAACTTGTACAACTACAAAAAGACCTCGCCTCTAACAATGTTCAATTATTAGGCTTAGGCATCGACACACCAAGCAATATTGCTGATTTTGCAAAAAAATATCAAATTAGCTATCCTGTTTTTGCCGCAGGCATGGATGGCACCAGCATTTCACAAGCCATGGGCAATAAAACGGGCGGTCTGCCTTTCACAGCACTGATTTCATCTGAAGGAAAAGTGGTCAAAGCCTATTCAGGACGCCTAAAAATGCCAGAATTACGTGCAGATATTCAAAGACTGAATGTAAAAAAATAAAAAGATACTGGATTTTTGCTTGCCAATAAGGGGGAATTGACGGCAAAATGCCTGCAACTTCGGCAAACTCATCAAAATTCTATGGCACGCAAGATCTTGCTCATTAACGGCCCCAATCTGAATTTATTAGGCACCCGTGAACCAGAAGTGTATGGAAAACAAACACTTAGTGACATAGAAAATGCAGCAGAGCAACAAATCAAAGGGGCAAATGGCAAATTGCTATGCTTTCAAAGTAATCATGAAGGTGCGTTGATTGACAGAATTCACGCAGCCCGCACCGAAAAAGTCGATGCTATCGTGATTAATCCTGGTGGTTACACGCACACCAGTGTTGCTTTACGGGATGCTTTAGCTGGCGTTGCTATTCCTTTTATTGAAGTGCATATCTCTAACATTCACCAAAGAGAAGCATTTCGGCATCATTCTTACCTTTCCGATATGGCAAAAGGCGTTATCTGTGGTCTGGGTACAGATGGATATCGCTTTGCGATTGACTTTGCATTAAAAAACCTTTAAATTCTCGCATCTTCACGCAATTAACCTACATTACTCATATAAATATTAATTGCGTCCATTCCAATAACAGCATTTTAGCGACCAAAAGTACGCTTAATTGTCTCAATTTCTCAGGAGATTTCACATGGATTTAAGAAAACTCAAGACCCTCATCGACCTCGTCGCAGAATCTGATATCTCAGAATTAGAAGTGACTGAAGGCGAAGGTAAAGTTCGTATTGTGAAATCAGCACCAATACCGCAAGGTCAGATGGTGATGATGCAACCACAAATGCAAATGCAACACGGCATGCATGCTCCCGCAGCTGCACCGATCGCCGCTGCGCCAGCAGCGCCTGCAGAACCGGCTGCAATCGAAGGTCATGTTGTCAAATCCCCTATGGTCGGTACTTTCTACCGTGCAGCGTCCCCTGGTTCAGCACCATTTGTCGACATTGGCAAAAATGTCAATAGTGGCGATACCTTGTGCATCATCGAAGCGATGAAATTACTGAACGAAATCGAAAGTGACTTTTCAGGCAGTATCAAGCAAATTCTGGTCGAAAATGGCCAACCTGTTGAATTTGGTCAACCATTGTTTATCATTGGTTAATATCAGCACGACCAGCTTGATGACGCTATTTGCTTCGCCAGTTGATCTGGCGAAAACAAAATTTACTGCTCCTAAGCTCCCGGGCTGCAACCTCTGCCAAAGCAAAATATATTATGTTTGAAAAAATTCTGATCGCCAATCGTGGCGAAATTGCCCTCCGTATCCAGCGCGCCTGCCGCGAAATGGGCATCAAAACTGTGGTCGTTCACTCTGAAGCTGATCGCGAAGCCAAGTACGTTAAACTCGCTGATGAGTCTGTCTGCATCGGCCCAGCCCCGTCAAATCTCAGTTATCTGAGCATGCCAGCCATCATCAGTGCGGCCGAAGTAACGGATGCTCAGGCAATCCATCCTGGCTATGGTTTCTTGTCCGAGAATGCAGATTTTGCGGAGCGTGTTGAACAATCTGGCTTTGTCTTTATTGGACCACGCGCAGAATCTATTCGCTTAATGGGCGATAAAGTTTCAGCAAAACACGCAATGATAGAAGCTGGCGTACCTTGCGTTCCAGGTTCAGAAGGCGCTCTGCCCGACGATCCTAAAGTGATCGTACAAACCGCGCGTAAGGTAGGCTATCCAGTTATCATCAAAGCGGCTGGCGGTGGCGGTGGTCGCGGGATGCGCGTGGTTCATACCGAAGCAGCGTTATTGAACGCTGTCACGATGACCAAGACTGAAGCGGGTGCGGCATTCGGCAATCCTGAAGTCTATATGGAGAAATTCCTGGAAAATCCACGCCATGTGGAAATCCAGATCTTAGCCGATCAGCACGGTAATGCGGTCTGGTTAGGTGAGCGCGATTGCTCTATGCAACGCCGCCACCAAAAAGTCATTGAAGAAGCACCGGCGCCAGGCATCCCACGCAAAACGATAGAGAAAATCGGCAATCGTTGCGCCGAAGCTTGTCGTAGAATCGGCTATCGCGGCGCAGGTACTTTCGAATTCTTGTACGAAAACGGCGAATTCTATTTCATTGAAATGAATACCCGTGTACAGGTTGAACATCCGGTCACAGAAATGATTACGGGCGTCGACATCGTACAAGAACAAATTCAAATCGCCTTTGGTAACAAACTACGCTTTAAGCAATCCGATATTGAGTTGCGCGGTCACTCCATCGAATGCCGTATTAATGCCGAAGATCCATTCAAGTTCACACCTTCGCCAGGTCGCATCGTCACTTGGCACACGCCTGGCGGCCCTGGTATCCGGGTTGATTCCCATGCGTACGCTGGCTACTTCGTACCGCCGAATTATGACTCGATGATCGGTAAAGTGATCTCCTACGGCGCCACTCGTGAACAAGCAATCCGCCGCATGCAAATTGCTTTGTCTGAAATGGTTGTTGAAGGCATACAAACCAATATTCCTCTACACCGCGAATTGATGGTGGACGCACGCTTCATCGAGGGTGGCACGAATATTCATTACCTCGAACATAAATTGGCGGATATGCCCGTGTTGTCAAAGAAGGCAAAATAAACTTCTTGCGACATTGCTGGTTCAGTAGTTTCCACGACGCGATTGAGATACTATATTCAATCGCGTTTTTTGATTTGATTCGTCCCTATTTTATGTATAGAAAAAATAGGCGAATCTGTTTTTAGAATTTGAGAGCACATTATGGCCTGGGTAGAAATCATCATTGAAGTAGCACGCGATCATGCAGAAAATCTATCCGATGCGTTAATGGATGCGGGTGCATTGTCGGTCTCCGTTGAAGATGCTGACGAAGGCACTGATGCCGAAAAACCTTTGTTTGGCGAACCTGGCATGGAGATCACTGAGCGAGCATGGGAACGCAGCCGTGTCGTTGCTCTAGCGGATACGGATATTGATCACGCAGCTTTAGTAGCCGATGCAGCAGCCTCAATCAAACTAGCAGAGGTGCCTGCTTTCACTACCCGTAGCGTCGAAGAACAAGATTGGGTACGTCTAACACAGTCTCAATTTGAACCAATTCGTATCGGTAAAAATATCTGGGTAGTCCCAAGCTGGCATGAAATCCCCGACCCCCAAGCCTTGGTCTTGGAATTGGATCCTGGCCTCGCATTTGGTACAGGCAGTCACCCTACTACGCGTTTATGCATGGAATGGCTAGAAGCCCATGCTCCACAAAATTTGTCGGTGCTCGATTACGGCTGTGGCTCTGGTATTTTGGCAATGGTCGCCAAAAAATTGGAAGCGAATAAAGTCATCGGCGTCGATATCGATCCGCAAGCCATAGAATCAGCGAATTTCAATGCGGAACGTAATCAATGCGAGATTGAATTTTCACTTCCTGAAGAATTCGGTGAAGCATATCCAGCCTCACATCAATTTGATGTGGTCGTCGCGAATATTTTATCCAGCCCATTAAAGCTAATGGCACCGATGCTTTCTGGACGTGTCGCTCCTGGTGGCGCACTAATTTTGTCAGGCGTACTGGCTCGTCAAGCAGAAGAAGTTGCTGCAGCGTATGCGCCATTTATTCAATTAAGCGTGTGGCAAGAACGTGAAGGCTGGGTTGCTTTACACGGCCGTCTTGACGCCTCTGCCAGCTAATCACTTTTACCTCCTTCATCATCATGGCGCTTGCGACCCAATGTCCTCACTGCTATACCAGCTTTCGGGTCGCTAACGACCAGCTAAAACTACATGCTGGATTAGTACGTTGCGGTTCATGTAAGCGGACGTTCAATGGGATTGAATATTTACTGGCACCAGGTGAAGCGCCGCGGCAAGCTCCGAAGGAAAGCACGGCAGTCACGCCTATACCAACGACTGAATTAGCAAAAATCGCACCCGACACAACATCGGATATCGCAATAGATGCAGGTATAAGTGAAGCGAATGCGAATCCGGCGCCCCATACGCAATCTTCAGCGACGGACGATGCTGACATCAACGTCAACCATGCTTTATCGACGCTGACAGGATCTGCTGAGTCGATTCACAACGAATTAGAGAATCAAGAAACCGTCTTGGATGCGGTGCAAGTCGATCCGAAAGCTATACCCGCGGAGTCCGAACTAAGCGCGACCAATTCGAGCGATAACTTCATTGACCAACTTGCGGTAGAGACAGAGATTGCGAATAGCTCTCCAATTGTAAATTCAAGCGACCTCATATCGCCCACGCAAGAAACGCCAACACCACAATCTGGGAATAATGAATTCAGTTCAACATTTGCGACAGCTAAAGATGAAATTGATGATCGTGCACATTTAGATAGCGAGATAGCAACGATGCCAGTTGCATCGGACGAGCTCACGCACCAAAACAACTTAATGCAGCAATTTTCAGCTCAGCTAGAAACAATAGCACCTGATTTAGGAGCGTCACCAAACGCGGACAAACCCAAGAAAGCACCTGCATTGACTAGTGGCCTAGAATTCGAGCTAACCAATGAAGAACGTGAACTTGTCGAGCAGGCTGACTTACTACATCAATTGGAGTTAGAAAATCGTGCTGCTATTTTAGATGAAGATGCCAAGGAGTGGTCGAAACATGAACCAGGCTTTGATGAGCAGTCACTATTAGCAGCATTCGCTGCGAACGAAGAGTTACGATCTGAAGAAAATCAACTCAACAGAAAAGTCCCTGTTCAAGATGAAAATATTGAAGCATCAGACAGCACGACAGAAAACGAAACACCCACTAGCGATCAAAGTCTGGACGATGACGGTGCAAATCACACACCAGGCTTTGTCTTGCAAGCCGAAAAAAAACGTCGTTATGGGAAATTGCAAACTTTCGCACTGTCTATCACCTGTCTGTTTTTAATGCTCGGTATTGCTGCGCAAAGTATTTATTTCTTCCGTTCGACAATTGCGTCTGAGATGCCTGCCACCAAGCCTCATTTATTACGAGCCTGTCAGCTATTAAAGTGTCAAATCAGCCTGCCTGCAGAGCGCTACATGCTAGAAGTTACTGGTAGTGAGCTACTCATTTTGAACGAAGACTTAAAGATCAATACACTAGCTTTTCAGATTCAAAACAAGAGCAATACTGTACAAGAATGGCCAGTATTAGAATTAACGCTGGAAGATGTACGCGGCAAAACGGTACTACAAAAAGTATTCTTACCAGCCGACTATCTAAGCAACAAGGCAGATGTGGCCAAAGGTATCGCAGCCCGTAGCGAAAGCAATCATAAGCTCTATTTTGAAATCAATGCGAGCAAGGCTTCAAACTATCTGGTTAAAATTTTCTATCCATAACATGTACTGAGTCGGTTCCAGTCTGTTCCAAGACCAGTCGACATAACAGAAAATTACTTTACACACTCTTCCGCAAATTGCGATATCGCTCCGCACGAGTGGCCACAGAAGAAATAAGTTTTTCAGGGTCGATAGGTTTGGTCAGAAATTCATCGGCTCCAGTTTCCAAAGCGCCCAATTGTTTTTGCATTTCGGTTTCAGAAGACAGAAAGACAATAGGGATATCAATATAGTGATTGTTTTGTCGCACTACTTTCGCCATTTCGATGCCATTGCATTGAGGCATATACAGATCGGTCAAAATGAGTTCAGGCTTGAATTTTTTGATTGCATCTAAAATTTGCGTTGGGTCTATGAGGCCCTTAACATGCATACCCGCGCTGCTTAACACAGCGTCAAAAAAACTCAGAAAAAATTCATCATCATCGACCACCAAAATCCGATAGGATCGTATCGTGTTTTGCGCTATTTTCTCATCGACCCTAACGCTTAACGCTTGCACATCCACAGGTTTGATGAAGTAGCCCTCCGCGCCCTCTCTTACGGCGAGCAAACGGTCATCAAAATTATCGTTAGAAGATACATAAATTACCGGAAAGCTTGTAATAACCCGCGCTGCCATCGAGTCTTTCGCCAAGCGTCCACCAGCCGAATCAATATCCAAGATCGCCGCTGAGGGTGCGCGCACTAATATGGCTGAACGGAATTCATCTAAGTCTGAAAATCCTATCACTTCATGCGAATAGATGCTCAAAGCATCTGCGAGCTGCTGAGCATAACTTACGCTATCAGAATAGACATATACTAAATCTGGATGACGGGTCAACTCGTCATCAACTGAAGCATTAACTTCAATAGCCGAAGCTGAATCGGGTTCGGAACGTTTCTTCGAAGCGTCATCCGCACTAGCATCATCAAATTCAAAAGTATTTTGCGTCATTTTCTTATCAATTCCAAATTAAACAATGATCGTCAATCTGCTGGTGCACAAATTTATTGTGCTGCGACGTCGCCCCACAGCTGCCGCATACTGAATCGCAAAATGACCTGATCTCGATGCAACACTTCTCTAATCGCATGTAAAGGCTTTTGGGTGTCGCGTTTGATTGGCGATGACAGCGCGACACCTCGCGGCCCCAACAGACAGTGTACATAAGGAGTCGTGGTGGTAGCACCTTTGCTGGTCACCACGCCAATTGCACCATCTTCCAGCCTCACAAAAGTCCCTATAGGATAAGTTCCCAACTCTCGAATGAACAAGGTCACTAACATCAAATCGACGGTCGTTTTCCCGCCAATCAGTATGTCGCGCAAGGCCGCATTCGGCAATAGGGACTTACGATAACTACGGGCACAAACACGCGCGCAATATCGATCCGCAATTGAAATAATTTTCGCATTCTGCGGTATTTCAGCGCTACGCTTTTTGTTAGGATAACCACTGCCGTCTTCATTTTCATGATGATGCAAAACCCAAGAGAGCCAACCCTCATCTCGGATCCCCGCATTCATCAGTTGTTGTACGCTTTCTTGCGGATGGCGGAAAATCAAATCCTGTTCTTCGGGACTCAAGCCGTCACTCTTTTCTTGCAAACGTTCTTGTTGTCGCAACATGCTTAAATTCATTGTGAGACAGGCTGCTGCAAGCACGATTAACTCATCATCCGTCTTCTTTAAAGCCTTCCCAATCACAATTGAAACAACGGCGCTATCGACACAATGGCGTGAGGAATAATTACCTTCCTGATGGAGAAGTATGCAGCCGAGTGCGACATCTGTGTCAACGCGGGTCGCTAACAAGACATATTTTGCTAGAGTGAGAAATTTTTCGCGGGCATTCGGCTCGCTACTCAAGTTATAGGACAAAGTACGTAAATCATTACGCACTTGAGAGATGATTCTGACAACAGATGGTTGTTCAACAACTTTAGCAACTTTCTTATCACGTGTAGATTGATCAAGTGTTTCACCATCAACATACAATCCACGCTCAATTAATGCTTCAACTTGATGGGTACTATTTACCACAAACCCACGTCGCAACAACAAATTACCATCCGAGCCAAAAATATCCCATTGCAGCGCTTGGCCAATGACGATATCCGACATAGAAATCCGTTTGTTCGACATGCAATACTCCAAAAAGATATATTACCTGCGCCTGCCTACCGAATTAATTACGAAATAAATTCAGCAGTGAACCTGTCATATATCGTATCAGAGTATTACAAACATGCATGTCTTTCTTCATATTGGTATCTATTCATGCAACACTTTAAGGAAATTTTCTTATGTCAACAAGACAAAAATGCAGTGGTTTAAATAGAAAAACGCCACCCACGTTGACGTAGAAAATACATCACTACTGCAAAGATACCAGTGAAGAACGAAGCAAATATTAAAGAACTCATGTGAGGGCCAACCAATGGCGTCAATCCACCTGTAAACCACTTCGGGTAAATCACATCCATCAACCCGCTGGCGGCTAAAAGACAAGTCGCCACCCAAGACCCGCCGTATGCTGCAATCGCATTCACACCGAAACTTAGGCCAAATGCGGGCCACTTAGCGATGTCAATCAAACGATGCATAAGCCAGATCATCAAAAAAGAAAAGCCAGATGTCCACAGAACAAACGATGAAGTCCACAGACTCTTATTCAAAGGCAACACAAATGACCACAACCATCCCAATAGCACCAACAGCAATCCGTACTGCCAAAGACGCTGCCCTCGCAATTGACGCAAAAATGCCCCAGCCTGTATGCCAAACAACACTGAAGCAATTGCTGGAAGCGTACTAAGAATTCCTTCTGGCTCTTGCGCCAAACCCGTCTTGGCGTCGTAACTGTAAGCGAAATGTCCGAGCCAGCGAGTATCGATTTGATCCGCTAAATTCAGATGCGCTTGAAAGGAACCCGCCGTCGTCAATAGATACCAGTATCCGACAAGAATGCCGAGAATAATCAAGCCTTGTACGTGCAAGGAACGTACATAAATAAGTATTCCGCCAGCCACAAAAAAACAAATGCCTATTCGCTGTAAAACACCCAAAAGTCGAAACTCACGTCCAGGAATTAAGCACATCGCAATCACATGTAAGAGCACACCAAAGGCAAAAATTTTGCATGCTCGCCATCCCACACTCTGCAACAATTGTCTGTTGCCCACGCCTTGTTCAAGCTTAGGAAAGAATGCCAAATACAGAGACACGCCAACGATGACAAGAAAAAATGGAAAGATAAAATCGGCAGGCGTCGTTCCATCCCATGCAGCGTGCTCCAGCCACCAATACACATGATCCCAGTCGCCCGCATTATTCACTAACAACATCGCCGCAACGGTCAATCCACGCAAAGCATCAATTGATAAAAATCGCTGATTAATTACTTTTCTTGCATCCATCTTTACCTCAATCGACTACTAATGCGTCGATAAAATGATCAAATTTAGTCAAAAAAACTCACTCAGGCAACCCGCTGGCCAGCGCCATCCGATTTAGTATTATTCAATACCACTTTAGAAAAAGTAGAAAATAATTACATTCATCGCCTTAGTTCCAATAAGTTTTCACCTTTTGCGCTAAAACCCGAAAAAAATTAGTCTAAATAAGAAAGGGTTATGAGCAATTATTGTAATTCCTCGCATTACTATTTGTAAGAAATTGACCTTAAAAATGACAGTATAGTTGTATATTGGTACTTAAGTGGCATTAATTATGTAAAACCAGTTGACCTACACTTATGGGGCTAGTATGTTTCTAGTTCACGCAAAAATTTGGGCAATTGAATACGAGATCGTGGCTAGGAATTTTGGATTTCGCAAAGCACAGCTTAGTCAAAAAAATCAGAAAATTTGATCTCCTTAAAAAGCAAAAAATTCATTCACTTATTTAGTCATTAATTGCAACACAGTGATTTCACACCGGAGATTTTTTACATGGATAACAGCAAATTACGTCACCCGCTAACTTGGGTGCCCACCCTCTATTTTGCGGAAGGGCTCCCTTTATGGGTCGTCTTGATTGTGGCTGGTGTGATGTTCAAGAGCATGGGCATTTCAAACCAAGAAATTGGCCATTGGACAGGGATTTTGGTGTTAGCCTGGACCTTTAAGCCACTCTGGAGTCCATTACTTGAAACCTCGAACAATAAACGCTTTTTTGTTGTGCTCTTTCAAATCATTGGTGGCGTCGCTCTGGGCTTGATTGCGCTAAGTTTGCAATTACCCAATTCAATCGCGATCACGGTGACATTGCTCGGCGTCGTTGCCTTAGCATCCGCTACGCATGATATCGCCGCTGACGGTCTATATATTGCCAGTCTCTCTACGAAGCAACAGACCGCATTCGCCGGCTGGCAAGGCGCTTTTTATAATGCCTCCAAATTTGTTATTTCCGGCGGTTTAGTCGTATTGGCAGGTGACCTGCAGACCAAATATCATTATTCCCCTGAAAAAGCATGGTCCGTCATCTTTGCAATTATGAGCGCTGGACTAATCGGTATTGCGATCTACCACCTTTGGGCTTTGCCGGCTAACCCAGCAACAACAAAAACACCAACTTCCGTCAAAGAAGGTTTCTCAACTCTCGTCGAAGTGATTATCGATTTCTTTAAGAAACCCGGCATCTGGCTCAGCATTTTGTTTATCTTACTGTTTCGTGCGGGCGAAGCTCAGGTTTCTACCATAGCGCCCTTATTCCTACTCGACTCACGTGCCGCTGGAGGCTTAGGACTCACGACGGCACAAGTCGGATGGGCTTATGGCGCTGCCGGCACCATCGCCTTCATTGTCGGCAGTATTATTGGCGGATATTTTGCCGGTTGGCTGGGATTACGCCGCGGTATGGTGTTTTTAATTATCGGTATGAATTTGCCTAATCTTGCCTTCTTCTTCTTATCCAGCACTATGCCTGATAATCTGACCATCATCACGGCAGCAATTTTTATAGAGAACTTTGGTTTTGGTTTTGGCTTTGTTGGATTAATCCTGTACATGATGCAGGTACTGTCCGTGGGCAAATACCAGACCGCGCATTATGCATTTGGTACTGGCTTCATGGCACTCGGCCTAGTATTGTTTCGCACATTTAGCGGCGACATTCAGGCGACTTTAGGCTATAAGAATTTCTTCCTGTGGGTAATTCTGTCCGCAATTCCGGTGCTAGTACTTTCACTTTGGATAGTCCCAAAGTCAACAGAAAACAAGCTCGCTGCAGATCCCGCAATGGCGGTGTAGCAAGCGTTAGATTGCTACCGCTTGCAACGCTCATTGCTTGTAGTTGCACCGTTCATACTCAAAAAGACGTAACCCAAAAAAGAAAGCCGGAATGTGTGAGCATTCCGGCTTTCTCTTTGTTCACTCGTTCAAATCATCCTACAAGCCCTTCAAAACCCGCCACTGGGACTTGGCCTTTTGCCTCAACCCTACCTGATAACCAAGCTGCAACAGCATCAATCGCAGGCTCAGCAAAACCATAAGTGATCAAAGCAGGCGCCGCGATATCCAGGCATTGAAATGGATTCCACAAGACCAGATGCAAATCAGGCTTCCAGCTTTGGCGCGCGCGTTCGTTGTAGCGAATCCGCACCGTTGATGCCAGAATCACAGTGCGTCCATCATCAGGAAGACTTGCCCAGTCGAATGTCTTTGCATCATCAAACGTCGTGGTTTGTACTTCGTAAATTTGTGACAGCATGGCTGCAACTTTGTGCGCCGGAATTCCCGCCTCCGAAACTCCATCACTGACAACATCGGCGCTGATAACCAGACGCACTTTGCTACCAACCTTAGGTGGTTTCGCACCGCGATACGTAGTTAATCCACGCTGCCATGCTTGCGCCATCAATTGACGATCAGCGGCATCAACTGTAGCTGGATACTCACCACTCATGCTTGGATAAGTACCGACTAGTTGACTGATGCGCGCCATCTTTTTTTGCATACTCGCGTAATCAATCACACCCGCAGCAATCGCCTCAGTGATGGCGTCCAGCGTTTCCAATTGCGTTTGCGTGTTCCCAAGTGCCATCACCATATCCGCGCCAGCCACCAAGGCTTTCACCGCCGCTGCACCAACACCATAGCGGCCTGCAATCGCATGCATATCCATGCCATCAGTGATCACTACGCCATGATAATTCCATTCATCACGCAAGATACCCGTCAAAATCGTCTTCGACATTGTCGCTGGATTTTCAGGATCTATCTGCGGATAGACAATATGCGCCGTCATCATCGCCGGTGCATTTTTTGCCGCAGCTTTGAACGGTGCTAATTCAAGCGTATCTAATTGCGCCCGCGATTTATTCACTTCAGGCAAATCGCGATGCGAATCCACATGTGTATCGCCATGCCCGGGAAAATGTTTGACACAGCACGCCACACCTTCGCTCAAACTGCCTTCCATCCAGGCACTTGCAAGTCGCTGTGCCTGCACCGGATCCGCGCCAAATGAGCGCTCAGAAATGACGGGATTATTTACGTTATTATTTAAATCTAGCACGGGTGCGAAATTCCAATTGAAGCCCAATGCTTTCACACCACGCGCCACTGCTGCGCCTACCTGACGGCAGAGTTCGGGATCTTGGCTCGCACCTAGGGACATCGCCGCCGGAGGCTGCGGTACCCAAGTGGCTCGTACCACCGCTCCTCCCTCTTGGTCTATCCCAATCAAGGCTTCTGGCCCCATCACGGCACGCAGATCTGCCGTCAGTTTGGATAGTTGTTCTTGATCTCGCATATTCTGGCGAAACAAACAAATTGCCCGAATATGATGCGCGCGGATGAAATTTGCCATCTCGGTACTTAATTCAGTTTCTGGCATGCGTATCATGATCGCTTGCCCAGCGAGGCGACGCGCTTCTTCCTTGCTAATTTGGTGACTTATTTGGTGACCGGCTTCACTACTCATAGAATTACTTATTAAGCTCATTGCTTTTCCACAAAATAGAACAAAAGAAAAGCGGGAATCATTTCATCTGATTTCCCGCTTAGCGTCATTAATTCGTTTTAGTTACTTTACTCAAATGACGTGGCTTATCTGGATCAAGTCCACGTGCTACGGATAAGTGCGCGGCCATTACGTAAAACGATTGAATCGCGGCGATAGGATCAAGATCCGGCGTTGCAGTCGTTGCCAAAGTAAGATTGCGCTCTTTCACATCGGCCGGTGCTGCTAACAAGACATTCGCTCCACGTCCACGCATTTCTTCTGCCAATGCGATCAAACCGGCCTGTGCTGGACCACGCGTTGCAAAAATCAATAATGGATAGCCGTCATCGATCAAAGCCATCGGACCATGTTTGATCTCTGCGCCACTAAATGCTTCTGCCTGGATTACGGAAGTTTCTTTAAACTTCAACGCCGATTCCAAAGCGACTGAAAAACTGATACCACGGCCAACTACCATAATGCGTTGCGCTGGTACCAAAACATCAAGAGCGTTTGACCAATCTAATTGGGTTGCGGCGTGCAGAACTTGCGGCAACTCTTCAATACCCGCCAAGAAGGCTGGATCGTTCTGCCAGTGACCTGCCAGACGCGCACCAGCGACTAAAGACGTGATAAAACTCTTCGTCGCAGCAACGCTCAATTCTGGTCCTGCATGCAAGGGCAAAGTCCATTGCGCACCTTGCGCTAATGGTGAACTTGCATCATTCACCAAGGCGACAGTCGTTGCGCCATTCTCACGGAAATAACCGATTGGCTGCACCACATCAGGACTTTGACCTGATTGTGAAATCGCGATTGCCAGCGCATTTTTAACATGCAAAGGTGCTTGATTCAGAGTGACCAATGACATTGGTAAAGACGCCACGATATGCCCCAAACGCGCCATGATCAAATAGGCAGCATAATTGGCCGCATGATCAGAACTACCACGTGCAATCGTGACGACTGCAGAAGGCGGCGTCGCACGCAAAAACTGTCCTAATTCAACTAAACGTTCACGATCCTGACTTAACTGCGCTGCGACAAATTCACCTGACGAACACGCTTCTTTAAGCATCTTTGAGCTCAATTTTTTCTCCCTCGATATAAACAGCAATTAGATTCAAATCCCGATCAAGAACTACTAAGTCCGCAAATGCATTTTCTTGTAAGCGGCCGCGATCAGATAATCCTAAAAAATCTGCTGCGTAGGTAGAAACACGTTTAGAAGCATCGTCCAGCTCTAAACCAATCTTGACCAAATTTCTTAATGCCTGATCCATCGTCAGGGTGCTGCCAGCCAGTGTGCCATCTGCCAGGCGCACACCGCCCAGACACTTATGCACGACCTGGCGGCCTAACATATACTCACCATCCGGCATGCCCGATGCCGAAGTAGAATCGGTCACGCAATACACTTTCGGAATTGCCCGCATTGCCGCTCTGATCGCGCCCGGATGTACATGCAATAAATCCGGAATAATTTCGGCAAAATTAGCATGTGCCAAAGCCGCACCAACCATCCCTGGAGCACGATGATCAAGACGCGACATCGCATTGTATAAATGGGTGAAACTACTCGCACCATTTTCTAAAGCGGCGACACCATCTTCATAGGTGCCCAAGGTATGTCCCAATTGCACACGCATACCGAGCGCCGTCAACTGGCTGACCATCGCCAGATTACCCTCTACTTCGGGAGCCAGAGTAATCAGTTTAATCGGCGCAATCGCATCCAAATTTTTGACTTGCTCAAGCGAACCGGCATGGGCAAAATCAGGTTGTGCACCAAGCTTGCCGGGATTGATATAAGGCCCCTCTAAGTGCACTCCCAGTACACGCGCCGCCCCCGACAAACGCTGCTTGCAAACACCCGCTAATGCCTGTAATGCGCTTTCCAAATCCGACATGGGAGCAGTCATGGTCGTCGCCAACATACTGGTTGTGCCATGTTGCGCATGCATGTGTGAAATTACCTGTATCGCATCGCCTGCTTCCATCGTGTCTTTACCGCCAGCACCATGCACATGGAGGTCGATAAACCCGGGCAAAATATATGCAGCGTCATTCAGGCTCGGATCGACAGTCTGGCCTTGAATATCTTGAATTTTTTCAGCAAAAGAAATTGCACCTGAGACCCAGCCTTGCGGCGTTAAAATATTCCCGCTCAGTCGCTGTGCAGATTGCTGTCCAGCTAGTTGCCCGTGTTGTTGCCGATTCGGTTGCTCTAAACTCATCTAAACAACTCCACAACAAAGTCATAATAATCACTACGACAATAAGAATGTGTCAGTTCGACCGCCGCACCATTTGCCAGATAACCGACGCGGGTAATTAACAACATTGCCGTGCCTTGTTTTAAGCCAATCAATTTTGCCTGCTCCACGGTGGCGCTAACCGCACGGATATGCTGTAAAGCGCGAGTTGGCGCGACATTATTTTGATCCAGATAACCATACAAACTGTCAGTCACTAATTTAGGATTTGGCAAATACAAATTCGGGATCGTCGTGCTTTCTATCGCCATCACGACATTGTCTGCTGTACGCAAACGTTTTAGACGAGACACCACGGCATGCGGTGACAAACCAAGCGATAAAATTTCCTCTGGAGATGCGACGCCGGTATCACGTGACAACCATTGTGAACCTGGCATAAATCCACGCTGACGCAACTCTTCACTAAAGTTCGTCAGACGCGACAATGGCTGCTCTAACTTCGGCGTAATATAGGTACCTGAACCGTGCTTACGCGTCAACAAACCGCGCTCACATAACATCTCGATGGCTTTGCGTGCAGTGACGCGGGAAATCTCTAAGGTCTCCGCTAATACGCGTTCTGAAGGCAAAGCTTCATCCGGTTGCCAATAGCCATTATTAATACCATTTGCCAGCTTGTTCGCTAATTGCAAATACAAGGGAGTAGAGCTATCACCATCAGGTTTAAAATCGAGCAGTTGTGCCAGCATATTTTTCTTCCTCTGAGTTTCTGAAGTCTTAGCTTAATTTCGACGATGCTAACCAGCTAAGACTGCATAAATTGGCTTTTGACCAGTATAAGTGCACCGACCGCAGAATCACCGGCGGGTTTCGTGACTCGTTGCAATAATTTTTCAGGCAAGTAGGCCCAGATCGCATCTGCCAGCCCACCACACAGAGCAATCGCCATCGTCGCACTTGGATCTAACGCATTCGCCATTTTTTCTACTTCTAATCCTGCTTCGACTAAAATACTTTTTGCCTTCGCATCCACTGGCGCAAACTGAATTACCAGTGGCGCTAACTGTGCAAATTTGGTTTGTGTCGCGCCACCTAACCATGCAAACACCGCATCCTTGTCGCCACCACAAAACTGAATAACGGCGCTGGCAAAATCATCTGCTGGACTTCGTCCATCAAGCACATGCTGCGCATGATTAATCGCACGCAGCCCCATCCAAGCGCCGCTGGCTTCATCGCTTGATGGAAAACCCCATCCGCCAACTTCACGTCGGCTACCATCGGCTTGCATGACTTCACCGACACTACCAGTTCCCAGAGCGATAATCGCGCCCGGTTTGCCCTGATGTGCGCCCAGCAAGGTGGTACCAGCGTCAGTTTCCACCACTAAAGCCGCGAAACCTGGATTGGCAGCGATAAATTCTGCTGCCCACAACTTATTGTTGACGCCAGCTAAACCACAACCGATCGCCATCTCTTTAAAATCCGGAGCAACAATACCAGTTGTTGCAAATGCCTGCTCAATTGCTGTTAGAATAGCTCGCCACGCGGCGGCTGCGCCATGCATTAATCCAGAAGGTCCTGCACTGGCGCGTGCCAGCTCTTTACCTTCTTTGTCAACCAGAAGCACGCGGGTGCCGGTGCCACCACCATCGACGCCGATCAGATATTGAAATTGCGTTTGCTGAATTTGAGGTTGCATTTGCTGAGTTTGGTTCACAGTATTTTCCAACAAAAAAGCACCATCTATTATTTGGACGCGACCTTGGTACGAATTGAACACAACTTAAGTACAGGCCAAGTAAACTCCAACGACAGACAGAATTTAGACACAATTACACTTTAGGTGTTTCTAAAGTGGCTGTCAATAGGTATTTAAGTGGTATTTAAAATAATTTGTGCTTTTTGTGTCGATTTCGTGAGTATCCAAAGACAAACATCCCCGTGCGACTCCACATAAAAATTCTGATTTATTGAATCAGCTCCATGGTCATACCGCACCAAAATAACACCGACTAGTTGAATCAACAAATCAAAACTCTCGTAAGACAAATCCCCAAATTTACCTGAAAAAAAAGTGACGAAGCCGGGTTGCCTCGTCACTCCCTAGATTGATCTACTACTCTGCAGAAAATCAGATCACTACCAAAATTTTGAATCGAGCCTTCAACCCAGACTTCCGATAATGATCCGACAAACCTTACATCTTCACGCGGAGTGTCAAATAGTATTGACGACCACTTTGATAGATCGAACGTGGTTGATTTTCATTCAATGCAAAATACTTCAACGCTGGGTTGTTCAAGTTATGCGCATCCAATGAGATCGCAAAATTTTCGTTGATTTTGTAGCCCAGAGAAGCGGACAAAGAGCCTGTTGCTGCCTGTGAGAACGCTGTTTCACGATCTAAGCCACTGTAGAACGCAGAACGGTAACTATATGACAAACGTGCATTGAAAGTGTCATCTTCATAGTAACCACTCAGGTTGTATGTGTTCTTAGAAGCACCTACAACTTCTTGATCTTTCGCATCTTTCGCATCGGCGTAAGTGTAGTTCGCAGCCATTCCAAAGTTATTCCCAATCGGCTGTTCATACGCCAATTCAAAACCCTTCACTTTAGCGCTGGAATTAACTGGTACGCTTAATACGTAAGGAACCATTGCGCCCTGTGGAATCGCAGAGCTAGTGGTGAAATAGCTGCGTTTATCCTGACCAATACCTACATAGCTGGTCAGGTCCATGTAGTAAACACTACCAGACAACAATGCACGTGGAGCAAAGTACCATTCGAGCGACGCGTCGAGATTATTTGAACGAATTGGTTTCAAGTTTGGATTCGCACCGCTACCGCTACCTGTGCCTGTGGCAGTCGATGGTGGACTCAAGCTGATCGCACTCGCCAAAGCGCCAAAGTCAGGACGTGTCATTGTCTTCGATACTGCCAGACGTGCGACCAAATCTTTTTGCAAATCAAAACGTAAATTCAAACTTGGCAAAACGTCGTTATACGTGTTGTCGCTCTTCTCGAAATGGAAAGTACCGAAGTCAGAAGATTTTTGACCTGCGCCTGGGCCTGTCAATGTCGAAATCACGCTTTCTTTTGTCTGTACGACACGTACGCCCACATTACCGCTCCAGCCTTCACCTTCCATATTGCCCTGAACGTAGAATGCATTGACACTTTCTTTCAAAGCAAACTGTGTACCGTAATCAAGACGAGTTCCGTTATTGTCGCGGTTTGAATATTTATTGAACTCAGCCAATTGCGCAGGTGTGTAATACCAAACATTCGATGGGAAATTGCCACCCAAACCAGAACCATAGTTCGATGGATATTGGCTTACTGCTGATGGGAATTTTGCTGGATCGTTTTGTGCGACTGTGCCAACTGGACACCAAGTAGATTGTGACCAATCCCACGGTGCTTGCGTACCAGCAGAATTCTTACAACCAGGACCCTGCCCTAAAGCTGCACCGCTATCACGCTTATGCTCAGTCGCACGAACACCAAATTTCAGAGAACTGAATAAACCTTGATTCAATTGATATTCGCCATCTAATTTAGCCCATGATTCTTCATCATTAACCAAGGTGTTTTGATAACCGAAGACCCAACCCAAAGTATCTTTTGAACGGCTCGCGTAGTTCGTGTTACCCAAACTCCAATCGGCAGCATTGTTCACGCCGTTGATGTGGTAGGAAGCACCAGAACCATTACCGACATTCCATTCAGCCACGTCTTGCGTTGGTGTTTTGCCCTTGGCTTTCGACGTACCTAATTGGCCATTGAAACGCAAATCAGAGCTTGCCTTCCAAGTTGCTTCTGCGCTGAAGAAATTGACTTCAGAGCCTGCGTCTGGGCGGGAGATCTGATCGTACACACCATAGGTTGTACCCGCAACAGGTTTGAATGTTGCACTAGTCAAAGTCTTTACACCGTTGTTGTTCGCCACTGTATAACCAGCTTCTGGCGCCTGACCATTACCGCCGTCAATGAAGTGAGATCCCCATAACATGTAATTGCGGTTATAGTTTGCCGCATCCAATTTAGAGCTAAAACCACTCAGAACAATATCAAATTCTTTGCTAGGTTTAAATTGTGCGCTGACCAAACCACCAGTACGATGACGTGTTTGCTCAAACAAAGCTGCACCCATCAAGCTTGGGTAGTAAGCACCGGCTAGATCAGGATTTGTTTTAGCCATTGGGCTACCTGCTGCAATTTGTGA
The DNA here is from genome assembly GCF_049340305.1 of Undibacterium sp. Ji22W. NCBI lineage: Bacteria > Pseudomonadati > Pseudomonadota > Betaproteobacteria > Burkholderiales > Oxalobacteraceae > Undibacterium > Undibacterium sp. Ji22W. Next base: position 1,133,824 of record NZ_JBMPOU010000003.1, on the reverse strand, counting down.
CCAACCCAAAATCTCTTGACCATCACGACGTAAGCTACGCTTTTCAGAGAAGGCCTGCACCATCAAACCGAACGTGTTGTAATCATTTTTCCAGTTAATCAAACCACTTAATTGCGGATCTGATTTTTTTGGTAAATCTGCATAGACCACACCAAGGGATGCTTCTGCAGTCAATTGTTTTTTAAATTCTAAAGGCTTACGTGTGATCACATTGATAGAACCAGCCACACCGCCTTCAACCAAGCTAGCTTGGGAAGTTTTATTCACTTCGATACGACCAACTAATTCAGATGGCAGCAAGGTGTAGCTGATAGAGCGGCCTACGCCAGCACCAGATTGATTCAATACGAACCAATCACCTGCCGCCATGTTGTGGCCGTTAATCAAGGTTTGTGTCAAACTTGGGTTAGTACCGCGCATACTGACGCGATCATTTTCATCGAAACCACCTTCGTTGCCCGATGCAGAACTAGTCGTCACGCCCGCGACACGTTGCAAAGAATCCGCTACGTTTTTGTCCGGCATTTTGCCGATATCTTCAGCCGTGATCACTTCGATATGGGATTCAGCATTACGCTTTTGATTCAAAGACTGTTGCATAGAAGCGCGCACGCCAGTAACAATAACTTGTTGCTGCTCTTCTTTTTCAGCTTTCTTTGTATCAGCTTGTTGCGCTTGCGCAGACATAGCGACGGTCATCACCAAGACTGTGACTGCCGATGCAATCGGTGTCAGATTCGGTTTCAAATTACTTTTCATGTATTCCCCCAAGACTTCCATAAGAACATTTAATGCACGGCAATCTCATTAAAAAATCACCTTGCGCGAATTACTACTTATCAAAAAGATTCAAGCACTTAATACCGTATTGCTGATTTGCCGATCAACACCGACTAGCTTAATTTTTGTGCAAACGATTAAGTACGTGCTCCACCTACTTATCAAGCAAACTCATATGCTGCTGCGTTCTAAGAAACGCTCCCCCCACAGGATTATCCACCTCAACAAATCTCACACTTCAAGATCTATCAGCAGCAAAACATATCAATTCGTTGAAGAGTCTTCACTTTAAGTTTTTCAATACCAATTGTCAAACGGTATTCATGTGGTATTACATTTATTTGATTGGTACTATGCTATTTTTATCGATTGGTATGCATATCAAATACTCACCACGCGATTTAACACATTGATTTAAAATAAGATTTTTATAAAATATAGGCGTACGCCAACTATTGGTATGTTGACTCAATCCAACAAAGAATCGAAAATACCACTACAGCGCATCAATACAGGTTGGCGCGAAGAAAATAGCTGCATAGGACGCGGGGCAAGTAACAAAAAAAGTACCGAACTAAGCACTAAATAACGCTGTTTTAGCAGCCGATTTGAGTGCTGCATTCCCACGGAAAATCAAACAGCGCATCCCACTTGTGATCAGCCTTGAAATATGAAATACTGCGCATCGCCTCTTACTTGAGCGCACTTCCGCACTCCCCGCACATGAATATCTAAGCACCAATACGCGAAGCTTTTTTGCATTTGTGTTTGTGTTTGCCGAATTCTGTTTGCTAGACCATATCGAAATCCAAACGCGTGACCGCCGTCAGCCGAAAAAAATCCACGCTGCCGGATGAATAAAATTCATATCATCTTTCGCGACGAAGTCTTTGCACGACTAAAATTGACCAAACAAAATGAAATAAGCTTTTGCGCTATCAACAGGAAATCCTTATGCAGAACACCTACGCCATCACCATGCCACCCTTACTGCAAGCAGTGACGATAGGCGCGCATCAGGCGTTGATCATTGATGATTTTTTAGAGAGCCCCGATACCCTACGTCAACTTGCGTCACGCAGCGAATTTGAAACTTACCCAGGCTATACAGAACGAAAAGGATATCCAGGCATCCGAGCCCAAGCACCGGCGAATTATTCCAGCACGATTACAGAGTTTTTGGAACCGTTGATCAAGTCGCATTTCGGTGTGCCGGAACAACTCGCGCTGCGCAAAAGTGTCTGTGCCTTTTCACTGACAACGATGATGGCTGAGGAATTGGGGCCACTTCAAAGAACGCCGCACTTTGATGCTAGCACCCCACATCACATGGCGGTTTTACTATATCTTTGCAATGAGCGACATGGTGGCACAGGTTTTTATCGCCACAAGTCCACTGGCATACAACAGATCACAGCGAGTAATCGCGAACACTATCTCGATGTTTACTATGAAGAGATCAATGCACAACGTCCGGCACAACGCTACTTTGATGGATCAAGTGAACATTTTGAATTTCTCGGCATGATTCCAGCAAAATACAATCGCCTCGTCGTGTATCAGGGTAGCCTATTACACACTGCGTGTATCAATCCCTCGATCAGTATTAATTCGGACGCGAAGACAGGACGCTTAACGGTCAATACTTTTTATGATTTTTGATGTCAACTCAAAAACCCATACCCCAACTTTGAACACTGACCGATGTAACATTCTCTGCAGAAGAAATTTCAACTAGCACGACCACATCGTATTCCATCAACAGGCTGTAGCCAACTTTACGTTCGCTGATGTAATGAAATTTTTTGTCGCGCGACATCGACACACAACATTTCAATTCCGCACCGCGGGCGGCGAAAAATTCCTCGGCCTGGCGTTTGTTAGTTCCAATCGGCAATTGCATCTTAATTTCGTCGCGCCAGTATTGCATACGCGTATTCACGGCCGTGGTAGAACACGCTGTTAGCGTAAAAACAAATGCAAACACGCCCAGCACCAATAGTAAGCTGGGGAATCTAAAACTTGAGCGTCGAATTAGTGTCATCGAAAAACTCTACATAAAAATTATTGAGCGGTATTTGCACTGCAAAGCAGTTGTGCATGCGTCGCAAAAACGATCCGTTAATGTGTCTTTCTTGGCCATTCAAAGTTCGCGGGCATCCTATTGTAGGCCGATGAATAAGTTCAGTCCGTATATTGTAGACGAGAGCTAGCTTATATTCACAACCAAACTAAATTCTCCAAGACCCAATAAAAAAAGCCCCGACCGCACAAAGCTTTCGGGGCTCTTCCTATGACACCAACGACGAACTAATAAGTCAGTCGTTAATGTCTACAAACACTATCAGAACTTCGCGCTGAGCGTGATTCTGTACACGGATTCACCTAAGAAAGACCATGCTGGATAGCCCATCTTGAGTGGATCTTTAACTGTCGTGTTCGCAGCTGCTGCACCGTATTGCACATCGTCTTCTTTCAATAAGTTCGTTGCTTCAAAAGCGAGACGAAGGTTCTTATTGATGTTCCAGCCAAAGCTTGCATCCAATGTGCCATACGCATCATGCATACGGTTACCGTACCAGCCGGTTTCACGTACCATGTACTTAGAACGCCAGTTGTAAGCTAAACGTGCGGAAAAGCTGTCATTTTCCCAGTAGCCAACCAAGTTTGCATTGTGCTTAGATGACAAAGTAAACACATTCAACTGATCTTGATAGCTAGTTGATGGCGCCTTTGCGTTAGATAAAGTGTAGTTAGCCACAACGCCAAAGCCATTATCAAAAGAATGATTGATCTGTGCTTCGATACCATCAATTTTGCCACCACCAGCATTGATGTATTGATTCACAGTCCAACTATCTTTCTTGCTATCTGGGCTGACCACGCCGATGCTTTGGTTGATCTTGGTTGACGTTGTGATGAAGTTATTGATGTCTTTATGGAAGAACATCAAGGAAACCAAATCACCCTTGCCATAGTAGTATTCCAAGCCCAAATCAAACTGTGTTGACTTCATCGGCTTCAAACCTGCGCTACCAAAACTCACTGACTCATTACCTGCAACTGTGTCTTGGAAACCAGTTTGCGTTGCAATGAACATGTTTTCATAATTTGGACGTGTAATTGTTTGCGCCGCTGTCGCACGGAAAATGACGTTACTGTTGAGATCGTATGCAAGGTTCAGACTTGGCAACACATCATTGTAAGTAGCAGTTTCAGTCTTCTTAGTACGACCCCAACCTGCATTTTGCGCAATGTCACCAGCCGCAACAGCAGTACCGTCAAGCTTGTAACCTTCCGCTGTTACGTCGGAGCTGATGTAACGCAAACCGAAGTTACCGTGCCATTTATCTTGCTCGAAGTTAAACATACCATACAAGGCAGTATTATCTTCTTTCAGCTTGCCGTAGCCACCGCGCTCTTCAACCCAACCAGTGATATTTTGATTCGTGTTCGCCATCATTGCTGCGATATTTGGACGCGGTGAAGCCCAGCCCAACGTGCCCATCGCTATCGTGCCATCATACAAACTAGACGTGGCGACTTCTTTTGCAGTCGCTGCAAAAGATGCACGGTCTGTCGATTTTTGGAAGGTATGATTTGACGCTCTGAAACCAGTCTTAAAGGAACTAATCGCACCCCAGTCCACATTCAGAGTCAGGTCTGCTTGCGCAAAATTTTCTTTATCAGCATTTGGACCACGAGAAGTCGCCCAAGAACCTGCAGGACCTGTATTCGCCGGCAGGTTAGAGACCGCAACGTTTTGGCTTGAGCCTGGAACGATCACTATTTGCTTACCTGTCGCATCAACAGTACCAGTCCATTTCGGCAAAGTAGCACCAGCTGTCCACCAACCATAAGAATAGTTAGTCGTCATGGACGTACCGCCATCTGCCTTAGTCGACCCTGCAACGGCGTCTAACTTAAAGCCAGAACTTTTGTAAGTACCATTCAAAGTGAAGCTATCTGAAGTCATCTTGCCTTGACGCGCCCAAGTTTGCAGGAAAGCATCACTCGCCTTCGCGGCACTCGTATTACTCTTCAAACAAACGCCATCTGGATTGAAATCAGATTTCACACTCGTATTACGTTGAGTGCAGTTTGGATCATGGAAAATGTAGTGACTAGTATTGGAGTTATCCGCATCAAGCTCCAACTTCATGTAGTTCAAACCCAAGTCCAGACCTTGAATTGGACGCGCTTGCAAATTGATATTCAATGCAGAACGCTTGCGTTCCTGTACAAATGTCGTTGGCGCCACGTCAGCTGACCAGCGAGAATCGGACTCAACGCCGCGACGGATGTAATCACCCTTCTCATTCGCACCAGCAACCAAAATACCAAACGTATTGGCATCGTTTTTCCAACTTACCATACCAGAGATGTCGGTCGACACTTTATCGCTGACACTACCCTTACCCGCTTTTACGCCAACGTAAGCTGAACCTGATTTCAAATCCAATGGCTTACGGGTCTTAACAATGACCGTACCACCGATACCGCCTTCGGTTAAATCGGCTTGAGAAGATTTATAAACGTCCATGCCGCCGATCAATTCAGATGGCAATAGGGAGTAATTGAATGAGCGATCCAAGGCTTGTTGATCGTACCAACCGGTGGACGCAACAGTTTGTCCGTTCAGAGTTGTGTAAGTCATTTGCGGATCTGAACCGCGCACGGAAACGGATGCACCTTGACCAAACGCGCGTCCAACTGTCACACCAGGAATGCGCCCCAAAGACTCGCCGACATCGGTGTCTGGCAACTTACCTACATCCTCCGCAGAAACGGCATCCACGACAGAATTTGAATTGCGTTTGATATTGACCGCGCTTTGCAATGCACCACGGATACCAGTCACAGTTACTTGCTGCGCTTCATCCTTTTTTGCCTCTACTTGCTGAGCTTGTGCGGACATCGCCGCCGTCATCATTAAAACAGAAACTGCTGCTGCGATAGGCGTCAAACCCGGCTTCAAATTACTTTTCATTTATTTCCCCCAAGACTTTCCAAAAAAACCTTCTAAACATGTAATGCTCGGCTCATTTTTCCAAGAAAAACCCGCTTTGCGCGATTTACCACCATATGAGTCAAACCCAAACACTTGTCCCGTTCATTGAAAACCGTTGGTCAAGAAAACGAAACAAGTGCTTGTTGTCAGGCTTGATATAACTTAGCGTTGCTACTCAAAACGACAAGTTAAAACAACAACTTGCTAATGCGCCTTCGGAAACTTCCCCCCACAGGAAATTTGACTACATCACATCTCTGACTCTGAGATCAAATGCAGAGCAAACACATGAATTTTCGAAGAGACTTCACTTTAAATTTGCTAATACCAATTGTCAAGCGGTATCTATGTGGTATTACCAAGATTTATTCCATGTTATTTTCTTTAACGTAATGGTATTAGGTTTCATCAACAAAAATTTATTGTAAGCCTATGTTTTATAAAGATTTAATAGTAGAAAAATGTGAAAATATTGAAGATGGTATGTTGACTCAATCCAACATACCATTTTGATTAAAGGTATTTATTTGGCATTTACTCATCCAAATCAAAAAATCTTCCTAAGACAATTTCTGTAACAACAAAATAATGACTTTTAAAAAACAGTAAATCCGCAAAATATTTACCTATTGCAACCAAAATCGTGGCACAAACCCAGTCGCTCGCTTACACTAAACCAATGAGAGAAGTTAGAAGGATGTGTGAAGAGTTTAGCGACATACCATGCCGAATTACATGGCGGTTCGCTCAAATTTTATTTAGAACATGACCCAGAATTCGCAACTTCTTTACTGCAATTTTCACCCACCACCATGTTTGCGAGAACGTATGCCTCAACATTATTTGGCGAAGCTGACCTCCCCAAAACGCAGCCCCAAAGCAAATTTGCATTTAGGCGTCACCTTATGCTGGATCGCTGGCGCCTTGAATGCGGGGGGATTTTTAGCCGTAGGCGAATACACTTCACACATGACGGGCGTCTTATCAAGCGCCGCTGACAATTTGATTTTAGGGCGCGTGATACCTGCGATTGCGGCGCTCTTTATGTTGCTCTCGTTTGTTTTTGGTGCAGCCTGTACTGCACTTATCATCAATTATGCGAAACGAAACTTTGCACGCTTTGTGTATGCGCCCGTGCTCTTATTCGAAGCGATCTTATTACTCATTTTCGGCATGTTGGGTCGCGGCCTATTGCAACACGAAATGATCAGCGTGTCGTTCACCGCGATTCTGCTGTGCTACATGATGGGCCTGCAAAATGCGCTGATCACGAAAATTTCAAACGCAGAAATTCGCACCACACACGTCACCGGCCTAGTGACTGACATTGGTATCGAGTTAGGAAAAATGCTGTACTGGAACCGTGACCTTGAACACAATGCCGACATGAAGGTGGTGGTGAACCGCCAAAAACTACGCCTACATTTACAATTGGTTTTCTCGTTCGCGCTTGGCGCAGTGATGGGGGCAGCCGGGTTTAAACATTTAGGTTTCATAGCGAGCGTACCTTTGGCCTTGGCTTTGGTCGCTTTAGCAATCGCACCGGCAATTGCCGATTAATTTAGAAATCAAAATGGAATAGTGGACAAAAGAAAGCGTCGTGATTTGAACGCGACGCTTTTTTCTAAGGATAAGTAAGTGATTTGAATTTATTGCCTAAGTTAAATTACTTCTTCATTGTTTTGGCCAACTCAGGACCAGATCCAAAATGCAGGGGAGCTTGCGCCGCCATCCAAGCAAACACCGCATAAGTTGCAGCTGCCTGATTAATTCTGGACGGCTCTATCTTGTCGAAAGTATCGTCAGGCGTATGGTGCAAATCAAAATAATCATCTGCCTTCAATGAAAGCCCAAAGCTTGCTGCACCCGCTACGCGCAAATCGCCCATATCAGGTCCCGGAAAGGCATTGTTATCTCCAGGCTCGATTCCTAAAGGTGCCATTACCGTATGCATTTGCTTTACCAAAGGTAATGCCTCGGCACGCACAAAGGAAGACATTTTGATGACTGGACCTTGCCCCAGATCCGCTTCGGCAGCGGCTTGAATTTGGGCGATTTGTGATTGATGTGCTGCTAAGTAAGCCTTGCCACCAAACAAGCCTTGCTCTTCATTCGCAAATAAAACGACACGGATGCTACGCTTCGGTTTCATCCCATTACGCTTAATGAATTCGGCAGCAGCCATCGAAATTGCGCAACCAGCACCATCATCAATTGCCCCAGTACCCAGATCCCATGAATCTAAATGCCCCCCAATCAAAACATATTCGTTCGGCAATTCGGACCCAGTGATTTCACCGATCACGTTATATGAAGTGTAAGACCCCGTTGCCGCAGCGCCGATGTCTAATTTTAATGATACAGGCTTGCCGCGTTTGATCATGCGCGCCACCATATCGGCATCTGAATTTGACATTGCCGCAGCAGGAATCTGTGGCACGCCATCTTCATAGCGCATCACACCGGTATGTGGAAAACGATGATTGTCCGTTCCCACTGAACGAATCACAATCGCTACTGCACCTTTACGTGCCGCCTCTGAAGCGCCGGCGGAACGCCCTGGTACAACCAGGCCATACTCATTCGCACTTTGCATCTTATGGTTGATGAAGACGATCTTGCCACGCACTTTATCTGCCGGTGCCGCCGACAAGTCTTTCAAACTCGCAAACTCCACCAAATCCGCTGTTAGACCTTCAGCTGGAGTCGCGACGCTATTACCCAAAGCGGTGATCAACAAAGCTTGAGGAAATGGTGCGACGATTTCGGCTTTTTCATTTCCACGTTTCCAGCTCGGAAAGCTCACTGGCTCTTTCCATACTTTATCAAAACCTAATTCCTTAAACTTGGCTTCCGCCCATGCAACCGCACGCGCATCGCCCGGGCTGCCTGCCATCCTTGGCCCAACTTCCGTAGTAAGGGATTCCAAAATCTTATAACTCAGATTGTCGGTGCGTGCAGCATCGCGTATCCAAGCAGCGGTTTGCAGCTCTTTTTCGGTAAATACCGACGCAGTCATCGCTTTATCACTGGCAGGCGCGGCAAATGCGACTGTCGAACTAAAAACAGCGCCGATAAACAATCCCATTGCGGTTCTTACTAAACTTTTTAATTCTTTGCGATTAGACATGTTTTTCCCTTATTAAATGTTTTTCTTATGATGCAAAACAAAGATGCCGCAGAAATTGGCATGCTAGAGAGACAAGTTAACAATTACAAAGTTCCATCATATTTGTCACCCCGAAAATATTTATTGGCCCTAGAGTTCAATAAATGTCCTCGACTACAGCATCATAAATTATTGATACAAAAGGATTTTTTCAGAAAAAACTATAAATCGAGTGGGAACTTTACTGTGCACAAATATGGTCTATACTTAGCAGCATTGCATTACAGAAATTTTTTAGACCCGATTTTAGTTCAAGTCTTCTATAAGATATAATACACAGGTAAGTTAGAATACTGACTGCATCGTAGTGTTGCATCAGGCATCAAGATCAGCGTTGCCTGTCCAATGATCGTCCAGTTTTTTTACTTCAAAATAAATTTACTACTATGCATTAATTGCATTAATGCCGTTTTTGCCCGCGGACCACATGACCGATACAGCCAATCAAGCTTCGACGCCAAAACGTGAGTTCTTTATCCAAGGTCTCACCAGCGATGGCAAACAGTTCCGTCCTAGCGATTGGGCTGAGCGTCTATGCGGCGCTATGTCCTGCTTCCGGCCTGAAGGTGGTCGCAACGCGCATCTGCAATATTCCCCATTTGTGCGCCCGATTCTGCTCAACGGAGTGCGCTCAGTTGTCGTCAATGAAGCTTTGCGTGAAATCGAACCACTTGCTTTCCATTTTGTGATGAGTTTTGCCAAAGACAATGATTTACAAATTGTTGATGCTTGTTTGTTGCCAGACCCACCTACTAGCACTTAGTATATTTTTGAGATGGATTTAAGCCGCGTGTAGCAATGAATATTGCACCATGTAGGCAAAAGCCCCGGCAATATAGCCAATCAAAGCTAAGCCCGAGATTTTTCGCATATACCAAAAGAAATCGATTTTTTCTAAGCCCATCGCAGCAACACCCGCTGCCGAGCCAATGACCAGGATCGAGCCCCCTGTGCCTGCGCAATACGCCATAAATTCCCACAAAAAACTATCGGCCGGAAATTGCGCCAGACTATACATTCCCATCGATGCCGCAACTAGTGGAACGTTATCCACCACCGCACTGGCCAAACCTATCAGCATCACTATCAGATCCTGGCGCCCAATTGTGTGATCTAACCAACTCGCCAAAGACTTCAAAATATGCGTATGTTCTAGTGTTGCCACGCTCAATAAGATACCCACAAAAAACACGATAGAGCTCATATCAATGCGAGTTAATGCGCGCACCAAGGTTAAATGTTCTTTTTCTTCGTCGTGCTTTTCTTTATGAACTAAATCGCCGACCATCCATAAGATGCCGAGCCCAAATAGAATCCCCATAAATGGCGGCAAATGTGTCCATGTCTTAAATGCGGGCACACAAATTAAAATTGCCAACCCTAAATAGAACATACAATTTCTTTCAAAGACACTGGTGTGAACATGCGTGTCTTCTTGCTTTTGTGGCGCGATCACAGACCGAGTTCCGAGTACCCAGCCAGTGACTGCCAGTGGCACGATCAAATTTATCAGACTTGGGATAAACAAGCCCTTCATGATTTCCACCGCAGTGATCTGACCACCTATCCACAGCATTGTCGTAGTCACGTCACCTATCGGGGTCCATGCGCCGCCCGCATTCGCAGCAATCACAATCACACCAGCAAAATACAAACGGTCGTCTCTTTGCGCCAACAATTTTTTCATCAATGAAATCATGACTATCGTCGTGGTCAGATTATCCAAAATCGCGCTCAAAAAGAAAGTGACGAATCCAACCAGCCACATCAAACTTGATAGCCGCGCAGTCTTTATGCGAGAAGTAATGACTTCAAAACCATTGTGCGCATCAACCACCTCGACAATCGTCATGGCTCCCATGAGAAAAAAAACGATCTGCGCAGTGCTCATTAAAGACTCCCCGAGCTGTGAAGACACCAACTGTGGATCATTCATCGAAAGCGCGTAAATTGTCCATAGCAAACCCGCACCTATCAACGCTGAAGCCGATTTATTGACTTTTAAGGGATGTTCAAGCGCAATCGCCGCATAGGCGAGAACAAAAACAATAACAATGGCACTCAACATAAAGCAGGTTCCTTTGGCGTGACCGCCTTGAAATGGGCAAAAAAAATTAAGACGCTTACTTTACAATAAACCGGTTTGCACGTCCGAATTTTCGCATTCGCGTGGAAGGAAAACTCTGCCATAATGAATGACCAGACGGAGGGTTCGCTTTGTGACTTTGGATGAGCAAACAACTAAGTTATTGGCGGGCCACTTCACTATACGTTCTATCTTTCCTACCTTTACTACCTTTATAGGGGCAGCAGAAACCTTTATGTTGATCGGTCATCTTCATCAAACAAATACGACACTTCCTGCAGCGATCGAAGCTGCGCTGCAACACTTACGCGAGACTGATTATACAAATATTGCACCAGGAAAATATCCTATAGATGCCGAGCGTATGTTCGCCATCGTACAAGATCCTGTTACGCAGGATTGGGCAACTGGCCGTCCTGAGTTTCACGCGCGCCATATTGATGTGCAGTATTTGTTGGCGGGTGAAGAGGTGTTAGGATTTCTACCGGCGAATCAGAGATTAAGGCCCAGCGATGACTTTTTGGCGGAACGCGATATTGCTTTTGTCGAACCTCAAGCAAACGAAACTCGCATCGTGTTAACGCCAGGTATGTATGCCGTATTTTTTCCAGGCGAACTACATCGTCCATGTCGTTCGCTGGAAGCACCCATGCAAATTAAAAAGGTGGTGATAAAAATTTTGAATAAATAACCGAAGATTTATTCAGAACACTTAAGGTAAGCTGCGCGGGTTCTTTATCTTTTTTCTTATTTTTTAGGAGTGATTTCTATGAAACGCTTGTTATTCATTGCTGTACTCGCTGTCAGTTTAAGTGGTTGTGGCTACAATACATTGCAAACCCAAGACGAAACCGTGAAATCGTCTTGGTCTGAGGTGTTAAATCAGTATCAACGGCGCGCGGATCTCGTACCAAATCTGGTACAAGTTGTGCAAGGCTACGCAGGCCATGAAAAAGAAGTTTTACTTGGCGTCACAGAAGCTCGCTCTAAAGTTGGCAGCATACAGATGACTCCCGAGTTGGCAAAAGATCCGGAAGCCTTGAAAAAATTCCAAGAAGCACAAGCAGGTATGACTTCAGCCTTGTCACGTTTGATGATGATTTCGGAAAATTATCCAGCCTTAAAAGCGAATGACAATTTCCGAGATTTATCCGCGCAGCTAGAAGGCACGGAAAATCGAATTACAGTCGCACGTAATCGCTACATTCAGGATGTCAAAACCTATAACGTGACGGTGCGTTCTTTCCCTAGTAATTTGACTGCAAAAATGTTTGGCATGGATGTTAAACCTAATTTTTCAGTCGACAACGAAAAAGCTATTTCTACCGCGCCTAAAGTCGATTTTGGTAAAAAATAATGCGCCTGGTGAAATCATTCACGCTCCTTTGTTGTGCACTACTACTGCCCCTATGTCTGATCATAGGAAGTAGTAGTGCTTACGCCGAGCAAATTGCGGTTCCCAAATTAAGTCATCGCGTCACAGACTTAACGCAGACACTCACGCCCGAACAAACCGAAACATTGGCAAAAAAACTGGAGGCATTGGAGAAAACGAAAGGCAGTCAAATCGCGGTTTTAATGCTTCCGACAACGGGCGAAGAAGGAATTGAACAATTCTCTATTCGTGTCGTCGATGAATGGAAATTAGGCCGCACCAAAATTGCCGACGGTGTTTTACTAGTTATCGCGAAAAATGATAAGCGTGTGCGCATCGAGGTCGGACGTGGTTTAGAGGGCGCATTGACGGACGTTACCAGCTCCAGAATTATTCGCGAATTTATACGCCCGGCGTTTAAACAAAATGATTTCTATGGTGGTATTGATGCCGGCATCGATAAAATCAGCGCCGTGATTGAAGGCGAACCGCTACCGGCACCTGCGTCAACGCCTAATCAGGGGCACACTGCGAATTTTGCAGAAGATTTTCATATTTTCGGCTTGCACCCTTTAGTCTGGTTGGGCTTACTAGTCGCCGGCCTGATTCTCAGTAAAATCCTGGGGCCGTGGCTGGGACGTGGTGGACTTGCTGCAGGTAGTGCTGCCGCAGCTTTAATGGGCGGCACGCCGATATTAATGGCCTTATTGGCTGGCGTGCTGATGGTCGCTATTTATAGTCTGCTAGCGAGTCGAATTTTTTGGGATATTGCCGGAGCCATACTGCAAAGTGGTGCCGTTGGCGGCTTTGGCGGCGGTGGAGGAAGTGGTGGCAGCCATAGCAGTAATGACGGTTTTAGCGGTGGTGGTGGTGATTTTGGTGGCGGTGGTGCCTCAGGAGATTGGTAATGAAAAATAATCGACTTTGGCATAATTTGCGTTCACTCCTCTTACCTAATCCGTATCGTCAGCATTTCACGCAACAACACAGAACCGCTTTAGGCCAGCAAATCAGTGCGGCTGAAGCCGGTCATCGCGGTGAAATCCGTGTCGTCGTGGAAACTCAGTTACCCATCAGTTTGACCCTTCACAATGTCCATCCACGACAACGGGCGATACAGTGGTTTTCTGATTTGCGGGTCTGGGATACAGAAGAAAATTCCGGTATTTTGCTTTATCTATTGCTCTCCGAAAGGAAGATAGAAATCGTGGCTGATCGCGGCATTACCAAATTGGTGAAACAGACAGAGTGGGATCGCATTTGCACGCAATTGCAAACGCAGTTAAGTGCCGACCACATTCATGAGGGTTTACATCAAACTCTGCAAGACTTTGGCAATCTGTTACGCCAACACTATCCGATACAAGATCCAAATTCGAATCCAGACGAATTAAGTAACGAGCTGATTTTCATTCCTTAAGACTTACTGAAGCTTCTCCCAATTTGGGGCAGATCACACGATTGATCTGCCCCATTTGCTTTTTGACCACAGTTTTTGCTATTTCATCGGAAAGCTGAGCTAAAGATGGAAACCAAATGCTACAGTGGCAATGCATTTTTTTTGAATGACCTGACTCGATTCAAGACCAGCATAAAAACTTAGGGAGAACCTCCATGAAATTGGTAAAAACCATACTTGCATCTAGTTTGTTTGCGCTATCCAGTGCCAGTGCGTACGCGGATACCCAAACAACGCGCTATTTGATTTTCGTCGAAAATGGCAAACAAGCTGGTGAACAAGTCGTCCAAAAAGATGACAGCGGATTGACCAAAGTACGCTTTATCTTCAAAGACAATGGCCGTGGCCCTGAACTCAATGAAGAATTTCGTCTGGGCGCAGATGGCCTGATCAATCAATACAAAGTTACCGGCAATTCCACTTTCGGTGCGGTGATTAACGAAACTTATCAACGCCAAGGCGACCTTGCTGAATGGAAATCAACTTCCGAAAAAGGCAGTAAGTCAGTTAAAGGCCCGGCACTCTACATCCCATTGAATAGCTCATTCGCCATCGGCGCGCTGTCAATTTCTGCAATTGAAAATTCGGTCGACAAACGATTGCCACTACTTCCATCTGGCACACTGACACAAAGTAAAATCGGTGAGATTGAAGTTATCAATGGCGACAAAAAACAAACCGTACAATTGCTCGCGCAAAGCGGTATCGGTTTATCGCCACTTTTCGTCTGGGCTACGACTGGAAAAAATCCACAAATGTTCGCCGTCGTAATTCCTGGGTATATGAAGGTCATCGAAGAAGGCTGGCAGGCCAATGGAGAAGCGCTGGCGAATTTCCAGAAAGCGGCCGAAAGCAAAGTATTAGTTGACTGGGCGAAAAAATTACAGCATCCACTGTCTGGTTTAACAGTGATTCGCAATGCCCGTATTTTTGATAGTGAAAAGGCGAAACTAGGCGCGCCTTCCGATGTCTATGTCTTGCGCGGACGTATTACTGCGATCCTACCAGCCGGTTCACCGGTGCGTGGCGCAGAAGCAGAAATCGATGCGGCTGGTCGCATCCTGTTGCCGGGTTTATTCGATATGCACGGCCACGTTGGACGCTGGGACGGCGGCTTGAATATCGCGGCTGGCGTCACCAGCGTACGCGATATGGGCAACGACAATGCGCAAATGCAGTTGATTTTGAATGAAGTGAATAAGGGAGACTTGCTCGCCCCCCAAATCGTTCCAGCGGGTTTCTTAGAGGGTGAAAGTCCGTATTCCGCGAATAATGGCTTTGTCATCAAAACCTTGGCAGAAGCGAAGTATGCAATCGACTGGTACGCGCAGCATGGCTACCCGCAACTGAAAATCTATAACTCATTCCCTAAAGAAATTTTGAAAGACACGGTCGCGTATGCGCATCAACGTGGGTTGCGTGTATCTGGTCATATTCCCGTTGGATTGCGTGCTTTTGAAGCCTTGGATGCGGGCTACGATGAAATTCAGCATATCAACCAAGTGATGTTGAACTTCTTGGCAACACCCAAAACCGACACACGCACTTTGGATCGCTTCATCATTCCCGCCAACAAAACAGTCGATCTTGATTTCAATTCGAAACCCGTCAAGGACTTTATTGCGCGGTTAAAGGCTAAACAAATCGCGATTGATCCTACCTTGGCAACCTTTTCTTTTTTACGTCAACAAGATGGCACAATCAACGAACCATTCGCCACAATTGCGGATCACATGCCACCTGATGTACGCCGCGGTTTTTCGGTTGGTACCATGAAGATTGATGATGAAGCCATGCATCAACGCTACGAAAAATCCTATGCGAAGATGGTTGATTTTGTTGGTCGCTTGTATAAAGCTGGCGTCCCTATCGTCGCCGGTACGGATGAAATTGCCGGTTTTACTTTGCATTCAGAACTGGCATTTTTAGTGAAGGCAGGTTTAACGCCGGCGCAGGCTCTGCAAGTCGCAACGCGCAACGGTGCAATTTACACCCGTACCCAACAAGAACGCGGCTCAATCACGGTTGGCAAACTGGCGGATTTGGTGTTGGTTGACGGTGACCCAACGAAGAATATTGAAGACGTACGTAAAGTTGCAGCGGTTATTAGCCGTGGCTATTTGATGTATCCAAGCGAGATTCATCAAAATATGGGAATCAAACCATTTGTTGACAGCAAACCAGAACTGAAAGTCTTACAGCCAGCGTCAGCAAGCAATGCAATTGGCATCAACGAAGCTGCAATGCAACGCTATTTCGGCACAGCACGACGAGACTAAATTGCATCTGCATGCAAAGTGCGGTTTTAGTCAAACTCAAGATTGCTGACAATAAAAAACCCGTTTCGCAGGAAACGGGTTTTTTTATTGCAGTCTGATGCTTATTTTTTACTTGCCGCTGCGCTGGCTGCACTGGCTGCAGATGCCGCAGCCTCTGGCGCTTTAACACTTGGTTTGTGTTGGCGCTTGCCACTTGCCATTCCTGTAGCAACATCTCGCGGTGCCGTCGTTGCACTGGCAGTTGCGCTAGCGGCTGCACTGGCTTTCTCCGTCACCGCTGGCGCCGCAACTTTTGCCGCGCTAGATTTGCTGGCCGCTGCTGCTTCAACCGCCGCAGCTGGTTTTGCTGGCATTTGTGCGAAGGCGGTGCCCATCGTGATTGAGGCAACTGCGATAGTCATCATGAATTTGTTCATTTTTATTCCCATCCAATGTTAGCTGAAGCGTTTGGGCTTATGTGCCTAAGAGCTTAAGAGAGTTTAATTGCCGTAGAAAATCACTACGCACCTCCACAACGCGAACACATCAGAGTCTGTTGACAAGCAACTTCAAGAAAAATTTACCCGCTCGAAAACTGTCCGTTAAAATTCTCACGTTGTCTGGCATCGACTATGGTTGTCCGCTAACATAGCAAAACATAGTAAATCATGACCAATAACAAACCACAGCGATTTCTCCGACCCAATTTTTTCAAATTTTTTCTTAGGAATTCTTCATGCAATTTAGCGACATTTTGGCAACATTACCAACCATTGATCACCTCGACGCCATAGAACTTTTTGATGGAGACAAACTGAACGCAAGAATTGAAAATAAACCTGGTTCCGCGGGAAGTGTGCGCGTGTATCACGCCCTGTTTCAAGAATTTGGTGCAATCGACATTACTGCTGCCAAAAAAGGTCTACAAATTTACGCCGAACACACGGCTGACGCAATCGCCTTTCCTGGCAAACACCCCAACATCGATCGGCTCTTAGCCATGGCCCAAACTACTGCAGAGAATGAATCTCCCGAGCTTTACGTAATTAAACTCATACAAAAATAAAAGCCTCGCAGATGCTATCGATAACTCGCCATCTTTTCTTTCCACAGAGGGTCTACGTGCATCTGCGACACTATCGTATTTAATACATGATGAATCTTAGCCATAGCCAAAGGAATCATAATGCGTCGTTCATATTGATCATGTGGCTTGCTCGAAATATGAAATTTACCGACAAGTTCTGGCTGATGTTTCATGACAAAATCATGATTGGAACGGCTAATGATCGCGACATCAATTCGATTTGCCAATAATTTCTTGAAGTTATGATCTTCACTACTGGCGTCGTCCCTAAATAACTTACCCGTTACCGCCATTTCGCTCACGCCAAAGTAATAATAACCAAGTACCAAGCCAACACGCAAACCCGTCAACGATTCAAGACCAGTAAATTCAAAGGCCTTTTCTTTACTGGAAATCACTTCATCGACATCGTGCAATAAACTTCCTGTCCACAAATATCGTCGTTCTTGTTTGTCGTTAAACCAAAGCGGATTTACGCCTATCACCAGGCCATCTAAGGTGCCGGCATTTACCATCATATCCAAGCGACGACGCGGCAAGTAATGCAGCTCAAATTGAAATTGATTATTTTTCTTATTAAAATAAGAAATAGCATCAAAATATAAGCCCTCACGAGTCGCCTCTCGGACAACAAAGGGCGGTTTGAGGTGGTAGGTATAGACTTTAATCACTTCTTTAGCTGAAGCAACCGAGGCTAAAAGGCTCACCAATAAAGTGATTGCGAGGGCTTTGAATTTTGCCATACTAAGAGTCGTCACAATTTGATAGGCTGCGTGAACATGATTGACTGGATCTGATACATCAGAATATCTTGCGTCATCTCATCGTATCAGAATAATGTACTTTGAAAAAAATCTTGTGGATCTTTCTGTATTCGATCAAACGAGAACCTACAAATCGATTCTGAAAAACATCACTTCACCTAAAATAGCTTGAACCACCAATCAAAGCACCGTAGAGTTTTGATTGGTGATTCAAACATGATCTCGCATTCCAGAAAAATAATTCATGCCCTCGTTCAGCTTACTTTTCCTTGGAGTCCTCTATTTCCTGAGCGCCCGCTTTGGGATGGCGGTATTTGCACTGCAACCAGCGAATATTACTTTACTGTGGTTGCCTGCAGGGATTGGCCTGATCATGGTTCTCATTGCGAAGGCTCGCGCGCTTCCTTTGATCTTCACGGCAAGTTTTCTAGCGAACTGGTCAGGCATGCAACTACACGATGTCTGGTCGGATAACTTGCATACCGTCATTGCCGCAATGGCGGATACGCTAGCGGCTTGGATTTCTGCTACCTTGTTACAAAAATACTTTACACATGGGCTACAGCGTGCTGTCGATTTGTATCGCTTTGTTCTACTTGCTTGTTTCTTGCCAACCTTATGCTCTGGTTTTATTTTAGTGAGTAATTTAGTCTTTGGCGCTTATTTGCCCGCGAATCAATTTTCGACTTTGCTTGCCAAAATGATCGCTGCTGATAGCCTAGGTATTTTATTAGTCTATCCTCTCTATGCAGATTGGCGTGCAGGAATGAGCAGAAAAGAAAGCTTCCTCTATGCCAGCATTGCTCCCAACTTCGCTTACATTACGATCGCGCTAAGCGGCGTGTGGCTGGCATTTCACGGCTTCCCCGGCGCTATCTATTTCTTCCCCGCGATGGCACTATTGCTCGCCTATCGGGCAAAAGCCAGCGCGGTCAGCTTTCTATTACTATTGGCCACAGTAGTGTTACTTAGCCTGAGCACCAAGAACTTGGGGCCCTTTGCGATCATCGACCAGGATCAGGCGCATCTGCTCTTGTTAAGCTTCATCATGTTCACCACACTAGCCACCCAAAGCGTTTCGATTCAACAACGCCAACTCGATCTCTCGATTGAACAAAGTCAGCGGTGGCAGCAAAAAGCGATGCACGACACCCTAACTGGCTTACATAATCGCGCTTACTTTGAAAATATCTTGGAGGACGAATGGCAGCGCTATCGCAAGTTTCACCGAACCTTCGTTCTAGCGATGTTGGATATAGACCACTTCAAACACATCAATGACTTCTACGGACATGCCGCAGGGGATGAGGTTCTAAGAACTGTTGCCAAAGTTTTGCCACAATCTTTGCGCCAAATAGATATGGTTTGTCGCTATGGTGGTGAAGAGTTTACCATCCTGCTACCCGGCACCAATCTAGATGAGGCACAAGTCATTTTGGAACGCTTGCGTATCGCAATTCAAAATACCCAAATTCCATTTGAAAATAAAATTCTGAAGGTGACAGTGAGTATCGGCGCTGTCATGGCGCAAGACAGCTTAGGTGATCACGGTGAGATGTTAGTTGCCTCTGACAAGCAGATGTACAAAGCAAAAGAAGCTGGACGAAATCGCGTTGAATTTCGCGTTGAATTTTAAGCTTGCAAGTGCAACCGCGTTACTTTAGGTTGCTTGGCCAGCGGCTTCCAGCTTCATGATCGCTAACTTCAAGGCTTCGAAACATCGTTCGTCGATCGCAGTGTGCAAATTTTCAGACATGATTTCTAAAGTCTTTGGAATCGGCGTCGCTCCACGATACGGGCGTTCAGCCGTAATTGCATCAAAAATATCGGCAGTGGTAATGATCCTGGTTTCGAGACTGATCTGATCTGCATGTAAACCTTTTGGATAACCAGTACCATCTAATTTTTCATGGTGTGCAGCAGCGACCAAAGCAAGTTCGGAAAATGCATTAATACGGGATAAAATAGTTTCCGTATAACTAGCATGCAACTTCACGGCATCCCATTCAGAGATATCGAGTTTTCCTGCTTTATCCAGCACGCTATTGCTAACGCCCAGTTTTCCGACGTCATGTAATAAGGCACCGCGCTTAAGCCAACGCCGGCGCTCTGGGCTTAACTCCAAGGCTTCAGCAATCATATCGGTATATAGTGCAACCCGCGCGCTGTGCCCACTAGTATAAGGACTTTTAGAATCAACAACCTGCCCAAAGGCAGCGGCGATATCATCCAGATAATCGTCATCTAGAGGAACTTCAAAGGACTGCGGTTCCAATTCAACGACACGGGTCGTGATATCTTTTGCCCGCAGTGCTTCCCAAAACTCAGGTTTTATTGCAATTCGTTCGAAAGCATCTACCAACAGAGGATCAAACCACACACCTGCACGTTCACGAATTTCCTTTAACGCTGCCTCAGCGCCATCGGCAATTTGAAACACATCAATCACTTGCGACAGTAAAGCGATTCGTGAAAAAACCGGTATCGCCTCGGCTTGTAAACCCTCTGGTCTGCCCTGTCCATTAAAATGTTCGTCGAGACTGTATATGCCTTGCGCCACATCTTCAGAGAAGCGCAAAAGCCGTGCGATTTCAGCACCGCGCTGGCAGCGCGTAGCAATCAATTCCTGTGCTATTTCACGACCATCTCGCAGTATTGTCAACACACTGCGAAAACGCTCAGCCAAGCCTGCTTTTAAGCCTGTATGTTTGAGAACAAAATGCAGTACTTGCGGAAGGCTGTCGCCGACCGTTTTAAAATCACGTTTAAATTGCAAATCGTCGGCAAGATACAGTTCGCAGATGCGAGCCGCATTACTGCTGCATCCCAGATCTTTGAGCAATAAGGTGTAGTACAAATCCCACAGTTGATTTTCTGGCAGATGAATTTCTTTGCCGATGTGAATACCGATCCAGCAGCAGCGTATGCAATGACCTTCTGGCTGACCTTCTGTGATATCAAGTGCATGGCTAAGTGCACTAATCAATTCGGATAGCTTGAGTCCCGAGACTGCGCTGACTGTTGCTACGTCCTGATTCAAGTGCGTTTCCGACATTGGATATCCCCTTTAATGCAGTCCTGGACTTGATCGTCAAGGAAGTCATGATCACGGCAGTCAAGACTCGGACAGAGAATACATCAAATTACAACAATTTGCCGAGTAGAAATAATTCTGCCCGGCAAATTTTTTACTACATCAGACCTACGTAAAATTGCACGGCTTGTGTATGGCACAAAGCCGTGCTGAATTTACAAATTTACTCGTGTGTCCATTTTGCGTAAGTTCCATTAAATGCACGGCCTTGTTTTGTTATTTTCCAATTGCAAATAACACGGCGTTATTCATCGCATAGACTTTACCGTCAGCACCTACCGCAGTCGGTGTATACGATTCGCCCATACCACTGGTCAGGCGAATTTTTTCAATCAAGGTATTGGTCGTTAAATCCCAGCGATACAAAATACCATCTTCACTATTCACAATCACCGATTTCGTAAATGGGTCAACCGCAGCGGTATTCACACACCATTCGATAAATCCACCGGGAACGTTAGGATCTGGCGTTGGGCCCAACAGAGTTAGCACTTCTTTCATCGTCTTCACAGGTGAAATTTTATCGTCTTGTTCCGCATGCGGATCAAGAATCGCGATTTGATTCATACCATTGCCGGAACCAGCACGCTCGTAATTGTTATATTTCACCATCAACAAATACGTCGAGCTGCCCTTGTAACTGGCAACCATCGTGGCCGGAACAACCGAAGGCGTGTCATCCCATCCAAACGAGCCAGGCGTTTTTGTCTGCGACAGATCTGCATTGAAATGCAGTAACCAGCCGCGTGCATTGTGGGTGCCATAGGTCTTTTCCAGCACGCCTATGTACACATCACCATCGGGTGCAACCAAAGGTGAGGCGGTACTATCGTCAGAAATATTGGCAGGGCCTCGTTCGTTGGGATCGATCAATTGCACTTTAGATTTTAAGGCCAAAGTACTACTATCGAGCGCTAGCAAATAACCTGTCTGACGAACACCTGTCGCGATATTGTCATTCACCACCACATACAATGTCTTCTGATCTTTTGAGATGGCAATCGCGCTGTTCGTTGCCACTTTTGCGACACCCGCTCCCGCCGCAATGGCTGCCACACTCACTGTATTCGCTTTACCATCTGCACCGATACGCACGATGCCACTGCTCAAATTCGCAGGATTGCCAGCACTCGCGATAAAACCAAAAAACACATTGCTTTGTGCATCACTAGTGATAGGTGTATTGATGATGATCGCTTTATCGAGAGCAGTTTTATTCGCGGTGTACACCGTATCACCATAAAACACGATGCTCTTTAAGGTAGCACTACTCGCATCTGCGTCATCGCGATAAAACAATTTACCACCAGCACCTGGTGCATAAATCCGGTTGTTCGGCGTGAGGCTGATGTTATAAGTTGGCGTCCAACGATACGGAGGCATGACGTAATCGGTATTTTCTGACCAGATCAATTTGCCGTCTGCACCATTTCTCGCTTCAAAACGATAGACGGGATCAGCTGCTGTTTTCACTGGAATGATCACTGTGTTTTTTGCTGTGATCACAGGCGAGCCATAGTGGACCAGCAAATAACCCTGCGCGGAATATTTGGGCGCAAGATCAACCGGTGTCTGCCACGCGATCTTCGCGAAGGATTGCGTCGCCACAGCGGACAAGGCTTCATGCTGCGCGTTACCGCCAAAATTTAGCCATGGAGGACCCACCACGGATGGATTTTGAGTCCCAGTTCCGGTTCCTGGGCCAGTACTTGGAATAGTGGTAATACTTCCCCCGTCGCCGGAACCACCACAAGCGACGACGATCGAAGTCGCGATCAAAATCGTCAGTGTTGTCAACGCAAGACGCTTGCGTGAACGAAGCTTTGAATTAGTTTCCAACATAGTATTGTCTCGGTGTTAGTTGCATTCATAATCTTCTGGATTATTTAGTCAACGTTAATAAAAGTTTTTCACTGTTTTATTTTTATCTATTTATCTACTTTATACTAGTTAAGATTGACGCAAAATGTTAAAAAACTCAAGTAAGTTCAACTGCCACCAACAAAATAAGTACCGCTAGCGCCAACACGAACCGAAATACGATCTTTTATTTGATCACATTCCATTTAGAAAGTTTCGCTCTGCATCAATGTTAAAAATCATTTCATTGCTACTCTTCATTGCGTTCAGCTTGAACGCCTGTCAACGTCAAGATGCACCGCCGACATCGACGGGCACGGCAATGAGTAAGGCAAATCAGTCTGAATCAGCCGCGACAATTAATCCGGTCACGCAAAAAATTACTTACCCGATCATGTTTGTCACGCAAGTTCCGACTACTGATGACCGCAATACCCGCCTGTCAGCCTTCGCAAATCACCGCACCAGTGTCCATGACGTGCCACGTGGCGGCGATCTCATGTTGCGTTATCCCGACGGACATTTGCGAAATTTAACGAGCGATGCCGGTTTCGGTCATTCTGGGCTACAGGAAAGCAAAGCGATTGCGGTGCGCGAGCCATCAATCCATCCCAGTGGCAACAAGGCGATTTTTAGTCTACTGCTAGGTTCTCCGTCGAAAAATCAAAGCAATAATCCTTATCGCTGGCAACTTTATGAAGTCGAAGGCCTGGGTCGGCATCAAAAAGCAAAAATCACCAAAGTGGCGCGCCAAGATTCCCGTTTCAACAATGTATCGCCCTTATATGCGGATGATGGCAACATCATTTTCACTTCAGATCGGCCCCGCAATGGTGAGCTTCATCTCTATCCCCAACTCGACGAATACGAAGCAACGCCTAGCATAACCGGCATCTGGAAACTCACGCCTCCAACGGGCGCATTGCAACTGCTCAGCCACACGCCGAGTGGTGCATTCAATCCGCTCATCGATCATTTTGGTCGGGTTATTTTCACACGCTGGGATCACTTGCAGCAGGATCAGTTGGCCGATCGAGATCGCGATGCAGAACATAACAAGGTAGCGCTGCCATTTCAATCCTTCAATTTTGTAGATGAAACTGCGCATGCAGTGAAGCTCCCTCATCGGCAAGAAGTTTTTCCAGAGTCTCGCATTGGTAGTGTGAATTCCTATGGTGATGTGAATGCCTTTCGTAGTAATTTTTTTACGATTTGGCAGATAGATCAAGATGGTGCTAATGAAGAAACGGTCAATCATGTAGGCTTGCATGAACTGTCTTTCGGCTATCTGACACCGAGTTTTGCGCACGACAAAAATTTAAGCAATCGCACGCTTGAGCAATTCCATGCGAATCGTCTGTCACTGCGTCGCGAAGGCGGACTTTTTCATTTGCGTGAAGATCCCTTGCAACCTGGCACATTTTTTGGCATCAACGCCCGCGAATCTGCCTCTTTCACTAGCGATAGTATCGTCAAACTGGCGGCGCAACCCGGCCTCAATCCCGAGCACATGCAAGTTACCGCAGTGACGCAAATCGAAAAAAGTGACAACTTAAAAGATGGCCGTTACCGCAATCCTTTACCGCTCTCGGATGGTCGCCTGATTGCCAGCCACACTAGCCTCGCCTTACCACCCGAACAAGAGGCCAGCCTTCCCGACTTGCGCTTGCGTTGGCTAAATTGGAACAGCAAGAATCAACTATATAACGCAGGGTCAACGCTGACCGATGGTCTGACCAAGAAATTAAGTTGGTGGGATCAAGGGAAACTAGTCAGCTACAGCGGCAACTTATGGGAATTAGAAGCCGTAGAAGTACGGCCACGCAATCGGCGCCCTGCCAAAACAGCGTCCCTTGAATCACCGGAACGCGCCATACTGCAAGCCGAACAGGTTGATGAAACACAATTGCGCAACTGGCTGCAATCACAAAACTTAGCACTCATCGTTACCCGAAATCAAACCAGCCGCGATCGTGCAGACCTGCAGCAAGCCTACAACTTAGAAGTGCCCGGTGGCATCAAGCAAACTTCGATCAATGCGCCAAAAGCGCAAACATATTCCATTCAGCATTTTCAAATTCTGCAAGCAGAACAGATCCGCGCCTACGCAGATCGCCCGGGGCGGCGCAATCTGGCGCAACCCATCAAACATTTTCAACAATTCAATCCGGACAATCTACTCAATTCGTCAATACCAAGCAGTGTGGTGATCGCCAAAGATGGATCAACCGCGGCGTTTGTCCCAGCAGCGCGCGCATTAACTTGGCAAACTACGGATCCGCAAGGAACTCCCATCGTTAGAGAGCGTAATTGGGTCAGTTTCAAAGCAGGTGAAATCAGGGTGTGCGCTTCTTGTCATGGAGTAAATCAACGCGATCAATCAAATTTTCCCGCACCGATGAATCCACCAGAAGCATTAAGGGGTTTATTGCAGCACTGGAAAAAAATCAATAAATAGAGCTTATCTTCGGGCTTATCTTCGGGCTTATTATGTCAACTCACGGCAAAAACATTTCAAAATCTCTCAATGCACCACTTCGCACATCCTAACTATCAATGAGCGAGGGATTTATTTTAATTATTCCTCAAACCGCACTGCAATAAGAGCCACAAAATCACCTAAATTCGCTGAGAAAAGCCTTTATAATCAAAGGTTTTTGTTATGCTCCAATTTTGCCCTGCAGAAATGCATTGAAACGATGTAAGGAATAGCCAATTGCCAGCCGAAAATTAGCAGGAACATCTTTTCCTACTGGATCATAAATTTAGCCAATAACATCAGCACCTAACATCAGCAATTTACATTATCAGCAATTTACATAAGAATTTTTAACCTATGAAGGTTTTTCGTGGACTCCCAAACGCTGCGGCGCGCGCGCCGTGTGCTCTAGCGATCGGAAATTTCGATGGCGTACATCTGGGACATCAAGCACTGTTATCCCATTTACGAGACGCGGCAACGCGTCTAGGCATCGAAGCCGCAGTGATGAGTTTCGAACCGCACCCGCGTGCTTTTTTTGCGCAAATGCTCGGAGATTTATCGAAGGCACCAAGCCGCATTGCGAATTTGCGCGACAATTTATCGGCACTCGATCTAGCTGGGATAGACCGCGTCATTGTCGAACATTTCAACGCACACTTTGCCGCCTTAAGCCCGGAAGAATTTATCCAAAAGATCCTGGTTGATGGCCTACATGTCAAACTGGTCATGGTCGGCGATGATTTTCGTTTTGGTGCAAAACGCGCCGGCGACATCAGCACCTTGATTGAAGCGGGTCAACGTTTGGGGTTTACCGTACAAACGCTCAGCACGGTAGAACGTCATGGCAAACGGATTTCTTCTTCCGCTGTCCGTGCGGCCTTATCCGCAGGTGAT
Source organism: Undibacterium sp. Ji22W (assembly GCF_049340305.1). NCBI lineage: Bacteria > Pseudomonadati > Pseudomonadota > Betaproteobacteria > Burkholderiales > Oxalobacteraceae > Undibacterium > Undibacterium sp. Ji22W. The sequence continues at coordinate 1,107,505 of NZ_JBMPOU010000003.1, read as the reverse complement.
TTTGATGAAGCGAAACATTTGCTTGGTCGCCCGTATCAGATTTCTGGGCATGTTGTGCATGGCCAAAAGTTGGGCCGCACTTTAGGGTTTCCCACACTCAACTTGCGGATCGCCCATCACAAGCCAGCAGTCATGGGCATCTTTGTCGTGCAAGTCCACGGCCTAAGCGAAAAACCATTGCCAGCTGTTGCCAGTATGGGCGTGCGCCCAACGGTCGACGATAGTGGCCGCGTTTTACTCGAAACCCATATCCTCGACGAATCTGTTGATGCCTATGGCAAAGTGATACAAATTGAGTTTTTAAAGAAACTCCGCGATGAAGAAAAATATATCGACCTGCCAACCTTAACTGCCGCGATCAACCGCGATGCTGATCGGGCGCGCAGCTACTTTCAACAGCGAGTCGGCTCAGCAACTGACCGAATTTGAAGAATGCTCGGCAAGTTCATCCGCATTTACCTATTCCCGAATTATTTGAATTTAAATTGATACGAAACGAAATCTATGTCTAACGAAAAGCAAGCAAAAAAAGACGGCGGTAAGCCGGCAAAAGATCAAGCAAATAAGTATCCAGTCAACATGACTGAAACCCCCTTCCCTATGCGCGGCGATCTCGCTAAGCGTGAACCACAATGGGTCAAGAGCTGGCAAGAAAAGAAAATCTACGAACGCGTGCGCAAAGCCGCCAAGGGCCGTCCACAATTCATTTTGCATGATGGTCCTCCATATGCGAACGGCGACATCCATATCGGTCACGCCGTCAACAAAGTATTGAAAGACATGATCATCAAGGCACGCACCATGGCGGGCTTTGATGCACCTTATGTGCCAGGTTGGGATTGCCACGGCATGCCTATCGAAATCCAAATCGAGAAGCTGCATGGCAAAAATTTACCCGTCGCCGAAGTCCAAGAAAAAGCCCGCGCTTACGCCGAAGTACAAATTGAGCGCCAAAAAGCTGACTTCATCCGTTTGGGTGTATTGGGCGAATGGGACAATCCTTACAAAACCATGGCCTTCGGCAATGAAGCAGATGAAATACGTGCGCTCGGCAAGCTCTTCGAAAAAGGCTATGTCTACCGTGGCTTAAAGCCTGTGAACTGGTGTTTCGATTGCGGCTCTGCATTGGCGGAGGCCGAAGTTGAATACGAGAATAAACGCGATCCTTCTATCGATGTCGGCTTCCCATTTGCTGAAAACGACAAGTTGGCAAAAGCTTTCGGCCTCGACAAACTGCCTCTGGAAAAAGGTTATTGCGTGATCTGGACCACGACACCGTGGACCATCCCATCGAATCAAGCTTTAAACATGCATCCAGAGATCACTTACGCTTTGATCAAAACTGAGCGTGATGGCGAGCCTTGCCTGATTTTGATGGCAAAAGACTTGATCGAAACTGCTTTCACCAATTGGGGAATGCAAGCCGAAATCATCGCCACTTGCCTCGGTGAAGCGCTGTCTGAAATCAAATTCAAACATCCATTAGCCGCGATGCATGAAGGCTATGATCGTTTTTCACCTGTGTACTTGGGCGACTACGTCAGCACAGAAACTGGTACCGGCGTAGTTCACTCTGCACCGTCTTACGGTATCGAAGATTTCCAATCCTGCAAAGCGCATGGTATGAAAGATGACGACATGCTCAACCCAGTGATGGGCGATGGCCGCTACGCATCTTGGCTGCCTTTCTTTGCGGGCATGACGATCTGGGAAGCCTCCAAACCGATCTGCGATAAATTGCGCGAAGCCGGTACTTTGTTCTCACTGAAAATGTTTGACCACAGCTACATGCATTGCTGGCGCCATAAAACGCCGATCATCTATCGCGCCACTTCACAATGGTTCGCCAGCATGGACAACACACCAGCCGATGGCGGTGCCAGCTTGCGTGAAACCGCATTGAAAGCGATTGACGAAACCGCCTTTTTCCCAGGATGGGGTAAAGCGCGTTTGCACGGCATGATCGCAAATCGTCCTGACTGGACGTTGTCACGTCAGCGTCAATGGGGCGTGCCGATGGCGTTCTTCCTGAACAAAGAAACTGGTCAAATTCATCCACGCACACCAGAGTTATTAGAGCAGGTCGCTAAACGTGTTGAAGCTGAAGGCATCGAAGCCTGGCAGAAAATCACCGTAGAAGAAATGCTCGGTGATGAAGCGCCACTGTATGAAAAGAATCGCGATACGCTAGACGTGTGGTTCGATTCTGGCACGACGCATTTCACGGTCTTGCGCGGCTCACACAAAGCACAATCGGCCTACCCTGCTGACCTGTATTTAGAAGGTTCAGATCAACATCGCGGCTGGTTCCATTCTTCTTTGTTGACAGCATCCATGCTTGATGGTCATGCACCTTACAAAGCATTGCTCACGCACGGTTTCGTAGTCGATGGCGAAGGCAAAAAAATGTCCAAATCTTTGGGCAATACCTTAGCACCGCAAAAGATTTTCGATACTTTAGGTGCGGACATCTTGCGCTTGTGGGTAGCGTCATCTGATTATTCTGGCGAAATCTCTATCTCTGACGAAATCTTAAAACGCGTGACAGAATCGTATCGCCGCATGCGTAATACTTTGCGCTTCTTGTTGGCGAATACCTCGGATTTCGATTTCAGCAAAGATGCGGTTGCCGTGAATGATTTGATGGAAATCGATCAATACGCGATTGCCCACACCGCGGCATTGCAAAAAGAGGTATTGGCACATTACGAGGCGTATGAATTCCACCCTGTCGTCGCTAAATTACAATCATTCTGTTCAGAAGATCTCGGTGGTTTCTACCTCGATATTTTGAAAGACCGTTTGTACACCAGCGGCACAACGTCATTCGCACGTCGTTCTGCACAAACAGCGATTTGGCACATCACGCAAAGCTTGTTGCGCTTGATGGCACCAACCTTGTCTTTCACCGCAGAAGAAGCATGGCAAAGTTTCGCCAGCGCAGAAGCCTTTGCAGGTAGCGATGAAACCATCTTCACTCAGACTTATTACGAGTTACCAGCGATTGCGAATAGCGAAGCCTTGGAAGCGAAGTACGCCAGCTTGCGTGCGGTGCGTGCAGATGTGACTAAACAGTTGGAAGAAGTACGTGTCTCTGGCGCGATTGGTTCTTCCTTGCAAGCGGAAGTGGTGATCAAAGCCAGTGGCGATAAATTTGGCGTATTGAGTAGCTTAGAAGACGATTTGAAATTTGCCTTGATCACTTCTGCTGCCAGCGTAGAACAAGTCGCTACAGAAGCCGACGAAACCGTCGTCGTCAGTGCATCGAAATATCAAAAGTGCGAACGCTGCTGGCACTATCGCGCTGATGTCGGCGTGAATGCAGAACACCCAACATTGTGCGGTCGTTGTAATAGCAATTTGTTTGGAACTGGTGAAACGCGTAAATACGCTTGATGTAAATGTAGGGCAGGTGAAACCCGCGCTGCTCGGAAGGTAATAACGTCTGAATCCGCGCGGGTTGCACCCGCCCTACTTAAGAACAAGTCCCCTCTCCCGCAAGCGGGAGAGGGCTAGGGTGAGGGAAGTTCAGAAACGAATAAGTCGAAAGAAAACGCAGATCGATTTTTTACATTAGCGATCATGCCTCAATCGAAGTTATCGGAATCTGAATCCCAGTCAAAGCATGCTTTGCCCCCCTTCTTCCACTCGCGGGAGAAGGGAGTTAATAACGAAAACCAACAAGATTATGGCGACCAAAAAAACCAATACATTCTCAAGCAAACCAAAAGCATCAGGTGGATTATTCGGCATTTGGCTAGGACTCTCGGCCATCGTGATTTTGCTCGACCAGGTCAGCAAAATAACGATTGAGCGTTCTTTCCAATATGCAGAACTCTATCCTGTGACATCCTTCTTCAATTTAACGCTCGCTTATAACAAAGGAGCTGCGTTCAGTTTCTTGGCGACTGAAGGCGGTTGGCAACGTTATATGTTCACCGCGATCGGTGTTGTCGCCTCATTGGTCATTACTTATCTACTCAAAAAACATGCGGCGCAAAAACTGTTTTGTTGGGCACTGGCCTTAATCATGGGCGGCGCCATAGGTAACGTGATCGACCGTGTGATGTATGGTCATGTCATTGATTTTCTCGATTTCCACTATAAAGATATCTACCACTTTGCGGCATTTAATTTAGCCGATAGCGCGATCTGTCTCGGTGCTGCTTTGTTTATCCTCGATGAATTGCGACGCGTAAAAAAATAAGGAAACAATCATGGCTTCCCGACTCGCTGGTAAAAAAATCGTCCTCGGCCTGACTGGTGGTGTAGCCTGCTACAAGGTTGCCGACCTCTGCCGCTCTCTCGGCAAACTCGGTGCGACTGTGCAAGTGGTCATGACACAAAGCGCCACGCAATTTATTACGCCAGTGACGATGCAAGCCTTGTCAGGTAATACCGTCTATACCGATCAATGGGATGCGCGCATTCCTAACAACATGCCACACATCGATCTCACACGCGATGCCGATGCGATTTTGATTGCGCCGTGCAGCACCAACTTCATTTTCAAATTGGCGAACGGTGCTTGCGACGACTTATTGTCGACCCTCTGTATCGCCCGCCCTGCCCATCTACCTTTATTCATAGCCCCGGCGATGAATGTAGAAATGTGGAGTAACCCAGCGACGCAACGCAACGTCACTCAAGTCAAACAAGACGGCATCCAAGTGTTCGGCCCAGCTGCTGGCGAACAAGCTTGCGGCGAAGTCGGTATGGGGCGTATGTTAGAACCAGCGCAAATTTTGGCGGAACTCGAAGCCGCATTTCAAAACAAATCATTGGCAGGCAAACGTGTCTTAATCACCGCTGGCCCGACCTTTGAACCAATCGACCCAGTACGCGGCATCACCAATTTATCTTCAGGGAAAATGGGCTATGCCATCGCCCAAGCGGCATGGGAAGCCGGCGCACACGTGACGCTAGTCTCTGGCCCAACCGCACTTGACGCGCCATACGGCGTGCAACGCCAGCAAGTCCAAACTGCCCAGCAAATGCATGATGCCGTGATGGCACAAGTCAATACGCAAGACATTTTCATCGCTGTCGCCGCTGTCGCCGATTGGCGCGTAGCGAATGCCAGCGATCAAAAGATCAAAAAGACCAGCGATAGCGACACGCCACAACTGCAATTCGCCCAAAACCCAGACATTCTCGCCAGCGTCGCCGCGTTACCCAAACCGCCTTACTGCGTCGGCTTCGCGGCTGAATCTGAAAACCTGATTGAATATGGCGCCGCCAAACGCATCAAGAAAAACATACCTCTCTTAGTCGGCAACATCGGCCACCAGACATTTGGCAAAGATGAAAACGAATTGGTGCTGTTTGATGCGAATGGGCATCAGGCTTTGCCGAAGGCGGATAAGCAGACTTTGGCGAATCAGTTGGTGGCTGAGATTGCAAAACGAATTCAAACAAACTAAAACAACATGAAAAACATAGACCTAAAAATCCTAGACCCACGCATGAAAGACCAACTCCCTGCCTACGGTACACCTGGCAGTGCTGGCCTTGATTTGCGCGCGTGCATCGACGAAGCCATCACCATACAACCAGGCGAAACAGTCTTGATTCCAACCGGCTTGGCGATCCATATTGGCGACCCAGGCTACGCTGCCATGATCTTGCCACGCAGCGGCATGGGTCACAAAAACGGCATCGTGCTTGGAAATTTGGTTGGTTTGATCGATTCTGATTATCAAGGTCAACTGATGATCTCGACTTGGAATCGTGGACAAAATGCTTTTACTTTAAATCCTATGGAACGCTTGGCGCAGCTGATTATTGTACCTGTGTTGCAAGTCGGTTTTAACATCGTTGACGAATTTGGCGACAGTGAACGTGGTGAAGGTGGATTTGGTAGTACGGGCAAACATTAATCTGATTGATTAATAGATTTTGTAGGGCGGGTGAAACCCGCGCCGCCAGCAAGTGACGCACCTGAGCAGCGCGGGTTGCACCCGCCCTACGATACCCCAACCCTCTCCCGCCCGCGGGAGAGGGAGCTATGAAGAAAATACTGGTTAAGAAGCCATCAACCGGTTTAACGTCACTCCTGCGAAAGCAGGATTCCAGCGTCTTTCGTTGATCAACCAAAGCCACTGGATTCCCGCTAAAAGCATGCGGGAATGACAGACTTTGCAGTAAGCTTAGTTTTCGTTAGTACGCCAAACTCGAAACAAAAGAAATTTCAGAAACAAACAAGCAATAACAAAGCAACACCCAAGCCCCACTCAATACGAATTGAGGCAAATCACTAACCAACAAAATTGGTTTTAACGGCGCAAACGGCTATCATATGCGCCACTAGAGAATTTCAGGAATTGGCATTACGGAATGCCTTTTCAAAAATCCTCGTCGAAATATTGGAGAAATAAAACATGGCAACTTTCAGCGTTAAAGACGTCCTCAACGGCAAAGCCCCGAGCGATACCAGTGTCACAGTGCAAGGTTGGGTTCGCACCCGCCGCGATTCTAAAGCCGGCGTGTCCTTCCTGGCATTAACCGACGGCTCTTGCTTCGGCACTTTGCAAATCGTCGTACCAAACACTTTGGGCAACTACGAAAGCGAAATTTTGCACCTGACAGCAGGCGCATCTTTCTCAGCAACCGGCATGGTCGTGCCATCCCAAGGTGGTGGTCAAAGTTTTGAAATGCAGGCAGAGAGCGTGCAAGTATTTGGCTTGGTCGAAGATCCAGACACCTACCCCATTCAACCAAAACCGCACAGCATGGAATTCTTGCGTGAGAACGCCCATTTGCGCGCACGTACTAACATCATGGGCGCTGTGGCGCGTACACGTCACTCTATCGCGCAAGCCATCCATCGCTTCTTCCATGAACAAGATTTTTACTGGGTTAACACCCCTATCCTGACCGCATCCGATTGCGAAGGCGCAGGCGAAATGTTCCGCGTTTCTACGCTGGACATGATGAACTTCCCTAAGACACCAGAAGGCAAGCCAGATTTCAGTAAAGACTTCTTCGGCAAAGAAACCTTCCTCACGGTATCTGGTCAGTTGAACGTAGAAACTTATTGCATGGCTTTGTCCAAGGTCTACACTTTCGGCCCAACCTTCCGCGCAGAAAACTCCAACACTAGTCGCCACTTGGCTGAATTCTGGATGATCGAGCCTGAAGTCGCCTTCGCGGATCTCAAACAAAATGCCGACCTCGCCGAAGCAATGTTGAAATATGTTTTCACTGCCGTCTTGAACGAACGCGGCGATGACATGGCTTTCTTTGAAGAGCGCGTAGAAAAAGGCGTGATCGCGAAATTAGAAAACATGATCGCCAAACCATTCGTGCGTATGGACTACACCGAAGCGGTAAACATCTTGCAAAACTGCGGCCAGAAATTCGAATACCCAGTCGCATGGGGCACCGATTTGCAATCCGAACATGAACGCTACCTCGCCGAAAAACACGTAGGCGGCCCAGTGGTTCTGCAAAACTACCCGAAAGACATCAAGTCTTTCTACATGCGTATGAACGACGACGGCAAAACCGTGGCTGCGATGGACATCCTCGCGCCAGGCATAGGTGAAATCATCGGCGGCTCACAACGCGAAGAACGCTTAGACGTATTAGACTCCCGCATGGACGAAGTCGGCCTCGCGAAAGAACCGTACTACTGGTACCGCGACCTGCGCCGCTACGGCACTGTGCCACACGCAGGATTTGGCTTAGGTTTTGAACGCGCTGTGTCTTACATCACTGGCGTGGGTAATGTGCGGGATGTGATTCCGTTTCCGCGTACGCCGGGGAACGTTCGTTTCTAACTTGTGTGCTTAGCGTTTGAATGAAAAAGGGCGACTTTGAGTCGCCCTTTTTATTGGGTATTCTGATGATTAAACCGGGGGTTTGGAAATTCTGTGATGTGCACTTTTTGTCGATTTGGTTATACCAGGATTTTATACAGTATAACCAGTTCCATCTATGATTCATGCGGGTTTCGAGAGACTTGAAACAAATTGTCTTTTTTTATGAGCCAAGTTAATATGCATTTTTATCAAATTAACTTACGTTAGCAGTCTTAAATTATGAGTAACCCCAAAAGTGTAAAATTAAGAGTCGATTTACCTCATCATTGGGCTATCGGTGGTGAGTCGATGTGGGCAGATGATTTAGGTGACAATAAATACCAGATTAAGAATATCCCGTTTTATGCGTATGGCCTAAATTATGACGATATAGTTCTTGCGGAGGCAGAAAGCGAAGAATTTAAGCCTGAAATAAAAAAATTACTAGAGGCAAGTGGTCATCGAACTCTTAGAATTATGTTTACTGGCGATAAAACCAAGGAAGAAAATATTAAAACAATCGAATCAATCCGAACTGAGCATATAGGCTACGAAGGACTCAATGATAACCAATTTGCCGTAAATGTAACTCCTGAAGGAAATTACAATCAGCTATATGACGCTCTAGAAGAATTAGAAGAAAAAAAATTTCTTAGTTTTGAAACGTGTGAAGCGCGAGTTGAGGGTAGCTTTGATGATGTACCTCCCGAATAATCAACTGCTAACATGACGGCCGATCGGAAACGCGAATGAATCTTTCGTTCAATTTACGACTTGTGATCGCGTTCCGATCACTTCTACGTTATATCACTTCCCAAATATGTACGCAAAATTAGGTCCGCCTTCTAAGGTAATGAAATTCGTATGCTACTTAGTGTTCGCAGGAGCGTTTTTTGGATTCGCTAATGCGCTCTATGATTTTATTCTTAAAGCTTACGTTTATTCTGCTTCCTTTAGAACAAGCGGGCCAACTGCTTACCTAGGTATATTCGGCTTAATGACTGTATTAGCCGGTCCATTTGCATTGATCACATTCGCACTTTTTGGGTTGCGCAAAGTGCGATTGGCAATCATATGCGGCATAGTAGCTTTGCTCCTCATGTTGGCCGCACAAATTGGTAGAGTGCCTTGTAGAGGCCAGGATCAAATTCCTCAGGGACAATGCGACGTATCTGGTATGACTATACGTGACAACTACATAGATTGGGGATCAAGAATGTACTTCAAAAAGGATATAGGCCCTTTTCAAATAGCTGGTATTTTGGTATTTCTCTCCGGATTTGGGCTTTTGATCCGGGCGTTTGGCAATTGGAAGAATGCAAAAAACAGCATCGCATGGCCCACAACCCAAGGGATAGTCACTGCATCGAAAGTAAATCGTTATATTTCTAAACCATATCTCTGGGATTGGAATATTGAGTATCGATACAGTGTAGGCAGCCATCAGTATAGGAGCTCGCGGGCATACTTTGGGAGTAGTCCTTCTATTACGATGGCTCGTAGAGTCGTCGCGACGTACCCAATACAATCACAGGTTACGGTGTACTACCACCCTGTTAAGCATGGTAAAAGTGTGCTTTTGCCAGGAGTGAATAAATATACCTATATTTCATTTATTGCCGCACCACTGGCATGGCTTTTCGCATTAGCCTGCTGGAGTATTCCTAAATAAAAATTGTTACTGCTTTAATAGCCATGTGAAAACCAAGTTCACGCCACACTATTTTTGGCGCGCATGTTTCGTTTCACAACTTGATGAATTCAGTGATGAAACCGACGCATAAGCCCCCGCAAGACACAATCTTTTCGTAAGGCGTCAATAGCCGAAGGCGTATTGCGCCGTATGGTGGTTGATTATGGCGAACAGTTGTTTCCTTTGGGTTTTTTGATCTGCAAATAAATTGCTTCGTTGTTGATCGGTCGACTGTCGGACGGTGCAATACGCCATTGGCTAATGCACCCTACTTTCGCTACTTTCGCTTTTCGTAAGACGTCAATAACCACTCCCGACTAAATCCTTGTTTGCCATTGAAGGGACTCGTGTCGACGTTACGCGATATAGCTTCCGCTCAACACATACGACGGGAAAGTTGCGCTATATTGCTAATTCGAGCGCGTCGCTCGCGTTTAAGGGAGATACTTAATGAAAAAACGTACACAAGTAGCGGCCCTATTGGCTGCATTTGGCGGGGGGATGTTCGCGAACTGGGCTCTAGCGCAAGTCCCTGCTTACGAAGACCCGCTCATAGTCGCCCCAGCGCACTATAAAGTTCGTTTCGAAAATGACCGAGTGCGTGTATTGGAGGGCTTCGATGCGCCGGGCGAGAAGACTGCCATGCACGGTCATCCTGACACCTTGATGGTGGTGCTTTCTAGTTTCAAGCGCAAACTGACGCTGAGTAACGGGCGCATGATTGAGACTGAATCCAAACTCGGTGATGTGAGATGGATGCCCACACAATCTCATGCAGGTGAAAATATCGGGGATACAGACACTCGCGCGCTTTTCATCGAGTTTAAACAACAACCGCGCTGACACGTACAAGCCCGCGAAGCCAAGTAGCCTGGGCAGGATGAAGCCGTACCCACCCTAACAATTAACTGGCTTCGGCATGCCACCGATAGTGGCTAAGTTTCTTTCGGTGCCATCCGTTCCACACATCTACTTTGGGAGATCCAACATGAGTGATCGAGTTCTTTCCCTTGAAGATCCGCAGCTTAGAATTATTTGTGCACCTATCCAAGATGTAACAAATCACGAATTCATTCTAGAAAACGAACGACTTAAAGTCGCCCTAAACGTGTTTCGGGCAGAGCGTGGTTTTGGTCGAGGTATTGCCGCACCACAGATCGGCATCCTTAAGCGTTAAGCGCTTCATTGCCATCAACTTCGGCGAGGGCACGTACTCCATGATTAATCCGGCAATTACTTGGCGCAGCAAGGAAACATTTACACTCTGGTACGATTGCTTGTGTTTCCCAGACCTCATGGTGAAGGTGCGTCGCAACCTCCCCATCTCCATCAGCTTTATTAATGAACAGGGGCAATCGATGGTGTTGAAAAAAGTGAATCAAGCTGAGTCTGAGCTGTTCCAACATGAACTCGATCATCTTGATGGTGTCCTCGCCACAGTTCTTGCATCGGACTCACAAAGCATTATCAATCGTTCTGCCTAGGAGGCAGACCCGTCCTATTTCCATAGCCTAGCAACTACGTCATACAACCCACTATCTAAACGAGCCTAATCCGCATATATCAACTCCCCCCTCAGGCTATAAGGCACAATGCATTGCGCCCTAGGCATTTCCAATTTAATGAATGCCTCTAAAGCATCCAAGCAAGAGCTTTCCCAATAAATCGATTTCATTCTCGAACTCGACAAACTCAATGCGGTATGGGAAAACGAGGTTTGTTCGTCAGTTTTATTAAATTACTTAAAAAAATGCGCGTCTCAAGACGACTTCACCATGACTTTATCGGGATGTAACCAATTCGGATGCGCGCGCATACGATCAAGCCAAGCTTGAATGTGCGGGTAATGATGCTCATGTATTCCGACATGATCGAGCCAGAATAAATATGCTGAACAGCTAATGTCGGCGATGGTCAATTGATTACCCACCAAATAGTCACGACCACCTAAAAATTTTTCTAGACACAATAAGTCACTGCCCATGCGCTCACTTAGATAGTTGAGAACGATAGGTGGCTGTTTATCAAAATGTAGAGAGGAACGGAGATTAGGCAAGCTAAAACCGATGCGATTACTTTCCCAAGACAACCATTCAAGAATCTGCTGCGATTCTTGCGGTGTTTTTCCGCAAAAGCGACGCGTCTTCTGTGACAGATAAATCAGTATCGCATTGGATTGGCAGTATGCTTGGCCTTGATACACCAAGACAGGTACTTCGCCAAACTGACTCGCTTGAATAAACTCGGCAGGTCGCTGATTTTTAGATAAAGACAAATCAATCCAACAATATTCGTGCGGTAGCCCGCCGAGTAATAAAAAGTTACGTACCTTGTAGGAGTGACCCGAGTCAGTATTGCCGTAAAGCTTAATCATAGAAATCCTTATATCAAATCGTCACTCTCCTATTGTAATCATTTGTGCCGTTTGGGTTTGGCAAAAAATGAGGTCACTCTGAAAAAATGACCAAGACTAGGAGAATCCGAAATTTGGGTCGCGTCTTGACATGAAACACTTTAGAAACCGTTCTCACCTCTAGGATCAACAATTTCATAACTCACTATTAGCCGCAAGCCTAGTGAACTTGAGCGATTAAAACTTTTCTTGCCCCCTCAAACCGGATTAAAAAATTGATGCTTTGATGCACTTATATTTTTCAGCTTTTCGAAGCACAGGTGGTCAAAGCTAATAAAGCTAGCAGAAAATGATTTGACCAAGGTAAATAGATTCAAATAAGATCAATGTAATTCCATTTTTTTAATAGGATTACCCTCTCATGTCCCACGCCATCTCACGTCGCGACTTTGTTCAATGGGCTGCGGCCAGCAGTTTAATCCCTGCCATTGCAACTGCCAATCAAACCGAAAAATTAGCACCAGTGAACAGAGCATTGCCGCCCAAAACTAGGATCGAGCCCGTGGTGGATAAATATTGGGGCGTGGAAGTCAGCGATGATTACCGCTGGATGGAGACACAGCCAAAAACCGCCGAATGGGACAGCTGGCTGCGTGCGCAAGGCGACTACGCGCGCACTAGCTTGGATGCTTTGCCCGAGCGCGCCACGATGTTCAAACTTTTAGAACTATTCTCCTCAGATGCCGACACCTTACGCAATGTCATTCCCGCTGGCGGACGCCTTTTCATCGAAAAACGTTTGAAGGGCGAACAATCCTTCAAATTGTTTGTGCGCGATTCGCTCCAAGCCAAGGAACGCGTTTTAATTGATCCCAATAGCCATCGTCGAGCTGAAGATGCACCAGCGACTTTGGACTATCTCATGCCCTCACCCACGGGAAAACATATCGCCTATGGCATTTCAATCGGCGGCTCCGAAATCACCACCACTTACATCAAAGAGCTGAGCACCGGCGACACCGTCGAGATCACTAAAATTTTGTCGCGTGGTTCAGGTTGGAATAGCGATGGAACAGTTTTATTCTACTACCGCGTACGAGCAGATGCGGTACCTGGCTCGCCTGATTTTGGGCGCGGTGGTAGCTGTTGGATGCACCGTTTAGGAACCGCGCCCAGTGCTGACATCGAGGTTTTTCGCACTAGCGAGGGACCTGATTTCGATGGCATGGAAGACGATATGCCTGTGGTTCGTGGTGCCTTGGGAAGCGAGTGGGTGCTGGGGATGCATTTGTTGAATGGGAATGATATCAACCAAGTCTATGTCACCAAAGCACAAGACCTGTTCGCTGGCAAACCACAGTGGCGAAAAATTGCCGGCAGATCTGCTGGCGTCAAAGCCATAGAACTCATTGGCGACATGGTTTATGCCTTAGCCAAAGGTAGAGAAAGTCATGGCGAAATTGTTAAAATCCATGCGGGCAAGGAAGACTTCGCCAGTGGGAAAATCGTCTTACCAGCTAAGCAAGGCGTACTCAATGCACTAGTCGCTGCCCGTGATGGGATCTATGTCGCAGACCTCGCTCGCGGTTTGTATGGCTTACAGCGAATTTCACTAACGGACAAGGTCGCGCGCTTACATCTACCGCAGGCTGGTTCGGTATGGGGTATGTTCGGGGCACTCGATGAGGATGGCCCATGGTACAACATGGACGACCTCACAATTCCGGGTACGACCTATAAAGTCAACGCACAAAATCTTCATAGCCAGAAACATCATTTTGAACGTCCGCTAGGATTCGATGTTTCGTGTTTCAAGACGACACGCATCGACGCGCCAACACGTGACGGCGTCAAAGTGCCGCTGGAAATTTTGCATCGAAAAGACATCGCTCTCAAGCGCGGCAATCCTTTATTAATGATTGCTTATGGCGCTTACGGCACTATCCTTGACCAAGGCTTTAGTTCATCGAATATGGCTTTCCTTGATGCCGGTGGTGTGATTGTATTTGCCCATGTGCGCGGCGGTGGCGAGTTAGGCGAAGCTTGGCATCTGGCGGGTAAAAAAGCCACCAAGCCAAATACCTGGCGCGATGCCATCGACTCTGCCGAACACCTGATTAAACTGGGATGGACCGATAAAAAACATTTGGCACTATGGGGTACTTCGGCGGGCGGCATCATGGTCGGCCGCGCCATTACCGAGCGTCCTGATCTGTTTTCCGCCGCGATTGGCGAAGTTGGGGCATTCAATATTTTGCGCTTTGAACTCACGGCCAACGGTCCCGGTAACGACGCCGAATTTGGCACAGTCAAAAAGGAAGACGAATTTCATTCCTTACTCAAAATGGATGCCTATCATGCCGTCAAAAATGGGGTGCACTATCCAGCCTGCTTGCTCATCACAGGCGCGAATGATTTGCGGGTAGAACCATGGCAGGTCGGGAAATTTGCAGCACGTATGCAAGCAGCATCGACAAATTTACCCGGCGCTTTGTTGCGCGTGAATTATGAAACAGGACACTTCGCGACGTCACGCAAAAATGGTTTGGAAAAAATGGCCGATATTTTTTCTTTCGTTTTACATCATACGAAATGAATGAAAAATGGGTCGTGTCTTCACATGACCCATATCATTTTTGACTTCACCGACCTACCCTCCTTCTTTTTTTATATGCTCTTTATCGTGTTATTTTCGGACAAGCCTGACTGCGGAGAAATCCGTGCCTCCAAACTTCAAGCGCATATTGATTGGCTTGAGAAGAATAAAAAATTCATTCCCGTTGGTGGCTCGCTACGACAAGAACTCGGTGAAACGCCTAAAGGGGGATTGTGGATCGTCAATGCTGACTCAAAGGATCAGATCGACACTTTGATTAAAACTGATCCTTTCTTCATTGCAGGTTTGCGCCAGAGCTATGAAATACTTCATTGGTCGAAGGCAAACGCCGAGCGTATGGTACTCATCTAATGATGAGGATCTCAATCAACGATGAGATTGATTGTACCCATACTCGTCGCCTCACCAGTTCGTAATCATTGGCTATCGTCCTTCAGACAAAATGCCTTGGTTTTTGAACCGAATGCCGCAATATGGGCAAAAATTGCCAAGCCATTGCAGTCAAGTTAAGATCGCTCTTGATTGAACCTCATTGCACAGCAATATCCACTCAATTCACAAGACACTAAACGGATAATCACCCGCTATGACCACGCCATCCAAGATCACCGTGTATCACATCCCCGTTTGCCCTTTCTGTCAGCGTTTAGAAATTTTACTGGAACTCAAAGGACGTCGGCATGAAGTGGAATTTGTCGTCGTCGATATAACCAAACCACGTGATCCAAGTTTATTACAGAAAACGCGTGGCACTACCGCGCTGCCTGTGTTGGAGACTGCGGATGGTAAGATCATTAAAGAGAGCATGGTGATCATGCAGTATCTCGAAGATTTGTTTGCTGTGCCTGCTATCGCGCAGGGTGATCCCTATCGCCGTGCGATCGAAAATATGTTGTCGAAACTGGAGGGTGATTTTTGTACACAGGGTTATGTGTATGTGATGAACCAAGATCCAGCGCGACGCCAGACACTCAACGACAATATGTTGAAGCAGTATGCCAAGCTCAATGATTTTCTGTTGGAACATTCACTAAACGGCACTTTTCTCTTTGAAGAGTTTGGCTGGGCGGAAACGGTGTTCACGCCCTTCTTTATGCGTTTCTGGTTCTTAGAATATTACGAAGACTTTGAACTCCCAGATGCGCAAAGTTTTGCGCGAGTGCGTCTATGGCGCGATGCTTGTCTCGCGCACCCTGCCGCACAGCAGACGTCCAAAGAAGAAATCGTCAAGCTCTACTACGACTACGCTAAAGGTGCTGGGAATGGCGCATTACTTCCGGGACGCGCTAGATCTTCCTTCGTTTTCGAACCCGATTGGCGCACGCGTCCCTGGCCACCGAAAAACAAATATGAGTACAGTGCAACCGATCTTGAATTAGGCTTGTAAGCGTCTAGATTCATATAAATCTATGGATCATTAAGATTGATCATCACAATTAAGCGCTAAGAATAAACATAATCCCTTGAACGCCTAGACAGAGTCGTGTCTGGCTACCCAAAACATTTTTCAAAGACATTCATGCAAAACCTTTCCCAACAAATCGATTTCATCCTCGAACTCGATAAACTCAAAGCCGTGTATCGCAAGGCGATGATCAAAAATGATAACAATCGGTTTGAAAACAGTGCTGAGCATAGCTGGCATATCTCGCTCACCGCGCATGTGTTAGCGCCGTATGTAGATGCCGCGGTCGATATTTCTCGCGTCACCTTTATGTTGTTGATTCACGACATTGTCGAGATTGACGCGGGCGATACGTTCGCTTTTGAGCACCACGCCATTTTAGACCAACAGGCTGACAAGGAGCGCGCCGCAGCCAATCGTATCTTTGGACTGTTACCGGAACCTCAGGGTAAAAAATTCAGTCTGCTTTGGCATGAGTTTGAACAAGCAGAAACGCCAGA
Organism: Undibacterium sp. Ji22W; assembly: GCF_049340305.1. NCBI lineage: Bacteria > Pseudomonadati > Pseudomonadota > Betaproteobacteria > Burkholderiales > Oxalobacteraceae > Undibacterium > Undibacterium sp. Ji22W. The sequence goes on along the minus strand of NZ_JBMPOU010000003.1, from coordinate 1,091,135 downwards.
TGCGCAATTCGCCAAAGCAATTGATCGGATACTACCGCTTATCCAGAATATGCAAAACGAAGGCGGTAGCTGGGCAAAAAACAGGGTACTGAAGGAACAGGTAATCAATCGCAACCGATATCTGGAAACCTCCGCGCCGAAATTGTGGTCGTATGCGCTCGAACAGATTGAAATCGCTACTGAAAAAGGCTGGTTGAGAGTCGAATAAAAGCTTGCGAATAATGCTTATTTTTAAGAGCTTATTAGACTTTAATGGAATTGCGTTGCGTTGCCGTTTAAGCTTCCAATTTTCTCAATGTTCATCCTTGCAAATAGCGATGCTTTCATTTCTTCAATTGATATTGTCCCGGTATGAACGGAACAATATTTGACCTACGTTGACGCTTGAATTATTCTGAGGACTTAGATAGTTAGGGATTCAGCCTAACCCTTGATTCACCCTACCTTCACTCGCACAATCAAACCTGACTTTGACGCTGTTAACATGAGACGAACAAAGCATTTCAACATCAACACTATCTGTATTTGCTTTGTCTCTTCGCTGAGTTTTTTTGGTTTATGCCATGCTCAGTCTAAGCAGCCTACGATCACGATCACAACAGAATATCTGCACCCCCTCAATATCTCTGAAAAAGAAGGTGAAGCAATTTACGGTCAATCTGCCGATAAAGTGCATGAATTGCTCAAGAGAAGCCATCTCCCCTATCACATGAAAATGATGAGCTGGAACAGGGCATTTGAATTGGCTCGCCACAATAGCGACACCTGCGTATTTTCGACGGTCAGGACAAAAGAGCGCGAGACATCTTTTCATTGGATCGGACCAATCGCGACTGGTAACTGGGCAGTTTTTGGAAGCCCTGATAAGTTGGGGAAGATTACCAAGCTAGACGATATCAAACAATCGAGCATTGGAACCGAGGTTGGTAATGTGTCTGTTTCCTATCTATCGGAAAAAGGATTTCATATGGTAACGTCGATCGAATCGGCAACGACGTTCAAGAATGCTGCGTTGGGCCGGATCGACTATGCAACAGCGGGCGATATCCATGGCAAGAAAATCATTATGGAAAATCACCTTGAAGACAAAGTCGTTTGGCTCTTCAATTATCAAACTTCTGATTATTACCTCGCATGCAATCCCAAAATGAGCACTGGAACCATAGCACTGTTAAATTTAAAGCTACGTGAAATGAAGATAGATGGCACGTTTAAGAGTATCGACAATAAGTATTAAGCCATGAGTCCTGGCGCTCTTTAGGTCGATCACAATTTCACATAAATCAACGAGACGATGTTAGGCGCAACCACTCGTGGACTTGCCATCACTGCATTACAGGTTTGAGATAATTCGAAGATATTCTCTGTCGTGATAGTCGATTTTTTCCAGAAGCAATCGTGTACGATCAACCTCCTGCGCATTTCCAAGGCAAATTTGCAATCGCAACCACGGCACTAACAACACATAATCTGCGCTACCAACGATTTTATTGGTGAGCAAATCCGCGCCACGTTGACAAGTTTTTTTCGCTGCTATATGTGCTTTTTGCGACGACTCAAAATCTGCTTGGGTTAAAATTGCATCCACTAAAACAATCATATCTCCCATATCTATCGGACTAACTTGTAAGAGCGGTGCCAAGGCTAATTCGGTTTCAACTAATTTTTGGTTCGCCAGTGCGAGCATGGGTTTGATTACCGCGGAATTTTTTTTCTCCGCCGAAAGCGCCAAGGTCGCGCGCACAATACTGGTAGACAGTTGTGCCTCAAGTCGCGTCCAAATACGCTTTTCGGTTATGAGACCTTTGGATTTAATTTGCGACTGTTCTCGTATCGCAGCTTCGATCTCACGCAGTGCAGACAATTGTTGCATTGGCTTACTTTGATGCAAGGCTGCAGCGCGAGCGAGTATATCCTGTCGCAAGATGCGGGTATTAATAATGGCGCTAAGCCAATGATGATCACTCGGATCGTATCGTAAAATACGCACATATAATTGCTCTGCTTGGCCGAGCAAACGCAAGGCAGCTTGATCTCGCCCTAAGGCCAAACTTAACTCTGCTTGTTCGTGTATAGCTCTTGCCAAACGATAGGCCAGATTATCATTTTGAGGATGCCGTGCCAGTAAACGCTGCTCTAAATCCGCCTCCTGTTGATGTAAATCCATCGCAGCAACAAAAGCACCTTGTGCTTTCTTGACTGTACCAAGACGAAACCATGCATCCGCTAAGCCTTCATTGACCGTCACATCGTCTGCTTTCGCGGTCAGCACGCGATTTGTCAATGCGACCACTTGTAGATAATCAATTTCCGCAAGTCCTAGCTTTCCAAACTGAACTTCCAGATTGCCTAATTGACGATGAATCTCGGCAAGCAGGATAAGTACTGCGACATTACCAGGATCTTTTGCTTCCAATTGCGTCGCATACTTACGGGCTTGTTGCAGGAAGCGGTTAGCATCTAGAAAAGCATTTTCTTTAAGTGCTATTTTTGCTTGGTTAAATGCGACCTCCGCAGACATCTTCAACAAATCTCTGCTAGGCGAACCCTGCGACTGGAGTGTCAACTCTTTATTGAGAATAAGGGAAGCGGCTTGCCATGCTGCTTGGGCAGATTTTATGTCATTACGCTTGCTGCTTACTTCAGCCAATGCAATCAAAGTCTTGGGACGTTGCGCGATCTCGGCGGCACTCAAATTGTATTCATCCGACTTGACGAAAAAATTCAAAGCCTCCACTCGGGCGCTATCGGTAAACTCCAGCTGCCCTAATGTATCGGTTTTATCATGCGCATCCGATAGCATCACGCTCATCAAACGTTCGACGGCGATAGGTCGTTCAGTTGCCTGACGTCTGGCACTAAAAGCAGAAAAAGCCAGCCATACCACCAGCACGCCTAGCAGTGAAGTGCTCCAGATCACGATCCGGCGTATGCGTTGGCGCAACGCCGCCTTGTTTTGTGATGCGGTGATCAAGGCCCTATCTTGCCCGGACAAAGAAAGTCCGGCAATACTGAGCAAACTACTTGCTTCATCGAGCGGTTTTCCTTGTGCAAGTAACAAATCAGGATTATTCGCATCATTACTCCAACGAGTGGCTAGTTCGCTTACACGACCACGAATTTGCAACGCATGTCGATGATTCTCAATCCAGTCTACCATCCGTGGCCAGCGCCGCAACAATGCTTCATGGGCGACAGCAAAACCGGCTATTTCTGTCCCCATTTCGCTGACAAGTAAGCGCGACTCAACTAAAGCAGTTACTACCTCGCGCTCATCGTCACTGACTAACTCGCCCCACCCAGCGCGCCGACCTGTGACGATGCTGTCATGCGTTGAAATAGTCGTTACCAGTGAAAAAATCTGTGGCAGACATGCGCGTTGCGCATCGCTCAGGGATAGTGTGATTTGTTCGGCTCGATGTCCAATTGCCCCATCGATACCGCCTAATTGATGAAAGGCAGCGAAAGTTAATTGTTGGTCTGGACTACGCAGAGTGTATAGCTCTTGCAAAGTATATTGAAGTAGCGGAAGCGCATCAGGATTGCCGATAGTGCATTGACATAATATGTCGTCTAAGCCGACCTGCGACTGTTCGTCCACCCCAAACGTTAGGTTTGCTGCCAAGGCCGGCAGCCGGATAATCTGGGCGATTTCTGCTGGCGTCGGCGGTAATACATCGAAATGGCAACCGCGAGATTTTGCTTCCATCAGTACCGGTTGCGCGACTATCCGTGGGTAAAAATCATTGCGACAAGCCAACAGAATAATCAACACATTGCTGCGCGCCAGCGTATCTAACACCTGTAAAAACTGCGCGCGTTCACTCTCGCTGACAGTATTATCATCAAATACCGCCTCAAATCGGTCCAGAAACAATGCATGACGATAGATAACACTCGCCGGCAAATGCGCCATGCTAGCGCGCAGTATCGTACTGACTTGTGCCATATCATTCGACAACATTGCCCTCAAAGACAATACACTTTGGCCATCAAAGACGCGCTGGTCTGCCACTTCTAAATCCAGGAGCATTGCCGCCAAACTGGTCATGCACGAGTGAGCCCCTTTTTCTGCCATATCAAAACTGACCCACGATACCAGCTGTAGCTCAGCCCCTACTTGCCGCAAATGAGGGATCAATCCAGCACGCACCAAAGAGGACTTACCTGAGCCGCTGGCACCCAAGATCAAGAACAACGCCACTGAATTTGAGTGCTGACTAGTTTGACATTGCTGGGTAATTTGTTGAGTCAGACGAAAGACCGGATCACTGCGGCCAAAAAATACCGGTGCGTGTTGTTCATCAAAAGATTGCAAACCACGAAACGGGGATTCTTTAAGCCAACTATTTACTGGCTGCAAAAGCGCGGTTGGATATTCCACTACAGCGATTGTGCGGTAGCCACGCTTGCGTATGGTTTCAATATACACCGGGGCTTTACTTTGATCGCCCAGTAGTTTGCGTAATTGCGCAATCGTTTTATGGACGGGGTTATCACCATAAAGCGTACTGCCCCAACATTGCTCCAACAATTGTTCGGCGCTCAATATTGTGCCAGATGCTTTACACAGCACGACTAATACATCCATCGCACGCGGTTCCATCTGACGCTTTTCTAAACCATGGGTAATGCTGTTATCGAGAGGATTGACCTGCCAGACCCCGAACTGAAATAGGTGCGCTTCCATGTGTTGTTTTTATGATTCCAGAAGCAATTTGATCTGGGATTTTATGCTGTTCAAGAGGAGAAGTGAAGTGTTTTATGCCACCGGAAGATTATCAGAAGGTATGCAGAGACGTACTTGCACTAGTCTACTGAAACTCGCCATACGCACTTTCAGGTATGGTTTTCACCTGCTGACAGTTACTAAATTTTGAACAAATTTCAGGCCATACCATGAAAAAAATAAACGCATTACAGTCTGTACAGCGCACTTCGCCGCTGCGTCCAAATCGAGTTTTCAGCGTCGTACTAACGCTACTTGTTGCGCAACTCAGCGCCTGTGGCGGACAAAAATCAACGGAACAATCGTCCTATGGTGCTGCCCCAACTTACACTGCCGCACCAGTACAAAATGGCAGTGTTTTGACTGTTCCCGACCTGCGCAGGAATTACAGCCTTATCAAAACGCCTAATGGTCTTCTACTAAAGAATGAACTGAGTACCGGTACTGGTGCAGGTTCCACTACGTCAGTAGGGAGTGCCACGACCATTCAATTTTCCGACATGCATGTGAATTTATTGCTAGGCGACAAATTCAAAACCATTCCGGAAGCCTCGTTAAATTCTCTCATAGAGTTATATATTGCCTTTTTCAATCGCGTCCCTGATGCCGATGGCATGAGCTATTGGATCGATCAAATCAAAGCCGGCACCACCACACTGCAACTTGCCAATAGTTTTTACAGCGCTGCCTTACAGTATTCGGCGATCACTGGCTACTCAGCTCAAATGACCAATGCGGAATTCATCACCACGATATACAAAAACGTCTTAGGGCGCAGTGATGTCGATACAGGCGGTATGACTTATTGGAGCGGTGCTTTAGCCTCGGGCAGCGAAACCCGCGGCAGCTTGATTAATACCATCGTGAACGCTGCACATGGTTTTAAAGGTGATGCGACTTACGGTTGGGTAGCCGATTTACTCGACAATAAAGTCAGCGTCGGTCGCTTTTTCTCGATTGACCAAGGCTTGAACTATAACTCAGCGGAAGAATCGATCTCCAAAGGTATGGCAATCGCTGGCGCCATAACGCCGACTGACACCGAAGGGGCGCTGATGGTACTGGGGTTTAACGACAGACAGTTTAATCTACGATCAAGCATTCCAGGGATGAACTCGGTGACTAAACAAGCAGTCGCCGTACTACCGGATGCTCTGATCCTGCCTCCTAGCCTACCCGGTGTCAATATAGTAGCACCGCTCAATTTGGCGGCCGCTGCAGCCGACCGCAATTTCAAAATTTGGATTTATGACCCGCGTACCCCTTCAGTCAAATTGCCCTCAGACGGTATTTTCCTAAGCAAAGTCGGCGGTAACTTTAATTTTTATCCAGCATCAGCGGATGGCACACTCAGTTTACATCTAGGCGTTGGCGAATATGATTTTGATGTGCTCGAACCAAATGGCACCAGCAGCTTATTTACGAGAGCACGTTACCACGCTGTTGTCCCCTCTTCTGGCGTGAAAACGACGCCAAGCGCTGAATTACCTGTCGTGCCGAATAATCTAAGTGCAGCACCTGCCGGAACCACACTCAAACTGTGGGTGTATGACCCACGTAATCCTAAGCTAGCGATCAAAACCTCGATTTTTACTGTTTCAGATGCGGGTGGTTCCTGGACGCAGACCATCGGTGCAAGCGATGGAAGTATCAATGTGAAGCTGCCCGCTGGAAACTATACGATGGATGTGGCCGAAACTGATCCTAATGTATTTCTACGCCGTCGTTATACCTTTACTATTTCCGACTCTGGCGTGGCCTCCATAAATGGCATCGCGCCAAATGCCCAAGGCATATTGGCAGTCACGCTTGATTTACTTGATCAGCCGGGTAATGCGGTCGTGAAATGGGCGCCATCCAATAGCAACGGCGTTGCCGCCGTGACGGTTGATCTGATCTCTGTGGTGGCAGCTCCTGCACAGAAACGTCGCGATGATTTGATTGCGATGGCAAATCAATCGGCACTAAACTTCGTACCTAGCTCTGCCTGCCAATTAAAAGATCAGGTAACACCGATACGCACCATCAACGGTGTCGGCCTATCAGCAGGTTTCCCTAAAGTGAATTGGCGCTTAGCTTCGTATGGAAAGATTCGCGCTTTGATTGTACCCGTCGACTTTCCGGACGTTAACGGTGTCGACAATGCCCCCGCATTTTTCACACCGATCGCCAACAACGTACGCGATTTTTACTTCAACCAATCTTATGGTCGCCTCACTTTTGATTTTGAAATACTTCCCAACTGGGTGCGGGTACCGTTTTCAGTCAGTGATTTTGGCTATGGTTCAACCGTCGGTTCTGGCGATCCGGGGAGCTATTTAAAAGCCATAGTCAAACTGGCCGATCCCTTAATCGATTTAGGACAGTATGACGCGGTGTATTTCTTGGTACCTAAGCAGATGCCATTTGAAAAAATGGGATGGGGGCCCGCCATTACGCATCCCTCTTGGACTCGCACTGGCTATTTTACTAATGGAGCAACTGGTGGTGCGGATATGTACTTACCGCAAAATGGCACAGGCGCAGACTGGAAGTGGATGGTACATGAAACAGGACACGCGTTTGGCTTATACGACGAAGATCTCGATCACGCGTCAGCGAGCTTGGGCAGTTGGGGCGTAATGGCGGATAGTTGGACCAATAATGTCATCGAACACAATGCTTGGGATAGGTATCTGCAAGGTTGGCTAACGGAGATGCAAACTTCTTGCATACCGAGAAATCAGTTAAGCGCTTCCGGCACAACCGTTAAGCTCAATCCCTTAGTCCGTCAAAATTCAGAAATCAAAGTGGCCATGGTACCACTCAGCGATTCTAAAATTTTAGTCATGGAATCGCGTAAAAATGAAGGCTTCGATCACATCGAAGCCAGCAAAGAAGGCGTTTTGGTTTATACAGTAGACATGAAATTAGGGCATCTGAAAGGCGGCTACCAAACCCAGCGACGTATTGGCTCGACTGACCGTTTATTTGAAGATGCCAGTCTGAAAACTGGCGATACCATTACAGTAGATGGCATCACGATTACGGTACTTGCACGCACCAGTGATACAGATACGATAAAGATCAGCATCAAATAGTTCTCCAACCAGCACGCCAATTGGCTCTCTATTTAGGGATCCAATTGGCGTTCACATATGCATTTAAATTAAGCGCACGATCACTACAGAATATCTCCACCTTTTGGACCTCTCTAAAAAAGAAGCTGATGTCATTTATGGTCAGCCTGCCGAGAATGTGCATGAATTGGCTCGCCACAATAGCGACACCAGCGTGTTTTCGACGGTCAGGACAAAAGAGCGCGAGACATCTTTTCATTGGATAGGGCCAATCGCGACTGGTAACTGGGCGGTTTTTGGAAGCCCTGATAAGTTGGGGAAGATTACCAAGCTAGACGATATCAAACAATCGAGCATTGGAACCGAGGTAGGTAATGTGTCTGTTTCCTATCTATCGGAAAAAGGATTTCATATGGTAACGTCGATCGAATCGGCAACGACGTTCAAGAATGCTGCATTGGGCCGGATCGACTATGCAACAGCGGGCGATATCCATGGCAAGAAAATCATTATGGAAAATCACCTTGAAGACAAAGTCGTTTGGCTCTTCAATTATCAAACTTCTGATTATTACGTCGCATGCAATCCCAAAATGAGCGTCGGAACCATTGCACTGTTAAATTTAAAGCTACGTGAAATGAAGATGGATGGCACGTTTAAGAGTATCGACAATAAGTATTAAGCAGTGAAGTGATTGGCAAAAATCGAGTTCCATTCTGAGTTAACATTGTGACTCTGTTATCGACGGCCGCCACCTCACTTCTACCTCACATTTGAGTTTCGTCTGAGGTGGCAAAAAACAATCCCTTCTTACTCCATCCAATCTAATTTACTCTAAACCCATCGGTCGATGTTTGACGACACCGGCCGCTTGCTCTAAGGCCATTCCAACCGACGCGATCGTGCCTTCATCGAATAGGCGACCGATCAAGGTTACGCCATGTGGGACAGTGCGTGCAGGTGAGAATTGCGGTGATGGTTTATTTGGATTCGGTGCCCAGTCACTACGCGCTTCCGTAATCGTGACAGTACCAGTCCGCACCGTCAGCGATGGGTGCCCGGTATGATTAGAAATCGTCAGCATCTCATCGCGCAATGACGGAACCAACAAGCAATCTACCGTACTAAAAATACGCGCCATTTCTTGTGCGACTTGGCGGCGCAGACGTTCTGCCTGTATCAAATCGACAGCCGATAAAAATCGTGCTTCGCGGAAGATATTCGGCCAGGCATCCGGCACTTGCATTTTGAGCGTATTAATTTTCCCGTCTAAGACGATGTCTTCAAACGCCGCTGCAGCTTCTGCAAATAGAATTAGATTTAATGATTCGTAAGGCCAGTTCGGTAGGCTAATTGGTGTCGGGATCATGCCTTGTGCGCGCAGGCTCTCCAACGCGGCACGATCAACGTCCGTTGCCTCCTGCATCCATGCCGGGACGTAGCCAACTTTCAAACCCTTCACCGAGGCATTTGCATCAAAATACAATTTGCTGTGGACGCTACTATTGTCGCGCGCGTCATAGGCGCTAATTGCCTGCAACACCAGCATGGCATCTTCAACCGTGCGTGTCATCGGTCCTAGTTTGTCGAGCGACCAGGATAAAGTCATTGCACCAGTGCGTGGCACGCGACCAAACGTTGGACGCAGACCAGTAACACCACAACGCATGCTGGGGCCAACAATGCTTCCACCTGTTTCACTGCCAATCGAAAATCCGACTAAGGCGGCGGCCGTTGCCGAACCGGGCCCAGCGCTTGAGCCCGAAGCCCCCTCCTCTAGCAGCCAAGGATTCATAGTTTGTCCGCCAAACCAAACATCGTTTAAGGCCAACGCACCTAGGCTTAGTTTGGCAATCAGAATTGCACCCGCCGCATTGAGACGTGCGACCACTGCAGAATCTTGCGCAGGAATCCGACTACGAAACGGTTCTGCGCCATAGGTGGTCGGAATGCCTGCGGTATCGAGTAAGTCCTTCACGCCATACGGAATACCATGCAATGGCCCGCGATATTTTCCAGCGGCGATTTCTTTGTCGGCCTGACGTGCTTGCTGCAAGGCTTGTGCTTTAGTGAGCGTAATGACTGCACGCAAACGCGGATCGAGGCGTTCTATTCTATCCAGATAAATGCGGGTCAGACGCTCAGATGAAATCGCTTTCGATTCTATCCATCGGGCGAGTTGTGTGACGGGTGAAAATGCAATGTCAGCATCATTCGTAGGTAAGGCTTCTGCCTTTACTTTGCTGCGAACAAATCGATTCTGCATGACGTTTAATTTCATTCCTGGCAGAACCGGATTCCACACATTTGCGGGCGCTAGATCCTCGGCGAAAGACATCGTGCGCGGACCTGTTCTGCGCTCCGTCAATCCCGCCATCGTAACGCGCCAACTATTCGCCGCCATCTCCCGCTCTGCGGGCGTCATACTTACTCGCATCAATTTTTCTGCCTCGGCAAAAGTCGCCGGAGAAACTTCAGGACCAACAGCAGGTGCGGTACCAAACGTGGGCGGCGTCCCCACGGTTGACGCTGCAGTCGTTGATTGTTGGGCGACCTGTTCCGCCGATGCAGAAAGACTGGCTGTCGCACCCAATAAACCGATTGGTGTCTTGATTAGAAATTGACGACGAGATTGCATGAAATGCTTCCTTTCGATGGGATAAAGAAAATGCGAAAAATGCGAAAAATGCGGGAAATGCAAATACGCACCGAGGTTCAAGACGGACTTGTGGTGATCTCAAACCAGACTCTCTGCAAATAGAAAGTCAATGACAACGATACTAAGACAATAGCGGAATACGATGCCCGGGTATAGTTCAATAAGCCCCGAGTGAGCTGAACTATCGCCTAAATCGCACAGTGCTCGTCGCCAGCGACAATTGCCATTTACTAGCACTCTATCGGTAATGAATTTTCTTACAGACAGCAGCTCACGACCAAAAGTTCCAACGCAATTCTTGTGAGTTCATATAGCGCATTACGCACATTTAGCTTAGGCTTAGAGCACTTATGAATTTGAATGGAAAAAGCAATGCGTCAACCTCTACATACCTCATCACCATATTTATCAATTATTCGAACTTCGCAGACATCTTCCATCGGAAACATCGCCCGCATGGCATATTAGAATGATTCAGCCAGAATTAAATGGTGGCAAACTTACCAGAGAACAGATTGATCGTCTGGCCGAAACACCATCGGCGACAGCCTCAAGCATTAGCGGGCTAGATCAAAAAAACACTGGAATATTTCTGCAATCAATTTTGCGCGCAATTTACGGCGATTCACTTTCGGAAATACCCGCGCATCAGCGATTTATCGCCGCTAGAAAACATGCCGCAATTGACCCACCTTGCCTTTTATTGGAACCAAGGTGCGCGCCAGCTTTGGAATTTTCGGTACACACCGTCTTTGCGCGGCCTGCATTTTGACGATTTTACGAAACTTCAAGATCTGAATGATTTATCCTCGGCGACAAGCTTGGAGGAATTATGTTTTGGATATGCGATTTGGAGTAAGTGAGGCGTCCCATCGCTAGAGCTCTCGGGCAATCTTATTTCCTAGCGATCGCTGGCTTTTAATGCGAAAGCGGTTCTCGATCAACGCATACAGGCTCTGGACGCCTGACGCAACTCACTGAACTGTCATTTCCGTCGAATCTGTTTACCACCACACAACTGGCATGGCTCAAAGCCCATCTTCCTGAAACAGTAATGGTAGAGATGTTGAACCCTTATCGGCAACTGACGCCAGCCATTGTGAGCAAAGATAAAAAATTAGATGTGTTGGCCTCGGGCAAAGGCAAGCCTTTTCTGTCTTCGGAAACCGCTGCAGTCAGACTGTCACGTTATGTCGCTGAATTCCATGCCTTGGTCAACCGCTTCTCAAACAACATGCAGCTTGAACCTTAAAGGCGGTAACGATTCGCCACTTCCGTGTCAAAATACTTTATCCTCAATTGCCCTTTATATTTACCAGAGCAAACATGATTCAGTTTGGAGCAGCTTTAGCTTCTGTTGACATTCGCACGACTAAACAAGGAAAAAACCCATCATGATCGACCATCTGAGTACCTATGCGACTGACTATGTTGCGACCAAAGATTTTTACTTGGCAGCTTTTGCGCCGTTACATTACACCGTACAAATGGAATTTGTCGCGGAATGGAATGCCGAATTTCCTACCCAACGAATGTGTGCGTTTGGCATAGAAGGCAAACCGACATTTTGGATCATTGAAAGCAAAGAGAAAGCGACACCACGTCATGTCGCGTTTGTCGCGGCATCACGCGCTGCCGTTGAAGCTTTCTATCAAGCAGCGATGACACATGGCGGTCAAGACAATGGCAAACCTGGCTTGCGCCCGCATTATCATGCAAACTACTACGGCGCATTTGTGTTTGATCCTGATATGAACAATGTGGAAGCGGTGTGCCACGCACCAGAGTAGAAACCTCCACGCCTACGACTAGCAGAAAACAGATCGACGGACGACAGGCACACGATGGATATGCATGGATGAAGGCGCTAGGCAGCCCTATTCGCATCCAGACTTCGCATGGCCAGATGCATCGCTGGCCAGCAGCATTAACAACGCGCCGACGCAAGACGATTTTCTAGGAAAGTAAGGTTGAGGAATATTTTTCAAGTTCGCCAATGTATAGCACTTGTGATAATGACTTAAATACACCATACTTTGTCACTATTTTTGCTATTCTCTTCACCCACAAAACCCTACAACAGCCTCCGCATGAATTATCGCTCACGTTTTTTCTCGCGCCATTTAGGGCGCATTCTCGTATTCGCATCAATCTCCCTGCTCGCTGCGTGTACCAGTATATTGCCCGCCAGCTACCCACCAATCAATACCAGCATAGGTGATATCAAAGAATGGCGCATGCCTCTCAATCGCGAGCCAGGACAAGTGCAATTCAAGCTCTTAATCCCACGCAAGGGGACGACCGAAATCGCCTTAACTGCAGCGCAAAAATTAGGTGAAGGACCGATACTCGTCAGCTTTTCTGGTTACGAATGTTCGACTGGACCAGAAGCGTTTATCAAGTTTTATACCAGCGACACCGAGTCCCACTATAAATATTTCCGAACGCCCTTAGCGTGGGAAAATGAAGTTACTCTTTCGATAGAATGGGACAAAGATGCACGCACGTCAGTTTCCGTGAATAAGGAAACGATCACGGTGCAACCCGCTATGTCATTTGCAGAAGTTCAGGTGACCAATAAGAAAGAACCGGTCAAGATCAAAGAACTGCACTACGCGCCGCGTACAGCACATCCGCCATCGAATTAGATGAGTGCAATTTCTGCAAATTCGGCATACACACTAACATTATCGTCAAGACCAACACCAAAGCAGCCGCAATGGCGATAGCAATATCAATAGCAAGGAAAATACAATGACCGCAGCAAACACAAATACCGGCAGAATACCCATGAAGATGACACGCACACTTTTCCGCGCCTGCGTTTGTGCTGCAGCCCTCTCCTTGATGAGCTTGAGTGGCACCGCGAGAGCCGACTTTGAACTGGGTATGAAATATTACGAACAGTCAAATTTTGAAAAAGCGTTTTACGAATTCCAACAAGCCGCCAAATTTGGTGATCTGGCTGCGCAATACAATCTTGGGGTCATGTATTTTCGCGGAGAGTTTGTCAGCAAAGACAGTATTCATGCCTATGCTTGGCTCGCCTTAGCAGCGCAAGATGCTGAATACAAAGAACGCGACTTGCATCTGAAAATTTATAAAGGCTTATCGGATGAAGGGAAAAAATCAGCTGATCTCCTGTATCAAGAACTCTACACAAAATTCAACCCTGCCGCCATAGAGCAAAGTATGGTGCCTGTGTATGCGGGTGCAAGTTCCTTATCAAGTCGTTTGCACATGACCAAAAACGTGAACCCCAAGTATCCACAATCTATGCTGAGAGCGGGCACAGTGGGTTGGGTTGACATCTTTTTTACGGTGAACAAAGAAGGTACTACCCGCGACCATCAGGTGTACTACAGTACCAACGCGGCGTTCACGGATGTGGTGATTGATGCGGTACGTCAGTGGCAATATGAGCCGCTCACGATTGCGGGAAAAGCGGCGGATATCCATGGCGTCAAAACGCGCTTTCATTTCCTCATCACTGACACTGAGTTTAACGGAAAGAAAATCGCCAAGGTCTTAGCGGAACAAAAAGAAAAAGCCCTTTCCGGCAGTGCAGAAGCACAGTTTTTTTATGCCTACTATCTTGATGTTCTGCCCTCTTTTACCAAATATAAGCCTAAAGCAGAGTCCGATGAAAACGCGAATAAGTGGTATCAATTAGCCGCAAGCAATGGCAGTGGCGTATCGAGTTTTTTGCTCGGCCAAAACGTTTTAAATGGGAATATGTGCGTACCTGATCCTGACAAAAGTATGGCGTGGTTATTAAAAGCGGCCAACCAAAACATCGTTGATGCCCAATATCTACTGGGGCAAGAATTATTGAGTGGTGCCCACTTGAAAAAAAATGAAGACCAGGGAATGTATTGGTTAAACAAAGCCGCAATGTCCGTCTCAAAAGGGAATATTGCGCCGAAATTGAGATTAGCGTGGATACTGGCAACACACCCTGACAAAACCATGCGCAACGGTGCTTTGGCACTCACTTATTTGCAATCAATCGACCCGGAGCATAAAGATAAACAAACCTACTATCGCACGGCCGCTGCCGTCTACGCTGAAAATGCCGATTTTAACGCCGCCGAGCAATGGCAAGGAAAAGCACTCAAAGACGCACAATCTTTAGGGCTGCCACTCGATATCTTGAACGAACAATTGCGCGGCTATCAGAACAAGCAAGCACTACGTGAGACTTTATAAGGCGATGCAATCGCATCAAAACAATGTGCTTGGGATTATTGTTGCACAAAGGCCTGCGCTTCTTTCCTGAGCCATTGTTCAAACGCCTGCAAAGCCTCACTTTTCTGCAAACCTTTCGGTGTCACCAGATAGTAGCTATAGTCCGATGGTGCGATGATGTCGAATAGTCGCACCAGATTCCCGGCCTCAATTTCTCCGGCCACCAAGCTATGGCGCGCGACCGCGATTCCTTGTCCGGCTTTGGCAGCGGTCAACATCAGGTTGCTGTCACTATGATGGGTTTCATGTTGAAAATGGCCGATGTCAACACCAGCGATCTGGCTCCAATTTTGCCATTCACGCCCATTCTCCACAGACAAAATCCGGTAGCTGCGTAATTGCTTAGGATGACTGGGAAAACGACCTGCATTAAAAGCCGGGCTACAAACTGGGTAGAGTTGATCGTCGAGTAATTTTTCTGCGTCGTAATCGTCCCACTTACCCAAACCAAAACGAATCGCAATATCGGTTTGCGTTTTATCCAGATTGACCAATCCTATCGCGGCTTGAATGTGGATCGCTAAATCGGGATGTTCGGTCTGGAATTTTCCGAGACGCGGCAGCAACCAAAATGTGGCGAACGACTGCAAAGTCGCAACGCGAATCGCGGGAGCACGCTTTTCTGTTTTGACCTGCGCTAATGCGCGACTAATCTGACGTAAAGCGGGTTGAATTTGTTTCAGGAGTTGTGTCCCTTCGGCTGTCAACTGCATCTGCCTACCTTTACGTTCAAACAAGGACACGCCTAGCGTTTCTTCCAACAATCGCATTTGCTGGCTGATCGCACTGTGGGTAATATGTAGTTCGGCAGCCGCCAGCGAATAACTTTTATGGCGCGCTGCAGCTTCAAAGGTAACGAGAGAATTTAAGGATGTTGGAAACATCCTGTATTGTTAGATTTTCTTACAGATGATGTCAATAAGTATCGTTCGCTTTTTAGCCTTTTGCTCGCTACGATGCTACCTATATCCAACTTAATTTGCCATTTTCCTCACTGCCTTACTCAACACATAAAGAAAACTGCCATGTCGACTGCCAATCTCACCAGACTTCTCATCCTCGGCTTAATTTGGGGTACTAGCTTTATGTTGATGCGAATCGCCGCACCCGTTTTTGGACCCATTCTGACAACTTTCGGACGCGCAGCCTTAGGTGCATTGGCTTTGTATTTATTCGCGCGCAAAATGGGAATCGATTTTGCATGGCGCCGCAATGCCAAGACTTATTTCATCATCGGTGTGACAAATACCGCGATTCCTTTTAGTCTATTTGCCTGGTCAGCGCTGTATATTCCCTCCGCTTACATGGCGACGATGAATTCGCTGGCACCGATCTTCACTGCCGTGTTCGGTTTTGTATTGCTAGCAGAACGTCTGAGTGCGCTGCGCATTACGGCATTTTTGTTGGGCTTAATCGGAGTTGCTATTTTGGTTGGCATCGGTCCAACGACTGTCACGCCACAAGTCATCGGTGGGGTCTTAGCCGGCATAGGGGCAGCGATTAATTATGGATTTGCAGCCACTTACACCCGTATGCACGCCAAAGAAATTCCTTCCTTAGCCACCGCTGCTGGAAGCCAATTTGCCGCCGCACTCGCTTTATTGCCGTTTGCTCTGCCTTCTGTTCCACACGCCATCGAACACGGCACAGCATCGGCATTGCTCTCGGTCGTGATACTCGGCATCGTTTGTACTGGTGTCGCGTATGGTTTGTTCTTCCACCTGATCTCGACCGAAGGCGCAAGCAAAGCGGTCACAGTGACCTTTCTGGTGCCTGCTACCGCATCGATTTGGGCGTGGTTGTTATTGGGCGAACCGATCACGACAGGCATCATCACCGGAATTGCCGTCGTTTTACTGGCAACTGCGATGTCCTTGGGTCTATTAAAGAAGCCGTCGTTTATGCGTGCCTAACCATCGCATTAATCAACGGAAAAAGGCAGACGAGTTCTGCCTTTTTTTGCGTCCAAAAATTCATTCACACCACATCAACGAAAAGGCACGCGATCTACCAATAAAAACCTGTTAACATGCAAACGAGTAAATCGATCAATTAAGTATCCGCAGATCTACCGCCAAACATGCCATTGCCAACTCTCAAGCGCAACAAAATTTCAACACACTTTCAACTCTTCAATGCGAAGTTGCCAGTGATTCTTATTGCCTTACTCTTATTTGCGATGTCGTCTATATTGTGTATGGCAACAGCCCACGCAAACGACAAAGCCACACGGGTTCTGTTTGTTGGCAATAGTTTGACCTATGTTGCCAACTTACCTGCAGTCTTTGATGCGCTCTCACTGAATAATCGACATCCCTTCGTCAGTGACATGCTCGCACAAGGTGGTGCAACATTAACCGAGCGAGTGCAAGATAAGTCGGTCGAACAGGCACTGGCGTCGCAGGCCTACTCGTATGTGATATTGCAAGAACGCGGAGGTGACTTCTTATGCGCATTTGGACCGCAGTCATGTGAAGACGCAAATGCCTCGCTCAAACATTTAGTCAATCTGGCACGCCAATATCACGTAACACCGATATTTCTGGGCAGTTACCAAGTCCATCCAGGCGCTTCAATTTCTATCGTCGAAGCAGAACAAAAAGCCGCGACCAACGCAGCCGTAGCTTACATCCCCGTCTCTGCCAAATTACAAATCGCTCTCCAAGTCGCCCCGAAATTAGCTTGGTTAAATCAAGACAAAGCGCATCCTGGTCACGACCTTGCTTTGTTACAAGCCGCGATGCTTTATATCGAGATCACGCGACAAACCATCGATGCTACCGACCTTACTGTGTATGCGCCTATGTACAAACCCAATACGCGCATTGCACCGATTATCATCAACAGCACTGGCGATGGAACATCGTCCGATGTCTACGTCTATAGCGCACAAGTTCTATCGACAATTGTCGCCATCACAAATCAATCTGCGCTCACAGAAGTGTCGCATGACCTTAGTCATCGGCTTACAGCAATTTGGGGTCAATAGATCTAGCCCTGCAACACGTTCTTGTCACCAGCTAATTACTATTTTTAATATGTCATATTCACTTCAGTGCCTGACTTATCAGCAACTACAAGAACTGGCGACCGGTCAGCTCCCTACAGACTTGGCCGCTCGTGCGGCGTCTGGCGCACTGCCGCCCGATTTTGTTGCGGCACGTGCATTGAAACATTTGAATGATGGAAAATCGGCTTTCTGGTGCAGTAGCTTTATCATCGTTCGCGATGATGACCTGCGCATCGTGGGCGGCTGTGGCTTCAAAAGTGAACCGCTACTCGGCAGAGTGGAAATTGGCTATGGCGTTGCGTCCGACCACCGTCGTCAGGGTGTCGCCAGTGCTGCCGTTACATCACTACTAGAACTCGCGTTTGCCAATGGTGCCATTGAAGTACTGGCAGAAATATTACCCGACAATATGGCATCGATCGCAACCGTCAGAAAAGCAGGATTTCACCCTATCGGTCACCGAGTTGCAGAAGATAATGAAACCGTCTTACAGTGGATTGCAACAAAGGCGAAGGATCACGAAGCTGCCTAGTTACCAAATCCACACAAGTTGGCACCATGCCAGTTAAAAACTACTGCATGTGCAGCCTGTAAGATGGGCAGATGTATCGACAAAGGCCGAATTGAAGCATAAACACCGCGCATCTCGGCCATTTGTTTCTGAGCGGAAATTAGATAATCCTGACATCGGCGAGCATCGTGCACACGCCTGATTGTATCGACCGCTGGCTTTTTACCTCAGCACTCGATCCCAACTTATGGATGGAAGGAAGACTATGCTAGTCGAACGCGAAGCAGAGAGCTGCTATTTAGGACAATTTATTCCGCTGCAATACCATCACAATATGCTGATGGACGCGAACCGTATGGACAACTTCAAAGCAGCGATTCAACGCCAAGTGTTTGCCGGTGCACGCGTATTAGAACTCGGTGGTGGCACAGGCGTATTGTCATGGTTTGCCGCACAAACGGCGGCAAAAGTATATTGCGTAGAATTTAATCCAGATATGGTGACTGAGGCGCGCCGTCTATTAGCGATGAATCAACATGGCGACAGAGTGGAAGTCATCCATGCGGACGCGTTTGAATATTTGCCACCAGAGCCGGTAGATTTTGTGATTTGCGAAATGATTCATGTGGCGATGCTGCGTGAGAAACAAGTCGAAGTAATTGAAAATTTCAAGAAGCGCTACGCTGAAAAATTCCCCGCGCAGGCAATGCCGGTGTTTATACCAGAAGCCATTTTGATGGCCGTACAGCCACTGCAACAGCGCTATGATTTTTCTGGCTACCAAGCGCCTATTATTCAATTTCAATTGGGCGGTGTGTTTACCGCTGACACCGTAGAGCTCGCACAACCTGCCTTATATAAAATTATCGACTTCCAGGAAACCAATGATCTGTGGATTCATTGGGAAGGCCAGATGACGATAGAACAAAGTGGTCAACTGAGTGCTTTGCGATTCATTACCAAAAATGTGCTGGCAATCGTACAGGAAACCAATTCGACGATTGACTGGTTAAATCACTACATGGCGCTGCCCTTGAAAACGCCGATCGGTGTGCTTGCGGGTGATGTGATCGATGTGAGTTTTCAATATCGGACCGGCGGCTCAATTGAGTCTTTGCAGAACACGATGAACGTCAGTGTGCGTTCTACTACGCAACAAGGTCAGCGCCAATTTAGTATGGCGGTTGCCTAACGCTCATTGGTAAATAATTTTTTAGCAGCTTCACCTCGATGCCGCTGTTCTTATACAAACAAGAATAGCGGCCATCACCTTCAACATCAGCATCAGCATCAGCATCAGTATCAGTATCAGCACTAGAATACTTTCCGCAAATATATTGACTCCTCGCTCATTTCTGTAGCACATCCACTACCAGTGGTCCACTAAGCGCGTCAAAGCTAGCGGCGCTTCTATGCCAGCAGTCAGTGGTATTGCCGGATTTGTTTCCAGCGAAAAATATTGATAAAAATCAGTTTAAAAAAGCTCATAAAAATACCGCACAATTATTCTGCCCAGCTTGAAGCAGTTTCAGTATAATCGCTGATCGCTGTTTCCCAATTTGCATTCTAAGTACTCAACTCAAACACCTCAAGCCATCTTCAATTGACCGTGACCATGAAAAAACTTCATCGTATTTGCCTGCTGATAGCCTTGTCTTTACTCAGTATTTCGGCTCAGGCACAAATGCGAAAGTGTGTGACAAGCTCCGGCAAGTCGATTTATACCGACCAACCTTGCGCTAGCAAGATTGCCGAGAAATCGACCGAAATCAAAGACAACGAGTTGCTCAAAAAAGTCGCCTCGATCAACACCCAACGCGAGATAGAAAAGGTGTGTTGGGTACTGTCACATCGCAATTCACAATGCTACCCACGGGTAAACTATGAACTAGCAACCGTGTTCAAAGAAAACTGCACCTTGCCGATTAAAGATTACGAAAAATCGCAAGACGAAGAAAGACGTAAACCGCGTCGCCATGATCGCTACGACCGATATGAGCGCAATGATGGCGAACAAAGAGATGCGGACGATTTACTCTATGAACACCGCGACACGCAAAAAAGCCGCGCAGTCTTACAATGCGAAGCATTAGAGAAAGATATGTGGGATTTTTTACGCCAAAATTTCAGTAAAAAAATCTCAGAGCAAGATGCTAAAATCATCAATTACAAGCTCAAAATTTCACCGACGCACGAGCAAAAGAATTGGCGGGAATATTAAGATCTGTTGATCTAGGTTTTTTCAACGATCACCGAGCGCTTAGTTTACGCCGCCAATTTTCTTGGTACCAACAAGCGCCAACAAGTGCCCTTCCCTAACGCAGTCTCGACCGTAATCTTACCGCCGAGTAATTGCGTCGTGATGTTGTAAGCGATATGCATGCCTAGCCCATTACCGCCTTGTCCTAACTTGGTGGTAAAAAAGGGATCAAACACATGATTCGCCACCTCTTCAGGCATACCACTGCCATCATCACTAAACAATATTTCGACTTGATCATCGGCAAGCACTTGAGCACTCAGGCACATCTGTCCAACCGATTTACCTTCAAAAGCGTGAACCAAGGCATTGTTAATGAAGTTGACAATAATTTGTGTTAAGGGTCCGGGATAACTATGCATTTGAAGATCATCTGGCACCACGATGTTCAACTTAAACGGTGTCCGTTTTAAGATCGGCGCCATCGCCAACATCACTTCATCAATCACTTCGACCAAGACAAAATTTCTTTGTTGCTCGGTCGCGCGATCAAGCGCTAGTTGCTTAAAGCCCTGTACTAATTGCGCAGAGCGTTTAAGATTAGACACGAGAACATCACTGCCACGGATGATGAAGTCGATGTGTTTATCGAGCAAATTGCGCGTGAGTTTTTGCTTAACCTGCTGATCAAACTGATCAATCTCTTCACGTAAAGAAGTTCCAACCAACAAAGCATTTCCGATCGGTGTATTAATTTCATGCGCAACACCAGCGACCAAAAATCCTAACGACGCTAATTTCTCACTTTGTACCAATTGCCTTTGCGCACCCCGCAAATTCTCCAAAGCCTGCTCTAAATGTTGATTCGCCAATTGCAAATCATGGGTACGCTCATCCACTTTGTGTTCGAGTTCGGCCATCATCCGCATTTCCGTCTCGGCCAACAATTGTTCGGCGCGTTTGCGCTCACTGATATCGAGTCTGAAACCAATCACGCCGCCATCGGAAGTTTTTCTATCGGACGCTAAAATCCATGACCCTGGCGACATCAAATATTCGTCATCGCATTCGTCCGGAAGTAAATGCTGTTTCACGCGTCGGGTGACATATTCCGCTTCCGTTTGGTCGGTGCGTTTGTGAAATTCGCGGCGATAAAATTGCCGTGCAATCTCACTGTAGGGTGTGCCAGGATTGAGGACGTCAGCAATCTCGGGATAGATTTCTTTAAAGCGTCGATTGCAAAATACCAGCACATCATCGGCACCATACATGACGAGGCCAGACTGCAAATGATCGAGTGCCTGTAATACGCGCGCTTGCCAAGCAGAAGTGGCGCGCAGTTGCGCCTTAAGCTCAGTGATCGAAAGTTGATCGATAGGGTCGAAATCAGATTGACTCTCTAGATCATCAGAAGATTTTTCCGACATTATGGCTTCCTCATTCATAGCGCTAGGGCAAAAACAATAGAGAACCAGAGCACGCAATTTGCACCAAAATTACACAAATCACTATTGCTTCAGAATAATTTCAGTATGCACCAAATCTTACGCCGTCACCCACGAAAAATCGGATAAACTCGCTTTTTCCGTTTGTTTCCCGCCATAAAAATTTGGCATCATTAAACATGAGAAAACGCCAATGAGCGCAATAAAGCCTCATGCGTTTTTAATGCGCGCTTAATTTGATTTTTAATTTATCTTTTTAATTCATTACATTAATTTAATTTAATTTAGTTGAATTAAATCCAACTTGATTTTACCTTCCAAGTTTCTTTACATTATTCATAACAAACAATTCATCCATAATGGCACGCAAACTCATTATCCTCATCTGCGCACTAGGAATCGCCTACTACAGCACACAAATCTGGGGCTTAAAAGACCGCATCTCCCTGACCCGATCCGCACCAAAAGTCGCGGCGCAGACCGCGCAAAAAATGCAATTCCAATTCACGATGGAATCGACCAATGTCGAACTCATCGAAACCTGCCGCCAGCTCTTTCGCGCTGATGATCAAATGGCGCTCAGCGTCGATCCCAAAGAAAGCAACAAGGCGATCCTCAAAGTACAACGCACTTACCTCACCAGCGTTTTACCAGAGATTTTGGAGTTAAATAAACAATTGAAAGCCAAGGGCTGCTTAGCAAAAGATAGCGATGTATTTGCGATCAAAGCCTTGCCTTGATTGATTGATTGATTGATTGATTGATTTTTACGATACCAACTAAGCATGCAAGACATGAAAATTGATGTGTAGGTGATGCGTGAATTTTCTCGCTGAATGGAAAACTGCATCGCGTTGCTGTTTCACTTCCTATCGTGGCTGCAGCACCCACACGCCAACGCTAGCACTAAAACTTGCACTCTCCCGCTTGCGGGAGAGTAGTCCTGATCGTGCGATTCACCACAACAATGGCATAGACCATTGTCGATCACACTACAATTGATACAGGTAATTCAATTTAATAAAAGCACGACGTCCGGTGCGCAAGTTCAACTCCTCGGTCTTTTGTAAAGCCGATGAATTCGGGATAAACGCCAGATTCTCCTGTCGATTGCCGTAGCCCGCGATCAGGCTGGTGCCGGGTGACAGCAAGTAATTAATCTGAAAATCCAAGTTTAATTGCTTGCCGGATTCAAGATTAGTGAAAGCCGGGTTACTGCGCAATAAATGGTAATCGGCGATCACGCGCAAACCCAGATAACGATGGTGTTGATAACTGAATTTGCTACGCCACATCAGATTACGATATACGGTATTGCCATCCTCTTGTGCTGTCGCTTCGACCGGAGCGCGCAGATCGTTCCACAATAATTTCTGTTCAATACGCCACTGCGAATGCGGTTTGAAGTTCAAGGTCAAATCGATGCTGCGCCCCTGCCCCATCAAGGTGCCAGCAGAATCCAAAGGAGCGTAGTTAATGCTATCCACGCTACCGAATTCTGCCATCGCGCTTAACCAACTCAACCAGCTACTACCGGCGCTTACGAACCAACCTTGCTTGTGATACGACTTGCCCAAGAACTGTTCATAGCCGCGCCGTTGAAATACCTCTAACCATGAGTCACGGCTTAGTTCCGCGCCAAGGCCCACATCAACAAACCAATCTTGCAATTGATTCGTCTGATCACGTGATACCGTCGTGTTCGCCAGCACACCCGCCCGGTGCAAGACTTCATCATCAAAATGCCAGTAGTACTTCCCTTCTTGCCGCCACTGCTTCAGATCCGTACGCGGTAAAAATGCCAGGCTGTTCGCAAAATCGCGGCTGATATCGGAATATTTGGCGAGATAGTCCAAATGTTTGCCCTGATGCTTGGCTTCGAGGTAGACCAAATGTCCGCTTTGCTGTTGACTATCGGATTGACTTTGACTACCTGCCAGCTGCGCTTGCACGACCCAATTATCATCCAACTGATAACGCGCATCTAAGCCCGCCACACTATCGCGTTGCTGCTCCAACCGTCGGTCGCTCATAAAACCACCCAGACTCAAGTCATGCGTCACATCGTTTTGCACACGTACGACACCGATATGCGCGGAAGCACGACCGTCCTCAGCAGCGGCCTGATCATCAATCAATAAAGCACCATACGCCCAATTGTCGTAGCGCCCTGTCATACGCAGCCCCGCTTGTGGCTGCAATACGCGACGCGAAAAAAAGAGCGGCATCGGCGTCTGAAAAAATCCCGCATTTTCTAAAAAGAACGGACGCTTTTCGGGGAACAAAACTTCATAACGCTTATCGATCACGATCTGCGGCTCATCCGATTCGACTTCGCTAAAATCTGGCTTAATCGTCACATCAATCGCACTCGCCTCGCCGACCACCCACTTAGCGTCCAATCCAGCTTGGGCTTTGCGTTCACTGTGCCAACGCCCCTGCATAGCGTCGGTAGTGAGCACGCGCGTATCGCCCAAATAGACAAAGGGATTCAACTGAGCATTCAAGCCTGCCTGTAACTTTTCAGGGATAGTCAGCTCCGCCATCTGCGGCACAAAGCCCGCAAACTGCTTTGAGATAGGCGGCCAAAATGCCTCTTCGTTCAAGCGCGCAATCACACGACCAACAGCAAAACCCCAGTTCTGCGCAGCGGCATTTTGAAAACGCAAACTCTTGAACGGAATCGCCATGCGGACCACATAACCAAAATCCGTCAGCTTGCCTTCCGATTCCCATTGCGTATCAAAGTTTTTATCCAGCTCCAATCCTTCCGTGCGTTTTGAGTCAGATTGCACTCCATACGGATTAGCAAAGAACGAAAACGAACGACGCTTATCACGAAAGGTATCCAGCTCTAGCAAGACAAAATCATCCCCATCAAAATCTTCACGCTTCGCAATATGGGCGCGGATTAATGCAGGATCGTCCTGCGCCACGAACACCGCATACAAATGGGTATCGTCATAAGAAAGATAAGCCGTCGTCGCGCGCGATGCAGGAGTTCCATCGCCCGGCGTACGCTGTTTAAAGTCCTGGATCGCCACACCCGCATCGGCCGGAATTCCATCTACATAATCGCCTAACTGTGGCGGCGTTTTCGCGCGCGGAATGGCGATGGTGGTTTGTGCTGTGGTTGGAGCTGTGGTTGGAGCTGTGGTTGGAGCTGTGGTTGGAGCTGTGGTTGGAGCTGTGGTTGGAGTGAATGTTTGAGCTGTGGTTTGACCAAACGCCACAGGCATGGTCAATACAAGACCAGCTGAAATAAAGATTTTTTTGATCATGAAAACTAAAAACTCAGACGATGAAATTATTCAAAATGGGAGATTTTTTAACACCCTATTTTTAAATAAATATTACAAAAAGCGCATTATAAAATGCATAAAAACTTGCGTCAGACAAAAGAGCAAAAAGAAATGACTAAGGTTTGAGGAAAACGAGTCACCAGTGATAAGGCCAAAAATAAACAGGCCGAAAGATAACACAAGAGCAAAACAATGCATCAAACAGAATATGTTTACCCCAAGCGCTAGCGGCATTTCTCGGCGGCTGAAGAGGAAAAATTCGATGTTGTCCCGCAATTCCACGGTAAAACGGATAACAAACGACAACGCGAGCGCAAAACCGCCTAAATATGCTGCGCTACGGTAAAATGCTTGCTATTCCGGTATCCCACAGCATTTCATATTGACCTATTTTTTCGTGAAGAATTCGCAATGAGCAACGATATTAAAAGCAACATCAAAAACGATAGCAAAAATACAGAAGCGGCTGCTCCAGCAGCACCCTCCAACTTCCTGCGCGCCATCATCGACAAAGATCTGGCCGAAGGCAAATACACCCGCGATGGCTTACCGAATGTCATCACACGTTTCCCTCCAGAGCCGAACGGCTATCTGCACATCGGTCACGCCAAATCCATCTGCTTAAACTTCGGTTTAGCCCGCGACTACCAAGGTCGTTGCCACTTACGTTTTGACGACACCAATCCAGAAAAAGAAGATCAAGAATACGTTGATACGATTATGGACAGCGTCAAATGGTTAGGCTTTGATTGGGACGATGGTACCAATACCCCAGCGGGCAGCCACCTCTACTACGCCAGCAATTACTTCGACACCTTCTATGCGATTGCCGAATATCTGATCGAAGCAGGCCACGCCTATGTCGATAGCCAAAGTGCCGAAGACATGGCAGCGAATCGTGGTGACTTCTCCAAACCTGGTGTGAACTCACCTTTCCGCGACCGTGCAGTAGCCGAATCTTTAGATTTGTTCCGCCGCATGAAAGCAGGTGAATTTGCCGATGGCGCCCACATCTTGCGCGCCAAGATTGATATGGCATCACCCAACATGAATATGCGCGACCCAGCGATCTACCGCATCCGTCACGCGCATCACCACAACACCGGCGACAAATGGTGCATCTACCCGATGTACGATTACGCCCATCCACTCGAAGACGCGATTGAAAACATCACGCACTCGATCTGTACTTTGGAATTCCAAGATCACCGTCCGTTCTACGACTGGATCATCGCCCGTGCTGCCGAAGGTGGTTTCTTCAAACAACCGGTACCGCAACAATACGAATTCGCCCGTTTGAACTTGACTTACGTCGTCACCTCCAAACGCAAACTGCGCCAACTGGTCGAACAAAACATCGTCAGTGGTTGGGACGACCCACGCATGCCTACCATCGTCGGCATCCGCCGTCGCGGCTACACACCAGAAGCCATCCAATTGTTCTGCGAGCGCATAGGTGTCACCCGCTCCGACGGCTGGATCGATTACAGCACGCTAGAAGGCTGCTTGCGTGAAGACCTAGACCCAAAAGCACCACGCGCCACCGCCGTCTTGCGCCCGCTCAAACTCATCATCGACAATTTCCCAGAAGGTGAAAAAGTAGCCTGCACCGCACCGATACACCCACACCACCCAGAACTCGGCAACCGCGAATTCACAATCAGCAAAGAACTGTGGATAGAACAAGAAGATTTCATGGAAGTACCAAGCAAAGGCTACTTCCGCCTCTTCCCTGGCAATAAAGTGCGTTTGCGTTACGGCTACGTAGTTGAATGCACAGGCTGCGACAAAGACGAGAACGGCAACATTATCGCCGTCCACTGCAACTACTTCGCCGACAGCAAATCCGGCACAGAAGGCAGCGCCAACTACAAAGTCAAAGGCAACATCCACTGGGTGAGCGTGTCGGATTCTTTGGAAGTGGAAGTGCGTTTGTATGACCGCTTGTTCACAGACGCCAACCCAGATGCGGGCGGCAAAGACTTCATGGCTTTGTTGAACCCTGCGTCTTTAGAAACTATTCGTGCTTATGTCGAACCGGGTATGGTGAATGTGGAACCGGATACACGTTTGCAGTTTGAACGTCATGGGTATTTTGTAGCGGATCGTGTGGATTCTGTGAAGGGGGTGCCTGTGTTTAATCGGGTGACTACTTTAAAGGATAGTTGGGGGAAGTGATTTTCAACAGCTCAATTACTACATAAATCGTAATGATTTCATTTTCAATTATTGTTCGCAAGAATATCTTAACAAGTTGCGCAGAAGCACCGAATGATAGAACCCGATTTATTATTTTAGGAACGATATGGACTACCTAATTCAACATAAAAACCAAATTGAAATCCTGTATCTGTTATCCGGTCCAATTATGTTGGTTACATTGCTGATTGGATTAGCTCAATTATGGTTAGTAAGGAAAGATATCGCAGCAAAATATAAAAGAGAATGTTTGAATACAACACTGAATATTTTTGATCAAAAAATACCAAAGATCGTTGAACTGCAGCGCAAATTATATGAGATTGAAGATGAAGGAAACGTTTCAGATTTCAATTATGAAATGAAAACATTTAATTTTCGCGATCTTCCAGATGGAAACACATGGATTACAGAATTTCAAAGTTCGCCGAAAATGCGCCACGCTGCAATTAACCTCTTAAACGAAATTGAACTACTCGCACGAGTCATCCTTTCAGGGATGGCTGATGAGGACTTCGCCTATAAGGCGGAAAATGTCTTTTATATTGAAACAGTCAGTCAATTTAAGTCACACATAGCGTTTTTCCGAGACCCCGCCCATCCGAACACATATGAAGTAATTATTGAACTGTACGAACGTTGGTCTAAACGAAGAAAAATAGATGATGTTGAACAAAAAATAAAGCAATCTGTGGACGAATTAAGTACGGTTCCTAAAGTGAGCAAAATACGTAGCATTGGGCAATAATTTCGAGAGAGAAGGCTCGAACTGGTTCAGGCGCGAACGGGGTCGGTTCTAACATCCCAACATAAACATAAATATTCAGGAATATTGGAATTCTAAAATAAACAAGATATCCGAAATCCAATGTCTCATTCAAAACCCTACATCCACAAGTGTTAAATTGGGGTCAAGTCTTGACTTGTAACATTGATCAAATTAACCGTTTAGTCAAGACCTGCCCCCAAGATTCTTCCTTCAAGTAGGAAAGCATAAGTCAACTGAAATGACCACAAAAATTCGCTCAAACAATACCTCTGCATCAAGCGGAAGTTCGACAGAAATCAGCACATCGAAATGGTGGGAATTCTACACAGTACGCTATGCTGTTGGGACGGTCATCGGAGCCATTCTTTTTTACACGATGTGTACGAAGACCCCAATCTTAAAGCCACTTTTACTAGATATTAATTTCAAAGATTTTAATGCACAGAACTCTCTTTTGTTAATCGCATACGGTCTTACCTTTTGTTACATCGCAAGTGCACCAATTCTTGTCTTTCACGCAGGACGATTTCTTCTAGTACTCAGAAATTCCGAAGCGAAATGGTTAGGTCTACTGCGATTAGTTTTTATACCGCTTTTTCCTACCATTATCGTGTATTGCAAACTAAAGAATCTTAATAGCGCGAACGGATTGACTTTCTTCTTTGGATTGACAGCTTACGTCGCTTTTTTTCTCTTATTCAATCAACTTCGGACGATATTTAAAATTCTCTTGGATAGCTCAGCAATGTACGCATTTTACAGAGCCCTAACCGAGAAACGAAGTAAGGCAAAAGGTGGAATCGTTGATTCCTACAAGCATATGAGAGAGCATGGCAATTCATTTCTTATTGTCACTCTTGAGATAGTACTTACCGTGCTCCTATATTCGCTAGGAAAAATTTGTGAAGCATCTGGCATCACCGAAGATCAGACTATTGCATATTTTACGCTTTTCACTTTCTTGTGGATTTTGCCAGCATCATTAGTTTGGGTAGTTGGTAATTGCCTAGAGAGAGAGTTTAGTGAAATCGAAAAGTAACAGAGAAAGGGTTCAAGTCTTGATATCCAATATCAATGTGATAAACCGCCAATCCTGAAGCGCGGGGTCAGGCCTTACATTTGACATGGCACCATAATTAAAGCAGCAAACTAAAGGGGTCAGCTTCGCATTAAAAACCGAAGCTGACCCATTTGATTCGGCATACGCCGTGCGCCGCAAAATTGCTCGGAGTTCGATGGGCGCATCGTCAAGCTTTTGCACGTCTACAGAGCGCCGTGGTTTCTAACGGCTCAATTGAACTGTTTTCATAGTCGCCGCATTCAATGCGTCGATGGTGGCGGGAGGCACTTTTTTACTGCACATGATGTAGCGCATTTCAACTGCGGGAATGTCCGTGAACTTGAGAATCTTGAAATCGGTCATTTTGAGTTGTGCATTGGCCACGTACAGCTCGACCTCTCCTTGCGTCACGATAGACAAATCTGCCCGCCCTAGGTGTATCAATCTCACGATGTCCGACACTTCCGCAGCCTCCGAAATCAACTGTGTGACCGGCATTTTGGCAATGATGTTGTCGAGGTACTGGCCGTGCAGAAAATTCTGTTTAATCATGAGTCGAACATCTGAACGTGCCAACAGCTATGTAGGGCGGGTGTAACCCGCGCTGTAAATCACCTCAACGATTTATCGTTCAAATCTTCTTTCAAATATTTATTACCCTCTCGGTATTTTGAACATGCTGGCGGCGCGGGTTGCACCCGCCCTACTTTTTTCATGTTGCTGCCCGTCAGAAAATGGTTCGTAAACCATGGCGTCATGTCTTGACATGCGATATTTATAAGAACACTGTCAATTCAAGATCTGCCCCCTTTCTTCTGGGGTAAAATACTTCGCTTTGGTGGCTTCAACTTCCCATACTTTTGCTCTCTTCCTGCGCCAAAGTCTAACGCCTATTTTGTTCACGCAAAAGGATCTGGCGGCACAAGGTGGGATTCCCTTAAAAAGTTAAACCAAATTTATAGCAATGGAATCGCAAAATGAAAATGAAAGTCATCGCAACATGTGCAGCCATATTGATGTCGAATCTGGCCTTGGCGCAATCCAGCAAAATGCAAAATCCAGACATTCTGGGAATTCGCATCGGCATGTCGAAAACCGAAGTCATGGCCATCATTAAAGAGAAATTTCCGAAATCAAAGTTGAAGAATGTCAGCAAAGAAGTGACGATAGGCACTGCCGATTTGATCTACGATGCACAAACCAATATTAGTCTCGACATCACGAAGCCTACGATTACCGAAGATAATTTGCGTCTGAGTTTTCTTCCTGATGACACGGTGATTGCGGTTCGACGCTTCATTCGCTATGTGCCGAGAAAGCAAACCACAGCGGACATCCATGTCGGTTTAAAAGAGAAATTTGGTGAGCTTAGCTATTTTGTGTATGACGACACCACACAATTTGAAGATCGTACGATGTGGTCAGATCGCATGCTGCCGGGACTCAGTCTGGTTGGAACAAATTATGTGCAAGGGCATTATATTTCTCCTGGAGATTTCGGCACGGTCACGCCCTATCCTTACTGCTGGGCGGAGATGTCGACTTACTTTACGGATACGTATAATCCCAAAGAGATCTATCAGAGTCTGACAGATCGCAGTGGCGTTAGTCTTAACAGAGCAAATAAGTGGAAGTCATGCGGCAAAGCACTTTGGGTGTCGAATCTGCATGAGCGTTCTCAGTTGAATTTTTATGCAACGCAAACTGAGATGATTTTGATGGATTTGAGCAGCGCCCCTGAGCAAATGTTGAGTATGCCGACTATGTTGAAAAACAATCCTAAAACGACGTACGCGAAACCAGTAACGGAATTGCCTAAACCTAACGCGAACACGCCGAATTTTTGATACGCGAAAGCTTAGTCATCGCACTAACAGGGTCAGCTCCAACATTCCAACATCAAGCAATAAATAAACAATCTTGGTCAGCATCGAAACAAAACCGAAGCTGACCCATTTGATTCGGCATACGCCGTGCGCCGCTAAATTGCTCGGAGTTCGATGGGCGCAACGTCAAGCTTTTACACGTCTACAGAGCACCGTGGTTACTAACGGCCCAACTGTACTGTTTTCGCAATCGCCGCATTCAATGCGTCGATGGTGGCGGGAGGCACTTTTTTACTGCACAGGATGTAGCGCATTTCAACTGCGGGAATGTCCGTGAACTTGAGGATATTGAAATCGGTCATTTTGAGTTGTGCATTGGCAACGTACAGCTCGACCTCTTCTTGCGTCACGATAGACAAATCTGCCCGACCCTTGTGAATCAGTCTCACGATGTCCGACACTTCCGCAGCCTCCGAAATCAACTGTGTGACCGGCATTTTGGCGATGATGTTGTCGAGGTACGGGCCGTACAGAAAGTTCTGTTTGATCATGAGTCGAACATCTGAACGCCCCAACAGGTCTTTTGCGGTGGTTCCCATTTGGTATTTGAAGTTCACATTTGCCAGGCCCACCAGCGGTTTCTCGCGGTAGATGGGCTGTGTGTACTGCGCGTAGCTGGCACGCTCCGCGCTGTAGTACCAACCCGGAGAGCAAATGGCCGCTGTGTTGTTCTGTAGTGCATCTAGGATAGCATTTGCGGAGCGTACCTGCCAGGCGATTGGAATCTTGGCCGCTGCAAAGATCTTGGTCGCTGGATCAGCTGTGAGACCAACTACATTGCCACCGTTGTCCATGTAATTGAAAGGCTTGCGTTCGTAGTACATAAGCCTTAAGGGCTCTAACGCTTGAGCCATAGCCAGATTGTAGAGCGGGAGCAGTCCGAGAAATGCCACAACTGTCTTTATAAGAAACCAGCGCATCGCATTTCCTGCTCTCCAAGTAGGTAGAAGTATCTTAGTGCAAAAATACTTGACTGACAACCCAAGCACTCATTCACACTTTGACCTAATGGCGCTAGCCTAGCAACATACATTGATCCGTTATTTGCCTGCGGCGCTCAAGCGATGACAGGCCACTTGCCTTTCTCCCGGCGATGGCTCACATTGATCGCACATTAATGGTCTGCCATGAGACCAATGTGAGCTTGTGCTGAGGCGACAGGAAAGAATGGGACCAAGTCTTGAGCTGCAACATCAACAAACTAAAACGTCAATTCATGACCTGCCCCCAATAAATTCCGGTGAAGACGACGATAGCTGTGCAAAGTACTTGGCGCTATGTAAATGCGCTCTAAGTTTTACTCAAACAGTTTCAAGTTGATTGCCGCCGCCATCGCGCGATATCCCGCTGCATTTGGGTGGGTAAAGTCGCCACTGTTGTAAGCCGCTAACAGGCGACTTGGTTGCACTGGGTCACGCATAATTTTGTCGAAATCAACGATCGCATCAAACTGATTCTCGCCGCGTATCCAAGCGTTAACTAGTTCGCGCTCTGCGTTCATTTTTGGAGTGACAGCGCGAGCGCCTGTTGAGCCTCCGCGTGGAAGGATGGTGCTGCCCATTATTTTGATGCCATGCTCATGCGCTCGCGCGATTACAATTTTCATTCCAGCGATGATTTGATCTGTGGTGACTTTTTGTTTTGCGTCGTCAAACATACCGCTGGCGGTAATGTCGTTGCTGCCTTGTAGAAGAATGATCCATTGCACATTTGCTTTGCCTAACACATCGCGATCGAAACGTTTGAGTGTGCTTGGTCCCAGAAACGGATCAAACCCGTCGTTCAAAATACGATTGCCGCTAATTCCAGAATTGACGACAGCAATATCCTGCAGATGTTTGTGCGTTTGGAGTCTATCGGCCAACTGATCTGGCCACCGTGTGTTGCTATCATCAGCTGTACCGATGCCGTCTGTGATCGAATCACCGATGACCACTATCGTACGTACTTTTTCCCCTGTGCGCACTTGAATATCAGAGACAAAATAACGGCTGTCGTCTTTGTTATCGACGCGTGGATTGATCATTTTTGTTTGATCCTCACCATTGCTGATATAAGCAGTCTGCATGCCTGTGCTGTGGATCGTGGTCGCGCCAGTTCCTTCAGCAAAGTACAGGCTCACTGCTAATTCTTGCAAGGCCTTTACCGGCATGTCGACTGCGTCCGTGACGATGCTGTCACCCACCGCAATCGTGAAGTCGTCTTTGCCCGCAAGTGTTAATGAATGACGACTAGCATCGACGATTGCGGCACCCTGCGCATGTTGTGCGACAGAAGCGGCATGGATGTGTAGGGGTTTGTTGCCATATTCATTGGAAATTTTCACACGTACAGCATCACCGCCAACACTCACGCGCATGATTTGCCGTATGGTCTGTGCAGATAAATCTGGCCCTGGTGAATCGGGGGCTGCGCCCCAGGTAGAGATCCACTGTGTTTTACTTGAAGCATCGGAAGCCGTAGCGGCCATTTGCCCTATGGCTGATGACGTGTTTAATAGGCCCACTAGCATTATAGAAAGAACTGCTGCGACGTATTGCTGCGGGCGAGATTTAGAAGTGCTAAACATATAATTCCCTAGAAAACTTCATTTATCGTTCCCGAACTGGAATGCGATAAATACGATAGTGATGCTGTGGAGTATATGCCGACTATTGAACATATAACCAAGCTGCCAAAAGCATTCGTCACAACAGCACGGCAATTCGTCACTTACAAGGAAATCTGCAGGTAAATGCCATTTCAATCTTGCAATATGCGTCTAAAAATTCTGTTCTTGATCGAATTTCTTGATACGTTCTTCCCGCAATTTAAGCTGCGCCAGGAAAGCTCGAGCTCAAGTCTTGACATGCAACATCAACAAACTAAAACGTTAATTCAAAACCTGACCCCAATGAATTTATTTGGCACTGCCGGATTTCGTGAATGCAGACCAAATCGCGGCGTGTTTGTCGGCGTTTGATCCGAAGCAAAGTAAAACTCAGCACCTACCCGCTTTTTATTGTAAACCGAAGAAAAAAATAGTTAGAATAACGAAATATCATTTCATAAAAATTTTTAGGAACAATAAAAATGCGTTTGTTTTCCAACTCTGTTTTACGACCTGTATTTGCAGCTTTCGCTTTACTCTTAAGTGCAGAATCATTTGCTGCGAATGGGGTGGGAGAGCCTGCCCCCAATGAATTAGGTCGAACACTCGATGGCAAAGTCATTACGCTGTCGAGCTTTGCAGGGAAAGTCGTGGTGGTCTCGTTCTGGGCAACCTGGTGTAAGTACTGTTTGAAGGAATTGCCCATCTTGGAAAACATACAAAATCTTGCAGGCGAAGAACGAGTTCAGGTCATTGCGGTCAATACTGAAGAGCGCGACGTTTTTCGAAGAGTCTCGCGAACACTGAAAGATCTTAAAATGATGCTTGCCTATGATCCCGATGAAACTTACGCAAAAAGTTTTGGAGTCAAAGGCATTCCGCATTTAGTAATTATTGGACGTGACGGCAAAATTATTCAGGTCTACCGCGGCTATGGTGAAAGCAGTCTGGATGGCATCGTCGCCGATCTGAATCAAGCCATAAATTCCGCTGCGCCACACGCCGTCCCTGCCGCTAAATAAAATTTGTTGTAGGGGGGAGCCCAACCTAGGTTTCTAACAAATGGGTCAGCATCAATTTAAGAAAAAATGGGGTCAAGTCTTGACATAACACACTTATGAACTAGACTAATCCCCATGTCCAGACCATTACGCCTAAGCTTCCCCGGTGCCATCTACCAAATCACTTCGCGTGGCAATGCGCGCTCGGCTGTATATCTTGGAGACGATGATAGACGTGGGTTTCTCGACCTGCTGGCTGAATGCATAACGAAGTTCAACTGGATTTGCCATGCTTATTGCTTGATGGACAATCACTACCATTTGCTAATCGAGACGCCAGACGCCAATTTACAAGTGGGGATGCGGCAACTCAATGGCGTGTGCACCCAACAATTCAATCGCAGGCATGCTCGCGTCGGCCATGTTTTTCAAGGAAAATACAAAGCCATTCTGGTCGATAAAGATAGAACAAGGCTCGGGGTCAAGTCTTGACATGCAACATCAAAACACTAAAACGTCAATTCTAGACCTGACCCCAATGAATTTTGTTGCGGGGTTCCACATGCCGGATGGTGTGGCAGGGGAGCAGCCGATAATGGCTGCATACTATGCCGCTTTTTATTTGCCAAAGAGCTAAATTTATTTTGGGCAGTCTATTTTCTTGAGTGGGTAGATCATGTTTGATTGAAGGAAGTAATGAGCGCCTTTTTCTTTTGCTATTTCCGCCTTAACTTCAAAAAACATATATCCGCTATCTTTGACTTGCTCAAATAACGCCCGTTCTACTGCGCTTGCAAGTTGTTTAATTCCTTCCTTTTCTTCGGCTGTTGATGGCTCTGATAAATTTTCTTTAGCACCGTTTTCGATGTTCTGTGCGCCTTCATATAATTTGAAAACAGATGCCTTTCCATCGCGGAATTCTCCATCTTTCCCATAAGTTATTTTGTATTCGCCATTGTTTGCGGATACGGTGATTAACTCATTACCGCCCATTGGTAATTTTTCTGCATCCGAATAACAACCAACTAACGGCGGTGTAGGCTTGCTACTCTCCGCGCTGACGGTTTTATTTTCATTCCCGCACCCAGTCAAAGGCGCGATAAGTGCAACGAGAAACCCGAATTTTTTGAGCATAGTTTTTCCTTTCATTAGTTAAAATAAATCCGAATGCGTCCCCATTGCTTCTGTTAGAACCCGGAAATTCTTATTCTCTAGTATGTACCTAAAAACGGATAGAAAATTCAAGCGATCTATGCGAAGTATTCTACCTTAAACCTGTAATCCCAAGTGTAAGCTTCAGCCCAATAAGGTCTGATCAAAATTAACTGGGTTCTGCCATTTAGGGCAGGTGCAACCCGCGCTGTAGATCACATCAACGATTCATCGTTCAAATCTTCTTTCAAGCATCTAATTACCCTTTCGGTATTTTGAACATGCTAGCGGCGCGGGTTGCACCCGCCCTACATTTTTCACGTTACTGCTTTTTCAAAAAAATAAAACATAGAGTCAGGTCTTGACATGACACATTTATAGAAATATGAGGTTAAGTCTTGCCATACAACATTCTCCCCACCTTGTGAGATAAAGGTTCAAGTCTTAACATGCAATATTTACGCGAAAACCGTCGATTCAAGACCTGACCCCACTCACGTGCGACCCCACTCAAAAAATGGGGTCAAGTCTTGACATACAACATCAACACACTAAAACGTAAGATCAAGACCTGACCACAATGATGACCCCAATGACTTTGACCCCGTATTCTGTTGCTGCCCGGACTTCTAACTTCCCAATTACAGATGCACAAAAGGCGGAGCTTGGTCGTCGCTTATCAAAACGTTCATCGGAAAAACCCGTTCGTGTCAGGCTTGATCAAATCGTACAAAAACTCGGCATGACGATATGAGTTGCACAGTCATATTTGAACCGGACACCGAACAGGAGGTCATCGAAGCGTTTCAATGATATGAAGAACAGTCCTTTAATTTAGGAATAAAACATGGTGTGATTCAAATGTCCGACAACGACCAATTCTGCAAGAGAATCGGATACAGGGTAATGCCAGTTTATGTCTTCAACACCGACAGAGCTGTTGCTAGACTGGTGTAGAGACTCCGCCTCGAAAATACTCAGACCTGCTACCTGCTGAGAAAATTTGGGTGTTGGCATCCATGAATTGCTTAAATCGCGCAAGGCACTTTCCGCGCCAGAGCTACTTAAGCCGAATGCCAATAAGCCATTTGATGGCGCTACCGCCGTGGTCGGCATGGAAGTGACACTCTCGTTAGTTCCCAGCAAATCAGTATAATAAATCTTGACTGAAATAGCTTTCCCGAGTTCGGCAGCCTTTATCGTATAAGTGGGTGAACTTGCGCCTTTAATTTTGACACCATCTGCCATCCAAAGGTAGTAGATTGTCCCCATCCCATCGAGATCATTCACCGTACTATTGACACTCAAAACCTGTCCCACCTTAGCATTGCCAGATAGTGTTACGTTACCCGTTGGTGCGTCATTCACATTGACGACTTGTAGTGTTGATCCAGAATTGACACGCTCAGCATTGCCTAACTGATCAATATAAATCGCAGATACGGAGATGTATTTGCCAACCTCATTTTGACCCATTGTAAAATTTGGGTTGGTTGCGCCATGGATGTCAACACCATTCGCGCGCCACTGATAAGTAATCACTCCCATGCCATCAACGTCGGCAAGTGTATTGCTAGCCGTCAGCATCTCACCCTGTCGATTGATGCCACTCCATGTCACAGAGCCTGTTGGTGCGTGATTATTATCTTGAACTGCGCCGGTTGCAGCAGAACTCATACTCTCGAAGTTACCGCCTTGATCGGTATATACGGCACTGACGCTGATGTTCTTTCCGGTATCAGTGCTACGCAAAGTATAGGCGGCGAGATTCTCACTTTTAATCGTGATACCGTTTGCCTTCCAAACGTAAGTAATCGATCCTAAGCCGTCTGTATCGACAAGAGTATTGCTCGCGGTGAGGACTTGTCCTACGATGAGCCTGCCAGAAATAGTTACAAGCCCGGTGGGGGCATCGTTGACATTGGCGACGTTCACCATCAGGTTGGCACTATTGGTCGATACGTCTATTCCGTCACTTACTTTAAACCCGATGCTTGCATATGCATTGCCATTGGTATTGGCGACCGGGGTAAACACTAAGCGACCAGCAAGAACATCAGTAGCACTGATACTTTGATTTTCCGAAACATTATTTCCGTTCAGACGTAGGCTGCCTTGCAGAGGCAAGCTGGTTACCATCACTGCTTGTAGCGTATCTCCGCTATCACTGTCGCTGAAACCGAAATTTGCAATTCCTAAAGTGAGCGAGGTATCTTCGCTTATCGTAACGTTTTTATTTGTCGATGATGGCACCGCATTATCAGCAACAACACCCGTTGCTGCAGAGCTGATAATCTCAAGAGTCTCATTTAAATCTGTATATGAAGCAACCGCTGTAATCTCTTTGCCGACTTGGGCTTGGGTGAGTAATAGTGTTGTCCCAATCGCGCCGTCGATAGTATTGCCATCGGCTTTCCATACATAGCTGATCGTTCCTATGCCGTCGGCGTCGGTAAGATTGTTGGTGACGCTTAAGGTTCTACCTTCACGTGCAGTGCCGCTGATAGTGACGCTGCCGGTGGGTGATGAATTCAGCACTATATCCAAGGAAGTTGTTGCGGCACCACCTCCGTTGCCTGATACATCTGTATAAGAGGTGCCTTCTACCGATATGCTTGCCGTGTTCGATCCAGTGCCTGCGGTAAAGGTGGCGGTTCGGGTTAGGCCACTCCCCGTAATTGCTCCTAGCGTCCCGCCTGTGACGACGACATCACCGGAACTTCCATCCCAGGTAAAAGTATCACCAGGATTTTCACTAAAAGTAAAAGTGATGTTTGAAGTATCACCAGATTTGACGCTTGCAATATCGCTGCTAATTGTAAGTGTTGGGTGCGTGACATCGTTATAGGTGTAAGTGATTGCATCAGCCGTGATGCCTGTTAAACCTGTCACGGTAAGCCGATAGAGGGGTACGTGATCGTCATAGGTAGCGGGACCAAGGGCAATATAATGGGTGTAGAGGTGTTCTAGTATCAGTGTCGTGCCACTCAACGTGGCATTCTCTTGAATTTCATAGTCATCTGGAAAATCGTAGTAAGAATCTAAATATGTAGCAGGATACACAGACGGATTGGTGATCACCGACATCCCGGTGCTCGCGGAGACGATATTCAACATGTCCCCAACGCCAAATCCTGTTAGATCGATAGCGTAAGTTCCAGAAGTTGCACTAGCCAGATTGATCGTAAGTATGACGTTTCCGCTGAGAAGATAGGTGTTTGCAGCAGCAACGTCGCTGAGGGACGTTAATATGCCATTAAACGTACTTGCGACCGGAGGTGATGCATACATAGGTCCAAATGAATACATCGGCAAAATCACTTGTGGATTGTTTGTCTCAATCGGCATCGATGAATTAAAAAATGCCAAGGAGTCAGATAGAGAATAGTGGTCAAGATCCTCGGTAATACTGCGCGTGTCAGTACTGATGCGTTTGTTATTCATACTTGGTACCTTTCAAAAGATTCTTAACTACATTCAGATTTTCAGTACTAAATTTAAAAGCATAAAAAACTTGATTTTGATTAATACAAAAACGATACAGCTGAGTCGAACATTGATTGAACTACATATCAATTTATTGGGATAAATGTGGGACTAACACATCGTACTTCGATTAGTCGGGTTGAGAGGTGCGTGATTTTTTGCCTTAGCCATCAAATGAACAGCGCGCAATACCTGTCTTCATTATCTAAGTTTTTTTGGGTTAAGTCTCCATGAATGTAGGTGACTTCAACAAAAAATTTAGGAGTGAGTCATTTAACCAACTTCAAAGAGATTTGATTTTGCTAGTGGTTTGCAGAATCTGAAAAATTCTCTAGCCATCAACACAAAATTTCTTCTGGAGTATGCACGAATCTGCATTCCTATTTTTGAGCAGTCAATCATCAATTATTACACTCGGCGATCCGATTCTGCGAACCGCTTCGCCCGCACCCAATGTGATGCCTGAAAAAATGGGGTCAAGTCTTGACATGACACACTTATGAACTAGACTAATCCCCATGTCCAGACCATTACGCCTAAGCTTCCCCGGTGCCATCTACCATATCACTTCGCGTGGCAATGCGCGCTCGGCTATATATCTTGGAGACGATGATAGACGTGGGTTTCTCGACCTGCTGGCTGAATGCATAACGAAGTTCAACTGGATTTGCCATGCTTACTGCTTGATGGACAATCACTACCATTTGCTAATCGAGACGCCAGACGCCAATTTACAAGTGGGGATGCGGCAACTCAATGGCGTGTACACCCAACAATTCAATCGTAGGCATGCTCACGTCGGCCATGTTTTTCAGGGGCGCTATAAAGCGATACTGGTCGATAAAGACAGTTACCTACTCCAGTTATGTCGCTACATTGTGCTCAACCCTGTGCGTGCCCATATGGTGACATTGCCTGAACTTTATCTTTGGTCTAGTTATGCACAAACTGTTAGCGTGCAGCAAGACACCTCTTTTGTCAGCACAGACTGGTTACTTAGTCAGTTTTCCAACAAAAAATCCACCGCACGAAAACGCTTTCAGCAATTTGTTTTGCAAGGAATCGGACAAGATTCACCATGGAGCAAACTCAAGGGACAAGTACTGTTGGGTAACGAAGAATTCGTTGCGACCTTACAACCGTACATTCGAGATGCGAAGAAACTAGATGAAGTCCCACGTGCGCAACGTTTCCTCAACCGCCCTTCTCTGCAGGCACTGTTCGATATCGAAGGAAACATCAATAAAGTAAAACGAGACAAACAAATCCGACTCGCGCATCTCGACTGCGGTTATAGCCTAGCTGAAATTGGTCGTTACTTGAATTTGCACTACTCTACCGTGAGTCGAGTTGTGCGCGGTGAACGATGATATTGTGTGTCATGATTTTCATCTAAATAGTCTATTATAGAAATCCAATTTCCAGATATCGCGAAGACTCGATACCGCTAATTTTTTAAAGGAACCACGATGAGTGGAACGAATAAAGAACCTGGTGTTTATATCTATGAACAAAATGCCTTCCCCAATTCTGTCGTTCGTGTAGCGACTGCTGTGCCGGCATTTATTGGCTACACAGAAAAAGCAGAGAATAAAGGTAACACCTTGGTGAAAAGACCTTGGCGTATTTCATCGATGTCGGAATTTATTCATTTTTTTGGAGGCGCACCTGAAGACAAATTCGTAATCGATGTATTCCCCAGCAAAGACAAAAATATCAAAAATTTAGAAAATAGTGACTTTTGTGTTGGTAATGAGAAGTTTCAATTACTTCACAAATCTCCTAGATATTTTCTGTACTACAGCATGATCTTATTTTTTAAAAACGGAGGTGGTGCTTGCTACATCGTATCAATTGGCGACTACACCGCTGGAACAATAGAACGATCAAAACTAGAAAGTGCTTTTGACGAACTATTGAAGGAGCAAGAGCCAACCATGGTCATCATTCCTGACGCAATGTCTCTGTCAGAAGAAGATTGTATCGCCCTGCAACATGTAAGCATCGAGCATTGTGGCAGTAGAATGAAAAATCGCTTCGCCATTCTAGACGTATACGATGGATATAAAGATCGCATCACCGATATTGATTGCATCGCTCAATTTAGAAACGCTCTGAATCGCGATTTTCTTAGCTTTGCTGCTGCATATTATCCGTGGTTGCATACATCTATTGTGCCATTCGATGATATGAACTTTTGTTATATCGCCAATATCAACGCTGCCGACGAGACGGGTGCAAGCTTAGTCAAGGTGTTGAAAATGGAAGTGAATCAAAGTAATTTATCGGATGAAAAAAAGAGCGATTACAACGCGATAATAGAGACGATTCCATCTGCATTGAAAGCGGCTAGCGACTTAGCAACGAAAGCAGTATCGACCGGCACTTCTGCAAAATTGACCGACGACAAGGGGAAGGTAAAAAAGAATGCTGAAAGATCCGCTGCGTATGCAAATACCGTATTAGGTCTAAGTAGACTGCTCAAAAACATATCGCTCATCAGCCCCTTGTACAATGAAATACTGGTCTCATTGCAAAATAAACTGAACTTACTGCCACCCGCTGCTGCGATGGCCGGTGTTTACTCGGCCGTCGACAATACGCGCGGCGTGTGGAAGGCACCCGCCAACATAGCCTTAGCCGCCGTTGTTAAACCAAGCGTTGATATCACACATGTCGATCAAGAAGATTTGAACGTCACTACCGCGGGTAAATCCATCAACTCAATCCGTAGCTTTATCGGTGAAGGCACCTTAGTTTGGGGCGCTAGAACTTTAGATGGAAATAGCCTTGACTGGCGTTATATCAACGTGCGTCGGACGATGATTATGCTAGAGGAATCAATACGCTTGGCAACCAAACTCTATGTATTTGAACCCAACGTCGATCGCACTTGGGTGACGATCAAGTGCATGATCAGCAAGTTCTTAAATGACATTTGGAAAAGCGGCGGCCTAGTCGGTGCTACTACAGAAGATGCATTTAGTGTGTATGTCGGTTTAGGCGAAACAATGACTCCAGAAGATATCTTAGAAGGCATTTTGCGTGTGACGGTCTTGGTTGCAATAAATCGCCCATCGGAATTTATCGAAATCACGTTCGAACAACAAATGCAAAAACCTTAAAACTGATTTCAACTAAATGCATCAAAACGTACAACAAAATTGGCCGACCTC
This sequence comes from Undibacterium sp. Ji22W, assembly GCF_049340305.1. NCBI lineage: Bacteria > Pseudomonadati > Pseudomonadota > Betaproteobacteria > Burkholderiales > Oxalobacteraceae > Undibacterium > Undibacterium sp. Ji22W. The sequence continues at coordinate 1,048,653 of NZ_JBMPOU010000003.1, read as the reverse complement.
GCGAAAGAGTATGGGTTCAAGTCTTGACATGCAACATCAACACACTAAAACGTCAATTCAAGATCTGAGCCCAATGAATTTTTACACCCTCCACAAAAACTTGAGCATAGCGATCTTTTCATCACTCAAGCAATCGCTAATCTGGAAACTCACTTTGAATTACCGATCAAGTCGCCAAGATGCTTCCTGGACTTCCCCCAATTTCATTTTTCCTCATTACTGATAGACTCTATTCCGATCCTAATTCGCCATTTTTCAACGGCATACCTCAAAAAAATAAAACCGAGCGCGCCGCCATAACTAAAGGCAATAATTTGCCGAGAAGATAGAAAATGGGAGGGGTCAAATGAAAGAACAGCTATTGCAATCGCTCCAAAGTTGCAAAGTATAAGAAAGAGAATCCGCGGCCAACGAAACTTTCGTTTTTTACTTCTTACTGATTGTGTCCAAACTTTCTCTAGTCGCTCTTTATGCAACATATCTTTCGCTCTTCGAGCGCATTCGAGGTGCTTATTAAACGAAATGCAGACGATAGGATAGAACGTCCCAAGAACAGTACATACGGCTATTACAACCGCTACATTCTGATGATACTGTATGTGCGGTGCAAGAAAAAACGATAGCGCGCCAGCAAATAATACGAAGTTAAAGGCAAAAAAGAGATAAGGAAGTTGATTGATCATACTTCCATACTTTGCTGTGGCACGCCCGATAGGCAGAACATAAGTATTTCGCAACATAGGAAACAAACTAACACGAAACGCTCTCATCGCCGCAATGTGCTTATACAGGATATGTATCATTGCCACCTTGTGTGCAATAACAGACAAAAAAACCCAGCCCATGAAGAAAACCAACAATGAGTAAACAATTCCGACTGATGATGCTTGCAGCGTCAGCTTACTATCTTTGCTAAAAAACGCTGCGACGGCAAAGAGACCTGTAACAGAGAGCAAAAAAGTTTGCACGAATAGTTGGCATTGTGAATGTTGACTCGCCACAGAACTCATGGATTCGGAAATTTCTTTTTCAATCACACTATTCATCAATATCTCCTCCGCGGCTAGAATTAACGCAGGTCAAAAAGGTCAAAATTCTTCGTATAACAATTGCTATAAATATACCTCGTAACTTACAAAGGCTTTTTAACTAATTATGAAAGTTTTCATAAAAAACAACACAGACGATTGATCTTTTCTTTCTGCGATGGAAAAACTTGACAAGTTACAAATTTTGACCGGGCCAACTTGGCATTGTTTGAAACTTCAAAGGATTGAACGCGCTAACGAAATTATTGGGTCACGAAAGTATGGGGCCAAGTCTTGACATATAACATTGTCGCTTCAATGCGTTATAGCAAGATCTGCCCCCAATGACACAATCAACTTTGTCAGCACCGCAATTTCGGGTGCCTATCGCGTGCTCGCTACTCACACCGAACTCACTGATTGTTTGCATGACGTAATAATGCAAACCTCGATTTCAGCGCTAGTTGTGCCTTATTTTAAGGCTTGACCACAACCCCATCTTTCATCACAAATTTCACTTGTTCTAATACCAGCAGATTATCTAATGGATTGCCCGGCACGGCAATAATGTCGGCAATTTTCGATTTTTCTAGACTGCCAATTTTCCCGCCCCATCCTAGGAGTTCAGCAGCGTGGATGGTAGTTGTGCGAATCACTTCCGCAGGACTCAAACCGGCCATCGCATAAACACGCAATGGCAAGAGTGAACTTTGGCCGCGTGTTAAATTGCCAGCTTGGTAGTAGGAATCACTGCCCAAGACTATTCTGACACCTGCCGCTTTAGCTTTAGCAATTCTCTCCAACGCGAATCTTTCGCCATACTTAAACATGGTTAAGCGCTCTTGATCAGATTCACTGATTTCTTTTTCGCTGGACTTCCCGAGGTAATACCATGCAGGAGAATCCGTAGCAACCATGGCGATATTTTTCTTTGCCATTAATTTTAGAAGTTCATCGGAAATCCCATACGCATGCTCTATCGAATCCACACCAGCCTGCGCTGCAAGCATTCCTGCGGGCTCGGTGCCTGCATGCGCAGCGACTTTGATTCCTACTCGATGTGCTTCATTGACGATCATCTGCAACTCTTCGAGTGTCAATAAGCGCGACTCTGCATCGACAATCACTTTAATCACATCGGCGCCGTCAAAGATGGCATTACGAACCGCTTTACGAGCTTCTTCGGGCCCACTGATGACTGCGTATTCCTTGTCGATCAAGGCGTGGGTTTCTTTCGCCAACTTATTGAATTGTCCGCCAATCGGCGCCAAGGCACGCGTCGATACCAACATGCGCGGTCCCTGTATCCAAGATTGATTAATGGCATCGCGCAAGTCAACGTCGGCATTTGTACCAGAGTTACCAAGGTCACGCACCGTGGTGATGCCTGACATCAAATCTTCGCGTGCCATTGTCGCGCCTAACAATGCTCGCTTCGCATCAGACATCGTGGAAAGTGTGTGCACCATACTGCCAGACTCACGTATGCGCGCAGAAGTTTCAAACGAGAGATTTTGTAGCAAGTGCGTATGAGCATCGATCAACCCCGGCATCAAAGTGACATCGCCGAGATCAATCTGTTTGGCGCCGAGGGGGATCGCAATGTTCTGCCCAAGCTCCGTGATTTTGCCTTTCGACACCAAGACGATCGGATTATTCACGATCTTCCCTGATTTCACATCCAACAAACGCGCTGCCTTGAGCGCTGTGATTTCACTATCATCATTTGCGGGCAACAAAAGACCCGCACTATTGGCGATACATGCTGATGTCAGCGTTGCCAGCGCTAAGGACGCACACAAAAAACGCAATCTCATCAATTACCTCCCTCTACAAAAGAAGAGGCAATTGTGTAACGAAAGATCAATAAGGTAAAGAATTGCTTTTTGTCAGCACCACAAAAATTCGGCTCAACGATTTATCGTTCAAATTTTCTTTCAAGTATCTATTTACCCTTCCGGTATTTTAAAATGCTGACGGCGCGGGTTGCACCCGCCCTACATTTTTCACGTTACTGCTTTTTAGACAAAATCGTTAAATCTATCGATGACAGTCGATAAGTAACAAACCAAAATTCCTCACTGAGTTTTCATGGTCAGCACCTAATAAAGGTATAGTTCTACCTATTCAGCGTAATAGTGCGCTTTTCACTTTTGTATACATTTGATTTACTGGTTTAGATCTTCCCTCTTTCTGGAGATGTTTCATGATACGCCGTCAGCTTCTCGTCCTTGTTTCTGCCTTTTCTATGCTTGCCCTTGTAACACCAGCCACACACGCTGGATCGACGCCAGCCCGTGCCAAGCTGGGTATGGTCGTGTCGCAAAGCGATATTGCCTCCGAAGTGGGTTTTCAGGTTATCAAAAATGGTGGTAATGCGATGGATGCGGCGATCGCCACAGCGTTCGCGCTGGCGGTGACGCATCCTACGGCGGGCAATATCGGTGGTGGTGGTTTTCTGGTGTATCGCCCGACTAGCGGGGCAGCTATCTCGTATGATTTTCGTGAGGCTGCACCTAGTGGATCCTCTCCTGAGATGTGGTTAAAAGACGGTAAATACGATTACGATTTACACCACAATAGCCATCGTTCAGTCGGCGTGCCCGGCACAGTTGCAGGTTTGCATATGGCATGGAAAGAGCAAGGTTCCAAGCCGTGGAAAGAACTTGTGATGCCTGCCGTCATCTTGGCGCGGGATGGTTTTGAAGTCTCGCATGGCTTGGCGCGTTCCTTAGAAAGAGTATTGCCCTCTTTTAAAAAATACCCGGCAACGCTGGCACAATTTTCTAAAAATGGACAGCCTTATCAAGCAGGCGAAACGCTGAAACAAGCCGATCTTGCACGCAGCTTGCTACGCATTGCCGAGCAAGGCCCCGCTGGTTTTTATGAGGGTGAAACCGCGCTCTTAATCGAACAAGACATGAAGGCCAATGGCGGTCTCATCACACGCGAAGATCTGAAAGCCTATCAAGCCAAAAAGCGTGATGTGATCAAGGGAAATTATCGCGGCTATGACATTATCGGCATGGCGCCACCGAGCTCGGGCGGAGTCGCGTTGGTCGAGATGCTCAATCTGCTGGAAGGCTATGATCTAAAAGCCAACGGCTACGGCTCTGCCAAGAATCAACATTTAATTACCGAGGCAATGCGTCGTGCTTTTGCAGACCGGGCACAGCATCTGGGTGACCCTGATTTTGTGAGCGACATGCCCATCGCCCGCTTAACATCGAAAGAGTATGCGACCAACTTACGCAAGACCATTAGCCCAACTAAAGCTTCAAAATCCACACCAACTTCGTTCAGCTGGCCGGCAGAATCGCTAGAAACCACCCACCTTTCTGTGGTCGACGCACAGCGCAATGCCGTCTCTTTGACCTATACCTTGGAATACGCTTACGGCTCGCGCATCGTGGCACCGGGCACTGGATTTATATTGAACAATGAAATGGGCGATTTCAATGCCGGACCAGGTTTGACGACTGAGCGTGGCCAGATAGGCACCAAGCCTAATCTCGCCGTACCCGGCAAGCGCATGCTCTCCAGCATGGCGCCGACCATCATCACCAAAGATGGCCAATTGTTTATGGTGACCGGCTCACCGGGTGGCAAAACGATTATCAATACGGTGCTCACCACCATCCTGAACGTGATTGATTTTGGTATGAACGCGCAAGAAGCAGTCGATGGCGGGCGCATGCATCATCAATGGTTGCCGGACACCTTGACTATTGAACGCTTCGGCTTCTCTGCTGACACCATCAAGCTACTGAAAGCGATGGGACATAACGTGGTCGAGGGTGGCAACCAAGGTGCCGCCGAAGTGATCATATTGAATGCAAAAGAGAATCTGCTTGAAGGCGGTGTTGACCGTCGGCCAGCAGATGGTGGTGCGGCTGGGAAATAGGCCGAATTCTGATGTATTTCTAATTGCAGATGGGCCTTAGGTTTGCCATCTGCGCTGGCAACACTCCTTATTCTCAGGTCAAAAAAACACTTGGAATCGGCAATATTTCATTTTTTCTTCAATACCAACTCATGGGCACAATGACGCCGTGCCCAACCCAAAACGCCACAAGTTGTTCCACACTGTGATCGCTATTGAAGATCACCTGTTTCAAAGTATAAAACCTTTACCGAGCCGCCTTGCTCACTAAGCAAAGTCAAAATAGCGCTGGGTATTGTCATCGCGTCACTTGGCAATACAAGAGCATTATCTTGAAATTGTCTCGTTTTCTTGCTCAATGCGATAATGACGTCAAAGTCCGGACGCCTGTCTATTTCCTTAATCAGGAATCGCTCATGTCCATGGCCTATCACCCGATAGTGCCCGTCGGTGTGATTACGCTCTTGCATCGAGAGCTGTCGAAACATGAGAACTTCATCAATCACCACCATCTGCTTTGCATAACGCGCTTTGCCATCACGTTCAAAATGTCCCTCGAAAAAAACTGCCGTGAATTGCTGTAAGGCTTGCGGATGCTCAGGTCCAAGACGTGACAGTTCAAAATCTTCCGGATCAAGTGACCAAAGCGTTGGCTTACGAGACAACCGCTGGCGTAACTGCTGATCAACTTTAGGATCTACCAAATGAAAACGAATCAGCACCTGATAGTCATGTGGAGCATGAAACATCGGCATGTGCGACGCGTATAAACCTTCAAGGCCACCAAATACAACCATGCCGTGTTTACCAAAACTCATCGACTTTGTCATCGAGCTGGTTGTTTGCTGTGCACCTGCGGAGATGGAAAAGAAAAGTAACAATACGAACCATAGCTTACTGGTGACGTTCAAATGAAAGCATTTCAATCTCATATTTTCACCAACAATTTTCCACGGTGACCGCCCGTAAATAAGCTATTGAGCGCAGATGGCAATTGATCGAAACCGTGTATCACGGTCTCCTCAAACACGATTTCACCTGCACTCACCATAGGCCCGACCAGAGCCAGCATTTCATCCATGCGATGTAGGTAATCTCGCGCCAAAATACCTTGTATGGTTGCACGTTGATACAGCATGTGATGCAGAAAACGTGGTCCCATTTTCACATGATCCAAGCCTTCAGAATATTGACTAATACTGCCACAAATGACGATACGAGCACGACGATTAATTAAGGGAATTACCGCATCACTAACCATGCCGCCTACATTGTCAAAATAAACGTCAACGCCGCCAACTAATGACTTGATTTCTGCGGCAAGCGAGTCGGCCGAGGAATGCGATTTGTAGTCCACTGCCCAATCAAACCCAAGTCTGTCCAGCAGCCATGCACATTTCTCCGCACTTCCAGCTATGCCAAGTACCTTACAACCATGACGCTTCGCAAATTGACCAACCAAAGACCCGACCGCTCCGGCCGCGCCGGAGACAACAACGACTTCGCCTGCATGTGGTCTACCCGCTTCGGTTAAGCCAAACCATGCCGTTCGCCCCGGCATGCCTAACACACCGAGTGCCGAGCTAACCGGCGCTATCTTGGTATCTAATTTACGCAATATACTGTGATGTACTCGTGCGTGAGTCTGCCAACCTAACATGCCTTCAACCATATCACCTGCCTGCAGATGAGGCACACTCGACGCTAGAACTTCTCCGACTACCCCAGCGGTCTGCACCGTGTTGAGCGCATGCGGCTGTTCATTAAAAGTAGGTTTGCGCGATTGATTGATCCGCATATAGGGGTCGACACTGATGTATTTGGCCGCCACCAAAACTTCACCTGAGGATAGCGTGGTATCGAGCACCTCTTCGCGCAACGCATAATGTTCGGGTCCCACTATGCTATCCGGATGGCTCGTGTAAATCCATTGTTGATTAAGCACGTCTCGTATGTTTACCATGTATTCCTCTTAAGTCTAATCATGATGAAGTGATAGTGTAATCACATTGCTATATCCTACCAAGCAACTTAAAATACCTATCTGTGCACTTATAGGAATCAAATAATCGAGAGCAATCGAGAGGGAACATGCAATGGAGATCGACGACCTACGCTCATTCTTAGTCATCGCGCGCTATGCCAACTTGCGTAACGCGGCAGCTGAGCTTTATCAAAGTCCATCCGCTTTGTCCAAGGCGATAAAGCGATTAGAAACGGCGCTCAACACGCCGCTCTTTGATCGTATTGGTAAGAGTTTGAGACTCAATAGCCAGGGGGAACATCTGCGTGAACGTGCCGAGCAATTAGTTGCACTTGCCGATCAAACACAAGCGGAATTTCGCGGGGAGCGTCAGCATCTACACTGTCGCATTGTCGGTCCTGCCATCTTACAATGGCGCTATGGAGCGACATTCTCCGAACTACTTCAGAAACACTATCCTGGCAGCGGCATCGCCTTCGTTTCGCAATTCGAAGACGCCGCCCTTGGTGCTTTGAGCAAGGGCGCAGCCGATTTCGCTCTAGTAACCCAAGCTGCGATTAACACTTCGCTGCCTCTTGGTCTAGAAGCCGTGGCGATTGGAAATTTGACGATGCACTTAGCAGCGGGCACTCGACACCCACTCGTGAAGACAATGAGCGATGCCAAACCCACCATGCGCAAATTCAAGTCCAATACCGCGCAAATTCTCAATTACGATTTTGCCTGCCCCGACCGCTCCCTGTTTTGCGGCATAGATCGAGGCACACGCTCCGACGGATGGCGTGATGATCAACTGCCACGAAAAATCCGATTCTGGCTCGATGATTTACAACTATTGATGAGTCTAGTTCGCTCGGGTCAGGCACTCGCCTACCTGCCAGACTTCGCCCTAAACGATCCAAGTCTAGTACGTTTGCATGTCACGGATTGCGACTACGAATGCGTCGAACAATGCTGGCTAGTTTGGCGTCCCAGCGTCGCCAGTGGATGGCAAAATAAACTGGTAAGTCTATTTACTTTGGATTGAGCACTGCGGTCAAAGTAAAGCTACAGCAAGCGATCACCATTAAACCGGTAGGCATGGTAAAGTCTTGACATGCAACATAAATTCAGCGATGTGTTATAGCAAGACCTAACAACAACGCTTTTTGAGCGCTAGTTGCGCAATGTTTTAAGGCTTAACCACAACTCCAACCTTCATCACGAATCTCACTTGTTCGAATACAGTCAGATTGTCTTCCAGCATGACACCAACCATCTCACCAATGGGTGCCGGATACCTTGACTATTGAACGCTATGGCTTCTCTGCAAACACCATTAAGCTACTTAAACCCAGATTTTCCATTAGGCGTATTCGACGCTATTTGAGCGCTGGCGGAGCATTTTCGGTCATTTTTTCGTTCTTCGTTGCAAATAGCTCGCTAAATTCGCCTCATTCACGTAAAAACTGCCTCGAAAAGTGCATCCACCATAGTCTCAAATCCTAATGGAAATTCTGGGTTAAAGCGATGGGGCATAAAGTGGTGGAAGGTGGCAGCCAAGGTGCCGCCGAAGTGATCATATTGAATGCGAAAGAGAATCTGCTTAAAGGCGCTGTCGACCGTCGGCCAGCAGTTAGTGAAGCGGCTGGGAAATAGGCCATGCAGGATATGCACGGTTCTTGTGCCCAACAAAAGCGAACTTGTAAATGTCAAATTAGAATTACCGTGCAAGCGAATTGCTAGAGATATTTTTCTGGTGTGACTATTTTTTTAGCAGTATAAATACCGCCGAATGCGAAAGCGTTGTCGTGGTCAATTGTAAGCCTAGGCGGGGTTTATTCTCGCTAAAGGAAATTGGCGTCACAATACCATTCAGCAAACCTATAAATTGACATCCACCGCCACTGCTCGATGCTAGAACATTAAATACACCGGTGGCACCATGTTGTACCAAACGACCTTGGAACCCGCATTTTCCGTAGGTCAGCGTAAAGTTGCCGCTACTGTCGAGCAAAAAATCATTTACTTGTTGTACCGTTTCCTGAAAGCCTACGGTTCGTCCCTCACCATTATAATTGCCCGCTAATGCAGGCATAGGAATTGGGTCGAAATAGAGTGTTTTTGATGAGGTGGTGTCGTGGGATTTCTGCCGTTTCGCTTCTGCAGTGAAAGTACCTAAATCATTGCTTGAAAGTTCGAACGTCAAGGTGCCATTGTTGACACTGCGAAAAATGCGAGATCCTCGTTCAAATAATCCCATTCCCCCGCCGGCAGCAAAGTTGGACCACGTAATTGGCAAAATCGTGTCATTAGTGATTGCAACTGCTAAATTGCTATGTGGGCTACCGACAATGCTGAAATTATTCACATAATGGATGCCCGAAAACCGACCATCGTCAAGCAAAGTGTAAACACCAAGAAAACCACCAAAGTTCACATCGTAGATGCCAACCGCACTAGCCGGGACTTCTACGTTCACGGTTTTTGTTACTGTGTTATTCGCATTGGTCGGTGATTCATTGCCGCCACATGCAGTGATGCTAATGCTTAAGGCGATGATTAATTGCGCTGGAAATAGCTTCATTTTGGATGATTCGAAGTTAAACTTTACGTGGACGCATTTTAAAAAAGCTAAATCGCCTTTTTCGCGGAAGATGAGATGCTTAAATAAGTTCTGAACCAAAGAAGGATAGGAATTTAAAGCCACCCAACCAAAGTATTCCACACTGATTGAATTGTCGCTAGTACAATTTTCTATTTTCCTAGTGGATTTCCCCGGTTCAAGATGCATTCATCAATCATGTAGGGCGGATGAAACCCGCGCTGTAAATCATCCCAACGATTTATCGTTCAAATATTCTTTCAAGTATCCAATCATCATCTCGGTATTTTTAAACATTCTGGCGGCGCGGGTTGCACCCGTCCTACATTTCTCCATCTTGATTTTCAATTTATTTCGTTCAAGATAAGCTTGCTGCTTCTATCTCTTTTATCGTAATTTCATGTCCAACTACCGCAGCGCTAACATCAAAAAATTACAGGGTCTAGTATCAATTACAAAACCGAGGCTGATCCAGTTGATTCGACCCAGTTGATTCGCAAAACATGCAATACGCTAGGTTATTATCTTCGGTACGACTGCCCATAATTTTTCCTCAATCGTCCTTTCGCCCAATCAGCCATCAAATCGTAAAACCCTGGCGTCACACTAGTGTGTGTGCGTGAGAAATCAGGTGCCTGCTCATAACGCCACATGCCATGCTCGGTGTTGGGGAAAATATACATCAAGTTATTTTTTCCCTCGCCTCGCAATTTCTGTAGACGCTCCACAGTGAGTGCAATCGGTGCTTGCCGATCTTCATTCGCGAATGCCCATAACTGTGGGACATCAACCGCTCGCAAAACGCGCATCGGATCTTGCGACCAATCGACATCGAATTTATCCAAATGCGGAACACCATCGCTACGAAGTACACTGACTGGAATACTCAGAAGCACGCCGGTATAAGCGCCTTTGATGATAGAAAACCAAGGCTCATTTTCGAAACTTTTTTTGATCGAATCAAGGTCATCGAGCCCGTCTTTATAAGTAGATTTGACGATGCGTGCGGTAATGTCCGTGACCATTCGCGCTTTATCGAAAACGTCTGCGCCGTAGCCACGTTCTTCCAGCTCCTTCGTCACCTGTGCCGCATCTTCTTCAGCAATATCCACCGCGAGACCGTACCCAATGCCCAAAAAATCTGCTTTAGCGCGCGCTGCGGCGAGCGGAGCGATCCACCCACCTTGGCTCAAACCAATCAGACCAAAGCGACCATAACGAGCAGCCGCCAAACGTTTGGCTTCGTATGCAGCCGCAACCAAATCGTTCGCTAAGATAGGGAAATTCTGTGTATATTTTCCTTGAGATAATCCAGTGCCACGTTTGTCATAAACAAAAACCGACACGCCACGTCCCACCATTTGATAAGGATCTCTCCCATAATCAATCCAAGCACCATCCTCAGAACCATGCGCATAAACTACGAGAGGCGTATACTTATCGGCCTTACTCGGTTCGATTAGACGACCTGCGAGCCAAATACCATTCGACTCAAAACGCGTATCAGTTTCAACAATGCCTGCTTTCGCCCAAGTCTCTTTGTTTCGAACCATCACAGCAGCATCGCCACACACAACTAGCGAATTGGCATCTAAGGTATTACCAACAATGCCGTCGCTAAATGTATAGTCAAAACCTCGGCTCGCTTTGGTAAGCGCAACAAAAGTCGATCCATGCTTTCTAAAGATGCCGGTCTGACAGAGTTCAGCTTGCCGCAAACCAAAATCCGCATTAGTTTTATCTGTCGATAATTCGCGATGCTGACGAATCGCAGTGTGCATAGACCTAGGATCGCTTGTTAAGTCCGCGGCGCAAGCAATACAACTTACGGTCAAGAATTCGACAATCAGTAATCGAATCAATGTGTGCATCATGTCTCCTGTTGAAATAGCTCACAGGGATAGTAGTCGACGTCGATTAACGTCCCCCTTTCACTTCCGACGAACAAGGGAATGTGAGGACTAAAGTCTAGAATTTCAGGATTGAATCATTAAAAAGTGGTACGTGGGGATAGTTACGGTATTGTCCTCATCCATCCGCGATTGAAAAACCTGTCTCTATGATCAACAAGCCTTCCAAAGCTGGGCGACTAGACATCTATCCAAAACCCCTGACGCCGCCCGAACGAACTCGGTAAGACGCAATCTTGTCGTGGTGCGTCAATAGCGAAGCGTATTGCGCAGTATGGAATCGTGCATGCTACGAACGATCAAATCATGAGATGCAACACAGACTCTGCGACACGTTATAGCGAGGCCAGACCCTAAGGCTCATTAATGCTCACTAATGCTCACCTATGCTTACTGTTACTTCCGCATACGAGACACCTCTAAATAATTGATGTGAATGCACAAATAATTCGATTTGTTAGAGGTATCCCAGCTACTTATAATGATTTCACGGTACCTGTACAAAGATAGCAGATCTTAAATGGTGAGACCTACTTTTATCCAACTGCTGATTGACTCGTACCGACCATTTTAAAGACCTTGGAGGATCCATGTACGTTGATATTCAATCAAACAGATTAGAACTTGACGACGATCTGCGTCAGCATACTTTACATCGATTGCACGGCGCAATGGATTGGGCAAGCGATGATGTTAAGACGATTTATGTTCGTTTTTCTAAAATTGACCGCTTCGATCGATGCCATACCACGCGTTGCTTGATTCAGATCTCCTTGTCCAACAAGCCAGTCGTTGTAACTGAGGATAGTGAAAGTGATGTGAACGCTGCGGTTGATAAAGCGGTTGATCGTATCGCGCGTGTCATGGTTCGAAAATTTGGCAGATTTAGAGAGGCTGATTCTCATTGGTTTGAGCATCAGGGGACGAAAGTGAAGCCGACACGTTTAGCCAAAGTGAATCTGAAAATGATGCCATCTTGAGGACAATAGAACCGTTCGGCAAGATAGAAAAACAAAGCATCACAAACACCTAAAACGGCTCGCTCATCGTTCCTTTCATCGTTCTTTGCATCGCAAAAAAGCCAGCATTTGATCATGGCTGGCGGGTCGTCACTGTGACTTATTACTAGGAGTAAATTATGGATTCACGTACCCCATTTTTAAATGTATCCGGCTATTCTCGACCGAGATTTGGCATTTCTCGCAAGGCCTTGTACTGGATAATCGGCAGTGTCTTAACGGTGGCAGTGTTGTTGATTTGGGCTGTCATTGCTTCGGCACAATGGCTGTTATATCAAGGCAAGGATGCTGCAGTCGATCTGATCAATGACGCTCCAAAAATATCTGAGACCGTTTTAGGAAAAGTAGAACAAGTGATGCCAGGAGCGAAGAAAACACTCGAAGGTGCGATACCTGAAGCAAAAGAAGCAGTAGAAGGTGTCGTGCCAGGGGCAACTGGCGCTCTGGAGAGTGTGCTGGGCGGCTTAGACTTAAAACGATCGACGCAACGCGAAGTCAGTGGAACTGATGTCGCTCCTGTCGCCCGGTACGATGGTTTGGTACGCATTGCATGGGATCAATCAGGTATCGCTCAATATGAAGGCAAAGCCGACTTCAAGCAAGTTCGTCATCACTACAGCACTGGGTTTATCGAGCAAGGATATACAGAGACGATCGTCTCAGCAACTCAGGAAACCGAGGTACAAGAATACCTGAAGGGCAAAGATCGCTACAAGTTAACGACCACGCAAAAATCACCTAAGGTCGTGCAATTGAAAATTGAAAAAATGACGATGCAAAGTAGTTAGCAAGCGCGAAACTGTGATCCACAAATATCCCGCAGTCTAGAAGGTGACGAGTGGCATAGCTTGTACGTTCGATGCTTCGGTGCGTGTTCAGAATGAAGGAGTTATTATGTTTTCGGTATATGGCGTCACAGGGCAAGTGTATTCAGGCTCATTTGAAGGCATCAGTCGTGTCAACCAAGTCCGTCAAACACGACGGAGCCGCACAGTGCAGGAAGACGGATTTGAACTAGGTACCGATATTATTCCCAGCCCAATTCCTGCAAAAACCTTGGCACCGACTGCGGCGGAACAACGTGCAATCAATGCCTACCGGTCGACATTACCAATCGAATTTGAACGTGGCCCGCTCTTTCATGCGCGGCAGATCATGCAAACCAAAGTGATTACTGTCAACGTCAATGATTCCGTATCTGACGCATGGGAACTCATGCGAGAAAGCAGCATTCATCAAGCGCCAGTGTTCAACAACGCAGCTAAACTCATTGGTGTTGTCAGTGAGCGCGACTTACTCACCAGTCTCAATCTCACACAAAATGGCATGACCAATGTACTAGATCGGTGTGTGAGTGATGTCATGCGTACGCCTGTTGTCGCCAGTTCACCGCTGACCGATATCCGTCGCATTGCACGTGTGATGCTAGATTTTGAGGTTGATGGCGTGCCCATTGTCGATGATTCAGAACGACTGGTCGGTTTTATTTCACGTAGCGACATGCTAAGGGTGATGATGAAAGACCCGCCACTCAGTCTTTGGTGCTAATGCTAGCGCGACGTAAAACGAACGAGGCCTCAACGATCCAATAGCAAACACGGCGCGCCGCCAACTCCAATTCTGAATCTAGGCACCTAAGCCGAACATAGGGCCGCGCCAGTAATGGGATCGGAATGCGAATTTGTTCAACATCGTGCGCTACAGGCCTACCTCATTCCAAAGACTTGGCATATCCATTAGGCTAAAGCACCACGCCAATACTCGGTTAGCGTGGCTGTCAGTTCGCCATGAAATTCGGGGCGTATCGGTGCGAATACAGGTTTTGAAAGTAGCTTCTGAAGGTGTTCTGGATAATCGAGTGATTGCCACAATCCCCGCATTAAGGCATAAGTGCGCAGTAAGAGACTGGCGCCACGAGCATCTTCAAGTGCTAATACTGTTTCCAGTAATTTTCCGGTCTCGACTAAGCTTCGGGTCAATTCAAACTTGAATGCATACAAAAATTCATCACTCAGGTTTTGTTCCAGCACACTGTAGGACATCGCATCGAGTCGTAAAAACTCAGGATGTGTTTTGAGATAAATGACAATTTCTTGAATCAAGCCATTCGCTAGATCTTGGCGATGTGCTTTTGAGGCTTTTTTATGGCTAATATTCTTACCCAGAAAAGCATGAATTGTTCCAAGTAGCCCAGCGAACTCTTCTGCTAATAGGGCAAGAAAAATCTCTTCTTTAGTACTGAAATAAAGATAGACCGTGCCCTTGGCCAAGCCGGCTTGATTCGCAATCGTAGCAACTGCGGGCAATTGCCTATCGTTTGCGAGAAATAGTTCACGCGCGGCGTTAAGAATAAGGCTGCGTTTGATGTATTTGTCGTCACTAGTCAGTGCGCGTGTCTTCATGTTTCAGTGGAATTGCGATGTTGCGGGAATACGATCATTGTACAACTTCAAACGAGATTTTCCCTTAGGTACAGTAGAGCCGCGATTTGCGTTCTGGTCGCGGATTTTCGGTTATTTTTGGCGTTCTTCATTGCTTATGGCTAGCTAGGAGCACCTCATTCACGCCAACACTGCCACGAAAAATACATCCGTCATCATCTCAAATTTCAATGGAAAATGTCGGTCAAAGATCATAAATCGCATCCGATTCAAGGATATGCTTTCCTGGTTTATTCTCAAAAGCCAATCGCCACATCATTTTTGCTACCTTGCTGGTACTGACCGCACGATATTTTGTCGGGATAATCGGTGCGAATATTTTTGCCAGAAAAATCGCTGCAGATTCGCCCGGTCGCTTGTCACGGCGCGGTCCGCCATCGAGAAACGATGGACGCACAATCCCAAGTTTTGTAAAACCTAATGTTTCCAAATCCAGCTCAACCTGTCCTTTCACTCGCAAATAAAACGACGATGCATTGCTAGCAGCGCCTAGCGAGGAATTGTAAATAAAGCTCTGCACTCCAGCATCTTTCGCTGCTCGCGCAGTCTTTAGAACATAGTCATGATCGATCTCGAAAAAACGTTCCTGTGAACCCGCGAGTTTCATTGTCGTTCCCAATGCGCATAACACCACATCGGCATGCCACCATTCTGCATCCGTCGGTACGTTGGCAAAGTCGATCACCGGATTCACTAATTTAGGATGCTGGTTTAAGGCTGTGCGGGTTGGTGCAATTACCTGATTAACACGAGGGTTTTCCAAGGCTTGCAAAAGTAATTGCTGCCCGACCAATCCGCTTGCTCCCAAAATGATGCAACGCATGTTGACTCCTCCATGTAGATTCTAGTTTTTCATCAAGAGATACGCTAATTTTGTCTGCCACTGACGCGGTACAAAACGGTTGCAGAATATCGTCAATTTATTAATCAAACCAGGCACCACACTCGCCTTGCCAGCAAAGAGAGCCTGTAAGCCAATGATAGCAACTGGACGAGACTGCATCATCACCATTCTTTGATAGAAAGTTGGCTTTTGCCCTGACACTTGTAAAAAACTGGTGGCCGTAATGCCTGGTGATAGCACACTCACCTTGATATTGTATCTTGCTAGTTCATGGTGCAACGCTTCACCAAATAAGAGCACGTAGGATTTCGATGCTGAGTAAGCAGCATAAGTCGGTGTCGCCTGATATGCCCCTATGCTAGCGATCAACAAGATTTGCCCACCACCTTGTTGCCGCATATCCTCGGCAAATACATGTGTTAGCTGGGTCAGTGTCATCATATTCAGAGCCAACATCTCACTCGTTTTCACCACATCTTGCTCTAAAAACTCGCCGAATAAACCGAAACCGGCATTGTTAATCAAGGTGGCGACATGAATGCGATCTTGATCAAGGGTCGACTTGAGTTTCAATGCAGAGGTATCTTTACTGAGATCCAGTTCAATGACCTTCACTTTGATTGAATAGCGTTCCTGTAGGCTTACTGCTAAGGCTTGCATAGGCTCAAGGCGACGTGCCACCAGCACCAGGTTTGCACCTCGTTCTGCCAACAAGTTGGCGAAATCAATTCCTAGACCACTAGAAGCGCCCGTAATTAATGCCCATGTATCTTTTAAATCTTGCATATTTTTCTTTGGCTCAAATGACCAGCGGTCATCATGTTTAAAAAATAAAATGACCTGCGGTCATTTATGGTTTGAATTTTAGAAAAATTCGGTTGAATGGTCAAGTTAAATTATTTGTGATGGTTTTCTAATTAAGCCAAATGACGTGCATCGGATTCGTCGCCATGATGCTTTGGCTCGTCAGATTGTTTGATGGCAGTTGTGTTGGCAAGGCACACTCGAAAACTCTGTGCTTGCGAGCCATCCACCAACCAATACCAATTAAAAGTTGACGCCACCACCACGTCCGCTGATTGCGATTGATATGGCATTAATGCGCTTCAAATCTCGTCTACACTATTCGGATGCCTCTGCTGTATATGACTTTGTCAGATTCATCCAAAGTAACCACAACACTATTGTTCGGATATAGGTCTACGCCGCAAACAACATACCGTTTTCCCCGTTAAAGTTTCGTTTCGCAACTCAACTTTACTCCAACGGCATACGCTATTGGAGGGAGGCGGTTAGATGACTATCAAGTCTTGAGATGCGAAACCGACTGATACGTTATTGCAAGAACTGAGCACAAAACTACAACAATCGTCACTCGCTAGACTGTGCTCCAAATCATGGTTCAGTCCCTAGTAGCTAGATCTGTTAAATTATTTTCCAATGACTTAGCGCGCAAGAAACCCGCCCATGGTGGCATGGACCATCGCATTGACAATCTGTTCTTGATTCAGCTTATTGTCACGCAACAAAAAATCGACCGTCGGATCACAAGCTCGTGAATACAACGTAAACACCAACACATCATCTGGCACTTCTGGGGCTAAAGCGCCATCAGACCGCGCTTGTGCCACCAAGGCATGGAAGCGCTTATTCACGCGCAATGCCACCGTCATATAGCCATGTAGGGCGGGTGCAACCCGCGCTGTAAATCATCACACCGATTTATGGTTCAAATCTGCTTTCAAGCATCAAATCACCTTCCCGATATTTTGAACATTCTGGCGGCGCGGGTTGCACCCGCCCTACTTTTTTCGTCTTCATTTTCACTTTATTTCGTTCGGTTAGAACAAAGAAAACAAAGGGGCCAAGTCATGGCATAGCATACTTCTGAACAAGACTAATCCCAATGATCAGAACATTGCATCTAAGCTTCCTCGATATCCTCTCTCACATCACCTCGCGCGCTAACGCTCGGATCGCGTGCTATCTTGACGATGACGATACGCAGCAATTTCTCTATCCGTTAACTTGTTGCGCAGAGAGACTTGAACTGTATTTCTGCGCGCAATCACTGCACGTTCTATTCATCTTATCTTGAGTCACACTGTCAATCACCATTGACTGCAACAAGTTTGCTCCAAGAATTCTTCTTACCCAGACAGAATTCATCATTATTTACTCGGAAGTAAAAATATACTAATCTTTGCTTAGAACTTCTTTTCTGAATTTCATACTGTCCTCCCCAAAGAAGATTCTGAAATACCTCATTCTCCGTTTCTTGACCAACGCTTTGTTTATTTGAAAATGCATGTCAAGACTTGACCCCGTATTTTCACGCATTTTCTGCTTATGATAAAAAACATCCTAGCCAACTTACTTCAACAAATAAATAAAATTTGTCCACCAAGACCAACCAGTGGATGCGTAAAAGCCGTATTGTTGTAGGCTCACCGAAAATAAAAGAATAAGGTAGGGCGCGCGCAATTTTCCTTTACGATAATCATCGTAGATTAAGGCGAGTACGATGGCAATACAGATCGCATATGACAAGTGCACGGCCATTTCAAATGAAGTAATCCATTCCCCCAATCTTGGCATAATGCGTCCGAGTGCTGGTGGCAAAACAAGAATGGCTGTTGACGCCATAAACCGTGCGTGGAGCTGAATATTCATGCGATAGTAAATCGCGGACACATAAGCCACGACAAAAGTGATCAGGGTGATGGTATCAATCCAAGCAAGCAGGCTACCAAAGGCTTGAGAAAACCCAGATGAGCTCGTCACCATCGCCTTAATCATCAGAATGCCAGAGGCCAAAAATAGTGGCGCCAGTATTAGCGAAGTACGTCCCACCATCCTATGTACTTTTATTTTCCCCGTCCGTACAAACCATGCTTGGATGATCAACATCAGCATCCAAAGCGTCGCGGTGATACCGTGAAAATGATGCGCCAAATCGGCATTTGGCAGGTTGCCGAAATAAGAGGGATAAAAACCGATTACCGCTATCATCAGCACTAAGCTGAAATAATAAACCGCATGCCTATACATAGGAGCTCCAAACAACTCAATATAAGACGCTAAGTTTGTTTGAATTGCAGGTACTTGGCAAATGCTTTGCCTTTGAATAGTTGAGTGATCCTAAATAATGAGGCGCAGCCGCAACACCTCTGAGATGCTTTCGATAGCCTTATGAGAGAAGATTGCCCTGCAGACTCGGGGGGAAATCTGAACATGCAATATTGTCGTCATGAATCCACTATCGCAAAATTTACGCTCTGATTTCCCCCCTAAAATTCACAAACCTACTAAAGCACATCGACAAAACACTTCCCCTTGATTTCTCTACGCCGCCCGCACATGCCAACCATCTGCTCTGAGTTGTTCCAGCAAGCTATCTGGACCAGCCATGTGGTACAGGCCGACAATCACCAACGAGGGTTTGGACTGTTTCTGCATCGCCGCGAATCTGGGTAACCAACTGCGGTTGCGGGCCACCATATGTTTGGCATAGAGATCAGGTTGTACTCGCTTCACATTGGAAACAAACGCGTCTGCGGGTCCACTATCACCACGTGCCCAAGCCGCGTAGATACGTTCATTCTCTGCATGTCCTGCCAAAATATGATCCAGTGTGTACTGGAGGAATTGACTATCTTCCTGAGGAGTCATACCACCCATGAATTCGATCAGATCATCCTGTGATCGAAACTCGCTCGCGTGCGGAATATTCAGTGCCTTGGCACTGCGCAACAATACACGTTCCGCAGTGCCCTCCTCATTCAATTTCAGTGATCCAAAATAGGCAGACTCAATCGTGAACGCCGCCAACCAAGGCTTCATCGGTGCAAGCGCTTCCATTGGAAACTTGGCAAGTTCGGCGACTTGTTTGAGGCGATCCACATCATTGGCACTGAGTCTTTCAGTGATTGGTTTACTGGTATCAAGTCCATATTTTGCAACCAACTCCTTAGGATTCTTGTGACGGATTTGATTGGTTTCAGTCCACACTTCAGCACAGGTTTTGACCAAGGCTTCAACGCGCGCATCACTCCAAGCGTTAGCACGGGCTGGGGTTTCACCCATTAAATATACCGTGCTCCCGGCTTTTTCCACCAGCCACAATGGCCATACTGCCGCTGCAGGAAAATCCTTTTCCACCGCGACTGCACGACCAGACAGACCGAAACCGGCCGTAGCGGAAATTGCCGCGATGATGCTTAAAAACTGTCGACGTGATGACATACCATTTGGATTTTTTGTGATCTTGGTTCGCATGATTTACTTTTCTTAAGCTTGTAGTTAGTACGTGAAAGGAAAACATCGTACAAAAAATGTTCCGATCACTATTTCGGTTTATGACAGAATGCCAATAAAGACATGCAATTTGCGCGACCATGGCCTTGACGTTGACTTGACGAAGCACAGAGTCGTGCAAGTAATAAGATTAAAGTCACCCTCTTAACGCGCTTGATTTCGGTTATAAGCAAATCCCAATACCAAAGCGGCAAGTCCGATTTCACTGTAAAACAAAATGGAATTATTGCTTGCAGATTCATTGAACGCCAGCACGTCAAAATAAGGCGCACCCTTGGTTTGAATCGCAAGGTAAAACCAAAACATGAATGGCCCGAGAAAGGCACGAGACGTGCGGGTCAATCGCCCCAACATGGATGCCAAAGCACTCATAAAAAGTACGCCAACGAATAGTGCCAAAGCGAAATGTGGTGCCTGAAAACTCCAACGATACAAGACGATACCGAACAGCATGAACCCTAACAACACACTGGCCGCAAATTGACGTAGGTAGCGACGATCTGCGCCACCACTCACCGCGTCGCCCATGGCACACAACTGCGCCTGATGATCTCGCGTACTCAGATCACTAATCAAGACTCCCCACAAAGCACAGGCAAAGACCAAGATACCTGGCAGGTTTTTCACATTCATGAGTGCGGCGAAAAGCGAGAACCCAATCATTGCAATAATAGCGAGCGGTGAGTTGACTAAAGTCACTGCGACTTCCGCGACTACTTGCCCGGCGAAATTGGGGGTCTTCGCTGCGAAACCGAAGAGCGGTTTCGCAAGGCGCGAAACCGGGCGAAGCCATGCGTTGACGATCTCAAAGGGTGTTCTACGTTTTCTGATATTCGACAATTTTATTTTGTCAGGCGAATAGCGATGAAACAGCGGAATCGCGAGCAACATAGGGATAAAACTCAGCAAGGTCGTGACGGCACGATACTGCAATATGGTAGTGGGAAACGCCGCCAATTCGACAACATTGGCTGTCAAACTTGGATTGAAGGTACCAAGTCCAATCGAAATGCTATGCACCGTAAATTGTGTGCGAACCATCAGATCGACGATCGTCATTCCTAATCCTTCTAGGATCATGAGCGGCGGCATGCTAGTGACGCGATCGTGCCCTACTCTATCGAGCATCGATATTTGAAATACCCAAATGAAGAAGTAAATCACATCGCCCGCTTTGCCCATGAGAAGCGGAACACTGTCGAACAAGATTGCACAGCTCGCGCCAAAAAAGATTACAGGAAGCAGCACTAGGCCATACACTTTCAGATAAACCATCAGCTGCAATGCACTTTCACCGCGCACGATTTGCAAGCCCATGACCGTTATCATATATGCCGCAAGAATGAGGAGTAAGTATGCCACCGCTCCCAACCAACGACTGAAGATAAAGGTGCTATTGCCGATTCGCGTGGTGGCAATCACTGCACCAATTCCACAACGTGCATCCTCCGCGATTCGGCCTCGAATTAAGTAAAAACTCAATAACCCGAGTAAGGGCGAAAACAGACAGGCAGTGCCCAAGGCAAGTGAGGAACTATTGTAGATGGTACGCGCTTGATTGATCACCAAGATACTCAATTTGCCGTCACCTGCGCCAAAAATCAAACGCGCCAGTAGTGCGATCAATACAAGTACAACCAAGGTGCTGAAGCGACGTGAACGCAGTCGGACTTCATTCATCACCAAGGATTTTATGACGAGAATTTGCTGTGTCGACATGCTCATCCACCTCACAAAATGCTGTCATGATTGGCGTAACGCTGTGCCATCAGCGCTTCTTCTAAACTCGGTGTCGCCAATACAGCACCCACACATGGTGAGTGCGGATGCGCTACACGAACATTCACGACCTCGCCTTGGCGCTGCATGTGCAATACGTTGGTGCGAGCGCGCAATTCTTCTAATTCTGCTAGTGAAACCTGTGCCGACCAGACTTGGCCACGCGCGTTTTCTATCATGTTGTCGGGGGTATCGAATCCGATCAATTTACCCGAACGCATAATCGCCAATTCACTCGCTACACTCTCGACATCGGACACAATATGCGTGGACATAATCACCAATTTACTATGACCAATATCACCTAACAGATTGCGGAAGCGCAGACGCTCTTCTGGATCGAGTCCGGCTGTTGGTTCATCGACGATCAAAATATCGGGATCATTCAGCAAGGCCTGTGCAATTCCCAAGCGTCGACGCATACCACCTGAGAAAGCAGCTGCCGAGCGATTTGCGTGATCTTGCAGGTTCACCAGTTCGAGCAACTCTTTAATACGGCGCGGATCTTTGACGCCTTTCAGCGCGGCAAAATACTGCATAAATTCGAGGGCAGATAAATTGGGATAAACCCCAAAGTCTTGCGGTAGAAAACCCAATCGCTGCCGAATCGCATCAGGTTTTTTGATGATATTGACGCCTTGAAAAATAATCTCGCCACTCGTGGGTTTTGTCAGCGTTGCGATCATTTGCATCAACGTCGTTTTACCCGCGCCGTTGTGACCAATTAAGCCGACGACACCCCGGGTTAGCGACAGCGAGACATTGTCCACCGCCGTCACTGCCTTACCGAAAGTTTTGACGACATTCTGAATTTCTAACATGATTTTCCCCTACTGATTGACTCACAAAGACCGGTGATTGGCGTGTAAGCCGGTTGTCCATGTCGTCACAGTAAATGACTTCGGTAAAGTCTATCGGCGAAAACCGATGAACTGCAAAATGAGAGGGTTGAGTTGTTCAGAATTTGCGAGATTTGTCTTTAGGATCAAGTCAAAGAAGAAAGGCTTTGGGACGGCACTGGATTCTTCAAGGCTCTGTGTCCGTATATTCAAGGCTAGAAAAAATTTGGTGAAGCCACTTGTGTGCAACACATATTCGATCGCCCTACTTTGCACGCTCAATTTCTAAGCGAGACTGAGATTTAGAAAGAGAATCAAGATAAAGAAATCCAACGCGCATAGCTACAGTGTCAATTTTGTTTGGCCAAGATCTGTCGTAATTTAGATTTGCGTCACCATGTGATGAACCAGGTTGTGCTGGGTAGACAGTAATATTGATCGTCAAAACTTGATCCTAGAGTTCCGCACAATGTTTGTTGCCAACAGTGAGAAGTTGGCGTATCAACACCATTCTTTTCTCATGTTGTCACTAGGTCTCTTGCTAATAGCCTATTCCCCAATTCACCAAATCGACCGACGTCAGCAAAGCTTTGGTAATGGTGTTACATTGCCGTACTGCAATTTCACGATAAAAGTCTTTTATCGAAAGCATGTTAGAAAAATCTTAGCCTACATTGTTATTTTCAAGCTTGTCCTAGAAGCTAGCTTAGTCAATATCCCTACCTCAAGTGCATCTCGGAGAGTCAATCCTGATGTGTAAATCTGGCTCTTACGACAAAACTTTTAATAATTTGGAGGCATTATGAATGCCAAGGTATTTAGTAATCTCACCCTCAAGGCGCGCATTGGATTGGGATTTGCATTGGTTCTATTAATGATGGTCGCTTTGACCATTATTGGTATTAGACAGGTCAATTCGATCTCAACAGGATTAACGACCATTGGGGACGTAAATAGTGTCAAGCAACGCTATGCGATCAATTTTCGAGGCAGTGTGCATGACAGAGCGATTGCATTGCGTGATGTGATTTTGGTGCCAAGCGATGCAGAACTTGACCCAGTCCTCGCTACCATTGCTAACTTATCGGCTGATTATGAAAAGTCGGCAGCACCCTTAGATAAGATGTTCAGTGAGAGCAAAGACGTCAGCAACGAAGAAAAGAACATCTTAGAAAGCATCAAAGAGACTGAGGCACGTACGCTGCCGATGATCAAGAAAGTTATCGAATTACGTCGTGCTGGTGATGCGGATCAGGCTAAGCAAGTCATGCTGAGCGAAGCACGTCCGGCTTTTATCGAGTGGCTAGGTCGAATTAATAAGTTGATTGATTTTGAAGAAAACCTGAATCGCCAGGAATCAACGATGGCCCGCGCAACGGCCAGTGGTTTTCAAACACTCATGTTGATTACCTGCTTTGCTGCACTTGTTTTGGGGGCCGTGGTCGCTACTTTGATAGCACGTAATATTTCAAGAGCACTCGGCGGTGAGCCGAGCGAAGCTAGTGCGATTGCCCGCAGTATTGCCGCTGGTGATCTTAGTATTGCGATCGATGTCGATGCGCGAGATAAGACCAGTGTTTTATCAGCGATGAAGGAGATGCGTGATAGTTTGGTCAGTATAGTGGGACGTGTGCGCAGCACTACAGAAACAATTTCGACTGGCTCCTCGGAAATCGCGTCGGGCAACCAAGACTTGTCTGTACGTACAGAACAACAAGCAACCTCTCTCGAAAATACCGCGAGCTCAATGTCTGAATTAACTTCGACGGTAAAACAAAATGCCGACAACGCCAAACAGGCAAATCAACTAGCAGTGACAGCCTCAGGTGTCGCGATTAAAGGTGGCGAGGTGGTCTCTCAAGTCGTCGACACCATGAGTTCGATCAATGATTCTGCTAAAAAAATCGTCGATATCATTGCCGTCATCGATGGTATCGCGTTCCAAACCAATATTCTTGCGTTGAATGCTGCGGTCGAAGCTGCTCGCGCTGGTGAACAAGGTCGAGGCTTTGCCGTAGTGGCCAGCGAAGTACGCAATCTGGCACAGCGATCAGCCGCAGCAGCCAAAGAAATTAAGACGCTGATAGGTGATTCAGTGGAGAAAGTCGATGCCGGAAGCAAGCTAGTAGCAGTTGCTGGCAGCACCATGAACGAAATAGTTATTAGTGTAAAACGAGTAACCGACATCATGGCTGAGATCATGGCTGCGAGCGTAGAACAGAGCACCGGCATCGAACAGGTGAATTTTGCTATCGATCAAATGGATCAAGTCACACAGCAAAACGCAGCCTTGGTAGAAGAAGCTGCAGCTGCGGCAGCATCGATGCGCGACGAGGCGAGTCAGTTAGCAGAAACAGTCGCGGTGTTTAAGTTAAGTCATACGCAGACTGCGGCACTTGGAGCGACAACCAAGCCGCGGCCAGCTAGTTCCACCTCAAAGATTGGCAAAAAACGTAGTCCTTCCATGAAGCTAATTGCATGATTCCCTACTTGCGTCGCGTTAAAATTTGAGGGGCACATGCTGATCATTTTGCTATAGCTTTATCCTCGCTGAAATCGATCAATATTTCGTCGCCCCACGGAAATTCATTACTTCGCGTCATCCATTCGCCATTCGCAATCTTCATTCGAAATTGATCGATAACAAAAGGTAGCCCTTCGCTCTCGAGGACGCTTGGATTTGTCGTTACTTGAAAGTGCAAATGCGGCCAGCGTGAGTCGCCAGAGTTACCTACTCTGGCGATGACTTGCCCTTTCTTCACACGCTACGTCTTACTAAGTGGCGCTGCGCTTTTCATATTTATTATTGGATAAGCGGTGCGCGACTATAGCTGAGAGCAATTCACAGAAAGGTGACGCTACGAAAGGATGACGAACTAAGGGCATAAGCTGCAGCTAGTTTATGCCAAAAGGTGAACGAGTAATTGGAGGCGCAAGTCTAGGCATGCAATTACCTTATTTGAGCGATGGTACTCAAAATCTTTCCTCGTTAAAGAACATCAATCGTCAGTCGTTTCAAGGAAAAAGTCGTAAATTGAAATGTCTGTTGAATTTTTTTAGCTGCGCCAAATTTTTCCCTTTAGAACTTAAACTCCCTAAGCTTAAGTCTAAAACTAGGGGCTAGCGCCTCAGTTGGGCTAGTCAGAGCCGACACAAATAGCCTCGCACCTATTGATTTAAATTGACTCGGCATATTTCACGAGACTAGAATCTATTCGCTAGACCACATTCATTCAATCGCAAGGGCTTGTGAATGATGTCTGATGGCACCTTCCGCAGTGCAAATTGAAAAAAGTGCGAACTAAAATCCTATCTATGCACAATCACGCCCTAACATTTTTTGATGGTGTAGCTGTGTCGTGTAGCGCTTTATGTGCTGCGCTAGCCTTGATCTATTGGCGCGAGAATCGCAGGTGGAATATACGCGGGTATAGCATTCTTGCCGCTGCCATGGCTCTCGGAGCGTTTGCATGGACAGGTTCTGTATTTTGGGGAGAACTTGAGATTAAAGGCGACTCCAGCGATTTGATTACCGCGGTGCCTTGCCTGATAGGCGTAGCACTTCTACTCATTGGTTTTGCGCACACGACCAAGAACCCAGGACAAAGTTGGAAACCTGAAAGAAAATTTCTGGTTTTCACACTATTTTCCGCTGCGATCGCCGCACTTGTTAGCCGTGACCTCAGCATCAGTGTTGATGCCGTTATCGTGCTACTTACCACAGCTTGTGGCATTCGGGGACTGAATAGGCACAAGGCAGATCCTTCGGGCGGTTACAACCTGATCGGAATCGCATTTTTCACCTATCCACTTCTTTACCTACCGCTGCGCTTGCCTGGTAGTCATATCAGCGCTGAACAACTAGACCAATTGTTATCCGTGCCTTTTACTGCTGTCGGCATGATGATTTTTGCTGTTGGCTTTGCACAGTCCAGGGAAAAAATAATTTCAACAGTTGATGCGCTCAATGAGTCCAAAGAAGTCATCCGCAAGATGCTTTACATCGATGCAGATACAGGCTTACCAACCCGACAGGCGCAATTAGAATGGGCCAAGGAGTTGACTGAGGCAGGAACACCCTATGTGATCATTGGAATATTTCTTCGGAATTATTCTCAGCTCTATAGTAATTTTGGTATGCGTCAAAGCAATGCGGTTGTAAACGAATTTGTATTGGCACTTAAAGAAATTATGCCCCCAGGATATCGGCTCGGAAGGTCCTTGGGAATGCGTTTTTCTATCTTGGCAACCGGTGATATTAGCGATGCATCCATCGCGAGTTTTGCCAGCCGCATCATGGAACGACTGAAGATACCATTTCAACTAGAAGATGCTGCCATCGTGGTTCAAGTTTCTATTGGATCCTCTGCCTATCCCGCCGACGGTGTTTCTTTGAGTGATGTCATCCGCAATGCTTACACAGCGCTTACCGAAGCAGAGCAATTGGATGAGCCTGTGTATTGCCGATTTAACGAAGAACTTGTCAAAAAGAGTCAGCACCTTCATTGGCTCGATCATAACCTTCGCTTGGCCATAGAAAGAAATGAGTTTGCCTTACACTACCAACCCAAAATCGATTTAAGAGACGGCAGCTGTAATGCAGTAGAAGCCTTAATTCGCTGGACGCATCCTGAAGCTGGCAATGTTAGACCCGATCAATTTATTCCCCGTTGTGAATCCAACGGACTAATTATTGCACTTGGAAATTGGATCATCTCGACTGCGGCGAATCACGCTGCAACGTGGAACGCACAAGCTTGCCCCATGCGCGTTGCGATCAATATTAGTGTGCAACAATTGCGTGATCCCGAATTACTTTCAAAGTTACGGGATGCCCAAACTACGGCAGGCGGATTGCTGGATTTTGAATTAACAGAGAGCTGCTTCATGAGTAACGAGCCGCACTTTTTGGAGCTAATCACCGAGATTCGTCACTTAAAATTTGGCATCCACCTAGATGACTTTGGAACTGGATATTCATCATTATCCCGGTTAAAAGATCTACCCTTGACAGTGTTAAAGCTGGATAGGGTTTTTGTGCAAGATATTGCAAATGTATCCAGGGGACAGAAACTCCTCAGAGCAATGATCCATTTGGCGCGTGAGCTGGAACTGCAAGTCGTGGCTGAAGGCGTGGAAACGCAGGAGCAAGCGACTTTTCTGAAAGACCAAGGCGTCGAATTCGCTCAAGGTTGGCTGTATGCACGTGCGATGCCGAGTGACGAACTACTGGAATGGTATTCACTTAATGGAAAATCTAATCGCGCTGCAGTGTCAAATCAATCGTAGAATCGCCGCCCAGTATGACTGAGACGTGAAATTACCGATGCGCGGTAACAAGACTTTTACCTACCAATTTTTCTACAGCGTCCGGTGCCAGAAACAGTTGCCAACAGTTGCCAACAGTTGCCAACACTTTCCAACTATTGCAACTCCTTCAAACCCTCCAACACGCCCCAAAAAGCGGGCTTTGCCTGCCCTTGATCGTCAAACAGCAAAGGCCAATCGGGGTAAGGTTTGCTTTCGACGAGCCATGAATCCTTGTCCAACAAACCCCAGAAAGTGATGCCTCCGCGTTGGGCGGGTGGCACACTTTGCAGATAGGCGCTGACAATTTCTCGGTATCTGTTTTTTTGCAGTTGCGTCAGAGCGGGATCTAAATTTGCCACCTTTCGTGTTTGATTTAGACTGACATCTAACTCTGAAATGCGTACCTGCAAACCCCGTGCAACCACTGCCTGCAACGCACTTTTAATCTGCGCGATGTTTGGGCTATCGACTCTGACATGCATCTGAAAACCTATGCCATGCAGAGGAATACGACGGCGCTGGAAATCATCTATTATAGTTAGCATGAACTGCAATTTTTCGGCCTTTGACTCCATCCCAAAGTCGTTGTAATACAGGACTGCCGCTGGGTCTGCTTCATGGGCGGCGATAAAGGCTTGTTCTATATAAGCAGGCCCGAGTTTATCGAGAAATAATGTAGCGCGGTATTGATCTGTGTGTCTGTTATCGATCGCTTCATTGACGACGTCCCAGCTCTTAACTTTGCCAGCAAAATGCCTGCAAATTTGCTGTACATGATCACGCAACATCGCTTGCCAGTCACCTTGATAAGATTTCATCCAGTCCGGCAACTGAGAATCATGATGCCAAATCAAAGTATGTCCATGCATAATCATCCCGTGTCCGCGTGCATACTCAACGAGGGCATCAGCGGCCACAAAATCATAAGTGTCAACAGCGGGATGCAAGAAACGCATTTTCATGCCGTTTTCTGCAACGATACTGTTGAACTGTGTAGAAATCAGTGCGGCGCTTTCCTTGATGTCGACCAAATCATCTACTTCATTCCCCACATTCAATGCGACCCCTACAAGAAATTTAGCACTGTCTTTCAACGCGGGCAAAGGTGCTATAGATTGCGCCCTACCTTCGGGTTGCCAGAAACTGATTATCAAAGCGAGCAAGGTGGCGGTCGAACGGAAAGACATGTTTTTTGGCATTCTATTTGTAATAGTGCCTATCCTACATCATCGCTATCAAAATTTCATCGGCGCGTGGCATTAAGGGAATTTCATGGTGCACGAACCAAGATAGTTCTGATGTCGCGACAGCGACATAATTCTTGAGAAAACGCATAGAGATGAATTGGATATAGCTCGCTTCGCGCCATCGAGCCTAGAATGAGCCTAGAATTGAAAGGACGCACGACGATGGCTCTCCATTTAGAATTAAAACTTCACAATTTTTAGCACGCAAACTAAGAGGATGTTTCCATGCTAATCCCCAGCTTCTGGGCAGAAACCTCAATCAAAACCCGACGAAGAATGAACAAATCACCGTGAGGCGTCTTGGTTGGTCGGAACAAAGCCATGAAGATGCTCAAGGCAATGCTAAAACTCGTGCGCAGGAAGCTTTGGCAGAATAAGACGATAATTCTTGATCAGCTACAAGCACGAACAGCCTCAAGTTTTGACGCAACATGTTTATAGAAACGCCTCATATACCAGTCAAACACTTTTTGTGCATCTTGAGCTGTTTGCATTTCCTATTCAACCTAGGTCAAAATGCAGCACCTCATCTTACGAAACAGAATGCGCTATGAAAAAGATCTTTCTACCACTATTGATCGTGATTGCTGCCCTAGGATCAACGATATTTCTTGCGTATTCGATGCGTATGCAGAGTCTTTCTTTTGCTTGGGCACTCAATTTTCTACTGATGTTTTGGGTGTCTATCTTCACTGAGACTCAGACCAAGGAGCTCACCTCACCCTACTACACAGCAAAGGCATGGGAAAGGGAAGGAAAATTGTATGGCTATTTAGGGATTAATTTATTCAGAAAAATGTTGGTCATCATAGGATGGGAAAAGCTGAATAAAAAATCGAATCCGATCGAGAAAAACGTAAAAGCTTTAGAGCACAATCTTCTCAGAACGAAAAAATCTGAACTCGGTCATCTGATCATTTTTTTGATCGTTCTGGTCGTGAGCGTGGTGGTGGCGGTGAATCGCGGTCTGCGCGATGCGATGTGGTTAATCATCTTCAATGTTCTTTTCAATCTTTATCCCGTTTTACTACAGCGATATAACAGACCCCGAATCGAGCGTGCGCTGCAACTTATTCGAAGAAACGAACAAGGTAAACGATATAGACATGGCGCTTGACCATTCTCAAAGACTCACCTTCCCACCAATTTGCCGGCTACTTTTAGGGTTGAATAATCGCAGTGACTCGACGCCGTTGTCGTTCACGCATAGAGCATTCGCGTAGCGTATCTGCAAGTTCTTCTAAATTTTTAATGCCGTACAGATGCAGTTGCGAATAGCTGGTGTCGGATGATCTGAGTTGTAATATGCAGTAGCCCATCAGGCGCATGCCAAACGGCGACTTCAAGTCAAAATGTTCTATCGTAAAGAGTTCGACGTTATCTTTTACTTTGGAAAAAATGCCACGCTCTAGCTTTACCCTTTGTGTCGTTATTTCATAATGAAGATCACGCGCCTTGAACCAATAGTATAAAAAGCCGATACCCAGTGTCAGTACGACGATGATCCATTGCCACGCGCTAAAAATGGTAGCGGGATGACCGGCAAACAGAATTTTTTCTGCCTCATGCTCCGCATGTATCATGTGCGCCTGTAGATCGGTATTGCAGAAACGGCATTTGATCGCAACTGCTTTAATAGTTTCGCCACAAACTGGACAGTCTTTGGTATCGCGATTGTCGGGAGTATCGTTGGTGCTCATGATGTCTTATTGTCTCTTTGAACTATGCAAAGCGTATAGTCTGCCATAAAGTACGGCCGATAGGTGATTCGCTTGGCAATCACGCTATTGCGGGTTAGCTTGTTTCGCCAACCATGTTGAATCGGTCGGACCTCCTTATTCGTGAGGTAGCACAACTCCGCGAACTGCACAGTAATAATGACTTATTCCAGAATTACGCTAGAATTGGTCACACATTTGGATCGCACGATCCTGCTTTTGCGCCACAATGTAGAGAGCCCAATAACTGGATAGCAGCCCCGACGCTAACGACATGAACAAGGCCAGACAATGAATAATTTTTTGGATTTCCAGATTGATGAACTGGAAGCACGTATTCGCTTCGCAGATGGACTGCAGGCAATCAGCAATAAAATACACGGAGCCAATCGGTTCGACGAGATCTTGCCTGAATTGTCGCGCGACATCTGCGACTTATTTCTGTGCGATCGCCTATCGCTGTATGTGTTGGGCGACGATGCCAAGACCATACGCTCCATCATTACAACTGGCATTAATTCAAGCAAAAGCTTAACTTTGCCCATCAACAAACACAGCATCGCTGGCTTTGTGGCGCAATCAAAAAGCACGATCAATATAGCCGACGTACACGATCAAATTGAACTCGGGCTAATTGACCCCGATTTACGTTTTTGTGACAAAGTAGATCAACTCACTGGCTATTGCAGCACGCAAATGATGGCTGCGCCTATCCTGCAGGTCGATGGCGTTTTGCTCGGCGTCGTTCAATTAGTCAATCATGTCACACACAAGGCATTTGCCAGTTTTGCGCACGAGGGCTTGACGAGTTTGTGCACGATTATGGCGATCGCCTTACGGCAACGTCGTAAGTTGTTGCAACATGAACTTAGCAAAGTGCGACAAGAGTCGATTTCTCACTCGCAAGACGATGGAGCGAACAACCGTCGCGGTTTTGCCAAACAGTTACAAAACCTGAGCAACCGTATTCACGCCACGCAGCTCATCGAAGACATCATGCTGGAATTAGCCCCTGATATTTGTGCCCTATTCGCCTGTAGCCGTCTAACATTGTATGCAGTGAGCGCCGATGGGAAGACTATCTTTTCTAAGATAAAGACAGGAATACATTCAAGCAAGGATTTGAGCTTGCCTATCGGTTCTCAAAGTATCGCGGGAAACGTCGCGCTCAACAAGCTAGGGGTGCGCATCAATAATGTCTATGACGCGGAGGAGTTAAATCAGCTTCAACGCGGCCTGGTTTTTTGTCGCAAGATTGATGAAATTACTGGTTACACATCGCGCCAAATGATGGTGCAACCGATACTCGATAACGAACATGGCGCGCTATTAGGCGTCATCCAACTCATCAATGACCGCGAAGGTGGTGAGTTTTCGGCACTAGCCGAAGAAGGATTGTGTGACTTATGCGAGGCACTCGCGATCGCGTTCGCTCAACGACTAAGGGCACCGCCGTTGCGCTCAAAATACGATGCGCTGATTGCCGATGGTGCGGTATCCAGTGCGGAACTTGATATGGCCATCGCGTGGGCGCGCCGACATCAGATTGACATCGAAACTGTCTTGATCGAGGAATTTAAACTTAGTCTCGCTGCCCTCGGACGTGCGCTAGCGCGTCATTATTGCGTGCCTTACGAAGCATATCGCACAGGACTGACGATACCGACGGAACTACTTTGCGGCCGACCTCGCAGCTTTTTTGAAAAATACGAATTTCTGCCTTTGGAGAAGGATCACTTCGGCGTAGCAATCGTGTGCTTAAATCCAGGAATGGTCGAAAAATACGGCATGATTCGGCGTCTATATCCTTACAATCAGGCGCTGTTTCGGATCACGAGCTCACGTGAGTTTCATCTCTTTTTGGATCATGTCTGGCCAACATGACGACTATCGACAAAGGGATGCTACTTCCGTCCGACGTTTGAAGCTTCACTGAAAAAAGCGTGACATCTAGTCGGCTTTGTGACGCATGCTGGTGAACCAAAGCTGCAATATGCTGGTCTATGGAACACAAGAACTCGGTATCGAACATCCGCAGAATGTTGTGATTGATTATCGCCATTCTCAACTGCGAAGAGTTAGACGCACTGCACTCATATTACTAATATTTAAAACCGAATAATTTATTATTCAATAGCCAGTTGCAATCTCAGGCGTTGGCTCGCAAATATCGCAAAGCTCTTCGTCCGAAGAATGGCACTTAAAGAACCCGATTTGAAGCTTGGAGAAGAAGCTGTGCAGTTCGCAACCCTCGCGGACACCAGCTGAAGAAAGCTCTGTACGAGCCACATCTCTCGCCGTACGCAAGACCTGCCCCTTTTGCATCAGAACCAGACTTCTGAGTGACTCCGGAACGGCGAAGGTTTGTGAGGATATGGGCGCTAACGCTGAAATGACAGGCGCAAATTTGCGCCCTTGTCGATTGTTGAGTTAATCATTTCGTTCCTTGTTACTCCGTTAACACATGAATATAGAGGTGACAAGGATCGACTGAGCTTACAACTAGATAGATGTTATCAATTGTCGGTTGTTTCGTCACAAAGTGCGAACCGCGATTCGTAATCAAATATACAGATCGATCGTGATTTTGCATGATATGTGTAACCACACCACGAAGAATTAATTTTTTCGCCTCTTCCCAAGTTACCTCATACGGTTTTTTGTTTACAGTGACAGGCCAATCACTCGCTTTAAGTTCCTTTTGCCGCTCTTGCCAGAGAAATTCATCCACAAATAAGTTTGGCGAACGCTTTAAATTATCGCGCTTTGCTTTCTGCTCCGCGTTTGTTGGCTGAGTCAAATTCAATCTATCACTTTGGCATTCAAGATACTCGAGTTTTGATTGTGCATATACATCTGTTGAATATGACAGCGCCAAGCTGGCTAAGAAAACTGTAATTTTCATGATGATTAACGTCTAGGTGATCGGAACGCGACCACCGCAAATATATAAAAATGAAGCTTCATTCGCGATCCCGATCCACCGCTATGTTAGCTCGCAACTCGATGACGATGCTTGGAAAATCCTCTTGCGCTTTATCACGACGTGCCGCTAGCGCGCCTTGGTCTGGGAGACGCTTAACCAATTTGAAGGAAACGTGGCCTAAGACCAAAACCAACCCTCCGGCAAGGAAGTTCTTAAACGCCGCGAATACAATGGCGATCCCGAGAGTAATCAATGTGACCATTAATGGCGCTCTATCCAGCCAACGTTCTCTGGACGTGCTAGCCACTTGAATAGCTTGATTGACGACTTCGTCGGGGATGTCGGTTCGATACGCTGTGAAAGCATAATTACCTTCAGGGATGACTACATCGTCGCGAATGAGAGGATTTGGTGTGAACTCTCGGAAGGTCGATTCAACTCCGCCAAACGCAACGCGGCCATTCAAAGAGCTGAACTTGCCTGTCAACTTATCTTCCGTTAGACAGTACTCCATGACCTTTTCTGGAGGTGACTCATCGACGTACAAGTGCAAAAGGTAACCACCATCCGCACCTGTCGGAAGACGAATAAGATGCTTACTCGTTTCAAGGTCATCAAGCCCTTTTTCGTTTAGTGGACGAGATTGAGGAATCGCCTCAGTGTCGAACAAAGCCATTTCAGCAACGTCGGTCCCAGCAGAAAGTCGATAGTTGGTCATGTAAGCTAACGCAACGGTGAGCGGATGGCCGCACACGGATAAATAAAATACTGAGCCGCATCGCGGCCAGTCCGATCGACCATCCTGTTAAGCGTCATTATTTGGCCTGTAGTGATTGTGTAGTGCTTCTCCCGAACTCTTTAGGTAATGATCGAAGAACTCCTCAAGGCTATCCGCTACCAATATAGGGGCTTTTTCGTCGAAGTGATCGACATATACCGCACTTGTATTGTCAAGTTTCGCTTTGGCACGATAGCACCATGACGAGATAAGGTAGTCAGCGAAGAGCACTCCGAATTCGGAGGGCTCAATATTTTCAGCCAAGATTTCATCCATCGACCAGTGCCGCCAAAGGTCACCCGTCATGTTCTCCATACCGCCCATCAACGAATACAGATAAAGGATATCCGATGTGGCTACTGCATTAAGACGCGCAAATGTCTCACTTACGACACTAGCGCTAACAGGCGGCAAGGGTGCAACATTTTCTTTAGTCCATTGAGTGACGAGTATTTCTAATGAACGCATAGCTTGATTGTGGCAGGGTTATTGGACGCTTAACGTCAGAGGTGACGGGGTCGCCGCCACGGAAAATATAAATCAAAGTGAAGCGGTCATCGGCGATTCCCCGACGACCGCCCTGTTAAGTCGGGTTGGCTGTGCCGAAGCTATCACCTACGAGTGCTACGAAAAAACTAAACGTCCAAGATGCGGACGTATTGAACCGCTCGAATTCTACTTCACTTCTGCGCCAAAAAACACGGTTGGTGCGATTCGTGTGTCAGCCCCAGATTCACTTCTGAAACTCCGCGCCTCCTCAGTAATCACTGCGCTTGCGCAACCACTAGCTGCCGCAAATGACCATCTCCAAACCAGCAGGAAGCACCCAGCCCAGATTAGCCAAAACCACCCCAAGAAAAGAGACTTAACGCTGAGATGAAGGGATCGCCTTCGTGGATAAAAATAGAACTGAAATTTTCATTTGCGATTCCCTATCGATTGTCCAGTTAGTCCATAAGACAACGGTCGACGATTCACTTTTCTTCCCCTAATAGCGCCAAAATATCTTTGGTTAGCTTGTCGCCTTCGAGTTCTTTGCTGAGCTGCTTCGATGGTCGAATTTCACCATTCTCCTCGTAACCAACAACGAGAAATTCTTGTCCTATTTTAGCGCTGAAATCGAAAACACCTTCACAACTTGTGCCCTTTGCCGAACCCTGCACACCTATCGCAATAACAACATCACGCGCTTGTCCACGCCACCATCTGCTCACTTGAAAGCTAATTTTCTGAGTTGAAATTGATGAACTAGAGGACGGTATTGGATCAATTGAAATAACTTTTCCTAGGAAGACAACCTGTCCGGGCTCTCGACTCGCAAGAAAAACTTTCAAGTCATAACCTTTTGGTGCGAGCTTGCAAGCAATCGCCTCTTTAGCGAGTAGCGCTAGGATTAGCACGAGAAATATGGAAAGTCGTTGCATGATTTTAAGGACTAACGTGTTTTCCGCGACCGTTCGTCGAATAAAACCGACACAGTTCGCATAAAAAGTTTAAAAAATATTCTTAAAACCCTTTTGTAGTAAGGTTTTTCATAGATATACTGTATATTTAATCAGTATTAAATTTTCTATGAAAACCGTCACTACAATCCCTTTGCATTCTACCAAGCTTCTGGATCGAGTCAAGGAAGCAATTCGATATAAGCACTATAGTGCCAGCACTGAACAAGTGTATGTGTATTGGTGTCGTTCGTATATTCGCTTTCATCAACTTAGGCATCCAAAAGACATGGGATCGGTAGAGGTGACAGCGTTTTTGAGTTATCTCGCCAATGAGAAAGGAGTGTCGGCATCGACGCATAAACAAGCACTCGCTGCACTGCTATTTTTATACAAACATGTTCTTCGCATTGATCTGCCTTGGCTCAATGCGATTGGTACGCCTCGTGCGAGTCATCGCTTGCCGATCGTGCTGTCTAAGGAAGATATAAGCACATTGTTTTCTCATTTGTCTGACGTGCATTTGTTGTTGGCGACGCTGTTATACGGTACAGGGATGAGACTCAATGAAGCGCTTAACTTGCGCGTCAAAGATCTGGATTTTCCGAATCAGACTATTACCGTGAGAGAGGGCAAAGGGAAGAAGGATCGCAGTTTAATGCTGCCAGTTGCGCTGTTGGATTTGCTCAATGCGCAGCTGGCGTTTGCCAATAGCATTTGGGCCAAAGATCGTGCCGGTAATGTAGCCGAGGTCGCTTTGCCCGCGAACATCGCTCGTCTCTATCCGACGGCGGGGCAAACTTGGCCTTGGTATTGGGTCTTTCCACAGGCACGCTATACGATAGATGCGGCATCCGGCAGGAACGTTCGCGAGCATTTGACTGATCGCAGTTTTCAACGTGCTTTTACGACTGCAAAAGTACGGGCCGGCATCAACTTAGCCGCTACGCCACATACCTTACGCCACTCGTTTGCCACCCATCTGCTGCAATCTGGCTGCGATATTCGTACGATTCAAGAACTGTTGGGACACGCTGACCTGAGCACCACGATGATTTACACACATGTAGGCAGCATTCATGGCAATACTCGCAGTCCTTTGGATAGTCTCTACAAATAAGCTCGTTGGCTACCCTTTGTTTTGCCGTTTTTGCCTGATAGACAAACTGCATCTCCCCTCACCGTGATGCATTCCTAGGTTTTTAAAAGCGCTAGTCCAAACGTGGAGGCAGCTTGCAACTGCATGGCGCTTTTCCATGCAATAGAATGGCTCATTTTAAATGCAACTTGTTGACTCATTTGATGCCAATACTCACAGAAATTTTTACACAGACATGTTGCAAGAATCTGCCCGCTACTTGACGCTGTGCGGCGCTACTGCCAAACTCTCAACTCTATCAATGTCCAAAGGAGAATAAGCATGAAAACTAAAGATATAGCCCTCCTGTCGGCTGCTTGATCTATCTCCAACGCCACCCACGTCATCTTCTAGCTCTATTTGAGTTTTTAAAATATTATCGCTAGTGTGTTGATGCGCGTCTGATCTCGCGCCGACTTCCATTTTCTTTTATTCGTTCCTACACGTCGTGGTATTGCCACGTCTGCAGGATTACTTTGCGCTTCTACAAAACTTGCGCAGCTTGAATTTGGATAAACACATCTCATGATCAATTTTGATTTCGCTTCACTACGCCTGATCGGCCTAAGCCCTGCTATCGCCAACCAACTACATGCGCTGGCAGCCAACTTTACTGAAGACACCACGTTGCAAGCAGCACGCATTTCCGAAATACACCGCGAAAGTCTAGTGCTACACAATGGCCATATCAGTTTGCAAGCACGCGCCCTGCCACGTCTCTTGCATGATCTGGCAGCCGATGAACTAAGCCTCGCTGTGGGTGACTGGGGTTTACTCAGTGGCACTGCAGATACGAACTACCAACTCATCGCCCGCATGCCTGCCCTAACTCACTTAGCGCGACGCGATAATGAAGGACGATTGCAAGCGCTAGCCAGCAATATCGACACAGCCTTGCTCGTGATGGGACTGGACAATGACTTTAACCTGCGAAGGCTAGAACGATATCTGGCGCTAGTACAGGCCGCAGGCGTGACTCCGGTTGTGCTATTGACCAAGGCCGATATGCATGCGCATGCCGCAGCGCGCGAAGCAGAGGTAGTACAACGTCTTTCTGCCAGCGTTCCCGTATTTGCCATTAACGGACTAAGCACTAGCACTGCGGAACTGCTGTCGCCATGGATGTCCGCAGGGCAAACCCTGATTTTACTGGGCTCGTCGGGCGCTGGAAAATCCACACTGACTAATACTCTGGCAAGCAGTCGGCAAGCGACAGGCTCCGTGCGCGCTGGCGACAATCGGGGTCATCACACCACCACCGCGCGTACACTGCACCAATGCCCAAGTGGTGCCTGCATTATTGACACGCCAGGCTTACGTAGCTTGCAACTCAATCTGGATGAAGGAGCACTGAGCGCGAGCTTTGCTGATATTGATGCCTTAACGGGTCTTTGCCAATTCCGTGACTGTAGCCATCAAAGCGAACCAGGTTGCGCCGTCCGCGCCGCCATAGATGAAGACAGGCTCAAGAACTACCAGAAACTATTACGCGAAACCCGCCGCAACCAACAATCGCCACTAGATAAAATTGCAGTCAGATCGAAATGGAAAGTATTGATGCGCTCTGTTAAGGAAAGGGATAAATTAAAACGAAGTTAGAAACCGACGCATCGCGAATAGACGCTTGTCAGCTATTCCATCAATCATAATAAGGAACCCTGAGGCCGCGACTGATATTCAAAATCTGTTTTGTCGTTTATGACAGTCGTGAGGATATCGGTCGCGACCCGAACTTGCGTGTGTTAGGTAGAAAAATTGACGGCACGTTCGATACGACAGCCATAACAACCGTAAGCAGCGAAGCGTGCTAAGACAAAAGTAATTTCATCGCGCGCAAAGAAACACGTTAAATCCGACTCGAATTGCTCATGTGAAGAAAGACAAGCGTCGACAATACGTTCTTCTTGTGAGTACGCTCGCAGTACAAACTGTTGAGCAAAATAAGGATTTTCCTGCGACGCGGGAAAACTTGTCACGGGTCCATTTATTAAATCAGTATTAGCGAGAACAAAAACCGGTCCGTATTCTCTGTACGGACCCGCTAATTCAAAAGGACAGTAGCTAGCGAGTATCAATTCTTCACCCGGGTTCGCACGTCGGAGTACGTCGCGACAAGGTTCACCGCCATGTGCAATCAGGCGCACTACCGTTTGATTTAAATCATCAATCTTGTGTTCGCGCACACGTTGAAGGAAGTCCATTCGGATAGGAATAATTTGGTAAAAAGAATTGATTGACATAGTCGAGTAAATTTTTTTTGAGGGAACTTGTATCTTAAGCCTAGTCACTTCCCAAACATGGTTGAAATCGGACATGTAATTTACTCAAAGTCACACGTGAGACTTCGTGCTCACTAAATTGAAGCTGACGATGCAAACTGGCACGACATGATCATTTAGGCGCATATGACAAAAAATGTGAACAACTCAAGCTGTTACCACGGAAATATCTTATCGCGATTGGCGCCTGAATTGACATCCTCATCGACAATCTCATTGACAATCTCATCAACAATCTCATTGCACTAAGGCTCAATCGCATTCTTTGAGCGCTGTAGATGAACTGGACTAGTCGAAACTATTTTTGACGCTCAATAAAAAATACATCACACTTCACTATGTGGCTCGCATTGCATCTCAATTTCGCGCCCGAAGATCCTTGGCCCATAGCGGCGAAGTCCGCTCATTTTTTTCACAAGCAACTGAATATGAACTGTAAAAACTGCACGAGTAAAATTCATGGCAACTATTGCGCTCAATGCGGCAATGCTAGTCAGCTCAAAAGAATTGACGGTCATTTTATTTTGCATGAGATCGAACATGTTTTGCATTTTGAGAAAGGGCTCTTTTTCACGATTAGAGAATTGTTGCTTCGTCCCGGAAAATGCGTCAGGGAATACATTTCTGAAAATCGTAGCCGGTTGGTCAAACCAATCATATTTATTATCGTCACTTCCTTAATTTATACACTGGCAGAACACTTCTTTCATATAGAAAAAGGTTATTTCAAAATCAGTGATAGCACCTCACCCACCTTTGATGCAATTTCAAACTGGGTGCACAGTCACTATGGCTACGCCAATATTATTATGGGATTTTTCATCGCTTGTTGGCTGAGAATTTTTTTTAGAAAGCACGATGTGAATTTCTTTGAAATCTCCATTTTGCTTTCTTTTGTGATGGGGATCGGTATGCTTTTTCTCGCTCTCGCAGCAGTCTTAAATGGCGTCACGGGATTGAAGCTCATGCCTGTATTTAGTCTGATCACACTCATTTATCTGTCTTGGTCAATCGGTCAATTTTTTGATCCAAGAAAGCTGGCAAGCTTATTAAAAGCAGGCGCCGCGTATGCCTTGGGTTTTGCGACCTTTAGCGCCAGTACATGGGTGCTAGGTCTTGGATATGATGCGATGATGCGATGAAACGCAACCAGTTCCGCTTGAAACTCGCCTCACCAAAAGTAAAGCATTAGCCTTGTCGGTTGCGGTAATTCATCAGGGTAAGCTGGCCTAGAGTGCCGCGTGGGGAAACTTAACGCAAGGCGGTAGCTTCGGGCGGTGGCTACACGGTGCTCGAAATCACCTTGCAAGATCGCTTTGCGATGCCGTTTGATCAGTTGATGCAAAGTTGGGTGCTAACACCTTTCAGTATGAAGCGAGCTGAATTTACCCAGCTATACCAACGGCATATTTCGCCTTCGTTGCACGCGGTCACACCACACAAGGCAAAATGATTACGGGCGGTTGGCACAATCATCCAGAACAAGCTGCTGCAGGTTTGTGGGTCCCCCCCACTGAAATGGCGAATTTCTTGATCGAGTTACGTCAAGCTTAAGAAAATGAAGATCACAATGAAATCATGGACTTCATTGTGCTCTTCCCAATTCACACTGTTCACTGCTTTTAAATTCACTTAGCTTGATAACGCTCGCGCTGCAATTATCTACCGCAACAGCGCGACGACACCCGTACTACTCAACATAACAAGGCCTAGATTAGCTTTGCGTCGTTGGTGCAATCCAGTGGTAAAAATCGATATTTTGACCTTCTTGACAGGCGTATGATTGTGCAACGCCGTCGAGCGAGACGGATGCGGCAAAATGTTTGGTATTCCCTTTCGATGGATCTTGCCCCATCGTTGAGTTGTTAATGTTAACAATTCCTTGTGTAGCATTGATCGCGCTTTGTAAGGCCGCTTTTACATCGATTGCCTGTGTCGAATTTTCATTACCACCTGCTAAAGCACCGTAGACCGCGAAGTTGACTGTTAAAGCTGACATGATTTTTCCTTTTGAGTAAAAGTAGAACACCACCTCAATTGAATTGAGCAGTGTGATTGGCAGGTTTGCCGATAACACTTTTCGCAAGTTCTATGCCACCCCATAAATGATCATTATTCCAAAAATAAGGCGTCAAATTCCATCCAAAAGGAATTTCACTCAAGCTTCACATGTAAATTTTACATTTGAAATTTAATACAATTAAATTTACCAATCTAAATCCATATCTGCTTATTCCCATCGTCACTAAACTTAAATAGGACAAATAACCGCGCTGGTGTGTTTGCTTGAATACGTGACGTAGAGGAAATTTGTGAAATGGCTCAGACCGTGTTTCTATGCTCGGCTCACATACATCACATTTAGTTCACGATAGACTCGAAAACGCGCCTAAACTTGGGGTCAACCATCGCCCCGATTGGGCTACACTATTGTTTCTCCTTACCTTCCATCACAAAGAGTCACCATGTTAGAGTTACTTTCTCGCCCTGCTCGAAAAATCCCAGTTGCCGCGGTTCACCTGCCTCAATTTAATGTCATGCGTCTGAGTTTAATTGCTGCTGTGTTTGCCGGAACGCTCAGTGCGACCGCCAGCGACGCCAACAATCAACCCAGCATTGTCGCGCAACAGACAGCCAGCTATGCGGTGAAAAAATATGATAAAGATATTCTGAAAACACTCGCCGGCATGGTGAGCTTTAACACCGTCGCCAATCCCGCCATCGCCTTTGAGAAGAACCCTGCGCATCTGGGCTTCAAGAAGTATTTGAAATCGGAAGCTGCACGCTTAGGCTTTGATTTCAAAGATGATGGCTATGTTGTGGTAATTGGCTACGGCAACAGCGATGAACGTGTTGGCGTAATTACGCACGGTGACGTACAGCCTGTCGATCCTAGTAAATGGAAGCAATCGCCATTTAAGCTCAATGTCAAGAGTGAGCCCGGACGATTATTGGGTCGTGGCACGGAAGATGATAAGGGACCGATTGCCAGTGGTTTATATGCGATGAAGGCGATTAAAGACAAAAAGCTGGCTTTACGTAAGCGCATAGAGCTGTATGTGTACATGGCGGAAGAGTCAGACTGGGCACCTTTAGAAGCCTATTTAAAGACACATACGCCGCCCCAAATGAATATTACTTTGGATGCTGAATATCCTGTCGTAATTGCGGAAAAAGGTTATGGTACCGTGCAATTTACGGTACCAACGCAAGACCCAAAAATCGCAACTAATGAGGTGCACTTGAGCGCTTTCGGTGGTGGTTTTTTTGGCAGCCAGATTCCCGAAGATGCGTACGTCAGCATTCGCAACGCCACTCCCGCTATCGAGCAACAAATCAAACAACGCGCGGCAAAGCAAGACAAAATGCAGTATTCGTTTAGTTGGCACGAACACGAATTGCGGATTAAGGCACGTGGAGTTTCCGCGCATTCGTCAAAACCAGAAGATGGTGTCAATGCGATTGCGATGTTGGCCGACGCCCTTTATTTTCGCACCTGGCAGGAAACCACTGCGGGAAGCATGGTGAACCTGATCAACGAATTACTAGGTACGAGTTTATATGGCGAAAAATTTGGTAAAGCTGCCTATCACGACAGTTTTATGGGTTCTATGAGTATGGCACCGACGGTCATCAAACAGACAACTGAGGGTATTCAATTAGGTATCAATATCCGCCGCCCACAAGGAAAAGAAAGCGCGCAATTACAGCAAGAAATCCAGGAAACCCTCACGGCTTGGCAGGCAAAACACGTGCCTTTACACAATGTTTCCGTCGAATTGAGTGATCCTTGGATACGCAAAGATGCGCCGCAAGTTCCTACATTGCTGTCAGTTTTTTCACACTATACTGGTATCAAAAATGCGCAACCTATCGCCGTCGGTGGGGGTACCAATTCACGCATGTTTCCAAATGCTGTGAGCTTTGGACCCTCCATGCCCGGCATGGTGTATTCAGGGCATTCAGAACACGAATTTATCACGACCAAACAGTTATTATTAAACTTGCAGATGTATACCGCTGTGCTGGTCGAATTGGCTAAGTAAGCAGGTCGCCACTACAAGCGCTCAGGTATAGAAATAGAAATTACGTAAGTTCAAAATGTGATGAAAGCAATGAGAGCAATGTGAGCACGTGTGCCCGCATTGCTTTTACTCCTGAAACTCGTGAATCTTGGGGCGTTGGAAATTTTTCCGTTTAACACTCGCACTTTCGTCACTGCTAACGATCCGCTGCTTTCTAAGATTAAAAAATTTTTTGTGTCAGCAACGCATGCTTGCTGTTATACCCATTGGCAAAACGTGCACCTGCTATGTCGGTCATCGCACAGAAGTGCAGACGTCGTTCCCTGATCATATCGACACAGTTGAATGCGAACAACATGCAGGCAAGTCGAGACTAGCCGGAATACCCTCTTGCACAACTTGCCGACCATGCCTGCAATCCGGTAGCCAATCTCGTACGTAATCCAGCGCAGTTTTCCATCGTCGATCACTGGCTATCAGTGAAGGCCCAAAAAGCACACGCAAACAGGGAGTAAACAATTGAGAGATACCAACTATTTACCATTCGGTGTTTGCTTACTATTCCTCACAATGACAGGGTGCGCAGAATTCGCGACTGTTCCAGCACAGGCTGGATTTGGCGCAAATCCGGTACTTCCCCCGCCTCTCGCAACTTTCATCCCAACTGTCAATATTGCGCCTGCCAAAGGCTGGAAAGCGGGTGAAATGCCTATCGTTGCTGCGAGTCTCACCGTCAGCGCCTACGCGACAAAGCTTCAACACCCGCGCTGGCTCTACGTACTTCCAAATGGTGATGTGCTGGTTGCAGAAACCGATGCGCCTCCCAAGCCCGATGACAGCAAAGGGATCAAGGGTTGGATCATGAAAATG
Organism: Undibacterium sp. Ji22W; assembly: GCF_049340305.1. Lineage (NCBI taxonomy): Bacteria > Pseudomonadati > Pseudomonadota > Betaproteobacteria > Burkholderiales > Oxalobacteraceae > Undibacterium > Undibacterium sp. Ji22W. The sequence goes on along the minus strand of NZ_JBMPOU010000003.1, from coordinate 1,004,292 downwards.
GTGATGAAAAGCGCAGGTGCCGCAACACCCAGCGCCAATCGCATCACGCTGCTACGCAATGTACAGCCCGACGGCAGTGCTGAATTTCGCTCTACATTTCTAACTGGGTTGAATTCACCATTCGGTATGGCCCTGATCGGCAACAAATTGTTTGTTGCCGATACCGATGCAGTATTGAGCTTCCCCTATCAAACTGGCGATACAAGTATTGCCGCCTCTGGCATCCGATTGATTGAGCTTCCAGCGGGTACCATCAATCATCACTGGACCAAAAATCTTCTGGCGAGCCACGATGGTAAGCGCTTATATGTGACAGTTGGCTCAAATAGTAATGTCGCTGAAAACGGTATGGAGAATGAGTTCGAGCGCGCCGCGATCTGGGAAATCAATATCGCCAATGGTCATTCGCGCCTATTCGCGACTGGTCTACGAAACCCCGTTGGATTGTCCTGGGAACCTTACAGTGGTGCCCTGTGGACAACCGTCAACGAGCGTGATGAAATTGGTAGCGATCTGGTACCGGACTATATGACATCGGTCATCGATGGCGCTTTTTATGGCTGGCCATACAGCTATTTCGGACAACATGTCGATCAACGAGTGCAGCCGCCCCGACCGGATCTGGTGGCAAAATCCAGAATCCCAGATTTCGCGGTTGGAGCCCATACCGCCTCGCTAGGCCTGACTTTCTATAGCGGGACTATGCTACCAGCACATTACAATGGCGGAGCTTTTGTCGGTCAGCATGGCTCTTGGAACCGTAATCCCCACAGCGGATACAAAGTGATTTTTATTCCTTTTAAAGCGGGTCAGCCGACGGGAGAAGTCGAAGATGTACTCACAGGCTTTCTTAGTCCGACGGGCAACGCACTAGGCAGACCGGTCGGGGTCGCAGTCGCGAAGGATGGTGCCTTATTAGTTGCGGACGATGTCGGTAATATCATCTGGCGAGTCGCGGCTACGACAAAGTCTTTAGCCCGATGAACTTTGCATGCACACGGTTCCATTGATACTCATGCCCTTAAAGTATCTAATTTCACCTCGCGTATTTGGTGTAACTTCTTTCGGGACCAAAACCAACTGAAGTTTTAGCGTGTTGGTAAAACTCGATCACCAATTTTGGCATTCCCGTCTAGCTTCGCCGCAGGACGTGGGACGACCGAAGATCGTGACAAGCGTCGATCATATTTCTGAAACACCAAACGAGAGTACGCAAGCTGCTGAAATTAAGCAACACGACGATTATGCAAAAAAGATCGTCAAAGAAAGCGAACTCTAAAAATTAGGTTTTCTTCGACATTTCGCCATGTCTCTTAAAAATAGTACGTCACCGCGACAATCACAATCCTTCATGTGATTGTTGGTTTCAATTGACGCTGATGGGACCACAATCGCGTGATATGTGGCACGCGATTGTACTTTAGGTTTCAACTACCCTTTTAAAAACGCCACTTGATACCAGCTTCGAGTTTTTGCTGAGGTGTTCCACCGATAGAACCGGCACGATCAAATCCGATCAGTAAACCTAATTGTTTTGTGACGCTATACTCGACACCAAAGCCGACCAGTGCACGCAGGTGATCATCAGACCGCTGTCCGCCAAAATCAGCTTGAATTCTGGCAACACCAGCTTTTGCAAAGAGGGCCCAATGGTCACTGACTGGCATATTGAATTTGGCCGCCGTGTAGAGCATTGTCATATTCACCTGAGTCTGCAGGGTTTCAGTTTTCTGACTACCAGCCGCCGGTACTTGAAAACGATATCCCCAGTCAAGATAACCTACTTCTATGCTTACATCGCGCTGGAGTTCGACGCCACCATAGAATTTTTTCGAGAGTGAATGATCATAATCCGCGATCGATTTCCCGGGCGCATAAGTCCAATTTCCTTCTCCCGGAGTCGTTACAGATGCTCCGACGTACACTTGCTGTGCATGTGCGACTTGCGCGACACTCAAACTGGCAAGACCAACAACGGTCAACTGCAATGCGACCGCGACAACTGAGAATAATTTTTTCATGTATCTAATTTTCAATAATTTAAAATGGATAAGCAACTTATAAAACGACGATTTCGAAAAAACCTCAATTAGCTTTCAACGCAAACCGACATGAAGTTTGGTGCGCATTGTAATTCATTATTAAATATTAAAATCGGTAAGTACACTCTACATCGCCGAAACCTCGTAAATAGGCATAAAATCGAAAACAGCTAAACATTCGGGTAAGCCATACACTGTTCCGAATGTGTAACCACAATTGACCAAAGCACCGACTATTGAGTATCCTCGGGCCAATCGCTTCATTTCAATAGCCGAGCGCAATGCCCTCATCTCTAATAAGTTTATGTATCCTGATAGTGAACTCACGAAAGCAATATTATGACCAGCGAACTGAACTCCACAAATAATGAATTTCTCGATGAAGTTGAAGTTCGTGTCTTGGGCTCGCTTGCCGAAAAAGAGGCAACCACACCCGACAATTACCCACTCTCACTCAATGCATTGGTGAATGCCTGCAATCAGCTCACTAGTCGCGACCCCGTCATGTCGCTGAGCGAATCACAAGTGAACGACGCACTTGACCGGCTCGCCGCCAGAAAGCTCGTTGGCATCACACACCAAGCTGGTGCCAGGGTTGCCAAGTATGAACATCGGATGCGTTTAAAGTGGATGCTAGAGCAGGACAAATTAGCTGCACTAACGATTTTGATGTTGAGGGGATGGCAAACTGCAGGAGAAATTCGCAGTCGTGCCGGACGCTTACACGAATTTACCAATGTGGCCGACGTTGAGAAGTCCTTGGATTTCCTGATGAATAAATATCCATCCTTAGTGAGTCGACTGTCATTAGCACCAGGTACTAAAGAACCACGCTACGCACATTTACTGACTTGCGATGAAGCTGCTATCGAACAGCACCAAGCGAACACGCCTGTGACGTCCGCACCATCATCCATGCACAAGGACAGATTAGCCCACCTGGAGGAAGAAGTGACACAATTGCGCAATACCGTGACGGAATTGACAGCGCAATTCGCGGAATTCAAGAAACAATTTGAATAAATTTATAAGTCGTCAACCCCGCTTGCATTCAATGATGCGGGGTAAAGATAATGCGCGGGCATCAACTTCCTAATCGTTCTTTGGTGCGCGAATGCGTATGGAAGCGCACAGATAGGCTTGTGGTGAACACTTATACTAGAACAAGTTCACAGACAAAATTCTTGAAGTCGACGTTTAGGGAGAGTGATGAAAATCTTTATGCCAGAGCACAGTAAGGCGGCATACTTCGCTGATTTTCTCATTTATGGCATCGCCATCTTGATGTTAGCCTTGTTCTTGTTGATTGCAGGCCCTCGAGCTCAAGCGCTGGAATTGACTGGCCTAGTGGTATCGGGCGTATTCGTCTGGACCGCCGTGGAATACCTCATACATCGTTTCATATTGCATGGCGTACAGCCATTTCAACGTTGGCACGACGAACATCATCGAAGACCAGCTGCATTGATACGTACGCCAACTCTTCTTAGTGCTAGCTTAATTTTAGCACTGGTTTTTTTCCCCGCATTACTGTTTAGTAGTCATCTCTGGCGTGCTTGTGCCCTCACCTTAGGCATGCTGTTGGGCTACTTCATTTACACCGTCACCCATCACGCCATTCATCATTCGGCCATACAGAATGCATGGCTAAAACGTCGACAGCACTGGCATGGTCTCCATCATGATCATCAGGAACCCGGACGTTACGGCGTCACCAGCAAGCTGTGGGATAGTATTTTTCGCAGCAATTGAACAATTCAATTATGGACATTCGCGAATTGTTCCAAAGGTTTTGCATGATCTCGCCTGCAGCTTTTCTATCCACTTCATTGCCCGAACTAGCGTCCGCGGTATGATCATCGATAAGGTACAAATACGCCAAACCAAGACGCGCGGCCAATGGCGCGACAGTTTGAAAATCTTCATTGCATTTGGCACTTAATTCCCGACGATGATTAACCAATTACCAAATAAGCTTCGTGTTTCCGGCAGCAATTCAGTACCGTACTGTTGAACGCCTACAATCAGAGAAGTGAGCTGCGCGCATTGTAAATTTTAGTTCTCTTGTTTGATGTTCGCCACTGCGCGCCGCGCATACTTGACGAGGGCATTGTCGTTTAAGTCGGTATCCCACACCGGCAATACGTATTGATTATCGGCATTCATCTTAAATGACAGAGTTGACTTTGGTGTTTCGAGCGTAACCGCGTCAATCCCAGCTGGCGCGAAAAAATGTACTGCCACAGTTCGAGAAGTACAGGGATTACCTGAAGCCAACAACTTAACGTAAGTACTAAACACGACCGACACGTCCTGCTTTTCAATTGCCCACCGCACCTGACATTCCAGCCGGAGATCACCCAAACGTTTAGCATCTTCTGCGAGATTGGCGCTTTTCACATAGGGCTTGATGTAAAACTGGCCCTTAGGCTTATTTAACATTAGATCGTACTCGTCTTCTTTTTTGAGTTCAATCAACGGCAATTGAAATTTCCCGCTAGCATCGATAGGAATATTAATCGAGGCATCGTCGCTCGCGAGGCGCATCGTAAGGCCCCGTACATCCGCGCTCTTGGATTTTGGAATTAAGATGAAATAGAGCTCCGAGTTTGGCGCGAGTTGATGTTGTTCCTTGTAGGCGATTAATCCTTTGAGCATTTGCGAATAAGAACGCAACTCTGGTCCTTTGTAAGAGGAGATCTCGACCCGGTTAGTATGGTCTTCGACGGTGCTTTCCTGCGCATGCAGCGTGACAAAAAGCGTTGTTAACACGAGAACTACGGCAAGTTTCACTGTTTTCATAGCTTGTTCTGAGGTAATTGATGGATAGCTAAAAATTATAAAATAAAAATTAAAAAAGTTATTAATAATTTTCACATGCATGCTATCCCATCACACCACCGACCCCGCTGATAAAGGGCACTTATCGTGCGCTTATTTTCGCGCAGAGAATCGCATGGCGTCCCCTATTGATCGAAAAATGGATCATTCGCGCCTATTTCATCGTTCGCTATGAGCGATTGCAATATTGATTTTCATTTGCGTTTTCACATCCTGTTTCGATACGCAGATTTCAATCACTCATTTGATCCTTTCCTCCTTTCGCGCCAACAAAACAGCATTTCATCGCAAACTGATACTGCACGCTTTGCGTTTTCGATAAAGTTCGATCCACTTTGAAATCACAGGTTTTTTTGTTTGCCACAGACATCACGGCACACACTTTTTATTGAGGAATATATGCACCCTATGCACACTATGCACACACCATTTTCGAAAACGTCGTCGGCAAAAGTCTGGTCTTTGAAAGCTCCCTTGAAAGCGCCACTTAGCTCAGTCATAACACTTTTGTTGTGCAACGTATTGGCAATCAGCGCACATGCCCAACAAACCACTGACACACAGGTGCAGGTAAAACAAGAAGTGCCCGCAAAAAAGCCAGAACCACAACGCGTAGAAATACAAGCCCGCAACGAAACACAACTAGCACGTCAAGACGCTGCGGCAAAAACCATTATTGGCACCGCTGATTTGGTAAAATTTGGTGACACAAATGTACTCGATGCGATGCGGCGCGTACCTGGCGTGCAAGTGAATAACAATAAAATTCAATTGGTGGGTATGAACGCCAATTACACGCAGGTCTTGATTGATGGTGAACCTCCACGCGGCGTGAATGTGGAAGATATTCCTATGCAAATGATAGAACGCATAGAAATTTATCGCACAGCGAATGCCCAATTTAGTACGCAAGCGGTTGGTGGTACGGTCAATATTATTTTGAAACGGACGGCATCCACTGCACAGCAATCAATCAAAGTCACGGTCGGTCATGTGCAGCGCGAACAAGGTAGCGTTGAATGGAATAACTCCGGCAAACAAGGCAATTTTTCGCACGCTGTAGCGGTCACTGCAGGCTTGAACTCGGCCGGCGCGAATGTACCGCGCGATACCAAAACGGAACAAACTATCGCAGATAGTACAGGGAAAGTATTGCAACAATACGACTCACTCACTGAACGCCGTATGACGGATCGGGATATCCGCATTTCTCCCCGACTGCAATACAAAACGGATTCGAATATCAACTTAACTTCTACCACCATGTTTGCCTATGGCAGTGGTGAGGCAGACAGCACCAAAGAATATGATTTCTTACAAGGGGCACCTTTAGACATTGCAAAAATACGATATCGCGACACGAATGAACGAGCCAACTTAAATAGCACGATACGGGCGACTGCCAATATTGGTACTGATTGGAAACTAGATATCTCGGGTGGATTCCATGCTAGTCACATGAAAAATTCGCAGAGCTCGCAAAACTTTAAGACCGGTAACGATACTAATGGCGACCTCAGCTTTGTACGAAACTACGATACTGACGTGAGAGTTCTAGGTGCTCATACCAGCGGCAAAGTTAGTATTCCCACCAATACCGAACATGATCTAGTCATTGGATGGACAGGGTCAGGTACCACCGTACATATTGATCGAAATCAAACCGATATTTACGCTAGCAGTGCGCAACCAATTTATTTACCGCAAAGTGCACGCAACGAACTGTTTAAGTCGGCACTGTATGCACAAGATGAGTGGAAATTTCAAAAAAATTCTTCCGTTTATCTTGGCTTGCGCTGGGAATCCTTAGGTATCAATAGTGAAGGATCTGCGCAAGATAAATCCAAATATTCAACCAGTGTCTTAAGCCCAATTGTTCAAACTCTATGGCAACTCGATCCACAGAATACTGACCGGATACGCTTAGGTTTAGCGCGCACTTACCAAGCACCGAATGATTTTTATCTAGTGTCACCTAAAATTTATTCGGTGAATAATTCAATTCAAAATCCTAATTTTGTGGGCAATCCAAAATTACGTCCTGAATTGGCATGGGGTTTGGATGCGGCCTTTGAGCACAATGGTAAAGATGGATTGAACTACGCGGTTCGCGCCAAAGTCCAACAAGTCGATGATTTACATCGCGACACCATCTATTTTGAAAACAATGCATGGTGGAAGAAGTACATTAATACCGGAAGCGCGGTTGGACAGAGTTTAGAATTAAGCACGCAATTTCCACTCAAGCGTTTTATGACAGACGCACCGGATGTCGATGTCAGCATGACGTATATGCACTTCTGGTCAGACGTGAAAGGCTTGCCACAACCATTTAATCAACTCAATCCTTACACCTATCAATTCACGCTGAATCTAAATTATCGTATGAAGGACTTACCACTCACCATGGGAATGAACGCAAAGTTACAAGATTCCCATTGGCAGCAAATCAGTCTGACAGATCGCGAGTATGTCAAATCACCAGCCACTCTCGACCTGTTTGGATTATGGAAATTTGATAAACAAAATCAGATGCGCTTGGCGATTAACAATATCACCAATAGCAAAATGACTGACGCCACCAGCCGCAGCAACGTGCCAGGCTATATCAGCACCTTACATACCGCGGTTGATCGGGCACGAAATGTGAGCCTGAGTTTTGAACATAAGTTCTGATAAACAATCATTAACTCCCGCTCAAAATCGTGAGTTAACATAGTCAGTCTTGAAATCACGGTGGGCATATATGCCCACCGAGGATTCTCCCTTCTGCCACATCAATCTTGGTTGAGATAGAGTGATCGCACCATCGTCAGGCTTCCAAGTCTGGCTTTGCCAATTTGCACGACAGAGTCCCTTAGAATCGCCCACCGTAAGTCACATTCGTCTACTTATCCCAGAGCATAGTATAGCCACTCACCCTTCCTATATAAAACCGACATAGCTCCTCACGTTTTCGCCATAGCTCGTCTCTTTCAATTGAAACGATAATCCTCTTATACGCTCCGAGAAATATCAGTGAGCAAATTACAGTACCAGCGGATTGTGTCGGTGAGCAATACACCGATTTCCTCCTCGTATTGCAAGCAGCAATTTAGCGATATTTTCAGAAAAACATTCCGGTGAGATGAGCGTAAAACTTTGTCCTCTCAAAAAAATATCCATAACCGACGTGCAAAATCATTGTGTATAAAACGATTCAATGATTTTCCGTGCCTCTAAAAGATCGCAGCAAAAATCTACAATCTTTTAGGGGAAGTTTTAGCCGATTAGGTTCATGCGAAAAAACGCTGAGCCAATTACTTACATTCAATTGGGGGATAAAAAAATGAAAATTAATCAAATACAGATAGGCACTGACGCTGGGCATACGAAAAAAAGATCACTATCGATTGCTGTTGGTTTGTTAACCCTTAGTTTGGGCCTACTCACTAGCACCGCAGCGTCAGCGCAAGGGAATTCGGAAAAAGAAACAATTCCAAACAAAGTACAACACAAAATCAATCCGGGTCACCCGACAATAGGATTAGCGGCTACTGGTGATACAGCAACTCAGTCGCCAATTACATCTCGTGGCGGTAAAGTGATGACGGGCGCACCGAATATTCATTTGATTTGGTATGGTAATTGGGCACAAGGTAATGGAAGTGATACTGCGGCTGGTCAACAGATTGTGCGCGAATTTATGTCAGGGATAGGCAACTCTCCTTACCTTGCAATTAATAGTACCTACACAGGTTCAAATGGACAGGTCAGCGGTTTGTTGGGTACTGTACAAGAATCAAATGTTGGTTACACTAAGGGCAAACGTTTACGTGATGCGGACATCTCCCAAATCGTTTCTGATTACATAACCAGTAGCGGCCAGAAAGATACGTCAGCGCTCTACTATGTCTTAACATCTTCTGATGTTGCAGAACTGTCTGGATCTTGTACAAAATATTGTGGATGGCATACCGCCGCCAATATTCAAAACGCTGAAATCAAATACAGCTTCGTCTTCAACACTAACCGCTGCCTTTCTAGCTGTGCGGCACAAACAGTGAGCCCGAATGGGAATGCTGGTGTAGATGGTATGCTGTCTGTGATGGCACATGAGCTTGAAGAAGCATTGACCGATCCTGTCGTCGGTGCGACTTGGGTTGATGCCAATGGTGCTGAAAACGCAGATAAGTGCTCGTGGACTTTTGGTCATGCACAACAAACTGATGCCAAAGGCGCTTCGTACAATTTGACTTTAAATACGATAAACGGATCGAAAAATTATTTAATTCAACGTAATCTGTCAAACGTAGACAATAAGTGCTATTTGAATGGCGCACGCACAATTAACTGAACTATTCATCACGTTAATAGCTAAGTAGTAATTTCCCTAAGAGCGGCCTTCAATCACAATTTTGGCCGCTCTCGTCATTTTCCAACATGAGAAATTGCTGTAAGTAGTCGATCATCGATACCCAATCTCATGGCAACACGTTCAACACACTCAACGCAACCTCATATTATTTACGGAACCATGGTGCACAAGTGCAAGCTCTTGATCTGTTGCGGACTAAGTCTACTCGGCGTTTTTGCCATAGCAGAAACGCCACAAGAAGCGCGGATCAGAAAAATGGTGCAGCCCAAATTGGGACAAAATATTCAGGTCGATTCTGTGAAGAAAACGCCTTACGCGGGTCTGTTTGAAGTACGTACGAATGGCGACATTTTTTATACAGATGAAAAAACTGATTACCTGATCATAGGTCGCGTCGTCGAAACAAAGACCTATCAGGATCTGACCAAAGCACGGGTAGAAGAAATCAATGCAATCAATTTTTCAGAATTGCCATTCGACTCCGCGATCAAGATAATCAAAGGTCATGGGAAGCGCGTCATGGCAATCTTTGCCGACCCCAACTGCGTTTATTGCAAGAATTTGCACCGTATCACGCAAAAAATAGACAATGTAACGATCTTCATTTTTTTACTCAATATCGTAAGCCCAGATTCAGCGGCAATCTCCCGCCAAATATGGTGCTCACGCGATCCACGGAAGGCTTGGGACAATCAAATGCTAGGCATCACATTAGTCCAAGAAACCGCAAGCGATTGCGTCGCACCGCACGAAAAAATCTTAGCACTGGGAAAAAAATTGAAAATTAAAGGGACACCTACTATCTACTTTTCCGATGGAAGCCGCGCCGCTGGTTTTGACGATGCCAATGCGCTGGAGGCAAAACTTATCAGTATCAAATAGTATCGCCCAGCCAACTTATGAAAACGGACAATCTGCGAATATCAACATCAGCCGCCGCCCTTACATTGAAAAAATTGGCAAAACCCTCTTTTTTCGTTTAACCGATTTACAGCTCATTCACATCAAGTGAATCACTATCGCAATTCGGATTGTCACATCTGATATGTACAGGTAAGCTCTCAGCTGAAGTAAAATTTATTCAAATAATTTTTTCAAATCTCAGACACGCAGAATAACACATGCAAGATTGGTCAATTTTAGAAAAGCTTTGGCAGCGACAATGTGATCCTTCGTATCAAACTAGTGATCTGGACGTGAAATTATGGCGACGGCAGGTGCAGAAATTATATGAGAATAATATTGCGCACCCGGTAGCACTTAAATTTCTAATTGAAGAACGCCCAACCTTACAAGGCTTTCGCAATTGGATAGAGCATGCGCGAGACAGTTATTTTTTGCTAGAAGAGGCGCACGACTCTGAAGACATTGATTTTCGTCTGTCGCCAGAGCAAATGGATTTTTGGGATGCGAATGGCTACTTAGTGCTGCCGCAAGTCATCGACACTGATGCATGTGCAGCAAGTTGCGATGTCATTTGGACATATTTGGGTGCTAGCTTGCACGATCCATCTAGTTGGTATACCTCCCAATTTGCGCAACAAGGATTGATGCTGCCGCTGTATAACCATCCACGTTTAAACACGAATCGCGCTTCCAAACGTATTCGCGCAGCCTATGAGCAATTGTATGGCCATCAAGCGATTTACAAAACCATCGATCATCTGAGTTTCAATCCTCCCGAAACTCAGAATTTTACTTTTCGCGGTAACAACTTACATTGGGATGTGAGCCTCGCAATCCCAATCCCTGAGCGTTATCAAGGCTTGTTGTACTTGAGTGATTGTACAGCATCCGAAGGCGCATTCCATTGCGTACCAGGTTTTCAGCACGCGATTTCCAGTTGGTTGAGCAAACTAAAACCCGGCGATGATGCACGCCGCATCGCCGCGCAAACCCTGCAAGCGCAAGCGGTGCCAGGGAAAGCCGGAGACTTTGTGATCTGGCATCAAGCCTTACCTCATTGCGCCACACCGAATCAGGGGCAAACGCCACGAATGGTGCAATACCTGACGTATATTCCTGAAGGTGATACAGAAAATCCGGTGTGGATTTAATTGCTGCGTTTAGTTTCAGCAATTGGTTGCGCTAGTTTTTACAAAGTCAACTTGCACCTTCGCTGGCGCAGAAAATACGATCGGCATGCAAACGCTGCACAACAGAAGCGAGTGGTCAAATGGTTTATCTGTGCCGCTGAGACTATGATCATCTATCGAGCGAATGCCGCGATCATCACATCTATTCAGATCAGACACTCAATTCAAGGACTTTGCCGCCTTAAATACCCATACATCCTATGAGATGAAAGAATCTGGCGTGCAGTCTCACTTCACCACTGATATGACTATTTTTTAACAAACAGTTACACCATCCAGAAATTATTCCACTATGATTCCTCATTTACTTTTTATTGCTAACCCAAATGTTTTTTGTCGGCTCGCGTCTTCACCTTAAATCTATCTGTTAACTTTGACACATAAAATGAAAAAAAATCTTATTGCAAGCGCACTGTTGAGCATATTCGCACTGAGTGGCTGTACCACAATCAATTTTACGGCGCAGCAATTCGTTCCGCGCGATGAATACAAGATCACTCTTTTTAATTCTAACGCCACCGAGTATCAAGTCGACAATTTAGAATTTGTGCAAAGTGATGGCGCAATAAGCCGTGGTGTATACATCCACAAACCTGGCGCAGAACTGACTGTTCTTTACTTCATGGGAAGCGGAGTTCGCATCGATGCGAATGGGAGTTACTTTTCAAAACCACTTACCCAGCTTAATGCAAACATCATTAGTTTTGATTACCGGGGATTTGGTCGCAGCGATTCGTTTGGAAAAGCTCATAGTTTAAAGGAGCTACAAACCGACACCTTAGCGCTCTACGACCATGTTCGTAAGATGGTCGCTGGAAAACTAGTGGTCCACGGCCATTCATTTGGTAGCTTTGTTGCAGCCAGACTCGCCAGCTTCAGACCACTTGATGGTTTAGTGCTTGAAGGTACTTGCACCAGTGCTGATGCGTACGCCAGCAATATGGTGCCGTGGTTTGCTAAGCCGTTTGTGCATATCAACTTAGATAGTGAAATAAGTGCCATCGACAACCGTACTGCCTTGCAAAACGTCGATGCGCCTATCTTCATCATCAATAGCGATGGTGACACACAAACACCTGAAGCGTCAGCGTATGAATTATTTGTTAGTTTAAAAAAGCCCAATAAACGCTACGAAAAATCCATAGGCACAGGGCACATGAATGCCATGTCAAAACCCACAACAATCAAAGCTTATCGAGAATTTTTAAATGGGCAGTATTAGATCTGTGGACCTAAATACCCGGCGGCGTATGTAAAATACTCGCACCTTCGCCCTCGCGCCCCTGAAAAAAGCTCGCTGAGGCTTGCTCAGCACAATACATGCGAACTATTTGCATAGCGATTCGTGCTTCATTAGCTTCCTGCAATTGCAGAATTAAACGCACTTCTGCATAAACCGGTGAGCCTGATTGGGTGCGCATGACCGGATAGGGTCGAAAACGCGGTTGTATTAGCCATTGCTCCGGATTCTGCAATTGATCTAGGGTCTGGGCGTCAGGCCCTATATGCAAATCTTTTCCGCCACAAGAATAGATATTTTTCGCTACTAAATTCTGTGCTGGCAAATTCAAATTACGCCATTGATGACCTTTAACGTTTTCTGGTTCAAACGGAATTTTTATATCAGCTGCCAGGCCTTTTTGCACTAAAAAATACCAGGCGGGATGACTATGCCAATTCAGTTTCGCTGTTTTTAATTGCGCTAACAACGGTGACGACAATTGCGGTTCATCATCGAGTTCGCTGAGTATCAGACGATTCAAAATCTTGTCATGCGGTTGCCGTACACCGCACTGTTTTGAAAACAAACGACCAGTGGCGTCGATCTCTAACTGCGCAGGTTCTATGATGGGCACATTCCATAAGATCGACGCTGCGTGCAAATCAAACAGAGTTCCGCGCTGCCATGGTTGATACTCCAATAATGCGGGGTTATCACCACCTGCCAGCCAGTGACGACCATGGTCTAGCCATGCTTGCTCGTTGCTCAGTTTCTGCCAGGGAGGACAATCTGCCAGTTGCGGCCATAGCTGACTGTGTACCTGATGCAAACGATAACCCATAGTCAATAAGGAAGTGAAGGCCTGGAACTCCACCAAGCGGATATCCCAGCTCGCTGCATCATCGGCTAAGTCGTCACAAACAATCGCGTAATCGACCGTCAGCACATCCGCACGACTAGCGTATTGCCAGCCCTGTGCTTGCATTCGTTCAGCTTCTAGAGAGGGCTTCAATGTTTCACATAAAGCGTGTGCTCTGCGTGTCAATTGATCTTGCAATCGATGCGATGCGACTACTGGCCATTCAGAGAACAGCACGGGCTGTACTGGCACATGTGGCGTTGCTGCGCGGTGCGCCCACAATTCATGCATACGCTGTTTTGTTTGTGGTGCGCTGTGTTGCAGCTCAAACGTCAAAGCGTGGAACGGATGATTTAGATGATCTGTGACCGCAGCTAATTGCGCCAAGCGCTCCGGCTTCACAACATTATTGGAGGTAGCGAGCTGATGCAAATTGCGCGTCCTCCGTCTCATGGATTAAATGCTGCACTAGTGTTTGATAGTTCTCGGAGCGCTGAAATATTCCGCGTTGAATATCGGCAGAAGCACCTTGAATAAACAAAGCTTGTATTTTTTCACGCAATCGATCTAACAAATTCAGCTCTTGCGCAGCAGGTGTCAAGCGTGTCAGCCATTGTTCAAAATAATCGTACAAGCTAACAGGCGTTTCGCTATTCCAATCGATCAAAGTAGCCGCCAGGCCACGGCGGCGTACACGCCATTTATTTTCTTCTAGACAGGCACGGGATAACGGCTTCGGCAAGCGTCCGCGTTGATAATCCTCCACCAAAGTAGCCACTTCACATTGCAGCAAAGCTGTGATCAACCATATATGTTCTAACGACGGTGTCGCATCACAAATTCTTACTTCTAACGTGTGGTAAAGATGATGTAAGCGAAGGTCCTCCCACATGCCATGCTGCGCCTCCAAAGTACCGACTTTACGCAACAAATGAATATGTTGGAAGTATTCTTCTTCAGAGCGCCAGATGTCTGGCGTGCCCATACGTGGTAAGCGATCTAACATAGAATGACGCCAGCTTTGCATACCCGTATCGCGGCCTTCATAAAATGGCGAGCTCAATGAAATCGCCAGCACAGGTGCTAAGCTATTTCGCAGCGAATTGAATACCGCCATTGCTGGAATCCCTTTCGGCAAACCTAAGTGCACATGAAAACCATACGACACCAAGCTGCGCATGATGTCAGCATATTCATCCACGAGGCGGATGTAATGCTGATGTTTGTGCAGATCTTTGTTGATCTCCTGCTCTTTCCAATTCGAGAAAGGATGCACACCCGCAGACAAAATTCGTTGCTGCTGCGCTTGCGCTCTGAGACGAATAATTTCACGCATATCGGCCACGCTGGCAACAATCTGATCCGGCGTATTGCAGATTGGTGTTTGCAATTCAACCACCGCTTTATGAAGTTCACACGAAGAGCTGCCGTTCCGGTCAGGAAAGTCGTGTTGGCCACGCTCAAAATCATGTGCCGCCAACTCCAGACTTTGTTGGTCAACAATTTGCAATTCCTCTTCTGCACCCAAAGTAATCAATTTCGCCATGCCTTGCGCCCTTAAAAAATGTTGGTACCGCCACTGTGTGTTGCACTCCAGTTCGTCGAAGTCGACCACGGGTTATTGTTGCTAACAAAAATTGATTTTCCTTATCGATTTTAATTAACAACATTCATTGACAAACTGATACATCGCCATGACAACAGTGTAGTGAAAGTTGCCTTCATTCAATTAGTGCATTAGAAGGCAATATAGGTACTAATTTGAGGATTTGATCGTCAGCGATATAAAAACAGCTGTCTCGGAAGGTGTATGAATTTATTGAAAGCGGGTCCGCGCCAATGATGCTGAATTCAGCAGGAATATAAAATGACGTACAGATGCGCAGTGCTTTCAGTTAGAATTTGCTGAACGCAGAGGATACTCGTGTGCTGATCCTAGTGTTTAATATTGTACAAATTTCTGTGTCTATGACCGCTGGCTGAAATCTATTCACGATTTTCATGTAACTTAACAAGCAATTATGCGGTTCTATCACTATGCAGAAGGCCCAGCTTACAACGTCAACATCCCCCCTGCAATTACGACGCTTGCAGCGACATTTTGTGCTCTTTTTGCTCGCCATCTTCATTCCGGTTGCAGCCATCATCTGGCTCTATCAAAAATATACGGAAACGACAGTAGAAACACGCCTATTCGCGGAGGTCACCGCCAATACACAACACAAAAAATTAGCATTTGAACAGCTTATTCAGATTGCAACGACACATGTACAACGCTTAGGTATCCAATTTACGGATGCCTTAGAGAAGCCCGAATTCGCGATCAATGATCTCCATTGGAAAAATCTTAATAAACTTGGTGTGCGTAAAAATGGTAACGGTGAATTAGTTGGTACGCAATTAGATGCTTGGTGGCGCGCACGTTTTGGCGCGCTTTATGTACGCCAGCAGTCTGATTCCAATCCATTGTTCCAGCGGGAACTCGCTGCGTCGATGACAATTTTTCCGGCAATACGAGCAGCGCACGAAACCTATCCTTATTTTCAATGGACTTCGTTTTACTCAGCAAGAGAAGATTTATTGGCAGTCTATCCCTATATTTCTGAAGAAGATCTTCAACAAACCACGGGAAGCAAGACGAAAGAAGACATACTCACGCAAATTTTTAATGCACAAGCTAAACAAATGTTGCAAGAGCTGGGGCCACAGAATAACCCACAGCATTTGCAACAATGGACAGCGCCTTACTACGATTCTGGCGGCAAAGGCGCGATGGTCAGTTTACTTCATCCACAATATGTCGATCAGAAATTCGCTGGTGTTCTTGGAACGGATATAACATTAAAGATGTTTGGTGAAGTGCTGAAAGAGAATAGCCACAACTTAGGAAATTTCATTGCAATTGATGAGACAGGTAAGCTGATCGCCGATGATCGTGGACAAGTAGAAAGCAGACAAACAATTTTGATGCTCGATAAAGTATTACCGAAGAGCTTATATGCGCACTTGGCAGACCATCGCACGATACCCAAAAATAGGATGCAGCATGCCGGAAACTGGTACTGGCTAAGTATGCCGCTAAGAGGAAGTCAGTGGAGTCTCATTGTGTATTTTTCGGCGCAGGAACTGAATGCACTAGCGGCAAGTGAGGCAGGCAATACACTATGGATAGTGCTAGGCCTGCTAGGTTTATTATGCTTGGCGACTGGTTTGATTTCATATTACTTTGCGCTCCCATCCTTAAAGCTAGTCGACTTTTTGGTCAGACTATCGGGCAATCCTTCATTGACTTCACCGCCAGTGCCAAAGGCGTGGGTTCCTTCTTTCGAACTCGTTGCGGCCACAGCACAGGAGCGAAATGCATATTTACAAGAAATTGCATTGCACACGGAAAATCTGGAAAACACCGTCACTCTGCGAACCAGAGAGGTCGTCGCACAAAGTGAATTAGCAGAGCGAGCGCGCCATGATATCGAACTACTCAGCGACATGGGGCGCGAAATCACTGCTTCATTAAACATTTCTTCCATCGAAGAAAAGCTTTACGAGCATGTGCAAAAACTGATGGTTTGCAATACGTTTAGCGTCGGCATGCTGGACTGGAACCGACGTATCATCAGGTTTAACTTTGCCTACGAAAACGGTATGCAGATTAAACCCTACACTGTGAGTCTTGAGCAGTCAGCACCGGATGGTGCAGCAAATTCGCCGCTGACATCAGAACAAGCAAACGCCCACTGTGTTCTGAGTGCTACTGACGTACTACTGACGTCGGAATTGCAATCATTGTTGTACGTCCCGCTCATGCTGAACCAACAGGTCATCGGCATCATCAGCATTGGAAATCAACAAGTCTATGCTTACCAGCAAAAGGACTTGATCATTTTACGATCATTAGCGGCGTATGCATCCGTTGCATTCGATAATGCACTTGCCTATCAACGCTTAACACTAAGCCAGGACAAACTGGTCGAGCAAGAAAAATTGGCTGCACTGGGATCCATTGTTGCGGGCGTTGCCCACGAACTCAATACACCGATCGGAAATAGTTTGTTGGCAGCCAGTACTTTGTCCGATATGACCAGCCAAACCATGGCAGCAGTAGAAACAGGTCAAATGCGCCGCTCCGCCCTTCAAGAATATAGCGCGAATGCCAAAACCGCATGCGATCTATTAATCCGGAATCTTTCAACCGCAGCTAACCTCATTACCAGCTTCAAACAAATTGCAGTAGATCAAACGTCAGACCAACGACGACTATTCAATCTCTCTAAGGTGACCCACGAAGTTGCGCTGACTTTAGAAAACAGACTGCGTCGTGAAGAACATCAATTGGAAATTCGTATAGACGAAAATATTGAGCTCGATAGCTTTCCAGGACCTTACGGCCAAGTCATTTCTAATCTCATGATGAATGCAATCCTTCACGCATTTGACCAAACCCGGGCAGGGAAAATAACGATCTCGTGCGAGCGAACCCGTAGCCAGAACCCTGAAACTGGCAGCCGCATACCGAATAGCATTAAGCTTATTTTCTCGGACAATGGTTGTGGAATACAAGAACAACACTTGAGTCATATATTCGAACCATTTTATACAACACGTATGGGGCAAGGCGGTAGTGGACTAGGATTGCATATCTGCTATAACATTATTACAGCAGTATTAGGGGGCAACATTCACGTGGAAAGTATATTAGGCAGTGGCACCAGATTTGAAATTTGCTTGCCTTTGTGTGCGCCATGACCGCAAAGCAAGCTGTACTGGATTCAATCACCACGCTAGTTAACAGCTTACTTACCAGCTTACTTACCAGCTTACTTACCAGCTTACTTACCAGCTTACTTATCAACTTACTTACCAGTGCGAATCCATCGAACTTAGTTCCAACCTCAGAATATATGTGTCATGTATGGTCCGAGAAAACCGTGTCTGATTTTGCAGCCTGATCAGCACATCCCATTTTTTGATTTGATCAGGAGCATAGTATGCAATCATTACTCAAAAACATCCTCGCCGTCATCGCTGGCGCTGTGATTGGCAGCATCGTTAATATGGCGCTCATCACTGTGAGCGCGACCATAATTCCGCCGCCAGCGGGAGCGATCGTCACGACGACAGAAGGCTTGCAGGCATCGATGCATTTATTCGAACCCAAGCATTTTATTTTTCCATTTCTGGCTCACGCTCTTGGGACTCTCGTTGGTGCATTCCTCGCCGCCTTGATTGCAGCGAATCATAAAATACGATTCGCGTATGGGATAGGATGCTTATTTCTTGTTGGCGGCATCGCTAGCGCATTCATGTTGCCGGCACCACTTTGGTTTATCATCGTTGATATAGGTGCGGCGTATATTCCAATGGCGTACATAGCGGGAAAGTTAGCGATTCGTGATCGCGTAGGCTAAGCTGTCAGTCACTTTTCATCCAGCAAAATACAGGTTCCACGACATAATTTTTCCTGCAGTCATGAAAGTAAGGAACTTATGCTGCATAAACTGATCAAGTAATTTCCTACTACTGAAAGCAGGAAGTAGGATTACCGCTTGCGCCAGAATAATGCTGTCGTCGCGACTCCGGACATCTTCTTTTGACACAATCAATACGCTCAAATCAGGGCAACAACTTGCTAGAAAAGGCCAAACCATGACATTTAATCGCCGTCAATTTCTAGGTTCTGCATTGCCAATGGTCGCATTAGGATCAAGTACGAGTTTGGCTGCATCTGAGCTGACAAGCCCAAATCCCCCCACCCCTTACTATACGACCACGACCGATGCGGATACGCAAGTCGTACTCGCTGGCGATTCTTTACCGTCTTCTCCATTAGGCGATGCCAATCGCCTACAAGCATTAATAAACAAACATCGCGCCATCTCTGATTCATATTTAAACGGTGGTGCAGTCGCCGCACTGGAGGAAAAATTTTCTCAACTACTCGGTAAAGAAAGCAGCGTTTTCATGCCGACAGGCACGATGGCTAATCACATTGCCATCCGCATTTTATGTGGTGAAGCGAAACATGCTTTAGTGCAGCAAGAGAGCCATGTCTACCGCGATGAAAGCAATTGTGTGACGACTTTGAGCGGCATCAACCTCGTCCCACTTGCTGCAGGAAAAACCGCACCGACGTTAACGGAACTTAGCGACGCAATTCAACGTGCTGAAATTGGACCTTATCCGATCAAAGTCGGTGCTATTTCTTTAGAAAGCCCCGTACGACGTACTCAGGGCGGTACGCTGAGCAATGGACAGATCAATGAAATCGCCAAGCTTGCGCGCAGCAAACAAATTCCCCTGCATTTAGACGGCGCACGTTTGTTGTTGATGTGCGGTATGCCAGGCTTTGACGTCAAATCGTATTGCCAGTTTTTTGATACCGTGTATGTTTCGTTGTATAAATATCTGGGCGCACCGTATGGCGCAATCTTGTCAGGCTCGAAAATACAAATGAATAAGGCGCGTGAACTGCGTCATATTTTTGGCGGCACGCAGTCGAGCGGATGGCAGGCAGCATTGCCCGCCTTAGATGCACTCGAAGGCGTGGAGCAACGATTTGCGAGTGTGCGGCAGGCAGGGGAATACTTATTATCCGCCTTGGAGAAAATCGATGGGATCACAGTTCACAGAGTTGAGCAAGGCAGCAATATAGCCACGCTCGCATTTTCGCCAACGCGCTTAGTGGGATTGGAGCAAAGACTCAAAGATGCTGATATCAAAACCCGGAAAGTGGTCGATGGCAGGCTCACTATACAGTTTAATGAGAGCTTATTGCGCCGCGACACTGGCTACATGGTGGCAGCACTGACTGGAATGCACTGAGCAATACATCGTCAGCAATGAATTTCTCAGCCGGTTGTTTAGGACCGAGATAATTCGCGCACAGCGCTCTACCAACTCAAGTTAAAGTGCCAGACTAATTCACCGGATTCACAGGTACAATCCTGTTAGTTCAGGAAGCATTGAAAACGGCGAAAAGATACCAATTTCTCCGGCCACCATAAGGAAGTCCCATGCGTCTGACGCAATACGTTTTAGTAATCCTGCTTTTAAGTGTCCCGTATTCAAGCATGGCCACAATCGTATTACGTACAGCGGCACAAGAATCCTCTGAACCCAAATTCATCGCACTTAACCAATATAACAAGCCAGCAATCGGTGGAATTTGTGTGGATATTTTCCGAGCGATAGAAAAACTCACGACTAACCTACGTTTCGAAGGCGACCAAGTGTGGATGCCAAGGATGCGCATCGATGCCCATTTTCGCAACAATCAGATAGATGTCATCTGCGGAGTACAAAATCTACCCCGTAACACGGAGCACTATCAACTCTTACCGACACCACTTTTTACAGTCAACTATTTACTGGCCGTAAGAGTCGACGATCCAATCAACCCGCAAAGTTGGGATGATATTCGTCGCCTTGGTAAAGAAGGCATTATTATGGCAATACACGGTTTTGGCATTGTAGACATCTTGCACAATTTAGGCGGTTTACAAATCGATGCGGGAGCAACTTCGTCCCTATCCAATCTGAGAAAATTATTAGCAGCACGTGGCAGATTCTATTGTCATCGCTCGCCAGGCATGAAAGCCGCGATCAAAAGCGCGGGTTTTGAGAAGCAAATTCGCTTGCTAGATCAACCAATGCTGTCGGAAAAATTTTATTTGGGCGTGAGGAAAAACCTAGCTTCAGAGCAGCTCAAATTAATTAACGATGCGCTATTGATGCTCGATAAAAAGGGTGAATTGACACGGATTTTCGATCAATATCGGGAGTAACAGCAACTCTTCGCCCGGGCGTCTAATCGGCACATTGCACGGATACGATTACAAACAAATTTCAAGTATCTTCAAAAAAAATTATTCAAACTATTGCATCAAAACGATCATGATCAGACCAGTTCAACAAAGCGATTTCAAATTCATTTACGACCTTTATATGCACCCACAAGTCAATCCATACTTGCTGTACGAGGACATGGATGAAGATAGCTTTGTACCGATTTTTTCTGAATTATTGAATGCTGGTGTGTTGTACATTTTTAGCGAAGATGAGCGTGATATTGGGATGTTTAAGCTCATTCGACTAAAACACAGAACCGCACATATCGCCTATCTGGGAGGAGTCGCAATTGACCCGACAATGGCCGGACAAGGTTATGCCTACGCGATGTTCAGCGAGATCCTTGCTCTCGGTCAAAGTATGCAATTAACACGCATAGAATTAAGTACCAGCGTAGAAAATGTGCGTGCCATACGCCTATATGAAAAAAGCGGCTTTGTGCGCGAGGGAATCTTGCGTCGTTACACTTACCTGCAAAGCGAAAATCGCTATTTAGATGAAGTCTTGCTGTCCTATTTGTATGAATAGTATCGATAAACTAGACACGAGATTAATCTTAACTTAGATGCACTGAGTCACTCATTTGAATGCAAACTCAGAAAAAATACTGGTAGCAAATCCAATGTCTTGAGAGTTCTCCCAAAAGCAAGTGTGATAACGCTCGCTTAATGTAAAAAAATACCGGTCCGACTTAGGCCATGACCGGTATTACTATTGCCAAAACGAGGTTAGCGTTTAATTAAACTTTGGCTGCGTCAAAGTTGGCGTGCCGCCAATATAGCGTTGCAGCCAGCTTTGTACTTCCCAGTTCCAATAGATCGCGTTTTGTGGCGACAATATCCAATGATTTTCATTCGGGAAAATCACTAAGCGAGACGGAATCTTCATTCCTTGCAAAACACCATACAGTGCCGTGCTATTCACGTAAGGAACACGATAATCAATTTCGCCATGCGTCAACAGCATCGGCGTTTTGAAATTTTTCGCGTAATTCATCGGATTGTTTTTTTGCATCACATCTGCATTGCTCCAGGGATTGCCGCCTAAAGTCAATTCAAACGAATAATTCGTCGAATCAGATCCATATTGTGCGACAAGGTCATTCACACCAGCATGATCAACGATGGTAGCGAAACGGTCAGTATGGCCCGCGAGCCAAGCCGCTAGATAACCGCCATAACTAGCGCCAGCAGCGGCGATACGCTTGCTGTCTATATTCGGAAATTTTTGTAACAGGTAATCGGTCGAACGCAATACGTCCTGCGTCGGCTTCTCCCCCCATTGATGATTAATGCTGCGCGCAAATTGTTCGCCAAAACCAGTGGATCCATGGCGATTCACCCAACTAACGACATAACCCGGCGCCGCCATGACATGTGCATTCCAACGAAAATTAAACGCATTCCCGACCATGGTGTGCGGTCCACCATGCATCAATTGCAGCAAAGGATACGTTTTGTTTTTATCGAAGTCAGGTGGAAAAATAAGCCAGCCCTGCACAAGATCATCATTCGCCCCCTTAAAACTATAAGCTTCTACTTTGCCTAAGGTAAATTTCGCCATCAGATCATCGTTAAAGTGTGTGAGTTGGCGTACTACTTTGGTCATTAGATCTAGCGAGAATATTTCGTTAGGGCGATCAAAGGTGCTACGCAAGAAGAACAGATGCGTTGCCGTTTGCTTCAACTTGCCAATACCACCACCGCGTATAACACGTTCAAATAGACCACCGTCCGGCTTCATACTAAAGATGCTCGTTTCCCCGTGATCTTCAGCCGCCATCCACAGTTGATTATTATTCTTACTGACCTGAAATTCAGCAACCGAAAAATCACGCGCTTCGGTCACAGCGATGTTTTTCTCGTTGCTTACATCATAGCGCCACAATTTAACAGAACTGCCGTCATAAATCGGCGTATTGGTACGCATGTAATACAAGCTCTTGCCATCGGCAGAAAAAGTTGGCGCGCTATCTGCACCACGGTTGTCGGTGGTGATGTTTTTTACGCCATGGACACCGTCCAATGAGATCAGTAGCACATCGTTATTATCCGTTTCCTGATGCGGTGCTGGGATGGTATTTAAGCTCAACGCAAGAGTGCGACCATCTGGTGCGATCTGAAAATCAAAAGAACCAGAACTACTAAACAAAGATTGAGAGAAAGGCGTCAGATCTTTCAATGTTTTTGTTTCGAGATCGAATTTCAATAAATGGCTAGACAATTCGTCTGTCAACCAATGGTCAAAGAAACGATACACGCGGTCTTCCGTGACTTTGGCGGTCATTTTATTTTCGCGCCGACGTTTAATTTCCTTCTTCATCGCAGCGAGGTCTTCCAACCTCCAAGCGCCTTTCAATGCAGGAATTGCATTCGTCCCAAGTACCAGTCCCTTACCATCTGGCAACCATTGCGGATTTACGACGCCATACGGCAATTCCAATATTTTTTCCGCTTCGCCGCCATCAAGACGCAAGACATACAAAGCCGGAGCTTCATCATCGCTACGTCGTGAAGTAAAAGCGATACGACTACCATCAGGACTCCATACCGGCGCACTGTCGCTCGCATCCGCGGTAGTGAGGCGACGCTGATTTGTACCTTGCGCGTCCATCAACCAGATTTGATTTTGTGCACGATTCTTTTCAACTGACCAAGTTTGTACGGTGAACGCGATTTGCTTTTGATCGGGCGACACGACCGGATTATCAACGCGCTTAATGGCCCAAAGTGCCTGCGGTGTTAAGACAGATTTCGTGTCATCGGCGAACGCACCTAGATGCATGCCGAAACCAGATACGAGCATGACCATGACAGCAACGATACGCCAACTAGATCGCACGGGACCATCGCCACATTTTATTTTTAAGCCTGTTTTTATACGCATTTCTATATTCCTCAAATTAAATGTCGGAGTCCCTGCAAAAACCGTCAACAAGATGCTGGCTGAAGACAAACTGCAGCCTAATACTATTAGGTGTACTCAACAAGGATGCACAAAAAAAAGTGTTCAAACTTCCTCAAAAGTTCACGAAAATCAGCATTACTGTGTTCTATTTGGTACGCTGTCTAAATGACTAGAATGCCTGGCAGCTTTAGCAAGTGCAGCTTGAGTATTCTAGGCGAAATACACTTTTTGGTATTTAACCGGTTCTGAGTCGCCAAACACGATCAGCTAAGGATTCATCTGAAATATCGTTTAAAATCGCAGTTGTCGGCTTTTGGTTTGCCCTTCTCTCTTTTCACATTGCACTATGCCCTTCTCCCAACTCGGACTTTCCAGTACCTTACTCAACGCAATTCAGGCTCGTGGCTATTTGCAAGCAACCGCAATTCAGCAAGACGTGATCCCGGTCATGCTGTCTGGACGTGATGTTCTGGCGACCGCGCAAACAGGTTCTGGTAAGACGGCCGCCTACTGTCTACCCTTGTTGGAAAACTATATCCGTGCGCAAGCAAGTAAACAGCCCAAGCACAATACACGTAACGTTCAGAGCTTGATCTTAGTCCCAACCCGTGAATTAGCAGTGCAAGTGGGCGATACCTTGCGTAGTCTTGGGCAAGGTCACAGCCATCCAGCCAAACTCGCCGTACTATTTGGTGGCATTTCTATCAATCCACAGATGCTACATTTACGCGGTGGAGCAGATATTGTGGTTGCAACACCAGGCCGCTTGCTCGATTTAGTTAGCAAAAATGCGATCAAATTAGACCAAGTTGCAAGTCTGATTCTCGATGAAGCAGATCGCATGTTGGCACTCGGCTTCGCAGAAGAGCTCAAGCAAATTCTGGCGCTATTGCCAGCGTCACGCCAGAATGGTTTTTTCTCGGCGACTTTTGCTCCCGCTGTGGTGGAACTAGCTGAGCAAATCTTGCGCGATCCGGTTCGTATCAATATTCCAGACACCGATGAATCTACTCCGGATATTACACAAAGAGCGATCCTCGTCGAAGCAACGCAGCGCACCCAATTATTGCGTCACCTCTTCCAAACCGAAAAATGGTCACGAGTTTTAGTATTTGTCGCAACAAAATACGCAGCCGATTTATTGTCGACCAAATTGCGTCGTGCGCACATTAGTGCAGAAGCTTTTCATGGAGAACAAACGCAAGGCAAACGCACCCAAGTCATCAACGATTTCAAAGCCTCACGCGTTAAAATTCTGGTGGCGACCGATGTCGCAGCGCGGGGTATCGATATTGATCAATTACCAGTCGTCGTCAATTTTGATTTACCTCGATCCAGCGATGATTACACCCATCGCATAGGTCGTACCGGACGTGCGGGTGAAGCTGGCTTAGCGGTCAATTTTATCTGTGCAGATGCTGCGAATGAAGCGCACTTCCATTTGATAGAAAAACGTCACGGAATCAAAATTGCACGTGAACAAATTGAAGGCTTTATTCCAGACGAAATTAGCCTAAGACAAACACAAACGATTATGCCAACCGATCCACATGGTGGCGTCAAAGGCAAACGTCCCAATAAGAAAGACAAGTTACGCGCATTGCAGAATAAAACAA
This sequence comes from Undibacterium sp. Ji22W, assembly GCF_049340305.1. Classification (NCBI taxonomy): domain Bacteria; kingdom Pseudomonadati; phylum Pseudomonadota; class Betaproteobacteria; order Burkholderiales; family Oxalobacteraceae; genus Undibacterium; species Undibacterium sp. Ji22W. The sequence goes on along the minus strand of NZ_JBMPOU010000003.1, from coordinate 978,504 downwards.
TTATGCAGGAATAAACACTATGCCCAATCACGACCCACGTATAGACGCTTACATCGACACATCTGCAGCATTTGCACAACCTATTTTGCGTCATATTCGCAGCATGGTGCATCAACATTGTCCGGAAGCCACGGAAACGATCAAATGGAGCATGCCGCACTTTGAATACAAGGGCAGCATATTCTGTCACTTCGCCGCGTTCAAACAACATTGCGCGATAGGATTCTGGTTAGGTGCACTCTTAGAAATTGATAGTACATTAAAAAAGGCGATGGGCGATTTTGGCCGTATTACTTCACTCGAAGATTTACCCAGTGACAAAGAATTTGCGAACCTGCTCAAAACCGCTATGACGTTGCATGATAGTGGGGCAAAACTCCCCGCCAGAGCAAAACCCAATACAGACAAAAAAGAGTTGGAAATTCCCGCCGAATTTCAGAGTGCGGTGAAAAAGAACACGGCCGCCTACGCGACCTTCGACGCTTTTTCGTATTCGAATCAGAAAGAATATGTCGCCTGGTATTGCGAGGCAAAAACCGATGCAACCCGAGAAAAACGCTTAGCGCAGGCGATAGAGTGGATGGCTGAAGGCAAACGACGCAATTGGAAATATGAGAATTGCTGAACCTATTCAAGACTACGTTTAACTAAGTTCGTACGTCACCTAACCCCGTTATGCTTTCTGTATTTTTGTCTGCCGCCAGATTCTGATCATGTTGATCGAACGTCCGTAGTGGTAATTCATTTGCGCATCAGTATAGCGATGCGCGTCCCCTACAGGACAAGCGACGCGGGCGAGGCAAGTTTTTTCGCAAAGCGATGAAGCTTGCTGACGGTAGTCCAAGCATTTTTCCAGATGAAATTGTCCGTCGTTCAGAGCTTGCGCAGGACACGCCGTGACACAAACTCTGTCACGACAACTACTGCACGGTGAGACAGTTTCCACTTTGCTTGTCAAGGGTAGTTGGGTGTTCGCTAGCACGGCAACACGATAGGCAAACCACGAACCAAAATACGCATTGATACCGACCATAAACGGCGACGGATGATGCCAACCCGCTTGCTTCCCTAAAGACTGCAAGCCTATCGTGCGGCTACCCGGATACAGAATTTCATAATCGCACCCGGCCCATTCTGTTTGCAAAAAATGCTGTACGGTCGCGATAGAAAATGTGTCTATCGGATGCTCGTCAGAGTTCCTGTCGATCTTGGTTTCAATTTGATGCGCACGATTTGCTTCTTGAATCGCTTGCCACAAGGTCGTTCCACCATGCCCTATCAAAATCAATTGTTTAAAATTGACAGCTTGTGGACATTGCTCAGTTAAATGTTGACGCTGTTCTGGCGCCAATTGCGCGATTTCAAATACTGCGTGACAATTTAAACCCGCTTGATTCAAAATCGGCGACGAAATTGTTTGATAAGGATTCATGAGTGAACTTACTTTCATCACATTTTCACAAGAAAGCGCTATTGTAACCAAGCTCTGATGGTCTCTGCTAAACTAAAGATCACCCTATATCCTCGTTCTACTTTTCCCGTCAGGACACGATGACACAGCAACTTGATAATATTTTTTGGTACAGTTTATCTGGCGCGCAAGCTTGCTTTGCTGCTGGCACAGGTAGCGCGCGTCGATATGCCAAGGGTTTTTCACCTATCTTGGGATTTGCCGATGCCCAAAATCCTGACTTTAGTTTATTGGAAAATGATTGTGAACCCGGCGAACATTTTTACGTAGGCGGCTGGACAGGAGCAGTGCCAGCTGGCTGGCAGATTGATGCGGAGAGTAGCATGTATCGCATGGTGTGGAATGGTGTGATGCCTGCAGAAGATGGCGCGTTTCAGCCGCGCCGTTTGCAGCAGGCCGATGCAGAACAGGCAGTCGCCTTGGCACGCTTAACCAATCCTGGTCCCTTTGGTTTGCGTACGATAGAGCTGGGAGAATATCTGGGATGCTTTGACGGTGAAAGCTCAGGAGAACACTCAAGTGAACGCCTAATCGCGATGGCAGGAGAACGAAGCTTTGCCCCACCGTATCGCGAAGTCAGTGGCGTCTGTACGCATCCTGATTTTCAAGGGCGGGGGCTAGCCAAACGCCTGATGCATAAAATTATTCGCCGCCAGTTGTTAGCGCAGGAGATTCCTTTCTTGCACGTGATGAGCAGTAATACGGCGGCGCATGAATTGTATCTTCGGATGGGATTTCGTGATTATTGCGAAACGCCGGTCCGTGTGGTCTATCGCGTCGATAGCAACTTAGCATAATGCTTGAATAATAGCGGCGCAAATTCAGCGCAAATTCAGCCAGTATGCAATCGCCAGCTGGGACAGCAAAAGGAATTCAAGCATCCGCTATGATAAACTGTCGCCCTCTGAAATTAATCGACGCCCGACGTCAGCGCCATGACAAATTCAAGCACAAATTCAAGCACAAATACAACGCAGCAATCTGACAGCATTAGCCAATTATTTCCTAAGGCCTTATGGCAATGGTTTGAACAGATCTGTGCGATTCCGCATCCATCCAAACATGAGGCCGCACTCAGCGCTTATATTCAACAATGGGCGCGCGCGCAAGGATTGCCAGTTGTAGTAGATACTATAGGCAATCTAATTATTCGCAAGCCCGCCACAACAGGCATGGAAGACTGCAAGACGGTTGTGATTCAGGCGCATCTCGATATGGTGCCGCAAAAAAATGCCGATAAAGTGCACGACTTTCTGACTGACCCCATCGAGCCCTGGATTGATGGTGAATGGGTGAAAGCACGTGGCACGACCTTAGGCTCGGATAATGGCATCGGTATGTCATCGGCATTGGCTATTTTAGGTTCTTCCGATATTAAGCACGGTCCATTGGAAGTGCTGTTAACAGTTGACGAAGAAGCCGGCATGTCTGGTGCGTTCGGATTACAAGCAGGCATGTTGGAAGCCGACATTCTAATTAACACCGATTCAGAACAAGAAGGCGAGATCTACATGGGTTGCGCTGGCGGTGTCGATGCCAAAATTAATTTATCCGCACAATGGCAAGAAGCACAAGCAGATCACCTCGCTTACACCTTGAGTATGAGTGGCTTAAAAGGTGGTCACTCTGGCGTGAATATTCACCTTGGTCGCGGCAATGCCAATAAATTGTTGGCACGCTTTTTAGCCGGACACGCGCTTGAATTAGGGCTCGCTATCAGCCATATTCAAGGTGGTTCGCTGCGGAATGCAATTCCGCGCGAAGCACAATGTAGTTTCACAGTTCCCGTAGAAAAACTTGATTTATTGCAGCAACGCGTCTTGCAATATCAGGATATGTTAAAGAGCGAACTCGCCGCGACCGAACCTGCTTTGAAATTCATGTTAAGTGATTGCACTGCGCCAGAACGTGTATTGCAAGACGCGACGCAACAGCAATTGATCAACCTGATCAATACTTGCCCGAATGGCGTGATGCGTATGAGTGACGAAGTCGCTGGCGTGGTCGAAAGTTCACTGAATGTCGGTGTCATCAACACGTCAGAAAATAGCATCCACATCATTTGCATGGTGCGTTCACTGATTGATAGTGGTCGTTCTTACATAGAAAGTCAGTTACAGTCACTGTGCGACTTAGCTGGTGCCAGTGTGCAATTTGAAGGACGTTATCCGGGCTGGAAGCCAGACAACAATTCTGCAGTGATGGCCATCGTCAAGGCGACCTACGAAAAAATTTATCAGCGTGAGCCGGAAATCATGGTGATCCACGCAGGTCTGGAATGTGGACTTTTTAAAAAACCCTATCCGCACCTCGACATGGTATCAATTGGTCCGACCATACGCTTTCCACACGGCCCTGATGAGATGGTGAATATCCAAACGGTTGGTCAATACTGGACACTATTGTTAGCGGTCTTGGAAAATATCCCTCGTAAATAGCCAGTGAATTTTTTCGCTTCCGTTTATTTTATCGCTCGGATTGGTAGCTAACCGACATCGACACAAGAAATTGATTCACTTCAAGTTGAATCAATTTCGTTTCTATACCAATCTATGCTGCTTTTTAAGTGCTCAACTAATGCGGGCATCAACTCAATGGGGACCTGCGCATAACCAAGCATCAGGCCAGACCATGCATGCAGTCGCCGACCGACACGATGATGACTCAAGGCGGGCACGACCACCCCTAACGTCAAAGCATGTTCACTGATGGTCACATCATCCCAGCTCGTATTGTGAAAACACAGCGACAAATGCATACCCGCAGTATCGCCATACACGGTCGCAACATCACCTAATTGCGCTTGCAATAGACGAACTAACTCATCACGCCTATTTTTGTAGAGCCGGCGCATACGCCGTAAGTGCGTTAGAAAATGTCCATCACGAATGAATTTGGCAAGGCAAATCTGGTCGGCCGAACGTCCGCGCAAAGATGTCTTGGCGACCAAGCTATGCATCGCCGGCACAAGATTTTTTGGAAGTACCAAATACGCAATCCGCAACGCGGGGAACATCGTTTTACTAAATGTCCCCAAGTAAATCACTGGCGCATCTGGCACCAAACCCTGCATCGCGATTAAAGGTGGTCCACCGTGTCGAAACTCGCTATCGTAATCGTCTTCAATCAATAAAGTGCCATGCTTGCGTGCATGTTGTATCAATTCCAGTCGACGGTTCAGGCTCAATACTTGTCCCGTCGGATACTGATGCGAAGGTGTGACGTAGACGAATTTAGGATGATGCGTTTGCCAGTCGTGCTCAGTTGGGGCGATGCCATCCTTATCAACCGTGATTCCAATGACGTTTAATTGAGCTGACCGAAAAGCAATCTGGGCGCCAACGTACCCGGGGGTTTCCATCCAGACTTTGTCGCCGGCGTCTGCCAGTGCATGTGCACATAAATCCAGACTACTTTGCGTACCATCCGTCACGATCACTTGGTCAGCATCACAAATGACACCACGTGAAGCTCGTAAATAGTCTGCGATTGCTGCACGTAATAGCGGTTCTCCAGCAGCATCCGCATAACCTAACTGTGAGACTGTAAGATGGCGCCAACTAGCATCTAAAGATTTGCGCCACAGAGCCTTGGGAAAATCCGTTAGTGATGGCACACCAGGCGCAAATCCCGTCGTTAATTCAGCAGCGACCGGCAAAGGCATCACCCGTTCGGCACGATTTGCTAAACAAAAGTCAGATAGGAGCGTGGTCGTCGGCAACTGTAATTGTTTAGCGACTTGCGCAATCGGATTGACGACGGTCCCGCGCCTATCGCTGCTAAGAAAGCCTTCACTGAGCAACTGTTCATACGCATACACGACGCTATTTCTGGCAATACCTAATTCTTGCGCCAATACCCGACTCGCCAACAGGCGACTTCCTGGCGCTAGCTCACCCTCTTGAATTGCCGCTCTTAACGCAGCATGCAATCTTCTTTGTGCCGACCATGTTCTCTGAACGCTGGACGAAAACCGTTCGAGCAAAAGTGCATAATCCATTCTGTAGTCCTAAAAATATTACCATTACTGGATCTTGTTGAGGAACCATAAGGACATTATAGTGGTGTTCAACGCAAATCAAGTATTCGAAGAAATATTCAGCACGCATTACGCACAGACGCCAATAATCAATTCATTTACCCATTTAAAATCCTGACTATGAACAAAGCTACTTCAATTGCCCCGAGCGAACGTACACAAGTCCGTCGCATTGCCGAAAATGCCGATTATGAACGCGCCACCTTATATGCAATCATTGATGACGCTTACCTGTGTCATGTGGCATTTGCGGACGATAAGGGCAGTCACTGCATTCCCACTGCTTGTTGGCGTGAAGAAAATTATTTGTATATTCATGCTGCCAATCCAAGCCGTTTAGCAAAAATTTTAGTTAATGGCGCATCAGCGTGTGTCGCTATTACGCATCTGGATGGACTAGTCTTAGCCCGAGCCGCATTTAATCACTCAATGAATTACCGCTCTGCAATGATCTATGGCGTATTTGAACGCGTCGAAGACGAACATAAGGCCGCCTCTATGGCAGCTTTCATGGATAAATTAGCGCTAGGACGCCAACAGCAGGCCCGTCCTGGTAATCGCGCTGAGCTGGCTGGCACGACAGTGATGCGAATTGCGCTGACCGAGGCGGCCTGCAAGGTGCGTAGCGGTGGGCCCAATGACGATGAGGAGGATATGGCATTCGATGTGTGGACAGGTGTACTTCCATTTACCCGGCAGACATTGGCGCCGATTGCCCATGAAAGCAATACCCAAGCGGCGCCAGATTATGTGCGCAATTGGTATCAATCGAAGTAACTCCGCCTAAATTGACATCAACCGCAATCAAAGCTGCGCGTTTACTTAAGTTCTAAAAAACAAAATAAATCAATTCCGACACTAGTCCTGCCGGAATTGAATCGCTTTTCTTTACCATCCGGTACCTCCCGATACTTTCGATTACTCCCTGCACTCTCCTCCCACCTACCGGCATGTGATTCCACCATCTACGCCGTTCAAAACCTTAAATCAATAAAGCAGCTAATACAACACATTGACTTTAGCCCTATAATTATTTTCGGTTTTTAAAAAATAGTGGATGCTGGGCACAGAAAAACTATTTGGTTGACCTGCCTTGTCATGATGAATCCTGTTTCATCAACAGCATGTGCAGTTGGGTTAATCTGATTTCCATCTGACTCTCTATTAAATTTTTTTACTAATTTTTTCCGATTTTTATTCGGCAAAATATCCATACAGAAAAAATTTAATTTAAAAATCAGTCAGTTAAGGTCGAACTTTTTTACATGCTTTTTTAGGATCAAGAATGCCTATCGCTTGGGAACAATTTACGCCGTACACGGCAATCGCTGGTGGTCTTTTAATTGGCACTGCCTCAGTTTTATTATTCGCTGGTATAGGCCGCATTGCTGGTGTCACGGGGATCCTCGCTGGTGCTTTCAATGGCTTCTTCCACGCCAAGAAATATGACTCATGGTGGCGTGTTACTTTTCTATTGGGCATGTTAATCAGCCCTGTGCTGTATAGCGTTTTCACGCCTTTACCAGAGATGAATATTCAAGCCAATTGGCCCGCACTGTTGGTGGCAGGTTTGATCGTCGGTTTTGGGACTCGCCTTGGTTCTGGTTGCACTAGTGGGCACGGTGTGTGTGGGATTTCACGCTTATCGCCACGTTCCATCGTCGCCACCTTAGCCTTTATGGGCGCGGGCTTCCTCACGACTTACCTGATTCGTCACGTAATGTAATCATGCAAGAGTGATTCAATAAAAAGAGAAATAAGAAATGATACTCAGAGTTTTTATCGCCGCGTGCAGCGGCATTATTTTTGGCCTCGGTTTGTTAATCGCAGGCATGGCAAATCCGGCTAAAGTCAGTGCATTTCTAGACCTTGCTGGCGGCTGGGATCCCTCCTTAGCATTAGTGATGGCAGCAGCGATAGGCTTAGCGATTCTGCCTTTCACAATATTGAAAAAGAAGAAGCTATCGTGGTCTGGCGCAACACTCAGTTTTCCGCAAAAAACCGAAATCGATTGGCGCTTAATTGGCGGTAGTTTATTGTTTGGAATCGGCTGGGGCATCGCTGGAATTTGTCCTGGCCCTGCCATTATTTTACTCGGCGCTGGCCTTGCTAAAGGGGCTGGTTTTGTTCTGATGATGTGCATAGGAATGTGGCTGGCAGATCGCTTCAATGGTGCTGCAGTTAGCTTAGGCGACGACTAATTTTTGATCGGAATTTGCCACATAACTTTTTTCAATTTTTAAGCCGATCCGCCTGCTTATTTTTTAAAATAACGCTCAAATCCCCTCAAAAAAAATTGTCTGTCATGCTGATCTGCCCCCGAACATTTTTTCAAAAAAATGTCAGACGGTGCTTTTTTATGTCAAATAAGTCAACTTAACCGTACTTTTCATTAAAATTCAACAGACTTTCTCGTAATTTGTAAATTCCCTGCTCGTATAAGCTTATGTTAACATCGCTGCTTTCTTTATCGCTTTTTTCTTTATAGCCTCTTCAATACGAGAAACACCGCAATGAATAATGCAACAACATCAAGTCAATCGCAGCCGGTCAGTGCTTTAGAGCAACACTTCGCACAGTTCAGAACCCAGATAATTGGTGTTGATCAGCAATTTGAATCGCCGTATGGGATCAAAAATATCGTTTACACCGATTGGACCGCCAGCGGCCGTTTATATCGTCCGATAGAAGAAAAGCTAATGAATGCGTTTGGTCCCTTTGTCGCGAATACACATACCGAAACCACCATTTCTGGCACGGCAATGACGATGGCTTATCATGAAGCCAAACACATTATCAAAAAGCATGTGAACGCGAACGAGAATGACGTGTTAATCAATGACGGCACCGGAATGACCGGAGTCGTGAATAAGTTTCAACGCATTTTGGGATTTAAAATTCCGGAATCATTGAAAGACTACTTTTCTCTCCCACAAGAAAAACGCCCTATCGTTTTCATTTCGCACATGGAACATCACTCGAATCAGACTTCATGGTTAGAGACGATCGCTGACGTGGAAGTGATTCCCGCCGATGAACAAGGCTTATTTTGCGTACAGAACTTGCAAACCCTGCTACTCAAATATCAAGATCGTCCGATCAAGATTGCGTCTATCACATCGTGCTCAAATGTGACTGGCATTAAGACGCCGTATTACGAAGTCGCAAAACTCATGCACCAACAAAACGGCCTGTGCTTTGTCGATTTCGCCTGCTCAGGTCCGTATGTCGAGATCGATATGCATCCTACAGATCCTGAGTGCTACCTAGATGCGATTTTCTTTTCGCCGCACAAATTTTTGGGTGGCCCCGGTACTTCAGGCGTGCTAGTTTTTAACAAAAAACTCTATCGCAATATGGTGCCAGATTGCCCGGGTGGTGGCACGGTGACTTGGACCAATCCTTGGGGCGAACATCAATACATTGATAATATAGAAAGCCGGGAAGACGGCGGTACGCCAGGCTTTTTACAAGTCATCAAAACTGCTTTAGCAATTCAACTAAAAGAAAAAATGGGCGTTGCGAATATTTTGGCGCGCGAAAAAGAATTGACCGACTATGTGTTCGCAGAATTGGGCAAAGTACCAAATCTGAGTATACTCGCGCCACAACATCAAAACCGTTTGGGCGTGATCTCGTTTTTTATTCATGATCTACATTTCAATTTGGGCGTGAAATTATTAAATGACCGTTTTGGTATTCAAACGCGTGGTGGCTGCAGCTGTGCGGGGACTTACGGACATTATTTGCTGAATGTAGATCAAGAAACTTCGCACAAACTGACCGATCAAATCAGCTCTGGCGACCTCACCAGCAAACCAGGCTGGATACGCATGTCTATCCATCCGACAACGACATCGGCAGAAATTGCTTTTGTGTGCGACGGCATCAAACAATTAGCAGCGCACCATCAAGAATGGGCAGATGCCTATCGTTATGATTGCAGCAGCAATGAGTTTATTCACAAAGAAGCTAAGCCAATTGAAGCTACGATGGTTGCAACTTGGTTTGCAACTTAAAAAAGTCAGTTAGCCTAGTGATTTAGTCATCGACTTCTAATCGACTCCGAGGATCGATGGCTAATTTCTTGTTAATCTTCTAGCAGTCGGTGACCCCCTCAATTCCAAAACTCCTAGTTTCGCGTATACTACGTTCTCTCTTCGCATTGAATGCTAAAAAGATATTTTATTCAAACCATCAGTGCGACCAATATAAGCATCCGAACTCTTTGGCCAACATGCCAGGCCAGCTTTAAGCTCTAACTCTCTATCAAGGAACTCCATGTCACAAGTACTTTCCTGGGCCGATATTTCGACCACTGGCATCTCAGAAATCGGTGTACGCCAACAGCACAAACCGGCCGATAATTTTAAGTTTTATAGCAATACTTATGCCGCCAATCAAACGATCGACATTAAGGCGTCCCATGGATTTCGTCTGTATGTCTTAGCTGGCAGTTGCTCACTAACGGTGAATGGGCAAGAACTTGACTTAGAAGCAGAACAATTTATTCAATTAAAAGATGGCGTCTACACATGCAATACGGGTAGCGAAGGCTTAAGTATCGTCAAAGTATTTAACGCTAAAACTAAAAACTAAGAGATCATTTGCATGAGCGATATCGATATGCAAGATGATGCCGAATTGATTCAAGAGGCGCGTGTATGGCAAGCCAAAAGCTGGACTGCGCGCGTCATCAAGAATGAGGACGACGACGGTTGGGCGGTAGCCATGTATAAAGACGGCGAAGCCGAGCCAGCGTTAATTGGCCCGTGGACGATGGGTCGCGATAAAAAAAACCCTAAACCTCTCGACCATAATGCGTTTAATACGTTGGTTAAAACCGCGAGTGAATTTGTGCGTCGGCATGAGCAACAATTGCATGCGAGTTTAAATAAGAGTCTGATCCTCAGTCACATAGACACCGACTACAAAATCTGCTTACAGATCATTCCCGATGACGAAGGTGCGAGTGCATTCTTGAGTGCATACACAATGTTCGACGAACAGATTGCTAAGGTCAAAGTGCGTCCTGATTTCAAACTCAGTCAGGCATCCGCTTTGAATTGGATACAAAACGACTTTGCTCGTTTAAGCTCAGATTAAGCAAAAAAAGAACGCGCGATCAAAATACAGTCTGCTGCAAACCGCATCATGATCGCGCGCTCAACCGGTAAGATCTATTCAGTATTCAGGAATCACTATTAAAACGTATATTGCACGCCAACCGAGAAATTATTCACAGCACTTTTCTCATCACCTATCTTAACGCGACGGGTTTCAACTTCACCACGCAAAGCCACTTCTTTACTGACTTTATAGGTCAAACCCAAACCAAAAACAGGTTGCGTCGAATTTGTATCCGTATCCATCTTCACTAGCGACGGAACGCTCGCAGTGGTATCGACTGACACACGAGCTAGACCGAATTTTGCGAATCCAGCAAAGTCTTCATTAAAATCACGCTTTACAACGCCAGCAAATTCAAAGCCCGTCCCCTTCGCTTCAGCTACGCCAGAAATGCTACCTAAGTTGGCGGTCGCTCTCATTTTACCTAACGAAAAATAACTCGCTTCGAGTGCAAAATTTTTGTCCAAATTGTAGCCGCCGATTACTTTATAGGAGCTACCAGTATTGTCGCAACTTACACCAGATTGAGTGCAATCGGCATTCCATTTTGCCTGACCAACCGTGCCAGCGACGTAGACTTGTGCAGATACACTAGCACCTACCGTCAGGCCTGCCAATAGCATCAAGGATACAAACCATTTTTTCTTCAACATATCAACCTCTGGGTATCTGTCTCCAACAATGTAGAGACATAAAAATAAAAACGCACTTTGCTTCTAATTGTGTACCGCAAGAGGTTCACAACTGAGCGCGAGTCTAGAGATCGCAGAAAGAAAACCACAGCCTGAATTATCAAGTCGCCTTTTATAATCTGAGTGGTACCGATAAACAATACCTTACGAAATACCAAGAACTATGGGAACTAATAAACAAATTTTCGGGTTAGCCAACCAAGATCAACACCTGTTATTTCAATATTTCTTGCTCAATTCATACGCTGTTTGTGCAGGTATCGTGTACTATTTAAACCAAATATTTTTGAAGTTCTTATGTGTTTTTAGCGTGGTTTTTACACTATGTTGTGAGGCACGGCGACTTTATTACAGCCCGACCTACGTCCAATAAGCTTATTTACGGTGATATTCGCTTAAAATCAGTCAAGCAAGCTCTAACTGCTGGCACAACAGTCATTTTGCACCCATTATCGCCACAAGAAATTGTGCGAGCTCCACTCTTTTTAAGCTATTAAGGCGCGTTCAAGAAATTTATGATGAAGATACATGGCGAATGGGAAATCACGGTCATTCGGCAAATATTAATCCGGAGTACGGCAGGCGTCTTTAACGAAGAAGGCACGCGTGCTGTTTTTCAAGAGACGCAACAAAAAGCACCTATTTCGGCGCCTTGGGTTGGATTGACCAACGCGGAAAACTGGGAGATGTCAGGGGCTAGTAGCCTGCAATTATTTCCTGGCATGCGCGAATGGGCGTTTGCCAATAACTGCGCCGCTTTAGCTATCGTTGTCCCGAGCGAACTTAAGAAAAAAATTCACCAACACCAAACTGGCGAATTCAGCCAAGACCGCATTGCCTACTTTTCCAACCTGACACAAGCGTGTGAGTGGTTATGCAGCAAAGGGTTTGCGATTCGCGCAGACGAATATCCACATCACGAATTTATTCGTAGAACCAAGATGCCATAGACTTCTATGCGATCACAAAATAGCTGAGCATTGTATGAAGATAATCGAGCGCTGCTGGATCACCCTCGGCTGGTGCCCAAACGGCACGTTCTGATTCTGTAATAGCAACGTAGGGCCCTGCCTTAGCTTCAAAGAATACCGAACCAGAACTCAAGGCCACCATGCTGTGGAATGTGCCGCATGGAATATGGATGCCGAAGCATTCGCTAGCCGGCGCTAACACCAAACTTTGTTGCACAGCACCGACCACATCGAAAATCAAAACACCGATACACCCTGCGACCACCACCAGCGTTTCATCTTTATCGGCCGCCAGATGGCAATGCGGCTGCACATAGGTGCCTGGTTCTAAGGCATTCAATAACCGATGACAAGACGCTTCATTGTTGGCATGAAAATTTAAATTCTTACGCAGACGCGGATTTTCTTTTGCCTGTGCCGACAATGCTTTTATCATTTGTTGGTCAATGCGTTGAATTGCAGTCATTACACTTCACCTTCTATTTTTTTAATTCTGTGTATTTCAATGCCAATCCCCGTGCAGCTTGCACTGGGTATTTTTGGGCGTTCAATTGAATTTTCTCTGTGGCAGCATCCAACAAATCAACATCTAAGTGATCAGCTAACATGACGAGATAGTTTAAGACATCGGCCATTTCGTGCCGGATCGCAGTATGTGTTTCAACATTTAATTCATCAATTTCACCGGTTTTCAACCATTGAAAAGGTTCTAACAATTCGGCTGCCTCCACCGAAAGCGCGCTGGCCAGATTTTTAGGCGTGTGAAATTGTTGCCAATCGCGTTCTGCTACAAAGGCGCGCAACTGATCTCGTAATTCCTGCAAATTTTGAATTTTTGCTGACATAATTTCTTCCATCTTGACCTAGGCCAGTATTTTACGTGGTATTGATCTGACTCAAACTAAAAATTGCAGGTGGACAAGAAATTGGCTTTTAAATATCGCAATGCAGCAAATATAGCCGCGAAGACTCGCCATTTCCCTCGTCTGGTAATACAATCCGAAATGCTGCAATGCCACAACCCAAAACCCCAATCTGACCTGAATGCATGGATACTTAACGCGAGCATCACCATTTTAGGTTGATGAACTTTACCAAACGCGAAGGAGGAAATATGATTTTTGTTTCAAACCAGCTCACTGCAAAACCGACGCCAGCCTTTGAGCAACAGTTTGCCGCTTATAATAATCTGACACAGTCTCTCAGCGAAGAATTCGATCGCGCCACCGAATTACAAGCACAAACAGTGCAAACGGCGTGGGAAAGTTGGGGCGAGTATTGCAGTGACTTAGGTTTCATTAAAGCCCCACAAGAGTTTTTCATTCGCAGTAGCAATCAAGCCCATACGTTTGCTGCGCAGAGCCAGCAATATATGCACGCTGTGGTCGCTCTTCATCAGCAAATACAAGAAAAATTTATTGCCTTGGGCAAGACAATTTCCCCTATGATGTTAAATAGTATCGTTGAAGTCACCCCATCGGTTGAATTAAAATCCGTTGAATTGAAATCAGTGAAGCAAACAAGCACTGTGCGGCTCAAAGATATAAATCCAGTCAACGCATCAGTCACACCCAAAACAACTCAACGAAAACCCCGTGCCGCCGCAGTAAAAGTCGCATCGATTACTGACGCTGTCAGCAGCACACCAACACCAAAGGCTCGCCAAGTGAAATCAACAAAAAAAACTGAGGTCAATCCGACCAATGAAGTGCCCGCTACCGCATCGGAAGCAGCGGAGACTGTTGCAGCACTTGCAGCAACAACCGCCACGTCTCCCAAAAAATCTGCCGTAGTTGGCTTGCCATCCAAACCCGCGACTAAATCAGGTTTCGCAGGTGCAGCAGGACAACCAGGTTACAAAGCAAAGAGCAGCAAAGCGACTGGCGCGAAGAAACGAGTTCGTCAGTAATTTTTCGGTAGTCCAGTGATCATCTGACAGTGCGGTGAATAAAGTAAAAACCCCGGCAATCACTAAGATTGCCGGGGTTTTTTTGAGCTGTTGCCCATCATACTCTACACTAGCTTGAACTTAATCACCTATCAAGACCAGCGCAAATCACTGCGTGACAAGGGTAATTGACGAATGCGTTTACCAGTCGCGGCGAAGATGGCATTGCACACTGCAGGCGCTAACGGTGGAAATGCTGGTTCACCCAATCCTGTCACAGGAAAATCACTTTTCACAAAATGCACATCGATTTTGGTTGGTGAGTCGGGCATGCGCAGCAAGCCATATTCATTGAAATTACCCTGTACTACCCGACCGCGTTGGATGTCCAACTCTGGAAACATGAGCGTGCTGATACCATCGATCACTGAACCTTGCACCTGATTTTCCGCGCCACTCAAATTCACAATCTGCGAACCAATATCGGTTGCGACCACGACCCGGTCGACTTTCAATTGACCATCTTTGGATACTGTCACCTCTGCAACTTCAGCGATATAGCCACGATGACTGAAATGGAAAGCGATACCTTGCCCCTGACCGCGTGGGAATTTCCGTTGACCCCAACCCGATTTCTCCGCAACTTCTTTCAATACCCGACGCATACGACCGACGTTATAGGGTTGACCACGTTCACCAGTGCCTTGCATGATGTCTTTATCACCCAAGATTTCTAAGCGGAATGCCAGCGGATCACGCCCAGCGGCATGCGCCAGCTCGTCAATAAAGCTATGAAATACCCAGGCGAACACATTACTGCCTGGCGCGCGCCAAGGCCCCATCGGCACCCCAGTTTCCATTGGGGTTTGTTCGAGCAAACAATTTTCTACCCAACGCCCGGGAAATTCTTCGCCAGATAAACTGGCACCACTACCCGGTTGCAAGATGCTTTTACCATCACGCATGATGCGATTTGCGAAGGTCACGAAATGATTGTGCCAAGCGGTCAGTTTGCCTTTGGAATCGACCGCACCACGCAAGAAATGGAAACCACCTGCACGATAATGGTCATGGCGCATATCGTCCTCGCGTGACCAAGTGAGTTTCATTGGCGCATTCACTTTCATCGCGATTGCCGCAGCTTCGATCACATAATCCGCGCTCAAACGACGTCCAAAACCACCGCCGCTGCGGGTCATATGCAAGGTGATTTTTTCTTTAGGGATTTTTAAAACACTGGTGACGATAGCCTGCCCCGCTGCCGGATTTTGCGTCGGCACCCACAGTTCCAAGCTGCCATCTTCAGGCTTATACCAAGCCGTACAATTTTGTGGTTCTATACTTGCATGTGAAATAAACGGATAGCTATAACTGGCTTCTACAGTCTTGGCTGCGTTTGCAAACGCGGTGTTGACATCGCCATCTTTACGCAAATTAATCGCACCCGCTTGTTTTGATAAAGCCTGTGCTTTGCTACTAAAGTCATCCCAGCTTTCATTGACGACTTTGCCTTCATCCCACACCACCTTCAATTGTTTACGTGCCGCAAAACTAGCCCAGGTCGACTCTGCAATGATCGCGACGCCTGACATTAGCCCATTCAAATTCTCGGTACCTTCGATAATGAAAGCATCGCGTATACCGGGCAAGGCTTTAATCGCCTCAAGATTCGCACTAACTACTTTACCTCCGAAAGCCGGACATTTTTCATAGACTGCATACAACATGCCAGGTACTTTGACATCGATTCCAAACAAGGGCTTACCAGTGACGATTTCTTTATTGTCGACACCACCGATGCGACTACCAATCAAAGTATATTTGGCGGGATCTTTTAACTTGACCGTCTTTACATCGGGCACAGGCAACGCTGCGGCCAAACTCACCAGACTGGCATAGCTCGCCTGACGTTTACTCGCTGCATGAATGACTTTGCTCTTTTCAGCGTGGCATTCAGTTACAGGCACTTGCCATTTTTGTGCAGCGGCGGTAATCAGCATAGTACGAGCCAATGCACCAAGCTTTAGAAATTCGTCATAATTTAAAGGGGTTGATAAAGATCCTCCTGCGAACTGACCGCCATAGGCCGGATTTAAATCACCCTGTACTATCTTCACATCCTTCCAATTAACTTCTAATTCCTCTGCAATGACCATAGGCAATGAGGTCTTAATGCCCTGTCCGATTTCAGGTTGCTTAGAAATCAAAGTGACGCTGCCCTCACTACTGATTTTGATCAATGCACTTGGCGTAAAAGCGCTCCCCTCAACTGGTTTCGCTACCGCTTGTTCTGCATGGAGATCCAAATTCCAAAAACTCCCCAACACCAAAGCCGTACCACCGACGCCAGTTTGCTGCAAAAAATCACGGCGCGAAGAGTTCTCGACAGGCGAGATTGGCAACGCAAAATTCATATGAGTCGTTTTCATTTTTTACCTTTCTGAGTACGAGCAATTTCAGCTGCACGATGAATCCCAGCACGTATCCGCATATAGGTTGCGCAGCGACACAGATTGCCGCCCATTGCCGCATCAATATCAGCATCACTCGGCTGCGGATTATCTTTTAACAAAGCGGCTGCACTCATAATTTGCCCAGCCTGGCAATAGCCACACTGAGGCACATCCAGCTCTTGCCAAGCCTGTTGTAAAGGCGTAGCAGCCTTGGGATCAACACCTTCTATCGTCGTCACCTTTTGGCGACCAACGCTGGACACTGGCGTCATGCAAGAACGCGTCGGTACGCCATTGATTTGTACCATGCAGGCACCGCACTGACCGACGCCACATCCATATTTAGTACCGACTAAGTTCAAAGAATCTCGTAGTGCCCATAGTAAAGGCGTGTCCGGAACGACATCGAGCGATTTCATCTCGCCATTAACACTCAGTGAATATTTACTCATACAAACTCCTTAAGATCGGGCTTTCATTCTGCGATGGAAGTACTGATAATTCATTTCAACTATTAGGCATGGTGAGTCGATAGAAATGAGGCGAAGTGCACAGATCGCAAAGCGCAACTTATGACTTGCTTCTTGCTACTTGCTACTTGTCACATATTACTTACCACATGCCTGTGCTATGTCTTTTTCTAAACTGCGTTTTTGTTGTTGCAGGCTCTGCATGGTCGCGACATCGGCACCTGCACGTAAATTGGCGCTCACTATCTCTAACTGCGTTTTCAGATTGGGGCATGGCAAACGCTTTTTCGTACCGACATTATCTGCGTCTGAAGCGGCGTTCTCAGCGGCACTTGTCACGGTAGATTTGTCCTGTTGGGTTACTTTACCATTCGACTTGTCCGCCGATTTATCCGTCGTTTGCATAGCTTGTTGCGCTTTACGAAGCGCTTGCAACATCTCGGCATCGGGCACAACGCCTAAACGCTTGCTGAGATCACTACGCAAAGCTCGCTCTTGCATACAATTCTTTTCTATATTGGTACGGATATCATTCGAATTGCCCCGTACTGCATAGATATCGGAAATCAATTGGCTTTGCTCATCACTACTAGATTTCGCCAGTAAATCATTTTTTTGCGCACCGCCCTCACGCATCCAGATAATTTTCTTAGCCTCATCACCACGTCGCTTACAAACTGGATCGACTACCTCGGTGACATCTGTAGAATTCTGGGTGCGCGCCTGATTATTTCCTATGACAACGCCCTGCTGACCATTCGCACAAGGTTTATCCTGATAGCTGCTACCGCAACGGTACATCGTTTGCGACTGCGCACGCACAGTGAGCAGACTGAGGATAATTCCAATCATCATGGAAGCAATCAGAAAACGCGCCGGCATAAGGCTTTTACTCCATTCAGAACACGAAATAAAAAAACCCATACAGCACAGATGTGATGAATGGGCTTTCTTCATACTGGCAAAAATTTATGGCTTTACAAATTTCAAAGTCATACGATCACTCTCGCCGATTGCTGTGTATTTTTCTTTATCTTTGTCTTTGTTCGCTAACACGGGTGGCAATGCCCAGACACCGCCTTCATGGTTGGCATTGTCCTTGGCATTCGCATTCACTTCTGATTTTGCAGCCAATTTGAAGCCCACGCTTTCGGCCAGTTTGATGATGAAAGCTTCATGCACGTAACCCGTGCTGGCTTTCGGATCTTGCGTCATACTGGTCGGCAGACGATGCTCAACCACGCCAAACACGCCACCTGGTTTTAATGCGTCAAACGCACTTTGAAATACGTCTTTCACTGCGCTGTCATTGATGGCAATCCAATTATGCACATTACGGAAAGTGAGCACCACGTCCACACTGTTCTTAGGCGCGTAATCAATTTTTTTACCCGGTGCGAAATCGCCATAGGTCGCTTTGTCATATAGCGCAGGCAGAGCTTCGAGTTTGGTTTTCAATTTTGCGCCAGCGCCTGCCAGTATCAATTTGCCGTCTTTACGCAAATATGGGCCAAGAATTTCCGTATACCAGCCACCGCCAGGTGCTAATTCAACGACAGTCGATTTCGCATCAACTCCAAAAAACTTCAAAGTTTCATATGGATGACGCGCAGCATCGCGCATCACATTCTCAGGACTACGCTGCTGATTGGCAATGGCGGTCTTCAAGTCATCGTTGGCAAGAACAGTTTGGCTACTTGCAGCAACAATTGCCAACGCCACTAATATTTTTTTCATAGCTACTCCAGTGAATTAAGTTGAACATCTTGAGAGAAATGATCATCAACATCCCACGGATTACTCCTGTGGTTATGATCGGTATTCTCCAGAAATAGAAATCGCCCTTCTTAGAGCAAACAATTTGCAATTAGTTCAGCGATTTCAAAAACACTTATCCTATTCTTACGCAGCCGTCTGATATCGAACTCTAAGGCCTATGCACAAACCGACAATGCTAGGCAATGACTTTCAAAATTTGTGCGATTTCTTGTCGTGTCTCGATCATCAATCGCTCCGTCTCTTTTTCATCCAATTGGAGATTCTTCAAGGCAATCGGCATCGCACTCCAGTCGATATCAAGCAAAGATTGTTTGACGAAGCTCACATCAAGAAAATCCGCAGCCGCAATGACATCGGTCAATGTGGGACGGCTGTGCTCGGGTAAATCCTGACGCTTTCTATTCATTACCGCGTCCCGAATATCGTCAGACACTTCCCAGCTTTCCAGAATTGCGACACCGATGTCGGCATGCCATTGATCAATCAAATCCCACAAGGCTTCGCTCGAACTAAATAATCCTTGATAATTGTGTGCTCGGCTTAAAATATAAAATTTACCAATGTCATGCAAGAGCCCTGCCACCATCGCCTTATCTGGGCTCAACTTTGTGCGATTTTTGGCGATAACGAACGACAGCGCCGCGACTCGCATACTACGCGTCCACAGGCCTTCCATCGGCTCTGACATCGATGTATCTTGCTGCTGATCTTTTAATTGTTTCATACCAACAGAAATGGCAATATTTCTGACCACTCCGAATCCAAGCAGGGTCACAGCGACCCGCAATTCTTCAATTTTTTTCGAGGTACGGTTGAACATCGGGGTATTCGACAACATCAAAATTTGTGCTGACAATACCGGTTCAGTGCTGATGATACGCGCGACTTGGTCGCTCGGCATATTCACATCGTCTAAGGCTTGACGAATTTTCATCGTCGTTTTGAGTGAAGTTGGAAATACCAAATTCCGGGACGACAATTCGGCGCTGAGTCCCTTTATAAATTCAAATTCTGATTCTCGTTGATTCATTGCTAAGAGTAAAAAATTCCGTTGGTAACATTGTTTTTTGAAGTTGCCATGGTAAAACAAATGCTGCGCTTGGTGTCCAATTATCGTAAGAAGCTGCTTTTTTTGTGGAAAATTCCATAATCACCACACAAGAACTCAAAATCTGTATAAAAACACAGGCTTACCATTGGGGCAGGAGAAACTTTCTGGTAACCTCACTAGCAACACTAAATCAGCTCGGGAGAACCCGTATGTTTACCGAAGACGACTTTTTTGCGATCAGTAAGTTCTTGAGATTGGGTGTGCGCATCACAGTCAAAAACCCGATGGGACAAAATCCCGTGTTTTCGACGAGCTTCCCGAATCCGAAAGGCGGCACGGTCACCATTGAAGTAACTAGTCTATACGATGTTGAAAAAAAATTACGCGCTCTGCTCGCGAGCGATGTACCGGTGAAAACCAAGTTAACACCGTTCACTTATTTAGGGACTAACTTTCAAGGCGTTCTATATTGCACCAAGGGAACCAACGACTATGTCGTCCAAGAGACGCGCAATCTATTTGGCATGGAATCGAAAGCAATTATCCGTAGCGCAGAACATTTTATTCAGTTATTACAGTAGAGTTTTTAATGTTTCAAAGAATACAAAGTAAAGGAAGTTCATGTCGGCCTCGCTAAGCAATGAACAAATCGAGGATCGTTATTTTCTGCTCGGCCAGGTAGAAATTCTCAGTACGCTCAATGATCTCGCGCACAAGCGCGAGGCGGTTTCTGTTTATTTTAATGGGGGTCAACATTTCATTTTGAGCCTAATTCTATCTGCTCGCCCTGATGGTCTGGTATTTGACCTAGGCGGCGATCCCAAATCAAATGCCTTATTAGAAAAAGCAGAGCAATGCGTATTTATGGCGTTTCCCGATGGGATCCGGGTGCAGTTTAGCGGTTTTAACCCACAACGATTCAGCTGGGGCGATCAAGATGCATTTTGGGTACCAATACCTACCAGAATTATTCGTCTGCAAAGACGAGAAAATTATCGCAATTTATTACCAATTGCGAACCCATTTCGGGCCAAACTCAGCGATCAAGACGGCGATTTGATCGCCAACTGGCCTATGCATGATCTAAGCGTCGGGGGCTTTGGCGTTGTCATTGATGGCGAGCCTAAATTTAAAGTGGGTGACACCATACACCGCGTCTGGATCACACTATCACCAAAAACCAATTTGCATTGCGCTGTCATCGTCAGGCACATTACGCAAATCGAAAAACACAAAGGCCTGCGCTATCAAATCGGCTTTAGTTTTGTTGATTTGCCACGCGCTATGGATATCGCAGTACAACGAACGATTATTCATATTGAGTATGAGCGGCATCGCTTATTGGGGAAATAGTTTAGAAAACCCATTTGAAAAGTATTCTCACAAAAATTCAAATAAATTTCCCCCATTTACAAAATTCCGTTCATTTTCAATCCACCGATATGCAAGCATCTCTCTTCGATCCACCACAAGAAGGCGAACTGATTGAGCTCGATAACGCACGCTTAGATTATTTCCCGAACTTTTACACACAAACGAAAGCAGATGAACTACTCACAGCGTTGCAACGAGAAATACCGTGGCGACAAGAACAAATTCGTATTGCTGGGATACAGCGTCTTCAACCACGCCTGAGTGCCTGGTTCGGCGATGCCGAAGCGACATATACGTACTCCGGTTTACATTTATTTCCACAAGTCTGGACACCTCTTTTACTAGACATCAAACAGAATATCGACCACGTCGTCGCAGATACTTTTAGACTGCAAACACCCTCTTATTTCAACAGTGTTCTTCTCAATTATTACCGCGACCAACATGATAGTATGGGCTGGCACAGTGATGATGAAACCGAGTTGGGAGCACAACCAGTGATTGCATCACTCAGTTTGGGTGGCAGTCGGGTCTTTGCGCTGAAACACAAAAAACGTAAAGAATTGAATTATAAAATTTCTTTAGCACACGGTAGCCTCTTAATCATGTCTGGCAATACACAAAAACATTGGTTGCACGCGATCGCCAAAGAAACACAGGTTTGCAATGCTCGAATTAACTTAACATTCCGGCAGATTCTTCCTAGAAAAATTCTGTGAAGTTGCGGCAAAGAAGCCCGCATTTCGTCATTCACCGACTCGAGTCCGCTGTTCGCCGAATACGGCATGACTTCCTAATCATGTTGTTTTATCTTATCGATGTGGCGCACGACATCGTGTGCCAAACGAATAAATCGCCCAGGCAAAATTCAGTTTTTAGCTGGGTTTAGCGCAAACATCGAAAGGAAACATCATGTCAAATCGAAATCGCTTCAATGGCTATAACAGCAAAGATAACATCAGTTTCGGTATCGTCTTAATCGTCCTCGGCAGCTTCTTTTTGCTGGATCGGCTCAATATGATCAATGCCCGAGAATACTATCAATACTGGCCCGCGCTTATTGCATTGTCCGGCGTGATCTGTGTGGTACGCGCAAGCCAACTACCAGAAGTACTCGATGGTTTTATGCAGATCGGCATAGCTGCCTGGCTGTATGCAGTGACTCAGCACCTATATGGTCTGACTTGGTCGAATAGCTGGCCGCTCTTTATTATCGCGATTGGCATCAATATCGTGATCAAGTATTTTGCAGAGAAACCTAAAACCTGATTCGCACACTACGCAATTTTTATTCGATCCTCATTACCCCCTAATTTCGCCATCCTGCAAACAAAGGAAAAATCATGAAAAACGGTAACCCGCAACAGCGCCTTCTACTTGGTGCATTCATTGTCGTCATCGGTGCGTTAGCGCTACTCGATAATCTTCGCATATTTAACACCAGCGATCTGCTACAGTTCTGGCCCACAGTGTTTGTTATTGCCGGTGCTATTAAGTTATCTCAGGCAAACACCCGTTCTGGATACATCGTGGGCGGTGGATTAATCGCAGCAGGTACGGTAATGACACTCAACCGTCTCGGCATCGTCAGCATTCGCATGCGTGACTGGTGGCCGGTACTTCTAATCGGTGCTGGCTTATTGGTCATCTTCAAAGATAAGACAACGACGATGATTCACGGTTTGAATCGCAATGCGGTTCCCCAAAACAGTGCAACATCCAACGATTCTTTACTCGATATCGTGGCAATCATGAGCGGCCATCAAGGTAATATTGCTTCGTCGGATTTTCGTGGTGGTGCGATCACTGCCATCATGGGCGGTGTTGAACTTGACCTGCGCAATGCGGTGATTCAAACTGAAGCTGTATTGAACGTCACAGCGTTTTGGGGGGGTATCGCATTAAAAATTCCAGCGGATTGGACTGTTGTCAATAATGGCTTTGCATTCTTGGGCGGGATTGATGATTCTAGTGTGCCAACGATGAACGCAAGTAAACGTCTTATCCTCACTGGCACTGCTGTCATGGGTGGCGTTGAAATTAAAAACTAAGCGCCTACGCGAATAGAAAACGGAGACCAGCGAGTATGAATCCTATCTTATCCAATTTGCGTCATATCACATTGAGTTACGCCATTTGGTTATTAGTAGGATGCTTACTCGCTACGCTACTTGTATTGACGAATAGTAGTCCTTGGAGCAATGCACTATTCTTCGCCATTCCTATGAGCTTGGTATTTGGAAGCATAGCCGCATCCGCCTACTATGTTGGCCGCGCCTTACCGCTCAAAAACCGACGCTTCATGATGGTTGCTGGCGTTTTTGGCGGATCTGCTTTGCTGTATGGTGCCCTTTGGGTTTTGCTCTGCTTTCTATGGAATAAATTGAGTGTATTCTTTGATGAAAACTGGGCTGGCATTGTATTAAATCAACATCTCACCAGTTTATTGTTTATCGGCGGTACTTTACTGTATCTGCTCTCCATCTTAATCTATGACGTCTTGCTAGCGCTCGACAATGTACGCCATGCGGAAAGACGCGAAGCGGCTTCGGAGGTTTTCGCCCGCGAAGCAGAATTGCAAGTACTGCGTACGCAGATCAACCCGCACTTTTTGTTTAATAGTCTCAACTCGATCAGCGCTTTAACTACGATAGATGCAGCAGGTGCGCGCACGATGACAATCGAGTTGGCACAATTTTTTCGACAAACGCTCGCACTGTCAGAAAAACAAAAAATTCCACTGATTGAAGAAATCGCACTTTGCAATCATTTTCTCGCCATTGAAAAAATCCGTTTTGGGAAAAAATTACAAGTGCAGATGGACCTCGACGACGATACTGAAAACTGCCTGATACCGCCCATGCTATTACAGCCGCTATTAGAAAACGCGATTAAACATGGGATTCGAGATCTGGTTGAAGGCGGTACGATTCGAGTCAGTAGTAAAGTACGTGCTCCCTGGTTATTTATTGCGATTGACAATCCCATTGACGCACACGCACACCCAGCCCCGGGAACTGGAACCGGGCTCAAAAACATGCAAGCAAGGATTCGCAGTTTGTATGGCGACAAATCCCGAGTCGAATGGCAAGCAACAGAGAACCTGTTTCGTGTAGAACTCACCTTACCTTTAGAACGGGCGTAAAAAGCCCGCAACAACATACAAACCACCGATCACCAATATACACACAAACCATGAGCATCAGACTACGCGCCCTAATTATCGACGATGAAGAATTAGCCCGTCGTCTCAGTAAAGAATATTTACGTTCACATGCGGACATCGACATCGTCGGCGAATGCGAAAATGGTCTGGAAGCCATTGAAGCAATTACAGCACAGCAGCCAGACTTGATTTTTCTTGATATACAAATGCCCAAACTAAATGGTTTCGAAGTCTTGGAAGCAACGGGACGCAGAGAGGGTGTCATTTTCACCACTGCTTACGATCAATACGCATTGAAGGCATTTGATCAGCATGCCGTCGACTATTTACTCAAACCTTACTCGCAACAACGCTTTGACGATGCTTTGAATAAGGCTCGCAAGTTACTTGGACAAACGTCGACGGAAGTAATCGATTTAGTTGCACACACTAATGCCATGCCAGAACGTCTGACTGTCAGAGATCGGGGCCAGACTCATGTCATCCCGATTGCCCAAATCGACTATATCGAAGCACAAGATGACTATGTGCAAATTCATTTCAATGGAAAATCACTACTCAAAACACAAAGCCTCTCGGATTTAGAGAAACAACTCAATCCAACACTTTTTGTGCGCATCCACCGCTCGACTATCATCCGGCTACAAGCACTAAAATGCTTAGAACGTGCAAGCAAAGACAGTTATCAAGCAGTTATGCTGAATGGTGTTATTCTTCCGATTAGCCGTTCTGGCTATGACCGTATCAAGGGAATGCTGTAAAGTGCTGGTCTTTCGTATTTAGACCACCTTTAGAAACTCAAGCATTGTGACGTCGCAATAAATTTGCCTGACGTCGCAATCTGAGTGAGGCACCATGCAAATCATCATCAATCAAGAACTACGCGACTACATCGATCCACTCACAACCCATGAATACCTGGCACTCGAACGCAGCCTGTTAAAAGAAGGCTGCCGCGATGCACTGGTCTTATGGGGAGAAACCTTGATCGACGGCCATAACCGTTATGCGATCTGTCAAAAACATCACATCCCTTTTCAAACTAAACAGAATGACACTTTTCAAAGTGTTGAAGATGTGATGCTATGGATGATCGACAATCATTTAGCACGTCGCAGTGTTTCTAGCTTTCAGCGCGGTGTGTTGGCGTTGCGCAAAAAGGAAATTATTACTACCCGTCGTAAAGACAAAAGCAGCAAAGAAAAAGCCGCAGAAGCTGAATTGGCAGCAAAAGAACCTGATCCAGTCTCGGTCGAAACTCGTGACGACATTGCCAAAGTGGCAGGATTAAGCAAACCCGCTGTCGCTCAAATTGAAAAAATCCGTAAAGCCGCAACGCCTGAATTAGTTGAAGCGGTGCGTGCTGGCACGATTTCCATCAACACTGCCGCCACGATTTCATCGCTCCCGAGTGAGCAGCAAGTAGCCGCAGTCGCTGGTGGCAAAAAGGAGTTGCAACAAGCTGCGCGTCAATTGAGACAAGTCCGCACACCACGCGTCAGTGGCGAAGCGACAGCCGCTAGCGCTGATGCTAATGGTGGGGCAACGGAGTCAGCAGCGGTTTCCAGCTCACAGAGTACATCGGCTTCAACACCTGAAGAAACATCTGAAATCGAACGTTTACGGTCTGAAAATCAGACTTTGAAGCAACAAATCGCCGAATTGACTGCACAGCTGATTGCAGTTCAGGCCCAATAGATAAATAAAGTACAGAAATCGCGCCTAAAGGCGCGCTCAATTTTTCTAAAAATTGTCTAAATGTCGCAAAATGGGCTTGAAATTGCCCATTTTGCCCATAATTACGCTGAGATTTAAAATTTCAGCACCTCACTGTATTCACCACGCGGGCTTAATTAGCGTCAAAATGAAACGGTGAGTCAAATTTAATCGCAACTTATTTTTAATTTTTAATTCATCTGTTAGGAACATCATGACTATTCGCGTCAACGGCACCGAAATCAACGAAGCAACCATCAATGCTGAAATGGACCGTGCCCGCGCTGCTGGCCATCCAGAAGGCGAACAATTACGCGATAGCGCGATTCAAGAACTGATTTTGCGCAATTTGATGTTGGCAGAAGCGGCCAAACTCGACATCAATGTCGGTAACGAAGAAGAAATCATCGGCACTTTATTGCAACAAGAAGTTGAGTTCGCCGAAGTCGACGAGGCGACCTGCCAAGCTTTTTACAACGACAATAGCGCCAGCTTCAAACAAGGTGAAATGGCAGCAGCAAGCCACATTTTGTTCACGCCAGGCGAAGGCTTGGCAGCGAGTTTAGTGAAAGCAAAAGCAGAAGGCATTCTGGCAGATCTGCAACAAAATCCTGCTGCGTTCGCGGCACTGGCCCGCGAACACTCTGCTTGCCCATCCGGCAAAGAAGGCGGCGCATTAGGTGAGTTTGGCCGTGGTCAAATGGTGCCTGAATTCGAACAAGCCGTGTTCAGTACAGAACCTGGCAAGATCACACCTGAATTAATTGAAACGCAATTTGGTTATCACATCATTCAAGTCACCGCACGTAATGGCGGCGATCTGGTCAGCTTTGACGAAGTCAAAGAACGCTTGCAGGCTTATCTGACCGACATGGAAGGCCGCAAAGCAACCCACGCCTACCTCGCCAACTTGGTCAGTGCTGCGAACATCGAAGGCTATCAACTGCCAGCATTTGCTTAATGTAAATTCAGCGAATCTTCCATCCATAGGATGATTTGATTTTCAAAAAACGCATCTTGCTTACTTACTGTATGCTTGGTGCGTTTTTCATATTTGGCTCAATTTCTAAAGGTAATTATGTCCACAACAATGTATTCCACTTCCGCGCCTGTATTTCAACAAATGCTCGGTAGCCTGCAAGTCATCTTGCAAAAAGCACAGGCCCATGCAGCAGAAAAGAAAATTGAAGATCAAGTTTTTCTGCAAGCGCGTTTATCACCAGACATGTTCAACCTGATTCGCCAAGTTCAAATCGCGGCAGATTTCGCGAAAGGTATTTCAGCTCGCTTAGCCGGGGTTGACGTACCGGATTATCAAGATACAGAAAACAGTTTTGAAGAATTACAAACACGCTTGAGCAAAACCTTAGATTTCATCGCTAGCTTGAATGCCGCACAATTTGAAGGTAGTGAAAATCGTGAAATCGTTTTGCGCCCAGGTACCCCGAAAGAGAGAAAAATGACTGGTACAAGCTATTTACTCAGTTATGGCTTGCCACAATTCTTCTTCCATGTAACGACTACTTACGCCATTTTGCGCCATCACGGTGTGGAATTAGGCAAACGTGACTACATGGGCAACTACTAAGTTATGACTATCCGTGGATGGCATCCACCACGGATAATCTGCTCGCCAAAAATGCGGCGGACAGATTTTTCAGAAGTATTCAATAGACTCCCCATCACCGTTCGTCAGATCATCAATACCATTGAACGCAGATCCGCAACAATTGACTTGCTTTATTGTGAATTAAACGTATATTTAAATCATTGAAATTCGCATAATGTACAGGTGGTCAGATGTTTTCACAATTTCTCGACAAAGGCGATAAATCTATCCCCGAATGTGAACCGCGCAAATTCTTTGACGCCGAAGAAGAGCTGTTCTTCAAACGCATACAAAAAGCGCTGCCGAATTGTCTGATTTTCCCGCACGTGCAATTAGCTTCCATCTTAGAAGCTCATGTCAGCAATGATAAGAAGCGTCAAGTCATGCGCCAAAAATTACGCGAACGTCACCTCGATTTTGGCATATTCAGTCAGGACTTAACTCTATTGTGCGTGGTAGAGCTAGAACGCGCCGAAGAAGCGCCGAAAGATGAAGAATACCCAACCCGCAAATTGTTGAAAAGTGCTGGCATCAAATGCATACGTTGGAGTCGGTCAGCATTACCAAATGCTGAACAAATTCTGCGGACCTTGGCGCCCTACTCAGAATTAGATGCACCGAAAGCAGAAACCAGTATGCAAACGATAGGGAAATTCTTTTCAGAAGAAGACTTAAACGATCCCGCCACTTTGCATGAAAAAGCCTTCACCTATGTTGAACATGGCAATCCGAATGCCTTGTCGCTCGCAGCGCTCGGTCGGATTACGCCAGAAAGTTTTCTTAAGAAAGAATATCCGCACATTTGGAAAAAAATCTGTTTGTTCGCAGGCGATCCAGGCTATTTGAAAAACTATTTGGAATCGTTATTTGTACAAAACCGCCCGATCAAGCGTCGCGGCTTGCCTAAGCATGTGGCGACTGAAGTAATGGCAATCCAGAATGAAAATGCCAGGTTCATCATCTCGAAAGAGCCAGACCCCATTTGGGATCCCAGCTTCTTACATCGCTAACTTACCGCAAACCCGCGGCCCAATAGCAGCAAAAAACTTATAGATCTGGCGAAAGCATGTGACCTAACTTAGTCGCCTTGGTCGCCAGATAACGTTCATTATACGGATTACGCGCAATGATCAGTGGTATCTGCTCATCAACATGAACCTGCATGTTTTGCAAAGCCGCGATTTTGCGTGGATTATTCGTCATCAACTTCACACTACTTATTCCCAAATGCTTAAGCATAGGGTCACATAAACTATAGCTACGCAAGTCCGCGGCAAATCCTAAGCGTTGATTCGCCTCTACTGTGTCCGCGCCTTCATCTTGCAAATGATAGGCCTGCACCTTGGCTAACAGCCCAATACCACGACCTTCCTGACGCAAGTACAAGATGACGCCTCGCCCTTCCGCAGCGATTTTTTGCATAGCTAGTTCTAATTGCGGACCGCAATCACAACGCTTGCTAAACAAAGCATCCCCAGTCAGACATTCCGAATGAATACGCGCTAGCACCGGCTCACCACTTGCAACATCACCCAAGCTCAAAGCGATGTGCTCCTTACCCGTGCTGGGTTCGATAAAAGCGTGCATAGTAAAGTTGGCCCAGGTCGTAGGCAATGCACACGAATCAACAAATTCCAATGCCTGTTCCGATGAATTTACAGGCAATTCCATACTCGACATAATTTTCTCACGGTCTGTCTTTGACAATGGCAAAGACTACAAACTTGCGGGCGCAAACATAACAGTGCAAAAAACACGAATTATAAAAATAATAATTTAATTGTAATTACGTACTAATTATCTATTAATTGTATAAGGCCCCAAAGCCAAGAGTATAAACGAGTCGAGGCAAGTCGGTCGAAACTGGGTTTGAGCTGGGTCACTAAATATTGCTTCATCTCACTGATATTGGAAGATGTAACCAATCAATGCATAACAATAAATGCAGACATTGTCGTGATAGCGCGAAAAAAGAGTTCTACTCGAGCGCGGGTTTCTTACAAAAACATCCCGCCTGACGCTTCGATCCTCTGACCGTTAATCCAGCCCGTATCGCCCGCCAACAGTGCTGCAGCGACTCCACCGATATCGTCAGGTAAGCCAGCGCGTCCGAGAGCGGTTTGTTCAGCAACAAATTGATTCAGCACAGCATTATCGCGCACCGCGCCATGCCCGAAATCAGTTTCGATTGCCCCTGGTGCCAAGACATTTACACTGATACCACGCGAGCCAAGCTCTTTCGCCTGATATCGACTCAGCACTTCGACGGCACCTTTCATCGCTGCGTAAGCGCTGTAACCGGGTAAAGCGAAGCGCGTCAACCCTGAAGAAACATTCAAAATCCGACCGCCATCTTTCAGCAACGGTAACAGCCTTTGCGTCAGAAAGAAGACCCCTTTGAAATGTACGTTCATCAGTTGATCGAATTGGGCCTCGCTGGTATCAGCAAAGTGGGCGTGACTCCCTATGCCAGCATTATTCAATAAGTAGTCAAACTGTTGTTGCCCCCAATTGTCTTGCAAGACTTGGCTTAAGGACTGGCTAAAACCTAAAAAACTCGCTGCATTACCAACATCCAACTGTATAGCGACGGCCGTTCTACCCAATTGTCGCAAGTCTGCTACCACAGCAGCAGCTTCGTCTTGTTTGCTGTGGTAGGTCAAGACAATATCGACATCTTTCCGCGCCAAATGTTGGGCGGTGTTTTTACCCAGACCACGACTACCGCCTGTGATTAAAGCGATTTTTTGTTTACCTGCATTGACATTGTTAGTCTTCATGTTGATTCCTCACTTTGATTGATCGGCCGCCGCGTTCAAAACTCTTACGTTTCTTTTGTCTTTTGAGGTTCTCTTGCAGCGATAGAGCTAGTCTACCTATCCAGCAAATCACCATAAAGGTGACATTTATGTTTAAACTGTTCAGAAATATCGAATAATTAAATACCTGTCACGGTACCATTCCCTTTTCGCAAATAGGAATCTATATGAATCAACTTGAGGCTATGCATATCTATTTGCGTGTCGCAGAACTTAGCAGCTTCACCCAGGCGGCCGATAGTTTGGGATTGCCGAAAGCAAATGTCTCTGAATCCGTGAAGCAGCTAGAAAATTTTCTTGGCACCCGGCTTTTGCAACGCACGACGCGTAGCGTACAAATGACACAAGACGGAATATTATTTTATGAACGTAGCAAAGATTTACTCAGTGATATGGCAGAGTTGCATGGTCTCTTTCTGGATGAGAAAAATAACTTGCATGGACGCTTACGTGTGGACCTTCCTGTTGGTGTCGCCAAGAATATTGTGATCGCCGCCCTGCCGGAATTTTTGCAACAACATCCAGAGATAGAATTAGAACTAAGTTGCACTGACAGACGCGTTGATGTCATACGTGAAGGTTTCGATTGCGTCATGCGAATTGGCGCTCTCCAAGATAGCAATCTCATTGCACGCCCTTTGGGCTTTTTGCGCCAGATAAATTTGGCCAGTCCAAGCTATCTCAAGCTATGGGGCGTGCCGATGAATCTTGATGACTTACGACAGCATTTTCTGGTGCACTATGCTAGTAATTTTGGAGCTAAATCGCAGGGTTTTGAATATCAGGTCAATGGCAAATCACAATTTTTGGAAATGAAGGGCAAGCTTACTGTCAATAATAGCGATGCCTATCAAGCCGCCTGCCTAGCAGGGTTCGGCATTATTCAGGCACCACAAATCGGTGCAAAGAGCTTACTGGAACAAGGCAAATTGGTAGAAATTCTGCCCGACTGTCGCGCTCACAGTATGCCTGTCTCTTTGCTGTATCCCGATAGGCGTCACTTAGCAAAACGCACACGAAAATTAATGGAATGGATGGCGCAAACGCTGGCCCCACATTTGCAAAGTTCGTCAGAGTAGTAGGTACTTTCGACAAAATATTGCCAGCGGCATTGGCCAGCTTAAAACGTGACAAATCAAGTCGACGTTGGCCCGCATCAAAATGTAGAGGTGCTGGTCGAGCGTACAGGCTTACGTCCACACATTGTCGTTAATATTTATTTATGGTTTAATCGCAACCATTTTTAGCCTCGGAGAAATTCAAAGTTGAATTCACTGAGCTTTGCTTGGGGCTCATTCGCCGCAGGTTTTCCAACCAATTTCAATATCTTCTAAAGGCGCTCCATGCACTCAATCAAATTCCGATTCGCCACCGCTTTTTTGTTCGGATTCTCTGCGCTTGTTGCAGGCTGCGGTTGGAGTGGCTTTGCTACCCGTTACGAGGTCAACGTGACAGTGAGTGGCCTGAACGGTTCCGGTTTGATCTTGCAAAATAATGGCGGTGATAATTTGGCAATCAACTCTAACGGGGTTACCCGATTTGCACCCTATTACGAGAACGGTTCCAAATATGCAGTAACCGTGTTGACAGCACCTAATACGCCAGCTCAAATTTGCACCTTGAGCAATGCCAGTGGAACAATTGCTACCGCCAACGTGATCAATATTACTTTAACGTGCAGTAATTCGGCACGTTTTGCTTACGTCGCTAATAATGGTGAAAATTCAATCTCAGCCTACAGCATAAATAATGTAACTGGCGGTTTAACTAGCATCGCCGCTCCAGTGACCACGGGTGCTGCACCAAGTGCGCTGGTGATCGATCCAAGCTCGAAGTATCTGTATGTCGTGAACTCGGCAAATCAAAGTGTCTCAACTTTTGCCATTAACGCGACTACCGGCATCTTGAGTAGCGTAGGTAATAGTGTCGCAACTGGAGCGGCACCGACCGCGGCGACAATTGATCCGAGTGGCAAATTTATGTATGTTGCGAATCAATCTGATAGCAGTGTATCGGGCTTTAGTATCGATCGTAGTACTGGTGCATTAAAAAGCTTAGGCGCAGCAATTGCAGCAGGTGCGGGAGCCAGCTCGGTAGAGGTAGAGCCAAGTGGGAAATTTGCCTACGTGGTGAACAGATCTGCCAATACAGTATCCATTTTCACTATTAATTCTAGTACTGGCACATTAACCGCGACAGGTACGACCACTCAAACTGGCACGTTCCCCAGCGCGATCACGATCGCTCCCAATGGGAAATATGCTTATGTCACAAATAGGTCTGGCAATTCCATTTACGCCTACAGCATTGACTCCAGCACCGGCGCCTTAAACAACATCGGTGCCGTCGCAGCAGGTAATCTGCCAAGCACGATCACCGTTGAGCAAAACGGAAAATTCGCCTATATCACTAATGCAGCTGATAATAGTGTCATCACTTATGCCATCAACGGCAGCACTGGCGCCCTCAGCAACGCAAGTATCACCACCGTCAATGGAGCGCTCGGTATAAGCGCTACAAAAGAATTTGTGTATGTAACAAACGGTATAGAAAATACTGTTTTGGCATACGCGATCAACGCTGGCACAGGTGCTTTAAGCGTTGTCGGCACTCCCGTTGCGAGCGGCAAAAATCCGGTTACGATCATAACGACCAAGTAGATCACTTGACGTTTGCCATCATGCACGTTTGGATTGATCTAAGCCGATAATTCTTTGTTACCCGAGTATCGGCACAATCACGTAATCAACTTGCTGACTGAATTTTTCCGGATTTGCATTGAAATCGCTACGCTGAATAATGCTGCCGTTATCGAGTGCCAAATCGGTCGCCAGCACACCATCAAGATGATCGATTTCATGTTGTAGCAATTCGGCGACGGATTGCTTTATCTGCTCCCACCTTTGCAGATTGCCCTGCTCATCGAGAAATTGTACTGAGATCGAAACATTCCGACGCACCTTCACCAGCAAATCGGGAAAGCACATACAGTCATCCCACATAGTAAAGGTCTGCTCGCTGCGCCAGGTGATGACAGGGTTGATCATGCTAAATGTTCCCGCACCTAAATTTAATGCAATGAATCGTTGCGCAATACCTAACTGCGGCGCAGCTATTCCGCGACCAAATCCATACTGCGCACGAAAGACATTCAATGTCCCTTGCAAGCGCTGATTGTCTTGCAGAAATTGTGGGTCATCAAGATTATGAACTTCTTCACAAGTTTGTCGTAGGCGTTGATCGCCTATAGATAAAACGGTAGAAAGTACTTGTGTATTCATGCGAAATTGGCTGATAAAAAAGGGGGCCCAAAGGTTCTGCAATATCGCATGACAAACGAAAAAAATCAGTAAAAATTTGAGACTCCGATCAGAACGCTGTACATAAGACACATTTAACTTACCGTAATTTCCTAGAACACTGGCTCAAGATATGCCGTCAAGCACCACTCAAAAAATGCCGCTACATACGTTACACTTACAAGTGTTCTTTTAACTACCTCAACGACCATGGCAATTCAACTTAAGTCCGATATCCGCAAACAAGCAATCACCTCATTACAACGTTATTTCGATCTCAATATGGAAGAAAAATTAGGTAATTTGCAGGCTGAATCATTGTTAGATTACTTACTAGAAGAGATTGGACCCAGCATTTACAACCAAGCTGTCAATGATGCACAAAACCACCTGCAAACCCGAGTGCAAGAGCTTGATATTGATGTACATGCGGAAGAATTTGCTTATTGGAACAAGCAAAAAAAGCGATCCTAAATTTTGCAAATGATGACAAGAGACTTATTAAATCAATTACGGATGCTTTGATTAAAAACACATTTATCTGGAAACTATCGAAAATAGTCGACGCAGTTCTTGACGCCCCAAGCTTGGTGAGGAATACTCATGGAGTGCCTTTTTCCTACAACGTCCCTATCAGTCAAGTGATTGCATCATGTCAGGCACTCCCAAAGAATTTGATTCTGATCAGCTCAATAAAGCATTGCTGCAACTCTGCAAGCGGCTAGAACGTGCTTGGAAAGTTGAAGATATTCTGGACGCCTACGCACCCGTTGCGATAGAAATTCTCAATTATCCACATGTGTGGCTGGCATTATTCAAAATCGATATTGGTGTCACCTCAATTATTACGCATCTAAGCGGAGGCGTTGAATCAGATACGTCTCGTCTGTTGCGTTCAATTGATATTCCTATCAAAGGCGATGCCATGATTGAGGAAATATTAGAGACTGATCACATCGTTGTCGTTGAAGATGCGCGCACTGACCCACGTACGAATAAAGAAATGGTTACGCTGCTGCACAATCGTACGATTATCAACGTCCCTTTAGTGCTTGCAGAACAAAAATTAGGCACTCTAGGAATGGGAACTTATGGCGACGAAGAAGGTGTTCGTCCACCAAAGCCCTGGCAGTTAGAATTTTTGCAGACCATGGCAGGACATGTCGCCGTTGCCTTGGATCGGGTCAAATTTATGCGCGCCCGGCAGGAAGCTGAGGATGCGCTTCAGACCTCGGTTGAGTTTGCGAACAGCATGATTCAATCAATGCAGGACGGATTTTCCGTGTTAAGTCCGAACGGTATACAAATTGAGGTTAATCCAGCATTTTGTAAGATGACTGGGTTTAGCCGGGAAGAACTCTTAGGCTGCCAACCTCCATTCTTGTATTGGCCAGAGGAGGAATTACCGGCGATACAAAACGCGTTTGATGGATTAGCGCTAGGTGACTTTAAAGAACTAGAACTCATTTTCAAGCGTAAAAACGGAGAACGGTTTCCAGTGACGATTAACCCGTCCGCCATCCGCAACAAAGACGGGCAGATTATCAATTTTATCGCGACTGTCAAAGATATTTCAGAGCGTAAAGCAGCGGAAAATGTGATTAAGTTCCAAGCCACACATGATGAATTGACGGGCCTAGGAAATCGCCGAGCATTCGAGCAAATTTTGACGAATTTATTTGCACAAACTCGTCAAAAAAAACAGCAACACGTCTTATGCTATCTCGATTTAGATGAATTTAAGGTCATCAATGATACTTGCGGCCATGCTGCCGGAGATGAATTATTACGTCAGGTCGCACTTAAATTTAGTAGTGTTTTGAGAGCAGAGGATCACCTCTGTCGTATCGGCGGTGATGAGTTCGGTATGATCTTGCATCATCAAGATGTTAATCAGGCATTACAGATAGCCGAACGATTACAACAACAGTTGACGAGTTTTCGATTTCAATGGCAAGACCGTTCTTTCGCTGTTGGCGTCAGCATAGGCATGGTCGTATTGAATGAGCAAAGCGAAAGTGTAGGCACCTTATTACAGTCGGCCGACAGTGCATGCTATGTCGCCAAAGATGCTGGGCGAGGCAGAATTCATGTCTATGCGAGTGACGATCCGGCGCTGGCTCAACGTTATGGTGTCATGGAATGGGTCAGTCGTATCGAAAACGCGCTAGCTGAAGATCTGTTTGTCTTATATGGTCAAAAAATCCTAAGCATCAATGGTGCATATTCAGGTCGTCTGCATTGTGAATTTTTGTTGCGCATGCAAGATGGAAAAGGTGGCATCATCCCACCTGGCGCATTTATGCCTGCAGTCGAACGCTATCATTTAGCGGCGCGGGTGGATCGTTGGGTAGTACAGCATGCTTTAGCATGGATGCGCCTCAATCAAGATCAAATAGAACTGTGCTCAATCAATCTATCGGGGCAAAGTTTAAGCGATAAAAATTTTCTCAATTTTGTGAATGCGGAGATCAGCAACTCTGGACTCAATTGCGAAAAAATTTGTTTCGAAATTACCGAAACTGCAGCAATCGCGAATATCGAACTGGCTCAAGACTTCATGCAAGAATTAAGCGCGCGGGGTTGCCGCTTTTCTCTCGACGATTTTGGTAGCGGCCTATCCTCTTTTGCGTACTTGCGGAATCTCGACGTTGATACCCTGAAGATCGATGGTCAGTTTGTCCGCGATATCGCAAATAGCCCAATTAGTTTGGCGATGGTGAAATCAATTCACGAAATTGCTGGGCTGATGGGAAAGAAAACTGTCGCCGAATTTGTTGAGAATCAGGCCATTTTAGACTTGCTCAAGGGCTTAGGTGTGCATTATGCCCAAGGCTACGCGGTGGCTTATCCGGTACCGGTTGATCAACTATTATCGCCAAAACCCGTCTCCATCCAAAGTTTCGTTTAGATCGAGGTCGCTCACAGCCGACCGCCGCTGTCACGATGACTGGCCTTTGAGAGGATGGCAAATTGAAATAATGCCTTAATCGATGAGGAAGCTGTCAGACAAGTTGGCGTGATTTCGCGCATTTACTTCGTGTCACAAATTAGGACTCTTATGAACAATAGCCTCGACTACAGCCAACAAGACTTACGTGCCATTTTGCAGAAAACCACCGAGCTGGTGCTAGACCAATATGCAAAAATCGATCAACAGGATGGCTTTCATAATGTGCCGCAAGCAGAAGTTGCCTCTTGGTTTGATGAACCGCTACCGTTAAATGGCAGCGATGCACTTAGCTTATTAGATCTGGTCAAACGTCGGGTCTTAGATACCGCAACTGGCAATCTTGGCCCGAATATGTATGCCTATGTAATGGCAGGCGGAAACCAAATATCGACCATCGCCGATTTTCTTTGCTCGACCATTAATCAAAACGCGACCAAGTGGCATCTCGGTGCAGCAATGACAGAGATTGAAAAGCGCGTCGTAAAATGGACTGCCGAGATGGTGGGCTACACACCAGACGCTGGCGGCGTGATGGTTAGCGGGGGTTCGGCTGCGACTCTGACAGGCTTAACAGTGGCACGCAATATTTTCTGGCGCAAACACAACATCAATAAGAATGGACT
This sequence comes from Undibacterium sp. Ji22W, assembly GCF_049340305.1. Taxonomy (NCBI): domain Bacteria; kingdom Pseudomonadati; phylum Pseudomonadota; class Betaproteobacteria; order Burkholderiales; family Oxalobacteraceae; genus Undibacterium; species Undibacterium sp. Ji22W. The sequence goes on along the minus strand of NZ_JBMPOU010000003.1, from coordinate 941,001 downwards.
GTTTGGCATGAAGCCATTCACCGTGTACTGCAGTACTGAAACGCATAGTAGTACCGACAAGAGCGTATCCTTACTCGGTATTGGCACCAATCAATTGCGCCGTATTGCGACGGACACTGACTTCAAAATCGATCTCGATAAACTTAAACTACAAATCGAACAAGATATCACCGACGGCTTTACGCCCTTCTGTATTGTTGGCAATGCTGGCACGGTGAATACGGGTGCCATTGATAATTTAACTGCGCTCTCACAAATCGCCAAGCACTATGGCATGTGGCTTCATGTCGATGGTGCTTATGGCGGTTTGGTGTCATCCTTACCCGAGTTAAAAACCAAATATGCGGGAATGGAGCTAGCCGATTCCATTGCACTCGATTTCCATAAGTGGTTGTATCAACCATTCGAAATTGGTTGCACGCTGGTGCGCAATTGGGAAGTGCTGCGTGAATCGTATTTTAAGCAGGCTGATTATCTGGACACTTCATTAGAAATCAAAACCGACCGTTTAGAATTCAATGAACATTATTTCCAATTGTCGCGCAACGCCAAGGCATTCAAAGTTTGGATGTCATTGAAGGCTTATGGCTTTACACAGATTCAAGCGATGATGCAAAAAGATCTGAATCTGACTCGGTATCTGGAAAAACAAGTACAAGCATCGCCAGATTTTGAATTGAAATCGCGCAGTGATTTGGCGATTGCCTGCTTCCGTTATATCGGTGCGGGATTGCGTCCGGAACAAATTATTCAAGTCAATCAAGACTTAATCCCCGCGTTAGAAGCGGATGGTCGCATTTTTATTACAGGCACCAAACTCAATGGAGAATTCGTCTTACGCGCCTGCATCATTAATCATCGAAAAAGTGAAGCCTCGATTGACTATCTGCTTAATGTTATACGTGATGTCGCGAATGGCTTAGTTTCACAAATCGAAAAAAACTAAAACGACATGTCTGCGGCAAGCAAGGGTAACAACAAAACAAATCGAGTACCAACACCCACCTCAGACTGCACACTTATTTGACCACGCAATAGGCCACTGACAATGTTATAACAAATATTCAGACCAAGCCCAGAGCCGCCTTGACCAAACTTCGTGGTGAAGAATGGATCAAAAATTTTATCGAGATTCTGCGCTTGAATGCCAGCGCCATTATCGCTGAATTGAATTTGCACAAACCGTTTGTCATTGGGGTCAATTCGTGCGGTCAATACCAACTCTCCATTCTCGCGCCCATCGAATCCATGCAACACCGCGTTATTGAACAGATTCGAAATGACCTGAATCAATGGACCTGGATAACTATCCATGACAATATCTGCAGGGATATCTAAGTGATAAAGAATTTTCCGTTTCTTAATTTGCGGCTGCAATGTTATTGCTAGCTCTTCCATGGTGCGTAACAAATTGAACTTGCGCCGGTTTTCACTCGCTTGGTCAACTGCAACCGTCTTGAAGCTGGTAATTAATTCGGACGCGCGTCTGAGATTTTTTGTCAACAAATCGGCAGCTTCACTCATATCCGCAGAAAAACGATTCAAGGTTGATTTTTTAATGCTCAAATCCGTATGCGCTTGCTCAAATTCTTCGACCTTTTCACTCACTGTCGTCGAGACAGTATAAGCGTTACCAATTGGTGTATTTAATTCATGGGCGATACCAGCTACTAAAGAACCGAGGCTGGCAAGTTTTTCTTTGCTGATCAATTGACGTTGCGCTTCTTTAAGCTGCATCAAATTATTTTCTAATTGTTGTTTTGAATTTTCCAGCTCTAGCGTACGGCTATGCACGCGAGATTCCAAAGATTGATTGAGTTCGGTTATCTCATTAATTTTTGCCTGCACCGCATCGACCATGCGATTAAAGTGTGTTGACATCAACGCCAATTCATTGCTACCAGAAACTGCAATACGCATTTGAAGATTACCAGCGACGATTTCGCGGCTTGCCAAAATCATTTGTTGCAGTCTTTTGGTAATTTGGTGTCCTAGAAATACAATGGCAAAAAAAGTGAGCGCCACGACAACCAGTGTACGTGCTAAAGAATTCATACGTTCACTGTTGGTGGCAGCGATAATATTTTCGGTTGATAAGCCATACTGTAAAAACCCCACATCATTGCCGGGTAGCAGTAAGCGATTTCGAACATGGATAATTCCAGTACGTGCTGCTTTTTCATAGCTACTGGCTATATCGGGTGCAGGCACCACCGCATTGAGTGATAAAGTCGAAATCAGGGGCTTGTTTTGAGAGTTGGCAACCAACACATAAGTCAAACCATTCTTCGCTTCTTTATTGAGAATCTCATCTAAAAAAGTTTGTACAGTCTGCAAGTCATTATTGCTGGCGTAAGTAGATACCGTCAGGTTGAGTAATTGAGACGTTTGCCCCACACTAATTTTGACGTTTTCCAACAATGCAGCATTTAAGGTGCGATTGCCGGTATAGAGCACATTGGCGACCAGAAGACCAGAAGCGATGAAAGCAATGGCAGTAAATTGACCAGTAATGGTGGAGAAAAACCGTAGCAATAGGGATCGCATCATCGTCAATTTATATGCGTGTATCAAAGTTCATGCGCTACTACTGTAAACACACCATGAAAACTTTCGGCAGAAACTAGTCATTCAACCAATAAAGCAGTCGATGCAATTATTACATGCAAAAAAAATCCACCACTGAGAACTTCCACGTTTGAATTTTTCACTCGATGCAAGCTGTCGATAAGAACCGAAACAGCATCTCCAAACAGCCCCATTCTAAGCTAAGAATAATCAAGGATTATGACAATAATAAGTTTCGAAGCAATTCTGCAGCGCTTTTGTTGCAAAAAACAGCAACTTTACTCTTCAGGCACGACATTTTCCTTGTGTGTAATCATACAAGCGTACAACTTCAAGCGATACAAGACAGCTAACACTACCTCAATAGAAACGCGAATTAATCTGGCACGATAGCAGTAACTTCAATTTCTACTCGCGCCCGATCTTCGATTAAGCCAGCAACCTGTACTGCCGCCATCGCCGGAAAATGTTTGCCGATAACATCGCGATATGCAGTACCAATGTCTTTATACGCTGCGACATATTCTTTTTTATCGATCACATACCAGGTCATACGCACGATGTGTTCAGGTTTGGCACCACCTTCTGCTAAGACCTCGACGATGTTTTTCAAAGCCTGACGCGTTTGCCCTGCAATATCATCACAATGAAATTGCTCTTGGCCATCCCACCCTATCATGCCACCAACACAAATCGTGCGTCCCTTCGCGGCGACGCCATTTGAATAACCGCGAGGTCTGACCCAGCCTGGTGGTTGTAAAAAATCCATAGTATTTCCTTTCAAAATTGATTCGCAGACTCAGCGGGATTACGCTGTCAAATATTTCCGCATTTGCTCACGCAGCGCCACTGGCAAAGCGATTGCTCTGCGTTCTTGCACATGCGCCATCACTAGGACTAGTTGGGCTTTTAATCGTAAATCTTGCTCCTGCCCAACCATCCGGATTTCGATTGTAGCTGACGCCCGACCTAGCTTGATTACACGCAATTCAGCGACCAATTCATCGCCCAACACACTGGTCTTCACAAAGTCAGTTTCTATATGCACGGTCGGCAAACCGATACCTTGCACGATATGCATTTCATGAAAGCTCATACCCAAGCCTTGTGCACACCAGTCTTCTACCACGCCATTCATCAGTTCAAAATAACGCGGATAAAACACGATGCCGGCGGGATCGCAATGGGCGAAACGGATACTAATCGGCGCGCTAAATACTAGGCTCATGAATTCGCTTCCTTATAGTCTTTCAACATTTCACGGGCGATGATCAGTTGCTGCACCTCAGTCGCCCCTTCGTAAATACGCAGTGCTCGGATTTCGCGATACAGTCTTTCTACCGGTACTTCACTCATCACACCCATGCCGCCAAACATCTGCACCGCCGCATCGATCACTTGTTGCGCACCTTCGGTCGCGACCATTTTAGCCATCGCTGCTTCTTTGGTGACACGCTCTCCTTGATCACGTTGCCAGGCCGCGCGATACACAAGTAAAGCCGCGCTATCAATCGTAATGGCCATCTGCGCCAACTTGGCTTGGGTTAGTTGAAAATCAGCGAGCGTCTGCCCAAACATTTTTCGACTGGTGGCACGTGCCATTGCTTCATCTAAAGCGCGGCGCGCAAAACCCAAAGCTGCCGCCGCCACCGAAGTACGGAATACATCGAGCGTCGCCATCGCCACTTTGAAGCCTTGGCCCGCTTCACCAATACGCTGGCTGACGGGGATACGGCATTGATTGAATTTCAAACGAGCCAAAGGATGGGGAGCGATCACATCAATACGTTCAGCAATTTCGAATCCATCAATATCAGCGTCAACAATGAAAGCGGATATTCCACGTGCGCCTGCCGCCTCACCCGTTCTTGCAAACATCACGTAAAAATCAGCGATGCCGCCATTCGAGATCCAGGTTTTTTCACCTTCGAGTACATAGTAATCGCCTTGCACATCGTGAACTAAAGTTGCTGCACATTGCATAGCGGCGACATCGGAACCAGCGTTGGGTTCCGACAATGCAAACGCCGAAATCAATTTACCTTGCCCGACTTTTTCTAAGTAAGTGGCTTTTTGTTGTTCGCTGCCAAACAAACTAATGGCGCCCGAACCCAAGCCTTGCATGGCAAAAGCGAAGTCGGCTAAGCCTGAATAACGCGCTAAAGTTTCACGCAAGAGGCAGATTGCGCGGGTGTCGATCACGTCTTGATTCGCACCGTAAGCTCTGCCACCAATTGCATGCTTCAGCCAACCTGCTTCACCCAATTGCTTCACTAGGTCACGGCATTCTTGATCAACGTCTTTGCCGTGCGTTTGGTGAATATTGTGGCTCGCCCAGCTATCCAATTGCGTTTGTAATTGGCGATGTTCTTCGTTGAAGAAGGGCCAGTTTAGGTGGGAAGTGTTTGACATGTGTTTCCTGTTATTTGTTCTATAGAGAAATGCTTACTCATCATTTCCTCATCAATTTCTAATCAATTCTAGTTCAAGACGCTAATCTCCCTTCTCCCGCAAGCGGGAGAAGGGTCGGGGATGAGGGTGTTTGAGTAAGTCAAATAAGTAAGTCGAAAAAATAAGTCGAAAAAAATCGAAACATCAAAACGACACCATCAATTCAATATTCGAGAATTTACACTCCACAGACGATTTACTAATCTAAACGTCCCTCACCCCAACCCCTCTCCCGCTTGCGGGAGAGGGGCTTAAATCATCCACCAACCTACGCAGAAAAATTCAATTTCAAGGTCGATCATGACCGTTACAAATTGTAGGGCGGGTGCAACCCGCGCCGCATATAGGTCGGTCTGCCGCGCTCTACGTTCTGACGGCGCGGGTTGCACCCGCCCTACATCTTAAAAGCATCAGCCTAAATTCAGTTACCTTCAAACTTCGGCTTTTCTTTATTCACAAACGCATGATAAGCCCGATGAAAATCATTCGTCATCATGCAAATCGCCTGCGCTTTGGCTTCCGCATCAATCGCCTGATCAACGCTCATATCCCATTCTTCGTGCAGCATTTTTTTTGTCATCGCATGGGCGAAAGTTGGGCCATTCGCGAGATTGCTAGCGTAGATTTGTGCTGCACTGATCACTTGATCCGGTTCAATCAATTGATTAAAAAATCCCCAACGCTCGCCTTCTTCGCCTGACATACTGCGTCCGCTATACAATAAGTCGGAAGTGCGACCTTGGCCTATGATGCGTGGCAAAATAGCGCATGCGCCCATATCGCAACCTGCTAGTCCAACACGGGCAAATAGAAACGCCGTTTTACTGCGACTCGTTCCTATGCGAATATCTGACGCCATCGCGATGATCGCTCCCGCGCCGGCGCAGATACCGTCAACGGCAGCGATGATCGGCTGTGGACAGGCGCGCATGGCTTTGACCAAATCACCCGTCATTTGCGTGAATCGCAGCAGACCTGGCATATCGAGTTGCGTTAATGGTCCAATGATTTCGTGCACATCGCCACCTGAACAAAAGTTCTCACCTGCCCCCGTGATCACGATCGCTTTGATATCGTCGGCGTAGCACATATTGCGAAACAAATCACGCAGTTCTGCGTAAGAGTCGAAGGTCAAAGGGTTCTTGCGCTCAGGTCGATTTAAAGTGATCGTCGCGACTTTGTCCTTGACCTGATAAGCAAAATGCGTGGCCTGATAATTGGTTAGCGTTTGATGATTGCCAGGTAGGTCGCTGGCGTTTCCATTGAGGTAGTTCATATTGTTCTCATTCTTTTTCGTTTTGCTTTTCACCCGAACTCAATTCTGACTTGACGCTCGACAACAAGCTAATCATTTGACTTTTTTGTTCTGCATCTACACCAGAAAATAATTCTGCCACCCAGGCTTCGTGCACGCTAGCCATAGCCTTAAATGCCTTGCGCCCTGCTGGGGTGAGTTTCACGCTGTATGCACGTCGATCTTGTTTATCGATCACACGCATGACCAAGCCTTCTTGTTCTAACTGGTCGGTAATACCCGTGATATTGCCACCGGTGACCATCATGCGCTTGGATAATTCGCCCATACGCAAACCATCGGGATGACGTTCTAGTTGCGCCATTAGATCAAAGCGCGGCAGAGTAATATCAAATTCTGCACGCAAGCGATTGCGAATTTCATTTTCTATCATGACCGTGGTCGACAGCATGCGCAGCCACAATTTCAAAGAGAGATGATGGTCTTTGGTTAAGCGGGTTTCCAGATCAATAGGATCCGTAGGGTAAGTAGTCGCGTCTCGCTCACTCATCACATCACCTCACCACCAGCAACCGCAATCGATTGGCCGTTTTGCGATGCACTCGCGGGCGAACAGAGCCATAACACGGCATCGGCAACTTCTTCAGGCTGAATCAGCCGTTTTTGCGGATTGCCTGCCGCGAGCTCTGCACGTGCTTGTTCTTCACTGCGACCAGTCTTTGCCATGATATTGGAGATTGCTTCGCGCACGATATCCGTTTCGGTATAACCGGGACACACTGCATTAACCGTCACCCCTTTTTGTGCGACTTCTAATGCCAATGACTTAGTTAAGCCAATCACGCCATGTTTCGCGGCTGCATAAGCAGCGACATAAGCATAGCCTTTGAGCCCTGCGGTACTCGCCACATTCACGATGCGTCCCCAGGACTGCGCTAGCATCGTCGGTAAAGCTTGTTGTGTGCAAAGGAAGGTGCCCGTGAGATTGACTGCCAGCATTTGCTGCCATTGCGCTTCCGTCGTCTTTAGAAATGGCGCGGAGCTTGCCTGTCCTGCGTTGTTAATCAAGATGTCGACCGTACCAAATTGTTCAACGGCTTGCGCAAATCCAGCGCTGACTGAAGCACTATCGCTGACATCCATCACAAGCGCTTGAATCAATCCAGCATCATTCAAATACTGCACTGCCTTTTGCAAGTTCGCTTCAGTGCGCCCTGTGATCGTCACCTTGACGCCTTGTGCTAGCAATGCCTGGGCGATGGCCAAGCCTATTCCTGTCGCGCCGCCAGTGACCAAAGCGTGTTTCCCAACTAGTGCGGGATGAAAGAAATTCATATTAGCCCTCTAATAATTTTGCGGCGATTTCTTGCGGGCTCATCCCGCGACTCGCTGCTGCGACTTGACGTTCACGATCTAGATTGCGTTCCAATTGCAACTTACCTGCGACGTATTGTTGTGGCCAACTGATGTCTGTGTATCCTAACTTGGCCGCTTCGTGCAAAGTCCAAGCGGGATCAGCCAAATGCGGTCTTGCGATAGCGCATAAATCAGCACGGCCAGCGGCAATGATGCTGTTCACATGATCAGCTTCAAAAATCGCACCGACTGCAATGGTAGCAATCTGCGCCTCATTGCGGATTCGATCTGAGAACGGCGTTTGGAACATACGTCCATACACCGGCTTTTCTTGTTTGCTGACCTGTCCCGATGAGCAATCGATCATATCTGCACCCGCTTGTTTAAACAGTCTAGCAATCGCCACGGCATCGTCAGGCGTGATACCGCCTGCTACCCAATCATGCGCTGAGATACGCACCGACATCGGCTTATGCCCTGGCCAAACGGCACGCATTGCTGCAAATACTTCCAAAGGATAACGACAACGATTTTCCAAGCTGCCACCGTATTCGTCAGTGCGCTGATTGGTCAATGGAGAAATAAAGCTCGATAAGAAATAGCCGTGTGCGCAATGTAATTCCAACCAGTCAAAACCAGCCTGATCAGCCGCAATAGTCGATGCGACGAATTCATTCAAGACTTGCATCATTTGCGCTTTGGTCGCTGCTTTAGCAACCTGTGAAACGCCGGGCAAATATTGCTGTTCAGAGGCCGAAATCAAAGGCCAATTATCTGAATCCAACGGTTGATCAATACCATCCCAAGCACGTTTGGTGGAACCTTTGGCACCCGCATGACCAAGCTGCACCGCGATCTTGGCATCGCTGTTGGCGTGTACGAAGTCAACGATACGTTTCCATGCTTGCGTATGCGCTGGTGCATATAGGCCGGGACAAGCCGGTGTAATTCTGCCCTCTGCCGTGACGCAAGTCATTTCCGCGAATACCAAACCCGCACCACCCATGGCACGGCTACCGAGATGCACTAAATGAAAATCACCAGCCACACCATCGATGGCAGAATACTGTGCCATAGGCGACACCACGATGCGATTTTTCAGGACCACGTCGCGCACTTTGAAAGGTGTGAACATGGGCGGAATAGTCTGTTTGGTTTTGGGCATAGCTATACCAGCTTTAGCGAAGGCTTGCTCCGCGATCCAACTTTCAAAACTCCGTACATAACTCGCATCACGCAGCCGCAAATTTTCATGTGATAAGCGCTGGCTGCGCGTCAGCATAGAGTACGCAAATTGGGGAGCTTGCATTGCCGTGTATCGATCCACATTTTCAAACCATTCCATGGAATTGCGTGCTGCACTTTGTATCTTCAGCACTTCAATCGCTCGCACTTCTTGATACGCATCCATCACGGATTGCATACCAGACGCACCATGTTGCGCGAAGCAATTGGCGAGTTCGATCGCGTCTTCAAGCGCTAGTTTGGTCCCTGAGCCTATGGAAAAATGTGCGGTATGCGCCGCATCACCCATCAAGACCACAGGTACGGTTTTGCCATTAATCTGATTCTGATGCACCCACTGCTGACAAATAATGCGCGGGAATTTGATCCAACTCGCAGAACCACGCAAATGGCTGGCGTTGCTCATCAAGGCATTACCATCCAAATACTTGGCGAATAATTTTTCACAAAATGCGATCGCTTGGGCCTGATCCATTTGATCAAGGCCAGCCTTCAACCACACCTCTTCTGGGGTCTCGACGATAAAGGTCGCGGTATCGCCATCGTATTGATATGCATGTGCCTGAAACCAACCATGTTCTGTCTCTTCAAATGCGAAAGTAAAGGCGGAGAAAAGTTTCTTAGTACCCAGCCAGACAAAACGGCATTTGCGCGTATCGATATCGGGTTGGTAAGTGGTTTCATAACGCGTGCGAATTCGACTATTTAAACCATCACTGGCGATCACCAAATCGGCGTCATAGGTCTGCGCTAAAACCTGATCATCCTGCACATCGGTTTCAAACACCAATTCCACGCCGAGTTGCTCGCAGCGTTCTTGCAAGATATTCAGCAAGCGTTTACGACCGATACCGCAAAAACCATGTCCACCCGAAGTGACGACCTGGCCTTTAAAGTGCACGTCAATATCATCCCAATGATTAAAGGCTTGCAAGATAGTCTTAGCCGTGACTTCATCGGCCTTCACCAGATTACCCAAGGTTTGATCGGAAAATACCACGCCCCAACCGAAGGTATCGTAAGGACGATTCCGTTCGACCACCACAATACGATGTGCCGGATTTTGCTTTTTCATCAGCAGCGAAAAATACAGGCCTGCGGGGCCACCGCCTATGCAAAGTATGTTCATGTTTTTATCGATTCTTCTTTCGTGCAAACTTGGTTTCAACTTAGATCTCGTAGGGCGGGTGAAACCCGCGCTGCTCAGATGTTCGGTGTGTTGCCGGCGCGGGTTTCACCCGCCCTACAACCCAATCGATCTCATTCACTAAAATTAGCTGGTCAGCTTTAACTTAAACCGCTGCACTTTGCCAGTCTCCGTACGAGGCAAAGCGTCTTTGAATTCTATACAGCGCGGATATTTATAAGGTGCGACATTTGCTTTGACGAATTGCTGGATATCGCTGACCAAAGCTTGGCTCGCCAAAGGATCACGCACCTTCGATGCATCGCGCAAGACCACAAAGGCTTTGACGATCTGACCGCGTTCTTCGTCGGGTAAGCCGACCACCGCGCATTCAGCGACGTCCGGATGTTTAAGAATGATTTCTTCCACCTCGGGACCTGCCACGTTATAGCCAGCGGTGATAATCATGTCGTCTGTGCGGGCGCGATAATGGAAATAGCCTTCGACATCCATTTCGTAAGCGTCACCAGTCAGATTCCAGCCATTCAAGATATAGTTTTTTTGCCTGTCGTCAGCCAGATAGCGGCAACCGGTCGGACCTTTTACGGCCAGCCTGCCTGTCACTCCAACAGGCGCAGGATTACCGTTCTCGTCAAGAACACAAGCTTGATAACCCGGAACAGCTTTACCCGTCGCTCCTGAACGCGCTTGCTCACCCGCTGCCGAAATAAAGATATGCAACATCTCCGTCGCACCGATGCCATCGATCATGATTAGGCCCGTCGCAACTTGCCAAGCCTCGCGCGTCGCTGCTGGCAAAGTTTCACCAGCAGAGACCGTCTTTTGCAGCGACTTCAGTGAAAAATTGGGCACCATAGGTAACATCTGACGGTAGAAAGTCGGCGCTGTGAAACAGACTGTCGCTTGATATTCATCGATCGCTTTGAGTAAGCTTTCTGGCGTGAGTTTTTCCAACAGCACGGCAGTCGCGCCGATACGCAATGGAAAAAGCAAAAGTCCACCTAAGCCAAAAGTAAATGCCAAAGGCGGCGTACCAATAAAGGTATCGCTCGCTTGTGACTGCAGAATCGAACGCGGGAAGCAATCACAAATCGCCAACACATCACGATGAAAATGCATGGTGCCTTTCGGCTTACCTGTCGTGCCAGACGTAAAGCTGATCAGACAAACATCCTCAGCGTGTGTATCGACAGCGGTGAAAGTACTTGATTTGGACGCCATCAATTGTTCGACTGAATCCGCCACATCGGTATTAAAGGTCTTAAATTGCTGCAACACCGGACTCAATTTCTGCGCTGCCTCCAGTTCTTCTTGCAGAGCAGCAGAACACAGTGCTGCAGAAATTTGCGCCTTATCGATAATCACACTCAACTCTTTGGCGCGCAACAAAGGCATGGTCGGCACTGCGACGCAACCAACTTTCCATACCGCCAGAATGCAAGCTGCCATCATGGGATTATTCGCACCGCGCAATAACACACGATTGCCTGGCACTAGGTGCATCTCATCGACCAAGACCTGCGCTATCTGATTCACTTTCGTGCATAACTCATCGTAAGTCCATGTAATGCTGGCACTACGTATCGCCACTTTGTCGGCAAACCCTTGAGTCGCGATTTCTTCTAAAAAAGCTGTCGCACAATTGAGGCGTTCGGCGTACTGTAGTTCAGGCAAATCAAACAGCAACTCTGGCCATTGTTCAGGCGGCGGTAAATGTTCAAAGGTGAAAGTATCGACATGCGCAGACTGCGGAAAACAAATAGACATCAAGAAGTCTCCATACGGTAATTGAGTAATGTTTTCGATTGTTGATCGTTTTTTGTTCGAATTTTATTAAACTGCGCATCACAACAAAGAAATACTTTAAACCTAAACTATTTAAAGGTAAAGTAAATAAGGTGGGTTTATATTGCATGTACCCAAAACTACGTGATGACAACAAGATCGTTGCATATTGACAAGAAAGACTCAAGATCAAAGGTCTTAAGCAAAGAGTCCAGGCAGGAGACTGACAGCACTACCAACAGAGTCGACAGCGTTAGTTACGATCCTGCGAATAGGCTTGCAAACCGTAGGTCTTTCGTCAAAATGATGTCAATACAAGACGGGAACAAAGTGCGAATGGAGCAACATCAATTGAGTCAATGTCAGACTTAAGAAGATGTATTGCGCGATTATCTTCTTTGTTAGAGGGCAAGGAAATCAGCTGACGCGGTCATAGCAAGCATCAAATTTTTCTATATCTTCCGTCATGTAGACCTAAGTACTGAGCGACAAAGCTAACTTTACTTACACCTCCCCCATCGCCGCCGTTGTTAAAGCCGGAATTGCGAGCAAACCCTTAAGCAAGTCGTATCCTAATTTGGGAGTAGTTCCTTTCGCTATGCAATCAGGAATGACTGCTTTAGCGCTCTTTTCAAATACAAAATAATTTCTTCGCTGCGGTTGGACTTCAGGGAGCCATTTTGCATTCTCAATATCAAACGCCTTCTTGACGACCACAAATAATGCAAAAAAAAACGCAACACAAAAAAACTATTTGACATACTGTGTCATGCACAGTACAGTGCGCCACATGGTCACTACAGATACTTTCGGAAAATTAGAACTCGAGCTGCGGCGCGGCGTGGTGGTACTTGCCACGCTTTCGCAATTGCGCAAACCGCGCTACGGGTATGAGCTGCGTCAAGCCTTGGCCGAACAAGGTATGGCAATCGAGGAAGGCACTTTATATCCTCTGCTGCGCAGATTAGAAACACAGGGCCTACTGCAAAGTGAGTGGAAGATAGAAGACGGCCCGCCACGGCGCTACTACTCACTCAATGCGGATGGCAAGAAATTATTGAAGAGACTGACAGAGTCATGGCAAGGCATGAACGATGTCATGGGACGACTTTTACAGGAGGACTAATATGAACGCCAATGATGTCATCACATCGTATGTCAATGAAGTCGCATTGCAATTGCCACGCAAGCAGCGCAACGACGTGGCATTTGAATTGCGTGCTTTATTACTGGAAGAGTGTCAGGCAAAAGCAGAAGAAACGGGTCGCCAACTTGACGTTGGATTAGCAGTTGATTTTTTACAAGGTTTCGGGCATCCGAACGAAGTCGCTGCACGTTATCAACCCGCTGTTAACATTATCGATCCGGCAGATGGCGGCAAATTCCTACGCTTCACCATGATCGGCTTGGTACTAATCTGGAGTTTAGGATTGTTAGCTAATTTTAGCCAGCCTATCCATTCCGGAACAGACTTCATTCGCGCACTCAGTTCATGGTGGGGGAAAACAGTCATTCCATCATTTTGGTGGCCTGGTGTTTTGGTGGTCGGCTTTGGCATGGCATCGTGGGCGCGTCAACGTTCCCCCATCAAATCCACATGGCAACCGCGCGCGCAAGACGCGATTACAGGGGGGCGAGTTGCGGTTGCATTAGGATTAACTGCCATGCTGTGCGGTATCTATTTGCTGATAAATCCGACGTGGATCTTAGATGTTATCTGGAGTGGCAAAGCGGCACCGGCTGCCTATACAGCTTTAACTTACACCGAGTCTTTTTTACAGCGTCAGGCACCTTTCCTATTTACACTGGTGGTACTGAACATACCGTTCTTCTTTGCCGTCATGATTCAAGGTCGCTGGTCGCCTTTACTGCGACGTCTTGAAACCGGATTAAGCCTGCTCACTTGTGCAGTGATGACTTGGGCAATCGTCGATGGTGCCATCATGATGTCTCCTGTCAGCGATTCCACCGCAAAGTTTTTCATGGGATTGATTGTGGCGTCTTCGCTGTTGGTTATGGTAGCGGAATTAGTGCGGCAGGTGAAGCCGAGGCCAAATCAAGGTCTACAAGCTTAGTTGGAATTTCTTTCGCCGATGTTTGGGCATCGATAACTTAACAAGTCGACATGGAGATGAAATCCCCTCTCCCGCTAGCGGGAGAGGGTTAGGGTGAGGGTAGTTCAGAAACTGCACTGCCATTTCATACGACGAAGTGTTGAATAGATGGCGTTGTTTAGATTTCCAAATATCAGCAATCCAATCTGAACGCCCGTCAAAGCATGCTTTGACTCCCCGACCCTTCTCCCGCTTACGGGAGAAGGGAGTACGTGCGCAAGTTATTTTGCTATTGCACTTGTGCAGATACCTAGGATGTTAGGTAGCAGCATCCCTTGATTATCGACGCAATTGTGTAATATCTCTCACAGCTCCACGATCCGCCGATGTGGCCAATGCTGCATAAGCTTGCAAAGCTTGCGAGACATAACGATCACGATTCACAGGTTGCCATGCCAAGGAACCTTTCTCTTCCATCACTGCACGACGTGCTGCCAATATCTCATCGCTAATATCCAAACGTATGCTGCGATTTGGAATGTCGATCAAGATTTGATCACCCTCTTCAACCAAACCAATTGCACCACCTTCGGCTGCTTCAGGTGAAGCATGACCAATCACCAAACCAGATGAACCGCCAGAGAAACGGCCGTCAGTGAACAGAGCACAAGCCTTGCCTAAACCCTTGGATTTGATATACGAAGTTGGATATAACATCTCTTGCATACCCGGGCCGCCTTTCGGACCTTCGTAGCGAATAATCACGACATCGCCTTCATGCACGGTATCACCCAAAATCGCAGCGACCGCATCATCTTGGCTTTCAAAGACACGCGCTTTACCGCTGAACGTCAAGATACTTTCATCGACGCCTGCAGTCTTTACGATACAACCTTTTTCCGCCAGATTACCGTACAACACCGCAAGACCACCGTCTTTGGAATAGGCATGTTCGTAATCGCGGATACAACCTTCGGCGCGATCTACGTCCAAGCTATCGAATCGTTTATCTTGCGAGAATGCGGTCTGCGTTGGTACGCCGCCCGGCGCTGCCATAAACATTTTTCTGACTGCTGCATCATCACTGACCGCGATATCGTTATGCGCGATCGCTTCGGCAAAACTCGCTGCATGAATCGTTGGGCGAGTGGTATCGAATAAATTTGCACGCGACAGTTCGCCTAAGATCGCCATGATGCCACCAGCTCTATGCACGTCTTCGATATGATATTTATCGGTCATCGGTGCGACCTTGCACAAGCATGGGACTTTGCGCGAAATGCGATCAATATCCGCCATTTTGAAATCGACGCCGGCTTCATGCGCGGCAGCCAATAAATGCAAAACGGTATTGGTAGAACCGCCCATCGACACATCCAGCGCCATGGCGTTTTCAAAAGTCGCTTTGTTCGCAATCGAGCGTGGCAAGATCGTGTAATCGTCTTGTTCATAATGACGCTTCGCCAAATCCACGATCAAACGACCTGCGCGCAAGAACAATTCTTTACGATCAGCGTGTGTCGCTAAAATCGTTCCATTGCCTGGCAAAGCTAAACCTAAGGCTTCCATCAAACAGTTCATCGAGTTAGCTGTGAACATGCCAGAGCAAGAGCCACAAGTAGGACAGGCAGAACGCTCGATACGACCGATCTCTTCATCGCTGACCTTGCTATCACCGGCCTTAATCATGGCGTCGACCAGATCGATCTTCATGATTTTTTGCTCGCCCGTTTGTTTAGGATGCAAGGTCTCTAACACCTTACCGGCTTCCATCGGACCACCAGAGACGAACACCACAGGAATGTTTAAACGCATCGCCGCCATCAACATGCCCGGCGTAATTTTGTCGCAATTCGAAATACATACCATGGCATCGGCGCAATGCGCGTTGACCATATATTCGACCGAATCAGCAATCAATTCGCGTGATGGCAATGAGTACAACATACCGCCATGTCCCATCGCGATACCATCATCCACCGCGATGGTATTGAATTCTTTCGCCACACCGCCAGCCGCTTCAATCTCACGCGCCACCATTTGACCCAAGTCTTTCAAATGCACATGACCGGGAACAAATTGCGTAAAGGAATTAACCACCGCCACAATCGGTTTTTCAAAGTCACCATCTTTCATTCCAGTAGCACGCCACAGAGCGCGGGCACCCGCCATGTTGCGGCCATGAGTGGTGGTTCGGGAACGATATACAGGCATGGGGTCACCTCAATAAATAAAATAGACGGATAAAATCGAAACGTAAACATCAGAGTGACGCAATCGATTTAATATGTCAAATATTTAAAATAGTTATTATTAGGTCGATGAAGCTATAAATAGAACTCAATCACTATTCGTGGAATGAATCAACTTAATGCATACAAGTTAAAGACGCCAAGCAAAACCACCTGCCATCCACCATAATAGGAACCAATAGGTATTTAAGGCCCTCACAACATAACACACTCGAATGCGCTCAAAACTCTCATTGCATACCATCATCTTGCTCACGATCCCACCGATGTTATGGTCGGCGAACGCCATCGTCGGACGTTTGATCTATCACGACATCCCGCCAGTCACTTTGAATTTTCTGCGCTGGCTGTGCGCGTTTGCAATCTTGCTGCCTTTCGCCTATCCCATCTTTCGCGCTAACAGTAGCTTGTGGCGAGACGCGAAACAGTATGCCTACTTGGGGCTGCTGGGAATTGGTCTCTACAACGCCTTGCAATACGCTGCATTACAAAGCTCTGGCCCCATCAATGTCACCTTAGTCGCCTCCGGCATGCCAGTGTGGATGATGTTAGTCGGCCTCCTGTTTTTTGGTGCCAAAATTCGTTCGCAACAAATTGTCGGGGCTGCGCTTTCCATCATCGGTGTCTTATTCGTGTTAAGCCGAGGCAAACTCGAACACTTACTGGGTTTACACTTAGTCGCTGGCGATCTACTCATGATCGCTGCCACAATCGCTTGGTCGTTTTACAGCTGGTTACTCGCCGATCAAAATCGGTTTCAAGAATTGCGACCGCGCTGGACCTTTTTTCTGATGGCGCAGATTAGCTTCGGTTTACTCTGGTCGGGATTATTTACTGTAGGCGAATTAACTCTCATTCAATACCAGATTGTATGGTCATGGAAATTAATCGCTGCGATCATTTTTGTCGCTATTGGTCCGGCCTTGATCGCGTTTCGTTGTTGGGGTGCCGGGGTACAACAGGCAGGGCCAAATATTGCCGGTTTTTTTGTTAACCTCACACCGCTTTTCACAACCGTTCTATCTGCCGCCATCTTGGGAGAATTACCAGATTGGTACCACGGTGTCGCGTTTGCCTTGATCGTTGCAGGGATTATTATTTCATCTCAACAGCGTACGATCAGCACTGCACCGCGCGACGCAACATCAACATAAGCCCGTCCCACTTCAATAAAGGACCATCATGAAAATACGATTAGCAAGTCAAGAAAATACGCTGTTAGCGCAGACCCTGTATATGGATGAACATCAACTGACCACGGATGTACCTGTGTCTGACGGTGGAGAAAATCTAGGGCCCAGTCCTCACGATTTATACGACGCAGCACTCGCCTCTTGCAAAGCCTTGACCGTCATGTGGTTTGCCCGCAAAAAGAACATATCGGTTTTCCATATTGACACCCATATCACTCGAGATGACAGTCAAGAAAGACAAGGCATCTATAAATTGACGACCAGTCTCATCATTCATGGAGATTTCAGTGAAGAAGAATTTCATCAACTCAGCGCGGTGGCAGAAAAATGCCCAGTTCACAAATTAATGACCTCTGTAACCACAGAAATTTCCACGAAAGTCGAGCGTGCCGCATGAGCGATTCTCTAGTTTTTGATCCGTCCAAAGTACTCAAAGCCCATGCTAAAGATCTAGGCGGCGGGTTTGTCGTCAATCGTTTGCTACCCTCAGCGAAGCGGCAGGCGGTTGGCCCGTTTATTTTCTTCGATCATTTCGGCCCCGTGACTGTTAAACCGGAAGACAATCACGATGTCCGCCCCCATCCTCACATAGGCTTGGCGACATTAACGTATTTATTTGATGGCGTGATTCTGCATAGGGATAATCTCGGGTACACCCAACGCATAGAACCGGGGGCGATTAACTTGATGATCGCGGGAAATGGCATCGTCCACTCAGAACGTAAGCCCGAAGAACAGAAGCATAAAACCTACGTCAACCACGGCTTACAATTGTGGATCGCTGTACCGGAAGAAAAAGAAAAAATCCCCGCCTCATTCAGCCACACACCCGCATCCGCCATACCCGAAATCACGAATGGCAATGCGACGATACGTGTATTAGTTGGAAGCGCATTTGGTGCCAACTCGCCCGTACCAACTTTGTCGCCAACACTCTATCTCGACATTCAATTGCCACCAAATAGCCAATGGCAACTACCGATGCTGGCGGACGAGCAAGCGATTTATCCGATAGAGGGTGAAGTCTTAGTCGCGGGCGAAGCATTGGAATCGCATACGATGTTAGTCATCGATCAGGAACAAAGTATTAGCAGCGGTGAGTGTCCAACACGTTTCGTACTAGTTGGTGGTCAGGCTTTGGGACATCGATTTATGTGGTGGAATTTTGTTGCTAGTGACAAAGAAGATATCGAGGCTGCATCTCTGGCATGGGAGGCTGGTGATCGTGCTTTGGGAATGGGGCAAGTGCATGGCGAAACCGAGCGGATTCCTTTGCCTAAGCGTTAGTATTAAGTCGATGAAACTTTCTCCTGTCGCAAGCAGGCCACTTGATTCACACAAGTATGAAATAGGGTATTTCTAAAGACATTTGTCGTTTTAATCGTCATACAGAGCTTGATTCGGCATCCAGAATTCACTTTTAGGCTTCTCACACTGGATGCCGGATCAAGCCCGGCATGAGAGTAGGGAGTGTGTTCGCATCAGATAAAAAAACTAAGGACAATTTACAAGCCCAAAGGCAGCAACAGCGCCTGCAAATCATCAACATTAAACTTCGCCGAAAACGCCCCATCACTGCCCAGCACACCTTCGGCCAACGCTGCTTTACGCTCTTGCAAACCAAGTATGCGTTCTTCTATGCTGCCCTCAACTACCAGCTTATACACGAACACTTTCTTGTCCTGACCGATACGATGTGCGCGTGAGGTGGCTTGTTCTTCGACTGCGGGATTCCACCATGGGTCCATGTGGATCACCGTATCAGCCGCTGTCAAATTTAAACCAACGCCACCGGCTTTTAAGCTGATCAACATGATTGGCGGCGCATTGTCGTCGTCTTGATTTTGAAACCGTGCCACCACCGCACCACGTTGTGCTACCGGTGTTTTTCCGGTCAGGCTCAGAAACGGCAAAGCCAATTTTTCCAGCTGTACCGCCATCAAATCTAACATCTCGGTGAACTGAGAAAAGACCAAAATACGTCTGCCTTCGGCCACCAAGCTTGGCAACATTTCGCTGAACAAATCTAGTTTCGCACGCTCCATGTTCTCTGACATTTTCGCGCCTTTTAGTAGATGAGGATCACAACAAACTTGGCGTAGTTTTAAGAGCGCGTCGAGTATCGTAATCTGGCTGCCAGAAAATCCTTTGCGCTGTAATATTTTTCTGATTTGTTCATCTGCTGCGACACGTACGCTTTCATATAATTCACGCTGCTGCCCCTGCAATTGCAAGCGTTTAATTACCTCCGTTTTGGCGGGTAATTCACTCGCGACTTCATCTTTACGTCGCCTTAAGATAAAAGGTCGCACCCGCCGCGCTAATAATTGCGCACGCAGCGTTTCACCATTCACTTCGATAGGCTTACGCCAAAGTCTTGTAAAACTACGTATGTCGCCCAAAAAGCCTGGCATCAAAAAATCAAACTGTGTCCACAATTCACCTAAATTATTTTCCAAGGGTGTACCTGTAATGCATAGCCGATGCCGTGCACGCAAACGTCGCACCGCATCTGCTCCGCGACTGGAAGCGTTCTTCACGGTTTGTGCTTCATCCAAAATGAGAAGATGAAAAGTTTTTTGTTCTAGAACGGGCAAATCACGCCACAACAAAGGATAGGTCGTCAATACGATATCGACCTCAGCCATTTGGGAAAAATTCTCAGCACGTTGCGCACCCAGTAGTACCAACACGCGCAGGCTCGGTGTCATACGCTGTGCTTCTGCCTGCCAGTTAAACACCAGCGAAGTCGGTAGCACAATCAAAGCAGGATTATCCAAACGCCCAGCTTGCTTCTCGATCAAAATATGCGCCAGCGCCTGCGCCGTTTTACCCAAGCCCATATCGTCGGCCAAAATACCCGCAAGCTGATGTTCACGCAGATACTGCAGCCAAGCGACACCATGCAATTGATATGGCCGCAAAGTGATACCGAAACCAGCTGGCGCTGAAACTGGCTTAAGCGTCCCTACCATTTGTAATCGCTGCGCCAATTCACGCAAACCCACCTCACCACGCAATTGCCATCCACCATGTTCCCCAGCACGTACAGCCTGACTATCGAGCAAAGATTGACGCAAGGCTTCAAGTCGATAGCCATCCCAAGACGACAAATGCAAAGGTCCAGCGATTTTATCGTGCAAGCGCTGCGCATCCGTCAACAACTCCAACATGTGCGTGACAATCGCTTTCAAAGGCGCAGCCAAGGCATCAATGCGCTTACCACCCGGCGCACGTAATTGTATGACCGCCAGATCATCAATCGCCGCCACTTGCTGCGCGTTTAGCCAACGAGCATCACGTCGCAATAGATTCGCCAACATAGGCACAAGATCAAGGATCTCACCTTCAATTTCCACACCCAGACTCAATAACCACGAACCTTCACGCGCGGGCAACCCCAAAGGCACAATCATCGGCGCATAGCCACACATAGGCGTGGCAACTTCTTTACCTAGCACTTCACCGCTGACAGGATCAATTAGCAAATGCCATGCATCGACCGTCACGCTCTCATGCGCGAAGCCCGGACGCACCACCACGCGCCATCCGAGTGCCTGTAAACGCGGCAGTTCCTCCGCCCAAAAATCAGCAAAAAAATCTTCCTGCGGCAAACTCCATAAGGGTCCAAACTGCAACGCGACATCCTCACCGCGCCACTGCAAACAATTCGCAGGCACGGGTTGTAAATTCACATCCCAAACCTTGTCCAAGGCATCCGCTTCGGCGCCCAAGTCGCGAACCAAAACCACTGGCTCTCCAAGTGCGTCTTCGATTAAATGTGTAGGATGTGGTCGGCGATTTAAGAGTGTTATGGGTGCAGGAGTTGCCCAACTCACACCGGTTTCTGTGGTGTAAATCCAGTCAATCTGCACAACAGTGACACTGCCTCCACGCGGGCCGAATGTACCGGTGGGTTTCATACCCAAAAAACCATCGCCTCGGTGCAGAGTCTGCAAAGTAATGCGGGGTTGGAAGCTAGCTGCTTGAGTAGAAATTCGAGGCATTAGAAAAAGTTTTTTATGCCAGCAAAAAAAGGCAAACAAGGTAAGTTATTCAACAACTTGAGCGGATACAATTTCAGTAAAGCTTCAAAAAAAAAGCAGCGGAAAACCGCTGCTTTTAATTTAATCAACGAAAATTATTTCGATTGATTTGCGTAAATTGTCCAGAAACGCGCCAATTCCGCAGTACCGTCTTTACCCTGAACTGCTTTCAATGCTTTTAAGCCAGCTGCTTTCTTACCAGCCAACAGGTAAGCCATACCCAGATGCAAATTAGCATCGTCTGGGTGTTTCAAGCTATCTTTCTTAATACCTTGTTCCATCAAGCTGATACCTTTGTCGAACTCACCACTGGTCGCCAAAGAGAAACCAAGATTCACCAAACCAGTACCATCTGCCGCTTTTTGCGCCTCTACTTCTGCAGCAGCAAAGCCAGCTTTCGCGTCGGCAGCGCGCTTAGTTGCCAAGTCTTTCAAACGACCATGACGAGCCGCTTCAGTACCCGTACCTAATGCGCCGGATTTATAACCTTGATCGATAATTTTCAAGGCTTCACCAGAGTTTCCATCCTGGATAGCCATTTGCGCCATTTCCATGAAATCGCCGGTTTTAGAAATTTGACCGACTGCCAATTTCAAACGATACAAGTCCATCGATAAACGTGAGGAGAAATCTTGCTTGCGCTCAACGCTATTGAGTAAGTTTACCCAATATTCTTTTTTTCCATAGTGCATAACCAGCTTTTCCAAAGTGGCCAGATAGGCCGCCTTATCACCGCTTTTTTGCACAGCGTACGCATAGGTTTCCAAAGTCGATTGACTTGGAACGCGACCTGCTTTTTCGGCGGCCTGAATTTCAGCACGGGTTTCTTTCAGTGCACCGGCACTGTCGCCGCTCATTGATTTTGCTTGGATCATGTACTGACGGGAAGAGCTATCAGTACCACCTTCACTAAAATAGCGCTCATACATCTTGGCTGCTTTAGCGTAATTATTCGCTTTAAAATAAGCATTTGCCAAGACCTGAATTAACTGCAATTGATCTTTACTTGGCAATTTATTGGCAGCAACAATCAATTCACCAGAACGAATCACAGAATCATTATCGCCTGCCGCAGAAGCCACAGAAAGACGCATACGTTCTATCGTGAAAGTCTCGTTCATGCTCTTATTGCCAACACGATCTGTTTCCTGCAACTTAGTCAATGCTTCACGATATTTTTTTGCTTTATATAACTCGCCAGCTTGTTGAACCACCTTGCCAATTTCCGCACGCATCGCTTCTTGCGCGATTGCGGTATTACCAGCAATACCGGTTAATTCAGGAATAGTCGCGCAGCCCATAGCGGCGATCAGAATAGCTAGTTGTGATAAGCGTAGGTGCTTCATATTTGATCTCTCAATCAATAAAAATCAATAAAATTAATAAACTTTGAGCCTAACAAACTAAGGAAAACAGAGTCGTCTGTGGCTGTTATCATAGCCTGACCAAGCAGAACTCACAATACAAAAAAAGGCAGGGATATCCCTGCCCTCTTTCATTTAACAATTGTTTGAACTCATTTAAATT
This sequence comes from Undibacterium sp. Ji22W, assembly GCF_049340305.1. Lineage (NCBI taxonomy): Bacteria > Pseudomonadati > Pseudomonadota > Betaproteobacteria > Burkholderiales > Oxalobacteraceae > Undibacterium > Undibacterium sp. Ji22W. Next base: position 918,122 of record NZ_JBMPOU010000003.1, on the reverse strand, counting down.
ACGTAAATCAATTCAAACCAAATGTTGAGAACTGCATTACTTCAAGAACTGTTCGTTACCGACCATACCCAACTTCGTGATACCACGACTTTGTGCGGATGCCATAACCGCAGCAACAGCTTTGTACGCTACCAGACGATTTGGTTGCAAATGAATCTCAGGTTGCGGAGTCATTGCAGCAGCAGCAGTCAACTTATCTTCCAATTGTGTGCGGCTAACAACTTCACCATTCCAAGTCATGGTGCCGTCAAAATCCACATCAATCTTCACAACTACTGGCTCTTCAGTCTTAGGAGTGCTAGGACCCGTCGGCATATTCAAATTTACTGCGTGATTTGCGATAGGAAGTGTCGTAATAAACATAATGATCAAAACCAACATTACGTCGATCATTGGTGTCATATTCATTTCCATCATTGGTTCTGGATCACCACCAGAACCGGAGCTCATATTCATGCCCATGCGATTCTCCTCTTAGCCTTTTGGTGGTGGTTCAAGTACGAAACCAACTTTTGCAATGCCTGCACGTTGCACTGTCAAAATCGTTTTACCGATTGACTCGTAACGCGCGTTTTGATCGCCACGAATATGCACTTCAGGTTGCGGAACCTTTACGGCTTCTTTCGCCATCAATTCAAACAAAGCGTCATCAGAAGCAACTGGAGTACGCAAACCACCCCAGTAAATATCGCCATCTTTGCTGACAGTGATAATTACGTTTTTTGCATCAGGATGATAATCTTCGTTCTTCTCAGCTGGAAGCTGAACTTTTGTCAAGTCTAAAACTACTGGTGATGTGATGATAAAGATAATCAACAAAACCAACATAATATCCACAAGTGGCGTGGTATTAATGGTGCTGTTGACTTGGTCTTCACCACTGTCACCGCCGATTTGCATTCCCATAATATCTTCTCTTTAGTGAATTCATTTCGCTGTACTACAAGTAGATTCGTAATTGAGCCTACTTGTAGCGAAAGAATTTATCGTAATAAAAACAACTTGCTTCTTATTACTCAGATTACTTATTTGAGTTAGCTTTGCTCATTGCGCCAGACAAAACTACAGAGTGCAAATCAGCGCCGAATGCATTGATGTCTTCCATTGCAGACTTGTTACGACGCAGCAAGTAGTTGTAGCCCAAAACTGCTGGAACCGCAACGCCCAAACCAATCGCCGTCATGATCAAAGCAGAACCAACTGGACCCGCAACTTTATCAATTGAAGAGTTACCAGTAGAACCGATCGCTACCAGAGCGTGGTAAATACCCATAACTGTACCGAACAAACCGATAAATGGTGCTGTAGAACCTACAGTCGCCAAGAATGTCAGGCCTTCGCCCAAACGGCTTTGCACTTTATCAACAGAACGTTGGATAGACATTGTTACCCAAGAGTTCAAATCGATTTGTTCTAACAAAGCACCTTCGTGGTGTTCGCTAGCGCTGATACCAGAGTCAGCGATGAAACGATATGGGCTGCCTTCTTTCAAAGTAGACAGGCCAGCAGCAACGTTTGCTGCTTTCCAGAATTTACGAGCTTCTTTAGCTTGACCACTCAACTTAGCCAAATCAACAATCTTAGTGATCAAAATGTACCAGCTGAACATAGACATGATCAACATGATTGCCAAAGTTGCCTGATCAACCAATGTACCGTGTTTGATCAAGTGAGCCAAGCTGTATTGATCAACAACTTCTGGTTGTGCTTCAGCAGCCGGTACTGATGCATCAGCAGCAGGCGCTGGTGCAGCTGCTTCAGCAGATGCTGGTGCGGCAGCTGCCGCTTCAGTTGCTGCAGAAGCAGACGCGGAAGCTTCTTGAGCGAATACAGGTGCGGTTGCCATTGTTGCTGTCAATGCAAACAAAATTGCCGCCAGGAATGTGCTTACTTTAGCGCGGGTTTTCATGTAGATACTTCCTTTAAAAAAAAATTTAATACTTACGTTGGTTGTGAGTAAAACGATACTTTTTTATGACTCTTGTTACATGTTGGCTCTGTTTTAATCAAGCTTCCAAACGTATTCAACTTGAGTCGTGGTAGCCTGCGGCTTGCCGTCCACTGTTCCAGGTTTGTTTTTGCACGACCCGGACAACAACTGGGCACGCACTGCATTATCTAGACCCCTGAATCCACTAGATTTTGCGATTACTACATCAGTGACTGCTCCATCCGCACCAATAGTAACTGTCAATCGTGTCACACCAGTTTCTTCGTTACGCAATGATGCACGAGGATACTCTGGCGTACAACCCGCCTGTTGAAAGTCAACACGACCAGGTACAACAACCGGCCCTGCAGCTGCTTTCGGTGCTTCAGTTACAGGTGCCACTGTCTTTGTCATCACATTGCTATCTGGCTTAACATTTGAAACCGTTGAAATAGCATTCGGTGACGGAGTCTGCTGCGCAACCTGAACCTCTGGTGGAGGAATAAACGGTGGCGGCGGCGTCATCAATTTAGGTGGCGGCGGTGGCGGCGTATCTGGTGGCGGTGGTGGTGGCGGTGGAGTTTCCTTCACCACGGCTTCCATCGGCTTCTGAATAAACTTAGCGAGCTTGCTACCTAAGCCGTTCATTAATGCCCAGCCTAAAATAATGTGAAAAACAATTACCAAACCTAAACCAAAAAATTTCTTTCCGGGTTCCTGTTGGCGTCCTGAAAAATCCATACCTACTCCTCCAATACCACAACAATTTCAATTAGGTTCAAACGCGCGAAACTTTAGCCTTAAATAAATCCGAAAAATATGCTTGAAAACAAATTATCCAGACCCACTTAAACAACAAGCAATCGCTCGTCAATAAACTACTATCGACTCACCGTTTGCGCCCCCATACTCACGCTGAACTGTCAGAACCGTGGTTTCAACATACTCATGTGGGTACTACTATTTACTTACAAATCGTTTAGTCACCTTCAGACGACTGCATAGCCTACCTTTACTACAATCGTCAAATTCAAACATATCTTGAAGATATATCGAAAATTGAAGCGGCTGCTTTGCTGAAGCAATTTAAACCATTCCTTAAAATCACTTCCAACAAAGCAATGTTTTTTTAAAATCTTTGCGAAAAACAGCGTCTATTTTGACACAAGTAAAGCAATGAATGGAAGTTGCTTCTATGCTGCTTTGCAACATTAAATTACCACGAAGACATTCCCTTCATCTTTACATGATCTATTTAATCACAAGTAAAAACAAAATCATTTAAAAAAATTAAATTTTTTCATCACGAAATTTGCAAATCGTTCCAAATTTCAATTCCAATATATTTAACTTCTTTTCTTGAGGCAACGATTCTAATGGGAAATACTTGGAAAGTGTCAAGTTATCCGAGAAAGTAGCGACAAAGATCAGCAAATTAAAGCAGTTCTGCAACAAAAACGTGATTTCCATGCCCAAAAATCAATCACTTTTCATTAAAACATGGCAATCTAATCATTTTATTTAGAGCAAGAATAACTAAGCCGAATTACCTCCGCCTTAGTTATTATTTGCCCTATCCGTTCCGAGCAACTACAATTCCGACCTGTCAGTAAATTCTGCGTCTTGATAAATTTGAATCATTCGCTTGAATTACATAAGTATTGCGCAATTTTGAAGTATTCAAAATCGATGGAATGCTATGTCATTTTAAGATTGCTATTCACTTTAATCAGCGCAGTAACATTCGTCTAAAAAACCTTAGCGTAATCGTGATATGGCGGGATCCTCGCCTTTTTGTGCAGACAAAGGAAAATCATTGATATGCGCTAACACCTGGAGTTGATATGGCATTTTTGCAAGGCAAGAAAATTCTCATTACTGGTTTATTGTCAAACCGTTCTATCGCCTATGGCATCGCACAAGCATGCCATCGCGAAGGCGCTGAACTAGCATTCACCTACGTTGGAGAGCGCTTCAAAGATCGCATTACCGAGTTCGCAAAAGAATTCAATAGCGAACTGGTGTTTGATTGCGACGTCAGCAGCGACGAACAGATTGATGCTGTATTTGCTGACTTGGCAAAATCATGGGAAAAACTAGATGGCGTTGTACATGCAATTGGTTTTGCCCCACGCGAAGCAATTGCAGGCGACTTTTTAGATGGTTTTTCACGTGAAGCATTCCGTATAGCTCACGATATTTCTGCATATAGCTTTCCAGCGTTGGCGAAAGCTGCATTGCCTATGATGAATGAAAATTCATCTTTGCTCACACTGTCCTATTTGGGTGCCATCCGCGCAATTCCTTACTACAATACTATGGGGCTAGCGAAAGCTTCATTGGAAGCAAGCGTGCGTTACCTAGCTGAAAATTTGGGTAAAAAAGGTATTCGTGTCAATGGTATTTCTGCTGGCCCGATCAAAACACTGGCGGCGAGTGGCATTAAAGATTTCGGTACTTTGCTGGGCTTCGTTGCCGAACATGCACCGCTGCGCCGCAATGTCACCATTGAAGAAGTTGGCAATACTGCAGCATTCTTATTGTCGCCTTTAGCCAGTGGTATTACTGGTGAAATCACATATGTTGACGGCGGTTTCTCTCATGTCATGGGCTTGACGCCTGACTAAGCACTCGAATGAGTGAAGGACTAACCTAATTAATTGGATTTAGTCGCGTAATTTGCGGGCTGAAAGCTTTGGTCGAGATCGCAATCTTGTCACCAACTTTCAGCCTTTTTACATCTTCATGTGAAGCAATTATTTCGATAATTTCTTGCCCCACCAACAGCGAGAGAATATACACAATCTCTTCTGAGCGAATTGCCAAAACCTGCGCCTGCAAATGCAATTTTCCTTGCGTGGTTTGCTGCAAAAATACCTGCTGAGGACTGCCACTACGCACAACAGCACCAGCATCAAGCTGTATGACTTTTTGTGTAAGCTTGAAGACTTCAGCCAAATCGTGACTTACCAACATCATCGTAAAACCGAACTCTCTATGCATCATCAATAAATGATCTTGCATCTGCATGCGTACATGTTGATCTAATGCGGATAAGGGCTCATCCAGCAACAGCAATTTTGGCTTACGCGCGAGTGCTCTGGCTAGGGCGACTCTTTGCTTCTGACCACCGGACAATTGTTGAATTGCCTGAAATCGTAGATTTTGTAAATCACTCATTTCCAACAAATGTTCAATCCAGGCGTTTTCGTTCTTATCTACTGCAAACGCGACATTGTCTCGCACATTCAAATGCGGAAATAAAGCATAATTTTGAAAGACCATGCCGATAGCGCGGGCGCGTGTTGGCAGATTTATGCCAAGCAGAGAATCGAACCAAACTTGATCATCAAATACGATACGCCCATGATCGGGCGATGCCAGACCTGCCAACATCCGCAACACGCTAGTTTTGCCTACGCCAGAAGGTCCGAAGAAGGCTATCGAGTCGCCTGCCTCAGATTGAAATGCCAGATCCAACTCAAAATTTCCTTGGGTTCCACTCAGCTTTTTTTGAACCTGCACATCGAAGGATGCCACGTTCTTCATGAATTTTTCTCCGGAAATTGTCGCTTACTTAAATACACCGCGATCAAGATGAGAAAACTTAACAGAACTAGTACCAGTGAATAAAAATGTGCGTTTGCATAATGCAGACTTTCGACCTCATCATAAATCGCTATCGATGCAACTTTAGTGACACCGGGGATATTCCCACCTATCATCAACACGACACCAAATTCGCCCAAGGTATGGGCAAAACTCAGAACCAATCCACTTAATATGGAAGACTTCATATTTGGCAAAAGAACCCTGCGCAAAGTCTGCATTCTTGTCTGCCCCAAGGTGTAAGCCGCCTCGCGTAATTCTAGTGGTAAACTTTGTAATCCAGCTTGGAGTGCCTGGACCATAAATGGCAGACTAAAAATAATAGAGCCGAACAAAATACCGAGGAAACTAAAACTGAGGCGCAGATCGAAATGTGCAAGCAGCCATGCTCCGAAACCAGATTGCGGATTGAAAGCTATTAATAAATAGAAACCCAACACTGAAGGTGGCAGCACCAAAGGCATACTGATCAATGCCTCCCACATTGGTTTGATACGGCTCGTCGAAAATGCTAAGTAGTAGGCGATCGGCAATCCGATAACGAACAAAATCGTGGTCGTCATTGAGGCCAGTTTAAAACTGAGCCAGAGCGGCTGCAAGTCATATTCAACGAGATTCATAGGACTCCTGATCGAATCAAGTTCATTTCGTTGGACTTCACCAGTCCTTCAATTTCATCGCCCAAACGTAGTTCCAATTTAAGCGCAGATCGACGTGTAATAACGGCACTAAGTAGGTAAGTGTGGTCAACTATAAATACAACGCGCGCCAACACTTTACCAATTTCCAAGCCAACGACTTTTCCTGGCAAACGATTACGCAAGCTGATCTGACCCGACAAGCTTTTTGCGATAGCAACTTCCATTTCATTGAAAACCAAATCAACTTCTTGATTCATTTCCCACGCCAAAAAATCCTCAGCTGTACCCATCAAAGTTGCACTCAATCGAAGTTCGCCGACAGCAACTTCAATCAGTGCAATGCTACCTTCAGTTTCTACGCTAATAATTTTTCCAGGTAATTTATTCACGGTACGGCATATCCATTTTTTTGCAAAATAGCTTTGGCTTTCGCGCTCGATAAGAAGTCATAGAATTGCTGGCTCGCTTGCGGCGCGTTTTCAAGTCCGTGCTTAAGAACAATGACGCCTTGTGCGATCGGTGTATAGCTATCGACGGGCAATTCTATCCACAGTCCCCTGCCTTGCATCTCAGCGGATACAACCACCGATTTTGCGGTAAACCCTAGGTCAACCACGCCTGAGTGAACATATTGATTCACTTGTGAAATACTTTCTGCATAGACCAATCGCGACTCTATGGCCGCATCTAATTTATAAAACTTGAGTGCACGAATTGTTTCCTTGCCATAGGGCGCAGTCTTTGGATTCGCGACTGCAATTTTCTGGATTTTTTCACTTCGCAACAAGCGTTGCCATGACTGCAAATCCAAGTTCTTGGTCGTCCACAACACCAAAGAGCCATAGGCATAAATTTTAGGTACGCTCGCACTGAAGCCTTGTTGATGAAGATGATTAGGAAAATCCATATCTGCCGACATAAACACATCAAACGGTGCGCCGTTGGCAATTTGACTCACAAATTTACCCGACGAATTAAATACCCCTTTTAAGTCATGGCCGGTTTGTTTCTTAAATTCTTCTTTCAGGTCATTAAATGCAAACTGTACATTCGCTGCCACTGCAACACTCAGCGTATCGGCTCGGCTGCTGTGCGTGGCCAAGCAACCGATAAGTACGATTGCAAACCATGTATAAAACTGATCAAAGCGAATTCTAAGCGTTGTCATATCTCTCAAAACACCATCGAAATTGATAAAAAAAGTAAATTTCGCTTATTTTCGCTCATTTCTTTCCCTATCAAGCAGGCTAAAAATAAATTAACAAATCAAATTGGGTTTTCCTTGCGTAAATTTAAACCCAAAGAGTTTTTAGATGCGTGAAGCCGAAATATGCTGTATAGTCTCGTTTTTGCACTGCAATATAAATCTTGCTTTGCAAGTTTAAGTAGTAGGTAGCACCGTAGCCCTTGCGTATCGTGAGTTATTGATACAGCAATGTAAAGCCCTCCCGCCCTGTATGTCTGGTTACACACATAGACATCGTCCCGGCGCAAAGCTTTTGTGCCGAAATTTCATCGTATACCTCATTCGTACCATCTTGGTACTGGTTTTCTTTGTTCATTTCGTTTGGTTGACGCTGCTTTTTAGCGCGCTAGGTTTTAGCTTAGCGCTAATTTATTCAGAGCGTATTCAAAACGCGATCATCTGCTGCATAGCCGAAAGCTGTGCAATGCAATGGGCGTTTCAATAAGCTATTTGAATTACAACGAAAGATAGATTAAATGACTTTTGAATCACTAGGCCTCCACACGTCCATTCTGCGCGCTATTGCTGATACTGGCTATACAACACCAACAGCAGTTCAGGAACAAGCAGTTCCTGCCGCTATCGCAGGTCGTGACTTACTGGTGTCATCACAAACAGGCTCAGGAAAAACTGCCGCCTTTATGTTACCTGCATTGCACAAGTTTGCTGCAGCAGCAGAAGTAATGGATGTTAACGCCTCCGCTAAAACACCGAATCAAGAACGTCAGGCAGCTCGTGCCCGTGGCGATCGTCCACGTTTTCAAGCAGCAAAGCCAAAAATGTTGGTATTGACACCAACACGCGAATTGGCTTTGCAAGTAACAACTGCAACTGATAAATATAGCGCCTACTCACGTCGCGTCAAAGCAGTCTCCATTTTGGGTGGTATGCCTTACCCAAAACAAATGCAACTCTTGTCCCGCAATCCAGAAATCTTGGTGGCGACACCAGGTCGTTTGATCGATCATATGGAATCTGGAAAGATTGATTTTTCAGAATTAGAAATTTTGGTATTAGACGAAGCAGATCGCATGTTGGATATGGGCTTTATCGACGATATCGAAAAAATCGTTGCAGCGACACCAGAAACACGTCAAACCATGTTGTTCTCCGCCACCTTGGATGGTGTCGTTGGTAGCATGGCCCGTCGCATCACAAAAGACCCAATGGTTATTCAAATCGCTGGCTCTGCAACTAAACACGAAAACATTCAACAAAAAGTACATTTCGTTGATGACTTATCCCACAAGAACCGTTTACTCGATCATCTGTTGCGTGATGAATCTTTGGATCAAGCCGTAGTATTTACAGCGACTAAACGTGATGCAGATACGATTGCGGATCGTTTAAATATCGCTGGTTTCGCTGCGGCAGCTTTGCATGGCGACATGCATCAAGGTGCACGTAACCGTACTTTAGATTCCCTGCGTCGCGGTCAAGTGCGCGTTTTAGTAGCAACTGATGTCGCTGCACGCGGTATCGACGTTCCTGGCATTACGCACGTATTCAACTACGATTTGCCGAAGTTCCCAGAAGATTACGTACATCGTATCGGCCGTACTGGTCGTGCTGGTCGTAAAGGCTTAGCAGTATCCTTGGTGAATCATGCAGAAAGCATGAACGTAAAGCGCATCGAACGCTTTACTAAACAATTGATCCCTGTCGATGTCATCGAAGGTTTTGAACCTAAGAAAACCGCTATGGCAGCACGTGCACCAGCACGTAAAGCAAGTGGCTGGAAACCAGGTGACAAGCGCACGACAGGCAATAGTTTCGGCAATAGCAGCAAGCCAGCTCAACGTAGTTTCAGCAAGCCAAACGCTGCTCCACGCAGTGAAGGTGGCGGTTTCGGCGGCGGTGCTGCAAAATCACGTTTTGGTGACGCGAATGGCAATCGTCGTAGTTTCGGCGATCGTTAATTTCAATGCTATAGCTGATTAGAATTAAAAAAGCGACCTGTTTAGGTCGCTTTTTTTATGGCTATCCTCTTATTCGACAATCGGCGCGATGATCAAGCCGTGCCACCAACACCATCATCATGGCGCCAGATTAAGTGGGGGGGAACCACTTCCCTTTTTTTGGTCTATTTGGATCGGAAAATGATCTCTTTCATGCGCTGCAATTTCGGCGCAACAATAGGTACCGTCAACATCGTGCTCGCAATCGCCATGAGCAATAGCGCGGTAAAAGTTTCACTGGTAATGATTCTTTTATCGAGCAAAATATTCACGAAGATGATCATAATTAAGGCCTTAGTTTGCAACAGCCAGCCAATAATGCTCGCCTCGCCTTTTTCCCACTTCAAAATTTTTCCTGCGAGTTGCACGCCAATTATTTTACCGCTGACCGATGCCACCAAGAGCACTGCTGCGACAATAAAAACGACAGATCCTCCCATCGCCCAGTTGGTGCGCAAACCGGTACTTAAAAAGAACACCGGCATAATCGCCAACAACACATGATGGCGCATCAAATCCATTTTCTCTTGATTAAACCAATGCGCATCCATCACTGCACCTGCCAAGAAGGCACCTACCATAAAATGCAAACCGGCCCAATCAGCGCCAAAGCTACAAGCAGCTAACCAAATCAAACCAACGTACCAGCGATCGCGTTCTTGCAGCCAGACCATAATGCGTCGATAAAAGATCGTCACCACCGCAAACACCAGCAAAAATCCAATTTGACGTGTGACCCTGTCCCAATCCAACATGATCAAAGCCAAAACGCCCCAAATTGCAATATCGTCTACGCTGGCGTAACGTAAGATGCGTTGTCCGATAGGCTGACGCAAAATTTCTAATTTCTCCATCAACAGAATTAGAATCGGCAAAGCGGTAACGGCGCACGCCATCCCCACGCCCAGAACAAATTGCCAACTCTGCGCGCCCGCCCCTATCCACCCAGCAAAACCCAACATTCCAAGCGCTACCGCTGAACCAAAAATCAGCGGCATTGCCAAAGCCAAGCCAGCAGTAACACCACTTTCGAAGCGGTGCTCCCATGCCTTAGCCAGATCCAGCTCGATACCGGCGATCATCACAAAAATCATCACTGCCCACCACGCAATACCATTTAAAGATTGAATGACAGCGGGGTTAAAAACGAATTGATAGTATTCTGGAAAAGCAGCACCTAAGACGCCAGGCCCCAACAAAATACCAGTAATAATTTGAACGACAACTAGTGGCGCATAATAATCGGTTTTGCAAACTCGCCATATCAGATAAGGTATGGTGAAAATTAGCAGCATTGCCAATAAAAAGATCTCAGTAGTCGTCATAGTTTGATGCATAAGTGGCTCTCCCATCTTCTTAAATTGTTATTCACTGCTCTTGCTTGGCTTTTGCCTATGCTTCGCTAATTTTTAGCGAGCTATGGTCTTCCCCAAAATACAATTGGAAACGATTCCACATTAAATCAGCATTTATTTTGAAATGCAAACGAATAAAAAACAAACAGCACTATTAATGCATAGCAAACTTGAGATGACAAATCTTTTTAGTCATAAGTGATAAGCCATAAGCCTACACAAAATTATTGGTATTTGAAATTTTTACAATTGCATTAGCAGATTTCATGTCAAAAATTGCTCAACCTGTTTTTATTTGCATCGAGGACTAACGAAGCCAATAGCTCAAATTAGGCTTCCAGCTTCTCGGCAGTATTCTATAATCATCCATTCACAACCAACTGTCAGACACATTCATGAACGATAGCACCGGCACCGACATTAGCACTAATACAAGCCCCATTCGATTGACTTCGTTTTCCCATGGTGGTGGGTGTGGCTGCAAAATTGCGCCTGGTGTCTTAGCTGAGATACTCAAAAAATCCACTGGCTTCCCCGTTCCTGCTGCACTGATGGTAGGCATTGAAACCTCGGATGACGCCGCAGTTTACAAGCTCAATGACGAGCAAGCCTTAATCGCCACGACAGACTTCTTCATGCCCATCGTTGACGATCCATATGATTTTGGCCGTATCGCTGCGACCAATGCGATCTCCGACGTATATGCAATGGGCGGCACACCGATTATGGCACTGGCTTTGGTTGGTATGCCTATCAATCAAATTCCTCTCGATGTCATCGGCAGGATCATTGAAGGTGGTGAAAGTATTTGCCGCGAAGCCGGTATTCCGATTGCTGGCGGTCATAGCATTGATTCAGTCGAGCCGATCTATGGCTTAGTCGTGATGGGCTTGATCCATCCGTCTAAGGTTAAACGCAATTCCAGTGCACGCGTTGGCGACCAATTAGTATTGGGTAAAGCGCTAGGTGTGGGTGTTCTCTCTGCTGCCTTAAAGAAGCAAAAATTGGATGCTGATGGCTATGCCAGCATGATTGCCAATACCACCAAACTCAACAAGCCAGGTCAGGCGCTATCACAACTCGATGCTGTGCACGCAATGACGGACGTAACTGGATTTGGTTTGCTTGGACATTTATTAGAAATCTGCCGTGGTGCACAAGTTGGTGCCACGCTGCGCGTCGCTGATATCCCATTTCTACCGCAAGTCAAAGAACTGGCAGCAGCAGGCTGCATCACGGGCGCATCTGCCCGCAATTTCGCTGCCTATGGTGAGGACGTGCGTTTTAGCCATGAAGATGCCATTACACAAGCTTTATTAACCGATCCACAAACTTCCGGCGGACTTTTAGTTGCCTGCGCACCTGAAGCACTTGCGCAAGTATTGGAAATATTTCATAAGAGTGATTTTCAAGATGCTGCAGTGATAGGCGAGATCGTCGCTGGCACTGCGCAAATTCAAGTCTTGTCCAACTAAATTTTTTGCTTACTTTTGCTAACCTCATTTCTCGACCATCATGAACCAACTCGAACAACTGAAACAATACACAACCGTAGTTGCTGACACCGGCGATTTTCAATCCATGCAGGCCTACACGCCGCGTGATGCGACCACCAATCCTTCTCTGATTTTGAAAGCAGTGCAGAAACCCGAATATCAACCACTGCTTGCACAAGCAGTGGCACAGAACGCCGGCAAATCTACTGATCACATTATTGATCAATTGTTGATTAGTTTTGGCATGAAAATTTTAGAGATCGTGCCTGGTCGCGTTTCCACTGAAACGGATGCACGGCTGTCGTTTGACACGGAAGCGACCGTCGCAAAAGGCCGTCAATTGATTGCCTTATACGAGGCAGCAGGCATTCCGCGCGAACGTGTCTTAATCAAAATTGCGTCCACCTGGGAAGGCATTCGGGCCGCAGAAATTTTAGAAAAAGAAGGCATACGCTGCAACATGACTTTACTGTTTAGCTTGGCTCAGGCAGCCGCCTGCGCAGAAGCTGGCGCGCAGTTAATTTCCCCATTTGTAGGTCGTATATATGATTGGTTTAAAAAACAAACCGGGCAAGAAATTTACGGTGCTGAAGATCCAGGCGTGTTATCGGTAAAACGCATTTATAACTACTACCGTAAGTTCGGTTACAGCACGGAAATCATGGGCGCTAGCTTCCGCAATACCTCACAAATTTTAGAATTGGCCGGCTGTGATTTGCTCACCATCAGCCCAGATCTATTGCAAAAACTCAGTGAAGCCGATGGCAAAGTACCACCTAAGCTGAATCATGAAGCGGCAATGGCATCTGATATGGCGAAGTTGAGTATCGACGAAAAATCCTTCCGTTTCATGTTGAACGAAGATGCCATGGCGACCGAAAAATTGGCCGAAGGAATTCGTCTGTTTTGTGCAGACACGATTAAGTTGGAAGGCATCATTGCGGGTATGCGCTAATAGAGGCGACGATATCAACCACCGGTGATATCAATTAAAAAATAAATGCCGCATCGATATGCGGCATTTATTTTTTGTTTACGAGGTTCTCTTTTAATCTAGCTGGCCGCTTCTTCGTTTTTTTGACGCACTTGTTCGATCGTGACATAGGCTTGTTTCGAGGCAAATTCGAAGGATGAAACCATGTGGCGGATCGCCTCATCGCTCGCAGGCACTTTGGCAGTCGCGGACATGAACACCGCCTGATTTCTACCATGATGTTTGGCGTAATACATCGCCATATCACTTAGCATCACATTTTGTTCAAAACTAACGAGTGCAGGAAATTCTGCATAAAACGGAAATACGGTATAGCCTATCGAGCAAGTTTTATGGATGCGTACTCCGGCACCCAAATCAAACTCGGTATCAGCAACTTTCTTCAATAATTTCTGCGCAAAGTGATGAATATAGTCTGGATCCGTTTTCTTTAAGACCACCAAAAATTCTTCTCCACCCAAACGGACAACAACGTCATCTTTGCGCACTGCCTCATTTAATATTTGCGAGAATTGTTTTAGTAACATATCACCCGCTTCATGCCCATACGTATCATTGATTTGCTTGAAATGATCCATATCGAGTAAGTAGAGCGCAAAGACTTCTCGCCCCGTCATACTGGCGCGATTGATGGAAGCTTGCAGCACATAATTTTTGTAGCTAATAAAAGCTTGTACATCGTTTTGCAATACCTCTGATAGAAAGCGTCGATTGCGCAATCCAGTTAATGGATCGGTCAAAGAAGCCTCGCGCAATTGTTGGGTACGTTCAGCGACCAATTCTTCCAAACGAAGTTTTTCACGCTTTAATCGCAAAGAATAGAAATGCGCAATACACCAGATCAGAAATGCAGCTAAAGCGATCCAGAGCATATATGCCCACCAACTACGGTACCAAGGTGGAAGAATTTGAAAGGCATAAATCGCTTCCGGCGTCTGCACTCCATAGATATTTTTTGCTCTTACTTTAAACCGATATTGTCCTTCTGGAATGTTGGTGTATTCCTTGGCAGTGGCACTATCCCACTCACTCCATTGACTGTCGAAACCCGAAAGCTGATATTGAAAGCGCAAAGTGCCCGGTTTTTCAAAAAAGGGGGCAGAAAATTCAAATATTAAGGCATTTTGTTCGTACGGCAATTGCAATATCTGCGACTTATTCTGCTGAGTTTGGAACACCGTTGCTGCATTCTGGATACCACTTCCGTGTTCTGCAAAACTACCGGAAAAAATCACATGCTTGCCATTTGTTGTAACTCGACGAATCAAGGCCAGAAAATCTTGCGTATAATTTTTCTTTGCGTCTGGTTCTACTCGCGTTAACACCTCACTGGGCATCCAGACACCGCCTTGGGGGTGCGCAAACAGGCCATCATCAGCAGAAGTTGCGCCTCTGAATGCGTTTCCATCGAAGGTATAAGGTACTGCCGATTGATCCTCTGACTTGCCAGGTTTATCCTTAAGATTCTTTCTACGCACGGCAAATATGCCATCGGAAGTCTTCAAGTAAACCCCACCAACGTGATCGTCAATCAGATCGCTCACTTCCAATGAACCATTGCTAAATTGCGATCCAAAACGTGCATCGGATGTGAATCGCGTCGCATCCGTGTCGCCCTCTTGCCATGGGGCTATTTGAGCTGACTTGATCCCTTTTGGCGTCACTAGCATCAGGTCCTTACCAAAGGCGATGGTGCGACCCGCAGTCAAATCTGGCAAGCCATGTTCCAAGCCTATTCTGTGGGTTTTTACCTGATTAATTTTGTCGCCTTCAAAGTGCACCCGAAGCAGTCCCTGCACCTCGGTATTGAGCCACAAATCGCCATTCACATCGGTGGTAATACGACGAATATTATCTTTGACGCCATCCATTCGCGCGATGCGCTGCCACTGTCCATCATGGCGCTTAAAAATTTCAACGCCCCCCCATTAATCCGACAAATAAATGATCAGGCCAACGTGGCGTCGTACCGAGACAATACGCATTCCCTGACGACTCATTGATGTATTCAGCACGATCACCACGTATCCGGTATAAACCGCGGCCAGAGGCTGCCATCAAGTCGCCACTAACTTCCATAAATTGCCAGATTTCACTTGTACCTTCACGCAAAGGAATAAATTGTGGGACGTCATGTTTGAGGCTGTATTTAAACGCAGATTGTGAATAGATATCTTGAAAGGTACTGACATAAAACCGATCTTGATAGTAGGCGACCGTAATTACAGTGCCTTCCAATCCATTTTTTGCGCCAAATAACATCTGCGGCACACTCAGTTCAATATGGGAAATACCGGAGTTTGTTGCCGCCCACAAGTTCTTATGGCGATCCAGCATGATACCTGCGACTGTGTTATCCATCAAACCGGTGTTCTTATTAATCGACCGCAAAACCTTGCCAGTACGATCTAAGATCATAATGCCCGCCTTCACAGTGCTGATAGCGAAGGTATTGCCATCTATGGGCATTACCTTATACAAAAACATATTATTTTCATTGAGCAAAGCATCAATCTCCGTGGGCATAGGACGCACCAGATTGTTTGCCGTACGATTCACATCGTAAGACCGCTTCGTTGCATTCCACAGAGGGGCGAGATCAATTAAACAGAAGTTTCCAGCGAGACGTCCCACTAAGAGTTCATGTGCACCAAATGCCGCCATCATTATTCGTTTGCGATTAAAAACACCTGCTAATTGCGGGATTGGAACGACTTTATCACCGTCAAGCAAGCTAATGCCGCGATCAATATCAGCGAAAATTAAAGTACCATTGATGACCGCTGCTTGCGAAGATGCAAAACGCCCAGAAATCGCAGTAAGTTGCCCTTGATCGAAACGGAAAATCCGACCACGAGTCAAAAACACGACGCCTTGTTTAGTATTTTCTATCTGCCAGACGTCATTGAAGACTCCTTCGTCTTTCGGCAATTTATCGCGTAAAGAAACAGCCGTGACTTGACCAGTATCGGTGGCGCGCAAATAACCAAAGTCACCAACCGAGCCATAAAAAATAGTCCCGTCACTGGCCACTGCGAGCGAACGTACCATGGGGTTGCCAGTGATCGCGACAGCTTGCCAACGCTGTCCGTCAAATTCAAGTATGCCGTTCGAATTGCCAAAGTAGAGAACGCCACGACGATCTTGCACCGTCACCCAATTTTGCCCATGTGCCTTATACACTTTGGCATCAAAATTATTTATGAAAGGTGCGCCGACAAAGGGATTAGGGGTATTTTCGGCACGATTGCCTGGCGTAGCTGCTTGCGCTGAATTAGTTAAGAAAATGAGAGAAGCCAGCGAGAAAAGAAAAATTACGCATGCTCGAAAGGGCAGATTGTTTTTGAACCGTGACCGGTGAAATCGACACATGCATTTGTCTCCAAAAATAGAATCAACTTCAGCGCGGCATTCATGCCAAGGACACCAATTTCTCTACATCGATTTCTATTCAAACTGCGCTTTTGACAAATAATATATTTCACGCCTGATACTGAACACACTAATTAGGCTCGCCAGCGAACAACATAGGCTGGGGAAGTCAGACGCTAATTCACGGTCTCGACACCGCGATTTGCCAATTGATCAGCGCGTTCATTCCCTGCGTCACCCGCATGACCTCGCACCCAGATCCACTCAATGGTGTGCAAATTACGTGCCGCGTCTAATTGTTGCCACAAATCGACATTTTTTACGGGTGATTTTGACGCCGTTTTCCAGCCTTTTGCTTTCCATCCGTCTATCCATTCAGTAATCCCTTTGAGTACGTATTGACTATCGGTATGCAGCGCAATTTCACACGGACGCTTCAATGCACCGAGCGCCTGAATCACCGCCATCAACTCCATACGATTATTTGTGGTTTCGGCTTCGCCGCCGAATAATTCTTTCTCGCGATGTCCCGCGATCAGTAAGGCTCCCCAACCGCCTCTACCAGGATTTCCTTTGCAAGCACCATCGGTATAAATCTTAATTTTGTCCATGTTCTTTTATCTTGTTCGCGACAGGTACCGCGTTCGCTTGTCGTACACGTTTTTGTTTTAAAGCAGGGCCGATTAAATGCATGCCTCTGACTCTTTTGATCGCTTCTATCATATACACCGCGCCAAGTCGTGGCCACCAGCGTTGTCCCAGTTTGTCCATCAAGTTGGAATTTTCTAACCATTGCGCATTATCGACTGGCATTGCGTAGCAACCAAAGCGCGTTTGACTCACTTCCATACTCAATAATTTCAGCCAATCCTTTAGGCGATATGCACTGATAAATTCACCT
Organism: Undibacterium sp. Ji22W; assembly: GCF_049340305.1. Taxonomy (NCBI): domain Bacteria; kingdom Pseudomonadati; phylum Pseudomonadota; class Betaproteobacteria; order Burkholderiales; family Oxalobacteraceae; genus Undibacterium; species Undibacterium sp. Ji22W. The sequence goes on along the minus strand of NZ_JBMPOU010000003.1, from coordinate 900,620 downwards.
TCTTCCGGCAAAAAAGGTCTGTGCGCTAATCTCCCCATCATTTGCCGCGCCCCCCACAAACTAGCGCGATTCAGTCCACTAATGATTACCCGGCCTTCGGGAATCAAAATTCTATCGACTTCACGCAGGATTTGATGTGGCTCTTTCGCAAATTCCAGCACATGCGGCAAGATTACTAAATCAATGCTCTGTGAATCAAATGGCAATTCTGCAAAATCATGTACTAGCACCACTTGCTGACGCAGTGCCGCATTCATTGCTGGTACCTGATGCGCCGTCTGCCATTGGTGTGGCATTCTGCTCGCAGTCAAGGCCGGCAATTGTGGCAAACCAATTTGCACTGCATGAAAACCAAAAATATCCGCCGTCAACAGATCGAACTGCGCCTGTTCCCATGCACAGATATAAGTTCCGGCCGGCTGCATGAGCCAATCACCTAAGTCTATAATGGCAGATTGCGTAGAATTTGATGCGTCCACTTCATTCATTTCTCTAAAAAATCAGGATAAGCTACTATGAATCAGCAAGTCACCAAGCAAGCCCTTAGTATATTGACTGTACCTGCGTTTGACGACAATTATCTATGGTTAATTCACAATGGTAGGGACGCCATCGTCGTCGACCCTGGCGATGCAACCGTTATTTTACAGGCACTTGGGCAACACAATTTAAGTCTCAAGGCTATCTTACTTACACATCATCATAGCGATCATATTGGTGGTGTTGCAGAACTACTCACACATTTTCAAGTACCGGTTTACGGCCCAGCTCATGATGGCATTGGGGCGGTGACCATTCCTTTAGATGATGAAGATCAAATCACCATCGACAGTCTGGATTTAACATTCACGGTCATTGCTGTACCGGGTCACACATTTGGGCATATAGCCTATTATTCTGAAACCCTCGCGGCGGTCTTTTGCGGCGATACGCTTTTTGCTGGCGGTTGCGGACGTCTGTTTGAAGGCACACCGGCACAAATGCTCAACTCACTCGATCGGTTAGCCGGATTGCCTGCCGCTACCGCTGTTTATTGTGCACACGAATATACTTTATCCAATTTAAAATTTGCCCTCGAAGTTGAGCCAGGAAGCACCGTATTGCAAGAGCGTATGATACGTGAACAAGAGAAACGATCACACAATGTGCCGACCGTGCCAACGACTATTGGATTAGAAATTGAAACCAATCCGTTCCTGCGTACACGGGTTTCGGCAATAGTAGAACGTTTAGTGAGTACTGGAAAAATCTTAGCTGGACAAGACGAAGCGACCAATTTTGGCGCTTTGCGCGAGTGGAAAAATAATTTCCGTTAATCTTATAAGTCTATTTCTATTTTTTTATTGACTGAATTTTCAGTCGTATTTTCTAGTCCATGAACCATCTCAAAAGCGTCACTACCAGCCTCGCCCTGTTCTGTAAAGTTGTCGATAACTTCGGTGATATAGGCATCTGCTGGCGCCTTGCACGGCAACTCGAACAAGAGCATCAGATAACGGTCACCTTATGGGTAGATGATTTAGTCAGCTTCAAAAAAATCTGCCCTGAAATAGACATCAAGGCAGAGCAACAAGACATCCACAATATACGCATCCGACATTGGCGAGATCAAGACGGTCAATTTGACGTCAATGATATTGCCAACATCGTTATTGAATTTTTTGGTTGCGATATTCCACCGGCCTATATCGCCACCATGGCGCGATGCCAACCTCCACCAGCCTGGATTAATCTAGAAGGTTTAAGCGCAGAAGAATGGGTTGAGGGCTGCCATACTTTGCCATCTTCACATCCACAATACCCGCTGACGAAATATTTTTTCTTCCCGGGTTTTACGCCGAAAACAGGCGGGCTTTTACGCGAGAAAAATTTAGCACAAGAGCATCTTGAATTTAATCAAGTTACGCAAACTCGGAGCGCATTCTTAACTAGCTTAGGTGTCAGTGCGAAAGAGTTAGATACGTTCACGATTTCCCTATTCTGTTATCCCCATGCGCCTGTCGAACAGATTTTTGAAACATGGAAGAGTGGTGCAGAAGCGATTACCTGTCTGGTGCCGGTTGGCGTAGCAAAAGAGGTCATCGAAAAATTCTTGCAACAAGAAGCCAAACCAGGTGCGCAAGCAATGCGCGGTAATTTAAGTGTACGGATCATTCCATTTGTGCCGCAACACGACTACGATAAGTTGTTATGGAGTTGTGATCTGAACTTCGTAAGAGGTGAGGATTCTTTTGTACGTGCACAATGGGCACAAAAAGCCTTTATCTGGCACATCTATCCGCAAGATGAGAGTCTACATCACAAAAAATTACGTGCATTCTTGGAGCGACATACTGCCTCTAGTGCCGCCAGTCAGGCCTTCTCGCTAGCTTGGAACGATGCTTCCTCCACCCCTGATTGGCTCGGATTATGGACAGACTTACGTCGGGATTTACCAGACATACGAGGACAAAGTGCACTCTGGCGGCAGCAAATGCAAGACATTGGCGACATGACATCGAATTTATTGAGCTTCATCAACGCGAAACGATAAAAGCCCCTGAAAATAGGTTAAAATATGCGGTTAATTTTTAATGTATTTTTCGATTCAATCAAAGCTGAGCTTGCAGGGCAATATTTTTAATATTCCAGTAGGCAACAGATGATTTTTAAGCAACCTACTTTTTATATCAATTACTATGAAACCTGCAAAAGAAATTCGCGTTGGCAACATTATTATGGTCGACAGCAAACCAATGATCGTTCTGCGTTCTGACGTCAACGGTTCTAGCCGTACTGGCTTCACTTACAAGTGGAAAATGAAAAACTTGTTGACCAACAGCCCATTGGAAAACGTGTTCCGTGGCGACGACAAATTTGACGTCGTGGTATTGGATAAAAAGCCAGTAACTTACTCTTACTTCGCAGATCCTTTGTACGTATTCATGGACACAGAATACAATCAATACGAAATCGAAGAAGAAAACTTGGGCGATGCATTGCATTACCTGAAAGACGGCATGGAATGCGAAGCGGTGTTCTACGATGGCAAAGCAATCTCTGTAGAATTGCCAACAACTATCGCTCGTTTGGTTATTTACTCTGAGCCCGCAGTTAAAGGCAACACTTCCGGTAACGTTTTGAAAGAAGCGAAAATCGAGAACGCCATCGAAGCGCATTGCCATACTGTGCAAGTGCCATTATTCGTGAGCCAAGATGACGTTATCGAAATTGATACTCGTACAAATGAATACAAGCGCGTAGTTCGCAACTAATCGCCCTCTGATTCATAAAAAACGCTGTTTATACCAAACAGCGTTTTTTTTCGCCCGCTTTTGCACTTGCATGATTTCAACAAAGTCCTGCGACAACAACGACGCCTGCTGCTACATAAACTTAGATTCATTTAAGCCCATAATAAACTTTCACAATCCGTCTTGAAGAATCATCAAAACTCATCTATTCTTCATTGTGAGCATTACGAAAGTAAAACATCTTTAGTCAGGAACTATCATGGCAACCGCACCAATCACTTCAACTGCTGCAAGAGACCAAGTCTTTTCCAATAGAAATGAAGAGTTGAAATCATTTGCTCCCAAGAATAAAGTCAATGATGCTGTTAATAAAACGACCGAGATCAAGGCAGCACGCGACACAGAAGAAACCAAGCAAGTAGCCAAACCTGCGTCAGAGCCAAAACCAACTCCCGTACCAAATACTCGCGGAGAAATTACCGGCGGCACAATCAACACAAGTGCTTAAGATCAAAAGCACAAAAACAAAAAAGCCCACTTCAAATAAAAGTGGGCTTTTTCATTGTGCCTAACGCTTAATAAATTTACAACCAAACTGCAAAGGATAACAACAAAAGCAACAACATCCACAGCAATAAGGCACGCCAAACCAAACCAACCGCACTTTGCAAAGCACGTGGACTAGCTTCCATCCCAGGCTGACTTTCAAGTTCAAGACTATCCACATCGACAGCGCTAGCATCCGCATTTAAAACAACCAGTGCTTTAGTTTCCGGCTCACCCAGACGCACACCTATTGCACCACCACCGGCAGACAAAATAATGCCTAGCAACTCATCAGTCCAGCGACTCGCATAATTACGCCAGGAATAAATAGAGTCTTCAAAATTACCGACAATCGCAAATGCCACAGCAGTCAAATGTGCTGGCACCCAATCGATCCAATAAAAAACTTTTTTCGCAAATTGACCAAACTCTTCATTCTGCATGTGTTCGGGCTCACACCATTCACGTGATAAGAATTCAGACATGCGATACATGACCGCACAAGCTGGCCCGACTGGCATCAAAAACCAGAAGAATACGCCGAATACATTTCGATGCGATGCGATCAGAGAACGTTCAACCGCAGCCCGAGCAATATCAGTTGCATCCATAGCGGAACAATCTTTGTTAATCCAGTCTGACAAATATTTACGAGCGGCGTCATCATCACCCGAATTTAAAGCAATTTGGATCGAGGTAAAGTAGTGGCTATAGCGACGAAAACCCAAGGTCAAATAGACGATGATGACATTCCAGATAAATGCCGCAAAGGGGTTCAAGCGCAAACACAACCAATACACCAAGGCAGTAGGCAAAGTCAATGCGCCAACGACGATAAACCAACCAGTGCGACCATGGTGCGCCTTACCCGCATTACACCATGCTTCAACTTTCGCGGCAAAATGCTGAACTTGGGTGTAGACGGGATTATCCACTCTCAGTGGCTTGAGTTGCTCAATCAAGAGCGCGAAGAGTATGGAGAGAAATGTCATAGAGGGTCTTCAAACTTCCCGGTTGAGGGCTGACTTAGAAAAGAGCACCAGTGTAAACTGATTTGGGCTGTTTATGAAGTAGATCACGCCCTCATTCTGGCAGATCAGCGCGTAAAAAATGGAATAAATTACGCAGCATACCCGCAGTGGCACCCCAGATAAAATATTCCTGATAAGGCATCGCATAAAAGCTGCGTGAGCCACGTCCATCTGGAAAATCAATCTGACGGCGCTGGTGGTGACGTGGATCCATCAGAAAACTCAGAGGCACTTCAAAAATCGATGCGACTTCAAAGGGATCAGAAATAAATTCATAGGGAGGATGCACCAGTGCCACCACCGGCATCACTGCAAATCCGGTACCCGTATAGTACTGAGGCAAGCGTCCTAATACTTCAACCTGACGCTCAGCCAAGCCTATTTCCTCTTGCGCCTCCCGTAAAGCTGTGTGCTCCGCAGAAGTATCGGTCGCATCCCTCCTACCGCCAGGAAAGCTAATTTGACCAGCATGGTGATGCAAGTGCGCCGCTCTTTGAGTCAGCAAGACTTGCAATCCATGCGGGCGCGCAATAATTGGCACCAATACCGAAGCCGGTTTAAATACATCACCTTTATATAAACTGGATTCTTCTGTGTTTTCAGGCGACCAGAGGATATCTTGCTGAAAACGAAGGCGCAAAAAATCCGTGGAAATTCTAGCCAATGACAAAGCCGGCTCATCTGCGTAAGAATGAATTGCCAACAACTGAGGATTAAAGCTGGTAGTCACAATAGTCAGGACAATAAAGGTGGGTAAAAGCAAAAAAGGGATGCCACTGGCACCCCTTTTTTAAGACTCACAAAACAGACATTACTGTAATTAAACAGCTGCAGCTTTGCGGTTTGGTAATTTCTCTTTAATACGAGCAGATTTACCTGAACGTTCACGCAAGTAGTACAACTTAGCGCGACGTACATCACCACGACGTTTCACTTCAATAGAAGCGATCAATGGTGAGTACAATTGGAATGTACGTTCAACGCCTTCACCGGAAGAGATTTTACGAACGATGAAGTTCGAATTCAAACCACGGTTACGACGGGAAATAACAACGCCTTCGTACGCCTGTGCACGCTTACGAGTGCCTTCAACGACATTAACGTTAACAACGACTGTATCACCAGGCGCGAACACAGGGATATTTTTAGCTAAGCGAGCAATTTCTTCTTGCTCTAATGTTTGGATCAAATCCATTTTTATCACTCCAGATACCATCTTGCTGACGCCAAAGTTTGCTTACACAAGCATGCTCAGTAGAGGATGGGGTTAAACATGTGAACTCATTGTTTCTTCAGCTCACTCTAAACACATGCAAAAAATTTGCATGTTTTATTCGTACAAAAAGTAACGAATTCTTTACTAAGGTCTAAGCGATAAAATCGATCAGAACGGATTCAGCGATTTCAGGAACTTCTCATCCGCCTTAGTTAGCAAACCCGCTTTGCGGACTTGCTCAATTAATTCTGGGCGCTTCTGCCAACTCACCAATAAGGATTGCTGACGTCGCCATTTTGCGATCTCTGCGTGATTACCGCCCATTAAGACCGTCGGCACAGATTGATCTTCAAAAACTTCTGGTCTGGTGTAATGCGGGCAATCTAGCAAACCATTTACAAAACTATCTTCAACCGCCGAAGCTTCATCATGTAAAACACCTGGCAACTGACGAATTACCGCATCCATCAAGGCCATTGCGGGCAATTCACCGCCGGACAAAACGAAATCGCCAAGGCTGATTTCTTCATCGACTTCTCGGTCTAACAAGCGCTGATCAACAGCCTCATAACGACCACACAACAAGACCAAACCGTCTTGCTTCGCCCATTCCATCACACGGGTGTGATTCATAGGCTTACCTTGCGGCGATAAGTAAAGCACTTTAGGCTTTGCAAATCCGATTTCTTGCTGGCGCGCCTTTGCCGCATGCAAGGCCATCTGCAAAGGCTTGGCCATCATTACCATACCGGGGCCACCGCCATAAGGCCTGTCGTCCACAGTACGATGCTTGTCTGTAGTGAAATCGCGCGGATTCCAAAACTGCAAGGCGCATTTCTTTTGCTCAAATGCCCTTCGCGTCACACCAGATTCAGTAATCGCAGCAAACATTTCAGGAAACAGCGTAATGACATCAAATTGCATCCATCACGCTCCACAATCCGAACAACTGCGATTCTCTACAAACTGGGACTTAATAATCACTACCCCAGTCAACCACGATTTTTTTCGCTTCACGATCGACTTCTTTAACGAAATGATCGACAAAAGGAATTAAGCGTTCATGCTTCATCAATTCTGCTTCTGGGACATCGCTGGCCGCGACCCGCAAAATCGACTGTGCACCGTTATCCATCAATGCGCGGACAACGCCAAGGTCTTCACCTTGTAAATTCTGTACTGCTAAGCCGATCAGATCGACCCAATAGAACTCGTCTTGCTCAAGCGCAGGAAACGCCTGGCGCGAGACTTTCACTACAGTGCCTTTTAAGGCTTCTGCAGCTGTGCGATCTGGCACTTCATCTAATTTTGCTACCACATCTTCGCCATGTATCTTCGAACTCAGACGCTTAACTTCACGCAGATTCGGAACAACACCAGCTTGTGCAGCACTTTCCAACCAGAACAGAGGCGCTTCCAGCAAAGCATCAGCAGTGCTCGAGTAAGGGCGAATTTTCACCCACCCTTGAAGACCAAATGCCCCTGAGACATAGCCAACTACGACTAAATCATCAGGAGCAGATTGATTTGCAGATACTTGCACTGCCTGCCCTACTTCAATTAAAGCAGACAATTAAGCTGCTTTTTTTGCTACTTGAGCAACCAAACGAGCAACAGCTGGTGACAATTGTGCACCTACGCCTTGCCAGTAAGCCAAACGATCTGCCGCAACGCGAACTTCTTCAGCATTGCCAGTTGCTACTGGATTGTAAAAACCGATACGCTCGATGAAGCGACCATCACGACGATTACGTGAATCAGCTGCAACGATATTGTAGAAAGGGCGCTTTTTTGCACCACCACGAGCTAAACGAATAACGACCATAATATTTCCAAAAAATTGTCAAAGGACGGAAAAAGCCGCAAATTATAGCCCGCAAAGCAGAATCTCCGCAAGAACTATTCAATAGTGGCTTTGTAAAACCAAGCATTTTACCCGATTTCTGTCGTTAATTTATAGCTTCAATTAAAGAAATTTGAGGGTTTGGCTTTTTTGATCTCGACACACAATGAATAAGCTTGGCGTACAACAAATCCGATAAAATGACTATTTACTCAAAAGCATCAAAAATCCCAACATGACAATAAGTTCACATAAAAATAAAACGCTCGCAGTATTGATCTGCCTGGTATTTGGCAGTCTCGGCGCACATCGATTTTACCTCTATGGCAAACGCGACAATTTTGCTTGGCTGCATTTCATCAGCTTACCGCTGTCTTTTCTATTATCTAAACTTTATTTCAACTTAAATTTCTTTGTTACCTATGCGCCATGGATGCTGTCATTCCTAATCAGCATCTTAATGTGTCTGATTCTCGGACTAAAATCGGATGAACATTGGGATGCGCAATTTAATTCTCAATCTGGTCACCACAGCGAGTCTTCTTGGCCACTCGCATTGCTGCTAGTTTTTAGTGTGGGATTGGGTGCTATTTCTTTGCTGTTTGTATTGGCGCGTGGTTTTGACCTGCTGTACACTGGTGGCGCCTACGGCTGAAAAACCTCAGACTTTGAAAGTAAAAATAGCGCGAAGTAAAAAACTTCGCGCTATTTTTTTAATCATGCCAAAGCAAAATCTTAGAATTGCTCTTCACTCAAGGCCAACACACCAGCACTACCGTCGACGATAGAGGTACGCAAACCTTGTGCAGCACTTAAGACATGATCGGCGAAGAAGCGTGCCGTCGCGATTTTAGCTTGATTGAAACTAGCATCGCCCTCACCCACTTGCAGTTTTGCTTGTGTAATCAGAGCCGCACGCGCCATTTGGCAACCACCCAATACGACGCCTGCCAATTTCAAATATGGCACACTGCCAGAGAAAACTGCTTTGATATCAGATTTAAAGTTAGCAACGACGAAGTCAACGACATCTTCCATCGCTTTGGCACCGATTGCTAATTGCGCTGCGATGGCCTTCAAATTTTCATCACCAGTCGCGTTCAATTCCGCTTCAACCGCCCGCACTTGTGCAATGAATTGTTTCGCCACTGCACCACCATCACGATAGGTCTTACGCCCGACCAAATCATTTGCTTGAATCGCGGTCGTACCTTCATAAATCGTCAAAATCTGCGCATCGCGATAATATTGTGCCGCACCAGTTTCTTCGATGAAGCCCATGCCTCCATGCACTTGCACACCAGTCGACGTCACATCCAAAGACAACTCGGTTGCCCAGCCTTTAACAATAGGTACTAAGAATTCATAAGCTGCTTGATTTTGCTTACGCACCTCTGCATCTGCGTGATGATGCGCTTTATCACTCATCGCAGCAGCGACATACGCCAAAGCACGTGAACCTTCGATCTGCGCACGCATAGACATCAACATACGACGTACGTCGGGATGATGAATGATGCTCACCGGCCCTGCAGAACCGGCCAGATCACGCGACTGCACGCGGTCTTTCGCGTATTGCACCGCTTTTTGATACGCGCGTTCAGCCACCGCCACACCTTGCATACCAACCCCAAAACGTGCTGCGTTCATCATGATGAACATGTATTCCAAGCCACGGTTCTCTTCGCCGACCAAAGTGCCGATTGCTCCACCGTTATCACCAAATTGCAATACACACGTTGGACTCGCTTTGATACCGAGCTTATGCTCAATCGATACACAATGTGCATCATTGCGTGCACCGAGACTGCCGTCTGCATTCACCAAGAATTTCGGCACGATAAACAGGGAAATGCCCTTAACACCTTCCGGAGCATCAGGTGTGCGCGCCAACACGAGATGCACGATATTTTCGGCCATATCGTGATCACCATAAGTGATGAAAATCTTCGTACCGAATACTTTATAAGTTCCATCATCTTGTGGCACTGCGCGGGTACGCACCATCGCCAAATCCGAACCCGCTTGTGGCTCGGTCAAATTCATGGTGCCAGTCCATTTACCTGATACCAAATTCTCAAGGTAAGTGGCTTTGTCGGCGTCGCTACCTGCTGTCAACAGAGCTTCGATCGCACCGTCACTTAACAATGGGCACAAAGCGAAAGACAAGTTCGCTGAGTGCAGCATTTCGATACAAGGTGCTGCTACCAATTTTGGTAAGCCTTGACCGCCAAACTCTGTTGGGTGTTGCACACCTTGCCAACCCGCTTCAGCGAACATCTTGAAGGCTTCTTTGAAGCCCTTCGTTGTAAATACCTGTCCATCTTTCCAGTAGCTAGGCTCTTGATCGCCTGCCCAATTCAAAGGGGCAATCACTTCGCTAGTAAAGCGCGCATTCTCCCCCAGCACCGCTTCCACTGTTTCTGGGGTGGCATCTTCACAGCCAGGCAATTCATTTACTTCAGTCAGACCTGCTAATTCGTTCATCACGAATAACATGTCTTTGATCGGTGCTACGTAGCTCATACAGTCTCCCAGTATCTCAAATCATTCTTGTGCTCAGATATACCAAGGGCGCAGAGAATTCCAGTGATTTCTCTACGCCCTCTACGATCGACGATTTTCATTGATAGAAAATCACAACAACATTATGTAGCTAGCGCTTAGCCTAACTCTGTCACTAACTGTGGCACGATATCAAACAAATCGCCAACGATGCCGTAATCAGCAACTGAGAAGATCGGTGCCTCTGGATCTTTGTTGATCGCAACGATCGTTTTAGAATCTTTCATACCAGCTAAATGTTGGATCGCGCCGGAGATACCGACTGCAATATACAAAGTTGGGGCGACGATCTTACCGGTTTGACCCACTTGCCAATCATTCGGCACGTAGCCAGCGTCAACAGCAGCACGCGAAGCGCCCATCGCCGCACCGAGTTTATCGGCTAATGGTTCCAGCACTTTAAACGCTTCGGCAGAGCCCATACCGCGACCACCAGAGACAATAACCTTCGCGGCCGTTAATTCTGGGCGATCAGATTTTGCGACTTCACGTGAGACGAAAGCAGATTTGCCGCTATCGGCAACAGCTGCAAGCACTTCAACTACAGCAGAGCCACCCGTTGCTGCAGCATCAAAGCCTGTGGTGCGTACTGTAATTACTTTCACAGAGTCAGTCGATTGCACAGTAGCGATCGCGTTACCTGCGTAGATCGGACGTTCAAAAGTATCTGGGCTGTCGATTTTCGTAATTTCAGAAATTTGCGCGACGTCCAATTTAGCGGCGACGCGCGGCAAAATGTTTTTGCCGTAGGCTGTTGCTGGTGCCAAAATGTGACTGTAGCCAGAAGCAATTGTCAAAACTTGTTCTGCTACATTCTCTGCCAATCCTTCTGCGAAGTAAGTTGCATCAGCATGCAATACTTTTGCCACACCAGCGATTTGTGCTGCTGCTTGTGCTGCGGCTGCAGCGTTGTGACCCGCAACTAAAACGTGTACGTCACCACCGCATTGGGTTGCGGCGGTAATCGTGTTGAGTGTGCTGCCTTTCAGGCTAGCATTATCGTGTTCAGCGATGACGAGTGTAGTCATGATGGTTTCCACTTGTTTCCGCAAATTCACAAATGAATTTGCTTAAAAATTTGATTGAAATGAATAACGAAAAATTTTGCAAGCAGAAAAAATCAGCCGATGACTTTGGCTTCATTTTTCAACTTACTGACCAACGTCGCAACGTCTGGCACGATGATGCCCGCGGAACGTTTTGCTGGTTCAGCGACTTTTAAAGTCTTAATGCGAGAAGTCACATCGACACCCAAATCCGCTGGTTTGACGTTATCCAAAGTTTTCTTTTTGGCCTTCATGATGTTCGGCAAAGTCACATAACGTGGCTCATTCAAACGCAAATCTGTCGTGATGATTGCAGGCAAAGTCAGGCTCAAAGTCTCTAAACCACCGTCAACTTCACGTGTAACGATTGCCTTACCGTCGGCGACTACGACCTTAGAAGCGAATGTCGCTTGTGGCCAACCTAACAACGCAGCTAACATTTGACCTGTTTGATTGCAATCATCATCAATCGCTTGCTTACCCAAAATGATCAATTGTGGTTGCTCTTTATCTGCTAAAGCTTTCAGTAATTTAGCAACTGCCAAAGGTTGTAGTTCTGCATCCGTTTCCACCAAAATACCACGATCAGCACCAATTGCCATCGCTGTACGCAGTGTTTCCTGACATTGCAGCACGCCGCAAGACACCGCAATTACTTCGGTCACGACACCAGCTTCTTTTAAGCGTGTCGCTTCTTCTACAGCGATTTCATCGAATGGGTTCATAGACATCTTGACGTTAGCAACATCAACGCCAGAGCCATCGGATTTGACGCGGACTTTAACGTTATAGTCAACCACGCGCTTAACTGGTACTAAGACTTTCATAGTTTTGCCTTTATTGTGCGGTACTAAGATAAAAATAACTAAGATAAAAAACGAATAATAAAACCAAAGAATTCTGTTGCCAGTCTACGCCAACATAGGGTTAAACCACGCTAATTGACGTAAACGTAAAGTAGATGATTATAGATGTTAACAGGAAACGCGTCTGCTTTTTTAGAACGTTCGTTCTTTTTTATGAAAACTGATGAATTCTTCTATGAAATCTCACGGTTTTGATAAAAAAAAACCACAAAAATATTTGTGGTTTTTTAAGACTTTGTCTTTTTGAGCCGATTTCAAACACTAAGCAAACTCAATATTAAACAGAAACTCTGTGTAAGCCGCATGGCTTATTTACGCTTCAAGAAATATTCAAATTCATTGCTGACTTCTAAATGCGACAGAAGTTCGTTGCCAGTTTGCTTAGAAAAAGCTTTGAAATCACGTACAGAACCGGGATCAGTCGCAATCACGCGCAAAACTTCGCCCGTGATCATTTCGGCTAAAGCTTTTTTTGCTTTTAAGATAGGAAGCGGGCAACTTAATCCACGAGCATCCAGTTCTTTATTGAATTGCATGATTTTACCTGTTACAAGAGTAATAATAGCTTCTAAGAAAACAATGAACTGCTAAAACGTAATGCAAGCAATTCTACCGGAAATTTCTGTGAATTGTGCAACGCAACAAGCAAAACATGTTTTACTTTTGCTTTGACCCTACATTAACTGTAATAACAATAACGATTAATGCAAGGAACAACTTGAATACTTGTGGTCGCACGTTCTTCAAGCCCCCCCCCCTTTTTATCCTTAACGTTGCATTAGGCACTTCGGCATACAGCTAGAATTACAGTTTCGCTGCCAACCAGTCAGGAACCGCCGCCAAAGCCTCTGGCAAGCCTTCTGGAATCGTACCACCTGCCTGCGCCATATCAGGACGACCGCCGCCCTTACCACCCACTTGTTGCGCCACAAAATTGACCAAATCACCAGCTTTGACTTTGGCGGTGCAATCTGCGCTTACACCGGCTGTCAGACTCACTTTGCCATCAATCACTGAGGCTAAAACAATTACCGCTGTCTTCAGTTGATCTTTGAGACGTGTGACGGAATCACGCAAGGCGTTTGCATCAGCACCATCCAAGGTCGCAACCAAGACTTTCACACCATTAATCTCTGTCGCTTGTGACAACATCGCATCGGCTTGATTAGAGGCCAATTTGGATTTCAATGCAGCCACTTCTTTTTCCAGTGACTTCATTTGATCTTGCCACTGATTCAGGCGTGAACCAATATCTTCTGGCTGCACCTTCATCGTTGCCGCAACCTGACTGATGCGTGCATCCATATCTTGCACTAGATTGAATGCGCCTTCGCCTGTGACTGCCTCAACGCGGCGAATACCAGCGGCGATACCACCCTCACCGACGATCTTGAATAACCCGATATCACCAGTACGATGCACGTGTACACCGCCGCACAATTCACGTGAAGTACCGATATCTAATACACGTACTTCATCGCCATACTTTTCACCAAACAAGGCCATCGCGCCATGTTTGACGGCGTCATCAAATGACATCAAATGCGCTTGTGTCGCGACGTTCTCCAAGATTTCACGATTGACGATGACTTCTACTTGACGAATTTCTTCGGCAGTCATTGGTGCGTTATGACTAAAGTCGAAGCGCGTTTTTTCCGCATCAACCAAAGAGCCTTTTTGCGCAACGTGCGCACCGAGCACTTCGCGCAAAGCCTTGTGCATCAAATGCGTAGCGGAGTGATTACGTATGGTGTGTCCGCGCAACACTTTGTCCACTTGTGCATTAACGGCATCGCCAATGGATAAACTACCAGCACTCAATACGCCATGATGACCGAACACGTCAGCTTGAATTTTTTGTGTATCAGCGACGTCAAAAGCCACGCCATTAGCGGCTTGCAAGATACCAGCATCGCCACACTGACCACCGGATTCAGCATAGAACGGTGTCACATCCAATACCACAATCGCTGCCTGACCTGCTTCAATTTTTTGCACTGCTGCGCCATCGACATATAAAGCAATCACTTTACTGTCGTAGCTCAATTGCTCGTAACCGACGAATTTCGATTTTTCACCGTTGTATTCAATCGCGGTGCCCATTTTGAATTTACCAGCTGCACGCGCCATTTGTTTTTGATTTGCCATCGCTGCATCAAAACCAGCTTCGTCCAACACCACATTGCGTTCACGGCAAATATCAGCCGTTAAATCGAGTGGAAAACCGTAGGTATCGTACAAAGTGAAGGCCGTATTGCCATCCAAATTCTTGCTATCTTTGGCCAGCGCTGCTTCGAGAATCTTCATCCCGTGTTCCAGCGTTTCGCCGAAACGTTCTTCTTCTTGCTTCAAGACTTGTGCAACGCGCTCACCTGCTTCTGCCAATTCTGGGTAAGCAACGCCCATCTCTTTCACCAAATCAGCTACCAACTTGAAGAAGAAGGGTTTGGTTTGGCCGAGTTTATGTCCATGACGCAATGCGCGCCGTGTAATGCGACGCAATACATAACCGCGACCTTCATTACCTGGAATGATCCCATCAACAATCAGGAAGCCCGCGCAACGAATGTGGTCGGCAATCACTTTCAAAGAGTTATTGTTCAAATCAGCGCAGCCAGTTTCACGAGCAGCCGCTTTGATCAAAGCTTGGAAGGTATCGATTTCGTAATTGGAATGTACGTGTTGCAAAACCGCAGCGATACGCTCCAGACCCATGCCGGTATCGACGCAAGGTTTTGGCAATGGGTGCAAGACACCTTGCTCATCTTTATTGAATTGCATGAATACCAAGTTCCATACTTCAATAAAACGATCACCATTTTCGTCAGGCGAACCTGGAGGGCCACCCCAAATTTCAGCACCGTGGTCATAGAAAATTTCACTGCAAGGACCACAAGGGCCGGTATCTGCCATCTGCCAGAAATTATCTGAGGCGTAACGCGCGCCTTTATTGTCGCCGATGCGAATGATACGCTCTGCGGGTACACCAATTTCATTTTTCCAAATGTCGTAAGCTTCGTCGTCTTCTTGATAGACGGTAACAGTCAGTTTGTCTTTAGGCAGACCATATACGACCGTCAACAATTCCCAAGCGTAGTTAATCGCATCGCGTTTAAAGTAATCGCCAAACGAGAAATTGCCCAACATTTCAAAGAAAGTATGATGGCGCGCTGTATAGCCTACATTTTCCAAATCGTTGTGCTTACCGCCAGCACGTACGCTGCGTTGCGCCGTCGTTGCACGCGTGTAATTACGTTTGTCTTGCCCCAGGAACACGTCTTTAAATTGCACCATGCCCGAATTGGTGAACAACAAGGTTGGATCATTGCCTGGAATCAGACTGGAAGAACGGACAATGCTGTGCCCTTTAGATTCAAAGAATTTGAGGAATTTTTCGCGAATTTCTGACGAGTTCATAGTTTATATAGAGGTAAAGGCCATGCAAAAAGTGAATTTAACCTTTGATTATACGTGACTGCCTGATTTTTTTGCGCTAAAAACAAAAACCCGCTTAGTGCAGTCACACAAGCGGGTTGAGAAAATCGTCAACTTACATTTCGCGATCTTAATAATTGAGTAATAATTTTGATAGGGAGCCGTTTTTCAAACCTCGTTCAATCGCACTATCAATTCTGTCTACCACCTCACTCCAATGCTCTTTTGAACTAGCAAAATGAATGGTATCGATAAAAATTGGATTAATGGATACATTGAACACACGGCCGTTCAACTCAGGGTCATCAAATCCGGGAATCAGTTTACGATTAATCGTAAATTCGACTTGTTCGCGACTAACTTGCTGATTGTAGGGCACTAAAATTATATCGCTACGTTTAGCAATCAATTTCTTGAGTCGTTCTTGATATGACAAAAAATCTTCTGTCACCGTAAACACGGTCTCACGCGCCCGCTCAAATTCTATGCCATGGGTAATCCCTACGCTTGTTGCAACGATTTTCCCTTTTAAGTCCTTTAGTTCGGCAATCTGCGCATTTTCTGGCCCGTAAGAAATTGCCCACACAGGTAGATTCAGGAAAGGCAGAGAAAATCTATAACGATCCAAGCGTTCTAACGATTTCGAAAAGCCATAGATGATGCCGTTGCCGCGCTCCACCTCCAACTGTGCACGTTTCCAAGGCAAGATAACAATCGAAAATTTCAGCGCTGCTTCTTTTTCAAAATATTGAAATACCTTAGTTTGTTCAGGCGTAAGCGGTATTTGCTTTCCCTTCGTATCGATATTCTCTGGATAGAACAACTTCACATGACGTACAGACTGTGCTTGTGAAGAGAGACTCAAAATACAAAATAGAAGAGATAGCCAGACACGTAAAAAGCAAAAATTAGACATATTAAAAAAGTTCATATCTGACGCGACGCAGGGAGTATGAACTGTTTTTTTATATTATCAAACGAAATATTGCATGAGAGCATCAAAGAACCACAGCTTGTAAATTTATTGTACTTTCTTAAAAATAGAAAATGGTATTCCACTTGATATTAATCAAGGAAAATCAATTAAGAGCCTCGAGACAAGCCAGATCCACGACAAAGAGATCTGGTTTGTGTTCGATGGTGCGGACAATCTCCGCAAAATATAAAAGCCAATACTTTAATACCGGGGAAGCAATTAGTTTCCACTGGCTACCCTATCTGCAACTACTTGGTAGTCCGTTCATTATGTTTCTTTTGATAGATTTTTCTGCTCGCACGATTTTCCTCTGCTTGTAATTTCGCCCGCTCAGAGGTCGTGACAACGCCGTCCGCTTTTGCTGCATGCTTATCCGCCTGAATTTTCGCTTCGCGCGCTTCCAGATTTGCCGTCTCTTTAGCAGTTAATTCTCCGGACCGCACTCCGTCTGCAATACGCTTTTGCTGTAGCACTTGACGCTTACTCACGTTCGGCGTAGCCGTACTTTGTGCAGTCGCCGGCGTAGCAATTGCTGCAGACAACATGATGGAAATTAACGCGGCGTTAATGTAGATCGTTTTCATCTTTATTCCTTTTATGATCAATATCAAAATATGTAGCTAGAAGAGCGTCGTGCTCAGGAAATATAACGCAAAGCAAAAACAATTGACGACATTAAATATGTAAGGATGGTAAGCATTTGTAACCACACGAAAGATCGATAGTTTTACTCGACTTCAACTATCTTCAGCGAAGTCAGCACCAATCAAATCAATGCGATCAGTACAAAACCCATCAACGCCCCATTGCAAGATTTCTCGGCCACGTGCAGGCGCATTTACCGTATAACAAAATAGTCCGAAACCAGCGTTTTTGATTTCTTTTGCCCATACTGGTGTTAAGTACTTTTGATTTGTATGTAATGCGACCGCCGATAAGCTGTCCAAAGTTTCACGCCAACCTGGATCAAACTCATCGAGCAGGTAGCCGCGCGCAATCTCCGGCGCAGCGTCTTTAGCCGACATTAAGGCCTCCAGAGAAAATGAAGAAAACAATGGTGGAATTGCCTCCTCGCCAGTCTTTCGAAATAGCTCTTGCGTCAGACGGGCAACTGTGTGTCCAGTTTCTTGTTCAAATCCGGGTACTGGTTTAATTTCGACATTCATCCATATCTGATGTGCCTGACAAAACGAAAAAACGTCTTCATAACTAGGCACATGCACATCCGCGAAACGCGAATCAAACCAAGACCCCGCATCCATTTGAAATAAATCTCGTGCTAAAGTTGTTGCCACCGAACCCGTTCCGGCAATCGTTCTGCCAAAATCTGGATCATGCATGAGCACAGGGATCCCATCCTTTGATAACATCACGTCAAACTCGACCGCCTTAAAACCATAATTTAAGCCACACTGCATCGCAGCCAAAGTATTTTCCGGCGCCAAACTACCGCCACCACGGTGCGCTACAATTTTAGGATAAGGCCACATCAGATTCTCCCTTAACTATCAAGTGAAATAAAGACAGCATATATGCAGAACTCCCCTCAACACAAGACTGCTCTTGGACATATCCGCGTACTCGATCTGAGTCGGGTACTTGCAGGTCCATGGTGCTCACAAAATTTAGCGGATCTGGGCGCAGAAGTTATTAAAGTTGAGCGACCTGGCAGCGGCGATGACACCCGTAGTTGGGGACCACCTTATCTTAAAGACGGTACCGGAAATAACACCACTGAAGCAGCTTACTACCTAGCAACTAACCGCGGCAAACAGGCGATTTCCGTCGATATTTCCACACCAGAAGGGCAAGAGATCATCCGAGCTTTGGTACAACAATCTGATGTTGTGTTGGAAAACTACAAAGTAGGCCAGCTGAGTAAATATGGCCTTGATTACAGGTCTTTGCAGCAACTCAAACCTGACATCGTCTATTGCTCTATCACCGGCTTTGGACAAGATGGTCCTTATGCCCAGCGTGCTGGCTACGACTTCATCATCCAAGGGATGGGAGGCTTAATGTCTTTAACAGGTGAGCGCGATGACTTGCCCGGAGGCGGACCGCAAAAAGCGGGTGTTGCCATTACCGATCTGATGACCGGCATGTATGCCACGATTGCAGTATTAGCAGCACTGACGCACAGAGACAAAACGGGTGAAGGTCAATACATAGATATGGCATTACTTGATGTTCAAGTCGCCATGCTCGCAAATATGGGCGCCAATTACCTACAGAGCGGCAAAGCGCCGCAAAGATGGGGCAATGCGCATCCGAACATCGTCCCGTATCAAACTTTTGCCACCTCCGATGGACATATCATCGTCGCGGCGGGTAACGATACGCAATATCGTAAATTTGTTCAGATTGGCGGTCGCGAAGAATTGGCTGATGACGAACGATTTCTGACAAATCCATTGAGAGTCCAACATCGCGATGTACTAGTGCCTATATTGGCTGACATGGTAAAGACCAAAACAAAAACTGATTGGATCACAACGCTAGAGTCGTCCGGGGTTCCTTGTGGGGCCATCAATAATTTGGACGAAGTATTTCACGATCCTCAAGTACAGGCGCGGCATATGCAAATTGATATGCCGCACCCTTCCTCGGGTAGCGTGCGCTTAGTCGGGAGTCCGATGAAATTATCAAAAACACCTGTCCAATACGTACAGCCCCCCCCATTACTAGGACAACATACTGAACATTGTTTACGCACCCTGCTCCATTTCGATGATATGAAAATTGCCAATTTAAAGGCGATAGGGGTTATTTGAAAAGACCGTGCGGTGCGTATCGCAGTACCGTGCAAGTTAGCGTAGGGAGAAAGACCAGGTGCGCGTCAACTGCTGTCATAGCGAGCGCGTTATGTGCTTATCGCGCTATCTCGCTTCTCTCTTAGGAAAAAATCATGCGAAAACTTGTCATTATTGCCGCCGCACTTATCTTGACGCAATTAGGTGGTTGTGTTGCACATCGTTATCGTGCTTCTGACGCAAGAAATTACAACAACGACTACGGCTCGACTTATTCGAATCAGGCTTATGGACAATATGCTGGCTCCTATAATACGCAACAAACACCGCAACAAGGTCAATACCAAGATCGCTACCAGTATCAAGATAACTACAATTCCAATTACGATAACAATACCGACGTCGCGCAAATCGTGAATATCCGAAATGTTTCGCAAGTTCGTGAAAGTAATGGCGGTGGCGCAGTTGTTGGGGCCATTTTAGGTGGCATTATTGGTAATCAATTAGGACGTGACGATAGTAACGGTTCACGCGGTTCACGCTACGAGCGTAGAGGTTATGGTCGTCAGTATGATACT
Organism: Undibacterium sp. Ji22W; assembly: GCF_049340305.1. Classification (NCBI taxonomy): domain Bacteria; kingdom Pseudomonadati; phylum Pseudomonadota; class Betaproteobacteria; order Burkholderiales; family Oxalobacteraceae; genus Undibacterium; species Undibacterium sp. Ji22W. Next base: position 880,532 of record NZ_JBMPOU010000003.1, on the reverse strand, counting down.
CGCTCCCATGGCGGTAACGACGCCGGACGCGCCGCAGCAACCGTTGGCGGGGCCATTTTGGGCGGGATCATCGGTAATGAGGTGGATCGTTCAGCGACCGAGCAGGTCAACGCGACTGAAATTACTCTACGCCTCGCCAATGGCAGGACACAAACTGTATTGATGAATAATTCCGGTCAATTTCGAATTGGTGACAGGGTGCGAGTTGGTATGCAAAATGGCCGTTGGATTATTTTGTAAAAACACGGAAGTTTGCATTAACAACTGATGTACAGAAACGCTAATTTTCAGTTGTCTATAAAAAATGCGGTGTGATTTCTCACACCGCATTTTCATTTGATTTACAACTATTTTAAAACTTTGTTAAAAACTGCACTTACACTACTTGGCAGCTGCCGCGGCTTTCTTAGCTGCACCTGCAAAATCGCCTGCATAGTAGTGGCCCATATTTTCAGGCTTAATAAATTGACGAATCGCCGCATTCACCTGATCTACAGTCAAAGCCGCAATTTTGGCATCGATATCCGCGTCAAATGCCATACTACGACCTAAATACAATTGATTACGCAGAGCACCCGCCAAAGCTGGATCTTGAGCGCGACGCAAAGTGTAAGTTTGTGCCAAGGCCAATTTTGCATCTGCCAGTTCGGTAGCGGTAATACCGTCTTTCACAAATAGCGCCAATTCTTCTTTCACTGCATTTTGCAAGCGTTCCAAATTTTGCGGTGCAAACATCGCCGAGATACCAAAATTTGCCGTTTTATCCAAAGCTGGAATCGATACAAAACTACCAACGCCATAGCTAATACCTTCTTTTTGGCGAATACGTCCAAACAGACGGGATTTGATGCCTCCACCAAGGACATTATCAGCGACCAATAAAGCTGGATATTCAGGCGCTTGATCGTTTAACGCGAACGTCAATTCAGCCATATAAATGGCGTTCGCCTTGTCCGGTGTTTCCAATTTAACGCTGGCACTCGCTGCTGCTAATGGCAAGCTTGGCGCACGTGTAAATTTCGCCGGACTATTCCAGTCACCGATGACGCTGGCCAATTTTGCTTTCACCACCGCAGCATCAAAGTCGCCTACCAAACTAAATTCTGCTGCATTCGCACCGTAGAAATTCTTGTAGAAGTCTTTTACTGCATCGAGTTTGGTCGCACTGTATTCTGCAATACCTTCATCAATGGTCGAAGAATAACGAATGTCACCTTTCTTGTAAGGCGCATTTTTCTTCGGCTTCATTGCTTCAGCAACCGCTGTTTGAGGTTCACTACGTGAGCTTTCTAATGCAGACAAATTCTCTTTGATCAATAAGTCAAATTCATTAGCCGCAAAACTTGGTGCACGCAATACTTCGCGCAACACATCCAACAGGGCTGGCAGATTCGCACGCACAGTATCAAAACTGACTGTCAAATTCTGGCCAGATCCAGAAATATTCAACTTGGCTTTCAGTTCGCCTAATTTGGTATCGAGTTCTGCACGGGTGAATTTACTGGAGCCGCGCATCAACATGTCAGCCGCAAGATCTGAAGGAACCATTTTTCCAAACAGAGAGTTTTCATCGCCAAGATGCAAACTTAAACGACCGCTAACGGTTTCACCACGCGTTTTTTTACTTAACAGAGCGACTTTCGCGCCATTTGCCAAGGTGAGTTTTTCCGTACGCTTATCGATATTTGCTGGCGTTGCATCAAAGGTTTCACCAGCAGCGACTTTAGCGCGCCCCTTGTAACCCTCGACTAATTTAGCGACGTCTGGTGCATCAGGAATTTCAGCACGATCAGGTGTCGCGACGGGAATGAATTGTCCAAAACTACGGTTATCCGCTTTAAAGTAATTCTTCGCGACACGGTTAATATCCGCCAAAGTCAAAGCTTCAATGCGATCGCGCTGCAGGAAGAACAAACGCCAGTCACCTAATGCGATAGATTCAGACATGCTTACACACAAGCGCTGTGGATCATTGATCGTTTTTTCCAAATCATTCAACAGAGTCGTTTTGGCGCGCTTCAATTCCGCTTCGGTCACTGGATTCGCGCTCAGACCTTCTACGGTATCAATCAAGGTCTTCTTCGCGGCATCAACACTTTGATCTTTACTCAACATCGTCAGGTACATTGAATAACCTGGCTCAGCCAATTGGAATACGATATTACCAACGCCAACGGCCTGTTTAGTTTCAACTAATTGTTTATGTAAACGGCCGTTTGGCGCAGATCCCAGAATATCGCCCAAAGCGGATAAAGCTGCGGCGTCAGCATGGCTGCCTGGTGCAGTTGGATACAACACAGCTGCCATTTGCTGGTCCGTCACGCGACGCACAGTGACTTCACGCACACCGTCACGCGCTTGTTCACGCGTCCAAGTTTTTTCCAATTGGCGACCAGGCTTGGCCAAACCACCAAAAGTCTTTTCAATTAACGCGAGAGTTTTGTCTGTGTCAAATTTACCAGCAACCATCAACACAGCGTTATCCGGCTGATAGAATTTACGATAGAAGCCTTGAAGATTGTCGATCTTGACACCTTCCACGTCAGCGCGCGCACCTATCGTGTTATTGCCATAGTTGTGCCAGTCAAATGTGACTGCAGCCAACTGTTTCCACAACACGCGGAAAGGATTGTTTTCGCCGATTTCCATTTCGTTACGCACAACAGAAAACTCAGTATCGAGATCACTACGAGCGATTTTGGAATTGATCATACGATCCGCTTCCATACTCAACGCCCATTGCAAATTATCTTCGCTCGCAGGGAAAGTTTCATAGTAGTTAGTGCGATCATAGAAAGTCGTACCATTAAATTGCATGCCGCGTTTACTCAATTGATCCATTAAGTTGCCGCTGGTCTTGGTTCCCTTAAACAGCAAATGTTCCAACAAATGCGCCATCCCAGTTTCGCCATAACTTTCGTGACGTGAACCGACCAGATAAGTCACGTTAACGGTAGTAGTTGGCTTTGAGGCATCAGGTGCTAATAAAACACGCAACCCATTGGCGAGGCGATATTCGGTAATGCCTTCAACAGAGGTATAGATACTGGCCGCAGGCGCAGCACCAGCTTTTTTCACCGTTTTAGCCGCGGAAGATTTCGCGTCTTGTGCGAAAGATGGGGCAGTAAAAGCGATCGTGCCAAAAGCAAGCGCACAAGCGACACAAATAGGTTTCAATTTCATGTTTTTCCCAAAAAAGAAAGGCACACATCAAAAATAAATAGAGTATTTACTTATTTATTGCCTCACAACAATAAATAAAATTCTTATCGTTACAGTAATAAAACGAAGTTGGCAGCATATCAAAATAGATATGCCTTGTGTGCGGCATGCGACGAAAACTCAAAAATCTCTGATCAAACGGCGATTTCTAGCGATTCAATGCCCGAACAGCTTGAATCATCCGACGAACAAATAATTATCCACGCTTATTTCGACTTTGGAAATCAACAATACAAGCAACAGGCTTAGGGATAAAATGCTGTATCTTGCACTCGACGTCGCACAATTTGTTATAAGCGGCGAGCAAGTATTCCCACAGGAGAAAATATGAAAATAAGAAATTTTGTTTTGAGCGCAGCCGCCCTAGCATTGGCTAGCATTAGCATGAGTTCCGTTGCCCTTGCCGAGCAGCGTGGCTTCACGGTTGAAGACTTGGTCAAGATGGAGCGCGTTACCAGTCCAGTTGTATCCCCAGATGGCAAGCTGGTTGTGTATGCGCAACGCACGACAGATTTGGAAAAAAATCGGGGTCGCTGGGATTTGTGGATGATCAATCTGACTGATGCGACACCGACACCCAAAAAACTCACGAATGTCGCGAGCAGTAGCGAAGGTAATAATTCAGGTCCGCAATGGTCTACCAAAGGTGACGCGATTTATTTTGTCTCCAGCCGTTCTGGTAGCGGTCAAGTATGGCGTTTGCCCATCGCTGGTGGCGAAGCACAAAAAGTCACGGACTTGCCACTCGACGTAGAAAGTTTCAAAGTCGCGCCTACAGAAAATCGTATAGCTATGTCGATAGAAGTATTCCGTGATTGCGCTGATTTGACTTGCACGAAAGATAGATTAGAAGCGAAATCCAAAGTCAAAGCGACGGGAAAAATTCATGACAAACTTTTTATCCGCCATTGGGATTCTTGGGCTGATGGTCGCCGTAATGTCTTGTATTCCGCAGCATTGGATGCAAATCATGTTGCGAGCAAAACGCCAGTCAGTTTATCGGGTGCTTTAGAAGCCGATGTGCATTCCAAACCCGATGGCGATCAGGAAGATTACGCCTTCACACCGGATGGCAATAACGTCGTATTCTCAGCACGCGTCGCCGGCAAAACCGAATCCTGGTCAACCAACTTCGATCTTTTCAAAGTGCCTGCAACAGGCGGAGCTGCGCCACAAAATCTCACTGCCGAAAACCCAGCGTGGGATGCGAAACCGGCTTTTTCACCCGACGGCAATACACTCGCTTATCTGGCGATGAAACGTCCTGGCTTTGAAGCAGACCGTTTCCAAATCATGCTAATGGATGTAAAAACAGGCAAAAAACGTGCGCTGGCTGAAAAATGGGATCGTTCTGCAACGAATCTGACTTGGTCGGAAGATGGCAAGACACTTTACACCAGCGCATTTGATCTGGGTCAATTACGCCTGTTCGCGATTGATGCGAATAGCGGCACCGTCAAAGCTTTGAACGATAAAGGTTCAGTCTCTGGCTACGATGTCCGTGGCAACGTTGCGGTGATTGCCAAAGCCGATCTCGGATCGGGCGCGCAACTTTTCTATTCGGATATCAGCAAAGCCGCATGGAAGCCTATCACCGATGTCAATAAACAAGCTTTAGCCGATGTCCGTTTCGGCGAATACGAGCAGTTTAGCTACGCCGGAGCAAAAGGTGAAAAAGTGTATGGCTACGTAATGAAGCCATGGAATGCAAAAGCGGGGCAAAAATATCCAGTCGCCTTCATCGTGCACGGTGGACCACAAAGCAGTTTCGCCAACAGCTGGAGTTATCGCTGGAATCCGCAAACCTATGCGGGGGCTGGATATGCGGTGGTGTTTATCGACTTCCACGGCTCTCTCGGTTATGGTCAAAGCTTTACGGATTCCATCAGCCAGGATTGGGGTGGTAAACCACTCGTTGATCTGAAACTCGGTATGGCGGCTGCAGCCAAACAGTTCTCATGGCTTGACAGTAAAAATGCCTGTGCACTCGGTGCTTCGTATGGCGGCTACATGATGAACTGGATCGCGGGTAATTGGAACGACGGTTTCAAATGTATTGTGAATCATGCAGGCGTATTCGACACCCGTGCCATGTATTACTCCACTGAAGAACTGTGGTTTAACGAATGGGAAAATGGCGGCACTTATTACGACGTTCCTGCCAAGCATGAGAAATTCAATCCGGTTAGTCATGTGAAAAACTGGAAAACGCCGATGTTGGTCACGCAAGGTGAAATGGATTTCCGAATTCCAAGTACGCAATCTTTCGGCGCTTTCACCGCCTTGCAACGCCGTGGCATTGACAGTCAATTACTGACTTTCCCTGATGAAAATCATCACATCTTGAAACCAGCAAATTCGCTGTTATGGCATCACACCGTGCTTGATTGGATGGGAAAATATTTGCAAAAATAATTCTCGATTCATTTCAAAAATAAAAGCCAGGAAGCCTTGTGCCACTCCTGGCTTTTTTCCCAGATAACAATATCTAGATGGGCAATTCATTGCATTGAGCTTACTTCATGAAGCCCGTAACAAGGTGTCGCTTGACGCTTCCGAAGAACACTCTATTTGTCGTTGCGCTGAGCCTTCCACAAAGAGACTGCATTGAACATTCAATATGGCATATTCAAAGATAAGTCACATCACGTATGTCCTTTCTCTGGTGATTTGAAACTGAAATCGATGATTTCGCAGGGAATTGTTCAAACCAAAGTCCCGCTCGGCTAATTTATGACCTTCTCGTCCTTTACGTTATGCATTGACTTGGCGAATGCCAATTCAGCAAGCGCGTCTGCGTCGTGATTTCTGGCGCGGGGTATCCACACTATCCGTACTCCCGGTAATTGCTGTATGAGTGCGTTAGCTTGAAGCCGATAATCTGTCAGGCTGTGAGCCGTCTTGATTGCATCCGCATGAAGATCATCGATTACAACCCGGCTATCGCCGTAGATCACCGCATCTTGACAAGCCTGTTCGCGCATTAATTCCAACAATGCGAGCAAAGCATGATATTCCGCCGTACTACTGTTCCCATAGCCGATAGTCCGGTTGATTTCCCAACGTCGACCATCAGGCGCCGACAATACTGCGCCGATGGCACAAAGACCGGGATTAGGTTTTGCCGAACCATCAAACCAGCCGCACCAAGTGCTCTGCGATGTTTGTTTTGCTTCCATTTTCAAGCGATGTTTTTGTTTCGAGATTGCGTGTTTTTTCTGCTTGATTTCATTCAAAAGCGACACCTGCTTGCGCCGATTTTCTAACAGCATGGCCAAATCACCTCCATGCGCGGATTCCATCAATATCCGCTCTAAAGCCAGAGGCACACTGATACCTTCGCGTTGTGCCAAACGGCGCGCAGCAACACGTTCCCGATGCACAGAAAAGTTCTCCATTGATTTGAAATTCGGCATAATAATTTGTCGATAGGCGCTACAAAGTAGACTATTGTAGACTATACAGAATGATGAAATCGCTGATTTAACACCACCACAGAATAAGGACTTCTCTATGTCGCTCACGAAGCATGTGCAAATCATGGCGCAATACAATCAATGGATGAATCAAAAACTCTATGATGCAGTTTCAGGAATGGATGAAGCCGAATTAAAGCAAGAACGCGGTGCATTTTTTGGTTCCCTCTTTGCGACCTTAAATCACATCGCGGTCGCAGACACCATATGGCTAAAACGCCTGAGCGGCCTATTTCCAACGCAATGGAACCTCACGGGTATCGAAAATCTGCAAACTATTCATGCTCTCGACACACAATTATTTGATCAACTTGCTGAACTGCGCCAATATCGAGAAGGAGTCGATCACCTGTTATTGCAAATCAGTGAGAAAATCGATGAACAGACGTTGATGGCGCCACTGCACTATACCGATATAAAAGGAAATCCACATACAAAGGAATTTTTTAGTCTATTGATGCATGTATTTAATCACCAGACCCATCATCGTGGCCAAATCACGACGCTGTTAAGTCAAGCGAACATCGATATTGGTGTAACTGATTTAAATGCAATTATTCCTGAACTTATCTAGAGCATCAGGAGGGGCCAGATGCAACCCCAAGCACACGAATCAAGTAAGCAAATGGAGCGATTCGGGCTCGCTCCTCTCAGCTGACAATCATTTAGTTGATGCCCGGGCGGCCGCCACCCATTCCACCTTTTCCACCACGATGCGCTCCACCATTGTTTTTTTCACCGGCATGCTGAATTTCCTTCGGTCTATCCGCAACTCGCGCTAACTGATCGCTCATCAACCCAACTAAGGCATCACGTTGTACATCACTCAACGCGTCGTACATCGTCATCCAGCATTCTCGCAGCTCTTGATTTTCACGCTTAGATAAAGTGTCATCCTGATCCATCAATTGCGCCAGATCACGTAGCTCAGGCGCTTTTGTCTGCAATCGCTTTTTAATGCTGAGTTGGATTTCATGGCGTCTGTCTTCCCGCACGCGTAAGATCGCTTTGGTGCGCGCTTCGATTTGTTGCCACAAACCTTGCTGATTCAGCGTGAAATTCGCATTATTTTTAAACTCACCCAAAATAGGCAAAACATCTTGTGCTCGAAAATCCCATATATCGATCGCTTGTGCATGAGCTCCTAAGAACATGCATGCCATCAGAACCGCTCCCATAGAAGTCTTGATCATGCTCTTAGCGCACGGCAGTAATTTTCCAAACATAAATCGCTCCATTAAATAAGTCGTCGCGATGATAGCGGAAGTGCTTAGGTAAATGATTGCGAAGTATTCGTCCTTGTTCCAAACGATACAATCCGAAACATTAACAGGTACTAATCAATACAGTAGTAAGGGGCCACGCTAACGAACTAATCAGAATGAAAACGTGCTGTTTTGTGGAAAATAATCTCAGGCCACGATTCTTTGCTTGACTACAATTGCTTACAAAATAAATGAAACGACAAGTTCACTTCCGAAGATTTTCAACAGGATAAAACTGATAGTTTCCCCCTAAGAGGAACGGGTACATCGGCTCAGCCCACATGGTCACTTAAAAGAAGCTTTTAATATTAGCAATTAATATAAAATTAAGTCCTTTATAAATTGTGCAGACAATCAGACTCAAGTCGAAAAACCGTATTTCTATATAGTCAAACTGCATATAAGCAAATAAATACTAAGTAGTTGGTTATAAAGTGGCTCGCACTTATCATGCATGCTACTTTGTATGAGGCTCTATGACACTTACCTACATCATCTCTGGATTTGCAGTTGGCACCCTGGTTGGGTTAACCGGTGTCGGTGGCGGCTCATTGATGACACCTCTTCTGACCTTGCTATTTGGTGTTTCACCAGCCGTCGCGGTTGGAACTGATCTCGCATTCGCGTCAATTACCAAAGCCGCAGGTACATTCACGCACAGACTGCGTGGCACGGTTGAATGGAATGTCGTACGTCTGCTTTGTTACGGTGCTTTACCTGCCGCGCTGCTCGCCACATTAGCACTCAAATACTTCGGCGGATTGAGCAAAGAGCTCGGTCAAATAATTCGTTACTCGATCGCTACGTCAGTCTTTTTGACCGTAATCGCGATTCTTTATCGCAGTAAATTGATGTCGTGGATTAATGCGCATCCAGAGCGTCAATTGCATGGAAGAAAACTGGCTCTTGCTACTGTCGCTGCAGGTGCTGTGTTGGGCGTATTAGTGACAATTTCTTCCATAGGTGCCGGTGCCATTGGCGCGACGATCTTAGTTTTACTTTACCCTAAAATGCCAGCCGCGCATGTTGCAGGAACTGATATTGCCTACGCTGTACCATTGACGGCGATCGCTGCAATTGGACACTGGTGGTTAGGTTCCATCAATTGGGAACTATTAGGCTCTTTATTGTTGGGCTCAGTACCAGGCATCACGCTCGGTTCGCTCGCTGCTAAAGCAGTGCCCGAAAAATTATTACGGGGCATTTTGGCCACAACCCTAACACTGGTCGCCTGCAAATTGGTTCTGTAAAAAATTTCGACTAACCAGCAGGCACTCTTTCAATAACCTCAATACGTTGATTATGTCGATACCAGATAGTCTGGCACGACGTTTTAAATAGGAAGTTCGCAGATGTATCGTTACGACCAACATGATCATTTAATCGTTCAAGAGCGCGTTGCTCAATTTCGCGATCAAGTAAGCCGTCGCATAGCCAATGAGCTGACGGAAGATGAATTCCGTATTTTGCGTTTGCAAAATGGTTTATACATGCAGCGACATGCTTACATGCTACGCGTGGCGGTTCCTTACGGTTTGCTGTCATCTACACAGATGCGTAAGTTCGCTTTTATTGCACGCAAGTATGACCGTGGTTATGGTCATTTCACCACGCGTCAAAATATTCAATACAACTGGATCAATTTGGAAGATACGCCAGACATTTTGGCTGAATTAGCGAGCGTAGAAATGCACGCAATTCAAACCTCTGGCAACTGCATGCGCAACATCACGTCAGATGAATTCGCTGGTGTCGCTGCGGATGAAATTATCGATCCACGTCCGTATGCTGAAATCTTGCGTCAGTGGACCACGTTTCACCCTGAATTCGCGTACTTACCGCGCAAATTTAAGATAGCGATCAACGGTGCTAAAGAAGATCGCGCCGCGATTGCCGTCCATGATATCGGTTTAACAGTTGTTCACAACGAAGCAGGAGAAGTTGGCTTTAAAGTGATGGTTGGTGGCGGCATGGGTCGCACACCGATTTTAGGTAGCGTGATTCGTGAATTTTTACCATGGCAGCACGTGATGACCTATCTCGAAGCGATATTGCGTATTTACAACCAATTTGGCCGTCGCGACAATATTTACAAAGCGCGTATCAAGATTTTGGTGAAGGCTATTGGCGCTGACGAATTTGCCCGTCAAGTTGAAGAAGAATGGTTAGACATCAAGGATGGTCCGGCAACGCTGACTGAAGCAGAATTGCAACGTGTTGCTGCCTACTTCACAGCCCCTGCTTATGCTGACTTAGCGGCAACAGATAGCAATTTTGTGCAATTACAACAAGAAAATAAGGCATTTTCTAATTGGGTCAAGCGGAATGTCAAAGAGCATAAGGTCACAGGTTACAATGCAGTTGTGTTGTCACTTAAGAAACCTGGAGTACCTCCTGGTGATGCCAATGCGGATCAAATGGATTTTGTTGCGGACTTAGCAGATCGTTATAGTTTTGGTGAGATTCGTGTAACACATGAGCAAAACTTAGTGTTGGCCGATGTCGAACAGAGTCAGTTATTTGAATTATGGAAAGAAGCGAAAGCTCATGGCCTAGCCACACCAAATGTCGGCTTACTGACGGATATAATTTGTTGTCCAGGCGGTGATTTCTGCTCATTGGCAAACGCAAAATCGATCCCGATCGCACTCGATATTACTGACCGCTTCAACGATCTTGACTATCTGCACGATATCGGCGAGCTGGAATTGAATATGTCTGGTTGCATTAATGCCTGCGGTCACCACCATGTGGGCAATATCGGCATTCTCGGTGTCGATAAAGATGGTAGTGAGTGGTATCAAGTTTCTATCGGTGGCGCGCAAGGTAATCAGTCCGCTATTGGCAAAATTATTGGCCCGTCTTTTTCTGCAGGCCAGATGCCCGAGGTGATAGATCGGATTGTGCGAGTCTATTTGCGCGAGCGTATCGATGGCGAACGTTTTATTGATACAGCCACGCGCTTAGGCATTGCACCATTCAAAGAATATGTTTATGCAACACCAGTAAAAACGATCGAGCATCACGGAGAGGATGCCGGCTCTGCAGTAGTGTACTAAGGGGGAGAAATATATGACTAAAATTATTAAAGATAGAACGATAATCAACGACGATTGGGAAATCCTACAACTGTCCGAAGACGATACCGCTGATGCCATCGCAGTACCTGAAGGAAAAGTGATTGTGCCATTAAAAGTCTGGCAATTTCAACGCGAAAAATTGGTCCAACGCACCAAAGAACGTCACGATATCGCAGTGTGGTTTAGCAGCAATGAACAAGCAAAAGAGTTGCACCAAGATCTGCAATTATTCAACTTACTGGCAGTCGATTTTCCGAAATTTGCAGACGGTCGCGGCTACTCCATTGCCTATAATTTACGTATGCGTTTTAACTACACAGGCGAGCTTCGTGCGATTGGCGACGTACTGCGTGATCAACTATTTTATATGCAACGTGTGGGCTTTAATTCTTTTGCCGTGCGGGCAGATAAAAACATCATTGATGCGATTAAAGGATTGACCGATTTCAGCGAGAAATATCAAACGTCGGTCGATGAAAAAAACCCTTTGTTCCGACGTGTAGCAAGAACAGGTAGTTAATTTCTATGGACGAAACGAGTAATTTCGCGGCACGCTTAGCCAACACATTAGACATCTTAAAAAAGATCGCCAACGAATATGCGCCAGCGGTTTTTGCCTCAAGCCTTGCAGCTGAAGACATGGTGCTGACAGATTTAATTTTGCGCAACAAACTGGATATCAAAATTTTCTCTTTGGAAACGGGTCGTTTACACAAAGAAACTTTAGCGATGTTGGATCGCATTCAGGAGACTTATGGCGTTGAAATCCAATTATTCAAACCAAAAGTTGCAGCGGTCGAAGATTATGTCAGACAGCATGGTGTGAACGCTTTTTACGATAGCGTAGAAATGCGTAAGGAATGCTGCAGAATTCGCAAAGTAGAACCGCTGAATCGCGCTTTAAAAGGTAACAAAGCTTGGATCACAGGGCAACGCCGCGCCCAGTCTGCGACTCGTGTTGAATTGGCAGTGCAAGAAGATGATGTCGCGCATGCTATGCAAAAATTCAATCCTTTAACGGATTGGTCGGAAGATGATGTTTGGCACTATATTCGCAGCAATAATGTGCCTTACAATTCTTTACATGACAAAGGCTATCCATCCATCGGCTGTGAACCCTGCACCCGCGCGATACAGCCAGGTGAAGATGTACGCGCCGGACGCTGGTGGTGGGAAAATCCTGAATCAAAAGAATGTGGCTTGCATGTAGTGGATGGGAAATTAGTCCGCATCAAATCAATTTAAATTGAAAATCAAAACCGAATTAAACCGAATTAAAAGGTATAGCATGAACACCGTAGTCGAAAATCACTTCATTGATGCCGCGAGCAATCGCCATCTCGATTGGCTGGAATCCGAAGCCATCCACATCATGCGTGAAGTGGCTGCCGAATGTACTAACCCTGCCCTGCTGTTTTCAGGTGGTAAAGATTCCGTGGTGTTATTGCGCATCGCAGAAAAAGCTTTTCGTCCTGGTAAGTTCCCATTCCCATTAGTGCACGTCGATACCGGACATAATTTCCCTGAAGTGATTTCTTTCCGTGATAAACGCGTTGCCGAATTAGGCGAACGTCTGATCGTGGGCTCGGTCGAAGATTCAATCAATCGAGGCACCGTGCGCTTGCGTAATCCCAAAACCGATTCACGCAATGCAGCGCAAGCCGTGACCTTATTAGAAACCATTGCAGAACATAAATTCGACGCTTGCATCGGTGGTGCACGTCGCGACGAAGAAAAAGCCCGCGCCAAAGAACGCATCTTTTCTTTCCGAGATGAATTTGGTCAATGGAATCCGAAAGCGCAACGCCCTGAACTGTGGGACCTGTATAACACCCGCGTTCATCCCGGCGAAAACATGCGTGTGTTCCCGATTTCCAACTGGACTGAACTCGATGTCTGGCAATACATCGCGCGTGAAAAATTGGAGCTGCCGCCGATCTATTTTGCACACGAACGTGAAGTGATTCCGCGCAACGGTTTGTTGGTTCCAGTGACAGATTTAACGCCGCCACGCGCTGGGGAAACGGTAGAAAAACAAGTCGTGCGCTTCCGCACTGTCGGTGATATTTCTTGCACTTGCCCAGTTTCATCTGATGCTGCCACCGTAGAAGCGATTATCGAAGAAACCGCAGTCACCCAAATTACCGAACGCGGCGCAACACGCATGGATGATCAGACATCTGAATCATCGATGGAGAAACGTAAAAAAGAAGGATATTTCTAATGAGCACCCAGGTACAACAAACCGCCACTACTATCGATGTCGCCCGTGAGCGCGGCTTGCTGCGCTTCATCACGGCCGGCTCCGTGGACGATGGTAAGAGTACGCTCATCGGTCGCTTACTTTTCGATAGCAAGGGCATTTTTGCTGATCAGTTAAATGCTATCTCTAAAGCTAAACACAAGCGCACAGTGGGCGATACGATTGACTTATCTTTGCTAACAGACGGTTTGGAAGCGGAACGCGAACAAGGCATTACAATCGACGTCGCTTACCGTTATTTCGCCACGCCAAAACGCAAGTTCATCATCGCTGACACACCGGGCCACGAACAATACACACGCAACATGGTCACCGGCGCATCAACTGCCGACGCGGTCATCATCTTGATTGACGTGTCTAAGGTGAAACTGGGTGATGATGGCAGCGTCGAACTCCTCACGCAAACTAAGCGTCATTCCACCATTGCGCATTTACTGCAAATCGAACATGTAATCGTTGCCGTGAACAAAATGGATTTGGTGAATTACGATCAAACCGTCTACAACCGTATCGTCGGTGCCTATCAAGAATTCGCAGCGCAACTAGGATTGAAAGACGTACATCCAATTCCTTTATCCGCATTGGCAGGCGATAACGTCGTCACCAATAGCGAAAATTTAGCGTGGTACCAAGGTCCGACTTTAATCGAGTTATTGGAATCCTTAAGCGTCTACGATGAATGCCATGACGAACCTTTCCGCTTTCCTGTTCAATTAGTGGCTCGCCACAATGGTCACGAAGCAAACGACTTCCGTGGTTACATGGGACGTATTGAAGCAGGTAAAATCAGCGTCGGCGACAGCATCGTGGTACAACCGTCTGGTCAAACTGCAACCATCAAAGATATTCAAACTTTAGATGGATCTTTGCAAACCGCGGTGGTTGGTCAATCGGTCACTATTTTGCTCAATGAATACGTGGATATTTCACGTGGCGATATGTTAGCGGGTGCTGATCGTCCTGCGACCGTATTAAAATCCCTGAGTGCCGATTTGTGCTGGTTATCTGAAGACGCCTTAGATGTACGTCGCAAATATTGGCTGAAACATACGACACGTCAAGTCGCAGCACGTGTTGCATCGGTCGACACTTTGTTAGATATCAATACCCAAGAACGCCGTGCAACTGATACACTTAAATTGAACGACATCGCTCGTGTCAATATCAATGTACAGCAAGCACTGGCAGCTGATGCTTACGACATAACCCGCACTACGGGAGCATTTATTTTGATCGACGAAGTCACCCATCAAACTGTCGCAGCGGGAATGATACGTCTTGGCTAATTCATCTGAATCAACTACACCCTCCGTTAAAAATAAGACAGGTATCGTCTATTTAGTCGGTGCCGGTCCGGGTGCAGTAGATTTGATTACGGTGCGTGGTGCCAAGCTCTTAGCGCAAGCGAATATCGTTTTGCACGACGCCTTGGTCACTCCCGAAATGCTAGCGCTCTGTCCGCAAGCTATTAAAGTCTCAGTAGGCAAACGCAGCGGACAACGCTCTGCTGCACAAGAACATATTAATCAACAACTAGTCAAGGCTGCACAAGAGCATGCGATCGTGATCCGCCTAAAAGGTGGCGATCCAATGCTGTTTGGCCGAGCCGATGAAGAAATGACAGCGTTGGAGCAAGCAGGTATTCATTTCGAAATTGTGCCTGGCATTACGACTGCGATGGCGGCTGCCGCCAGCGTGCAACTGCCACTGACCAAACGCGGGGTGGCACGCAGTGTCGCCCTTTTCACGTCGAGCACAGCGCCTGGCGAAACTGCAGAAACGCGCATTCCTGATTGCGACACCCTGATTCAATACATGGGCGGTAAAGAGGCCACACTCACAGCACAAAGGATGCTGACAAAAGGCTTCTCTGCTAGTCTGCCGATTGTGATCGTTCAAAGTTGCAGTCGTCAGGATGAACAGCATTTACATCTAACGCTAGCAGAGCTCGCACACGGCTTGCCTGAATGCGATGGCCCAGTATTAGTCATGATGGGTGAAGCGATGCGATCACGACAAATAAAATTAGCGGAATAAATCACATTACATGTGTGAAAACTTGCGATAGAACAAGTTTATCTAGCCACAATTCCCTTAAAATCTCGACTCACTAACATATTTGGCTTCAATGACTAAATCAATTGATGACCGTAAGGCTGTGCATGAGCTATTTTGAATGGAATGACAACTTAAGCGTGCAAGATGCGCTGATAGATCAAGATCATCAAGCATTGATTGGTATGGTGAATGAATTGCATGATGCCGCTGATGTGGGCCAAGATTACCTTAGCCTGTCGAAAATTCTCGCGCGCTTAGCCACTTACACGCAAGACCATTTTCAACGGGAGGAAGACCTCATGCGAGCAAGTGCATATCCGGACTTCAAAGCTCATCGAGAGCAACATAGAAAATTATTGGAACGCGTAAACGATCTTAAACATGAGTTAGAGAATGCGCGCACTTTAGTTGCACTTGAAACCGCCGAATTGCTACGGTTTTGGCTGACATCGCATATATTATTAAGCGATAAACAATTTGCTGACACGCTCCATCAACTCAATACACAAACAAGGCTTGAAAATCTGTCGTCAACGTAAACCGGCTATATGGTCTGTTCAATCGAGCGCAAGCAATAATCTCGCAATGCATTCAGGACACCGGGATCTTCACCGGCGGCAACAACTTGCTTAATTTGTATCTGCGGAAAACGGCTGCGCAATTCTTCGACCATCAGAGGTAGGTCACGTAGAACGTGTCCGCCTTGTCCTAGAAAAATCGGCGTAACCGTGAAATCCTCGTAGCCGAGCCTAAGCAGATTCTCAACCGTTTCTGGCAGCTGTGGCTGCATCAATTCCAAGAATGCCAGCTCCACTTTAATGTCTGGCAAACTCTCCTGCGTCAATTTCTGCAAACGTTGAAATGGCTGCGCCCAACTAGCAGCACGAGCGCCGTGGGCAAACAAGATTAAGGCTTTTTTCGACATATTGAAATTCAAACTAAGGCTAAAATAAAACCCCAAACTTAAGCGAAGATTTGGAGGCGATCAATTAAAGATGCACGATGGCGTTACGTCTAGTGCCGTTCAACATAGCGTAATCCGGCGTACGCCAGCAAAGAAAAAATAAGACTAGGGAATAATGCGGTCACCAACGCGGGCCAGGTATTAATTTGCCCCAAATAGGCGAACAAACTGTTCACTAGATAGAACACCATCCCGAGCATAATTCCACTAAAAATACGCAAGCTAATCCCACCATCTCTGGCATGCAAATACGCGAATGGCAATGCCAGTGCCATCATTACCAAGATAGAAACCGGATACGTCAATTTCTTCCAAAAAGCGATATCGTAGCGCTCAGTCGATTGCTTATTCTCTGCCAGATGCTTGGTATATGAAGCCAACTCGAATGCCGACATACGATCCACTTCTGTGAACAGGACCGATAAAATATCTGGTGTAATTTCCGATATCAGATCTTTAGTCGCTAACTTATGCGTGTCGGACTCTATCATGGTCTCAGTTGCCAGATTCTTGGGAAAGCTGGTTTCTACCACTTCACGTAATTGCCAAACATGCGAACGCACATACACCGCCTGTTTCGCATTGATTTCACGTAGCAATTGGAAGTTGGTATCAAACTCGTATATTTTGACGCCGAGTAAATCACGTTCAGGCGAAACTTCACGTACATTCAAAAAGCGCGTCCCAATGACAGTGCCACCCACATCATTACTGCGAATTAAGTCCTTGGTCCACAGGCCACTACGAAAGCCTTGAGTCAAAGGCGACGAAGCGGCCTGCATGCTGATTTGTTTCGATAATTTTGTCGCCATTGGGGCGATCACCTCACCTAATAAGTAGGTCAACAAAATAAATACGATAGCGATGTTTCCCAACATTTTGGCGGCCGTCCAAGACGACATGCTAGCCGCGCGCATAATCGTAAATTCCGAATTGCTAGCAAATTGTGCCAACACATAAATGGTCCCAATCAATACTGCAATTGGTAGGAAATCATAGGCATTACCTGGGACATTCAATAGAACAGTCAACAAAGCGTGTTTCAACAAATAGCCATTTTTGTTAATCGCCGCCAGCTCTTTCATCAGATCGAAAAAAGAAGTCAAGACCAACAACGCAAACAAAACAAACAAGACGGCGCGAATAATTTCGCTACCAAAATAACGTTGCAGCACTTTCATCAGTTACCCACCATCTGTTGATGATCAACACATTGCTGATTCTTTTTTCGATACAAGCGACATTTGATGCGACCCCACACGCTGCTTGGGTGCCAGACACTATTCACTTTGAGGCGCCATAAGAAAAAGAGTGCTGTCAATATGGCTACAGCGACATGCATAGGCCAGGACGCTCGCCAAAAACTGATTTTTCCCTGAACCACAGCGAGCTGAAGCATATTCAAGATATTTAAATTAACCGCCACTAAAATCAAAGCCACAATCATATTTGCCGAACGCCCTACACGCGGATTCACATAGCCGAGAGGAATTGCCAACAACATTAACAACAAGCCCATAAATGGTAGTGAAGCGCGCCATAATAATTCACCATCGCGTGTGGGATTAGGGTCATCAATCAGGGTCCGCAAAGGTAGAGCTTTGGCAGATTTGTTGTTCGCATCGAGATTACTTTGCGCTGACAATAAGACTGCATATTTCTCAAATTGCATCATCTGAAAATCACCTTCAGTTGGCAAACCGTCATAACGACGGCCTTGGCTCATTACCAGAAAGCGATCGCCGTGCGCATCGATTTCAACTTTGCCTTCTTTTGCAACAATGACGCTCGAACGCCCATCATTCATCATGCTAGTAAAAATATTCTGGACTTTACTCAAATCGCCCGACACTTCTTCTACGAAAGAGACACGACCACCACCGCGTGATTCTTGAAATTTACCCGGTGCGACTTTGGCGATATCTTCGCGCTTTTCATAGCGATTTCTGACTTCTTGCATTTGTTCATTGGCCCATGGTGACACCACTAAACTCAAGCTCGCCACCAACATCGTCAAGGGCAAAGCGACACTTAAAATCGGCGCAATCCAGCGCGTCAAACTTAAACCGGACGCAAACCAAACCACCATTTCAGAATCTTGATATGCACGAGTGACCACTAGCAACACAGAAATGAAGCCAGTCAAGATCAACAAAATCGGAAAATAATCGAGCGAATAGAAACCAATCAATATCAAAACGTCACTAGAAGCAATTTTGCCCCCGGCGGCATCACGCAAAATCCGGATCAGCATAAACGTCACCGTAATGGTGAAGAGAGTCGTAAACACAGCGCTGGCAGCACTAAATAATTCTCGTCTGAGCGCACGTTGAAAAATCATAATTGAGTTGATCTAAAAGGTAAGTAGAGAAGCAGGTTTATTAGACATCACTTTGGCTAGCTATGTCGCCCCAGCAAGGGGTTATAATAGTCGTTTTACGTATTTAAGCGAAATTCAAAAGATCATCGCTGATCGACAATAAGGAGCAAGACGTGGACTTTAGCATAAAAACACTAGCAGCCAAAAGCACAGCAGCAGACAATGCCAGCACCATCAAGACCGCTTGTATTGTCGTCGGGGTATTTGAAAACAAGAAATTATCGACCGCCGCCACGCAATTGAACAAAAAAGGCGCAATTGATGCTGCGCTGAAATCCGGCGATATCTCTGGCAAAATCGGCTCTTCGATATTATTACGCAACATCGCCGATGTCAGCGCCGAGCGCGTGTTATTGGTTGGTTTGGGCGATGATCCAGCCAAAGTATCCGAAAAAGCCTACAACAGCGCATTACAAAGTGCAGCACGTGCTTTGAATAGTCTGGGTGGTAGCGACGTCAGTGTCATATTGCCAGCGGTTGATGGACGTGATTTGGCATGGACGATCCGCCAAACGGTCATCGCCTTCAAAGAAGCCGTGTTCCGCACCGACGCTCACAAGAGTAAAAAAGACACGATTCCGGCGAATATCAAAAAAGTGGCAATTTATGTCGCTACGAGTGAAGCTGCAAACGCTAAGCTCGCTTTAGCCCAAAGTATCGCCTTGGTCAATGGTATGGAATTGACCAAAGAATTGGGCAATATGCCCGCCAATTTCTGCACGCCGACGCATCTGGCAAATACCGCGAAAAAAATCGCGACCGAATTCAAAATGGGCGTAGAAGTTTTGGAACGTAAGCAAATTCAAGCGTTGAAGATGAATAGCTTTTTGTCGGTCTCTGCCGGTACCGATGAACCACCAAAATTTATCGTATTAAAACACATGGGCGGCAAGGTCAAAGATGCGCCAGTCGTATTAGTCGGCAAAGGCATTACATTTGACTCCGGTGGTATTTCTTTAAAGCCAGGCGCAGGCATGGATGAGATGAAATACGATATGGGCGGTGCTGGTTCTGTATTAGGTACGATGCGCGCCATCGGCGAAATGAAATTAAAATTGAACGTGATCGCCGTAATACCAACTTGCGAAAATATGCCTTCAGGCAGCGCCACGCGTCCGGGTGATATCGTCACCTCCATGTCTGGTCAAACTATAGAAGTTCTGAATACAGATGCAGAAGGTCGTTTGATTTTATGTGATGCATTAACTTATGTTGAACGTTTCAAACCGGCTGCTGTGATCGACGTTGCGACATTAACTGGCGCTATCATTACTGCACTCGGACATCACACAACCGGCCTGTTCACCCGCCATGATGATACACATGACAAACTGGCTGAAGAATTGCTCACTGCCGGTAAACAGGCGAATGACGTCGCATGGCGCTTACCGATTGGTGAACTGTATAACGAGCAGCTCAAATCAAATTTTGCCGATATCGCGAATATTGGTGGCCCTGCGGCCGGTTCGATTACGGCAGCTTGCTTCCTGGAAAGATTCACCAAGAAATACACTTGGGCGCATCTGGATATCGCTGGCGTTTCTTGGAAATCGGGTGCGGCAAAAGGTTCTACTGGTCGCCCAGTACCGATGTTGGCGACTTTCTTGATGAACCGCGCAGGCTAAGCTGTCAGGGTTAATGCGACGCGCTCTTTGCTTGCATTGAGCGCGTTTTTATTTTTAGCGCATTTTTAACGCATTTTTAACGTAGAGCGCTTTTGTGTGAGACAGAATATGAAATTAGTGACCTGCAATCTCAAACAGTGACTCACGCAGTTTCACGATGTCTCATTTTTTCAGCTCTCCCCTATACGCCGCGCCACTGTTTGTAGTTTAATGTCTCACTTCGTCTCGCTGCAGCGCATGTTTAATTTGTAGCTAGGTTTGTAGCTAGCCGAAGTTTTGAAGGCTAGCTACAAATATTTAGGGCAAGACATGGCAAAACGCGGCATTAACTTATTAGACGACCTACAGATCAAGCGCTGGGTTGCAGCAGCAGATCCTGTTGCAAAATCAGACGGTGGCGGTCCACATTCACTTTATCAAAAGCAGGCACAGCAACCTTTGTGCTGCGCTACATGCGCGGTGGACGACCCAAGGAACTAACGATCGGGAACTACCCAGATCTCACATTAGCGGCAGCACGAAAAATAGCCAGGGAGAAGCGCGTTGATATCGACCAAGGAAAAGACCCGGCCGCAGATAAGAAACGCGAGCGAATGCGGACGGTCAATGCTTGGACAGTTAACGACTTGGTTACCGATTACCGAGAAAAAAGTCTAGTCAAAGAAAGCTATGCTGAAGGCACGATCTACTACAGACAAGCTGATATCGATGACGTTATTAAACCAAAGCTAGGAAGCCTTGACGTTCAAACCGTCACACCGATGGACATCGTATCAGTGATTGAATCGACTAAGCGCAGCTGGTTGATTAACAAACGAATATTGACATCGATATCGAAAGTCTTTGATCACGCAATTGCGAAGCGCTTGATCATGATTAACCCAACCGCAGGCATTAAGCTTAATGCACTGATGGGACCACGTCCCCAGGTTAAGAAGCGGATCATGCTGACCGAAAGTGAACTGAAAACGCTGCTAGCTAATATTGACGATCTTGGACATGAAAACGCGCTTGCATTTAAAATTTTATTAGTGACCTGCGTACGAACATCTGAACTAATAAAAGCGCAGTGGACGGATATCGATTTTGGAAAACAAGTCTGGACGATCCCTGACACGACCGTAAAGACTCGGACTGGAATTTTAGTGCCGATGACACCAACAGTTGTGGGCTGGGTTAAAGAACTGAAGTCTTTAGCCGGTGAATCTAAATTTGTCTTGCCAGCCAGAACAGAAGCTAGATTAGAAAAGCATGGTGGCGACATTAATATCGGCGGTACGACCTTATGGGCTGCAATCAACCGCGCCTTCAATCGAGGTCAAATTGAAACTCGAAAATTCACACCGCATGACACCCGCAGTACGGCCAAGGGGCATATGCGTAATTTAGGAATATCTCGCGAAGCGTCAGAGTTAGCGCTTAACCATAAGATGACTGGAATTGAGGGCATCTATGATGTCCGAGAAGAAATTCCAGAGCGTATTCACGCACTGGAAACTTGGGCTAGTTTTGTCGATCGATGCTCTACCTGATGCCAGTATCCTGTAAGGCTTTTAACTTCTCGTATGTCTCCCTCAATCCAAAGACTTTTTCTCGCCAAGCGAAACAGGCTTTTGCGTTGTGGGCTTCTGCTTCTCCGACTTCAACAAGCGAAACTCCGGAGGGTTCTCCATCAGAACTGGCGACATCTCCGGCAGGGGTGTTTGTCCAGGCTGCATCGTGGATGCGCACGAAGCCAGTGTTAACGATGCAGCGAGCATCAGCGACAGGCGAGATAAAGTCTTTAACTGATTTTTCAATTTCTTCTCCATTTAAGTAAATCGTTTTGATTCGGTCGCGGTACTTGGTCTCAATTTTCGTGACGACCACTTGCTGGCGCTGCATCAGCTTGATTGATGCCGTTGCTTGTTCGCTGATGTAATCGAGGTGCTTCTGCCCTTCTCGATTTTCACCATGACGGACACCAAGACCAAATACCATCAGCAGCGCCATTGTGATGAAACCGAGACGCGCCCACGCTGGCAAAACTGCGGTCATCATGTTCGCACCACAAAACGTCTGTACTTCTCATACCGCACATCAAACACCATCTTGACGTGCTCACGGTTGATCTCGCAGGCTGACTGGCCGTACCCGCGCCACTTTGTTTTCGACTTTAGACAGACGTTTTCGACGTGGCCGTCCCAGATCTGCGGATCGCAGCCGGTGCGCAGGCCGCAGGCACGGCGCTCCGATTGCATGCCTGCGTAGCCGCCGTTGTATGCCGCATCGCACATTCGATACACTTGGTGCGGATCTTTGACCATGCGTGATAGCCGGTTGACGCAATCGCGGTTCATCAAGACGATGGCGCGTAGCGCTAGCTCCGGTCGCTGGTAGACGTTGTCCCACGACCATTCTTGCAGCGAGGGATCGAGCTGCTTGGCTGCACTTAGGGCATCAAAGCGGATCGAGCCGTCTGCACGATAGGCGCGTGTGATCTGGCCGAAGCTCGCGCCCTCTTCTCGATCTGTTTTGAGTCGTGCGTTTTGGTTCCAGCATCGCGGATGTTTGAGATTAATGCAGCTCTCTTGCTCAACCAAACTACACAGTGCAGCCGGTGCGATATGCGTTGGCCAGAGCTTGGACTTTTCCACCTGTAGCATCGGACAATACTTAAAAGCACCCGCTGGTACATACGTCTGCACATCTTGGGCATGAGCGCGTGGCGAGAAGATGAACGCCGCCGCTGCTAGAAATGCCATATAACCGACGATGACGATTGCCGAGGGCAGACTGCCATCTTCTGCTTTTTTCGCATGCAATCGAAAGTTGACTTTGTCGAAGGTGAACTTGGTGATGATCGCGGCCAGTGTGAATGCTAAACCAACGCTAAACAGGTTTAACAGCATGCCTTGCGTCGATTCGCCACGATCAGGATCAGTGTAGAACAACACGCCAACAAACAACGCAGCAGCCACGCCCAAGCCCCATAGAATCGGGCGTTTTAGAAGTTCTTTGAATAGGTCTTTCATTTTGTGCCTCTCAAGTTTTTGATAAAAAAAGACGACCTGTCGAGGTCGTCTTTTGGTTTGCTATGGTTAAGACTTACGCCGCTTTTCTTTACGCCACTTGGTTACAGGATCGGAGTGATAGAACTGAAAGCAGATCCACAAGATCGACACTAGCGCTGCGATAGGTGGCAGCCAACCGGCAAGGGTTGCGATGGTTCCACCAATGCTTGCAGCGTCGATGATATGTTTTCCAGTGTTTGACATGCCAGTCCTTCCAACTGATTGAATTGATTAAAACTACTCAAGATTGCATACAGCGAATTAGGGTGAAAACGCCACGCATCGACCAAGCCAATCGCCGCCCCCAACGCCTCAGAGCAACACCAGCGGAACTTACTGTCACCGACAAATGGCACTAGGAAGTGCACGTTACCCAGCAAGTCGTACAGATCGCCTTCGTGGTCTTCAAACCACTTGCGTACACGTCGTTCGAAGACTTCTGGCATCTCGATAAAATCCCAATGCGCAGGATCGTAGTCAATGCGCTTGAAACGCACACCACCGTCCGCAAACGATGCTGATGCGCTCATACCATCGCTGAAAATCGCCTCGCAGTGTGAATACTTTCCCTTGGTGACGACGCGTACACCACGGTTATAAACACCCGCGATGCCAGGTCGTGTGCCTTTATAAAATGCGATTCTCATAAATCCCCTACCAGTTGATCGATTCAACTTGTTGAATCGTAGTGGCTGCGAGAACTTGCTCTTTCAATCCTTGCGCATGAATAAAGTTCGTTAATCCTTGATTGAACAGTGCCGAGTGAAATAGCTTCCACGTTGCCACATCCAAAATATCGACGTAGTTATTGTCAAGGGCTTTCCATTTACCGATCCAATGTGGAGGGAGCCCACCCTGATTCACAATCTCATTCTGCGTCACGATGGCATCCAGTTTCGACATAAGATCTGCTGCGATGTGTTTTCCCTGAAACGTAAAACTTATCTCATTGGCCTGCAAGCGCCATTCGTTAATTTTTACTAGTTTCGTGGATTTTGATTCTGCAAGTTTTACGGAATCAAGCTCGGCCTTATAGGCATCAAAAGCAGCTTGATTAATCACAATCCACGCGCCGTTACGATAGCGCCAATAGCCTGCAACAAACTCAGTATTGTCGGCTACCTGTAATATTTCGTGCGTAGCATTTGTCACGTCAAAGCAAATTGATGGTCTCGTTAAAAAGCCATCTATAACAACTTCAACATCATCAGCAAATGCAAAAAGGACATATCCGGTCGCTCTTTCAGCTACGATTCTCATTATGCATTTCCTTTCAAAAACAACAGATTTGTAGCCAAAGCCACGCCGATTTTTCGATTGCCAGTCGTTTGTAACGCGCCAGAATCATCTACGTAGTAAGTTGTTCCGACAGTCAATCCGGTGTACGCATCACAGTAACCTCCAATTGTCCAGATCCAACCTGCAGCAGCATTACTAATTGCTGCTTGTGCGATGCCGATCCATTGATCAGCTGACGACGCACCTGTTTGCCATACCCGTGTTGTACCGTAATTGAGATTGCCAATGTCCATAAAAGCTATGACCATCCGGTCTTGGGCTGCGTTGTAAGCGCCTATGACAGAGTTCGATGACGTACCGTTGATCGTTGTATAGTTAGTGGTGACTGAGGCATTCGCCACGATGCTTAAGTTAGCTGCAACAGCGTAGCCATTGACATCAGCACCGGTCACAATCAATGCATTTTTTGCAGTGTCGTAACTGAATCCGTGGATCTTTGTCATGCTGCTAAACGTAGCTGACGCTAGATTCGTCATTGTTGCTCCACTGGTCTTACCAGTGAACGCGGTGCCGAGGCTGCTACCAACAAACAAGAAGCCTGCTGTTTGATGGTAGCCAAGCTTTATAGTTTGTACAGATGTGCCAAAATATGTAGTTGCAGCATACGCTTGGACTAGTGCGCATGTGCCAGCATTAATGCTCACCAAGTAGACATAAGGAGTGGTAGATCCTCCAGGACTGAAGCCAAAAGCTACGATAGAGGTGCCTGCTAATTGAACTCCACCTGTAGGCAGGTAGTTACCGGCTATCGCAGATAACTGCAAGGCAGTTCCCCATGCGTAAGAGGCACCGGATATTGTAAGTGATAGCGCCCACTGGCTTCCGGCAGTAGTGTAAGCAACCACAGTCTTATTCTGAACTGTATTATATTCGCAGCACGTATAACCTAGGTTCGGTGTAAGTGTACTGTTGTTAGGTATATTCGCTGTCAGCGTCGTGCCGCTAAGGCTCACTGTGACTGCATACATTGTCGTATTGATATACGTCAGTACCAATACCCCCTCGGTCACATTCCAAGTCATAGAAAATGACGTAATTGAAGTGTTTGTTGGCGCTGTGATCGGCGTCCCAATGGTAAACGTATTAGTTGTTGCGCCGACCGCTGTACCTGCAAACAATTTAATCGTTCCATTCTCGTTATAGAGAATAATTACCTTATCGGTACCTGGTACATTCACAATTTGCAATATCGTTGTTGGGTTGACAGCGTTGTATGCAGCTTTAGCGCCAATTGAGCCTGCACTAAATAACGAAGCTATTGGCGATACAGTGCCGTTTGAGTTCAAGGCCACGATATCACCTTTGGCGATCGCACCCGATGCAGTGAACTTATAGCGACCTGCAGCTAAGGTACCGTTTGCAAATTGATTGAGAACAAAAGCAGTTGAGGCAATTTGCGTCGTATTTGTATCAAGCACCGCTGTAGGTGCTAAAGGCACTCCCGTAAAGCTAGGCGAAGCAATTGGTGCATAACCACCGAGTGCAGCCATAACGAAAGCGCACGACGCCATTTGCGTCGTATTTGTACCAGGTGATGCCGTCGGTACTATTGGAGTACCTGTAAGCGTAGGTGAATCGCTAAATACCGCTAGCGATGTCCCTGTTTTATTTGCCAATGCCGCTAACAGCTGACCAGAGGTCAACGCCATTGTGTTGTTAGACCAATTGATGGTCTTATTTGTCATCGTGTAAGCGTTTGATCGCTCAGCATAGACATGAGCCGTCGTTGCCACAGAAGCCGTATTATCTCCTGCCCCTGGAGTTGGTGCTGTTGGGTTACCGTTCATTACAGGACTTGTCAAAGTCTTGTTGGTAAGCGTTTGGGTACCCGTAGGAGTAACAAACGCTGCGGCATCAACAGCAGAGGTCATCGAAATAGACCAGTCAGTATACGTCCCCGAACCAGATTTACTGTAAACGTCAACGGCTAATGCCCCGGTTACAATATCATAACTGAACACAGTACCTAACATACGCATAGTAGGCGTCGCCGTGTATGCTACGACGACATCCATACCGGGGATGTATCCTTTTTCTGGCTCTACCGTCAGGTTAACAATACCGAGAGCCATCGCTATTGACGATGAACTAATTGATGCAACACCCAATGCAAAAGCATTACCTTGCTCGTTAAGCTGTTGCTGAAACAGCTCTAACTCCGAGAGGTGCTGATCCATTTCCGGCGCAAACGTCGTAGGACGTAGCGAACTTGGAAATACCGTTAAGGCATTAACTGTCATATTAAATTTCCTCTATATCAAGCGTGATTTTTGCCGTCTTTGCATCTTTGTTATTTGCCTCAAACACTTTATAAATACCAAGTATGGTGAAGGCATCGAACCAATCGTTTGACCCATCGTCCAACCCCGTCCATAAAGCTGGGACTGCATTAAGCGATTCTTTTGCTGCACGAATTTTGTTTACTCTGTACGAGGGTGCTTCAAGCACATGCTTATTTTTTGGCACACTTCGACGTGGTGTTAATTCAGCATTTCCGAAGTCATCTCGTTCAATTACCGAAAAATTCAAATCGGAACTATCCGAACCGTATTGGATATCGCCTAAATAAATATACGTTCCCACAACAACAGAACCGCATTTGACATTGCCACTTGTACTACTTAGCGTGAGCGTAATAACGATGTCCGAAAACGGCGGTAAATCAAAAAGTGAAAATGACGGCTGTGTAGAAAAAGGCTCAAACGCATATTCATAGCCATCGGACACAAGTCGAGTATTTAGATCAATCACTCTGTTGTAGACAGTGCCGCCGCCGAATACCGAGGTTGCACTCACAACTGCTTGATTGGCTGAGATCCCGAGAACCCCAATAGTGTTCACGCGCTGTTTTGGCGCGAACACCATTGTTAGTGGGCTTGGCCAAATCGTTTGCGTACTACGATATAAATCAAAGGCTGCCAAACGATTTGTAGCGCCCATGTCATACCACGCTGCAGTTGACTTAGACGGATAGACGGGCAATGGCTGTCCGAGATTGTTAGGAATCAGCGATTTGTACACTCGATTATTCCGCGACACCGTGGCACTAATTGGATAGTTCGTTGCCGGGTTATACGGCGTCTCGACATAGCCAACTGGGCGCCACCAAACTGGTGAAATGGATGGTGTATTCCCCACATTCAAAGGCAGTAGCGACTCATAGACTCGGTAATCCGCCGCGACAGTCACGATTTCGCCAAATCCATAAGTCGAGCCAGGGACATATGCTGGGAACGCCGCTGGCTCGACTGCGCTGCTACTGACTAACTTATCCGCCGCAATTGTTACTGGTGGCGTCACTCTCATTTAATTGCCTCCGTCCGCATTGCATTTCCTCCTTGAGTTACGTAGTTCAAAACGTCGTAGGTTTTCTTCACGTTTTGGTTTCCGACCTCAGCGACTTTTTGAAGCTCTTTAACGTCTTCACGTAACCGACGAATTTCTGCCACAAGTTCAGCATTATTCGACGCGCTCGATGTACCACCACCGCCAACCATCGGCGGTGGGCTATATGCCCTAGCAGTGATTACCTCGGGCTGAGCTGGTGTTAAGTACCCATTTCCAAAGTCTTTAATGTCAACAGCTTTCGTTCCAGAGTTCGTCGCGACCGAATCGGCGAAAGCTGTTTTTGCAGCAATCAGCCCGGACTTTTCAATCTCTGATACCCAGTAAGCGATACCTTGCAGATCTGGACTCTTGTTGGCGTTGACGTTGGTTTTGTACCAGCTCTCAACAATCTGTTGATTGAGCGAGCCTGCACCGCCTTGCCCCGTAATCCCACCAGTCCAACTCGCAGAAATATCGATCTGCGGTAGCTGAAACTTGCTCATCAAATCAGCCATCGCCACCGATGATGCCGAAAGAGTGTCTAACGCCGTTGGCAAACTCAGGCTCGACTCTGCTGCCAAGTTCAGATACTCAGCGAGCAAACCAGAATCCGAATTGGTCAATGATTTGAGACCGTCCCACGACGTGGCCGTCAAGCCGTTGCGACTTAACAGGTCGTTAAAACCACCGACCGTTAAGCCTGCAGAATCAGACGCTGCGATGAACTTTTGCAGTGAGACACCGCTAATCAACGCCGCGCCTTGTAAGCCTGTATCGCTGGTGCCGAGCGCCGCGATCAGTGCTTTGACGGAGATCCCGGATAAACCAACTAGATCGTCAAATTCTTGCGTGGACAATCCCGCCTTACCCAGAACCGCTTCAAAGCTTTGTGCAGAGACACCTGCACGCTGCAGATCTAACTGGTATTCGCTAGTGCTCACAGAGCTTTCCAGCAAGGTTTGCGCGAGCGTATGCGCTGCCGTGCCAGGTGCGCCCATCGCGTTAGCAAAACTCGCTGCCGACGCATGTGAGACACCAAAGATGACTGCCAATTGCTCAGCACCCAAGCCACCCGTTAACATCTGTGCAGCAAAGCCATCGACCGTGATTCCAGCTGCTGCCAAGCGATCAATGAATCGACCGCCATCCAGACCTGCCCGCGCTAGGATCACGGCCATATCTGCCGCCGATGCACCGGATTTAGTCAACTCAGTTGCAAGCTGCACTGCTGTTAAGCCGGTGCTGGCCATGAGTGCTTTGTAAGCCTCGGTACTCAGATTTGCTTCTGCCATCGCTTTGGATAACAGCGCTGCACTCTCCCCAGTCAAGCCCAGCGATTTCACAAATTCGTCGCTAGATGCTGACGAACTATCAGCGACCTTGAGGATCGCTGCTGATAGATCTGCCTGCGATTTGATCAGCGCCGATTTTGCGGACAACGCTTGATCGAGCAAGCCCAAGAAGCCAGCCTGCGAACTTTGTGCTGTTGTCAGCAATCCAGATGCCATTTGCTGCGCGGTGGCGTAATCGTTTTGCGCACGCACGTTGTCTGCGTGTGTTTGACGATATTCACCGAGCAACGACACGACCGAATCTGACACGCTGATCAACGACCGATCCATTGACGAACCAGTGGCCTGAGCAAGTTGCGCATAATCTGCCAAACGAGCTTGCGCAATCGCCAAGTCTGCGGTCGCTGTTTGCATTGGATCTGTCAGTTTTGGCAGATTCATATCAGCGACTTTTTTGTCTAAGGTATCGGCGATATCACCGAGCATCGACTTCACCATCGCTTCGTCACGCGTGTAGTCAAAGCCCGTTGCTGATCGCTTCTCAGACAACTGTAAGAACTTTTGCGCAACTGACGTCAATCGTTCACGCGCCAATGCGTCCCCGTTCTTCGCTGCATCGGCTGTCGTCAAAAATTCACTACGTGCCGACGCCAAAGACTTGCCAGTGGTACTACCTGACAATCCGGCAATAAACGAGCGCAAGTTGCTTGCATAGTCCGTCATCGAATCAGCAGCTTCGCGATTCAAGTCAATGATGCGTTGCTGAGCTGATGCGACCGCGTCTTGTGCGCTGAAATATGCCGTGCTGATACGCTGCTGCACGGATAACTCAGCCTGCCTTGCACTGTTTGCCCGTTGCGAAGCCTGTTGTAAGCCTTCGCTGACCGCATTCAACGCGGCTTGGTAAGTATGCTGCGCACCTTCTACCGCGATTCGTGCAGATTCCACACCGCCCAAGATCGAGCCAGCAGATTGCGCAACCTGTTGAAAAGCTGGTGCCAACTTCATGAGCTCGATGTATAGCGCAGCCTGCTCTACTTTCGTCCGGTCTAATCCAGTCACCAGATCTTTAAAACCTTCCCACGTTGTCACTGCACCAAAGCCCAGCTCAACCATGCGCTTGTGCAAAGCTTCTTGCACCGGCGCGAGGCGTTCCGCGTCAGACAGCATCATCTGGTTATAGACCTGCATGTTTTGCTGCATCAGGCCAATGCCACCATTCATCGCGAGAAATTCTTCACGCGCTTTGATTGACTCTAAGCCTGTTGATGCAAAGGTCTTGCCCATCGCCGCATACGCTTCGTCTGTGGCCTTGTACTCCAGTGCTAGACGACTCAAAGTCTGACTAGACGTTTCGCCCACTGCCGCGAACTCGGAAAAGTTCGGCAACAAGTCGCTCGCCATTTGATCGGCGATGCCGCCGAACATCGTGCGCATCGCTGCTGCGTTTTCTTCTTGGGTTTTGCCCAGGTCAAAACGCATCGAGTCCTTACGCGCTGCGATGCTGTCGGCGTTGATGCCGAGCGCCGTGGCGAACTCTACGGTGCTTTTTTTAACGGCGTCATACGTCGCATTCAGTTGTGCCAGCAAAGCCTGATCGTTACCCAAATTAGCTGCGTCTTGGTACGACTGGCCATTGCTTGCGACTGCTGTGCTGTTGGCGAGGTTGTAGTTCCACGTTCCCGCACTATCGCCATGAAACCAGCCGCCGTCCTTAGTCCAATTCACATTACGCGAGATGTCATTGGTGCCCAAGGTGCCAGAGACACTTTGATCGCCAAGCACACGGTCTTTCCCCCCGCCAAACTTTGCCGCGACCGCTGCCGCCGCCAACGCTGCCCAACCCCATACCGGGATTGCCGCCAATGCGCTAGAGATACCAGCGCCCATACCTGCAGCACCAGCTGCACTACCAGCCTCAGCACCCGTGGCCAATACGCCAAAGCCTTCACCAATGCCAGCTGCACTGGACAGAGAACCCAAGCCGGTCGCAGATCCTGCGAGAGTCGGCCCGGCTCCTGCGATTGTGCCTGCTGCTGTACCACTTAAGCCAGAGGCGAAGGCTGAGATGCTTTGGGAGCCGAGCAATGAGCCAAGTGAGCCGAGCGACGATCCAAGGAAATTGGATATTCCACCACCCACTGAACTAGCATTGCTAAAACTATCCCACAGTGTCTTACCAGCGCTAACCATGCTCGATGAACCAGATGATCCGCTTGTGCCAGACTCACCGCCTGACATTTTTAAGGCCACATTAATCGCGATGTTTTTTCCGGCCTGATAGACATAGTCGAAGAAAACATTTTTGAACGTATCTTTCATACGTTGCGCAGCATCCTTGCTGCTATCCCACATACTGACAAACGTATCGTGGGCAGTTTTATCCAGCGACTCCCAAAAGCTGACGCGCTCTGCCATTTGACGTTTCTCTTCATCAAATGCGGACTGGCGTTCAGCACTGTCAGTCCTGATACTCGCTAGTTCACGCTTTTTCTTAGCGGCCTCGTCAAGGCTATTGGCATACTCCAAATAAGCATCTTTAAGATCCCCGGCATAGTTCGCGCCGACGCGCAAGTTAGCAGCCAATTCTTCGTCCGCAGCCGCTGCCATTGATAGACGGGATACCGCCAATTGGTCAATCTGCTCCTTTGTCAGCCCAATTTCTTCATTCTGTTTGATCGCTGCTTCGATTTGTGCATCTAAACTTTTGATCTGATCTGCACCAGATTTGAGTAAATCAGCACCCAGCTTCAATGTCTCTTTGCGAGTCGTATTGGATTTTTCTTCCAATAACAATTTTTCAAGCAAAGCACCAAGGTGTGTTTTTTCACTATCGGTAAGCTTCAGTACACCATCGCGGATTTCAACCATTACTTTGCTGGCTAGTTTTTCCGCATCAGTCAGCGCCTGACCACTTTCCAATTCTTGCGACTGCACTGCAATTTTTTCGTTGATCGTTTTGATCAAATTGTCATAGGCGCTAATTTTTGCTTTAGTCGCCTTGGTTTCTTCATCCCCGTCCACACTAAACTTAGATGTATCGACCTGTGGCTTACCAGCCTCGCCCGCTTCTTTACGTGCAGCACGAACTTCTTCCATTCCTTTACGAATTTTTGCGCCGAGTAGATCTTGATTCCAGATGCTCGCGATGTCTTGCCCAGTTTCTTGCGCGACCACGCGCACTTGATTCGCGCCAGATTTCAGCGAATCCCATGCACCACTCAGGTCACCTTCTTTAATCTTGAGGTAGGCGTCATAGATCGCGCCAAAAGCAGCAGAACCCATCGCTGCCATACCAGCAATGCCTTTGCCGATCATCGGCAAAAGAGACAGTAAGCCGTGGCCAACATCCACCAAATAACTTACGCCTATAACCGCATTACGCGCCCAGGTGGTGAACGTACCGTCTGCTGACAGCCGCTTGATCGATCCACCCAATCCATCGTTTGAATTGGTTGCTGCCAACCATGCCCCTGTGACTTCTTCCATCACAGGCAGCATCGATAGCGCCAATTGCTTTTTCCATGCTTCACTGGCACCACGGATCTTGACGAGGTTGTCGCCATAGTTGTCCGCCATCGCTGCTTGTTCTTTGGTAATCCTTGCGTTGAGCTCGCCGCTAGCAGCGAGGTCTTTCATGAAGGGAATCATGGCAGCGCCTTCTTTGCCCATGATTGCCATTGCAGCGGCAGACTTGCCGCCGCCATCTGCAAAGTTATCCATTGCCTTGGCGACTGCCAGCATTTGTTCATCCGGGGACATTTTCTTGAAAGTACCCAAATCAATATTGAGCGCTCTCAGGGCACCGGCTGCCCCTTTGCTTTCTTCGCTAGCAACGGCAATATTCTTGCTCATCTTGTTTGCCGTTGATGCAATCTGATCGAGACTGATATCAGACAATTTTCCTACCGATGCCATCGCCGATAAGTTTTCAACTGAGATACCCGTCGCCATCGATAAGTCATGCAACTTGCCCGCTGCTTCGGCTGTTTGATTGATCAAATTGCTAAAAGCATTGATGCTGAGAATCGCACCGAAACCTGCAGCAAGTGGTCCGAGCATCCCAGTAATTGATTTGATGGGACTGATGACGGAATCCATCCCCGCTTTCATCGCGTTGGCTTTGGCTTGAATGTCGTCTGCAGTAGCTTTCACGACCCCCACTGCACTACGCATCTCTGTGCGCAGACCAGCGATGTTGCCGTCCACGTCTACGACCAACTCACCTACTTTTGTACCGTTTGCCATTGCGGACACTCCCCAAAAAAAAGCGAGCCAGATCTCTCTGACTCGCTCATGATTTCCCGTTTCGTATCGGGAGTATTTTTCTTTCTATTTGCTGTAACTGCTCGAAGATACTGTTTCGCTCCTTCTCAGGTATCGACAACCTCTGCCACACTTCACTGAGTGCGGCATAGTCAATACCGAGAAAGACGAAACTATCACCACGAGCTACAGCTCGCCATTGCGTCCATGTCGCAATGAATACATTAATTGCTGCAACATTATTGCGATGTAGTTGGATCGGTTCAGGTTCATCATCGTCCTCTTCGTCCAACCAGTCACCTAACTCGCTTGGGTTTACGTTCAGCATTTGGAGATCATCCAGCACATCTTGATCTCCCTCTTCCGAGACAGGTTTTCTGCTTGCCCAAGCTGTTGCAGCGGCTATAAGTTTTTTACTTGAATACCGTTTTCAATTTCACCAATTGCGCGGGTAATGGCGTGGATAATCGCGGTACCGCTTGGCGCTTTTAACATGCGCTTGAAATTCTTTCGGTTGTACTCCAGTGGATTTTTTTCTTTATCCACGACACCGCTCCAGTCCGACATCACAGCCATCGTCCGGTCTAAATAGTCTTCAATGAACTCTTCATCGTTTTCATTGACGGACGCTTTTTTCGTCTCAATATCAATTATTTCTTGCTTGTTTTCTTCACTTTTACGCAAAGCGGCTTTTTGCTCATCGCTGAGTCGCTTGAAAAAGCCAACAAACTTGTACTTGCGTACTTTCCCACCTGAGGCTGGCATATTCACTACCACTGGCCAATCAATTACATCATCGATCTCATCAACAACGATAAACATAGGGTTCTCCAACTAGAAAATTTTGAACATAAAAAAAAGGGATCGACAAACAATGCCGATCCCCAAAGGTGCTACACACTCGTTTGTTTAACGCTCTACAAGAACGTTAAGATCACTTCATCATTGCCAAGATCTGGCAGGAATTTCATTTGGGACTGGAGCATCTGCACGCCGTCTTCCTCGCTGTAGCTTGGTTTCGTCAATTGCACACGAGGCGCGTCAACCTTAATAATATTGCCGGCTTCGACACCATGCGTCAGTGTGAAGGCACCAATATCGATATTACGAATTGCAGCAAACCAGTCTTTTGTTGCCACGGTTGTGGCTTGCTGAGTAATAGAACCTGAGGGCTTACTGTCCGTGATAGACACGCTGTCTGGCATGCCAGGTAAGGCTCGGAAGACGACTTCGTTGGCGATATCGATGCTGAGATCAGACAAAACTACACCAGCAAAACCATGCAACTTAATGTTTTTGGTGTTTGTCGAATTGACCGCTAAAGGCTTCTTACGATCCGTAAATGACACGGCTGGTGCGTCTGCATCAGTCACTGGAACATATACGCCGGTGTAGCTGAACTTCGCCATCGGCGCTTTTTTATATGTCCACTGGGTTGATACGCTTCCACGTGCACCAGTCAACTTATGCAAGACTTTTCCAAAAAACGCGTAGTGAGTAATCGACTCAGGATTGTCTGTAATGCGTCGATACGACACTTGCGCAGGAATTTCGTAGACAGTTGTGGCGTCCGGTGCAGTTGCCCAAGGCGCGGTCATCGTAGCAATTTTGGTTGCACCATCATACGATTTCACAACACCCGACTGGCCTAATGCAGCGCCTGCGGTCGTGTAGACCGTTAGACCAACATAGGCACCGTTAGTCGCCGATGCGCCGACACCAAGACTAATTGTATTGATGGTGCCAGCCGTGGCCGTGGCCGTGTGTGCTGTTGCCAGAATTGTTTCTGAAATACAGCATGAACGTAACAGGTGTGCAATTGGTGGAGGCGTGCCAGCAGTGCCAGAGCCTGTTACCTCAGTCTCGAAAGAGAGTTTTGCATACACTAACGCGAGAGTATCTTCGTCATTCCCAAAATAGGGTTTATACATTTCACGCGCTGTTGCATCCATTTCCATCGGTGTCAATTCGATATTTTTGATAATGACACCATTCGATCCTACCGTCGGCACTGGATCAACGCCATAGGTGGTTTCAATCTTAGAAAGCAGTGCTTTCTTCTTTGCTTTTAGTGGTTCAGCCATGCTGAGTACCCCCCTTAAATTAGATTTGATAAGCGAGTCACGATCTCAGCTTTGATCGTGAAACGAATTTAACGAGGACGGTGGCGATTGGCTTTCGACGCTTCATCCGCGCCGATATTCGCCTGTTCGATTTGCGTACCCGTGTTTTGCTCTGCAGGTTGTGCTTGTTCAGGTTGCTGATCTTGATCATGGGCTTCCTTAGTGCGCTCGACCAATTTTCGTGCGCCGTCCTCACCGATGACATAGCTGCCACCGGAGCCGTGGTTTTGAGTGTTCATGTTGACCTCTGATTGTTGTGCCGGTTACGCTTCGATGCTGTTTGCGTCCGTGCGGTATTGAATGAAGAAATGCGATGTGACCATCGCGACGCGACCGTCTGAACCGCCGTATTTTGGTTCGTCAGTCTTACCAGCGGAGACGTCGATAATGTCAAAATCGCTAAAGTGCAAAACTAGCGGGTGAATCGGTACGAAGTAGGTGTCAGCTTGACGATCTGGCACTGCTGATCGGGTGACGACGCTGATCATGACTTGCATCGTGTGATCCGCTACTGACAGCATGTCTTCACTGATATTGTTGACGCCGCGATGAACGACAATCACATCAGCATCGTCCACTTCATAAGCATCTGTTAATGAGCGCGTTACCGTGACACCCAATGCCGACAACGCCACCTCGATCTGGCTCTTTAGTGATTCGAGGATCTGTTCGCGCTTACTTGTCATGGTTTGTAAGTCTCCAACGATGCGAGGCAATACGTACTGCCGTCACCGACCACAGCGGGTTGGCGAGTGACACGGTACGTTTTGCCATCGATCTCTACCTGATTATCTCGACGTAAGACGGCATCGCGGATGCGATAGCGCAGCGTGTGGTCGGTTGACTGTGCTACACCATCAAAGACCACCTCAGATGGCGCGGTGTACTTGGCATAGATCGTTTTATTTGCTGAATCGCCTGTTTTCACAAACACTTCGGATAGAAAACCTTCCTCTGCCAACTCATCAAAAATAAAGTCTTTGTCGAGAGCCATAAAAAAAGGGCAGCTAGGCTGCCCCTCCATTGGTTAGGGATTGGTTACAAGATCACGCCAATGGTGCGCAATTCAGCGAGCAAGGTATTGATCGTTGATTTGCAAGAATTGGCGAGTGCTTGCGCGGTCGGCAGGTCGGAGGCGTTGGCTGTCGAAATGTCGGCGATTGCTGTTTGTGCGCCTTCAAAGAGACCTGCAAAGGTTCCTGACAGGACGACACTACCAACCGTACTTGGATTGGTCGCTGCAGCTGTCGCTGCACCAATCAGCAAGCCAACGGTACCAACATTGTCGCAGCGATTATTTGTAGCATCCCAGTAGATACGGTCGCCGACCGACCAAGCTTGTGCGCTTGTTTTCGGTAGCGTATAAACACCCATACGTTTACCTTCCACTTGTTCACCACTTAATGCATTCTGAGATGCGATTGCGAAGATGACACCGACTAGGAAGCCTTGACCTGCAGTCAAATTGCTTGGTGCAACTAAGGTGAGCGTGCCACCTGCTTGCGTTTGATTTTTCATACAAACCTCAAAAAAAAGCCTGACCGGAGTCAGGCTGGTTTTAATAATTTCATTTTGCAGACGTCTGCAAAACAGTGCTTGGGTTGACGCTGGTTATGCGCCTGGGTTTTTGTACATTGCGCGGTGGTCGATTGCCTTCGCTGCGAAGTCAATGCGGCCTTTGACTTTGAGACCATCGCTATCAAAATCGACTGACTGTTCAGTGAATAGACCTTCTTCACCGTCCAAATAGCAATACTCGACTGTATCGCATGCCCCCGCATCACCAATCAAATACCATGCAGTCGTTGATGCAGCATCGAGGCGACTCTCAATCACTGGCTCCAGCAAACCTTGGAACACATTCTGATCTGCCGATTTTGTTGGTGTGTACGCATTGCTGGTGTACTGTGCCGCTGTTGTTTCCAAAGCTGCTGGTGCTAACAGGAATTTTGGCGCTCCGTTCATTGGTTCACCAGCTGGCGAAACCTGCGTACGCATCGCAGCACGACCAGCCGACAAAGAATCAATCGTAATTTTTGCACCAGCTGCGGCCAAATTATTATGATCGGCATGGAACAATGCTTTGCCGTCTGACAGCGCAGCATTGGCAGTCAGAATGCCATACACGATGTCGGATTCCATGTTTGCTGCTGAACGTCCGAAGAATTGCGGCATACGCTGCAACGCCGACAGATCATCGTTAATAATCATTTGACGTGTGAACGGGACAATCTTGCCGTAAGTCGCTAATTGGATTACTTCGCCACCTTCCATCAATGTGCCGTACTTGTATTCACCGTCTTGATTGATTTTTTCAAGGCGCGTTGCAGCGTCGAATGCCACACGTGTTACAGGACGGAAGTCGGACAATGTGCCTTTTTTCGCCCAGCGCGTGAATGTCTTTGGTGCCCCTGCGTAAGCGCCGCGCATGGTGCGTGTGATGACGCCACCAAAGATCAACGGCAAGTCAGTTGTCCCCAATGCACGTGTCACATCCGACATACCTAATGCTGCACTGGCTAACTGCATTGGGCTCATGCCGCGTGTGCTAATGCCCATTGCCTCTAAACCATCGCGACACAATTCGCGCAATGATAAGCCACGGTATTGACGACCTGCATCAGTCAAAGTGACTGCGCTTGGCGCGATGCGGTGAGAAAGCGCATTGATCATTGCTTCACGACGCACTTCGGTTTGATCACTTACGGTCTCGATACGAACGCCGCCTTGCGTGCGCAACGTGTTTGCGTTGCTTGCTTCTGCCATGCGCTTGAGAATATCTTCGCGCACAGCGTCCATCGATAAGCCGCGATCAACATAGCCGTCGATCAATTTATCTTTGTCGGACAGTGTGCTTGCGCGTACTGTGTCACGGATGTCTTTAACGCGTTGGCGTTCTGTGGCTGCGGCATCAGTGCTAGAGGCATCCGATTGGGATGCATTGTTTGGTGGTGTTGCTGGCGCTTGTGATTGTGTACCTTGCTGCGCACGTGCGACGTTTAACGCTTCCAACGCTGCATCTGCTGCGCGCTGCAATGCCGCCATTTCTTCTGGTGTTTTCATTGTGTTGCCTTTCGTAGTGGTAGACGTTGCAGCTGCTTCGTCTGTTGGTGAAATACTGCGGGTTACTTCGATCATTTCGCAAGCGAACATGGTTGGTTTTTTGGGCTTTGGTGCGTTCGGATCTTCACTGCGAACAATCGCATCTACATCAGCGCCAATCGGCACGAGCGATACTTCGTATGGTTCCCAATCAAGCGCTCGATAGATCCACTCCTTATTGCCCTCGACATCTGGAGCAATCATCTCCATTCGATGAATGCGTGCACCGAGAGAAACTGAGCTCAGAATCTTATCGAGAACATCTTGATAGATAGGCTCGACATCATCGCGCTTTGAAAAACGTACCGTGGCTGTACCGCCATCGCTAGGTGCCGTTGCATTTTCGATGACACCCAGGACATTCTGAAGACTCCATTGATTGTGACAATCTAGGAATGGCGCACGCCCAGATTGCAAACGCGCCATCCGTGTTGCGTTCGCATCCTGACTAAGTTCCTCCATGTAGTAGCGGTCACGCAGCCAGTCATAACGACGAACTGATGCGCCGGCTGTCCAAATAACGTCGACGGTACGATTGTCCTTAACCTTCACAATCGGTGCTGACCAAGTACTAAGCGGGAGTTCGCTTGATACTTCCTTACGTTCTACAGTTAATGGTTGAGGCATGGTGCCCTCCAAAAGAAAAAGGCCACGTGCATCGCATGTGGCCTTCGGTTTTAACTTCTAAGAAAATCTACTCAGCGAGTGTCTTCATCCGCTGCTGCTTCTGTGCTGCTTTCGTTTCTGCTGTCTTGGCACTTCGGAGTGAATCGCTTTCGATCTCTTTTGTGACAGCATCAGGATCGTAGCCAAGCTCACGAATGATCTCAGCCCGACTCATCACGCCAATTTCTTCCAGCACTTGATACGCTTGCGCCTCGCGTAAGGGATCGAGCATTGGGATACGTGGTGCAGTCCAGTTCTCAGGCGTTACGTTAGGCTTTTCGAAGACCCCGGATAGGTAAGCAATCAAAGCAAAGCGCTTCGTAACTTGCGCACAAAAGCCAGGTATGAAGGTGAGCCACTGGAATTGCTCAATCATCTGCTTGAATTCCATCTTACCCATACGACCGCTGGTGAAGTTGACTTGTGAGTAGTCACCAGTCAGCTGCTCATAAGTCACACCCGTACCCGCCGCAATCACCCGCAATTCAACTCGCACAGATTCTTCGTAGCCATCGCTGGCTACTGGCGATGAAAACTCAATTGTTTCACCTTGCCGTAGGTACTGAATCAAGCCGGGGCTAAGCTCTTCTACACTGCGCCCAGCCTGATCTGATGCCTGTGTTACACCAGCACGAAACGCATCATCTGGTGATGTGATGAAGGCTGCAAAGCAAGCTTCAATTTTCTTTCTGACGCTGTGTGCTTCTTGATAGTCATCAAGATCACGTGCTTTCCAAATCGACACTGCAAACTCAGAGAAGCCGCGCACCTGTCCAGGTCGTCCAGTCCCATCGAAAACATGCAGGATCTCGGACGCGGGTATAAATCGACTTGAATTACCCAATGCAAAAAACCCTTGATCGCCCGGATGATTGTCGAACATCCAGTAGCCGGTGCGTTGACCTAGATAGTTGAACTGCACACCAGCAACACAAAAGCCACCAGCCACTTCACAAGTTTTCTCTGTATCGAGATGATCGGCTTCTAAAATCTGCAACTGCAGCGGCACCGTCAAACCATCCTCTAGCTTGCGCACTCGGAACCGCACGAACACTTCACCGTCTGCCCATACCGCTCTCACCACTTGCGCTTGCATCGCTCCGAAGCTGAGCATGCCTGCTGCGTCACATTCACCTTCAGCCCACGTCCTAAAGATCTTGGCGTGTCGATCATTGGCGAACTTGGGCATGATGCCTGTGCCGACAATATTGGAGACCATGATCTTCAAGGCACGCTTCATGTAGCCATTGTTTTGGATCAGGTCTCGTGAGCGATTGCGTATTGTGCGTAGGCCGTTGTTGAGCTCAGCATTAATACTGCCACCACCTGGTTGCCATGAAGATGATCGACGGCTTGTTTTTGCCGCATCAAAACCACGATTCACGCGCTTAGCAATCGCATCGAGCGTTTGTCGTGCTGTCGCTCGCTGAACTCCCGCAATTGGCGAGAAATAGCCAACAAATTTATCTGCCCAATTCATCTTAACCTCGACTAAAACTTGCGATTGATCCACGCGTGCGTGGTGTACTTGACTGCTCATTGAGTGATGCCTTGACGAGATCACGTGCCTTTAGCAACTCATTCAAGCTGCGATACACGATCTTTTCGCCATCGCACTCGACCGATAATCGACCGGATGCAATGGCTTTGTTAAGCGTCGCAAGATTTGCTTGTGTGAACTCCATTATCTACCTCCATTAATCCAATTTTTACGCTTAGCGATCCACGGTTGTTTTGCTGGCACCGTAGCCTTGGGTGGTTCAACTATGGGCTGCAGTGGAGGTACTACGATTTGCTGTGTGGGTGGGACTTCCTCCACCAAGCCGAGGTCTTTTGCAGCTTCGTCAACAGCCTGTATGCATTGCGTCATGACACTGAAAAGATCGGCGATGCGTGGCTCCAGTGCGTTCTCCAATTCCAACCAATTGCTCTCGCTCATCACATTGATACGCAAGCGCGGATGGTATGCACAAGCCAAGTTGTAGACCTTGCAGTCCAGCACCTCGTTTCGCGTGCGGATTTTTTCCCAACGGTCTTTGGCTGGGTTGTAGTACTCAGCAACCAGCTGCTTGTAGTACTCATCATCCAGACCATCCGGGAACCGCATCCGCCATGCCGACATCGGCAAGCCTTCGGCATCATCGGCCAGCAAGGCAGCGTAGATTTTGTCTTTCGCCGTATCTGTCCCAACACTCCAGAGCTGCACCCCGTTTTTGTACGTCGCACCCTTAATGGTCACGTCTTGCTGTGATGGTCGACCAATGATCGGTTTGTGACTCTCTTTGGCACCTTTAACAGCAAAAACGCCGCGATGTTGCCTTAGTCGGCAGTAGTCATAAACCTCTTGCGTTGCACTACCACCTGAATCGACAGCACATAACTGGATGCGCATGTCTATGCCAAACGAGTTAGTGATCGGTTTGTCGATTAACTTATCCAGTTCTTCCCAAGGTGCAGAGGTTGTCGGATCTCCACGTATAATCACGTGGTCAATCGTCCAGTTCTTCATCCCCCTGCCCCAACCATCGATTCCAACTTCGAGACGGTCGCCTTGCGTATCGACTGCTGCGGTCAGAACCAAACAGCCCACTGGTATCGATTTAACTGGATACAGCTCAGCGCGACGTTTGATTTTTTCCCATTGCACTTCCTTGCTTTTGTCTTGCCAGCATTCCGCCATAAAGTTGTTGACGAAAGCGATCAGTTTGACGACATCTGTCTGTGCCTCAATCCAATCCTTTACCGCTTTTGCCCAAGGACGCCAACCAAGAGGTGCATACATCGCGCTTAGATGAAAACTAGCTGTCTCGCCGTCACCGACGGCGGTTGGCATCCAGTAGGCCTCATCGTACCCACGTGTTTTCCATAGATGCTCGGGACTTCCAGCCGCGCAGCCCTCGCAGTGATACAGCGCTGTTTCTGGATCATCATTGATCCATTTCAAGTGATCCCACTTAAAGAATTGGGGATGTTTGCAGTCTGGGCAGTGAACAAAATACCGCCGCTGATCGCCACGCTCATATAGCTTTTCGATCTGACTTTTGTCTTTGATCGTCGGCGTGCTGTTGGCAAAAACTTTCGCTCTGCGACCGTAGTTGCTTGTGCGGTTAAGCGCCAAGTCAATTGGATTACCTTGTCCATCGACGTTGAGCTGGTATTCGTCAACTTCTTCAAGCAGCACGTAACGAATCGTGGAAGACTTTAATCGACCAGCACGGGTAGCACTGGCAAAGTTAAGCATCCCGCCGGGGAACTTCTTGCGCAGCCGTGTGTTGTTGCTGCCTTTCTTATTTGCCGCTGGGATGCGCTTGCGCAGTTCTGGTGTCGATTCGCGCATAGGCTCGAATCGATCCATCTCCCATTTTTCGGCATCGTCCTTAGTTGCAAAAACGGCGAGCATATTGCCCGCCGCTGATGTGATGTTTTTCCCGACAAAGTTTTCACCGAGTGCTGAGCCACCAAGCTGGTGACCTTTCTGCATGC
Source organism: Undibacterium sp. Ji22W (assembly GCF_049340305.1). Lineage (NCBI taxonomy): Bacteria > Pseudomonadati > Pseudomonadota > Betaproteobacteria > Burkholderiales > Oxalobacteraceae > Undibacterium > Undibacterium sp. Ji22W. The sequence continues at coordinate 837,588 of NZ_JBMPOU010000003.1, read as the reverse complement.
TAACCAATCGGACAAACGAATTGTCGAACGGCCTAGTGTCATCGTGTGAGTATCGAGTGACAGAACTAGGTATACCAGACAGCGCATCCATGATGCCAACCAGATACGGTGTCCGTTCGTTACGCCACTTGCCAGGTTCAGGGCTATTTTCAGGCAAGATGCGATAACGCGCCGACCATTCTGCAATCCCGATTCGCTCGTCTGGCTTGATGGCCGCAGCAATCGTCTTCAGGAATTCATCACAAGCTCCCATCCTCCGTTTCCTCTTGGTCTTGGCTTTGATCTTTAAACATGGATTTCAAATCAATCGCTTCAAGTGCGGCCGCCAGTTCTTTCTCCAGCATCATTTCGATGCGATACGGATCAGTTTCTGCAGCAAGCAAGTCTTTTGTACGCGCTGGCACGTTCATGATCGCATCACGTATCGTTCTAAACGATGTGAAGACCATGCGTGTAGCGTCCTCTAATTTCAAGACCGAGCCCATCAGCATGTCGAGCTCGATTCGTTCTTTCATACTGCGAGTTTCTTCTCGCATCGTCCGGTGTCGCTGGTACTCAGAATTCTGTGGAACGACCGCTTCCTCCTCATCGTCCAGATCGTCACCGTCCAGATCCGATGCCTTATCCATACCCCGCTTGCCGACATCGGTATTAGCAGCCCACTGTGCATCTGCCAAGCGAACGCTAATCTTCCCGGTGGGCTGCTTCGTGATCCGCCCGGACTCAATGGCCTTTTGCACCGCGCTTAACGCAACGCCGCGATGACGTGCGTAAGCGCGAAGACTGACCTCGTCATCGATCTGTTCGTTTGGTTCCATTGGAATACTCTGAAAGATACTAGTGACCACCGACCACCCAAGTGACCACCCAAAAAAAAATCACTATGCCTTTGAGCCACGTGCGCGAATTACCCACGAGGCTCAGAACTCCAGGAAGGAACCGCCCACTATCGGCGGGACTTCATGGCCTCGTGCCATGCCAGTTGCATGTTCTTCGACAGATTGTTGTTGATTGTTTTCTCTGCGACCTCTTGAAACATGAATCGCTTTTGATACGTCGCCTTATCAACAAAAATAAGATCAGGAATCAACTTCGCTGTCTCCTTACTTCGTTGATAGACAACAGTGACGTTCGGATTATGCTTTGACTCACTACGGAAGTATGTCTTGCCTTTGTTTGCATCTTTCAGGTTAGCGGCAATCCGCATGATTTCCGCTTTACTCATATTGCCAAACTGGTTGCGCTTAGCTCCCCACCCAGGCAATGCAACTTCATTGAAGCCAAACTTCTCTTCAAACTTCTTAAAGCCACGGACGCCACCTTTGATTTGTTCAAAGAGATACGCCCCCTGAATTTCTTTAACGAATACACTAGACTTCAATTCCTGCTTATTTGCCGGAGAGAATGCCATTGCATTCTGCGTAAATGTCGTTGGATTATCAAAGTCACGCTTGATATGCTCTGTCACTTTTGCTCGCGCATCGCGGACGGTCATCGTCAAAGCCTTAGCCACAGCGAATGGCGCTTGATCAGCTGTAATGGAGTTGAATCCTTTCAGCAAATCTGCAACACCAACTGTGCGCATGATGATCATAAATAGCACCCAAGTTTACATACGTCTGCACTCGATTGGCATCTCGCTATGCAGGGAGCTGATACTAGTATTGCGCCAAGTCGCTCCATGATTTCAGAAGTTAAGTGGGCATTTCTCAACCCATCAACGAGTTCTTCAATATCTTCTAGCTATGCAGGGAGCGAGATACCAAACCGAACGAGCAAAAACAAAATGCCCCGACTCATTGCTAAGTCGAGGCATCACATACAGAATAAGTTAAGGCTAATTGGTCTGTTAGTCCGTTGCCACCGGACGCTACGTGCTAGTCCGCAGACTGATTACTCTCGCACTAAGCCAGCTTCAGAGCATGCCAACTTACGCTGGCGTGAAGTCGATGAAGAACTCTTGATCAACAGCAAACTGCTTTGATGCAGCTTCATTCAATACACTAAGACGAATCTCGCCAGACGGTGTGTACTTGAAGAACTCTTTGTTCTCATCACTACCCGAAGTCACTGGATACAATTTAATCTCTTTAGCGCCACCCGATACTTCAGTGATCGAAGTGACCTTAAACTTTGCACGGACGCCCATAGCAATTTCCTTATCGATAGATTGATCGTATAAACGAGAAAGCCCCGGTTCAAGGATGAACCGAGGCTTAGAAATAACAGGTGGAAGCACAAACAAAAAAGCCCCGCATTTGCGAGGCTTACTTTTGTTTGGACGAGTTCCGCCCGCCCAAAACGAATATTAAACAAAGAAAATTCTTGTTGCAAGGTTTTTCTTCAATTTGTTTTCAAGTTCGTGTTTCGCGTCAACCACAACCTTTTCAAAATCCAATGATTGAAAGCGCCAAACATTGGTGATACCGCAGCATTTCTTGATCGCCCAACGCATGTGGGCTGGTAAACCTCCGACCTCAGCATCCACCGCTTCAGCAACTTTATTATCCAAGTTTGAATACAAATGATCAGAACACGGAGGCGCATCACTATTCAAATGACGCGAGCTACTTCCACAACCAACATCAAGATCAGCATGCCGATACGAATCAATCCACGTCTCCAAGCACTGATCCAGCGGTGTTGTTGGACGATGGTCATACACCGGAATTTTTCTAACATTACCCATATTTCGCCTCCGTTAAAATCAATCTTAATCGCGCTGCCACTTCCCGCGCCTCTTCATAGTCCTGCATATCATCACGCTTGATCTCAATCCCCCGCGTCAATGCAAACTCAATCGCATCAACCATCCACGGAGGATCAGAACGCACTTGCATGCCATTAAGGTCATACGAGTAGCAGCTGGTTACTCGTGTGTCAGGCGTACCAAACGTATGCAAGTTTTCCATCGAGAAGAAACAGCCAACCTCACCCGCCATCGCTCGCTTAATCAATTCATTTGCAATCACCACACCCATCCGTGCTCGCATAAAGTCAATCTTCACTGCTGTCGCTGGCATCACTGATCTCAAATTCATTCAAACACCTCTACATTTCAACGGTTAACGTGGTCTTACAGCTTCACTAACTGGCTCTGTTACGTTGAAACCCGCATGGTTATTATGTTTAACAGGGTTAACAGGGTTAACGTAGTAAAAACACTCACGCGAGGAAAAACGCAAAAAACAAGAACTACCAAGAATCAAACAACACACATACACTCGCGTGCGCGGGGCACCCTGTTAACCCTGTTAACACTGTTAACCCAGCGCCACATATAGCTTCGCGCGTAACAGGCACAAACAAGCACCGTGTTAATACTGTTAAAGTCAAAGCGCACATCAGCACTGATCCTCTTCTTTAAGGCCAGCAGCTTTGCGGAAGCTTTCACAGTTCTGCGAATGGTTCTTCTTTCCGTCATCAGGCACATGGAAGATCGTCAGCAGCTTCTTGTTTTTCACGCCCAACGTGATCCACTGGCGATCACGCTCAAGGCGGCCAGCAATCAATTCAGAAAACTTCTTGATATTTAGAGCGCGGAAGTTATAGAGCGAACAGAACTTCTCGTAGACCAGAAACAGATCGGTGGCCAAGCAAGTGCAATACGGCGCATTGAGATTGCCAGCCGACCATTCCAGTAGGAATACTTCCCAATCAGGCCGACCGAACTCAATCATTCGCTGCTTAGATTTCGTCATCAAAGGCTTGGTGTGCGGATTGAAACCATCCAATGGGTAGCGAAGCAGGAAGTCATAGAACGCCTCTACCAACCCATCCGCAAGCGCTGCTGTAACTTCTATTCGCAACGCATCGTCCAATGGCTGCTTCGACTCAACGACTTGGAAGCGTCTATCCTCAGGCTCAATAGGCACAGCCTGAAATTCGTTCGATAGCATCACCACGTTCAAGTGGTTATCCTCAAAACGATCATCCTTAAATTTTTGTGTGATTGGTGTATCGCGGCCAGTGATCAGATGCTTCACCAGTCCAAACGAACTGTACTTATCCTGACGAGATAGAATCTCTTCGAACAAGACATACAGCTTCTGTGAACGCCATGCTGAGTAATTCGCATCAAGCTGCGTCTGATTACCAGTCGCGCCATGCTTGCCATAGATCGGCTTGATAATGCCCTCAAAAAACAGACTCTTACCAGTGCCCTGCTTCTCACCAAAGAACAACAAGGCAGATTGCATCTTCGCGCCCGGATGCTGTAGCGGATACGCCAACCACTTCAACACCCACTCAAACACCTCAGCAGCGTTATCCTCGGTCGCACACAAACTCTCAAGCAGTCGTAAAGCCTTCGACGCCTTATCAAAGTCATGTACTGCCTTTATTTTGAAGCCCTCAAACATATTGATGTGCGTTGTCAAATCCACCTTCTCAGTTGGATCAAACACCAGCTTGTCGTGGTCAATCTCACGACGCAATGAATGCTGCAACCAACGTGTAGCCAGATCGCCACGCGCTATCAGCAACGCATCGTAGTTAATGATGATGCATTTATCCGCATCCCAAATCGTCTTTGTTCCGTAGAGCAAAGTGTAACGATCCAGCATCCAGACGATGTTATCCTCCCCCGTGCCCCCCGTTGTTTTTGCAACGCCGCGAATTAGCTTAGGTAGATTTCGAGGACTGATAGAGCGCCGATCCTCATGCGCCTCCCACACCTTTGCGGTAGCCTTGCCAACCATAGCCACAAAGCCCGTTTTCTTCATACGCACCTGATTGATTGAGTCCCAAACGTCCGTTGAGCCTTGGATCAACGCGCAATGCCTTAGCGCCCATTTCAATGGCACCAAACCGACAATCTCAGAACCTTCCTCAGAGGGGGGCGGGGGAGAAGAAAAATCTTCCACTGGCACATCTAAAAAATCCGGTACCTCGTCAAAAGGGGGCGCGGGGGAATCGGTCGAGACAACCAAACTCAAATGCGTAGGCGCGTCCATACCCACCACGTCACGCCCACCATCAGAGCGAATCGGTGTCACGATCCCCTTCTCTTCCATCACCTCGATCAACCTCGCAGCGCGGTTATAACCGATACGCAAATGACGCTGCACCAGCGAGATCGAGGCGCGTTGATTCTTGACGACAATCGATACGGCCTGATCAAACAACACATCTTCCTGAGAGGGAGATTCATCATGGAGCTGCTGCGCAGCTGAGGAAAAACCATCGGTCGCTGCACCGGCTGTGCCATCATCGACAGGCGCAAAAGCACGAGCGAGTGCAGCATTGATTTGTGACGCTACCGCGTCAATGGATTGAACAACATGCAGGTCGTTAAAGTCCGTAAGCTTTTCGCCTTTACGGTCGTCAAAGACTGGGTACACAACAGACGCATTGCCCACCTCGACCGCAGCATCTAAACAATTGGTTCGGCCAGCATTGCGAAAAGGCACACTCGCGATTTGGCGTCCCTTGCGGATATCAGTAACGATATACGCCAATCCATGCGCATCCGATACCCACTTAGCCATGACGCTAACGCTCTCGCCATCACTAGCAATACGCTCGTGTGTCTGCCCATCGATAGGAATATCTTCAGCACCAGCTACCTTGAACCGTTTCAGCATCGAAGCAACGAATCGAGCCTCAAGCAAGTAGTCATCGTCTGCCAGAAATAGAATGTGCTTATCAGGATGCGCAGCGCGAATCGCTTTCGCCACGTGGATAATATTGCCAGCGTCATACGCCACAGTCACAGGCAGGCCAACAGCCAAATGCGCAGACGCACAAGTTGCATAGCCCTCACCGATGGCTTCGACATTGGCAAGATCAGATCGCAACTCTGCAGGCTCGATACGATAAGCTGCACCGATTTTATCCATGCCTTTGTTGTAAAGCTTGTCGCCTTCCGGTGTAATTTTTTGAAGACCTACGATATCGCCAAGACCGCCCTGCTTACGCATTGGAATTAACAACAACTGATCAACACCAGTGCGCAGGCCGCAACTTGGGACTTGCTTACGCACTAGGTATGGATGAGCATCCATGCTAGACACAGAAGTCCCCTTAGACCATTGATCTTTGGCGCGATTCGCCGCCATACGCTGATCACGTTCTTTCGCTTCAGCCTCTTTGCGAGCGATATCTGCTTGCTTACGCGAAAGCTCAGCGCGATCCTCTACGGTCATCGCCTCATATTCCATCGTCACCGGAATCGTCCCGCGATCCTCACCATGAAACTGACCAAACGCACCAGTCACAACAAGGCGACCAGACTTCAACGTCGTTTCACGTAAGATGTACCAACAACTTTTACCTGGGCCGAATCGCTTATATTTGCCATCTAAGACAGGATGCCCAACTGGCAGAGCTGGCAACCCTGCATCACGCATCTGTTGAACGACCTGCTCACGAGTCGTCATTCAACAACCTCGCCATTCAAAACACGTGCCCCCCCCCATCATCGACGGGATAGAAACATACTCGAAAGCCCCCTCACGAATTGGGCGGCCAGAAATAAGCTTCGACAAATTCAACGGACGAAAAGAAGGCGCAATGCGGCTAGCTGCTGGCTGGCCTACATAGCGCTCAAAGTGTGGCAAAGAACGACCGAGAAAACTACCAGCGTAATCCTTACCCGCTTGCGTAGCTTTTAACGTGGTCTCGTTCAACAAAATCACAAAGCCACGCTCAACCAAAGGGCAAATTACCCGCTCTTGGATTACGGATACACGCTGCTGCTCTGCAGTGAGTACCTCGATTAATCGCGCAATCAATGCGCAACCGCCCAGATCCACCAGACGGCACATCACTATATGCGCCGGTGAATTAGTGCGAAGTTTAGGGTTGCCGCTCATTCGTCACCACCCTTCGCAGCCGTCTCGCGGCAATACACCTTCACCGTCAACGCCATGATCTGATTCAATGTCATGTGCATTTGATCGATGATGGCGTTCAACCTTTCGCGCTCACGTGAATTGACTTCTCCATCTTTGACCGCATCGCGATATTCAATCGACAGCTTGCCGAGTGTTTCCATCGCCTCATGAAACTTCTCTGAGATTTCTTCATTGCCAACCGCATCAATTTGGGGAAGTTTCACAAACGTGCCACCAGATTGCGCCGCGACAGCTTCCGCAAACAAAGTCGTACCTGAAAACTCCTGCATCAGCAACGCGGTATTCACGCCGACATCCATACCTTTGCATTCGTAAATGCGGTTTTGTAATGCGATCCGATTCATACCGAGCGCACCACACATCGCATCCCAGCCACCTGGGAAAGCCTTAATCATTTCCAAAAGTGATTGACGTATGTTCATTGAGCTTTCCTTTTCTTATGGTTTTAATCAGTTTGATGACGTACTAGACTGCGAAGAATCTCTAATGAATCAGGCTCTGGCCAGTACTGCCACCAATCATGTGGACGCAATGACCTTCTTGAAACGCCAAGTTTTAAATCAATCGTCAAGCAATGCTTTGGCGGAATTGGCCTTGCACCTTTCACAAGTTGATTTATATAGGCAGGGGACACCCCAAGAATTTGAGCAAGCTTTCGTTGCCCGCCCGCCTTTTCACAGGCGACAATAATTGGTGATTGGATATTATTCATGATGCACAGAATAAAGCATTACTTTACTTTAATCAAGCATTGATTTCTATCGACTTTGAAGACGACAATAGTGAAATGAATGATCTTAAAAAGAAATCAAATCTCATCCTCGCCGCAAAAATTAAGGCTGCACTTGAGAGATCGCCTAAAACCGCTAAAAAAATCGCAATAGAGGTAGGTGTGACGCCGCAGGCGATAATCGGCTGGAAAAAGACTGGGGCAATATCGAAGGACTCACTGGCCTTGTTCGCGCACGCGGTCGGCATGCGCTTATCTGATTTCATTGATACAAATGATTCACGTGAGGTTGAAGACCCAGAGACTCAAGCGGTCATCGACATGATGCAGGCCACGGATTTAGAGGGGAAAATCTTAATAAAAGCTGCCGCATATGAGGCACTAGAAAAATATTTGGAACGGAAGGTGAGATTTAATAAATTAGCAAAAGGAGAGGATTTAAGAACTGAATTAACTGAAATCAAAAACGAATTTGCAAAGCTAAATCCATTTGATAGATTGAATGCGATGACTGAATTAGTTCAAGAATTCGAATCGCAGTTAAAGAAAATTCCCTCAAAATCCGAGAAATAATAAATCACCGATCACAATGCTTCTCAAAGAAGAATTTCAAGGTGATTTGTGATGCTCAAAAAAAATACATGTAAATTACGCGTAATTTACATGTATCTCACAAATAAAGAATTGTTAGTTTGTTTGAGAATTTGTTGATCCATCAATTAACTAAGTGCTACATCTTGCACCAGCACTTCTAATGGCATCCCCAAACCTTTGTGCAATTTTCGTATCATCGTAATAGACAGACGACGATGACGATTTAACACTTCGCTCGTTTTAGAAGGGCTACCAAAATAATTTGCCATATCTGCAGGGCGAAGTCCATGTGTTTCCATGCTAAATTTAATAGCTTCAATCGGATCTGGCAAAGTCATCGGATAGTGCTTTGCCTCATAGACCTCCACCAGCGTAGCTAATACTTCTAGCTTATCCCCCTCAATAGCTCCTACTGCGGGGTCGAGATCAACTAGTCTAGCAATCTCCTTAAGTGCCAGCTGATAATCTTCATTCGTATGTATCGGGCGTATGGTATTCATGATTACTCCATTTCTACAGTCGCTGCATCAATTACATTATATTCAGTATGCGTACCAATAAATTTAATATACACCACACCAATTCGATAGGCGATAGCGACAATTAATCTGTATTTATTACCACCAATATTGAAAATAACGCGATTATTAGCAACAAAACTAGCAGACGAAAACTGTGCTTTAACATCAGTCGGCGTCTGCCACTTTGCTAGTTTAGCTGCTGTTTCCCAGGCATTGATTGCAGTATGTCCATCTGGGTGTTTTAGACTGAACTGGCGCAGTGGTGGTGTCGCAATAATTTTCATGTTTTGATTGTAGTTCCCTTTTTGGGAAATGGCAACATGTATCTTATTGACCTAAGCCAATCCAAGGGCATTTGTCCATTGATACTCTGAAATAATGGCAGGCCGACCTTGCTCTTCTCGGTAGGCAACCGCTTTTTCTATCTTCCGACCATACGTTGTATTGACCCAATCCGGCGAGGCAAGCGTGCCAATAATTAGATAATCCAGTCGCTTGGTGATAGAGCTAGCTGGTACACCTCCATGCTTCTCGATGGTCTTCTCACATGCAGTGCGTGTACCAAGTAGAAAGCTACCCGTAAAGCAGACAGTTTTTCCTGCAAACTCTAAGACGGGATTGAGATCAATAGGCAAGGTAGGGCTATTTTGCTGAGCCACACCAGTTTCACCAAAGAAGTTCCCTGCCACCTCCTGCAAAGTTTGCAGTAGATCTTCTCTTTCTTCAAGCGTGACTACATTATCGGCAATAATCTCTTGAATACGTTTGGCAATCACACTCCCTGGCCACACTACGGCAATCTCTTCATGCTCAGCGAGCCATTCTCTTAAAAACAAGATTTCAGTTTCATTCACCTGCCCATCGGCAGCGATCCCCGAACAAATACCTAACAGGGTTTGGGCACTTTTCGCTAAGTTTCTAACATTATTGGCTGCCGCAATGGCGTGTTCGTTTGACATGACAATCCCGAATTAATTTAAGGAAATTTTACTCAACGCATAAATTATGCCAAGTGACTTAGCATCAACAAGGACACCGCCACCTAATTTAGACAAACTCTCAAAAACGCATCCGCAAAAGAATAAATTCAGCTTTACTTTTATAAAGCATTGCTTTATTCTAATTCAAATTTTATTGAAGGGAGCGAATATGAACAAACTAATCGCATTTCTAGTCACTGTCCGAACCAGTGACACCACCATCCGCATACCATCCATCGCCAAAAGTAGCGCCGATGCGATCATGAACATGACGGACGTTTTCGGTGCAGCAGCCATCACAGCCACCCCAATGGGAGGCCGTCAATGAAATCGCCACTGACACCAGAAATATATAAAGCCATCAACGAAAGTCAACGCTATATAGATTTACCTGAGCGCACGCTAGCTAACAAAGTTTTAGCACTTTTGGGATTATGTGCGCCAACGTGCCAAGGTCTTCTCGCGTATAAAACCACGCAAAACGGCGTTCGTAGTATTGAACTTCAAGCCGCAATCAGTATGGACATAGACCCCACTGATCCGCCAGATCCGCTTGTCTACACTTGTGCTTGCAATCAAATAAAAAATCGCACTTGTCCTGGCTTCCAACTTGTGCGGGATCGGCTCGCCGAAGCCGCTAGGCGGTATGACTTGTACATGCTTACGAGTGAGCCACAGATTGAAACCAATATGATTGATTGTGATAGCGAAGCTAGAACGATTGATGACACGAATGGCGATGTAATCATCTCCGATTTTCTCAATTTGCCACACTGGTGTAATCAACAGCTTTACCCGATCGTTGTCTATCGCACGCCATGTATTGATAACGCCAAGCACAGCACCAACAGCAGCAAGAGCCAAAGTTATGGCTTGGAATATTGTGATGTCCTGCATTTTGAACCTCTCATAGGCGATCAGGCTGGAAAGGATATCACGCCATGAAATCCTTCAAGCCAAAATCCAAGTTCAACTTCTTGGATCATAAAAATCAGCCGACCGAGCTACCAGACAACAACTTTTTGTCCCGCACCCGCGCCACTGGACGTGACGCTTACGCAGGACTAAAAGGCCGCGACTACATCAACGCTCGCAACTTGGGCAGGGTGCAGACGTCTGCACTACCCCACAAAACCTAATGCCGCGCATCGAGCCAGACAGCGCGGCATTAGAAGCGGCATACAACAGCCGCCTAAACCGCCCTCTCTCGCTCAGCGCCATGCTAAATGATCCGCTCAAACGGATCATTTTAACCAACGAAGCCCGAGCCTATTTGCGCCGCCATCAATGGCAATTCGACGCGAAGAAAGCACAGGCTGGAGAGAAAGACGAATGATGACCAACCCTATTACTCGCGGATCTCGCGTCAAGTTTGACAAAGACGGCACCACCCTCACCGGCACAGTTTTTCACATCGTTAACGACATCGGTAACGGTCGAAAAATGGCTGTCATTGAGATAGAGCACAAGCTACCTGGCATCACTATGACCATGCCGTTTGATGAACTGAAAGCGGCACCTATTTCACAAGAAGTCATCTTCATGACTAGCCCTGCCGACGCCCTCAAACCAGAGACGAACGACCGCCGTTTTTGGGCGATTTCGCTTGACAGCAAACGTGCAAGCTGAGGCCATCATGGGAGTCACTTACCGCACACGTCAGAAAACCTATGATGCGATCACAGCCATCATCGGCACAGGCTCACTCACGCGCCAGCAGATCCTGCCTGAGCTGCAAAAAGAGTATCCAAACGTCACAGAAAACGCGCTCTATCAAGTCCTCGGAACGCTCACAGACAACAAAGTGATCTGCATTGAAGGCTACGACCGCACCAATCCCAAGTACCCGCAACGGATCTACAAAATACGCAGCAAGCCACCACCGCCGCCCAAGCAAACTTGGATAACGCCCCTATTCGTCAGCATCACGCCCTTATAAATTTTCGGAGTACATCATGGAACAATTCTTTCAATCATTACCAATCGCGCAAATCAGCATCTCCAAGACCAACCGCAAGCGCTTCAACGAACAAGCGCTGAACGAGCTGGCCGATAACATCAAAGCAAACGGCTTGATCCAGCCAATCTTGGTGCGTCCAATGTCACCAGCAGAACAACTGGAACCGTATGAAATCGTCTGCGGCGAACGCCGCTACCGCGCATCCATCATCGCTGGCCTCGATCACATCAACACGATTTGCCGCGAGCTCACAGATACCCAAGCAGCCGAACTACAACTGATCGAAAACCTGCAGCGCGAAGATCCGCACCCAATGGAAGAGGCAGAAGGCTATCAAGCGCTGATGCTGCACAGCGGCTACACAGCAGACATGCTGGCCGACAAATTGAACAAGTCAAAGTCACAAATCTACGCCACACTCAAACTCTGCAACCTCTGCACCGAGCTTCGCGACAAGTTTTTCGAGAACGAAAAATTCACTCGCTCACTTGCATTGCTCATCGCTCGCATTCCCGTGCCAGCACTCCAGGTCGAAGCGTTCAATGAGATCATCGACGAATACGGCGATGGCGAACCAATGTCCTATCGTGACGCCGCCATTCATGTCCAAATGAACTACAACGTCAATCTCAAGATAGCTATCTTTTCCACGACCGACGCAAAACTGGTGCCAGATGCTGGCTCATGCAAAGAATGCCCAAAGCGCACCGACAATGATCCTGATCTGTCTGACCTCGATAAAAACGTCTGCACAGATCCTAAGTGCTTCGAGAAAAAGATCATCGCGCATCATGCGCAAGTCGTCGCAAAAGCCAATAAAAAAGGCTTGACCGTCTACGAAGGCGCTACAGCAGCAAAAGCGATCTCAGCAGCAAAAAACAACACTGATATTTTTGTCGTCGCAGAAACGCTACTACGCCGCTTTGACAACCTCAAGTCACAAAACGATGCTCACAAATCATTCGCCAGCGCCGTAGGAACTGACAAGCTGCCCGACTATGTTGCGGTGGCATTCGACGGCTTAACAGCGGTCAAGCTATACGACTCAAACGCAGCACAATCGCTCCTGGTCGATCTAGGTTTTTGCTCGACAGAAGCCGAAGTCGAGACCAAGAAATTCGAAGGGCAAGTTGCCAACATCAGCACCGAGCAAACGGAATCCGACGAAGAGCTGGAAGATGACAATGAATCCGAAGGTGGCACCAACACAGAAGAGCTTGATCAATCAGCGGAAAAAAGTGAAAAACTACGCCTACTCGCAAACGAAGAAATCAAGCGTATTCGCATCTACAAAGCGATCCGTCAGCGTGGCCAGCTCAGCCTAGAATCACTACGCGCATTTATGAAAAACGTTGACGTGGGTCTGTACTTCTCAATACCAGAATCAGTTCATGAAGAGTTTTATGGTCGAAGAATAGTCGCCGAAGAAGACCGACTTGAATACATCGATCAAGCATCAAGTGAGCAACTGCAACTACTCCTAATCGACTATGTTATCGGAGACATCCAAATTCCACGTCCTTGGAGCCTTCAAGATATCTACCTCGAACGTAAAGATGACGAGTTCGACTTACTACAAACCGTTGCTCAGCACGAAGGCATCGAGATAGCCATCGCAGAACAGGAGCCAACATCACCAGTTCAAGCACCGGCTACGGAACCAATCGAACCAGAAGCAGCCGCCACACCAGCAGCAAAGAAACGTGGCCGACCATCTAAAGCCGACAAAGCAGCACAAGAAGCCGCCAGCAAACCAGTACCAATGGATAAATGGCCGTTCCCAACGACTAAGACTGTGAGTGCATCATGAGCATGAACATTCCCAATAATAGTACGACCGATGCATCAACACAGATAAATCAACCCATCGTCTACAGAATCAATGCTGCAGTTAAAAAGCTCGGTATTTCACGCGCCACCATTTATCGCATGATCAAGGCGGGTGACCTCGATCTAGTCAAGATCAGTATCCGTGCAAGCGGCATCACCAGTGAAAGTATGCATCGCCATTTAAACAATCAACTCAGCAATTCTCAGTAGCACCTCAATCACTCGAAAGGAAATACCATGGATGCAGCAGTCACAAAAACACCAACGATCTCAGGCACACCATACGCTGGTGGTTTCTACGTCGGTCGCTATCAGATCGACGGCCAACTATTTGCACTCATCGTTGCAAATAAAGCAGAAGGCGAATTGCCAGGGCAGTGGAATTCAACTCTGGACACTGTCAATGGCGCGGCAAGCTACAACAACGGCTTAACTAACACCAACGCCATGGCAGAAGCTGGCAGCGATCTGGCAAAAGCAGCATTAGCGCTTCGCATCAATAACTTGGATGATTGGTTTATCCCGGCGCGTGACGAATTAGAACTATGCTATCGCTACTTAAAACCAAGCACCTACGCAGACAACATGTGGCGTGCCGGTGATAACCCAAGCAGCGTTCCACCAGGCTATCCGTACACAGAACAATCACCAGCGCAAACGATCAATGAGGCATTTCAAAAGGATGGTGCCGAGGCTTTTGATATCGCGTGGTATTGGGCTTCTACGCAGAACGCTAACGGCTCAGACTACGCTTGGATGCAGACCTTCTCCGATGGCACTCAGCACGACAGACACAAGTCGTACGAAGGCAGAGCGCGTGCAGTCCGCAGAACTTTAGTTATTGAATAATTTAATAATTCGTCACGCGTAGCGTGACTCCGTGTATTTCTTGGAGTAAATATCATGATTGAAAACGTAGAATTCGACATCGATGGTGCAACACTCACTGTGCCAAAAAAGCAGCTACTTAACCGCTGGTTAGCCAATCTGCTGACACCTCAAAACGTCACCACTGACCTTTTGCCAATTCGCACTAAGCCACCACGCATTAACACGGAGTGGATGGAACAAGGCGGCATATACACAGGTGTCATCGGTGGCGAAAATGGAGCGCCAGACTACCATCTCATTTTTGCACCACTGGAAAACGAGATAGTAGGTGTCAACCATGCACAAGCCCTTGATCAATCAAAGAAGCCTATCAATGGCTTTGATGATTGGTATTTACCAGATCGCCGTGAGACCCGTCTTATCGCGATCAACGCGCCCGACACATTTGATAAAGATGGCTGGTACTGGACATTTACGCAGTACGCCACCACCTCAGACTACGCTTGGTTGCAGCTCTTCTCCAATGGCATTCAGGACGTCAGACACGAGTCGTACGAAGGCAGAGCGCGTGCAGTCCGCAGAGTATCAATAATTTAGTTCTTTAATCATTTAGCGCGAAGCGCTTTAAATTTTTTTATATCAGCATGGCCATCCATACCGATCTTCCTATTTACAAATCCGCTTATGAGCTTCTAATGGCTGTTAGCGCACTCGTGAAGAATTTCCCTCGATCTGTTAAAGGATCGATGGGAGAGCCTATTCAAAACGTGTGCGTTCGCATCGCATTACTGGTTGCAAAGGCGAATGCCTCTCGCGATAAAGTCCCGCACTTGGATGAATTGCTTGAGCTCGTGATGGAAGTAGAACTCATGATCAGATTAGCGAAAGATATGAAGTTTATCTCGATCGCTCAATATGCGAATGTAGTTCTACTTACCAACACAGTAGGAAAGCAGGCCAATGGATGGCGCAAAGCATCGCAGACGCCAGCCGCAATATAGCCAAGGCTATATTGACAGTGCGTAATTTTATCTGGTCGTACCGCTGGATTAACTCCACCGCTATGCGCATCACAGATACCACCGGCACTATGCCGTGCAGGTCTGGCGCAGTTTCTTAATTGATCTTATGTTTTCGATTGAGCGACGTAGATAGTACGAACAACCGCAGAACGCTAACAACTCAGACTACGCTTGGATGCAGAACTTCTCCAATGGCAATCAGAACAACAAACACAAGTCGTACGAAGGCAGAGCGCGTGCAGTCCGCTGATCAAAACGATACCGAACATGCTGATTTTTCTTTCTCAGATGTGGTCCAGGCATATCACGATTGCCGACGACACAAACGCAATACCCCTACCGCTATCAACTTTGAACAACATCTAGAGCGCAATCTCATTTTGCTGTATGAACGATTAAAGGACGGTAGCTATGCGCCAGGCAAATCTATTTGCTTCGTTGTCACGAAACCGAAAGCCCGGGAAGTATGGGCTGCTGATTTTGGCGATCGCGTTGTGCATCATTTACTCTACAACAAAATCGCCCCACGATTTTATGCACGATTCATTGCCGATAGCTGCGCATGCATACCAGGTCGCGGAACGCTCTACGCAGCACAACGCCTAGAATCAAAAATTCGCAGCATCACGCAAAACTGGCAGCACCCAGCCCACTATCTCAAATGCGATTTGGCAAATTTCTTCGTCAGCATCGATAAGCGAATTTTAGAAATCCAATTGGCCAAGCAAGTGCACGAATCATTCTGGCTAAAGCTTGCGAACACCATCCTATGGCATGACCCACGAAAAAACTATGATATGCGAGGCGATACAGCTTTGATTGATCGAGTGCCGACACACAAACGATTAACGAATCAACCTAGCCACCTTGGCCTACCCATTGGTAATCTATCGAGCCAGTTCTTTGCAAACGTGTTTCTTAATGATCTAGACCAGTACGTGAAACACCAGGTTAAATCAAAACACTATATCCGTTATGTAGACGATTTTATCTTGCTCCACGAATCAACCGAATGGCTCAACCACGCCCACGTCGATATCGCGATCTGGCTCCCTGCAAATTTACGTGTCACACTAAACGACAGCAAAACGATATTACAGCCGATTGATCGAGGCGTAGATTTTGTTGGTCATGTAATCAAGCCGTGGCATACCGTGACGCGCAAACGAACATTAAATCAAGCAATCGATAGATTGCAGCGCGTTCAAGACAAAGACCTACATACAGTTGCCAATAGCTACCTTGGGCTGCTGAGACAATCAAACAGTAGTCACAAGCATCGAGCAAAACTGGCAAAGGTCGCATTGAAGCGCGGACTCTCAGTTGATAAGAATCTGACCAAGACATTCAAAAAGAAAGCATCACCAACTTAAAAGCGCATCGAGCGCTTTTTTTATTTGAAGTCTGGCATCGTATAATGAGCACATAGCAAAATAAATTGTTTCATGTCGTCTCATTTTAATTTGTAGCTAGATTCGTAGCTAGAAGCAAAAATAAGAGCAACACAGCCTTGAAACCCGCATAAACAATAGATGTATAAAAATTATGAAACTAGTGACCTGGAACGTTAATTCCCTCAAAGTCCGCTTGCCCCAAGTATTGCAATGGCTGGAGATGAATCCTGTCGATGTCTTGTGCATACAAGAAACCAAACTGACCGACGATAAATTTCCGCAGACCGAGATCGAAGCGGCTGGCTATCACGTTGTATTCACTGGCCAAAAAACCTATAACGGTGTTGCGATCATCTCGCGTCATCCGATTGCCGATGTGCAAAAAAATAATCCTCTGTTTGAAGATGAACAGCAACGTATCATCGCGGCAACGATTGCCGGCATGCGTATCATTTGCGCCTATGTCCCCAACGGGCAAGCACTGGATTCCGAAAAATATCCGTACAAACTAAGTTGGTTGGCCGCTTTGCACGACTGGGTCAAGAGTGAGATGGAACGACATTCGCAACTGGCCTTATTGGGCGATTACAACATCGCCCCAGAAGACCGCGACGTACATGATCCAGCCGCTTGGGAAGGCATGAATCTGGTATCGCCACCAGAACGTGCTGCATTTCAAGCCTTGATTGCTTTAGGCTTGAGTGACAGTTTCCGTCAATTTGAACAGCCAGAAAAAACCTTTAGCTGGTGGGATTATCGCCAGTTGGGCTTCCGTCTAAATAAAGGAGTCAGGATCGATCATGTGCTCCTCTCCAAACCATTAGCAGAACGTTGTACTTCCTGTGTTGTTGATCGCGTTCCACGCAAATGGGAACAGCCTTCGGATCATGCGCCTGTAATCGCTACCTTGACGTAAGCAAGTACCAAGGCAATTTGAGCAAGAACATGGGCAACGAATTGAAAGAATCCCGCAGCCTGTAGGATTCGACATACACCGCCCCACAGTTTCAAATATTCCAAACATAAAAGCCTGCTTCAGTTCAAGATCCGAACAAAAGCGGGCTTTCTATTTGATCTGGGACAAAACTGCTAATAAATCATTCTTACGTCACTATTTTTTTATATTTTTCGAGGCGTTTTCGTGAAACTATGAATGTATAGAAAACATACGGTGATTATACGCAAACATCATGCAAAGCTCCTCTCCTCAAAACTTTGAAGGTTTAAGCCAACAACAAGCGACACTGCGTTTGCAACAGGATGGGCTCAACGAATTGCCAACGGCACAGCCACAAAACCTGTTACAAATTGCGTGGCATGTCATTTCTGAACCAATGATTTTGTTACTTATTGCTTGCGCCACGATCTATCTAATATTGGGCGATTGGCACGAGGCGATTGTGTTATGCGGTTTTGTGATTGCAATGCTGATCATCAGCTTCTATCAGGAACATAAAACCGAACGCGCGTTAGAAGCACTAAGAGATTTATCGAACCCACGTGCGACGGTTATCCGTGATGGCAATCAACACTCAATACCAAGCAATGAAGTGGTTTGTGGCGATTATCTCGTACTCAATGAAGGTGACCGGATTGCGGCCGACGGCATCTTAATACGCAATCTTAATCTCAGTGTCGATGAATCTCTGCTAACGGGCGAATCCGTGGCTGTCAGTAAAGATCTCATTCCCGATCTGATGCAACTAGACACCTTGTCGATGGGATCAGCAGGAGGTGACCATACGTCGTTTGTCTTTTCAGGGTGTTTGGTCGTCCAAGGAAAAGGGCTCGCAGTAGTCAAAAGGGTTGGAGCAAGTACTGCCATCGGGCAGATCGGTCAGGCGTTAGCATCAATACAAGAAGAACCTACGAACGTACAAAAAGAGACTCGTCAGGTTGTGAAATATGTCGCTATCGCTAGCATCGCGCTAGCTGTACTCCTGGCGATCTGGTTCGGCTTTAGTCGTGGTGATTGGTTACGTGGCAGTTTAGTCGGCCTGACCTTTGCAATGGCAATGATTCCAGAAGAACTTCCCATCGTCTTGAGTATTTTCTTAGGTATCGGTGCTTGGCGTATTGGTCAAAAACAAGTGCTCACCCGACGCATTCCTGCGATTGAAACCTTGGGATCCGCGAGTGTCTTGTGTGTCGATAAGACTGGCACATTAACTCAAAATAAAATGGCGCTGGCATACATAGTCACTGCTCAGGAAAAATTCGTATGTCAATCTGGCCAAGACCTTCCAGAAGAGTTCCATCAAGTTTTGGAATATGCCATCCTAGCAAGTCAAACCCAAGGGAACGAACCCATGGATCAGGCCTTACATCAAGCCGGCGATGTCTATCTGAAAGGCACTGAGCATTTACATCAAGAATGGATGCTACTGGAAGAATATCCACTTTCAAAAGAGTTAATGGCAATTTCACGCGCATGGCGCAGTAGCAATCAACAACAAGCGCGGGTGTTGATCGCCAGCAAAGGCGCACCAGAAGCAATTGCCGACTTGTGTCATCTAGATGCTAACCGTATCAAGCAACTAATGGTACAGGTCAACCAGATGGCGGAGCAAGGTTTGCGCGTATTGGCGGTAGCGAAAGCAGAATTTAGCGATCCTTCAAATGACGCGAACAAACTGCCTGAGCTCGCGCATGATTACGATTTTGAATTACTCGGCTTAATTGCGTTTGCCGATCCTATCCGGGACGGTGTGCCTGCTGCGATTCAAGAATGCCGCAGTGCTGGTATCCGCGTCATCATGATTACCGGTGACTATCCAGCAACGGCAATCAATATTGCCAATCAATGTGGAATCGACAGTAGTGCTGGCGTACTCACGGGTCAAGAGATGCTTACATTGTCCGACGTGGAACTTCAAGAAAAACTCAAAAAAATACATATCTGTTGTCGCGTGATGCCAGAACAAAAATTACGCATCGTCAATTTACTCAAACAAAGTGATGCTATCGTAGCGATGACTGGCGATGGCGTAAATGATGCGCCAGCATTAAAAGCTGCACACATTGGGATTGCGATGGGCAAACGAGGTACCGATGTCGCGCGGGAATCGGCGGCTTTAGTCCTATTAGACGATGCATTCTCTTCGATTGTCGCCGCGGTACGCTTAGGTCGACGCATTTTCGATAATCTAAGAAAAACGCTGAGTTTCATCATCGCCGCTCATATTCCGATTATCGGCTGCTCTTTTCTGCCGGTCATATTTGGCTGGCCAGTTCTATTGATGCCGGTCCATATCTTGATCCTCGAATTAATTATCGATCCCAGTTGCTCTTTGGTGTTTGAAGCAGAAGAGGAAGAAGACAGCATCATGCAACGGCCTCCACGTTCAATAACAACCAGCTTGTTTCAGTCAACGGTTTTGTGGCGTGGTTTTTGGCAAGGTTGTGGAATATTTCTGACCGTTCTGGCAATTTATGGGATTTCGGTCAGTCTAGGTATTGCTGAAGAAGAAACACGCGCGATTACTTTCGCCGCCATTGTGACGGGCAATTTGGGTCTCATCTTCCTGAATCGTTCATTAACTGGCAACCTGCGCTATGCACTGAGCTCCCCGAATCCCATCCTATGGTGGGTTTGTGCAGCAGCCACTTTGATTATGGTGCTAGTGTTTACGCTGCCCGGATTGCGCCACCTATTTTACTTTGGCAATCCGCACCCATCCGACCTACTCATCAGTGTCGCAATTACAATACTGACCGTCGGTCTGATCGCTTTATTCCAAGGTCTTTCCTTAAAAAACAGTAAATAAATTAACAAACTTCACTATTTATTCTGAACCAGGCCCACTTATGAGAAATTTATTGTATTTAAATACAACAGTCTAAATAAAATTTCCACGAAGCAAGCATATCTGCTACATTGTAATTTGACGAAAGTGGGAATCAAGCACAAAATTTGGCAGAATCATTTGCAGAAAAATGATTCTTAGCCCGTCTCGCTGGAAATCCTCAGCTGACTTACATACGGTGAAATACGTTTTCTCAAAAACGGAGTGACTTTGTGTCATGAATAAATCTGAAGCCCTAGATCTGCTGGTTGAACAAGCCCTACGCGATGATCTGATATTTTCTGCTAGCGTTGCTACCTCATTACGCGTACAAGAAGCGATCGATGTCGCGGATTGCAGCTTGGACACTGCCGCAAAAATCATTATGAACGAACCGCTACTGGCGGCAAAAGTCGTAGCGGTCGCGAATAGTGCAGCCTACAACCGTGGATCAAATAGCGTCACGAATGTCAGGTCTGCAATTGCCCGTTTAGGTTTCAACACTTTACGCGCACTCGTGGCATCTTTGGTGATGCGTCAGATTGCAGGTGCGAGCAAACATCCCGTTATACGCGCCAAAATCAATCAACTATGGGAGCACTCCGCACAAGTAGCAGCACTGGCACAAGTTCTCGCCCGACGTGTTACCAAGCTCAATCCTGACACGGCAATGTTTGCAGGTATCGTTCATGAGGTCGGCGGATTTTATTTACTATCTCGCGCAGAAGAATTTCCTTGTTTATTAGAACCAGATGATTTGTCTGGCGCGGAAGATGATCAAAATTTCGATGAACTCAGCGAGACTCCTCAGAAAGAAACGCAAGAAGCCATCATCGGCAGAGCCGTATTAAAAAACTTGAATTTACCAAGTGAAGTCAACGACGCTTTAGAAGCACTCTGGTATGGCTTACGTGCAATGCCACCAGAAACTTTAGGTGACACGCTGCTATTAGCCAATGAATTGGCACGTACACTTTCACCACTCGATACCCGTACAGATTCAGAAACCAATCGCTGCGAATCAGAGATCGATTTCGTCGTTGGCGAAGGAAGTCTGCTAAGTATTTTGGAAGAATCTGAAGACGAAGTGATTACCTTATCGGCTGCCTTAATTATCTAATTTTCCGTACAGTTTCGGTTCCCACTTCCGTCTCAATCGCACTCAATTTACGCAAAAAATCTCAGACACATCTGTAAAAAATAAGGGAGTCAGATTTACCTGACTCCCTTATTTATTCACGCCAACGCTGCCTAGCCATGCACAGCATTTTTGATCTGCTGCAAAGACATAGGATCTTCTATCGTCGTAAGATCACCCGCATCACGTCCTTCACAAACTGCTTGTATTGAACGACGTAAGAGTTTGCCTGAGCGCGTCTTCGGTAACATAGCGACAAAGTACACACGTGAAGGACGCGCTACAGCACCTAATTGCTTATCAACTACAGCCATGACTTCAGCTTCTAAGCTTTTTGCTAGCTCTGCGGTCGAGGCACATTCTGGATTTTTGATAATCGCAAACGCAACCGCAACCTGCCCTTTCAATTTATCTTCAATACCCACCACGGCGACTTCAGAAATCTGCGGATGACTGGAAATACTTTCTTCTATTTCACGAGTACCAAGACGATGTCCAGCGACATTAATCACGTCATCGGTCCGTCCCAAAATGAAGAAATAGCCATCCTCATCACGTATGCCCCAATCGAAGGTTGAATACAGTTGATCATGCGCGAAGTTCGACCAGTAAGTCTGCACAAAACGCGCATCGTCACCGTAGATGGTTTGCATACAACCCGGAGGTAACGGGCCCTTAATCGCGACCACACCTTTTTCATTTGGGCCACAAACCGCACCTGTGGCTTCGTTAATAATCGTCACGTTATAGCCATACATCGCAATACCGGGACTGCCAAGTCGTGTGTCTTTATGTTCAACGCCACGCGCGACAGATAAGATCGGCCAACCAGTTTCGGTTTGCCAGTAATTATCGATAATTGGTACGCCCAGTTCGGTGGCAATCCAATTTGACGTCGTTTCATCTAGCGGTTCGCCTGCCAGATATAAAGCTTTGAGTGAAGACAAATCATATTTCTTCATTAGCTCAACTGGATGTTTTTTGAGGACACGCACAGCAGTCGGCGCGGAGAACATGCGTGACACTTTGTATTTTTCCACGATGCTCCACCAAACGCCTGCATCAGGACGAATCGGTGTGCCTTCATACATGATCGTTGCCATGCCGGCGATCAATGGACCGTAAACAATATATGAGTGGCCTACGACCCAGCCAATATCCGATGTCGCAAAATAAGTTTCTCCAGGATTGCCGCAGAAAATATTTTTCATGGATGAAGCCAAGGCGACTGCATAGCCACCTACGTCGCGTTGTACGCCTTTAGGCTTGCCCGTTGTTCCTGAGGTGTAGAGTACATACGACATTTCGTTCGATTCCAACCACGTCACTAGAACCTGGGCGTGCATATGCTGCTCACGCATTGCCGCGTAGTCAACGTCGCGACCGGCAACCATCGTCATCGCATCGAGACCACGATTCACTAACAAAACCTTTGCTGGCTTATGGTCGGCCAATTGAATCGCTTCATCCAGCAAAGGTTTGTAAGGCACAGCTTTACCACCACGCATCCCAGCATCGGCAGACACCACTAACACGGGTTTAGCATCATCAATACGCGTTGCTAAACTCTTAGAGGCGAAGCCACCGAACACCACGGAATGCACAGCACCGATACGTGCACATGCCAACATGGCAAATGCAGCTTCGGCAATCATGGGCATATAGATGAGAACTCTATCGCCCTTCTTGACGCCGAGATCCAACATGATTGCTGACATGCGTTGTACTTCGGCATGCAGTTCAGCAAAACTGTAGGTTTTCTCGGCATTGGTTTCAGTCGAAATGGCGATCAATGCCGCCTTATCCGACTGTGTCTCCAACCAACGATCAATCGCGTTATAACAAAGATTCGTTTCGCCACCGACAAACCATTTGGCGAATGGTGGTTTGCTGTGGTCTAGTATTTGGGTGTAGGGTTTGTGCCAGCTGATGAGTTGGGCTTCTTTGTCCCAGAAGCTGGCTGGGTCTTGAATTGAGGCTTGATAAAAATCTTGGTAGTTCATTTTGTCTCCAGTTTTTTATAGCGTTTTTACGTTGAATTCTTTTTGGCGTTTTGTTGATTGTTATTTGTTTTATCTATTCGCCTTTTGTACTACATCAAAAGTTATCGTTCTCGTGATGTCTTTTTCGTCGGTACGATCCAATTTCTCGGTTAATCAGCTTGCTCTGGCCGGGTGTGGCCCGGCGGCCAGTTACCTTTTTTGCTTCGCCAAAAAAGGTAACCCAAAAAAGGCGACCACACTGCCACTGGCCTTCGGCTTCCCAATTGTGCAAGACAAAAATGGGAAAGCCTTGAAACTCGCCTTCGGCTCAAACAGCAAGGCTTTCTTTATCCATTTTCTGTCCTGCACAATTGGCAGTGTCAGAAGTGGATGAAGGTCAAAAGCAAAAGCAACAACAAAACAATCAGAATCAGAGGTCGTTTATTTTTCTATTACCAGCTGTAGGTCGATGTTTTTGACTTTGTTTTTGACTTTGTTTTTGACTTTGTTTTTGACTTTGTTTTTGACTTTGACTTTGACTTTGACTTTGACTTTGACTTTGACCTCCCCCCGTTTGAGACGATGTAATTTGTGCTTCACAGAAAATGGATAAGAAAGTGTTGTTGTCTGAGCGCAGCGAGTTTCAACACTTTCCCATTTTTTGTGACGCACAAATTATGCTGAAGCGAAGCGTAAGCACCCCGAAGGGGCGAGTCTACGGTCGCCTTTCTTTTGCTTACTTTTTCTTTGGCGAAGCAAAGAAAAGTAAGTAGCAGTCGGGCTACCCACGACCAACAGGCCGTAAATCAACAGCAAAAGTCACTCAAAAACAATCACCAGGCACCCGAACAAACCCCTCCATCAAAACCCGAGCACTACGACTCATGCTAGCCTTCTTCACAACCCACTCCGCACCAACTAACTTCGCCTCAGCACCAACGCGTAAAGTGCCTGAAGGATGGCCAAACCGCACGGCAGCCAAAGCACCACCGCCAGCGGCAATATTCACTAAAGTACCCGGAATTGCAGCTGCTGTGCCAATCGCTACCGCCGCAGTACCCATCATCGCATGATGCAATTTACCCATAGACATAGCGCGCACACACAAATCAATTTCATTCGCATGAACCTGCTTTCCGCTAGAAGAAACATAATCTAAAGGTTTAGCGACGAAGGCGACCTTCGGTGTGTGTTGACGTTTTGCGGCTTCGTCAATATGCTTAATCAAACCCATGCGTACCGCACCATAAGCGCGTATTGTTTCGAACTTCGCTAGCGCTGCTACATCGCTATTGATAACGTCTTGCAATTCTGTACCGGTATAACCAATCTCTTCTGCGTTCACAAAAATCGTTGGAATTCCGGCGTTAATCATGGTCGCTTTTAAGGTGCCGATGCCTGGCACATCTAGATCATCGACCAAATTCCCCGTTGGGAACATTGAACCACCAGCACCCTCTTCTTCTGCCGCAGGATCCATAAACTCAAGTTGAACTTCAGCAGCTGGGAAAGTCACGCCGTCGAGTTCGAAGTCACCTGTTTCTTGTACTTCACCATTCGTCATCGGTAAATGGGCAATAATCGTTTTACTGATATTCGCTTGCCAGATGCGGACTACCGCGATACCGTTTTGCGGGACATTGTCGACCAATCCCATGCTGATTGCGCAAGAACCAACTGCTGCGGACAAATTACCGCAGTTACCGCTCCAGTCGACGAACGCTTTGTCGATGGAGACTTGTCCAAACAAATAATCAACATCGTGATCCGACTTACTGCTCTTCGCCAACAAGACTGTTTTTGAAGTGCTGGAAGTCGCACCACCCATGCCGTCAATTTGTTTGCCGTAAGGATCGGGACTACCGATCACGCGCAACAACAAAGCGTCGCGTGCTGCACCCGGCTGTTGCGCTGATTCTGGCAAGTCTTGCACGCGGAAGAACACGCCTTTGCTGGTGCCACCACGCATGTAGACGGCTGGGATTTTAATTTGGGCTAGATGGGACATTTTTTTCCTTTTCTTGGTTCTTAGTCCCCTCTCCCGCAAGCGGGAGAGGGTTAGGGTGAGGGAAGGTAAGCTAGCGAGATCGTTTCAGCAATACTGACAAGCAGTATCACAAACGTATCATCAAACAATCTCGAAATTCTTGATCAACGCCCCTCATCCCCACCCTTCTCCCGCTTGCGGGAGAAGGGCTTATTTCATCGCTACACAAACTCTGCGTAATCTGCGCCTCTTCAGCAAGTCCTTTGTTATCAAGCAGACTTTCTCGACTCCAAAAAGTCCTGTGCAAAACGTTGCAACACACCACCCGCTTCATAAATCGATACTTCTTCAGCTGTATCGAGACGGCAAGTGACAGGCACTTCAACACGTTCACCGTTTTTACGATGGATGACCAAAGTCAAGGTCGTGCGCGGTGTACATTCGCCAGTGACGTCATAGGTTTCTGTTCCGTCTAATTGCAAAGTCAAACGATTGACACCCGCTTTAAATTCCAGTGGCAACACACCCATCCCCAATAAATTGGTACGATGAATCCGTTCAAAACCTTCCGCCACAATCACTTCCACGCCTGCCAATCGCACGCCTTTTGCCGCCCAGTCACGTGAAGAACCTTGACCGTAATCGGCACCGGCAATAATGATCAGCGGTTGTTTGCGTTCCATGTAAGTTTCGATGGCTTCCCACATGCGCGTCACTTTACCTTCGGGTTCAATGCGTGCCAAAGAACCGGCTTTCACTTTGCCTTCCGCATCGCGCACCATTTCGTTCTTCAAAGTGGGATTCGCAAACGTCGCGCGTTGTGCAGTCAAATGATCGCCACGATGCGTTGCATAAGAATTGAAATCTTCTTCTGGTAAGCCCATCTTTGCAAGATAAGCGCCAGCCGCGCTATCAAGCATAATCGCGTTGGATGGTGATAAATGATCGGTCGTAATATTGTCACCTAACACCGCCAGAGCACGCATACCTTTCATGGTGCGCTGACCAGCTAATGCGCCTTCCCAATACGGCGGGCGACGGATATAAGTGGAAGGCGCACGCCAATCGTATAGAGGCGCTACGCTGGCCGCTTGCTCTGTCGAGATCGCAAACATAGGCTCGTAGACTTTACGGAACATCTCAGGCTTCACGCTGGACTTCACAATCGCATCGATCTCTTCATCGGTCGGCCAGATATCTTTCAAACGGATCTCTTTGCCATCGACTACCGTCAACACATCTTTCTCGATATCGAAACGGATCGTGCCAGCAATCGCGTAGGCAACAACGAGTGGTGGCGAGGCAAGAAAGGCTTGTTTCGCGTAGGGATGAATACGGCCATCGAAATTGCGATTTCCGGATAACACAGCGGTCGCATACAAATCGCGGTCAATAATTTCTTGCTGAATCACAGGATCTAGTGCGCCAGACATGCCATTGCAGGATGTGCAAGCGTAAGCGACGACGCCAAAACCCAAGGCTTCCAGATCAGACATCAAGCCCGCTTCTTCCAGATACAAAGTCACTGCTTTAGAACCTGGTGCTAAGGATGATTTAACCCAAGGCTTACGGGTCAAGCCAAGGCGGTTTGCATTACGCGCCAACAAGCCAGCAGCAATCACATTGCGTGGATTGGAAGTATTAGTACAGCTGGTGATAGCAGCGATGATGACCGCACCATCTGGCATTTGGCCTGGCACATCGTCCCAAGCAGCAGCGATACCTTTTGCTGCTAAATCGCTGGTAGCAACGCGAGCGTGCGGATTGGACGGGCCCGCCATATTGCGCACGACCGATGACAAATCAAATTGCAGTACGCGTTCGTATTCAGCTGTTACCAAAGAGTCGGACCATAAGCCAGCCACTTTTGCGTAGGTTTCGACCAAAGCTACTTGTGCATCTTCACGACCAGTTAATTTCAAATAATCGATGGTTTGTTGATCAATACTGAACATCGCTGCTGTCGCACCGTATTCAGGTGCCATATTCGAAATTGTCGCGCGATCGCCAAGCGTCAAGGCTGCCGCACCGCTACCGTAAAATTCAAGATAAGCGCCCACCACTTTGGATTTACGTAAAAATTCTGTCATTGCTAAAACAACGTCGGTTGCGGTGATGCCTGGTTGTGGTTTACCACTGAGCTCCACGCCGATAATATCCGGCAAACGCATCCATGATGCACGACCGAGCATGACGTTTTCCGCTTCCAATCCACCGACACCAATCGCGATCACACCAAGTGCATCAACGTGCGGCGTATGACTATCGGTACCTACTAAAGTATCTGGAAAAGCCACACCATTTTGTGACTGGATCACAGGTGACATGCGCTCCAGATTAATCTGATGCATGATGCCATTCCCTGGTGGAATCACTTCCATATTTTTAAAGGCGAGCTTGGTCCAATTAATGAAGTGAAAACGATCTTCATTGCGACGGTCTTCAATCGCACGATTCTTTTCAAAGGCTTGCGGATCAAACCCACCGCATTCAACTGAGAGCGAATGATCGACGATCAATTGCACAGGCACCACGGGATTGACCTGTGCTGGATCGCCACCTTGATCCGCAATCGCATCGCGCAAACCTGCAAGATCAACCAAAGCTGTTTGACCAAGAATATCGTGACATACAACGCGCGCCGGGAACCATGGAAAATCCAAATCGCGTTTACGCTCGATAAACTGTTTTAAGGAATCCGTCAAAGTCGCTGGATCGCAACGACGTACCAAGTTTTCGGCTAGAACTCGCGAGGTGTAAGGCAGCTTGGCGTACGCGCCAGCTTCAATCGCATCGACAGCTTCACGCGCATCGAAATAATCGAGTGAGGTTCCTGGGAGGTTTTTGCGGAATTGTGTGTTCATTAAATGTTCCTTGTTCTATTTTTTACTGCATCGCCGACGTTTCGGGATTTAGCTGCTGCATTGGATCGTTTAGAAAATCCGTAGTCGGGATGCAGCGCTAGGCGGCAAGCACAGCAATATGTCGATATTGCGAGCATTGCCAACAACGCGATGCGCCCGAGTACGGGTTTTAAAAATGATCCAAATTTATTTGCGATCTTTTAACGGTACAAACGCCAAATCCTCAGGCCCAACATAATTCGCACTCGGGCGAATGATCTTGTTATCGATACGTTGTTCAATGATATGTGCCGACCAGCCTGATGTACGTGCGATCACGAACAAAGGTGTGAACATTGCCGTTGGCACGCCCATTACGTGGTAAGACACGGCAGAGAACCAGTCTAGATTCGGGAACATTTTTTTAATGTCCCACATCACTGTTTCTAAACGTTCAGCGATGTCATACATCTTGGTAGAACCAGCTTCTACTGACAAAGTACGCGCGACTTCTTTGATGACTTTATTACGTGGGTCAGAAACCGTGTACACAGGGTGACCGAAACCAATCACCACTTCCTTATTTTCCACGCGACGTTTGATATCGGCTTCAGCCTCGTCTGGATTGTCATAACGCTTTTGAATTTCAAAAGCGACTTCGTTTGCACCGCCATGTTTAGGACCACGCAAAGCACCGATTGCACCTGTGATAGCAGAGTGAATGTCGGAACCTGTACCAGCGATCACGCGACTGGTGAAGGTAGATGCATTGAATTCGTGCTCTGCGTACAGAATCAATGAGGTGTGCATGGCACGAACCCAAGATGCTTTTGGTTTTTCGCCATGCAGCAAGTGCAGGAAATGACCGCCGATAGAATCGTCATCCGTTTCAACTTCAATACGTTTGCCGTTATGACTGAAGTGATACCAATACAGAAGCATAGAACCGAAAGACGCCATCAAGCGATCAGCGATATCACGTGCACCAGGAGTATTGTGATCATCTTTTTCCGGCAGCGTGCAACCTAACACCGATGAGCCTGTGCGCATCACATCCATAGGATGTGAAGACGCTGGCAAGGCTTCTAAAGCCGCTTTCAAATTTGCTGGCAAACCGCGCAAGGATTTCAACTTCGCTTTGTAGGCGGCAAGTTCTGCCACAGTCGGCAACTTACCATGTACCAGCAAATGCGCGATTTCTTCAAACTCGCAATTATCCGCAACGTCCAAAATGTCGTAGCCACGATAGTGCAAATCGTTACCTGTTTTGCCTACGCTGCACAAGGCAGTATTGCCAGCTGCAACGCCAGACAAAGCAACAGATTTTTTTGGTTTGAATGTTGGGTTTTCTTGTGTGGTCATTTCGTTTTCTCCAAAGTATATTCAGTTCAATTTCAAAACCCCTCAACGCCGAGGCGCTAAGAAAACGAAGAAAGAGGAAGCTCGTCTCTGCGCTCCTCTGCGCCTCTGCGTCTCGGCGTTGAGGGGTTTAAATTT
Organism: Undibacterium sp. Ji22W; assembly: GCF_049340305.1. NCBI lineage: Bacteria > Pseudomonadati > Pseudomonadota > Betaproteobacteria > Burkholderiales > Oxalobacteraceae > Undibacterium > Undibacterium sp. Ji22W. Next base: position 807,637 of record NZ_JBMPOU010000003.1, on the reverse strand, counting down.
AAATTATTATTTCCCTTTTTGCTGGGCAAACAGAGCATCTAATTTTTGTTCGAAGTCGTGATAATTGATACGCTCATAGAGCTCCATGCGTGTTTGCATAGTATCGACCACATTCTTTTGCGTGCCGTCGCGACGGATCGCAGTGTAGACATTTTCCGCTGCTTTGTTCATGGCACGGAATGCGCTCAATGGATACAGCACCAGACCAACGTCAGCGGAAGCTAGCTCCTCGACTGAGTACAAAGGTGTAGAACCGAATTCAGTAATGTTCGCGAGAATAGGCACTTTGACTGCATTAGCGAATTGCTTGTACATCGCCAGTTCAGTGATCGCTTCGGGGAAGATCATATCGGCACCAGCTTCAACGCAAGCCAACGCGCGATCAATCGCTGCTTCCAAGCCTTCTACTGCCAGCGCATCGGTACGCGCCATGATCACGAAATTTTCATCAGTGCGTGCATCGACAGCAGCCTTGACGCGATCAACCATTTCTTGCTTACTAACGATTTCTTTACCTGGACGGTGACCGCAACGCTTGGCACCGACTTGATCTTCAATATGCATCGCTGCCGCGCCGAACTTGATCATAGACTTGACGGTGCGCGCAACATTGAAAGCGGAGGAACCAAAACCGGTATCGACGTCGACCAACAAAGGCAAATCACAGACGTCAGTGATACGGCGCACATCAGTCAACACATCGTCAAGATTGGAAATACCCAGATCTGGCAAACCCAAAGAGCCCGCTGCGACACCGCCACCGGACAAATAGATCGCCTTAAAGCCAGCACGTTTCGCCAATAAAGCATGATTAGCGTTGATCGCGCCGACGACTTGTAACGGAGATTCTTCTTGCATCGCCTTACGGAAGGCTGCACCTGCGGAATATTGAGACATGTTCTTTTCCCTTTAAGTTGGATGCAATCCTTATTGCAAAGCGCGTGCCAATCGCGATGGATCGCACAAACCAGGTTAGGAGATACTTTAATAATCAAACACTTAAAAGATGGCAAAGCGTGAAGAGCTTGAGCAAAAAACTCAGCTATGTTGCAGAATCACGTTGCAGATGAAACAAATTTGAAACATAATGCAGGCAATATGAAACATCATTTGAAACACCGAATGAAACATAGCATATTTAAGTGAGAATACTATGAGCCGCCGCCCTCCCATTCCCCGAGACCCCCAAGACAAGCCTGTAATCTGGACAGTATCCATCTCACGCCTGTTCGATTTATTCCGTGACATCATGGTCGAATATGATGCCAGCGCAGATATCGAGCCTATTCATCTTGGTTTCGAGGAGGCTGCGCAAGTCTTGCGCGAACGTCTGCAGACCGAATGTTGCGATGCAGTGATTGCAGCCGGCTCAAATGGCGCTTACTTAAAAAATCGATTACCTATTCCAGTTGTCATCGCCAAAGCGAGCGGCTTTGACGTAATGCAAGCCTTAGCCCGGGCACGCAAAGTATCGCGTCAAATCGCGATCGTGACTTATCAGGAAACCATGCCTGAATTAGCCGATTTCAAGGCAACATTCGGCTTTCAGGTTGAGCAAAGAACCTACGTCACAGAAGAAGATGCAAAAAGTCAGATCAGCGAACTTAAAGCTATGGGAGTTCAAGCGATAGTAGGCGCTGGACTCATCACAGATTTGGCTGAAGAGGCCGGACTGACTGGTATTTTTATGTATTCCGCAGGCTCAATTCGTCAGGCTTTCGACGACGCCATTGAAATCTCTCGCTTGACGCGTCTAGAGGCATCAAAAGGTCGGCAACAACCAATTGGTGAGCTACGTGCTCGCCATAGTATCAATGACTTGCGTGGCGATTCCAACCTCATGCAAGAGGTCAGACAATCGATTATGTTGTATGCACGTTCACCTGCCACGGTGTTACTGCAAGGCGAAACTGGCACTGGCAAAGAGCTGGCTGCGCAGGCCATCCACAAAGAAAGTGCACGCGCCCGGCAACCTTTTGTCGCTGTCAATTGTGGTGCGATAGCGGAATCTTTACTTGAATCAGAATTATTCGGCTATGAAGAAGGCGCATTTACCGGCTCACGTCGGGGTGGACATGCTGGCTTGTTTGAAGCAGCAAATCGTGGCACGTTATTCTTAGACGAAATTGGCGAAATGCCGCTGAACCTACAAACACGACTCTTGCGAGTATTAGAAGAAAGAGAAATTGTTCGCGTCGGTGGTGTACGCCCGATACCGGTCGATGTCCGCATCATCAGCGCAACTCATTGCGACCTTGAACAGCGAATTCGCGATGGCAGGTTTCGTGCAGACTTATTTTATCGCCTTGCAATATTACGCTTGCGTTTGCCAGCGTTGCGAGAACGTCCGGAGGATCTTGTCACGCTGGCACAATGGAGCCTAAAACACGCATGTGCGTCGATCGGGGCCCGTCCACATCCGAATTTGCATGCGGAAGTGGCACACTGCGCCGATTTACTACAAAATTATACGTGGCCAGGCAATGTACGTGAGCTACGTAATCTGATGGAACGTGTCGCACTCTACCTCTCGGTTACGCCATTGCAGGCGATCACGTCTGGATTTCTATTAAAATTATTACCAGAAATGAAATCTTCGGAACATCAAAGGATCACTTCAGTCGACAGCGTAAGCATCAGCCAACCTATCGACGATGATCAGTCGATAGGAAGTCTGATGAGAAAATTCAATAATAACCGAGAAGCAGTCGCGCACGAGCTTGGCATCAGCCGAACCACGTTATGGCGTCGCTTACGTTCTATTCAATCGTGACTAAATGGTTCTTTATGCTTCTCAAAAAAGCCTAGAAAGACACAATAAGTCACAAATTTTCACCTTAATGTGCGGTATAACTCTATCTATTTATTCAAAAAAAGATGGGTAATATAGAATACACACATTCTAAGTAATCCGTCATTTATAGGACAATCCATGACCAGCGATACGAATTTGAAAAAATTATTAATCGTCGACGATAGCAAAGTATCTCGCATGATTATTCGCGCCAGAGTACAAGCCGTTTACCCAGATTGGGAAATCCTGGAAGCCAGTAACGGCACTGAAGGCATAGCCCTTAGCCAGCAACACCAACCTGATTTCTGTACGATGGACATCAATATGCCTGGCATGCTTGGCACCGAAGCTGCAGAAATTATTTTGAAAGAGATCCCGAGTATTCGGGTGGTGATTTTTTCTGCAAATATACAAGAGAGTTTTCAAGACCGAGCCTTGGCTTTGGGTGCGATATTTGTCGCAAAGCCCATCACAGAGAAATCTATAGCCGAAGCATTACGTTATTTTTTAGGATAATCGTGGAAAGCTTAACCGAACTTCATCTTGATGCATTGGCCGAGGTCTTTAACGTCGGCGCTGGCCGCGCGGCAGCCAGTTTGAGCGAAATCGTCGGGGATGAAGTAAAACTATCAGTACCCTCTATTGAGATCAAGAAATCGTCTGAAGTCGATGCGAGTGTCATGGCGTTCAACAGCATGAAATTTGGGGTAGTCAGTCAACATTTCTCAGGGCCGTTTGATGCACAGGCTCTGCTGCTGTTTACTGAGAGTCACGCACTCGAAATCGTCCGCGACATGATGGGCTCACAAATGAGCATAGAAGAATTAGCCGAATTCGAGCAGGAAGCCATGTGCGAACTAGGCAATATTATTCTAAACGCCTGCTTGTCGGCGATGGCGGATATGCTGCACATTTCTTTAGACAGCTCTTTGCCTGATTATAGAATCGCCTCGACTGATGACATTTTCAAAAGTCTTCAGAGCTCGCCGGAGCAACCCTATATTTTAGTTTTACACATTGATCTTTCTATCGAAAAACGTCATTCAGAAGGGCATTTAATTTTCTTGTTAAGCTCCATGTCTCTACAAAGTCTAGTGCAACAATTAGAGCAGTTTTTGGGAAAAATTGAATGAGTGCGTTAGAAAATTATCAGAAACAAATTTTGGACAGCATCAACATAGGGCTTATTGTCGTTGATGCTGAGGAAAATATTTTATTGTGGAATGCTTGGTTAGAAAAACACTCAGGTATCAGTGCCGAAAAAGCTTTGCATCACAAAATTGAAGCGGCTTTTGTCACAGCACCAAGCGCGGCATTTATGGCAGCTCTACGAAACAATCTGACCTATGGACTGCCAGCGGTTTTATCGAATGCCCTGCACCGCTCACCCTTAGCATTATTTAGCGTCGATGAAAATTTTCAGCAACAACTCGCCATTCATCAGTCGATTACGATCACCTCTTTAGTCACCGAAGACGATAGCCGCCGCTGTCTGATTCAGATATCTGACTCGAGCACTTCAATCCGTCGAGAAAAGATGTTGCGTTCGCATTCGGAAATATTAAAAAAGGACGCAACCACAGATAGTTTGACCAGCTTGTATAACCGCCGCTTCTTTGATGAGCATTACAAAATGTCCTTAGGTCAGGCGATCCGGCAAAAGCATCCGCTCTCGATCTTTATGGTCGATATTGATTACTTTAAACAATACAACGATTATTACGGACATCCTGCTGGCGACAAGATATTGATACAAGTTGCATCAACCTTAAAATCACAGATATCGCGCTCATCCGACATGCTGGCAAGATATGGTGGCGAAGAGTTCGTCATGGTTCTGCCAAATATGACAGAAGAAAATGCGATGCAATTCGCCAATAAATTGATTACTGCAGTAAGTCAATTAGCTTTGCCACACGTCAAATCAAGGATTGAGAAGCGCATTACGATCAGCATTGGTATCAGCACCTACGATCCGAATCAACACCGTGAAGTATCAGCCTTGATTGATGCTGCCGATACCGCCTTATATAAAGCCAAACAACAAGGCCGAAACCAAGCTTGCCTGTTGCCCTTGGATACCTTATTAGCACATCGTTTGCAAATTCATGTTGAGTAATATTGCTAGTGTGTCGGTGAATGAGTTGCGTGGCCGCATTAATGATAACCACGCAATATTGCTGGCAATTTTCCATTTTTGTTACCGCGAACGATGGCTTTGTCTATCTTCGCAATTACATCTAAATAGCGACCTTTCGCACTCGCAAAATGCGTGGTGTCATAGAACAACGGTCGGTCAGTGACATCAAAATGGTGCCCCTTTAAATCCGGGTCATTCGAATCTTGCACTACAACACGATTGATATACGCTTCGACTTCCTTAGCGTGCTCATAGCCGCGGACTGGCCATACCATCAGATCGCTGCGCTTCGCCATTAATTTTTTAAAGCGGGCGACGGTCGAAGAAGAGTCTTCCTGCAAGGAAAATATCACGTTACTGGCTTGATCAAATTCCAAACCATGGCTGAATCCACGTCCGGTACTAACGATTTTCCCACGTAAATCTTCGACACTTTTATACATAGGCTTTGGTGAGCCATAAGTGACACCCCAAACTCTCTCGATCACGACAGGCTGTGAAAAATGGTAAAGGCGTAATCGTTCCGACGAGCGCGAAAAGCCATAAATCACGCCTTCTCCATGCAGAGTCTCGAGCTGGGCGCGCTTCCATGGCAAGATAATTGGTTCAAATTTGAGGCCAGTTTCCCGCTCAAAATAAGCCAGAACTTCCATCAATTTGGGATCTGGAGCTTGCTGCTTACCTTGCTGATCCAAGTTTTCTTGTAAGAACAAACGTAGCGTTTGTTTCTCTCCCGCCTGTGCTGAACTTAAAAGCAAACAAAAACATGTATATAAGAATAATGTGAAACGAACTATGCGCATATAAAACCTGATACCTGATAAATGACTTTGGGCGTCAGTATCGCAGTGGAAGTCCTTTTGAGCAAGAAACACGCTCTGATCCTAGGTAAATTTACCACTGCGAGCAGCAGCTGCCGTCGATTCAATGCCAATAAGGAAATTAAACTTCAATAAATCAAGGCTGGATAATTTTTCAGGCAACACTCTGCTTGTTGACTGCCATGTCTTCGTAGATACTATCTATAAAATTCGTGCGCCGACAGATCCGAAAACTTCCGCTATTTAATCCACCTCAGGAGAGCTCTGAATGGAATCACCCATTATTCCTCAGAACGAGACAATTCGGCTTCAGGCTCTCCGTGAATTTGATATTCTCGACACACTTCCTGAAGAGCGATTTGACCGTTTAACCAGACTCGCGCAAAGTATTTTTGATACGGAAATCGCCTTGGTCTCATTGATTGATACCAATCGCCAATGGTTTAAATCAAGACAAGGACTAGATGCTTGTGAGACCGATCGCGACATTTCATTTTGTGGCCATGCCATCTTAGAGCATGATATTTTTCATATCCCAAATGCGTTACTAGACGTGCGATTTGCAGATAATCCGTTAGTCACCGGACCACCTCATATTCGCTTTTATGCTGGCGCGCCATTACGACCCGATGGTAAGAATAGCATAGGAACTCTATGCATCATCGATAGTCAGCCTCGTACACTCAGCATCAAAGAAAGACGGATTTTACGCGATTTGGCGGATTGCGTAGAACAAGAAATACTACAATCGCAACAAAGTCAGCAACATCATGCATTACTATCACTGACCAGAATTTCGTCGTTGATCGACCCTGACTATCAGGTCTTGCTGCGCAGTGCATTGAAAATAGCGCAAGATTTTCTGGGCATGCCGGATGCAATGATTAACCGTATTAGAAACAGCGCCTGTGAGGTGTTAATTCAATCAAGTGCAGAAGGCACTTCGGAAGGAATGTTGCTCGCACTAGAACAAACACTATGTTCAGTCACCATCGCAAAAAACAGTTTGATCCTACTCCCACAAGTACAAAAATCCGCCTATGCAGAACTAGCAAAAAAATCACCGATGGTGGTCAATGCCTATGTCGGCGCTCCCATAAAAGTAAAGCATGACATGTATGGCAGTCTGGTGTTTTTCTCTCCCAAACCACGCACACCGAATTATTTTAGCAAGGTAGAGATAGAATTTATCCAGTTATTTTCCGAATGGGTCAATAGTAAGATTCACGAATGGGAACTAGATTTATCCTTAAAATCACAACAACAGCTGGCCAAAGCGATTTCAAACGCGCAAGAGAAATTTATTCATGGGCAAGATCAGAGCAAAGCGTTTAGTGCCTTATTGCACGACATACTTGAGTTAAGCGTCTGCGAATTTGGTTTTATCGGTGAAATACTTCACAACCAAGACGGACAAGAGTACGTAAAGACTTTTGCCATCCGTTCCACGCCAAATGTTACAGAAGCACAAGCAGAGTTAGATCCCCTTTTTATCAAAACACTTCCATACAACGTCATCACCATTGCGAATTCTCCCTCAGATTTGCAGAAGCTCGATCTTTCATCTCCAAACCTTCCCGCCATACAAAATTTTTTAGGCATACCGATTTATTACAATGAAAAACTCGTCGCGATGATAGGCTTGGCGAACCGTCCATTTGGTTTCCAGCATGACTTTATCAAATTCCTAGATCCCATTTTATTAACGATAGGCCAACTGGTACAAGCAGCCAGAGTGAAAGCACAGCATACCGAGAGTGAACGTCGCTTAGCCGATATCATCAAAGGCACCAATATCGGCACCTGGGAATGGAACGTGCAGTCTGGGGATATTACGGTTAACCAGCGCTGGGCCGAGATCCTCGGTTACACCTTGGAAGAAATCGTTCCCGTGAATATGAAAAACTGGAATCGTTTTGCACATCCCGAAGACACGAAAGCTGCGCATGCTTTATTGCAACAACACTTTAGCGATGCACTCGACTACTATGAAATCACCAGTCGTATGCGCCATAAGGATGGGCACTGGGTGTGGATATTAGATCGCGGTTGCCTGATCAGTCGCACTAGCGACGGCCTGCCATTACTCATGTCTGGCAGTCACGCCGATATCTCGCGCCAGAAAGAAGCCGAAGAACAACTCGCCCATGCCTACGATTTGCTAGAACAGTCAAATACGATTGCCAAGATTGGTACATGGGAAATTGACCTCAGCAAATCGAGTATGGAGTGGAGCAAAATTACCAAACAAATTCTCGATGTTGAGCCTGACTACGTGTGCGACCTCACAACCGCCATTCAATTCTATACAGAAGGAAAAGACCGTGAATTGATTTCTCAGTTGCTACAAAAGGCAATTGAAGACGGTCAAGCATTTGACAGTGAATTACAAATTATTACGAAGACAAACAAAAAACGTTGGGTAAGAGTTGTGGGGATTAGTCAATTGAATGGTGTTAGGTGTGAACGCGTCTATGGCACGATCCAAGATATTAGTGAACGAAAAAATATTGAAAAGATGAAGGATGAGTTCATATCCACCGTGAGTCACGAGCTGCGTACGCCATTGACCTCCATTTCTGGCGCTTTAGGTTTGATGGTGAATGGTGTCATGGGTGAGATCCCAGAAAAAATAAAATCGATGCTGTATCTGGCACACAAAAATGGTCAGCGCTTAAGTTTTTTGATCAATGATTTACTCGATATGGAAAAACTTTACGCGGGTCATCTGCAATTTAAGATAGAAAGTCTGGCACTCAATCCAATTTTGCAAACTGCCGTCGAGAACAATACCGGCGCAACCATAGAGCGCATGATTTCAATGTCGATTCATAATCCACACCCGGATATCTGCATTCTGGTTGATCACCAAAGAATGATGCAAGTGCTCGCAAATTTGCTATCGAATGCGATTAAATATTCTCCGAACCATGGTCACATACAGCTACAGGTCAATCGCGATGACAGTAATGTCCGCATTACGATCAGCGATCAGGGCCCTGGTATCCCCCCAGAATTTCAGGCTCGGCTATTCCAAAAATTCGCACAAGCCGATTCATCCGATACGCGTCAACGTGGCGGTACTGGCTTGGGATTGGCCATTAGCAAGGAGTTAGTAGAAGCAATGCACGGACAGCTAAGTTTTAGTTCAACTCTAGGCCAAGGTGCGCATTTCTATATCGATTTACCAATCGATACGAAACATCAGATCTTGGCTTAAAGTTGCAACTTTAATCGCTCCACAATGTCTGAGTTCTTCGGTACTGCCACAACAGTTCGTACGTCAACAGCAGAAAGATCAATCAATAAACGCATAATAAAGCGTCAACTTCATCGAAACGCCCTGATAATAATATAGAGACTACAACATGCATAAATTAAAACCTCTCCTTGCTCTCATGACTAGCTGTGTATTTGCAGCGCCAGCGCTCGCCACGACAACTGTCGTCAATTGCGGTAAATTACTTGACGTCAAAAACGGCGTCTGGCGCGACAAAGTCAGTATCATGATTGAAGACAAAAAAATCTTATCTATCGCTCCATGGAAAACAGATAGCAACGCAATCGATCTTAGCCAATTTTCTTGCCTGCCCGGTCTAATCGATATGCATGTTCATTTATCGCACGACCCGAAGCCTCAGGTGGAACAATTGCGTGAACGTCTGACTGCAGATGCGGCTGATTATGCTTATGCGTCGATTAAACTCGCAGAACGCACTTTAATGTCTGGCTTTACGACGGTGCGCGACCTCGGCGCAGCAGACGGCATCAATATTTCTATGAAACGCGCCATTGAAGCCGGCAGTATCGTTGGACCGCGTATGTTTACCGCAGGTAAATCAATCGCAACAACAGGTGGTCATGCAGATCCTAGCAATGGCCTATCAATGGCAATGCGCAACGCCATCGGCAAACCGGGTCCCGAGCAAGGTGTCATCAACGGTATAGAAAGCGCACGCGAAGCTGTCCGTAGTCGTTATCAGGAAGGTGCTGATCTGATCAAAATCACCGCAACTGCTGGCGTGCTGAGTCAAGCGAGTAGCGGCGAGAATACGCAATTTAGCGATGAAGAGTTAAACGCTATTATCAAGACCGCTAAGGATTATGGATTTCGGGTCGCGGCACATGCGCATGGTAACGAAGGAATTAAACGTGCGTTACGCGCGGGCATCGATTCGATTGAACATGGCACTTACATGGACGATGAAGCGATTGCGCTCTTTAAAAAGAACGGCGCCTGGTATGTACCGACCATTTCAGCTGGAAAATTTGTTGCAGAGAAAGCCAAAATTCCAAACTATTTTTCTCCTTTAGTACAACCGAAAGCGGCGGCAATTGGTCCATTGATACAATCGACTTTTGCACGAGCCTACAAAGCCGGTGTCAAAATCGCCTTTGGTACTGACGCTGGCGTTTTTCCAAATGGCGACAATGCGAAAGAATTCCGTTACATGGTTGAAGCCGGCATGCCTGAATTGGCAGCGATACGAAGCGCTACACTGAGCGCCGCAGAATTATTGAATCAAAGTCAGCGCCTCGGTTCGATAGAAAACAATTTCGCCGCCGACATCATTGCCGTCAAAGGCGACCCTTTGAAAGATATTACTAAATTGGAGAAGGTTGAGTTTGTCATGAAGGATGGTGTGGTTTATAAGACGCCTATGCAAAAATAAATCCTCTTCAAGTTCAGTGGTATGCAAAGATAAAGCAGCGTTCTGATAATATTAAGTCATTATTTTGAGCGCCTTATCTTTGCTTATTACTTTCCGAATCGGTTCTCCTCCATGTTACCGTTACCAATACCCAGCACGCCCCTCCCTGCCATTCCTGAAATTGCACCCAAGCTTCCCTATGAACCATTAGAACAAGGCAAGAACTATTGGATCGTCGACGATGTTTTGCCAAATGCTACTGAAATTGCCGAACGCTGTTTTGGCCGCGAGAAATGGGAATACGGATCTCCCTATCAACCAGAAAGCTGGCCCGGAATGCGCTTTCATGGTGCCTTGAATGCAGCCGAACTAGCGCATCTGGAATCTTTGGTCAAAAAACTCATCGGCAAAGATAAACTATGGATGGAACAACCCGCTGGTGGTTTACGTCTCGATTGCAATGTCGCCCAGTTGGTTGGCGCAACAGAAAGCACACCACATCCACATACCGATAGCCGACATTTATGTCGTTACGCGTGTGTCATTTATCTGAGTCCCAATCCAGCACCCGACTCGGGTACTAGCTTCTGTCGCTTGCGTTATCCGAATGGCGCGATTGGTGGCAATATCGTGTTGGCACCGCACAAAAACTTGGTTGATGCGCTGCGTGTTCGCGCCTTGCCGATTCAAGCATGGTACGAAGATATGCGGGTACAGAATGTATTTAACCGCATGATTCTCTACAAAGCCAATTTAGTGCATTGCGCGACCGGCTACTTCGGGAAAGAGTTACGCGATAAGCGCTTGACTACTGTTTTCTTTTGGATGACTGAAGACTAACTTCTGGAATTCACATTGTCTCCCCCAAAAAAATCGGCACAAATACTATTTTTGCCGATTTTTTTTACTTTTTCAAAGTGAAAAAGCCAGATCTAATGAGTTCCCGGCCAAATCAGATACGCCAACCAAAGTCACAATATCGCCTAATGCGACGGTCGTACCGGTACCCAAAGTGACTGTGAACTGCTTGCCATCTAAACTCCAGACGGCGGTTGCGCCAGTTCCCAATATGTGAGCGTTATTGATGAGAACTTCACTCGTTGTGATCGTCCGATTGGTCGCTTCGTTAATCTGAAACACGAAGGTGTCTCCTGCATTGATAGTCAATGAACCATCTACGTCCGTATAATTAGGTAAGATCGTTGACGCTGGCATTGTGGTATCTAAATTGGTGAGTAAACTGCCGCCTGCCAGGCCCATATTGCCTGCACCATCCTGAATGCGTGCTGACAAACTCTTAACACCATCAGAGCCCCACCCAGCCGTTCCAGTAATTGTTACACTCGCACTTGCCGCAGTAATATCTGCATTGCTCAGAATATGGAATACGGGCGCAGAAAACGAAGCACCACCAAGTAATATTTCAAGCTTATCACCGACGACAGCATTGGTCCCCGACAGGCTTACAACGGCTGCGACGCCCAAGGTTTTTTCCGTCAAATTAATCCCATTCGCAGCCGCCGCTACGCTGACCGCACTTGATGGCGCATTTGGCAAAGTCGCGTCTAGTAAGACTGTGACGTTTCCGCCAGCCAGACCCGTATTGCCTGCGACATCGGTCATAATCATACTAAGAACCTTGCTTCCATCTGCACCCCAACCATCATTACTACCGATCGTAAATGTAAAATTTCCCGCAGAAACTTCACCCGCGGTAATCGTATGCGTCACGGGAACCGAAAACCCCAGCCCATCAATTAATAAAGTAGCAGCATCGCCCGCTGCTGCATTGGTGCCACCAAGATTGACCACCACAGTGACACCAACGTTTTTCTCATTCAGATTGATGCCATTCACCGCCCCTACGACGCTCATGGGCGTATTCGGAACATTCGGAGGCGTCGTATCTAACATCAATACATTGGTAGCGGCGCCCCCAACACCAATGTTGCCAGCCGTATCGATAAAACGAACACCTATCGATTTCGCACCATCGACTCCCCAACCATCGTTTGCGCCTATCGTCAATGACACTGCGTTCGCGGCAATCTCGGCTCCGGTCAACGTGTGGATGACAGGCGTTGACCATGCTAAGCCACCAATTAGCAGCTCAATTTGCTCACCTGCAAGCAAGCTTGTTCCGGTCAGATTGACATCAACCACAACACCGGCATTTTTCTCCGCGGCAGTAATGCCGCCACCAGAATTGGCTGTGACGATCACAGGATTTGCTGGTGCGGTCGGGCCAACAGTGTCGAGAGCCACCGTCAAACTGCCACCTTCAACACCAGCATTCCCAGCGATATCAATACCACGCATTGACACGATTTTGCTGCCATCAATACCCCAATTCGCAACACCTGGAATCGTTATATTGACCAATCCACTACCGACGTCCAATGCACTCAAAATTTTCGTAACCGGAGTTGAAAATGAAAGGTGATTGAGTAGAATTTCTACGCTATCACCGGCCACCATCCCGGTTCCTGTCAAATCAAGCATTACACCAACACCGGCTGATTTTTCCGCCAAACTAATGCCGTTGGAAGCAACCCCGATCACCACGGGATTTGTTGGCATTGCCGGTCCAGTGCTATCAATGATCACCGTGACAGCACCACCAGGCGCACCGATATTCCCCAACCCATCCGTAATCGTGGCGGTCAATACCTTATTGCCATCAGCGCCCCACAGCGCCGCGCCGGGTATGATCAAAGTCGCCGCATTCCCCGTAATTTCTGCGTTGGTAATGATATGGGTTACCGGAGTCGAAAACGGCACTGCATCGAGAAGTAACTGAATAATGTCGCCAGCCACAGCGCCAGTTGCACTGAGGTTCACGAGTACTGACACTCCTGCTGATTTTTCAGCGCCGCTAATACCACTGGCCGCAGCCGGCACCACCAAAGGTGTCGACGGTGGATTAGGAGCGCCGGTATCTAAAGTGACTGTCAGAGTGCCGGAATTAGATCCGACATTCCCAGCGATATCAGTAAATCGCGCCGTCAATGTTTTAGCGCCGTCAGCTCCCCAGCCATCCGTACCGCCAATCGTCACCGTCACGCTTTTGACAAGAATTTCTGCTGCGGTGAGTATGTGATTAACTGGATTACCAAAGGGCAATCCACCGATCAAAATTTCAACCAAGTCTCCGGCTACGACAGTGGTTCCGTTTAGATTAACGATAACGTCGACCCCAGCATTTTTCTCTGTGACAGTAATGCCACCACCACTATTTGCGCTGACACTCAAGGTTGTTATAGGTCCTGCGGGTGCTGTGGTATCTAACATCACATTACTTGCTACACCGCTGACGCCGATATTACCGGCAGGATCAATCAAGCGCGCAGCAATCGATTTAGTGCCATCTGCACCCCATCCTGCGGCGGTTGGAATCGTTAATGTCACCGAGCCACCGGCGATATCTAACGCAGTTAAGGTTCTTACTACCGGTGTCGAAAATGCAGCACCACTCAATGAAATTTCTACTCGGTCACCGACCACCGCACCACTTCCTGTTAAATCAACAATGACCGGAATACCAGCGGTTTTTTCTGCGGCACTGATACCGTTCAGCGCAGCAACAATGACTATGGGGTTCGTTGGTGGAATCGGCGCCGTGGTATCAAGTAATACACTCACATCGCCGCCAGGCAAGGATGTGTTTCCTCCCGCATCGGCAATCGTGGCACTTAATACTTTATTTCCATCCACACCCCAAACCGCAGTGCCGGGGATCAGCACGGTGGCCGACTTAGCAGCAATTTGTGCTGCCGTAATTTTATGAGTCACTGGCGTCGCAAAAGAAATACCATCAATCAACAGCGTAATCGTGTCACCTGCAAGTGCCGTCGTTCCCGTCAGGTCAACGACAACACTGACGCCAGTCAGACGCTCTGTATTACTAATGGCATTTGTCGCAGCCGCGACGACCAAGGGCGTCGCAACAGGATTCGGCGGCAAGGCATCTAAAGTGACACTCACCAATCCTGCTGCCGTACCCACATTGCCAGCAGTATCAATAAATCGCGCAGTCAAGGCTTTACTTCCGTCGCCACCCCAACCATCTGTCGGACCGATGGTCACTGTTACCGCTTTTGCGAGGATTTCTGCAGCAGTTAAGACATGCTTCACAGGATTTGCGAATGATGCTCCCGCAATCAAAATTTCAACGATGTCACCTGACACTGCTTTTGTTCCAGTCAAATTGACCAGCACATCGACGCCAGCATTCAATTCTGGAGTGGTAATTCCTCCTGCTGAGTTAGCAGGAACTACTAAGGCATTTGTTGGACCAGCTGGCGCGACTGTATCCAAATTGACATTCACATTACCGCCCGCAAGACCAATATTTCCGGCTACGTCAATGAATCTTACAGCGATGCTCTTGATACCATCGATGCCCCAACTAGCAGCAGACCCAATCGTCAAGTTAAGCTGTCCACTGATGATGTCATTGCTGCTGAGAACTTGACTGATACTGGGTGAAAATAGTTTTCCGTCTATCAGTAGTTCGACACTATCACCAGCGACTACGCCGGTTCCGCTCAAACTCACCGTGACAGCGACACCCGCCAATCTCTCTACATTATTTAATCCATTGTTTGCAGCGGGAATGGCTAATGCGACGCTTGGTGCATTCGGCGCTACAGTATCAAGCTTTACGATCAGATCGCCGCCTTTAGCACTTGTATTTCCACCTGCATCTTCAATTGTCGCGCTTAACACTCTATCGCCATCAGCGCCCCACACCGCGTTTCCAGGGATTAGCACGGCGGCTGACTTAGTGATAATTTGCGCTGCCGTAATTTTCTGAGTGACTGGCGTCGCAAAAGAATTACCATCAATCAAGAGAGTAATCGTGTCACCTACAAGCGCCATCGTTCCAGTCAGGTCAACGACAACATTAACTCCCGCCAGCCGTTCTGTATTACTAATGGCATTCGTCGCAGCCGCGACAACCAAGGGAGTCGCCACAGGATTCGGGGATAAGGTATCTAAAATGACATTCACCAATCCTGCAGCTGTACCCACATTGCCAGCACTATCAATAAATCGCGCGGTTAAGGCTTTATTTCCATTGCCGCCCCAGCCATCAGCCGAACCGATGGTCACAGTGACAGTTTTTGCGAGAATTTCTGCAGCAGTCAAGACATGCTTCACGGGATTTGCAAACGATGTTCCGCCAATCAAAATCTCAACGATGTCACCTGATACTGCTTTTGCTCCCGTCAAATTGACAAGCACATCGACACCCGCATTCAATTCGGGCGTGGTGATTCCACCTGCTGAGTTGGCAGGAACTACTAAGGCATTCGTTGGACCGGCTGGCGCGACTGTATCCAAATTAACATTCACATTACCGCCCGCAAGTCCTATATTTCCTGACACGTCAATGAATCGTGCAGAGAGACTCTTGATACCATCGATGCCCCAACTAGCAGCAGGCCCGATCGTCA
This sequence comes from Undibacterium sp. Ji22W, assembly GCF_049340305.1. NCBI lineage: Bacteria > Pseudomonadati > Pseudomonadota > Betaproteobacteria > Burkholderiales > Oxalobacteraceae > Undibacterium > Undibacterium sp. Ji22W. Next base: position 791,771 of record NZ_JBMPOU010000003.1, on the reverse strand, counting down.
AATTAAGCTGTCCATTGACAATGTCACTACTACTGACCACTTGAGTGATACTGGGCGAAAATAATTTTCCGTCTATCATTAACTCGACACTATCACCCGCGACTACGCCGGTTCCGCTCAGATTCACCGTGACTGCGACACCCGCCAATCTCTCTACATTATTCAATCCATTGCTTGCAGCAGGAATCGCTAATGCAATGCTTGGTGCAATTGGTGCTGCAGTATCAAGCAATACGATCAGATCACCGCCGGCAGCGCTTGTATTTCCAACCTTATCAATCAAATTAGCAGTCAACAGATGATTGCCATCACTCAACCAATTAGCAGCACCCGGAATCTTCACTGTGGCTGTTTTCGCGGAGGCCTGCGCTGCAGTAATGGTATAAATATTCGGCGTAGCAAATGGCAGTCCATCGACTAAAATTTGAATTTGATCGCCACTCACTGCACCCGTGCCAATGAGGTCAATCACGACATCGACACCAGCGTTTTTTTCTGCATTACTAATACCATTCGCAGCAGCACTGACCTTCAATATACTGGCAAGCGGATTTAGAGCTAATGTGTCGAGCGTGACACTGACTAAACCTGTGGCTGAACCGATATTTCCTGCCACGTCAATGAATCGCGCGGTCAAGTTTTTAATCCCGTCTGCACCCCAAATATTGCTTGCCGCAATGTTTAAACTCAGGCTTTTAGCAATCAATTCTTCTGCAGTAATGGTGTGGCGTACTGGTGTTGCAAAAGGATTATTTCCAATTAAAATCTCAACGCTGTCCCCTGCGAATACCGCAGCACCGACAAGGCTCACAACGACGGCAATTCCAGCATTCAACTCCGCTAAGGAAATTCCGCCAGCACCATTTGCTGGTACAACCAAGCTACCAGCGGGGCCTGCTGGTGCACTTGTATCAAGATTCACTGCAAGAATTCCGCCAATTGCCCCCACATTTCCGGCAACATCAATCACTTTGAAAGAAATGTTCTTACTGCCATCAGTTCCCCAACTTGCATTAGCGGGAATAGTTAAATTGATTAAACCATTCGCAATGTCACTACTACTCAAAATTTGCGTGATCGGCGTCGAAAAACTATTACCATTGATGAGCAGTTCCAACTTATCTGAAACTGTTGCATTTGTTCCAGCTAAGTTTAATTCCACCGCTACGCCTGCATTTTTCTCCAAACTACTGATGCCATTGATCGCGGCTGGAATTACAACAGGATTGCTAGCAGACTTAGGTGCCGTTGTGTCGACCTGGACAATAAGTGCACCGCCTGCACTGCTGAGGTTTCCAGCGGTATCATTGATCACCACAGTCAGCACATGACTTCCATCAGCTAACCAATCGGCATTGGCTGGTACTTTGATTGTGGCCGATTTCGATAAAGCTTGGGCGGCCGTAATAGTTTGTTTAATTGGTATGGAAAATGGCAGTCCATCAATAAATAAATTCAGCGTGTCACCACTTAATGCGCCAGTACCATTTAAGTCCACAACAACATCAAACCCGCTTATTTTTTCTTGCGCATTGATGCCGTTTTGCGCGGCTAGCACCGTCAGCGTTGCCGCAGTTGGATTTGGTGCAATACCATCCAAAGTGACGGTTTTGGAACCCGCAGCTAATCCTACGTTGCCTGCAAAGTCAATGAATCGGAGAGTTAAGGTCTTCACACCGTCCGCCCCCCAACCATCATTTGGTCCTATATTTAAAGACACTGTCTGCGCCACCAAATCAGCGTTCGTTAAAATATGGGTGACCGGCGTCTGGAATCCCTGACCACCGATTAGCAACTCTGCGCGGTCGCCAATTTGTGCATTGGTTCCTGCCAAGCTCGCTCTTACCTCAACGCCAGCATTTTTTTCAACGATCGAAATACCACCATCAGCGTTGGCAGGAACGACTAGAGAACTCGACGGTCCTGGAATCGCTATGGTATCAATCACCACGGGTAACGTGGCTCCAGCGGCCCCTACATTTCCCGCCAGATCGGTCACGCGTGCGCTTAATTGTTTCACGCCGTCCGCACCCCAAGCAGCATTGCCGGGAATCGTCAATGAAACAAGATCATTCGCAACATCGTCCGCGTTTAGAACATACGTAATAGGGCTTGAAAACGCACTCCCATTCAATAAAATTTCGACTTTGTCTTTCGCTTGAGCTTGAGTACCTGCCAAACTAAATTTCACCAGAACCCCGTCCGCTTTCTCCACGGTGTTAATGCCATTTAAGCTTGCTGGTGCTAGCAAATCCTTGGTCGATGCGAGTGGCGCGGTAGTATCGAGTACAACATTCACAGCTGGGCTTGCGCTACTGGTATTGCCAGCAATATCCGTGAAGCTGACTGCAATCAGTTTGCTTCCATCTAGCCCCCATGCACTGCTCGCCGGTAAAGTAATCGTCGCCTGTTTCGCTGTAATTTGCGCCGCAGTGAGTACCTGACTAAACAGAACTACAGGTGTTTGAATTCCGCTTAAAATATTCACCGTGTCGCCGGCGACAGCCCCCGAACCAAGCAGGCTGACCACGACCGCCACACCCAGTGTTTTTTCTGCACTGCTAATACCATCCTTCGCGGCATCGATGCTGAAGGTGGTAGTTTCAGATTTTGGTGCAAGACTATCCACGAGCACAGTTAGATTTCCCCCCCCCTTACTGACGTTACCAGTCTTATCCGACAGTCGCGCCGAAATGCTGCGATTACCTTCTGCCAATGACCAGGCGGGATCAAACGCAGAAATTGAGAGTACTGCGGAATTCGCGAGTATTTCCTCGGCGGTCAGGACATGCAGTGTGCTTGAGCCGAATACTTTATCATCGATGAATAACTCAACAGCGTCACCAGCTTTGGCACTGGTGCCTGTGAGATCGACCACCACGCTGATCGGACTGGCACGTTCAGGTAAACTAATGCCCGCCGTCGCGACCGGAATTTTAATCGCATTACCAGGCGCATTTGGCGCCAGTGTATCGAGATTGACGCTCACTGCCCCACCAATACCGCCAACATTTCCCGCAATATCAATCACTCTAGCGGCGAGTACCTTATCGCCATCCACGCCCCAATTTGCGGTTCCAGGTACGATGACTTCGACCATCCCCGTTACCAGATCTGCGGCCGTTATAGTCGCCAGCACTTTAGTGCTAAAACTGACTTCATTAAGTAAGATTTCAATCTTGTCACCTGCGACTGCATTGGTATCCGTAATATCGACAGATACCGCAACGCCAGCCGATTTTTCTAGCAAACTAATACTGTCAATCGCTACGCCAACACTCAAGGCAACACTCGGTGCCTTCGGTGGGACGATGTTCAAATCGACGCGTAAATCACCGCCGGGAGCGCTCGAATTGCCATTACTATCTTTCACTATGGCCTGCAGCAACTTGATACCGTCCGCTCCCCAATTCATGGTTTTTGGAATAACCAAGCCCACTTTCTTGGCACTAATATCCGCTGCACTCAATTGCTTGGTGATGGCCGTGGGAAATGAAACGCCATCGATCAACAACTCTACAAAATTATTGGCAACCGCATTCGTGCCAACCAGACTGACCAGGACGTCGACACCCGCAGCCACCTCCGTTGCACTTAAGCCATCAGCAGCGGCGGTGACGGTTAAAGAGTTCGAAGGTGCACCAAGACCAATGCCCGTCACGCCAGAACCCAAGGACTTGTTTGCAATTGCAATCGTATCAGGGTTGGCATTCACTCCCTGCATAACAGTTTTTAGGTAAGCAGGAGACAGATCCGCTTTTTGTGTGAATTGCTGGTCAACTGCGAATTGCGACACCGCTATGCGGTTAACGATATACGCCTTTCCAGCAGTACCGTCAGCAGTGTTTAGGCCTGCATTGATCATGTCCATCACTAAATTGCCGCGACTGCGACCGTCAATCATTTGCTGCTTCCAGTAATTCAAGCCCTCAAGATCAGGCGACTTACCAAAGACATTCACGTAAATAAGTGTCACGAAAGATTCGTGAGGCAAGTTAGTGGGATAAATTTCTTTCACTATATCCAAACTAAAAACTGTCTCTAGAACGCTATCAAAAGACTTACCGCTATTGAGTTGCAATAACCAATATTCAAGACCACTCTTCTCTGGCGGGCGGATAAACGCAGCCAGATACATCTTAATTAATTCATATTGATAACTGACACTAGCCATAATAACTTTCGATGAAAAATTCAGGTGTTACACAATCGTGCGACGGGAACCAAGACAAAAAACATTGGGTGTCTTGTCTGTCCATAGCTTGAGGTGCCTCGACATCAATTGACCGTTAACGGCATTAAACCAACATTACTTTACAGAAATATCAAATAGCCTTAAAGCCTGCAACATCTTGTCTTTTGCCAAGCTTATTGGGATTTACCCACCCAGAGTCAAAGAAATGATCGATCGTATTACAGCATCATGCAAAATTTCCCTACGATTCAATTAGCGTAATAAAGCCAAGAAGACCTGTCTAATCTACCAATCGGATTTCTTTTTCTTTGCATACACTACGGTAAAGCTGAGAACTTAGCTTACCCCATGGTTTCTCATTAAATCGATCAAGTACAACTTCATTATGACTAAACGCCTATCAATTTCACAACTCCCAGTTTTTCAGAGATCGGCGGCCATGTTTTTAAGCCTATGCTTAGCCGCATGCGGCGGCGGAAAAGACAGTGCAAGCACCACAACGACGACGACAGCCCCCGCCCTAGTCTCGATTAGCATAAGCCCAGCAAATCCAACGATTGCATTAGGATTAACCCAACAGTTTACGGTCACCGGTAGCTATGCCGATGGCAGCAGTGCGGCCATCACGAAAGACTTAGTGTGGAGCTCGCCAGGTGCTGTCGCGAGTATCGTGCAAACAACGGGACTGGCCACGAGCAAGACATTAGGAACAGAAACGATCACGGCGACCTCAGGCAAAATTAGCAACACGACCAAACTTGTCGTGCAAGGACCGTATGTTGCAGTAACTGCTGGCGGCAGCCATTCTTTAGTTCTAAAAGCCAACGGAAGTGTCATCAGCAGTGGTTTGAATCGCACTGGGCAACTAGGAAATGGCACCGCCAATGATCAATCTGCCATGGCTGCAATGGGTACGGTCAATACCTGGGCACAAATTGCTGCTGGTGAATTTCATACCGTCGCGTTGCGCACTGACGCCTCGCTCTGGTCGTGGGGCTTTAATCAAAATGGACAATTGGGCGACGCCAGTTTTGTCGACAAACTCAATCCCACTAAAATCGGTACGGCAAGTTGGATTGCCATCGCAGCAGGAAAATCGCATACGGTTGGGATAAAAAAAGATGGCACTTTATGGGCGTGGGGTCGTAACTTCTACGCGCAGCTCGGTGATGGCACGGTAATTGACCGGGTTGAACCGGTACAAATCGGCATCGCCAAAAATTGGACTAGTGTCGCAGCTGGAGCAGGCCACACTCTAGCACGTCGCGCAGATGGCACTATTTGGGGCTGGGGTAGTAATTTAAATGGGCAAGTTGGTACTGGCCCCAGTACCACAGTAACAACACCTACACAAATCGGTACTGCCACATGGGTGTCGATCGCAGCTGGACAGAACCATAGCCTCGCGATTCGAGCAGATGGAGCATTATTCACCTGGGGAGCAAATGACCAAGGGCAGCTCGGCAATGGCGCTTTGTCGGACCGACTCAATCCTAGCCAGATTGGCACCCAAACTAATTGGGCCTCAATTTCCGCTGGGAGCAAGCATAGCCTCGCAGTGAAGAGCGATGGCAGTTTATGGGCATGGGGGGCAAACGAGGATGGGCAGCTTGGGTCTGGCAATAACCAAACTCAATTAGCGCCTTTGCAAATTGGCGATACAAAAAATTGGAAATTTATATCGGCCGGTCTATTCCATACACTCGCCATTCGTACCGATGGTAGTCTGTGGGTTTGGGGGCGAAATAGCGATGGACAACTAGGTGACGGCAAACGTGTCAGCCTGAATACGCCTACTGTTTTACCTTAACATTGCAACTACCCCAATTGAAATAGAGAAAATGGTTGTATTAGTCCCACGTGCTTCGCTATCGGATTCGGCATCCTATACAAGGAATTAAGCTAGAATAGGTTAAAAAATAATTCAATAGCTCCTTGGAAAACGGTATTTTGCGCACTTCAATTCAATCACTGCTTATCTGCACTGTGGTCAGCTTTATCATGTCGATAGAGCCGACTGCTGCCAGACAAATTTTGCCAGCAATATCCGCTCGACCAACGGTGGCAGTTCTGATGCCAGAGCAAAAAGGCGATCGTGACCAAATTCTCCCACTTACCAAGAATGTCTTACAACTTTTCAATTACATAGAAGAATCAGCACATATCAAAATTGATATCCGTCGTTATCCATGGCGTCGTGTTTTGCACAACGGTGAAAACGGCGAAGGTCTAATTTTCGGCATTTACAAAACACCTGAGCGACTAAAGATTTTCCACTTTTCTGAACCTGTTTATTCCGACAAGGTCTGGTTGGTTAAGCGCTGTGATGACAATTTCAACTTCCAATCGATGGAGGATCTCAAAGGTAAAACGATCGGTATTGTTCAAGGCTCCAGTGCTGGTGACGAATTCGATAAGCTGGTCAATATTCTTTTCAAAGCTGAATACAACACCAGTAGCCTGGCAGGTCGGTTTTCAAAACTATATCAAAAGCGGATGGATGCTTTCTTACTATACGAACCGCGTACTAATCTCAAAGAGGTACAAAAAGAATTGAATCAACTGTATGCCGCAGAATTTGATGAATATAAGAAAAAGAAGGTAGACATCTTCTGCATCGTCCCGCGACCGGTTTCTGTCATCGATGCACATTTTGCGACGGGCCTGAGCTACGATAAAAATATTTTAGAAAAGATCGACAAAGCGCTGATACAAGCCAAAAAAAATGGTGAACTGGAACGCATATTTGCCAAATAAAATCATGACAGAGTCAATCAAAAAGCCCATGACGCATTTTCAAACTGAAATCCTCGCCCGATTTCATCGCACGGAATTTATGTACATTACCGTCGCCATCCTACTGCCAACAAGACATCCATATCACTAACATTGCAGGGGCTCCAAGCAAGTATCGCTGGGCAGAAAATTGTTGTTGGCTTCGGTGCTGACTTCCTACAATTTTTACAAGCCGAGATCCCAGGAATGAGGCATTTCCCAACTTATGCCACTACCAACATCGATTTGCATGCAGACGATAGCGATTTGTTTTTATGGTTTAAATCTGAACAGCGCGGCGATTTATTTCATATGAGGCGGCACCTAGAAAAATTGCTAACGCCCGTTTTTAGCGTCACCCATCAGATACCTGCTTTTCGTTACCAAACTGGGCATGATTTAACTGGTTATGAAGACGGCACGGAAAATCCTATCGACGACGCCGCTATTGCCTGTGCCTTTCTAGAAAGCGACCAAGCAAGCGTACATGGCAGCAGTTATCTGGCGGTCCAGCAGTGGCGGCACAATTTCCAAGTCTTTGATGCAATGAATAGTACACAGCAAGACAATATGGTAGGTCGTCGTCTACGCGACAACGAAGAGCTTGATGATGCGCCTGAAAGCGCTCACGTGAAACGGACCGCACAAGAAAGCTTTAGTCCTGAGGCATTTATTTTGCGGCGCTCCATGCCATGGGCAGAAAATAACCACGCCGGCTTGTATTTCACTGCATTTGCCAATAGCTTTGATCCTTTTGAGGCGCAGCTGAAACGTATGTTAGGCATGGAAGATGGTATCGTTGATGACCTTTTTAAAATCTCAACACCGATGCACAGCAAGTATTTCTGGTGCCCACCTATGCAAGAAAATCGGATCAATCTCAGCTTCCTTCAATTCAGCTAATTAGTCAGCGAAGAGTCAACAAGCAAAAAGCCCCGCACTGCTACTGCGGGGCTTTTTTCGGTCACTCAATTAGATCAGCAAGGCATCTCGGCATTTTTGCGTGAATAGAACCACCATGTAATCACCATGCAGCTAATGTAAAACACAATGAAGGTGTACAGAGCCATATCTGGCGCGCCAGTGATTTTGATGGAAGTACCAAATCCTTGAGGAATGAAAAAACCACCATAGGCGCCTATCGCACCAGAGAATCCGAGTACAGCAGCAGATTCTTTAGCTGCATCCAAACGCGCTTGCTTAATCGCGGCTTCGCCTTTTCCGGCAGACGCGCGCTCTCTGTCCGTTTGGAAAATAATCGGAATCATGCAGAAAGTAGACCCGTTACCCAAGCCAGTCAGAATGAACATGCCAATAAATGAGAATAAGAAAACACTGAATTGATTTGCGTGCAGAGCAGGTAATATGCCAAAAGCAATCGTCGCCGCCATCGCCGCAAATACCCAGAACGTTAAGCGCGCACCACCTAATTTATCTGACAAAATGCCACCAATAGGACGTGCGAGTGCGCCCGCCAATGGCCCTAAAAAGGCAAATTTAGCGACTTCCACTTCTGGAAACTGCGCTTTGATTAACATGGCAAATGCGGCAGAAAAACCGATGAACGAACCAAAGGTCCCAATATACAACCAACACATTAACCAATTGTGTTTGCGTCTAAAAATAATTGCCTGATCTGAGAAAGACGCTTTCGCAGAAGCGATATCGTTCATGCCAAACCAAGCGGCGATCGTTGCGACAACAATAAATGGCACCCAAATAAATCCTGCGTTCGCAAGCCAGAACATTTTATCGGTATTGGTTTTGACGTTGTGATACAAGAAACCGTCGCCCGAAATTGCAGCACCAAACACAGCAGAAGAAATCACCAGCGGCGCAACAAACTGCACCACCGACACGCCAAGATTACCAATCCCAGCATTCATCCCGGTCGCATAGCCTTTGCGTGATTTAGGAAAAAAGAAACTGATATTTGCCATACTGGAACTGAAGTTACCACCGCCCAAACCACACAACAGTGCAAGAATGAGCAAAGTTGAATAGCTCGTGGTTGGATCTTGCAGCGCGAAGCCCATCCCGATGGCTGGTATCAACAAACTCGCGGTTGAAATCGCAGTGAAGCGACGACCACCAAATACCGGTACCAGAAAGGAATAAAAAATTCGTAGTGTAGCGCCAGAGAGCGCTGGCAATGCGGTCAAGAAAAACAATTGATCTTTGGTGAATTTGAAACCTGCCTTATCCAGATTGGCAGCAACCACACTCCATAACATCCAGACAGAAAAGGCCAACATCAAGCAAGGAATCGAAATCCACAAATTGCGATTGGCGATGTTGCTCCCTTCCTTTTTCCAGAACCCGCCGTCTTCGGGTTCCCAGCGACTTAAGACGTGACTCATTTTGTACTCCCTTATTGGATAATTTAGTAACTTAGCTTCAAGGATTCATGTAAATTCAGTGAACTGCCAAGCGTTCTCGCTTGATGGCAAAGAGCCGATATCCGCCCTCCCAATGCCAACAAAAAAAAGCGCAATCCTTATCTGTTACTTTAAGGATTGCGCGGCAAATTGGTAATTCTTCGTATGGGCTTAAGACAATCTGCAAAGGAGGGAGGGGTTCAGCCAAAAGAACTAGTACGTTCTTGCATCAATGCGGAAGATCTGCGATTGGCTGCACGGATCGAATTCTTATGTGGCGTACTTTCTTGCGCTGCACTGGTGCTGGCATACGCTTTTAATGCGGTCAGGCAATTAATATTTATGCGGGAAGCACTGACACGGATCAAATCCAACTCACTGAGATGATGCAACATGCGCGAGAAAGTTTCTGGCGTGAGATTTAATAAAGAAGCGACGACATTTTTTTTCAATTCGAGTCGAATATCGTTACTTTCCTGAGTAGTGGCTACTTGTACCAGGTAATCCACGACTCTTTGCATCGCATTGTGCGATGATTGACGCTCGACACTGCGAATAAAACCAAGTAAGCGATATGACAAACCCGTCATCATCTGCCTTGCTATGGTTGGCGATTGATCGAGCAACTTAAACAGCGCGTTTTTAGGCAGACGCAATAGCAGAGAAGGCTCTAGAGATTCCGCATAAAACGGATACGGTTCTTCGAGAAACAACATCGCTTCACCGAAGCATTGACCCGGACGAATTAATTCCACGATCTTATCGCTACCGTTGGATGAAGGAATCGCCAGTTTTACCAAGCCGTACACCAAGATAAAACAAGCATCGGCAGTATCGCCTTTTTGGAACAGGCTTAGGCCTTTATCCAACTCTAGCTTCACCACTTCTTTTTTTAAACTTTCTAACTCAAACGGTGAAATATGACGAAACAAAGCTTGATTGGATAATAGTCCGTCTAGATTGATCTTACTCATTGCAAGCCCCCATCTTATTAATGTATGGAGGCAAGTGTAAATGGGCTGATCGACAGCGCCAATACGTCAATAGGACTAGATCATCATCGCAAAAGACTAAGGCCTATTAACATTTAAAACTCTCAGAAAATGAATGCATGACTATTTGAGTGGGATGTGTACGTGCGCTAAAGTTCTATTTATCCATGCCATGTTCAACCGCGTACACCGCGATTTGCACGCGACTAGTCAGATTCAGCTTTTTGAGAATATTCTGCACATGAATTTTTACCGTGCTCTCAGCGACATCGAGGTTGCGCGCAATTTCTTTATTGCTTTCACCACGAGCGAGACAGACCATAGTTTCACGTTCGCGCGGCGTGAGTCTTTCACGCTCAGGCGTGGTCGAAACATTATTCCCTGAGCGAAATTGCATCACTAGTTTGGCCGTCATGGATTCAGCAATCACAGGCTCGCCAGCGGCTGCACGTTTTATCGACTGCGTCAGATAATCTGCTTCGATATTTTTCAACAAATAACCACGCGCACCATTTTTCAATGCCGTGGTGAGATCTTCGGCTTCTTCTGACACGGTCAACATCAAGACGGCAGTATCAGGTAAATCCTCAACGATTAATTGCATGGCTTCCAGCCCCGACAAACCTGGCATATTGAGGTCCATCAAGACAACATCGGGTTTCAATTGTTTGGCACGTTTCACTCCCTCTAATCCGTCCGCAGCTTCGCCAACGATTTCAAACTCAGGATTGCGTTGCAGTAGCAAACGAATGCCACTGCGAAATAAACTATGATCATCCACCAATAAAATTTTTATACTCATGTCTCTTACTTCACTTTCTTTTGATTTCTTTTGATTTTTCTAATTTCTTCTATATTTCTTTTATATTTTTTTATGTTTTTTATATTTCGCACTGAAAAATTATGCGACTAAGCGCTCTTCACGTTTTAAATGCAATGCAATGACGGTCCCGTGAGCAAGATCACTTTGAATCGAGAACTGCGCCGCTAAGCGCTCTGCCCGCTCTTGCATAATCCTCAAGCCCACGTGATCTTCGCCCTTTTGTTTGACCGTTTCCATATCAAACCCCAAGCCGTCATCATGTACGGTCATCGCAAAATCACGATCATTTATTACCATCACTTTCACTTCGCTCGCCTGCGCATGTTTGCGCACGTTTGATAAAGCTTCCTGCAAAATAAACAGCACTTGCAATTGTTGTTCCGGTGGCAGTTGCGCACCGTTTCCTTCAAACTCTATGGTGCCATGAACGCCTGTCTGACGTTGGAATTTCGCCACCACATTGCGCATTTCGGATTCTAAATTACTGTCTTGCAAACGGGTGCGGAAATTCAATAATAGCTCGCGCACATCTTCATAACTTTCTTGAATACCCGCCCGTAATAAAGGCGCGATATCATGGATTTCCTGCACATCATTACGTTTCAACGAATCCTCCAGCATCTGCACTTGCAGATTGAGGAAGTTCAAACCTTGCGCAATACTGTCATGCAAACCTTGCGCCAATAAATTGCGTTCCTGTGAAACAGCGAATTCTTTTTCTTTGGAGATCAGGCGTTGATTTTCTATCGAAGAGCCCAAATTTTTCCCGAGAATTTCCAGCAGGCGACGCTCTTCACCGGTGACCACACGCTCTTGTGAGAAATGCAGTGAGAAACTACCAATCACCTGTTCACGGGTTTGGATCTGAAACACAGCGAGCGAGACATAGCCTTCTTCCTGACAACGATAGCGTTTTTGCTGATCCAGTAAACGAAAATCGCGCACTAAGATAATGCCTTTCTCAGTGGCGGCGCCACACAGACAATCATCTTTCTTGATGCAATGCTCTTCCTCGATCATTTTTTCTGAGATACCTTCGTGCACGGTAATATGCACATTATCCTTTTGACTATCGAGGATGCGTACAGTGCCGCCATCGGCCTGCATCCTTTGCATAATCCTATGCAAGAAGCCGCGACATAATTCTTCAATCGCATGCGGTCCCGACAAAAAAGCCGCAATTTCATACATGGTGCTGATTTCGTGATTTTGAGATTGCAGCTTAGCGGTTTTTTCCAGCACCCGCACTTCCAAAGTCCGATGCACAGTTTGGACGTGGTCAGCCATCTGATTAAATGCCTGTGCCAACACGCCAAATTCATCTTCGGTTTCAATCGGCAAACGTACGCTCAAATCGTCTTTACTCATGCGCGCTATCCCCGCTTGCATGCGTGTCACTGGACCGACTATCCATAAATATAGGAGATACAGCAACGCCACGCTGGCGGCTAAAGACATAAAAATTAAGGAGGTTTGGCACAGTCGTAACCAAGTCGTTTTTTCGGCGAGTTCGACTTCGACCAGCGACACCAATTGATTAATACTTTTCACAAAATCAGGTAAATCAGAGGCGTAATTTTGTAAAGCGATTTGCTTCAACTGTGGATCAGTTTCGCTAGCAACTTTTTTTGCGTTGACCTGTATGTGTTGCAGCCAGGCTTGTTGTACCTGCTTCATCTGCTCTCTTATTGCTGCGGTTTGTGGCAAAAACAAAGGTCGTTTCGCATCACCCGTTTGCAAGTCTAGTAGAGTGCGATTAAATTCCTGTAATTCTTGTTCCGCGCTGTTGCCAGGCTGCGCGTGTTCTAAGACCATCGCCAGTCTATAGGAGCGCATGCGCAGGCTACCCGCTTCATTAATTGCTGCTCCGCCGCCTTCCAATTGCCAGGACAACAGCAAGGTATAGCCAATCGCTGCCAAAGTCAGGGCAAGGCCCAACACCGTCGTCAGTAGAATACGAAATGTGAGCCGTTTGCCGATCGGCAGTTGATTGTCGGAATCCATGTAGATCACTTTGCTAAGAATGCAGTCAAACAAAAAATAACTAAAAAAACAACCCGACTTACAACCGATCTACCTGTCCGCTACAGTGTAGTCTCTAATTCTGCCGCATGGGGAATTCCGAGCGGACAGACCATCGGCAAAAAACTATCGGTTCTATCTGAGTATGCCAGCAAAGCACCGTTCGTCATATCAAAATACCAGCCATGCAAGGCAATTTCGCCACTCAGTTCACGCTCAGCAACCCAGGGGAAGCTGCGTAAATTATTCAAAGACAAAATGATCGCACCTAGTTCACAAGCGTGATTTTGCACTTCCGTCGCGCAATGTCCAAGTTGACTTAATACCTGCTGCTTCACTGGCTCCACAATGCGCATCCAGCGCCCGATAAAGTCAATTTCGCGGCTCGGTTGGTAGCCTTGCATCAACGCTCGGATGCCGCCACATTTCTCATGTCCCATCACGATGATTCGTTTGACATTCAGTGCCTCAACCGCAAATTGTATCGCTGCACTAACACCTTGCTGATTACCAGATTCATTGCATGGTGGCACCAAATTGGCAACGTTTCGTATTACAAAAATATCGCCTGGATCACAGTCAAGTAACAAAGCCGGGTCTACCCGAGAATCGCAGCAGCCTATCAATAGCGTGCTTGGATTCTGCCCATTATTAAGCTTATTGTAGAGCGGCTTTTCACCGGAAAAGTATTTAGATTGGAATCGTTGAAACCCTTCTATGAATTGGTGAATATTGCGTACTTCCATTTGTGCTCCGATGTCGATTTAGGTGATCTGACCAGTTTCCAGAATAGCCGATTAATTAACCACCTGTCTGTGACATAAATCGAATGATCTTATGTTTTTGTGTCGTAAACTCGTGGCGCTCTGGCTTTAACTCTATCGCTTGGCGTATGGCATGTTCCAGATCCTGATCGCTAATTCCCGCACGTAGCAAAGGGCGCAGCTCAAATTTTTCATCTTGTCCCAAACACATATATAAAGTGCCATCGACTGCTAGTCTGACCCGATTACAAGTTGCGCAAAAATGCTGACTGATTGGCGAAATAAATCCTATCGTTCCCTGTCCATCACGGCCGCTCCAATAACGCGCAGGTCCTCCGCCCAATTCTTCAGCGACTGGTACCAGATCGAAATGTTTTACCAATTCATCACGGATAGGACCGATATCGCGATACTGGCTATTCTGCCCAGTACTGCCCATAGGCATGGCTTCGATCAAGCGCAAAATAAAACCTTCGTTAAAACAAAACTCCGCCATGCGCTTGACTTCATGTTCATTCACACCACCCATCACCACCATATTTAATTTGATAGGCCTAAATCCTGCTCGCTTTCCTGCCTGCAAGCCCGCCATGATGCTGGCAAAGCTATCACGCCCTGTGATGTTTTCCATACAGGCTTTATCGAGGCTATCAAGACTGACGTTAATGCGACTAACGCCGGCCTGGTATAAGGCATCAGCGTGTTTATGTAATTGTGTGGCATTGGTTGAGAGCGAAATATCGCGGATTTCTCGATGGCTCGCCAAGGACTGCACCAATTGCGGTAAATTCCGCCGCAATAATGGCTCACCACCAGTCAGACGCACCCGTCCCACGCCCATGCGGCCAAAAGCAGCCACCACGCGTTCTATCTCGGCAAAACTTAGCCAGTTCTCAGGCTCTTCAAAACCATTGAATCCTTTTGGCATGCAATAACTACAACGCAAATCACACTTATCAGTGACTGACACTCGCAGGTAGTTTAATTGCCGGCCAAAGCGGTCGATCAGTTGCGCACCTTGTCCTTGCTCTGCAGTTGATAGAATTTTTTTCATAACAGTATTTTGTGCTTATTAAAGCAAGCGCACAATTCGCCGCCAAGCTAAGACATCTAGTTCTTTTGGGGGATAAAATTTGTCCTAAATCAAATTTTTTTCGTGTACCTAATGGCATTGCTCTCCGCCATGAAAATTGTTAGCCTAAAAGTACTGTTCCCGCTTAGCATTCGATTATCGACTCAAAAACGCTGAAACTGGCCTGACATGATAAAACTCATAAGAATATCCCTGCTCGTGATCGCTGCTGCTTGTGCGATCACACAACCATTCGAAGCACGAGCAGGCGTTCTACCCTTACATTCCACGCCTACGGAGATCAATTTACAATCTCAATGGCAAGTGCTGGAAGACAAAGCGGGGAATATCAATATCGATACCCTAATCAAGAGTGATCTATCTGCACAAGCCGGATATGCATTTCAGCCTTTAAAAGGGAATTTAAGTGTTTCGTATACGAAGTCAGTGTACTGGCTCAAAGTCGATTTGCAGCGCCAAGATAATCAAGCTTCGACCGATTGGTGGATGGAGATCACACCGAACATGCTGGACGATGTACGCGCCTATCAAGTCTCAGACAAAAAAATCATCAGCCGACATATTTCAGGTGATCGTCACCCAATTTCTGATGCTGAAACCCGTCATCGCTTAGCGGTTTTTCGCCTGCAGCTGAATGACACGCAAGTTCATACTATTTATCTCCGGCTACAAACAACAAGCGCAATGTACTTGAGCGCACTGCTCTATACACCACAGACCTTCGCCGAGGTAAGTAATAAGCAAACCACGTTCATAGGAATTTTCTACGGCGTCATGCTCGCGATGATTATTTACAATCTCATTTTAACGAGCAGCTATCGTGATCGGGCAAGTGTTTTCTACCTACTATTGTCCGCACTTACCTTGGTGGTCGGTTTCAATAGCAACGGACATCTGGGATTATTTTTCACGCCAAAAAGCACCTGGATAGTGGATATGCTCCAGAGTTTGGCAATACCGGCCATCCTATTGTTTTACTCTTTATTCATTACGAGTTTTCTGCGGCTAAGTGCAGATATGCCGCGGATAGCGATACTTTTTCGACTCATACAAAGTATCGCATTGGGCACGATGATCTTAGTAATGTGTGGATTCAACAGTTCAGTTGCAGCATTGATTCAAATAATTGCCTTTCTGCAGATGTTGATTGTCATTCCACTGGGAATAATCTGTGGTTGGCGTGGTTTTCGCCCCGGCTATTTTGTAGTCGCCGCAACGACCGCATGGATAGCAGGCGGTTCACTCATCGTGTTAAGAAATTTGGGAATCATTGAAAGCACCTGGTTAACTGAATTTGGCTATCAAATTGGGGCTGCGGTAGAGATTATTCTGTTGGCCTTGGCGCAAGCAGATCGCATCCATCTGATCAAAAATGAAAATGCCCAAAATCAAGCAGCATTGTTGAGCTTGGCGCAACGCGCAGAACAAGAGTTAGAGAGCAAGATTCAACAACGTACACAGGAACTGGCGGAAGCAGTACAACACTTAGAAAAACTAGACAAGCAAAAAAATGAATTTCTAGGCATTGCCGCCCATGATCTAAAAAACCCGTTGACAGGCATCATAGGATTGAGCGAATTAATGAACAAGCTAGCGTCGAGTATTACCGAGGATCAACGCTCTAGTTATCTTGAGAGAATTAGTCGCAGCGGCCAACGTATGATGCACATCATTACCAATTTGCTCGACGTGAATGCCCTCGAATCGGGGAATAAGAAATTAGAGAAAAAAACGGTCAATTTGAATGAAATTACGCATCAGGTTTTGCTGCAATATGAACATACTATGCAAGCAAAAGAACTCAGCTATCTATTCAACTATTCCGATCAGGACATTGATACCGCCGAAAACACTTCGCAGAACTATTCGGGGTCAAAAAACCCCCATCTTTTGCTGATTTCAACTGACCCCAACGCCTGTTTCCAGGTGCTGGACAATGTCATTTCAAATGCGATTAAATATTCTCCTCCGGGTAAACAAATTCTGTTCAAACTTATACGCCAACAAAACTTTGCCGAAGTGCATATTCAGGATCAGGGTCCAGGATTATCTGTCGAGGATCAACAGCATCTATTTGAAAAGTTCAGCAAATTATCTAGTATTCCAACGGGTGGCGAACACTCTACTGGCTTGGGGTTATCTATCGTCAAACAGTTGAGTGAAGCGATGGGTGGCTCAGTGCGTTGTGAAAGTGAATTGGGCAGAGGCTGCTGTTTCATTCTTCGCTTTCCGCTGTCTTGACTCAAATCGCGAAACGCATCTGAACAAAAAACCAGCCAATGCGCCGACCCAGCTTATGCTAGAAAATAATGTCATCAGCAAGTAATTACAGATCCGGCTTTTGCTCATTTCCGACTATTTTCAACGGCGCATTGCGAGGTAAAGTGATCGTAAAATTGGTGCCCAGATTCACTATACTATCGACGGCAATAGTTCCACCTAAGATCGAGTGGATAATGTTATAACAAATATGTAGACCTAAGCCACTACCGCCAGTCCCTAAACGTGTCGTGAAGAAGGGTTCAAAGATACGTTCTATATTTTCTTTGGTAATACCAGCACCATTGTCTTGTACGACTAACTGTATATGTTGATCGTCGTAAGCATATCCGCGCAAAGTAATCACGCCCTGGCTGCGTTCGTGCAAACCATGCACCATTGCATTGATAATCAAATTATTTAACACTTGACCTAAAGCACCGGGATAGCTGTCCATCATGAGCCCCGCTACAATGTCGACGCGTATTTCATGACCCTCACGCTTACTACGATTCGATAGGGTCAATGCCACCTCTTCACAGAAGAACTGTAAATCAAATTCACGTCGTTTATCCGAAGTTTGATCTACCGCGATTTGCTTAAAACTACTGACAAGGTTTGCGGCGCTGGTCAAACTACGCACAATCAGATCGGCAGAGTTAATTGAGTTTTGAGCGTAGCTTTCCAAATCTGAGCGACGTAACCGGTTTTCTTTAACCTTCATTGAAAATTGTTCGCTATGGTCTTGCATCGTGCTCGCCATCAGCAAGCTATTGCCAATCGGGGTATTCAATTCATGTGCAACACCGGCGACCAAAGAACCTAGTGCTGCAAGTTTCTCTTGCTCGACCAATTTCGATTGGGTAATCGACAAGCGGCGGTATGCCTCCGCATTGTCATACGCAACGCCGGTATAGGCTGCGAGGGTACGAAGAATATTTAAATCATCCAGGCTAAACGCATTTGGTTTATTGCTCAGTGCGCCGACTACCCCCATCACCCTCCCACTTAGAATAATCGGTACATAGACTCCAGATCGGGAATCTTCAGTTGCAGATCCGTCCTCCAGACGCACCAGATCATCACCTACACGATGAGCAATCACCTTATCGAGTTTGCGACTATCGTGCTCAATCTGATTCACAATCAATTCTTGTCCGCTCAAAACACACCGCGTCGAGGGCTGTTCAAGAGCGTCTAAGCTCCGTTCATAGGGTAAGATAAATTGATTGCCTTGTATGGTGTATTCAAAGCTGATGACACGTTTATCCCAATCAACAATACCAACACCGAAAGTGGAAGCGGGAATCATGCTCCTAGTATGTTGATATAAGGTTTCGAGAATCTGACGTTTATCCAAAGATGCAGTGATCTTAAGTCCGATTTCACTTAAACGGCCTATATCATTGCGTGCTTGTTCAGCAATTTCACGTTGTGTTTCTGCGAGCCGTTTTTGCTCAACGACCTCTTAGGTTTGTGCCTTTACCTGACGCTCAAGATAAAGTCGATTTTCTCTTACACTACGCAGGCGTTGTTGATAAACCACGCGAGCCAAGGTCAGCACGATCAGCAACCACAATCCATACCACCACCATGTACGCCAAAATGGAGGCCTCACTACGACTTGCACGATTTCAACCGTTTCACCCCAAATCCCATCAGGATTCGCTGCCTTCGCAAGCAGGCGATAAGAACCAGCATCCAAATTGGTATAGGTAGCTACACCACGATCGCCCTGACCATAGATCCAATCGTGATCGTAACCCTCTAATTTCCACGCGTACCGGTTTTGAGTACGGTTATAGAAGTGCAAGGCGGCTAGCTCAAAACTCACCATGGTCTGCTTATAATTGAGTTGAATGCGCTTAACGCTACTGAGCGGCCCATGGATCCCTATACTGCTTAAGTCCGCCGACAAACCATCGTAGCGAGCTCCCGTATTGCCTAAGTCAGCATCTTGTTCTTTTTTTGTTGCCCAAGTCATTAAGGATTTATTGAAGAGCAAGACATCGCTCAATATTACTCTTGGTGCGACCGCATTATCTGAAATACTCATGGGATGGAAATACACTAACCCCACTCCGCCGAAGAGTAAACTACCATCACGAGCACGTGCCGCTGCAGCAAAATTAAAAGCGCCGTCAAACCGTCCGAACGAGGGAAAATTACGCCCTTGTTTGCTATCTGGTCGTACTCGCATTAATCCCCGTTCACTACTCATCCAAATTTCGCCGTTATCGGCATCCTGCATCGCTTCAATAACATCATTAGGAATTTGAGGTGTGTCAGCCCATGACACCAATTCCCAGGCGCTATCATCATCAGCAGTCAGCGTACGCGGGCGCACCTCGACCAAGCCACCTAATATAGTTGCCGCCCAAATACGTCCTGAATTATCTTGCCGCAAGCTGGTTACACCGAGTTTATCGGGAGTTGGCAAACGTGGCGCCGGGCGTCCAATCATCTGAAAACTGTCATCGAGGTTGTTGTACAAATACAGTGCCCCTTTGCTACCCACCCACAAACGCTGCGCTTTGTCGACAAGCAAACTATCAATCGCATCGTCCTTAATCTTGCCAAGGACCCCGGGTTCCGCCTTAAAAATCCGCACCGTACCATTCGACTTCACTTGATACAGACCCACACTACTACCAGCCCATACATCACCTTGCTGATCCTTTACCAGGGCAGTAAATCGTGCACCAATCGGAAAGTTTTTGTCGACATCAATATCTCGGCTACGCCCTGTCTTGGGATCAAACACTTGCAGTCGTTCGCCACCTATCCACAAATGTTTCTTATCATCGAACATCAATACCCGGATGTAGTCCACCCCAACTTGTTTGCTAGTAAATCTCTGTGTATCACCGGATGGTATGTGTAAGCGATTTAAGCCACCGCCCAACGTGCCGAGCCATGCAAATTCTTCATTTTCTGAAATGACTGCTGTCACCAATCGATTTGAAAGACTTCGCTCGTCACCGGGAATGCTGAGATAGGTACTAAAACTGCGGCCACGCAGATCCACCAAATTCACGCCGTAGTCACTCGTACCAACCCACAAGCCACCACTTGAATCAAGCATGAGCGAAGTCACATTGTCGCCACTAAGGCTACTATTGACCGATGGTAAATTCACGAATTTTTCCAGCGTATTTTTATTTTCACGCCAACGCAGTAAACCTTGGTTTTCACCAAAACCTATCCACATTGATTTCTCATCATCCGAAAGGAGTGTAACAACGCTAGCCCCAGGAATTTTTAATTGGAGTGGCAGGGGCACTGGCTTTACTTGCTCCTGATTGACTTGCCAAATCCTCAATCCACCAGTCAGGCCGACCCACAATTGCCCCTGGTGATCAAATGCTAAACTACGTACTAAGCGCTGACTTGGTTGAAATTGTTGGTCTGCGAGTTCATCACTCGCTTTGAATTGCAACTGTAATTGCCCAGCTTGGTTAATATGTGCTACCCGATGCCCCTGCCCTATCCAAACGCCTCCAGACTTATCGCTCATCAGCGCCCGAACCTCGCCACTAAAAAGCGCTTGCGATTCGGCGTTTGGTTGCCAACGGGTAAACTCCTTAGTCTCCGTATTGAAGCGTAACAAACCAGAAGAGCTACCAAGCCACAGCTGTTTTTCGCCAGCCTGGTTCATCCCATAAATGAAGCGCCCTTTCGGAGGAAAATCCTCCGGCATGGGAATGCGTTGTATCTGATCTGTTTTCAAATCAAGCACGTTCAAACCAATTCGTGTGCCTATCCACAGGCGTTGCTGTTCGTCTTCAAAGAGACTCAAAATACGATCATGGTTGAGGGTATTTACATCCGATGGCAGGTGGGAAAAGACGCGCATATGCCTGCCATCGTAACGAACTAGTCCGTTGGCAGTTCCCATCCAGATATAACCATTACGGGTTTGATAAACGGTCAAAATGCCAGTACTGGGTAAGCCTTGATCAATACTGAAATGATCGAAACGGAGACGATGTAAGGCGCCAGCCTGTGCTGACTGAACATTCATCAGCAGTAGACCGGAAACCGTAAGCAAATTGATCCACATCCACAGCAACGGCGATAGAGATGCGCCGGTGCGTGAAGGCAAATTTGCAAATAAGCGCGCAGAGAGAGCACTTAAATAAAAGCTAAACCCTTGAATTAGTATGATGTAGGACCGCAATGCCAGCACCTTTTTCGAGACTTCTATACCATCAAAGTGGATTTCACTGGCGAAACTATAACAGACAAAAAGTAGTCAACGGTCTACGTTGTTTCTATTGGGGCAATTTATTTGCGGTGCACAACAACATTTTTGCGCTTTGAAAGGCTAAACGCAGTCCAACGGGAAATCTACATCCTTAACTATATTAATATATAAGCACTATTTTTACAGGAACATATTCCGACAGGTTTTATTATCTTGTGACTAAAATTGCACTCTAGGTAGAGCCTCATGTAATTCAAAACTCATCAAGGCTAGGAATACCACCAAACACAGGTACATCACACCGTAGTTGACTCGGGTATTAAAGGGAACCTCGTAATACCCTTCTGGTAATCCGTCAGCCACGGTATTCGAGAACGCCAACTTTAGTTGTGGATAAGCCAAAATCCCTATCAATATCAACATAGGGCTAGGTCGATACAAAAAAAGCGCGACCAACAACGGTACGCCAAGCAACCATACCTTAGGCGAAATGATCGCAGTGATACGGCCACCATCCAAAGGCGAAATCGGAATCAAATTCAGTAAATTAATAATAAATCCCGAATAGGATAAGGCCAACATCAAATCGCTATCAAATTGACGTCCCAACCAATAACAAATGAGGGCGGCAGCAGTTCCTGCAATCGGTCCCGCAAAACCAATATAGGCTTCGGTTTCGACCGTATGTGCTTGATCTTTTAGTTCTACCCAAGCACCAACAAAGGGAATAAAAGTCGGTAAACCAACTTGCATACCACACAACCTAGCGGCGACGAAATGACCCATTTCGTGAATGAAAATAAGTAGGACAAATCCGATGGCATATTTCCAACCGTATACCCAAGAATACAAAATCACGGTCAGTAACATACTGCCGCCGCTAATAAATAATTTACCCAATTTACCAGCGGCAAACAATGCACCAAATAATTTCAACATATGGGATACGAACAGAGATTGGTAAAAAATCGAGCGCAGGACAAAGTGCGCTCGGCTTATAGAGATATTCAAAATCAGTCCAAAGTACCAGTATTTTTGTGTATGACAAGTTACCGCCAATTCGTCACCACACTACCTGATCATCTGAAAATACGAAAAGTGATGGCTCTCTAAGTTGATTCTTTTTTCTTGAAGAATTTTGCAATGCCAGCAAACACAGCGATGGCACCAACAAATAATAACTTCTTAAACGCAATCAACAAGGCAAACAATTTACCAAAGAAACCTAACTTAGCAGCGACACCGCCAGCAACCAACGCAGCTAAACCGTACTCGGCTACTTTATCTGTGCTGGAATTAAAATCGGTATAACGATTACCTTCGACAAATTCGGTAAATGCCACTACTGATTTCATCTCTTGTTTGATTGCCGAAATTTGCTTCATGCCAGCCACTGCATTCAAAACCAAAACACCCTGACGTCCAAGAACACGAATACTGTAATTCAAAGTATTTTCTGTTTGGCCGGTTGACAGTTCTTTGGCCCAAAAATATTTATGCGTTTGTTTGTCATAACTTGGACGTTCAGCCCAACCGACCAGATTCATTTCGCCGTAACCCGCTTTTTTTCTTTCTTCATTGGCCTCAACGCTTGCTTCTTTCATATCTTTTAGCAAGTCATCATAGTTAATGCTGTCGGCATCATCATCTTTCACATGACCGCTTTCGTCATACGTAATAATCACGCCCCAGCCACTTTCACTAAGCGGTGATGTATTCGCTGGCACCAGCATACCCAAAGTTTTAGCGCCGGGTGGATTACCCCATGCTTGTACCAAAATTTTGTCTGTATCATCAGGAGAAAGATAACGAAATGTCTCAGGCAAATTGAGAGTAGCGACGCCATTTGGCAACTTAATACTGCCTTGTTGAAATTTAATGCCTGCCAAAAAAGCCTCTGCGGTCTGCTTAGGCTCTTCACTTTTTTGCGCACTCGCAAGATGGGAAAAAATCGCAGCGCTGACGAGAAGAATAGATAAGCTGATTTTTTTGAACATGAACAAATCCTTGTAGGTAGATGAATGTAAATGACTTGTTCAACACCGAACCTCGAAAGGATTTTGATAGGAATGCGAGCGCGTAGACTTAACAAAATGTGTCAAATAGACAAGCGCATGATCGTATTGGAATGCGGACAAGAAAGCAAATTTATCTAGGGGGTTCCACCAGAGAACTGTGACGAGCGCGCGACAGGGAGTATCACCTACTAGCATCAAATCGCGCGAGAAAAAATACTCTCACGCAATTCCTGTCGATAACGAAATAAGCTCATTAACAAAAATATCGCTAGCATTGCTTGCGAGATGGCAAAACACAGCCCCGCCAGATATTTCATCTCAGCGGGCGCTAGCGGCAACATCAAAAGACTCAGCAGGCTAAAGCACACAGCTCGCGCTTGCCACCGCAAACGCTCAGGTGGCAACACGACTTGCATGCTGGGCACGCGCCGGCCCATCGGGATTTGTCGACGCAAATGTAAGAAAATCAAAAAAGGAATAATTTTTCCCAACATCGCATTGACGGGCATCACTGCGCCTCCAACAAGACACAGCACGCCTATCCACCACGGTAGCAAAGACATCCAATTTGGTGCAAGGCTATTGTCAAGATGAGTAAGCAGTAGTAACAGCACAGCGGCAATTCCCCAACTGGCTGCGGATACCAACCACAAACCCCAAGCTGGATCGAATTTCCGTTTAGCATGCAATAAAGTGCGAATCGAAGTCAGCGACAACACACAGACTAGCAAGGCGAGCGCTGATATCAATAGTTTGAATAGGCTATCCGACAGGGGTAAAAACAGCATCAGTAAACCCAACCAAATATCCCACGGCAAATGTCTATGCCAAGACGGACTTGGGCGATTGGTTTGCCAGAACATAGGCACGACAGTTGAAGCCACACCCAGCACCAGACAGGCAATCCAGCCGACTAAGCCCCACGCCACATGTAAACGTAAAACATAGGCGATATCGACCTGCCACCAGCCAGCGAAAGCGCCAGCTAATGCGACACCTAGGCCTATCACTATCAATAAAACCAAGGCAATCCCGCGTAAAGTTTTCAGCGTTGCATCAGGATTAGGGGGCAAGACCATGTGCCACGCCGCATGAACTAGCGCGAGCACAATAGCACCATATAAGATCATAGCAAGCCATGCTGCGACCGCGAATCCAACTTGATTCCCAGCTAGAAATCCCACACTCAGGCCAGTTGCAATTACAGTCGATCCTAGCGCCACAAAAGGCGCAATCCATTTAGCAGGCCGCACCATTTGCCCAGCAACCACGGGGAATAATTGAAACAGCGCGCCAACCATAATCGGCGCCAACATGCCTAAGGCCAACACGTGCGTTACGGCTAAGATTAAAGGAGAGTAGCGATCAGGCAAGCCGGTCGCGGGGCCGAAGGCGAGTAAAAGTCCGGCAGCGACACCCAGCCACGGTGCCGGCAACAAACAACCGAATATAGTTGCAGGTGATGGTGCGAGTTCGTAGTTGAGGATTTTGGGGGCGGACATCGCTTTAGGATCTGTATTGAAGATTCGTAGGTTGGTGCTGAGCAAAGCGAAGCCCAACATAATTCAAATCAGACCTACCACATCGTTGGGCTTCGCTTCGCTCAGCGCCAAGCTACCATTTCTGAAGCCTAGGTTTTACGCGGCGCAAGAACACGCGCCACCGCATCCGCCCATACCCAATACAGACATTAAATTTGGAATACTGCCGCCACACATAGGATAAAGAATATTCTCTTCCTTGACGTTGTGCTGTTGAATCAAGACATTCAAGGTATCTATCGTCGCCAAAGCCGATTCCACCTTTCCTTGTTCGATCTCATCCATGGCCTGATCGCGCAATTGGCGAATCTCTGCATGTTCACCACGCATCACCACGGTAGGACCATTGGTCATTCCCGTGGCTTTTTCAAACGCTGGGAACAGGCGTTCTTCTTCCAGACGGAAATGGTGCTCCAATTGCTCGTCGAATAAACGGAAATTTCTGCCCGCCGATGCCAGGTCCGCTTTATGCAAAGCGGCTTCGACGCGATTTAACTGATCGTCACATTCCTGGTGTTGTTTCACCAGACTCATCATTGCTTGCGACATGATTTGCTCACTTTCTTCTGATTTTTTCTGCTCTCTTTATTGCACCAAAGGTGTATCTGCACCTTCGAGTTCTATGCCGCTGATTTTGGCTTGACCTACCATCAATTGCAGATACTGACGCAGTGCGTGATCGTGGCTAGCTCTTTGCATCGCATCGGCAATCTTGCTTTCGACCTGCTCGAACGTCAACAATTTTCCCGCTAGCTTGCGACCAAGCTGGACGATATGCAGACCGAATCTCGTTTCTACCAAACGTGGCACGATTTTGTGTGCTTCCGCTGAAAAAATGACTTTTTCAAACTCAGGAACCGTGTCGCCGCGTGTCAATTGTCCGAGACTACCGCCAACTTCACTCGATGGGCAGTTTGAATTCGCTTTTGCCATCGCGGCAAAATTCGCTGGATTGTCCAACAAATCTTGCAACACGATTTCTGCATGCTTACGCAGATTATCTAAATCTAAGGCTGCTGTGACTTGAAACAAAATGTGACTCGCCTCGACCAATTCACCCACCGTAAATCGCTGTGGATGAGCTTGATAGTGACGCAGACATTCTTCGGAGCTCGGCTTAGGCACGACCACTTCACGTACCAGCAAGGCTTCGATTTTGTCATCGTCGTTGCCGGACAAACCGAATTCATTTGCTTTATCCAATAAGACGCGACGCAAGACCAAAGCGGTCATAGCGCTTTTCATCGCATCAGCAGCACCTTGATGTTCAGGCAGTTCTTTTTCCATCTCAGCATCGCTGAGTTCGTAACCATTCACTATGACGGGCATGATTGCCTCCTAAAAATTTTATGCTGGCATTTTGATTCGTTGTCGCTCCTGCGCAGGCAGGAGCCCAGTGTCTTTCATCGACCAACTGACGCCACTGGATTCCTGCTATCGCTATGGGAATCATCGCATGCATGCGATGATCGTTCCGTAGGCGAGCAGCATGCTGCTTGTATTCCCTACTTCACCCTGCGCAGGAATGACAATCAAAAAATTGACATCAGATTCAATCAACGTGGACGTACCAACTGCCACGCACGACTCAAATAGCCGACAGAAGCAAAGCCACTCCACACATGTACCAAACGAGTGAACGGGAAGATCACAAACAAACTCAAACCCATAAACAAGTGCGCCTTGAACAAGATCGGTGCGCCAATGATGAAGCTGGCCGCATCGCCTTTAAAGGTTACGATATGCTGTGCCCAAGTCATCAACAAGACCATCATGTGACCGTCAGTGTGATTTAAGGATTCAAAGATCGTGGAAAGACCTAATCCTAGGGTAATGAAGATCCACAACAACAAGACTTTATCGCCAGTTTTTGTCACCGCAGAAATACGTGCATCAGTAAAGCGCCTATGCATCAAAATCAGCAACCCGACCATACACAAAGAACCAAACACGCCACCCATGACGATCGCGATCATTTGTTTAAAACCGTGCGATACACCCAAGGTATCCCACACAATTACCGGTGTCAGCAAACCGACCATGTGACCGAAGAACAAACCGAGCACACCAATGTGGAACAAAATATTGCCGACACGCAGATTACCCGCATGCAGCATTTGGGAAGAATCACTCTTCCACGTATATTGTTCGCGCTCAAAACGTGCCAAGCTGCCGAACAGGAAAATCGCGAGAGCGATGTAGGGATAGATCCCGTAAATAAATTGATGTAAGTAGTCCATCATAAACTCCTAAAATAATTTAGCATCGAATGCCGCATTGCTTGTTACGAATATGGATTGCTGTGATTGTGTCGTTCCTGCGCAGGCAGGAACCCTGTGTCTTTCGTCCCTCAACCGACCACGTCTAAAGTCACTGGATTCCCGCCTTCGCGGGAATGACGAACAATGTCAGACTCGTAACTCAGTTTCCGGCCCCTTAGCCTGACGTGGATAAAAATTAACAGTCTGCTCACCGCCAAATGCCGCGCTGGATGAGCACGACAAACCCGGCTTCAACAATGGCTCAACACCATCTGCGCCCGGACCAAAGGTTTCCATCGCATCGTCCATATCACGCACCGGCGGCTCGCCTTGTTCTTGCGGAACCACATCGGTGAACGATGTCAGCAACAAGAACGCATTGGCATACGGACTATCTTTGCGTTGCAAACGAATACCGATTGCTGCTAATACATGGATCGCTTCGCCGAGTAATTTCTCTGCGGTTTCAGCATCGACCAAGCTTAGAAATTCCAAGAACAGCGGCACATAATCAGGCAATTCGCTCGCTTCTGGCTCAAAGCCATAACGGCGATATTCTGAAATTAAATCCACCATCGCCTGACCACGATCACGACTTTCACCATGGATATGTTCAAATAAATGCAATGCGACAGATGGTGTACGGTCAAACGTGCCCACATAGTTTTCTTGCACGCTGATCAGACTGTTTTCTTGCAAATAATTCAGCAAGGGTTTTACTGCTTCCAAGGTATCTGGATCGGCAGACAACTCAGTACGAATCTCAGGCAACGCAGCAATTAGATCTGGCTGGGGGTAACTCAGTAGTGCGGACAAAATGCGATAAATTTGCATACGATTTCCTCTATTTTTTGTGGCTGGTTTGTAGGGCGAGTGCAACCCGCGCGATTTGTATTAAGTTCTTGCGGCGCGGGTTTCACCCGCCCTACATTTTTGGATATCCCCTCTCCCGCGGGCGGGAGAGGATTAGGGTGAGGGGCGTCCAGATATCCGTATTGTTTGGCATCGTCAAATAAATTTCGATCAACTTACTCTATCACCCTCATCCCTGCCCCGCTCTTTCAAACCCGCCGCTTGCGGGAGAAGGGTTCACTCCGTCGTCGACATTTTCTTCCGCGACTTCGGCATATCCACAAAAATCACACTACCCTGCGGTTTCTTCCCAAACAATGCACCATCAGAAGTACCACCCGAGCAACCATTTCCAAACGTAAATCCGCAGCTACCTTTTTCGTTGAAGCTGTCTTCCACCATCTCTTTGTGCGAAGAAGGAATCACGAAACGGTCTTCGTAGTTCGCAATCGCCATGGTTTGATACATGTCTTCCACTTGCGCAGCCGTCAAATCAACTTGTTTCAACACTTCGTGATCGAGTTCGCCATGCACTACTTCAGAACGCTTGTAAGCACGCATTGCTAACATTCGCTCTAAGGCTTTCAAGACTGGCTCTTCTTTGCCCGCTGTCAAAAGATTCGCCAAGTAACGCACAGGAATCCGCAAAGACTTCACATCAGGAATAATGCCGTTCATGCCCATGTGGCCCGCTTCTGCCGCCTTTTGGATTGGTGACAGCGGTGGTACATACCAAACCATAGGCAGCGTGCGGTATTCTGGATGCAATGGGAACGCTATCTTCCATTCCATCGCCATTTTGTACACTGGCGATTTTTGTGCAGACTCGATCCAACTCTCTGGAATACCATGCTTACGCGCTTCAGCAATCACTGCTGGATCGTGCGGATCTAAGAAGCAATCTAACTGCGCTTGATACAGATCTTGTTCATTCGGTGTCGATGCCGCTGCTTCGATTTTGTCTGCGTCATATAACAGCACGCCGAGGTAACGGATACGACCGACGCAGGTTTCTGAACAGACAGTTGGCTGGCCAGCTTCGATACGTGGATAGCAGAAGGTGCATTTTTCGGCCTTACCTGAACTCCAGTTGTAATAAATCTTTTTGTAAGGGCAACCAGAGATACACATACGCCAACCGCGGCACTTATCTTGATCGACCAAGACAATACCGTCATCTTCGCGTTTGTAGATCGAACCGGATGGGCATGATGCTACGCATGCCGGATTCAAGCAGTGTTCGCACAGACGTGGCAAGTACATCATGAAGGTTGATTCGAAGGTGCTGTACATTTCTTTCTGCACGCCTTCGAACAAAGCATCACGACTACGTGAACTAAATTCACCACCTAAGTCATCTTCCCAGTTCGGACCCCAAACGATCTTGTCCATCTTCTTGCCAGTGATGACAGAGATAGGACGAGCCGTCGGTGGCGTCTGTGACAAGGGCGCGTTTTGCAAGCGCTCATAGTCAAAGGTGAATGGCTCATAGTAATCGTCGATCGATGGCAAATTCGGATTGGCAAAAATATTCGCCAAGATGCGCAATTTGCCGCCTTGTTTCGGCTCTAATTTACCTGCCTCATTGCGATTCCAGCCGCCCTTCCACTTAGCCTGATTCTCCCATTCTTTAGGATAACCAATACCCGGTTTGGTTTCGACATTATTGAACCAGGCATACTCAACGCCATCACGACTGGTCCAGACGTTTTTACAGGTCACGGAACAGGTGTGGCAACCGATACATTTATCCAGGTTCAACACCATGCCTACTTGTGCGCGAATTCTCATGACGCTGCTCCTTCTTCAGTCTCTTCCAGCTTGCCTTCTAACCAATCCACTTTTTTCATCTTACGCAAGACGATAAATTCATCGCGGTTACTACCAACCGTGCCGTAGTAATTGAAGCCATACGCTAACTGCGCATAACCACCAATCATGTGCGTAGGTTTTAATACCGCACGGGTAACCGAGTTATGAATACCGCCGCGCTTACCAGAGAGTTCTGCACCCGGTGTATTGATAATTTTTTCCTGAGCGTGATACATCAAACACATGCCTTTTGGCACACGTTGACTGACCACCACACGCGCTGTCAAAGTACCGTTGCTGTTGAATACTTCGACCCAATCGTTATCGACCAAGCCAGCTTCTTTCGCTTCGATTTCAGACACCCACACGTGTGGACCACCACGGGAGAGTGTCAACATACGCAAGTTATCTGAGTAGGTGGAGTGAATCCCCCACTTCTGATGCGGCGTGATGAAATTAAGTACAATCTCCTTCTCACCGTTCGGATGTTTGTTGAGCATCGGCGCCACAGTCTTGGTATCAATCGCTGGTTTGTATACACACAAACCTTCACCGAAATCGAGCATCCAGCGGTGGTCCTGGTAAAACTGTTGACGACCAGTGAGTGTGCGCCATGGGATCAATTCATGCACATTGGTGTAACCAGCGTTGTAGCTGACTTCTTCCGATTCCAAACCAGACCAAGTTGGTGCAGAAATAATCTTGCGTGGCTGAGCCTGTACATCACGGAAACGGATCTTGTCATGCTCACGACCAACCGCCAAATGTGTATGATCGCGACCAGTAATCTTGCCCAAGGCTTCCCATGCTTTGACCGAAACATGACCATTGGTTTCTGGTGCAAACGTCAAAATCATTTCGCAAGCATCAATCGCGGTTTCCAGACGTGGGCGACCTTTCGATGCACCTTCTTCGGTCACCACTTTGGTGATACCACCGATTTCATGCACTTCGTGTTCGGTGTTCCAGTTAATACCTTTACCGCCGTTGCCAAGCTTGTCTAACAAAGGTCCGATTGATGTGAACTTTTTGTAGATCTCTTTATAGTTACGCTCTACTACAACGAAGTTCGGTGCGGTCTTACCTGGAATTAAGTCGCACTCGCCTTTTTTCCAATCTTTAGGCTCAAATGCTTGACCGAGCTCGCCCGGTGTATCGTGCATCAAAGGTTGCAAGACGATGTCTTTGCGTGTCCCCAGATACTCACCACCGATTTCGGTAAATTTCTTGGCGATACCTTTGTAGATTTCCCAGTCGGTTTTGCTTTCCCACAATGGCTGCACAGCTTCACTCAATGGATGAATGAAGGGATGCATATCAGAGGTATTCAAATCATCTTTTTCATACCAAGTTGCGGTTGGCAAGACGATGTCGCCGTACAGGCAAGTCGTACTCATGCGGAAATCAAGTACGGTCAAGAGATCCAATTTACCTTCGGCAGCTTCTTCACGGAATTTCACTTCCGATGGTTTCACTGCTTCATCAGGATCATCAAACAAGGCATTCTGTGTTCCGAGTAGATACTTCAAGAAGTACTCATGACCTTTACCTGAACTACCGAGAATATTCGAACGCCATACAAACATATTGCGTGGGAAATTCTTAGGATTATCTGGGTCATCGCAGCTCATATTGACTGCGCCAGATTTCAAACTTTGCTTCAGATATTCTGCAGGTTCTAAACCTGCTGCTGCCGCTGCATCGCAGACGTCGAGCGGATTGGTTTCCAACTGTGGTGCCGATGGCAACCAACCCATGCGTTCCGACTTGGCGTTCATATCGATCATGCTCATATGGCTGACTTTGGATTTATCCGCAGTCGGCGCGAGGATTTCATCGATATGCAGTTTCTCATGACGCCACTGACTCGTGTGCGCATAGAAGAAACTGGTGCCGTTCATTTGACGAGGTGGGCGTGTCCAGTCGGACGCGAACGCAAGTGGAGCCCAACCGAACTGTGGACGCAGTTTTTCTTGACCCACATAATGCGCCCAGCCGCCACCCGATTGACCTACGCATCCGCACATCATCAACATATTGATAATGCCGCGATAAATCATATCATTGTGGTACCAATGGTTCAATGCAGCCCCGACGATGACCATGCTCTTACCATGGGTGTCGTGTGCATTTTGCGCAAACTCACGTGCAACTTGAATTACCAGGTCACGTTTTACGCTCGTGTGTTTTTCTTGCCACGCTGGCGTGTAAGGCACGTCGTCATCGTACGATGTAGCAACTGCACCGCCTAAGCCTTGATCGACACCATAGTTCGCCATCGAGAGGTCATACACAGTAGCAACCAAAATTTCAGAGCCATCTCCCAACTGCACTTTGCGAGCTGGCACGTTGCGCATCACCATATCATTGGCATCGGCACCACCGAAGTAGTTAAAGCCTACGCTCACTACTTGATCATGCTTCGCTACCAAACTCAACTGTGGATCAATTTCGCGACCAGAGCCACCGTCTTTTGGTTCGAGATTCCAGCGACCAACTTTTTCGCCATCATTGACTTTGCCTTCGCCCCAACGATAACCGATAGAGCCATTCGGTGCGACGATCTCGTCAGTTGTCGCATCAATCGCGAGTGTCTTCCAATCACCGTTATTCGCTTCATCCAAACCGCCTGGCAATTGTGATGCGCGCAGCATTTGATCTGGCACGAAGCAGCCATTGCGCTCAACCAAACGCACCAACATCGGCATGTCGGTGTATTGTTTAACGTAGCTGCGGAAATAATCAGATTTACCTTCGAGATGGAATTCTTTCAAAATCACATGGCCCATGGCCATCGCCAACGCCGCGTCCGTACCCTGCTTAGGTGCCATCCAGATATCACCAAACTTCACCATCTCACCGAAGTCAGAAGACACGGCAACCGTCTTGGTACCTTTGTAGCGCACCTCGGTGTAGAAGTGGGCATCTGGTGTACGTGTTTGCGGTACGTTAGAACCCCAGACCATCAAGTAAGTGGAGTTATACCAATCAGCCGATTCTGGCACGTCGGTTTGTTCGCCCCAGATTTGCGGACTCGCTGGAGGCAAATCGCAGTACCAATCGTAGAAGGACAAACATGCGCCACCAATCAAGGACAGGTAACGGGCACCAGCCGCGTAAGACACCATGGACATCGCAGGAATCGGTGAAAAACCAATCACGCGGTCAGGGCCGAATTTTTTCACGGTGAAGGCATTCGCCGCCGCGATGATTTCTTGCGCCGTATCCCAATCCGCACGGACAAAGCCACCAAGACCACGCACTGATTTATAACGCTTCGCCTTAACCGGATCTTGGCTGATGGATTCCCAAGCTTGAATTGGCCCCATGGTCTTACGCGCCTCTTGCCACATCTCCATCAAGCGACCACGAATCATCGGATATTTCACGCGCTGAGCAGAGTAAACATACCAACTATACGAAGCACCACGTGGGCAACCGCGTGGTTCATGATTTGGCAAATCAGGACGGGTACGTGGGTAATCGGTTTGCTGGGTTTCCCAAGTAATCAAACCGCTCTTGACATACACTTTCCACGAACAAGAACCAGTGCAGTTCACACCATGAGTAGAACGCACGATCTTATCGTGCTGCCAGCGGCTGCGATACGCATTCTCCCACTGCCTATCCTCATCCACCACCGCACCATGTCCGTCAGAAAAGGTGGATTTCACCTTAGACATGAACTTCAATCTATCCAGAAAATGACTCATCTCAAGCTCCTTAATATGTGAGCGGTGAACCTGATGTTCACGCCACTTTGACATGATCAAAGTTTAGAGAGTTGAGTCCATTACGCCCATTCTTCAGAGCGGTGTCTGGTGGGAAGCATTGGCACTAGGATGGGATAGTTCTTTGGAACTAGTTGGGGAGTTTTCTGCTTGTGAATTTTGAATTGACCACTTGAGCATGACTTTGAAAGTCAGATTAACAAATAATTGAATTTTTGTTAAAGTGCTAAAACTGATCCTAAAGAATTTCCTTTACGATGAAATCGCTGATAAGAAATTTAGAACTGGCATTTATATCAAACTCAGATCGACAATGTATAGACTAAGCGCTCTCTAATTACCTTTTAAAACAACTTCCTCAAATGCAAGACACTGAATAATGATCAAACTAAAACTAGCGTTTCAAACGACATTAGATGTCAGCAAGGATTTTATTGGCTTGACCTGCCTCACTAAGTTAATTCCTATTGAAAATGGTCGCGTTATCGCTTTCGGATGGGGTATCAACGAGAGAATTCCTGATGCTAGCTATCAATATTGGCTTGCAGAGCTCACTAACGAAGGTCAAGTGACACGCATACTCCCAAGAGAACTTACTCACCGACAAGAGTTACTATCGGCACTTAATGACGACAATCAAGTGCAAGCATTTAAATTTGGTGACCATTTCGGGCTACTACTTTCGACTGAGATCATTCTTCTATTTTCAAACATTAGCGAAGATCCGACCGTAATCCCAATTCAAAACCATTTTTCTTTCCTAGGGCAGACACGGCATGATTCAAACGCCAAAGATAGCTACTACGTCCCCACCCATTGTGGAAATTCTGATGGTGAGTTGATTCCCGTCGTCATACGACATCCAAAAGAGCATCATAGTCGAGCGGGTCGGTATCTTGGACTTTTCCGAATTGACGACAACTTGCAAAGCGCATCCTGGGTCGATGTTGCTGCTGACGGCTCGCCAAGGAGGACCAACGTAGACGACTATAGAAAATTTCCAATGGAAGGTGGACATGGCGGCATACATCTTGTAACTGAGCTAGGTAAGACCTACCGACGCCAAGATCTTCCGCCAGTCATCTCAGAATGCGCAAGGATACGCAATCAATGGTATGTGTATGCGGCTGCATATAACCCAACTTTTATCCGATACGGAATTCCACTCGGTACTTTAACGAAAAACAATGATGAGCTCGCAATCACTGAACTCATTATTAGACCAGAAGAACAATGCTACAGCACCATCTGTGCCTCACTAGATCGCGTCATATTTAGCCCGCTTAGAGCCAACGGCGCAAGAAAAGGAAAGCAATCCATTTTCACGATAGTTGATGAAATAGATCATCCAATCACTCTGCCAAGAGGTTTCGCAAAACACCAAGTGCAGGAATACTTGAATGGACTATATTGGCTAACGCCACTGCAAATGGGATATAACAGCATGCCGGTGCAGATTGCGGCATGTGTCGAAGCTCCATAAAATCGCCTGCGCACAAAAATGCTACCAAGCTTTGGATTTAATGCGGGCGTAGCTAGTCGCTTTGAAGAAAACCTTAAAGTGGTATGTAGTGGAAGCGCCGCAGTTTCAAAAATCTGCAGCAATACTCAAGTATTGCGAGAATCGCATTTTAAACGCCTACGATGCAATGCGCACAAGCTTTGGATTTAATGAGCGTGATTTGGTCGCTTCGAAGAAAACCTTTAATCGGGATGCAGTGCAAGTCGCCGCAGTTTCAAACATCCACAGCAATACTCATGTATTGCGAGGATCTCATTTTAAACACCTACGATGCAATGCGCCCGATTATGGGTTTTATTGAAGCGATCTAGGATAGGCCGCTAATCACCCCATTGTCATCAATATCCATATGCAAAGCCGCAGGCACCGCCGGCAAGCCCGGCAAACGCATGATATTTCCTGTGATAGGCACCAAGAACCCCGCTCCTGCAGCAATCTCAAATTCACGCACGGTGAGTTCGAAGCCGCTTGGCCTGCCGATTAATGATTCGTCGTCGGAAAATGATTTCTGCGTCTTCGCGATACAGATAGGCAAGTGGCCTAAACCCAGTCCTTCGATGTGCTTGATGTCGGCCAGCGCCTTGGGTTGATAGACCACAGAACCCGCACCATAAACTTTCTTGGCAACCGCTTCGACCTTGGTTTTGATATCGCTATTCCAATCGTAGACGGGAACATAACGACCATGAAAATTCTCCACCGTTTCAACCACGGCACGCGCCAAGCTCGTCGTGCCTTCGCCTCCCTTTGCCCAACCTTCTGACAATGCAACGCGTGCTCCTTGCGCTTCACAGGCATGACGCAAGTAGGCTAACTCTTCATCGCTATCACTATTAAATCGGTTAATTGAAACGACAGCCGGTAAGCCATACATGGCGATATTTTCCAGATGCTTTTGCAAATTCACGAAACCCGCCTTCAAGCTATTTAGATTGGGCGTCGTGAGCGTTTTGAGATCTTGTCCACCGTGGTACTTCAAGGCACGTACTGTCGCGACAATCACGACTGCGGATGGACTCAAACCCGAATAGCCGCATTTAATATCGAGAAATTTCTCTGCGCCCAGATCCGCGCCAAAGCCTGCCTCGGTGACCACGTAATCGGACAAGGTCAAGCCGAGTTTGGTTGCCAATACCGAATTAGTGCCTTGCGCGATGTTCGCAAACGGACCACCGTGAATAATAGCTGGATTGCCTTCTAGGGTCTGAACCAAATTCGGTTTGATCGCGTCTTTCAACAAGGCAGCCATCGCGCCTTGAGCTTTAAGATCTCGACAGTAAATTGGCTTGTTGTCGTAAGTATCGCCGACATAAATATTGCCGAGCTTGGTCTTTAAATCTTGAAAGGATTCGGCCAAACAAAGAATCGCCATGATTTCAGAAGCCGCCGTGATATTGAATCCCGCCTCGCGTGGATTGCCACCCGGGCGCCCGCCAAGACCAGTGATGATGCTGCGCAATGAACGATCATTCATATCCATCACACGCTTCCACTTCACCGTGCGTGGATCGATGCCTAGGCTCTCTTTTTGGAAGTAAATATTATTATCGATCAAAGCTGCTAATAGATTATTTGCTTTTTCAGTCGCAGAAAAGTCACCAGTGAAATGCAGATTAATATCTTCCATCGGTACGACTTGCGAATAGCCGCCACCTGCTGCACCGCCTTTGATACCGAAGACGGGGCCTAATGATGGTTCGCGCAAGACGACCGTCGTTTTTTTGCCGATGCGATTTAGCCCTTCGGTCAAACCTATTGATGTCGTGGTTTTGCCTTCGCCCGGTGGAGTGGGTGTAATCGCCGTCACCAGAATCAATTTATTCTTTTTGATTTTTTCTGGATCGATCAAATGCAGTGGGAGTTTGGCTTTGTATTTGCCATAGTGTTCTAGATCATCGATATCGACGCCGAGTACTTTGGCGATTTCATTGATGTGTTTGAGCTTTGCATTTTGTGCAATTTCTAAGTCGCTTTTGACTTCATTTTGGGCCATCGTCATTTCTCTCGTGAATAATTATGTGAAGGGGAATTTCATTTTTTTATCTTTTGGATGCTCACAATATACAGAAAATCGTGAAAAAACTCTTAGGATTTATCATGCAAATTCAGTACAAATGACTAAAATAAGAGAAGAGTTATCAAAAATAGAGATGACTCGTCTTGATAAAACTTGGAGGCTCTATGCGCTCATTTATCGCTTTGCTATTCGCACTCTACTTAACTGCTTGCAGTTCGCTCGCACCATCTCAAGCAAACCAACAAATCGTTTGGCAAGACCACCTCTTTATTGCAGATCAAGCACTACGTTTGCTGAGCAAAGAAGAAGTTTTTGAACTCAGCCCCAAGTTACGGGAACAACTAACCAAACCTGAAGTTCGCAGCTTGTCAAATTACGCGCGCACTAAATACTTTCTCGATTTAGTTTACTCCCAAGACATTTCGCCGTTTGTGTATAACCCGATTGACACCACCGTTGCGAAGAAAACCTGGGATGACAAGAGTGGTAATTGTATCTCGCTCACTATCTTGGCTTATTCCGTCGGCAAAGCACTTAATTTGCCAATACTCATGCAAGACGTCGATGTACCGGTTCAGTTTGACCGGCGTGGCAATATTGAATTTCTCAATTCGCACGTAAATGCCATAGTCATGCACAAGGATTTTTGGTTTGATAGTGAATCAGAACAACGCGGCTATTTGATTATTGATTTCGAGCCACAAACTATCGTGCTGCAAAAAGGACGCGCCCTCAGCGAAGACCAAATTTTGTCGCGCTTTTATAACAATTTGGGTGCTGAATATTTGGCCAAGAAACAAAACATTCTTGCCTACGCGTACCTAAAAGCAGCCTTACTCGCGGCTCCAGATAATTCACTGGCATTGAACAATTTAGCGCAGCTTTATCTACAGGTTGGCGCGCAAGAGTTTGCGGAATCGACCCTAAAACGCGCACTGATTTTTAATCCTGACGACGCAATCGTGATGCGTAGTTTGCAAGGCTTACTTCGAACGCAGAAGCGAGATGGCGAGGCCGAACAATTGTCTGCCGCTATCAACGCCAGCGATGCCAAAAATCCACATTATTGGATAGGTTTGGGTATGTACGCAATGAGTAGAAATGACTATAAAGAGGCAATACGTCATTTTGAAAAAGCAGAAACAATGGCGAGTGGATTTGCCGAAATCCACCAAAATCTGGCGGAAGCCTACATGAAAATTGGTGACATGGAAGGTGCGAAAACAGAGATAAAAAAACTCGTCAGTCTGGTACCTACGCATCCAAAATCGACTTTATTGCGTACGAAGTTCGCCGCACAGTAAGAAAAACCTAAGAAAAAATCCATAGGATTTTCACCCCATGGATTTTCTATTTCTAGCATGAACTTATTGACTCACTCACTCACTCACACAATGAGCAGCACAATCATTGACACTATTAATGACCTAACATTTGCTGGCTGGTCAACATCACAGGAATATTTCCATAGTCATTAAACGCTTTAAAAAAATCTTGCATCACAAACGGTTTATTTTCCAATTCCAATTGTTTAGCGCGCTGCGCCATCAAGCGCTCGATTAAGTATTTCCCAACCACATAGCTTGTGCCATATCCGGGCTGGCGTAAATACAAATGCTGCTCGAATTTGATCAGATGCGGTTCGCGTCGCATCCAATTCCGTGGTGTCCAATCAAGATGCATACGACTGGCTTCCTCCATATTTTTCAAATTCGCATGCGCATACAACGAACCCAATCCACGTGCCGCGCGCTGTGCTAACAGTATCCACACCAACTCACGTGAACGAGGACTATCGTCATGCAAGCCCATGTGCATAAACATTTCTTCTACGCCGGTCGCTACACCTTCATTCCGGTTATCCCAGATGTTGTACAACAAAGGTCCGCGCCGAATTGGGCTGGCGTGGGGATCATCCCGCATTTGTGCCAGGTCGAACCAATGGTACCAATGGCAATACAAAGCGGAAGGATCGTAGTGCAAAGTAATGGCAAAGAAGTTGCGTTGATTTTCGGGAACAAAGGATTGCAAATGCTCGCGCAAAGCTGGCTCCATATTCGCCTTAATTGGCATCACTTGTTTCTCAGCCAAAAAACGCATGAGCTTACTGGCGGCGCGATCTGCCATTGTTTTGTATTCGGCTTCTGTACTCGCAGCATGCATAGGTGGTAAATTTTTATTGCGCTGTTCTTCCAGCTTTAAATTCGCCCATGCACGATCCAACTCACGTTGTAACAAATCGACTTCTTGCTGCCAGGTCATCGGTACCAAATGCACATTTTGCTGATACCAGGTGTAGTTATCTTTACCGATACCCGATGGGCCCGTTTTACGTGGTGCTTGTGCGGTGAGCCATGAAATGAAATCAGCATTGGCGGTTCGCGCAGCAGTCAAAGCTTGCTTCAATGTTGGATTAGCGTAAGCAGCAAGATCTTTTTCTAAACTCTTTAATTCTTCACCCTGCAATTCAAAAGTGCTAATACCTGCGATCCACAAATCGCGGGCGTTACCCGTCAGATTGATTTTTGCCTGCGTAAGCAAAGGCGGCACTACGGCTAACTCCTTAGCTAACTTCAGTTGATCTTGCTCCACCAATGGGAATCGATATTTCCACACTTCGATCGTCGCATGATTGGTCGGTCCTTCACGCGCTGGCGTATCACTTGCTTCCGTGTAGATGCTTTGATAAAAAGCGGGATCTCGTACCCATGGTTGTAGTACGCGTCGATTGAATTCATAGCCATTCATTTCTGCGTTGATGATTTTCCAATCAACTTGTTGTTCGACTGGCCACGTTTTGGTATCCATTGCCATCAATCGAGCATGTAAGCCTCTAGCCTTTTCCATGGCAGCTGATCTGGTTTTTGCCGTGTAATCTGGAGCACCGTTTCTAAAAGAGGGTCGCTCAAAGCTACGCCATTCTGTAAATAGTTGCAGCAGGTCTTTATAGCTAGCCTGTTGCGCTTCTGAACTAGAACGCGTTCCGATTCCCTCTCTGGCATTTGCAATTGAAATTGGGGCAATGCCAACTATGCACAGCACGAGGAATGGCGCGATGAGCCTTATTTTCTTTATTCGCATTGATAGACCTTTTTTGCTAAATTAAATTTCAATCAAATGTCAGCTATATCAAACAATCAAAAATTCTTATAACACCCTGGAAAACTGCACCTGAAAAAAATATTCCATTCTGCACGCCTTACCGCCGCAAATTGCTGGCTTATATTTAGTTTCCATCAGAACCAATGCGGCAACCCGGGCGATATCCGGATCCGGCGATTCATAAATCGACACCGACTGTGCTTCACCCGTACTGGAGATATCGACAGTCATTGTCAACACCCCTTTTGCCGCGACGTATTGCTGTGCTTGCGACATCTTGCGATGAATATCTCGCGTACCATGCAAAGGATAGGGCGGTTCATCGTTTTCTGGCATATTGTCATAGACACTTCGGATTGCCTCCCGCTCATCTTCGCTCAACTCTTGATAACTTCTGTCCATTGATATCGAGGAAGTTGCAATTTTTTTCTTCAAGCTCGTACCTAGTGCTGGTGTATCTTCGCTAATAGATTTTCCATCTTTGGATTGCGCATAAAGTTCAGTAGAAAACATAGCTAACCCAGCTATCATCATTACACAAAACAATTTCTTCATCTCATTCATGTCCCATTCAGCCTCAAAAATTCAGATTGAAATATCTGTCCATTGGTCGCAACCAAACTTCACCATGAGACTTGCACTCGGTAGTCTCATATCATTCGCGGTCGCCTATCGCGAATGACATCACAACGACACAATCACGACCTATGAAGGCGCGACCAGAATCAATCCTACTACAAGAAACTTGTTTCATACTGGCACGACAGTTTCGCTTCTACTCACTATTTTTACGAATGCCGATCAACGCTGGCTTTTCAGTCGCAACCCATTTCTGTCCTTACATTCGCGATGTCATTCGCTACTAAACATAGGTAAGGGTGAATCATTGTATCAATGGATGCTGGAGCAATTCCAATTAAATCGCATCGCGACATTCATCAAATATCATCTTCTTAGTTATTTACCCATGTCATAAAGTAGTCATTTTAAATAGAGAAAATAATATAGTTGCGGTATCTATCCATCGCAAGCAAACACGAAGTCAAATATGGTAAAACGTTCTGCATGCTGACGACATGTCCGTCTGAATTTTGCTCAAAAGGTAGAAATTGCAGATGGCCATTATTTGGTTCATCAACTATTCTTTTAAAAATCGAATTCAAACATGACTAAATTTTCTCGTCGTAGCTTTCTCGCCAGTATCGCTGCTGGTGCAGCTGCTGCCAGCATGCCTAGCCTGACACAAGCCATCACACGGGCACTTGCTATTCCTGCTAACAGCAAAAACAATAGCATCAAGGATCTCGAACACATCGTCATCTTGATGCAAGAAAATCGCTCTTTTGACTCTTATTTTGGAACACTCGCTGGCGTTCGTGGCTACAATGATCCGCGTGCGATTAGCCTGCCTGACGGTAAGGCGGTGTGGTATCAACCAAATGCGGGGGGTTATACCTTACCTTATCATTTTGACGTACGTAACACCAAGGCTTTGCGGATAGGATTGGATCATTCGTGGAAAGGTAGCGAAGCCACTTGGAAAGACTGGAACGTCTGGGTCGCTAAAAAAACGGTACGTTGCATGGGGTATTTTAATCGCGCTGATCTGCCGTTTTACTACGCTCTGGCCGATGCTTTCACTACTTGCGACGCTTACCACTGTTCCGTCTTTGGCCCCACTGATCCGAATCGGTTCTATGCACTAAGCGGGCATTCACCAAATAA
Source organism: Undibacterium sp. Ji22W (assembly GCF_049340305.1). NCBI lineage: Bacteria > Pseudomonadati > Pseudomonadota > Betaproteobacteria > Burkholderiales > Oxalobacteraceae > Undibacterium > Undibacterium sp. Ji22W. The sequence goes on along the minus strand of NZ_JBMPOU010000003.1, from coordinate 749,682 downwards.
TATCACCGGGCTATCCGATGGCAGCCTGTATAACGTGACGAATGGCATTTATAACGCTGATATAGCCAATGATAAACCAACAGCAAAAGGCATAGAATGGAAAACATATGCGGAAGTTTTGGAAAGCAATGGCGTCAGCTGGAAGGTGTATCAAGAGTGGGATAACTACGGCGACAATTATCTGCAATATTTCAAAAATTTTCGAGTCGATGCGAATGGCAAACCGCTGACCGCAAATTCGCCACTCTACCAAAAAGCACGCGCCATGGCTCCCGGCTCTAGCCCAAACAATGCTGTGGGTACTACGTGCCAATGGTTAATTGATCAATTCGCTGCCGATGTCAGAAACAATACACTACCAAGAGTTTCGTGGATTTGCGCGCCGACCGAGTATTGCGAGCATCCAGAAGCGACACCCAATGCGGGGGAGAATTTTACGGCGAGGTTGTTATCCGCACTAGTCGATAATCCGGAAGTCTGGTCTAAGACCGCCTTAATTTTGACTTACGATGAGAACGATGGCTACTTCGATCACATGCCATCTTACGTGCCGCCCCCTAATACCGATCGCGGCAGAACCACGCTGGCAAACGCGATGCAAGGCGAACTCCACAGTAATGAATCTATCGGGCTCGGCCCGCGAGTACCGGTTTTGGTGATATCGCCGTGGAGTAAAGGTGGTCGTGTGTGTTCGGAATTATTTGACCATACTTCACTCATACGTTTCATGGAAGAATGGTTGGTGCAAGGCCTAGGCTATGTACGCAATAATGTCTTGTGTCCAAATATCTCGCCTTGGCGCCGCGCAGTGTGTGGTGATTTGACGCGCGCTTTCAATTTTGCGGCAGTGAATACAGATTCGATTGCAAGCATTCCTCGTACTGCAAATTATTTCAAAGGCTGGGGTAGTGCGGATGCCCTGCCACCGGCAATACAAACGATGCCAAAGCAGGAGGCCGTGACGGCCGGATTACCCAGGGCCGCGTGCCCATTAGCTTATCGCTTAGTGACAGAAGGACTTGCCCATCTGAACAACTCCCAATTTAGTCTCAGCTTTATCAACATAGGCAATATGGCAGCACCCTACCGGGTTTATTCTAAGCTGCGCACAGACGGCCCATGGCATTACACAGTAGAAAATGGCAAACGCATTGACAACGAAGTCTTCAATTGGTCTGGTACCGAGTACCATCTAGCGGTTCATAGCGTCAATGGTTATCTGCGTGAATTTGCAGGGAATTTTGGCAGCAGCTCACGCGGTGCTGAAGTGAGTTTGGTGGACGATGTTGCTTCAAAAGCAGTGCGTATTAATTTCAAGAATTTCAGTAAAACTGCCTGCCGTTTCAAGTTAATCGACAAAGCCTACGGCGATCGTACGGTATATACCTACGACACCTTACCGGGTGAGACTAAGACGGTACTAAAAGCATTGATCAACAGTCAGGGCTGGTATGATTTGAGTGTCAGCATTGAAGGCGACAATACATTTTTGCGTCGTTATGCCGGACATTTAGAAGGTGCGGGACTCAACTATACCGATCCTATTTTGAATGGTATCAACCGCGGATCGACTCCTCCTGATGCAGTGAGTTTTACTTGCCCGGTTAGCCAAATACGTACTTCAGAAGCAGTCACAGTCAGTTGGAAAAATCTTACGGCAAGCCCAAAGAATTGGATAGGCGTGTATCAAGCCGGAGCCACTCCAGGCTCGACACCGTCAAAAATATGGAACTATGTGACTACTGCAGAAGGTAGCATTAGTTTTGGTGGTCTGAGCGCTGGTTCGTATTTCATCGCCTTGTTTTTGAATGATACTTATCAAGAAGCCGCGCCACGTTTAAGCTTAAGTGTGATCTAATTATCGACTATTTATCAAAGATCAAGATTCGCTCGCCCTTGAACATAAACACTTGGGCGAGCAAATAAAATTATTGTGCCGACACCAGCTTGCCGTCCTTCATCACCATTTTCACTTTACGTATAATTTTGATGTCCACGGATGGATCACCTTCTACCGCGATCATATCGGCCAGTAAACCCGGCGCGATGCGACCAAATTTATCAGCATAGCCAAACGCTTGCGCATTGACCGATGTCGCGGATCGCAGCACCTCGATTGCCGGCATCCCATAATCAACCATTAATTCCATCTCACGCGCATTATCGCCGTGCGCATAGACACCGACATCGCCGCCCATACACATGTTGACACCCGCCTTCAGTGCTTGCGTGAAGCTAAGGCGTTTGGCCAAAATGCGTGCTGGTTCGGGATTGACGCCTTTTTTCCAACCACGATATTGTTCGATCGCGTCGCCCGCTGCTAAGGTCGGGCAGAGTGTGACGCCTTTTTCTTTCATGCGTTTAAAAACTTCTGGCGTACCGCTATCGCCATGTTCGATGGTTGAAACGCCCGCTTCAATCGCGCGTAACATACCTTCCGGGGTCGACGCATGGGCGACCAATTGACGCTTGCCGCTATTCGCGATTTTCGCCATCAGGCTCATTTCTTCCACGGAGAAAATCGGCACTGATTCGCCATCACGCCCTGCGCGATAATCTGCATAAACCTTGATCACATCCGCGCCTTTACCAATCTGGCTACGCACTTCTTGTGAAATCTGCTCTAGGCCAGAAACTTCCGCCGCACCTTGTGGTAGATCCACATCAGGATTCTGACTACGCGGCCCGTACGCACCTTTAGCGACTAGAGCCTTGGTTGCGATGATCATACGTGGCCCAGGAATCACGCCCTTCTCTATCGCCCGTTTTAAACCGACATCATCATATTCAGCACCTTCCGTCCCTAAGTCACGGACGGTGGTAAAGCCCGCAGCCAGAGTCGCTTTTGCATGATTCGAGGCGCGTAACACGCGCTCTGCGCGGCTTTCTTTCAAGACTTGATCATCCCAGCTCACTTCATTGTAAGGATGCAGCAGTAGATGCGAGTGCCCTTCAATTAATCCTGGCAGCAAGGTCATGCCTTTGAGCTCAATAATCTGAGTATCCGCAGCCAATTTGAAGCGCATAGCACCGGCTTCAACGATCTTATTATTTTTCACCAGCACGACCCAATCAGTATGCATTTGCTGGCCGTCAAATACGCGTTCTGGTTTCAATAAGATACTAATATCCGCGGCACTCGCTGCACTGACGATGACCGACATTACAGGAAAAGCGGCAAAAGCAACAAAGACTGATGAGATTTTTTTGAACATAGTAGACCTATAAGAAACCTTACTTAATTGAAGTTAATTAAAAATTCATTGAAAAATTTATAAAGTTTTATGCGCCAAGTCCGCCGCATGTTGCTCCCAGTTTTGTCCGTCAAAACCCACAATTTTGACAACCCGAGGCTGCGTTTTCAAGCAACGCAAATTAACGTCCATACCGTCTGGATTGGAGCGCGGTACATAGAATGGTTTGATTCCACATATTTTACAAAATTTGTGTTCGGCGACACCGGTATTAAATCGATACACCATCAGTTGTTCGGCACCAGACAATAATCGAAATGCCCGCATCGGCACGATCAAATGCAAAAACCCGGTCATCCTACAAATTGAACAATTGCAATCTTCAACCTCAACTTCGTCCGCTGCTTCGACTTCAAATTGCACGGCGCCGCAATGGCAACTTCCTTGATACTTCATTTTGTCTATCCTTCGTTTATCTAATTCTGCGGCGATGTTTGAAGGCTCACATCAGTTGCATCGCCGCTGGGTATTAAGTCATATTTCGCTTCCAATAAGCAACAAATATTACCGCAAAGCACGCTTATTTCCGTGCTTCAACGGAACCGACACCGATAGTGTGTTATTTACGCAAACTTGCCCTGATATATCCGACTTATCAAACAATCTAACTTAAAATCCAAACACTTCTTTTTGGATTAATCGTGCTATGACGATCACTACCTTAGTCTCTCGCAAACTATTGCTTTCGATTACTACATTGCTGGTTAGCTTGAGCATAGGCATCAGTATCAACGTAAGTGCACAAGCACAAGCAAAGAGTGAGGCGAACGATAATCCTGTCCTGCCTTTGTCAATCCCAGCACAAAGTAGCAGCGCGAATAAAACGTCGTTACAACATAAAATGCTGCAACAAGAGTTGCGCACATTGTTGGCAGAAAATACCCGCATCAATCAAGAAAAAATTCAATATCTGGAAGCACAATCGCAACGCGTTTTTTGGACGCAATGTCTGATCGGTTTTTTGGTCCTAATGATGCTAATTTCCTTATGGTCATTTTGGCGCTTACATGTACAACATAAATTTCAACATGGAATAGACTCCCTCACAACCTCATTGAAGCATTTTCAGGACTCGTTATTTTCTTTATCCTTTATCGATACCTCCCAACTGAGTACCGTCAGCAATGTTTCTTCGTTTCATGTCACCGGTGGCGAAACGGAACAGCCCGTCACTCCCGCCAACAGCCAATTTCGAAAAACGAACAATCCGAACACTGGTACACACAGAGACGAGTTTTCTGACATACGTGGCTTTTTTGACGCGTGGTTAAATGTCTATAAGCCCGGCGACCCACGCTATGAAGAAGCGATGGCAGCCGCGAATAAGCCTGAATCTCCTCGTCCTTGGTTAGAGATGCTGGAAGGCTTTTTGAAAAATAAGGACCAGCACGGTTTCGAGGCGATCAGCAAGGAGATTAAGAAATTCTTTAACGTCAAACTGCATGACTGGCAAACTACCGCAGGTTCGGAGAGAAAACAATTAAGCGACTATCCACACGTAGTGCAAAAAATTACAAAACTGTGGCCTAGTGACGAAGTAGTGGTTTATCTCGAACGTTTGCTCAACAATTCTCGTATGAGTCCACGGGAAGGATTTGATCTACCTATTTTTGAACAATTGGAAAGCCTGCTCATTCTTGCACAACGCCCAGATCGCCCGCGCCATATACAACAACTCAAACGCCAAGGGCTTGCGGACTTTTTGTTTCAAGCTGTGCCAACCACTCAGCAAACCCAGCCTAGTAAAATCGCTACACCAGCAGCAGAAAAGACTGAACTGAAAGCGGTTCAAGTAGCGAAGGCTCCAAGTGTTCTGCCGGTAGTAGAGATACCTGTTAAAGCAGATCCCATGCCCGTACCGGTGACGCCGCAAGCAGAAGCAGAACCAGAATACACAACACCAACTGCGCTCGCCGCAGAAAATCAAACCGCCTTGTCGGCCTCCAACGCTGCGGTAGATTCAGGTGCAAACACCCAACTGGAACCAGAAATCGTTGACGAAGAAACGCTATTCGCTACGAATGAAGTGCGCTTGCAATTGGCACTTGCCTATCGTGAGATTGCCGACAGCGAAGGCGCTTGCTTGCTATTGGAAGATGTCATCCGTGAGGCAACGCCTGCGCAACAGGTGCGAGCCAAACTCTTACTGGCCGAAATAGAAGAAAAACAGGCACGAATTTGTGGTGAAAGTGAAGAAATTTATTTTGTCGCTAATTCAGCGCTGACAGCAGCAAAAAATGTTTGATCGTCGATTACGGCTGCACCGGTCGGTTGCGGTTGAGCGCCCCACACCACAATCACCAGATTCTGACGCGGATTGATGTATAAATATTGGCCGTGTATCCCGACCGCGGTGTACGCCGCGTCTTGTAGCCCTACACGGGAAGTGACAGGCCACCACAAATAGCCGTACGGAATTAGACTACCGTTACGCAATGCCTTAGGCGTCGTTGCTTCATAGCTCCAAGCGACAGGCAAGATCATCTCCTTGTTCGCCAATCCTCCGGCCAACATGAACAGACCTAGACGACCATAATCGCGCAAGCAAGCACTAAAACCGCTGCCACCTATCTCTACCCCATTAGGCGAATCTAACCACCAAGAGGCATCGGCTTCCATCCCAAATTTTGTCCAAATTCGGTCGGATAAATAGCTGGATAAAGACTGTCCCAAAGCATTGCGTAAAACCTGTGCGGCCACCTGCGTTTCACCTGTGTTGTAGTTAAAGCGGGTACCCGGGGCAGCTTGTTGCGGTAGGCTCGCCATCACCTGCATTGCGCGACCAGGTACCTGACTAATCTGCGCTTCCAATAATCTGCGACGATCTGAGCGCGGATCAGAATAAGCCTCGCTCCATCGCACACCAGAACTCATCATCAAGACATCACGTACTGTGGCCTCTTGGTATGCACTGCCCTTTAATGTAGGCAAATACTTCAACACCGGATCGCTTAAACTACTGATCTTACCCTGCTTGAGCGCAGCGCCGAACAAGGTCGAGGTGATTGACTTGGCAATCGACATCGACATCCAGCGCGTTTTTTCGGTGTTCCCATAACGATAGCGCTCAGACTGGATTTTGCTATCCTTGATAATTAAGAGACCTGCGATCTGATTGAGTTCCAGATATTGTTCCAGCGAAAACTGGCGACCACGATCAACAAAAGTCAAACTACTTAGCGGCTTGCTTGCCAGTGGTAAGGGATAAGGCTTGTTCGACTTCGCAACCCGATTCACAGGAAACAAACGATCAATATTACGAAAAGTATTGACCGCCATCGTGGGCGATAAAACCCCATCATAAATTTGATGGACTGTGCCTATATTTTCGTTGGCATGTGGGTAGCTACTAATCGGCTTGGCATCTTTTTTTGTGCTGGCACTTGCACTTTTAACGGGTTGGGCCGGAGCCTCCCGCGCCTGCGAATTGCAGGGAATGGCCAGCGCTAACGTCATCAAGCTGAGCGAGCCAATCAACTTCCGGCTGTGGGCTGGTATTGCATCCGCTATGTGAAATCGCTTAGTTGATTTTATTGTGGTTTGCTGCGCTGGTGTAGTGGGTATCGTCGGCATAACTACTTGGTTCTTCATCAATCAGCCTCATGAAAAAGAAGAGCATCAAAAATAATAAACGCATTATCGCGGATATTTTGCATTTTTGACGCTAGCCATGGAGATTACCGATGCTAATTCTGACCGCTCCAGCTGCACCTAAAGCGACTACTTATTTCGCCACCTGTTGCAAACTCAAATCGACAGTTGCTGCCTCTTTGGTTTTATTCGACCACATCCAGCAATAATCCTGGGCGACTTTAACTTCAAATTGTTCAGCCACTGCTTGCTTGGCTTGATGCTTGACTGGCACACTGAGCTTTTTTCCTTCGTGGTAATGAATATTAAAATCCAAAGCTTGTTGGCTCTTGTATTGCCAATCAATTTTTAATCCGGCCGGTAGTTTTCCACAAACTTCTAAAAAACCACCAGCTTTGATTTCCGCGCTATGTTGAAACTGTCCTTGTTCATTCCATTTCAAATCCACCAAACCCGCTGCTGCCTGTTGACTGAAAGTAATAGCAAACATACTCACCGCTAGGCCAATAGCGAGACGCACCTGCTTTCGTATAGTAGGAAAAATCTTAGTGCTGGTGTTCATGGCTATGCTCCGCTTCTTGCTTGGTCGGTTTTGCCGTAGATTTTTTCACCATCGCGAAAGGTGTGAAACGCGCCTGCTCCGCTGGCTTTCCTGCCATCGTCACGGTTAACGCTCCCTTCAAATTGGCGGTCGATGCATAAATCGCTTTGCCGACCAAACGATTTTCACCTTCTGGCTGTAAGTTCACTGTCGCTTTATTTGCACCTTGTACTAAGGTCAAAGTCGCACTTGCGCCTTTGGTAGATAAGGCTTTGCTGGCATGGTCAGTCACATACACAGTGACGGTATTTTCTTTCGCGGTTTTACTATCTTGTACCAACACCAATTCAAAATGATAGACACCGGCCATGCGCGTTTGACCGCCATTCGGTGATTTGATGGAGTCAAAATATTTATCATCATGTGCATAGGCACTTCCTACACTCAAACTCAAACCCAAGCCTAGCAAAGCAACGAAAATTCCCACTGCGGATTTATTCGCAAATTGACGCAAACTCATACAATTTTCCTCCTAAAAAAAACTCTAAAAAAACAAAACCTTTGTCAAAATTCGCTACGACAACTTAAAATATTTCTTGTCCTTGGCTGCTTTGTTTTGCAGCTAACAATTTTAAGAGAGGCCGCTCGCCCCAGCGCCAAAACATTAAGGGTGTTAGCACCGTATCGAGTAAAGTCGAACTAATCAAGCCACCAAAAATCACCACCGCGACCGGATGCAAAATTTCTTTGCCCGGCGCATCTGCAGAAATCAATAAAGGTACCAAGGCGAATGCTGCAACCAGTGCGGTCATCAATACCGGAGTTAAGCGTTCCAACGAACCTCGGATAATCATGGGCTTGCCAAAGCGCTCGCCTTCAAATAAGCACAAATTGATGTAATGACTGATTTTCAAAATACCATTCCTTGTCGAGATGCCCGCCAAGGTAATAAAACCGACCAGCGCAGCGACTGACAAGGTTTGTCCTGACAACCATAATGCCACGACACTACCAACTAAAGCCAGTGGGATGTTGCCCATAATGATCATCGTCAAAGCAAGCGAACGATAACGGCTATACAAGACCAAGAACATCAACGATAAAGAGACTAAGGATAGCAAAGCAATCAAACGAGACGCTTGCTCTTGTGCCTGAAACTGCCCTTCTAACGAAGTCGAATAACCAACAGGTAAAGTTTTCGCAGCGAGCTCAGCTCGAATGTCTTGTATGACTTTTCCCATATCACGCCCATCGGTATTTGCCGATAACACTATACGGCGTCTTGAGTTCTCACGATTGATTTGATTCGGACCATCGCTTTCTTCCACTTTCGCCAATTGCATCAAAGGCACATGTCCACGTGGGGTCTGTATCAACAACTGCTGTAATTGCTGCAGATCACGCCCTTGTTCTGGCAGGCGTAATAACAAATCAAAACGTCGGTTGCCTTCTATCACCTGAGTGATCTTTTCACCTTCGATCTGCTGTTGCAGGCTGCGTAACAATACACCGGGAGCGATGCCGTAACGGCTAGTCTGTTCGTAATCAATATGAATCTTAATTTGCGGGATCAAGACTTGCTTTTCGATTTGCAAATCGGTCAAGCCGGGCACTCGGCTTAGGCGTTCGCGTAAATCGTTCGCGATATTGCGCAGAGTATCGAGATCATCGCCGACCACTTTCAAAGCAATCTGCGCACGCACACCCGACAACAAATGATCTAGACGATGAGAAATCGGTTGCCCGACATTACTATTCGCGGGCAAGACTTTTAGGCGATCACGAATGTCTTGAATAATCTCATCGCGGGAACGTTTCGATTTTTTCAAATCCACATCCATCTCGGTGTAATGTACGCCTTCCGCATGCTCATCCAATTCAGCCCGTCCCGTGCGGCGTCCTATCTGCGTGACCTCCGGCACAGCGAGTATCAATTCTTCCGCCAAACTACCTAGGCGATTCGATTCTTGCAAAGAAGTACCGGGATTAAGTACCAAATTTACGGTCAATGTGCCTTCGTTAAACGCGGGCAAAAAGGCTCGTGGGAAGAAAGGTATCGCGACCACGGCGACGAGCACGGCGATCAACGCTACCGCGAACAAACTGCGCGCATGTTGAAACGACCAGTTCAGCAAACGTGTATCCCATTTCTTTAGCCATTGCACCAATGGACTATCGCCATGCCCGAGTTGCTTCATCTTAGGCAGTAAGAAATAGCATAAAACTGGCGTCACCGTCATGGCCACTGCCATACTCGCCAAAATCGACACTACATAAGCAATCCCTAAGGGTGTGAATAAGCTGCCTTCTATGCCCGGCAAAGCAAACAACGGTACGAAAACCAGCACTACAATCACGGTTGCATACACAATGCCGCTACGGACTTCGCTCGATGCAGTAGCGATCACTTGCAATGTCGATAATGGTTGTGCCAGCAGGCTATTTTCCTTCAGACGACGCAAGACGTTTTCCACATCAACTACCGCGTCATCAACCAACTCACCAATGGCAATCGCGAGTCCACCTAAAGTCATGGTATTGATTGATAAATCTAAATAACGGAACACCAGCACGGTCGCCAACAGAGAGAGTGGGATTGCGACCAACGAAATAACCGTAGTCCGTAAATTCAACAGAAATAGAAACAACAAGACGGCGACCATGATGGCACCATCACGCAAAGCATCTTTCACGTTATCCAAAGAATTTTGGATAAAGTCCGCTTGCCGGAATAAGAACTGCGGTTGCTCCACCCCTTGTGGTAAGTTCTTACTGAGTTCTGCTATGGCGCGTTCGACTTCACGGGTGAGTTTCACGCTATCAGCAGTCGGCTGTTTTTGTACGGATAAAATCACTGCTGGTTTGCCCTTATAGCCGCCATCACCGCGTTTGAAGGCAGCAGCGATCGTCACATTCGCCACTTGCTTGAGCAAAATCGCCTGCCCTTGCTTGAGGGTGACAACGATGTTCTGCAAATCTTCGATGCGGCTAGTGCGACCAATCTGGCGGATTAAATATTCACGCCCGTTTGCTTCGGTAAAACCACCACTGGTATTCGCACCAAAATCTTTTAATGCCGCTTCGACTTGATCGAGTGGAATACCTAAAGCCTGTAATTGTGCGGGTTTGATTTCGACCCGATATTGACGCACTTCACCACCGATAGGGGTGACTTGCGCCACCCCGGGAATATTCAAGAGACGCGGACGCATCACCCAATCAGCATATTCGCGTACTCGCATGGCGGGGCTGGTGAGTGCTTCTTTCGCATCACTCTTACCATCACTTTTATCTTCATTCACTGGCAAAGCAATCAGCAGAATTTCACCCATGATGGAAGAAATCGGCCCCATCTGCGGCGTCACACCAGCGGGTAATTGTTCGCGCACCAAACTCAAACGTTCGGCGATCTGCTGGCGATTGCGATAGATGTCGGTGCCCCAATCAAATTCCACATAGATAATCGACAAGCCTATACCCGACACCGAACGCACACGCGTCACACCGGGCATGCCGTTCATGCTCGATTCGATAGGGAAACTCACTAACTGTTCGACTTCTTCGGGTGCCATACCGCCCGCTTCAGTCATCAAAGTCACCGTCGGTTTATTCAGATCGGGAAACACATCGACCGGCATCTGACGCATGCTGATTAAGCCGTAGACAAGCAATAACAACGAGGCTGCGAGTACGATTAGGCGCTGGCGCAGGCTGGTATGAATGATGAATTGAAACATGCCGCCTACCTTACTTCACCTGTGCGAGCAAACTCGCACCGGCAATCACCACACGCTCATCTTCTTTCAGACCAGAAGTGATCACGACCTGCTCTGCATCGAGACTTTGCGCTTGAACTTGTCGTTGCACAAAGCGCTCGGCGTCAGTATGCACCCAGACCACTGACCCACCGCCACTTAACTTAATCAAGGCGGAATTGGGCACCGCCACACCAGCGACCAGTCGCTTGGTTTGCAGCATCACCTTAACAGTTTGCCCCACTGCGGCGGCCTCAGATTTGCCTGTCACACGGAACAATAAAGGAATCGCTTGCTCACGCATTTGTTGACCACCACCAAGAAAACTAAGCTGCAAGCTCGCCGCCTTAAGCTCTTTGGCCTGCGCCTGATTAACGCGCCAACTTGCACTGGCGCGTGCGATATCGCTCGTGATCACAGGATCATAAGCCAGCGCTTCCACCATCAGGCGAGTTGGGTCAATAATTTCAAACAAGGTTTCTTTGGCATCAACAACTTGACCAGCTACTGCATTGGCGACACTGATAATGCCCGAGACTGGTGCCAGCAATGCTTCCGTTTTGAACAAACTTGCTTCAACGGCGACCTTACGTTTCCTCAATGCTTCGTAATCAAAACGCGCCGCTTCGACGGTGGCTTTCGGTAAAGCTTCGGCAAGTTGTTCATAGCGTTGCACTTTGCGTTCAGCAATCGACAGTTGGGCATCGATATCGGCCAAGATAGACTGACTATTACCGCGATCTAAACTACTCATCACGGGGCGCAGATACGCCAGCACTTGGCCTTTGTTGACACGTTGTCCAAGATTTGGCAAACCGGCTGCCGCTGCCTCGACGCGACCGGGCTGACTCGCCTGCACGCGTCCGCCGGCATTCGGGTCTGCGATGATCTTACCGTTGAGTTCTATCGTATGCGGTAATTCGTCTTGCACACTTAATAGCGTACGCAAACCCAATTGCCTCTGTACAATTTTAGGCACAAATAAGCTGCCATCCGATAAGCGCTGCGGCGCGGTGGCATCTAACAAATTCGATTTTGTGACGGCCACGGGCTTGACTGGCTTGCCATCTTTTTTGCTGTGATCTTCATCGCCATGCGCCTGTACGGTGTTCATAACAATTAGCGGCATCATCGCCACTAAACCGCCTATCGCCCAAGCAAACAAGCTGCGATGCCAAGTAGGTGAGAGCTTTGATAGACGCATCATTTGAATTCTCCAACAGCACGAGATTTGCGTATAAAACGCGTGATTGCCCATCCTAGCAAAGCCAGTATTAACAATGCTCCAGCGAGCGCTGGCCAGCGCCAAGATCCGCTCTCATCGGGGTGCGTATGTGATTCCTCGCTGAGGTCTGGGATGTCTAAACTAGCGGTCATCACATCCCCCAAGTCACCAGCTTGCACACTGATAGACAAGGGATATTTCCCCGCTTTCTCGAATACCCCTTTGGCTAACTCGAGTACATACACGCCAGGTGCAGTTTGCTTTGCGATTGCTTTGAGGAGATTACCGCTCTCCACTTCTATTAGGGCACCAGCGACCAATTCATTATCCGCAAATCGATCAAGATAAATAATCAGGGAACGGCCTTGTAAGACGGCGACCAATTCAAAATCTTCCGTTTGCGCACTGGCACGCGGTGCGACCTGTACCACCGTGGCAGCAGGCGCAGCATGCTCATGATCATCATTGCCATGGGCATAGACGAGATTCAAGCGAAGCAGGCTCAACAAGAAAGCCATCAGGATAAACAAAGACTTCAAAACTCACTCCTCGTTACTGTCATACGGGTTACTGCGCTATACAAAACTTATCAGGACAGAATTATCGCTGTGACAGGGCGTCAGTTTGCTGACTGCCAGATTACAAATCTGTAATCTAGGTCCTGATTGCAGGCGACAGATGCTGTTTCACCGGCTTTCGCGGGTAAAATTGATGCAATCAGACGAACTCCTCTTCCACCACGCCACGCTAACCAATTTGCAATGAAAATTTTGATAGTCGAAGATGAACAAAAAACCGGTGATTACCTGAAACAAGGTTTGACCGAATTTGGCTTTATGGTCGATTTAGCACGCAATGGCTTAGACGGCCTGCATTGGGGAAAATCGGGCGACTACGATTTGATCATCTTAGACGTCATGTTGCCCGAACTAAGTGGCTGGCAAGTACTCGATGCTTTGCGGCAGCAAGGCTTGCAAATGCCAGTACTGTTTTTAACCGCGAAAGATCAGGTAGAAGATAGGGTCAAAGGTTTGGAACTTGGCGCTGATGACTATCTGGTCAAACCGTTCGCGTTTTCGGAATTGGTCGCCCGGGTCAGAACTTTGCTACGACGTGGTAGACATCAGATAGAAGCAAGTGTGCTGAAAATCGCTGATCTGGAATTAGACCTTCTGAAACATCGTGTCACACGCCATGGTCAGCGCATAGAATTGACTGCGAAAGAATTTTCCTTACTCGAATTATTCATGCGACGTCAGGGCGAGGTCTTGAGCCGTGCCCTCATAGCGTCACAAGTCTGGGATATGAATTTTGATAGCGACACCAATGTGATTGAGGTAGCGATGCGCAGATTGCGCAGCAAGATTGATGATCATTTTGAACCAAAATTAATTCACACCTTACGCGGTATGGGCTATATGTTAGAAGTCAAAGACCCGAAAGAAGTGAAATCGGTATGATCCAACAGCTCTCATTAACCGCACGATTAACCATCTTTTTTACCTGTTTATCCTGTCTGGTATTACTCAGCTTGGGTTGGTTAATTGGCGCGTCAATAGAAACCCATTTTGAAGAGCAAGATCATCATGCATTAAGTGGCAAACTGGAATTGGCACAGCACATTATTGAACGCGTCAATACAGAGCAAGATGTCGCCAAACTTGCCGATCAGCTCGGAGATGCCTTAGTCGGCCATCACGATTTAGCCATCACCATTTTGGATAATCGCCAACAAGTATTGCTCGCTTCGGAAGCGATTGAGTTTCCGGCAGAACAAATCCAATACCCACAGCAAATCGCACGAAAAACATCCCTAACGGGTACGCAAAAAAGCTCTCCGGCCCTATTCTCGTGGGAAGCAAAGGGCGAACACTATCGCGGTTTAATTGCCGTATTCGCCACCAAAAATCCAAGCTATGGTCCCATCACCGTTGCAATTGCAACCGACATTGCGCATCACCAGGCGTTCATGGCAAGTTTTCGCAAAACGCTATGGTTGTTTGTCTTCGTTGCAGCCCTGTTGACGAGTGTCCTAGCATGGTTAGCAGCGAGGCGTGGGTTGCGACCTCTCAATCTGATGCGCGAGCGTGCTGCCAGTATCACTGCAAGCAAATTGGATCACCGCTTATCACTCGATGCCGTACCACCGGAGTTGGCTGAATTAGCGACGAGTTTGAATCAGATGCTGGCGAGACTGGAAGAAGCCTTTCAACGACTCTCCGATTTTTCTTCTGATCTAGCGCATGAACTACGCACACCTATCAGCAATCTCATGACGCAAACTCAGGTGTCTTTATCGCAGGCACGTAATGCAAACAGCTACCGTGAAATTCTGGAATCAAATGCAGAAGAATATAGTCGCTTAGCCAGCATGATTGCCGACATGCTTTTGTTAGCAAAAGCGGAAAATGGCCTGAGTCTTGTCAAAGTAGAGCCTGTCGATTTAACGCGAGAGGTCAAGGATTTGTTTGAATTTTATGAGGCGCTGGCAGAGGAAAAGCAGATACGTTTAGAACTAATCCAATCTAGCGATACGACCTATATCATTCCTGCAGATCGGCTCATGCTGCGTCGTGCATTGAGTAATATTTTATCGAATGCGCTACGTTATACGGCGCATGGCGCGCGCATACAAGTACAGCTTACGCAACTTCAACAACACTGCGAAATCAAGATTTGCAATCCCGGGCCGAGTATCCCGTCACAGCATTTACCGCGTTTATTTGAACGCTTCTATCGTGCCGACCATGCACGTCAACATAGCGATGGTGAAGGTTTTGGATTGGGCTTAGCGATTGTTAAAGCCATTGTGGATGGACATCGCGGTCAGATTACGGTGAACTCAGAAAATGAGTTGACTTGTTTTAGTATTTTACTGCCAGATCGATGATTAATTTCACTACTGTGCAGGCAACAGAAGACAAGAAAATCGCTGATTATCTGCGCTTGTTAAGCTGAAGTTCTTGCGCCCACTCGACTTGTCTATCTATCTGAAAGTCCCTCATCACCATGCCTTCTCCCGCATGCGGGAGAAGGGAGCTACGTACTAATTCCTAAGAATTCTTGCGCAAAGCCTTATTGCGCCAAACGCTTGGCGAGTTCATATAAAAATTGCTGTCCCTCATACAAAGACTTCACCGGCAAACTCTCGTTCAAGCCATGCGCATTCGAACCTTCTGGATAATGAAACATACCGCTCACACCATAAGTCCAAATCCCTGCATTGTTGAGGAAGCGTCCATCTGTACCGCCGGGTGACATCGTCGGTACAACCGGAATTCCTGGCCACATCTGATTAGTTAAATCCGTCACCGCCTTCATCAATTCAGGATGCAAAGGCTGTGCTGGCGACGCCGTCGCGACGCCAACTGGTGTCACTTTGATGGCGCTATCAGCTAACACCGTATTAATCATGGCCTGTGTTTGTTCTACCGTCTCACCTGGAAGAATACGACAATTCACATTCGCTTGAGCTCGTTGTGGCAAGGCATTCGCAGCATGTCCAGCATTCACCATCGTCGCGACGCATGTTGTACGCAAGCTGGCGTTATAGAACGGCGTGTTGGCACTTAAACGCGCTACTGCTTCGGTGTCGACTGGTTCACGCAAGATGGCTTTCATATCGGCCGCCAACTGCCCACTTTCCAATGTGGACATGGTTTCAAAAAAACCACGTGTGGTCGGCGTCAAGCGGAAAGGAAAATCAAATTTACCGAGCCGCGACAAGCCATCTGCCAAGTGATAAATCGCATTGTCTTTGCGTGGCACTGAACTATGGCCGCCCGTATTCGTCACTTCTAAACTATAGCTCTGGAAAATTTTCTCACCAGCCTGAATGCCATGGCGCACAGGCTTGCCATTTTTATCTAGGCTACCACCGCCCCCCTCGTTTAAAGCAAGCTCGGCCTCAATCAGATTGCGGTGATTTTTCAACAGATATTCGACCCCATTGAATTTCGCTGGCACCAATTCTTCATCGCAGGTCAAAGCCAAAATCAAGTCACGTTTGGACTTTAATTTTTCTTGCTTGTAGCGAATCATATTTGCTACAAACACTGCCGCCATCGCTTTATCGTCAGAAGCACCGCGCGCATAGAAAAAACCATTTTCTTCGACTAGCTTAAACGGATCACGAATCCAGTCTTCACGTTTAGCTTCTACCACATCGATATGTGCCAATAAAAGCAAAGGCTTTTTACCAGCATCTTTATCAGCGGCTTGGTCCGTGGCTTTCAGGCGGGCGACCAAATTACCTTTTCTGGCATCGCCCGGCGGCACAACGATTTGCATATCCGCATCGCTATAGCCGGCTTTTTTCAGACGCGCCGCCATCGCTTTCGCCGCATTGGTACAACTACCAACAGAATTGGTGGTGTTAATTTCGACCAGTTCTTGATAAATCGAACGCAGTTGTTTTTGTTCTGGTGTCAAATGTTGAGCGCTACCGGCTTGTGCAAAAGCAAATACGGGGCTGGCTGCGAGCACAACAGCGGCAAGCGAATACGGGGGCTTCCATGCGATTGATAACATATCAAGATCCTGTGAAGTGAAACAAATAAGGAGAAACAACGAAGAAAGAATGGCAAAGCAACTTTGATAGACTAGCGCAGCCCAGCAGAGTTCCCACAATTTAAAAATCAGTGAACGCCAATAGCTTGCGGAGAATACTTCTCAAAAGACTATTCAGTAACTTGGAACAACACGCTTACCTTCAGACCCTGCCCGTGATCGCCGTCTTCCAATAAGACTTGAGCACGATGGCTTGCGGCGATGCTATTCACAATCGACAGACCAAGACCACTACCCGATGCAGTCGCTCCGGGCAAGCGGAAGAATCGCTCAAATACTTTTTCCCGCATATCCACCGGAATTCCGGGACCAGTATCATTCACACTCAGAAATGCTTGATGCTCATGCATACCGCAAGCAATGGTGATCGATCCACCAGACGGTGTATAGCGCAATGCATTATCGAATAAATTACGCAAGAGGATTTGCAAACTGCCACGATTAATCAGGCACGTCGCAGGTTGCAAATCGAAGCCTAGTTGCAAATGCAGTTTTTCAGCCGCTCTTTGCCATTCCTGTTGTTGGGTCAAGATAAATTCTTGCAAATCCGTATGACTGAGATCAGGATCGCGCTTTGCTTGCGGATCTAAGCGCGATAGGGTCATCAATTGCTCAACCAGCCGGGTTGCTCTATCCACGCTGATCAGCAAACCATCCGCCGCTTCTTGACGTTCGGCTTCATTTCTGGCTCTTTGTATCACTTGTAAATTGGCTTTGATAGCGGCCAACGGTGTGCGCAATTCATGTGAGGCGTTCGCAGTAAAGCGTTGTTCCTGTTCCATCGCATGACTGACACGCTCAAACAATTGATTCAGCGCGCTCAGTAGGGAGTGTAATTCCAGCGGCGCCCCCGCCAGATCGACTTTTTCTAAATCACTAGGTGTACGCAAACTGACCTGATCAGCAGAATGCTGCAAAGTGCGGAACAAACGATTAATTGACCACCATAAGGCACCCGTCATCAGTGGTAATACAACTAAGGCAAAGAACAGTAATTTGTAAGCAAAGCGGCCACTGATGTCCTTACGATGACTAATGGGTTCGGCGATCTGGATTTGCAGGCGCTGCGGTGCATTCCAGATCGAATAGGTACGCCAACTTTTCCCGTCGATCTGGGTCCAGCCAAATCCACTCGTGCTTTGTTGCGCAAGCGGCTGATCCGGTGCCGCATTATTTCGATACAGGAGACGCTGCTGCCTGTCCCAGATTTGGAGCAATAGGTATTGGCTATGTTTTTCGACATTCGCTTCGGTTAAGGTATTGGCGGCCGAGGTCAAACGCTCTTCAGCTTCGTGATCTGCGAGGGTCAATAATAAGTGGGCGGTTTCGGCCAGCGACTGATCAAATAACTCCTGACTTTCCTGATCCGCTTCGATATACACGACGACGCCGCTAAATCCCCAGATTGATAAGGTGATTGCCAAAACTATCGCGAGGATAGAACGACGTAAGGACCAACCCTGATGATCTTTAACATTGATTTTTTTCATACGTCCGACTTATTCTTTATCAATCACATAGCCAACCGCGTGCATGGTCCGGATTAATTCTTTGCCTAATTTTTTGCGTAGATGGTGAATGTGAACTTGTATCGTATTACTTTCAATCTCATCGCCCCAGCTATACAAAGCTTGCTCAAGTTGGTCACGCGTCATAATTTGTCCCAAGTGTTCAAACAAAATCTGCAAAATATTAAATTCGCGTGTAGTCAGACTAACTAAGTCTCCGTGCAATCGCACTTGCCGTGCTGCGGTATCAAGTTCGATTCCTTTATGCGACAGAATTTCTCGACTACGACCTGCCAAACGTCGCCGCACTGAACGTATCCGCGCCGCCAGTTCATCCAGATCATAAGGCTTGACGATGAAGTCATCAGCACCACTATCCAAACCCATTACACGATCGGGCACCTGATCACGCGCAGTCAGTATCAAAATAGGTTCTTCAAAACCAGCGGCGCGACATTTTTTCAACAAACTCATGCCATCTTGTCCTGGCAAACCCAAATCTAATAACAGGCATTGATAGTGATGCATTTTAATAGACGTTTCGGCAGCTTCCGCTGATTGTACCCAGTCAACCGCATAACCAGCCTGATCTAAGCCCAATTGCGTTGCTCGCCCTAATTGTGGATCATCTTCGATCAATAAAATTCGCACATTATTCCCTTCTGCAGAAAATTGTTTGTGGTTAACTATAGTGTGTCGCGATGGTGTAATGCGATTATCCCTAAGACTTGTTAAGGACTTCTTAAGAACCTGAAGTTAGAATAAATTGTTCCTCGCTGATTGCGACATCTTTTCCTATTTTTTAGGCCATTATGCAAACCATACTTCGCCCTTCGACGCCACTCAAGCGACTCTTGCTTGCCCTGACTATTAGCAACCTCGTTTTTTCGGGAGCTAGTCAAGCCTTCCAGAATAATCCCACTCAGATTAACATCAATCCTCAACAAATGAACCGCGCTGGCGTGAAGATCGAAGCTGCTTTGCTAGCGGGTGATGCCGTTGTGAGCACCAGCATTGCCAACGTCAAAAGCCCGCAGACGGATAAAGGAATGCGGCTTTCTGGCACCGTCGTGGCTGCCAGTTCGGCAAGCTATTTACTCAGTGCCACCGTGGCAGGCATCGTACAGAACGTGCATGTCAATCCACTACAACAAGTACAGGCGGGGAACCCGATAGTGACAATTCACAGTCCCGCATTGTTAGAGATGCAAAGAGAATATTTGCAACTGGCTATCCAAGCACATTTAAGTCAGGAAAAAATCCAGCGGGATGAAGCCTTGTTCAAAGAAGGTATCATCGCGCAAAGTCGATTACAAGAAAGCCGTGCGCTCGCCTTGCAAGCCGAAGTCGCCGCCAGTGAACGCTATCAAAGCCTGCGTGCTGCTGGTCTCAGTGATGCCGCAATCAAACAGAGTTTAAAGACCAAAGCCCTATCCGCAACCACTACAATTTCTGCCAAAAGTAAAGGCATAGTACTCGATCTACAAGTGCAATTAGGTCAAAGAATTGAAGCGGGTATGCCGATTGCCAAAATCGCGGGTGATGCACCATTCTGGATAGAATTTCAAGCATCGCGTAGCCAATCAAATCAGATTCGCACAGGCGATCTGTTGCAGATCAAAGACTGTGGAACCGCGAAAGTAATGGCAATTTCTCCGCAAATGGATACCAGCAATCAAAGCGTATTGATACGTGCCCAGGAAGTTCGTGACAGCAAACAAAGTTCTTGTCTGCGCCTGAATCAATTTATCGAAGCTAGCCACGTTGGCCATCAGGTCATTAAAAACAGTTATGGTGTACCGGCATCCGCCTTGGTGCGTAGTGGCGATCGACATTATGTCTTTGTGAAGAATGCACTAGGCTTCGAAGTTATCGACGTACAAGTGGTGGCCGGGCCACCAAATAAGATTTGGCTGACCGGAAAATTCGGTACGAATCCTCAGATCGCCACGCAAGGTATTACCGTTTTAAAAGGCGCATGGTTAGGCTTGGGCGCTGATACCGAAGCACCTGCGAAGGCGGTTGTCGCTGCCTCCGCAAGCGCCACTAACACGAATGGGAAGAAATAATGTTAGCGCGTCTGATTGCTTTTTCACTAGCACAGCGCTTATTAGTGCTAGTAGTCACCGTGGTGTTCATCGGCGCCGGATTTCAGGCTTTTCAACATTTGCCGATTGACGCATTTCCTGATGTATCTAGTACGCAGGTAAAGCTAATTATGAAGGCACCGGGCATGACGCCGGAAGAAGTCGAGACCCGCATCGTCGCCCCCATAGAACAAGAATTGCTCGGCATTCCACATCAGGTCATCTTACGCTCACAGTCTAAGTATGCGCTAGCCGACATCACCTTGGACTTTGCCGATGGCACCGATGTATATTGGGCACGTCAGCAGGTGAATGAACGATTGAACGGCGTACTCAAAGATTTGCCTTCATCAGTCACGGGTGGGCTAGCTCCAGTCACCACGCCGTTGGGTGAAATCTTTATGTTCACGATAGAAGGCCCGCTTTCCTTGATGGAGAAACGCACCCTGCTCGATTGGACTATACGTCCGCAGCTGCGTAACATCACGGGAGTCGCCGATGTGAATACCTTGGGTGGGCTGGTTAAAAGTTTTGAAGTGATTCCCGATCCAGTCGCACTAGCAGCACGCAAAGTCTCTTTACAGCAATTACAAACAGCGCTCGAGGTGAATAACCGCAATGATGGTGCGGGTCGCTTAAATAGTGGCGAAGAATCGCTGTTAGTTCGCAGCGATGGCAGCATACGCAGCATAGAAGATGTACGTGCGATTACGATTCATCAACGTGATGGTTTGGCGGTACGAATAGGTGATGTGGCAAAGGTGCAGATCGGTCAATTAACCCGCTATGGTACGGTGACGAAAGATGGCAAAGGTGAGGCGGTCGAGGGCTTAATCCTAGCGATGCGTGGTGCCAATGCACAAAAGGTTGTAGAACAAGTCAATCAACGCTTGCAACTGATAGAAAAATCTCTGCCTCAAGGAACAACCCTTAAAGCCTTTTATGATCGCGGCAATCTGGTCGAACGTGCGGTCAATACAGTGACCAAAGCATTGGCAGAAGCGACTATATTGGTCGTCATTTTGCTCTATCTATTCCTCGGTAATTTGCGCTCGGCACTGGTGGTCGCCTGTATCTTGCCACTCGCGGCCTTAGGTACTTTCCTGTTGATGGATCAGTTCGGATTAACAGCGAACTTGATGTCACTCGGTGGTCTGGCGATTGCCATTGGGATGTTGGTGGATGCTGCGGTCGTGGTGGTTGAAAATATCGAAGCGCATAGCGCCGATAAAGAGCGCCCCAATTTTTCGCAATTACACATTATCTATCGTGCTGTGCGCGAAGTCGCAGTGCCAGTTACCGCTGGCATGGTGGTCATTATGATTGTGTTCTTGCCGCTCTTATCTTTACAAGGCTTAGAAGGGAAACTATTTGCACCAGTCGCGATGACAATTACCTTTGCGATTGCTGCATCATTGTTTTTGTCCCTCACGGTGATCCCTGTCTTAGCGTCGTTCCTAATGGCGCAACACCACGCTGAAGCACCATGGCTGGTTCGCCGCTTGGAAGCTGGGTACAAAAAAATCCTCATACTTTCCCTGGGCAACGCCAAGAAAATTATGCTCGGTGCGGCTATCGCTTTGGTCATTACCGCTGCGTTATTTCCATTCATTGGAAAGTCATTTATGCCTAGCCTAGATGAAGGCGACATCATTATGCAAATCGAGAAATTGCCTTCGGTGAATTTGGAAGAATCCGCTCGCCTCGATATGGAAGTACAGAAACGCATACTGGAAGCAGTACCGGATGTCCGCAGTGTAATCGCCCGAGTCGGATCAGATGAACTCGGACTCGATCCTATGGGCTTAAACGAAACCGACACCTTCCTCGTACTCAAGCCACACGCAGAGTGGAAGAGCAAAAACAAAGAAGCGCTAATCGATCAATTACGTGCGGTGACGGCGGAATTCAAGGGTGTCAATTTCAGCTTTACCCAACCGATTGAAATGCGTACTTCAGAAATGCTATCGGGGGTGCGCGGCGACTTGGCGATCAAAGTATATGGTAGCAATCATCAAGTATTAGGACAATTGGCGGATAAGATCGTCAAAACCGTAGAGAGCATTCACGGCAGCGAAGACGTACTAACCATCAAGAACAGCGGTGTGCAATATCTGCAAGTTGATATCAATCAGGAAGCCGCTGGCCGTCTGGGCTTGAGTGTCGATCAGATTCAAAATGACTTACGCAGCATGGTGGAAGGTCGTCAAACTGGCATCGTGATTGAAGATGCCCGCAGAATTCCTATCCTCCTGCGTGGAAGTTCTTATTTACACCTGTCGGCTGATTTATTTCAGCAGCTGCGCTTACCGATCAGTGATGGCAACTCGGTTGCTTTGAGCCAAATCGCCGAGCTGAAGATGGTCGACGGTCCAGTCAAAATCGAACGCGAGAATTCTTCCCGTGTCGTGGTGGTACGCGCGAACGTGCGTGGCCGCGATCTGGTGGGTTTTGTCGATGAAGCCAAAGCTAAAGTGGCGGCACAGGTGAAATTACCGGAAGGCTATCGCTTATCATGGGGCGGTCAGTTTGAAAATCAACAACGTGCCGCCGCCCGCCTAAGCTTAGTGGTGCCGCTTGCACTGGCCTTGATTTTCTTCCTGCTGTTTGCCACCTTGGGCACTGTGCGCCAATCAATATTGGTGTTCGTGAACATCCCTTTTGCGATGCTCGGCGGCGTCATCGCCCTAGCCATCACAGGAGAATATTTATCCGTTCCAGCTTCAGTCGGCTTCATCGCCTTAATGGGTATTGCGGTGCTTAATGGCTTGGTGATGATTACGTATTTCAATCAATTAGTCGCGCGCGGTGTGCCAATACTGGAAGTCGTTTCCGAAGGTGCTTTGCGCCGATTCCGCCCTGTCATGATGACCGCCAGCATTACCGCTTTTGGATTGATTCCTCTGTTATTAGCCACTGGCCCAGGCTCTGAAATTCAACGCCCTTTAGCAATTGTCGTGATTGGCGGCTTAGTGTCGGCGACTAGCCTGACTTTAATCTTATTACCAATTTTGTTTCAGCGTTTCGGTATCGCCAAACCTGATGTAATCAATGCCCAATTACCAGCGACTGACGGGGCCCCTCATGTCTAATTTACATATATCTACAAATAGCACCATGGATACCATGCTCACGCTGGCAATTCCTCTTAGTCTGGTCGAGGAAATTTCAGATTTTCTATTACTTAACCCACAGTGGGCGAGCGGCTTTTCCATTATGGATGCGCAAGGCATGGGACAAGGCGCCGCATTGGTTTCGGCGATTGAAAAAGTACAGGGTCGCAGTAAGCGCAAGCTGGTCTTGGTCGTTGGCGAAAAAAATCGATTGCAAGAATTAATCAACGCGCTGAGTACAAAAATTAAGAATAGCGACGTCGCCTATTGGCTGACGCCAGTCAATGATTTCGGGAGATTTTAATGCGCAGAATCAAAACAACCATCCTTTATCACTGCGTAGTAATGGGCATGGGTCTTAGTCTCTATCAAACAAGCGCACAGGCTAACGATGATCCCTTGTCAGTCTTGCCACCCGAAATCGCGGTCAAAAAGAGCTTTTCAATGATGCCACAGCTACGCGCCAGCAATTTGGGCATTAGGTTGGCCGACAATCAAAAAGCGAAACTAAATGCCGGTCATTACGAATGGACCGCCAAGCTCGGACTGAACCGCCGCAGTGAACAACTCGGAGCCAGTTATCAAGAGCAAGAATTTGCCCTAGAAAGACCGCTGCGCTGGTTCGGCAAAGCAGATAAAGATCGCGCTATCGGCGACAAAGGCATGGATGTTGCGAAAGCCAGTTATGCCGATCAATGGCATGAAGCAAGCCGCAGCCTGATGAAGGATTGGTTTGATGCAATGCGTGAAAGCCGTAGCTTAGTCACACTCCGCCACCAAGTAGAGATCGCCGGACAACTCGCAGCGATTGCCAGCAAACGCGTAAAGGCTGGGGACGTAGCACGGTTGGAACAGATCTCTGCAGAAACCGAATTACAAAGAGTGCGCGCGCTATTACAGCAAGCCGAGCAGCGCGAAGAATTGGCCTTGCAGCAATTGCAAATGACCTATCCCGGCTTGCCTTTGCCATCCTTCAATGAACTTCCCGTACCAAAAAACATCAGCGAGACAGATACACTCAGTACTGAGCACTGGCTGCACAAAATCATGGACGATAACCACGAGCTAGAATTGGCGCAAGCAGAAGCCGCCTATGTTGCCTTACAAGCTGCTCGAATCGAACAAGATAAAATGCCCGATCCGACCATAGGCATACGTTCAAGTCGCGAACGCAATGGCCAGGAGCGAATTATGGGTCTCAGTATTTCCATCCCCTTCCCTGGCGCGGCACGTCAAAGTGAACGATTGGTAGCAATTACCAAGAGCCAAATCGCCAATGAGAAGATGCTGCAAACACAAATGAAAGTACAGCTGATGGCGCAGAAAGCGATTACGGATGCGCAACGTAATTTTAGTAGTTGGCAAACCTTAGATCGCTTATCGCAACAAAGTCAGCAACAAGCAAGTCTAATGCAAAAGGCTTACCAATTAGGTGAAGTGGGTATCAGTGAAACACTCACCGCGAGAAAGAATGCCTCAGATGCCACTCTTGCCGCAAGCAGTGCACAAATTGATGCCTTGGCCGCCTATGCCAGACTGCATTTAGATGCGCATCTGATCTGGGCTTTGGAAGAGGAGCATTAGCATCGTTCCGCGACCACAATCAACAACAACATAGAGCCCGGCGAGAATTTATTTCTCGCCGGGCTCTATGTTGTTAAACGATCGCTAGAAATCCGAAAATTTTATGCAGCGGCTGCCGCCGTATTTAAAGCATTCTGCGCTGACTGCATGATCTCTTTACGGAACTGGAAGTGCATCCATATTAAAGATACACAGACAGTGCCATATAAGAGCATGAAACAAGAACTACGCACGCCCGTCAAATCAACCATCGCACCGAACATAATCGGTAAAACAAAACCGCCAAGGCCACCAGCCAGACCAACTACGCCAGAGACCGCGCCGATATTATGCGTGTATTCATCAGAGATAAATTTAAATACGGACGCTTTGCCGACTGCCATCGCAATTCCGACCACAAATAAAATGCTGGTGAAAATAACAGGTGTCAAAGCGATGTTAAATACTTGTGGCCCAGTCACTGTTTTGATCGTGAATTCGGTCTGTGGATAAGACAGTAAGAAGAAGGCAATCCAGCAGACCCACATCACCCACCAAGTCACTTTGTACGCGCCATATTTATCCGACAACCAGCCACCGAAAGCGCGCAGCACACCACCTGGCAAAGAGAAACAAGCTGCCAACAAAGCTGCATCTTTCATATCGAAGTTATATTCGGTGACATAGTATTTCACCATCCACAAACTCAGACCAACGTAGCCACCAAACACCACGGAATAATACTGGCAATAACGCCATACTTTTGGATCTTTTAACATCTTCAATTGTGCGCTAAAACTGGCCGTTGACTTCACGTTATGGCTAGGATCAGTTGATGAAAATAACCAAAAAATCAGCGCCGCAGCGAGCATCATGACCGCATACACTTTCGGTACCATCACCCAACCAGCCGAAGCAATAATTGCAGGGGCAATAAACTTATTCACTGCAGCACCAGAGTTACCGGCGCCAAAAATACCCATCGCCAAACCCTGACGCTCTTTCTTAAACCAGCGTGCGACATACGGCGTGCCGACCGAGAAAGAACCGCCGGCCAATCCGACAAACAAGCCTAGAACCAGAAAATGCCAATACGCCGTCGCATAGCTGATCAGGTAAATCGGTAAGACAGTGCTGATCATTAACAGGAACAAGACAATACGACCACCAAAACGATCGGTCCAGATCCCAAGCGGCACCCGGATCAGCGAACCGGTTAACACTGGCATCGCGGTCAGCAAACCAAACTGGGTTTCATTTAAGCCCAAGGTCTTCTTAATCGGAATCCCAATCACGCCAAACATCATCCAAATCGTAAAACAAATGGTGAAAGCTAAAGTACTGGCTCCCAGTACCGAATTCGCTTTACCAGAACTATTTACCTGCGTAGTCATTATTTACTCCCTTAACTTTTATCAGTACTGTCAGCTTAGGGGAGTTTCACAAAATGATAAATTCGCCTGAAGTAGGCACAGGACTAGGCTGATCTGACTAGAGATACGCCAAAAGAACTAGGTTAGCAATTTGAGACCCGTGTTAAGAGTGTTAAACTGTCGGTTGTAACTCATCTCTTCATAAGAAAATAACAATGAATCAAAATCTCAGCATCGACGAATATGATGCACTTGAACAAATTACTAAATTACCTAGAGGCGCACGTCCAAGCGCCTGCATTTCACGCAATTCCAAGCGTTTAGTCGGAATCAAATTAATTTCGCACAAGCGTGACGGTAGTTTCGAATTGACCGACACGGGCAAGCAAGTTCTATTTATCAAACAATGTATCGATGGATTGCGTGCCATTGCAGCAAATCCAGATGTGATCTTGAGTGGACCAGTAGCGACTTTCTTGGGTAAAAAAGCGCATATTGAAGTTGATGCAACCAGCGGTAAAAATGTGATCACCGCACGTGGTCTTGAATGTCTGGCGGACATTGAAGCAACCAGCGCACCTGCAAAAAAATATTAAACGCTGGTCTTTTTCACTTGGCGTTGACTGAACAAGTAAGCGCCAAGCATCGCGAGCGCTGCAAGCGCAGCCCATAACCAGTTTCCAAAGCGGATATACGGCGTCAAGCCTCGCATACCCTGTACTTTTCCGGCTAAAGTGCCTCGTGATAATGGCTGTAATTGCGCCACCACCTGACCACGCGCATCAATGATTGCAGTGGCTCCGGTATTAGTTGATCGCAGCATAGGACGTCCGGTTTCCAGACTACGCATTTGCGAGATTTGCAAATGCTGAGGGATTGCCGTCAAATCGCCAAACCAGGCCAGATTCGATACGTTTAACAAAATCGTTGCCGCACCTTGCTGCGTCGCAGCTTGCGCTCGCAATTGCTGCGCGATTTCCTCACCGAATAAGTCTTCATAACAAATATTCGGCATCACCCATTGGTCTTTGACCGCCATCGCCGGTTGCAGAACGCCGGGGTTACTATATTCACCGAGTGGAATTTGCATCAAATTCACAAACCAGCGGAATCCAAAGGGCACGTACTCGCCAAATGGAACCAAATGATGTTTATCGTAACGATAGGCCGCACCCTGTTTATCGCCCAAGCCAATAACACTATTCGAATATTGCTGGCGACCATCGTCACTCACCACGCCTATGACTAAACGGCTATTCGTTTGCATCGCAAAATCTTGTAGTCGTGGTAAATATGTTGAGGGCAATTCTGTCACTAATAAGGGTAAAGCAGTCTCGGGTGTCACAATCAAATCCGCCGCTTGGGAAGTGATCAAATCCGCATACATCGCTAATGTTTCCTCGAGAAAACTCGATGTGAATTTAATACCCTGATCGATATTTCCCTGTGTCAGACGTACGCTGATCGGTTTACCATTTGCTTCGGTCCACTGTATTTGCTGCAAACCTAATCCACCGATCAATGTCAGCAACAGACCCGCGCTTGCCAGCAAACGCGCAGAGCGATGCAAGATCAAAAGTGCGAAACAAGCTGCTACTAAGATCGAAACGCCGCCCACGCCATAAACACCCAATATTGGCGCAAAGCCAGCCAAAGGACTGACAAGATGCGCATAGCCAAGTGAAAGCCAAGGGAAGCCTGTAAACAGATGCCCACGTAAAAATTCAAAACCTGTCCAGCTGACCGGAAATAGCACGAGTAAGGTGATCGCATCGCTGGCTTTCCATCTCAATCGCAAACTATGCGCAATGACAAAACACATTGCTGGAAAAATCGCCATGAAGGCTGCCAATAGCGACAGTGCAATGACACTCAGG
Organism: Undibacterium sp. Ji22W; assembly: GCF_049340305.1. Classification (NCBI taxonomy): domain Bacteria; kingdom Pseudomonadati; phylum Pseudomonadota; class Betaproteobacteria; order Burkholderiales; family Oxalobacteraceae; genus Undibacterium; species Undibacterium sp. Ji22W. Next base: position 721,226 of record NZ_JBMPOU010000003.1, on the reverse strand, counting down.
GCAAAAGGCATACCACCATAACGCGACATCGCAATTACCAGCCAGCACACGCCCAGCACAAAGTTGCCGAAGCCAAAACTCAATCCTAGCAATGCCTGCTGTTTCTTATTCCATTCGGGATGTGACACAGAGATCAACATCATCAGACTGGCGCTGACAAGTTGTAGTGGCCATAAGTAAAAGGGCGCGAACGATAAAACATTCAGCGCCCCAAACAACAAAGCCACGAGGCAAGCTCGTGGCAATGTGAGTTGTAGCAAGACAGAACGCAACACCTGCATGCCCAGCTTAATCTTCCGCGCTATAATTTGCGCTACGTTTTTCAACTAAGACAATCTGCACCTGACGTGCATCGGCCCGCAAAACCTCAAAATGCAATTGACCTATCGTGAATTCATCACCTTTGTGTGGCACGCGATGCAAATGATTCGTGATAAAACCACCAACCGTATCCGCGTCAGCATCGGTGAATTCCGTACCGATGACTTCATTGAATTGCGAGATCTCAGTGAGACCTTTAACACGCCAGCGTTTGCCATTGCCCTGATTTTCCAGAGCGATGACATTATCTTCTTCTTCATCGAAATCATATTCATCTTCAATGTCGCCGACGATTTGCTCTAACACGTCTTCGATCGTGATCAGGCCTGCAACGGCACCATATTCATCGACCACCATCGCCATGTGATTGCGATTCGCACGGAAATCGCGTAGCAGAATATTTAAGCGTTTAGATTCTGGGATGTACACGACAGGACGCAGCATTTTATGGACGTCAAAACTCTCTTCGGCGTAATAACGCAGCAAATCTTTTGCGAGTAATATCCCAACGACTTTATCGCGATCGCCATCCACTGCAGGGAATCGTGAATGCGCTGTTTCCAGCACTTCTGGCATCCATTCAGCAATCGGCTTGGAAATATCGACCACATCCATTTGGGAACGCGGCACCATCACATCACGGGCAGATAAATCGGAAACTTGAAAAACCCCTTCAATCATTGCCAAGGCATCAGCATCGATCAAATTACGTTCTTGCGCGTCGTGCAAGACTTCTAACAGCTCTTCGCGGTTTTCGGGTTCAGGAGAAATTAAGGCGGTCAATCGTTCAAACAATGACCTGTGTGGTTTAAGGTCAGATGGTCTGACCTTACTAGAATGCTCTTGCATAATGGGCTTAACGCCGTTGTTTCAATCCTACAGGATACAACATCTGCGCGCTTTTCCCAAATTTTGACTCTTTTTTCTCAGGAAAACCACGAGCAGATTATCGATGAAGCCTTCGGCAGTCTTTGTGAGAACCAAAAAATAAGTGAAAAATGCCTACAAATTCAAGCATTTATCCTGACTACCTCACCTAGAATGATGAATTGATCAACGGGCAGCTGGCATGAACTTCTCTCAACTTCAACAACAACTTAGTGCCACAGAGCTCCGTGTCCTCTTATTTTATGGACTTGTGAACGTGATCTGCCTTTTTTTGTATGTTTGGGATAAGGCCGCAGCGCGCCGACATGGCCAACGTATCAGCGAGCAACAATTGCTATTCTGGACCCTTCTCTCTGGTGGCATCACCGCGCTAATGGCACAACAGAGTATTCGACACAAAACTCAAAAACCAGTTTTCCAATGGGTAGCAATCATAGGCTTCCTGCTACATCTACTTCTATGGATCTATATCATTTCTCTATAACGAGGCTTAATAACGCAACACCGTCGCGCTTGACACCCGCTCATTAGACAGAGTGACGATGACTAGGCGATCAAATTCATCATCAGCGACAGGTGCCATATTATCGATACCTAATCCCTTCAGCACCGTATTAATCGTATTCGAATGCCCTACGACCAAGGTGTTTTTTTTCGCTTCTCGAAGCTGCGCCCCGAGTGCCAACGATTCCTTGGCTGAATAAGGCGTTAAAGGCAGTTGGCGCAAATCTGCCAAAGGTTTTGCTGTCGCTTGTGTTCGCTGAAATTCTGTCACATACACTTGTTCAATGTTGGCATCGCGTAGCACCCGAGACAAATCCTGCGCCCGTTTCTGACCTTGTGTACTCAGCAGTGGATCGCGACTTTCATCGACCTTCTCGGCATGTCGCACTACGACAATGGTCTGAAACGCCCATGCTGGAGAACTCAATATGCTTAATGATAAACTCAATATGGCAATGATTTTTTTCATGCTGTTGTTTCCTCACTTTGTTCGGCAAAGGTGTTTGTAATCTCTTCTGATTTATGAAAACGTGAATAATGGATTTCTTGAATATCTTGCATTTCTTTGCTAGTCGTCACTGTCTGATTTTCGAAAATATCGACATAGCGGTGATTCCAGCGTATCAATTCACAGGGATAGTAATGGCGTGCACGCTGATTTTGATTGGTCGTTTCATCGATGCCATCCACACTCAAAATCAATGCGGCCTGACGTTCCAGTAAGACCGTGGGGCTGATCCCAAACAACGGGCTATTCTCATCGATCACATGAAAAATCGTCCAGCCCAAAATAAAAATCGGATGCTGGTCGCGTTCTAGCTTGAGATCGTAGATACGTCTAAATTTTCCGTTCGTCGCTGATTCTTCATTCCAGATCAAGCGCAACTTCGCTGCAGCCTCGCTGATGACATTCATACGCGCATTAGCCATACGTATCATCAACAGATTTTTCCCCTCAGACACATGACTGACTGGATGCTCAGCAAACACTATGCTTGAACGCGGCCGGGAGAAGCGAGCAAAGATCAAACCCGTGATGAGCGCCAGCCCTGACATGCCAATAAAAATTTCAGATGTCGACACCCAATGCCCATACGCCGTTTGCGGATGCATATCACCGTATCCAACCGTCGCCAAAGTCTCGACACTAAAAAAGAAAGCGCCTAAGAAGCCTTGTGGATACAAATTCCCGATTGCGTTATCACCGGCCAAATATAAAACGGCAAACAACACATTCATCACTACAAACAAGACAGCAAAAGCCAAGAAGAACACCGGCCAGCTAGAGGTCATAGCGTAATAGTAAATATCCTGCCAAAAATGGGTACGCATACCGTAGGTAACCACCTTTCGCCCACTCATTTGAATAATGCGTTTATGTTCTTTGGGGGCGTTTCTGCTCATATTGGATACGGTGTTTGATAAAAGTTGAAAGATCAATTGTACTGGAGTGACACTGATTTTACAGACAAAGACGACACTCAGACAACTAGCAACAAAAACGAGCAAAAGCTGACTTTCAATCTTTTTTTATCGATAATCGATAATTTTTGATTGCATTTCAACTGTTTCATGATTAATATAACGAAATACAGAACATCACAGGAACAGACTATGACCTCAGAACGCAATCAGCGCATCGCCGCATTTCGTAAAGTTAGTGGATATTTGATTTGGGTCTCTATGCCACTATTAATTTTGACAGGATTAATAGGTGCGATCACCTTACTCATATTCGCCTGCCTTCCAAGTGGCGACGTCTCATTAGTTGATATAGCAATAAATATGACCTCAGTCAAAGACCCAATCGAGTGGATATGGAAAGCAAAACTAAACATATCGAGCAAAATAAGCTGCATTGCGATTGCGGGAATTGGGCTATACATGGCGACCTACATCATTTTTTACTTCCACGGCTTAATTGAGTGTTTTTACGAGGGGGAAATATTCAACAAAGTAGCCGTAAATCACGCACGAAAAGCCTACAAAATGAATCTGTATTTGGCTTATTTTGCTTATGGTTGCCAATTACTCGCCATCGGCGCTGCGTATTATGCTGGCAGTTCAAACATTGGATTACGCATAGACAATCTTGTCACGAATATTCTGATGTTCTTGATTGAATTAGGCTTCCTTAGCTTAATGCTATGGGCCTTAGAAATCGGCACCAATCTCAATGAAGAAGCCGAACTCACCATCTAAGGAAACCTCATGCCTATCATTGTGAACTTAGATGTGGTGTTGGCGCAGCGTAAAATGCGCCTGAACACCTTGGCAGAATTAGTCGACATCACGCCACAAAATTTATCGGTACTCAAATCTGGACGTGCGAAGGCGATACGCTTTGATACGTTGGAAAAAATTTGTCATGTATTGCAATGCCAGCCAGGAGAAATTCTGGCTTTTGATGGAAAGCTATCTGAGGATAGTATTGCGGAATAAAGCTGCTTGAGAACGAACGAATAGCCTCATCTAAATAGCCTCATCTATTGAGTGTTGAGTGTTGAGTATTGAGATGAGGCTATGGTTTATTCTTGATAAGGATTTGCCAATCCCAAGCCAGCCAAAATCTCAATTTCTAAAGCTTCCATTTCTTCCGCTTCTTCGTCGGTTTCGTGATCGTAGCCTTGTGCATGTAAAACACCATGTACGACCAAATGTTGGGCGTGTTCGAGCACCGTTTTCTTTTGTTCTTTGGCTTCTTTTTCAAGCACATCGGTACACAAAATGATATCGGCTTGCGTGACTTCCGCATCGCTGTCTTCGGTGTAAGCAAAGGTCAATACATTGGTCGCGTAATCTTTGCCACGATAATCGCGGTTGAGTTCTTGTCCTTCTTCCGCATCAACGATGCGCAAGGTTAACTCCGCTGGGAAGAATAAGGCTGCTTGTATAGTTTTGCGCAATAAGGGGCGCGTCAATACGTCTTTCAAACGCTCATCGGCGTATTGTACGGATAGCGTCAATTTAGGTTTGGAACTGGTTGCCATAATTATCTACATTATCTACGTCGAGGTTTATTCATCGCGGTTGCATGTTTCAAGCTAACGATTTCGGCGTCTTGCTGATCTTGATGTTGAGTTGCTTCTTCGTAAGCATCGACGATACGACCAACCAAAGGATGTCGCACCACGTCAACACTAGTAAATTGATTGAAAGCGATACCACGCACATTGCGTAAAACTTGGCATGCATCGACCAGACCACTCTTCTGATGACGTTGTAAGTCGATCTGAGTCACGTCACCGGTGATCACGGCTTTGCTGCCAAACCCTATGCGGGTCAAAAACATCTTCATTTGCTCAGGCGTGGTGTTTTGCGCTTCATCTAAAATGATGAACGAATGGTTTAAAGTGCGACCACGCATGTACGCCAAAGGAGCGATCTCAATCACCTGCTTTTCGAACATTTTCTGAGTACGATCAAATCCTAACAAATCGTATAAAGCATCGTACAAAGGACGTAAATAAGGATCGACCTTTTGCGCTAAATCACCTGGCAAGAAACCTAAACGCTCACCTGCTTCCACTGCTGGACGCGTCAATACAATACGCTTGACCGCATCGCGTTCCAGCGCATCAACTGCACAGGCCACCGCCAGATAAGTTTTGCCAGTACCAGCAGGCCCAATACCAAAGCTAATATCATGTTCGAGTATAGACTTGATATAAGTGTTTTGATGCGGTGTACGTCCGCGTAAATCGCTGCGTCGAGTCTTGAGAATGGGGCTTTCTATCGCCTCTTCGACTTCGATTGGGACGACCTCTTTGATCTTGGCTTTTGCTGTACTGGTTGCCGCCGCTTTGGTGCTGCGACGTTTTACGATCGGGGTTTCTTCCGTATCGGTTTCCGGTTCAAAGGCGGTCTCAGCTGTCTTTTTCAAACTGCTCGCGGCACGTTGTTCAACCAAGGCTAATTGCACTTCATCGATGGTGATGATTTTCTTTGCCTGCGCATAAAATTTTTCGAGTAACTCCAAACCTTTTTCAGCATTGTGTCCGCTCACGATAAATTTCTCACCACGACGGAAAATACTAAGGTCCAAAGCTGCTGAAATTTGTCGAAGATTTTCGTCGAGCGGACCGCACAAATGAGCAAGCCGTAAATTATCTAAAGGCTGAGGAACAAAATATAAAACTGGCACTGGCGTTTTCGTTTTCAAAATGTTTTGTTTTCTTAAAATAAATTTAGGTTCAAGTCAAAACCCGTCAACGCAGAGAGCGCAGAGAAAATCTTAGCATCGTAGGGCGGGTGCAACCCGCGCCGCCAGAACATCATGTATGCGAGACCGACCTATGTGCGGCGCGGGTTGCACCCGCCCTACAATTTTTGTACTTAAAGCCTTAATCGACCAACTCACCACGCAATGAATAATTATAGGACTCAGTAACGCGCGTGTTCACCAACGTGCCGATCAACTCTTTACCACCCGCAAAATTCACCACGCGATTATTTTCGGTACGACCTTGCAATTCATTCGGATCTTTTACCGACGGACCTTCGACCAAAATACGCTGTATCGTGCCTATCATCGCATTGCTATATTTCTTAGTATTCGCATCAATCACCGACTGCAAAAACTGCAGACGCTTGAGCTTCAAAGGCGCAGGTGTGGTGTCTTCCAAACTCGCAGCTGGCGTACCTGGACGCGCACTGAAAATAAAGCTGAAACTATTATCAAACTCGACGTCTTTAATCAGCTTCATCAGCGCATCAAAATCTTCATCCGTTTCACCTGGGAAGCCGACGATAAAATCGGATGAGATATGCATATTCGGGCGGACCGCTCTCAATTTACGCACGACGGATTTGTATTCCAATGAAGTATAACCACGCTTCATCGCCGCCAACACGCGATCGGATCCGTGCTGCGCGGGCAAATACACGTGATCGACCAATTTCGGGATCTTGGCGTAAGCATCGATCAAACGCTGGTTAAATTCTTTAGGATGACTGGTCACGAAACGGATGCGTTCGATTTGCGGGAACTCAGCAATGTATTCCAATAACAAAGCGAAGTCAGCAATCTCGCCATCCTCCATCACGCCACGGTAGGCATTAACGTTTTGTCCTAGCAGACTAATCTCTTTAATGCCTTGTTCCGCCAAACCTGCGACTTCAACTAAGACATCGTTAAACGGGCGTGAAACTTCTTCGCCGCGAGTGTAAGGCACCACACAATAACTGCAATACTTAGAACAGCCTTCCATGATCGATACGAAAGCGGTGGAACCTTCTACCTTTGCTGGTGGCAAGTGATCAAATTTTTCAATTTCAGGAAAACTGATATCAACTTGCGAACGACCTGAATCACGGCGGTCTTTAATCAATTGCGGCAAGCGATGCAAAGTTTGCGGACCGAAGACGACATCCACATAAGGTGCACGACGAATAATTGCTTCGCCTTCTTGCGAAGCGACGCAACCGCCAACACCGATCAATAAATCTGGCTTGGTTTTTTTCAATTCACGCAGACGACCGAGATCCGAAAACACTTTTTCCGATGCCTTCTCACGCACGCTACAAGTGTTAAGCAAGATCACATCCGCATCTTCCGGATTATCGGTTTTGATCATGCCATCAGTTGCCGCCAAGACGTCTTGCATTTTGTCCGAGTCATACTCGTTCATTTGGCAACCAAAGGTTTTGATGAATACTTTCTTCTGCATGGAACCAGTTTCTTCCTACTATAAAATAAAGACAAATTCAAATATATACAAACACATCACTTAGCTCTGTAACTTAGCTCTGTAACTTAGCTCTTCTTGGGCAAAGACTGACGCGCCTCATCTGCAGTGAGCACCCAAATTTTTTGGATTTCACCAAATTCGTTTTCAACATAATTAATGATGATATTGCGCACATCGACGCTGGCAATTGTCAGTGTCAGATTGTCTTCACTGTAGATGCGCAAAGCAGGCGAATACGTGCGCAATTTGCCGTCGATCACGAGCTCGGCCAAATCAGTGGTGCTCAATTTGCCACGTTTCACTTCGGGAGGGAAAGTGCGCTCTAGCTGCATTGCGTTGGCGTTAAAAAAACCACTCAGACAACTAAACAAACAGGCAATAACAACAAACCGTAGTGATTTACTATTTAGCATGGCGATATCCCACTTAAACGATTTCAATAATTTTCTTAAAAATCAATTAGTTACAAATGCAATCACAGAGCAATAAGGGCGATAGTTTAACACAGACGGATACAATCGACGCGCATTCACACGTGCCCCGATATACACAAATTAGCAACATCATGCATTCGGGAAAAATCTGGGATAATGGCGGAAAATGTTTTTGGAAAACCAATGTTAAGCCCAACCAGCACTGCACTCCCCCCTGATTTTGATAGCCGCCATTTTCGCCATGCTCTGTCGCAATTTGCGACCGGCATCACTGTCATTACGACTCGCCTCGAAGACGGCAAGTTCTTAGGATTGACTGCGAGCTCCTTCAATTCTGTTTCACTCGACCCGCCATTGGTCATATGGAGTTTGGGCGATCGCGCGCAAAGCATGCCGATATTCGCAAACAACTCACATTATGTGGTTAATGTGTTATCAGCTGATCAGCGCCATCTGGCAGAGCAATTTGCGAGTCGCAGTGAAGACCGTTTTGAAGGCGTGGAATACAGCTTGTCGCGCTCTGGCCTCCCCATACTCAAAGGTGCCTCCGCTTGGTTTGAATGTTTCAATCGCAGTCGCTATCCAGAAGGCGACCATGTTATCTTCGTCGGCGAAGTTGAACAATGCGCCTTCAAAAATCAGCCACCACTCGTATTTCATCACGGTCAATTTTTGACTAGTAAAGCGCTATAAACTATTTTATGACTCAATTAGATCTCGTCGGCTACATCGCCGCGTTTTTAACCACCAGCGCCTTCATTCCTCAAGCATGGCTCACTTGGCGGCGCAAACGCGCTGAAGGTGTTTCGCTTGGTATGTATTGCATCATGGTGACCGGTACCGTTGGTTGGTTGACCTATGGTTTGATGCTGGGTGCTTGGCCGATTATTGTGGCAAACGTAATTTCACTGTCACTGTCTGCATTCATTTTAGTGATGAAGCTAGTCTACAAATAATTCATTCGCATGAAGCACGGAATATTGTGGGATAACGATGGCGTCTTGGTCGATACTGAGGGTTTGTTTTATCAGGCCAACCGCAGTTTATTTGCCGAACATGAGATTGATTTAACACCGGAATTATTTTTCGATTGGTTTCTGCTGGAAAATCTGGGCGCTTGGCATCTACTCGAAGCGCGCGGCGTGGGCGCGGATGAAATCGGATTACTACGGGACGAGAGAAATCGCCGCTATTCTGCACTATTGCAATCACATTCTGATCTGGAAATTGCGGGCATCAACACTTTGCTGGCTAAGCTGCAAGGCAAAGCAAAAATGGGGATCGTTACCAGTTCACGTGCCGATCATTTTCAGCTGATTCATCGCAAACTGACCTTGTTGCAGCATTTCGACTTTGTTGTGACGGAAGAAAACTATGCTAACAGCAAACCCGCGCCTGATCCTTATTTGCTTGGACTGGAAAAACTGGCAATTCCAAGAGAACATTGTCTAGTCGTCGAAGACTCTCCGCGCGGCTTACGTTCGGCGATCTCGGCCGGATTACAATGTGTCGTAATACGCAATCAATTGAGTCGCCATTTTTCATTCGATGGTGCTTACCGCGTCGTCGATGACTACTCAGAACTAGGTAAGGCAATCGACGATTTTTTCTTAAACAGTCAAACCTAGGTGCTTTCGGTTATCGCTATTAAGACGTCAACAAACGATCGAGAATTCCCCGAGAGTCAAACGCAGCGCGACGCAATCGATCGCTCACCCCTTGCCATTCACGCCCTGTCGGCAAAGCTTCCACTAAAATAATATCAGCATCAACATGATCAAGCTCACGTAAATCTGCGTATAGATCATGGGCGTAAGAAACAGGATCAGGATTGAGTTGGCGCCAGCCTTGCAGTTGAATATTGGCTGTATGCGGCTGGTATGCCATTACTGCGACTCGTCTTCCGGCTGCGAGTAATTGTGCAATTGTCGATTCTAATTCTTCAACTGCGACCATCGCGACTGGCGTACTTGGCGCGTAATGCGCTTCTAAAGTTCCGGAAGCACGCGGAGCAACTTGATCCGGCGCATTCACTGGCATCCCCAATATTTGTTCCAATTGCAGCGCAGTGATATGACCTGGACGTAACAAAACAGGACCATGCGTCGCCAAACGACTCATATCAACGATGGTGGATTCTATGCCAACATCGCTTTGCCCGCCATCAAGTACCGCAGCGATCATGCCATTTGCCACTTCAGCGGGAAATTCTTCTAGAACGTGTTCAGCTTTGGTTGGACTAACGTGTCCGAATTTATTCGCTGATGGCGCAGCCACACCGCCCTTGCCGTCTTTAAAAGCACGCAATAAAGCCTGTGCAACTGGATGCGATGGACAACGAATCCCGATCGAATCCTGACCGCCAGAAACTGCATCAGGAATATGTTCGGCGCGCTTTAAAATCAGCGTTAATGGGCCAGGCCAAAACGCATCAATTAAAGCTTGCGCCTGTGCTGGAATCTCTTTGACCCAGTAGGCGATATCTGCTTCTGGCGCGACATGCACAATCACTGGATGATTTGAGGGGCGCCCTTTGGCTTTATAAATATTCGCAACTGCATCGACGTTCTCCGCATCGGCACCAAGGCCATACACGGTTTCCGTCGGAAAGCCGACTAATGCGCCTTGCTCTAAGGCGCGAGAGGCGGCAAGGATTTGTTCAGAAGGATGCAATTTCAACCTCAGCTATGCTCAAACTTCAATGCCGAGGATGTCACAGGCTTGACGCATCTCGTTTTGTGCTTGCTCCAGTGTTGGCGCGATGAAAGTGATGTGTCCCATCTTACGCGCACGGCGTGCTTCAGCTTTGCCGTATAAATGCAAATGCGCTGACGGTAATGCCAAGACTTTATCCCAATCTGGCTGGCGGACAGAATCGCCGTCGAACCAAATATCACCAAGAATATTCAACATCACGCAAGGCGAATGCTGACGCACGTCGCCCAAAGGCAAACGCGCCATCGCTCTGACTTGTTGAGCGAATTGACTGGTGACGCAAGCATCAATCGTGTAATGCCCGCTATTATGCGGGCGCGGTGCCATTTCATTGACGACGACTGAGCCGTCTTGCAAAACAAAAAATTCTATACAGAGGACGCCAACGTAATCAATATCAGCGATCAGCTTTAATGCGGCGTTTTGGGTTTTTAAAGCGGCATCTGCGGAAACGTGCGGGCTAGGCACGGTGGTCGTGAATAAGATACCATCCCTATGCACGTTTTCCGCGATCGGATACACCACTGCCTGGCCATCAGCTCCACGCGCGACTAACACAGAAATCTCATACGCCAGCGGCAGCATTTTTTCCAGTACGCAGACCACACCTTTTAAATTGGCGAATGCGGTACGCAATTCTTCTACAGTTTTAACACGGACCTGACCTTTACCGTCATAACCCATGCGTGCTGTTTTCAAAATACCTGGAAATAAATCGGGTTCAACTCTTTCGATATCGTCGGCGGTACGCAAGATCGCGTGTGGTGCTGGCAAAATATCAGTTTGTGGTGCGCAGCGTGTGAAGAAGGCTTTCTCTTCGATACGATCCTGCGCGATCGACACACAAGCCGCACTTGGTGCGACAAAGCCGGTTTCCGCCAACTTGGCCAAACTGCTCGCGGGGACATTTTCAAATTCAGTGGTGAATGAAGCGCAAGCTTCGGCTAACTTCTGCAAACCCGCCGCATCATCATAGGCCGCTTGAATATGCGCATCCGCTGCATGAGCAGCAGGACTACCCGCTTCAGGTTCTAGCACCATCACTTTAAAACCCAAAGCTTGTGCTTCATGCACAAACATGCGTCCCAATTGTCCACCGCCAACCATGCCTAACATGCTGGCTTTTGAATTCGGAAATTGCGGTGAGGTATTGATTGACGAAGTGGACATTGTGGGTTTTTCCATGCTGGTGCGATACAAATTAAATGCGATTTGAAACGAGGATTAATGCTAGTACGAAATTTAAAAACAAGTTCTAAAGCGACTGCAACTCATTTACTGTCATTCCCGCGGAGGCGGGAATCCAGCGGCGTAAAAGCTTAAAGTCGCTGGATCCCTGCCTACGCAGGGATGACGCCTGAATGGCCATCGCTTCAAAATAACGGGACAAAATACTTTGTACTTCTAACGCAATAGATTTCTATTGATACTGAAATTGAGCTTCGACTACAAAGGCAAGTGCATATCCCGCGCGATTTGTGTTTGCTTGGCGCGGAAAGCTTCTAACTTAGCTGCCATAGCATCATCGGTCGTCGCCAACATCGCAATCGCTGCCAAGGCGGCATTACCTGCACCTGCTTCACCAATCGCAAAGGTATTCACTGGCACGCCTTTTGGCATTTGCACGATAGACAGTAAAGAGTCTTCGCCGCGCAAATATTTAGAAGGCACTGGCACGCCAAATACCGGCACGATGGTCTTTGCCGCGATCATGCCGGGCAAATGCGCCGCACCACCTGCGCCCGCGATAATGCCGCGTATGCCGCGACTGCGCGCTGTTTCAGCATAATTGAACATTTCATCGGGCATACGGTGAGCAGAGACGACCTGCGCTTCAAAAGGAATACCAAATTCTTTGAGCACATTGACCGCATGTTGCATCACATCCCAATCGGATGAAGAGCCCATCACAACACCGATGATCGGTGCTGCATTTAATGTTGCATCACTCATATTACGCCTTCAAACTTTCACCCGTTAAGCGCTCTAACGCTTCACGATATTTCGCTGCCGTTTTTTGTACAACTTCATCCGGCAAAGTTGGCGCTGGTGCGGTCTTATTCCAAGTTGTGATCGTTTCTAAATAATCACGTACGAATTGCTTATCAAACGACGGTGGCGAAATGCCTGTCGCGTAAGAATCTGCTGGCCAGAAACGTGATGAGTCTGCTGTCAACACTTCATCCATCAAATGCAATACGCCATTGTCGTCGAGACCGAATTCAAACTTCGTATCCGCGATGATAATGCCGCGAGTTGCTGCGTAATTGGCTGCTTCGGTGTAGAGCTGAATACTGATGTCGCGCATCTTGGCAGCGAGTTCTGCGCCTATACGATTTTCCATGTCAGCAAAGCTGATGTTTTCGTCATGCTCACCCATTTCAGCTTTTGCCGCTGGCGTGAAAATCGGTGCGTCCAATTTAGCTGCTTGCGGTAACCCCGCTGGCAATTGAATGCCGCAGATAGCGCCTGTTTCTTGATAGTCTTTCCAACCAGAGCCAATGATGTAGCCACGCACTACCGCTTCGACCATGATAGGTTTCAAGCGTTTGGCAACGACTGCGCGACCACGTACTTGTTCCGTTTCATCAGCCGCCACGACGGATACTGGATCGATTCCAGTCAAATGATTTGGCACGACGTGACCGAGTTTTTCAAACCAGAAGTTCGCCATTTGATTGAGCACGCGACCTTTATCAGGAATCGCTTCATTCATGATCACGTCAAATGCGGACAAGCGATCGCTCGTCACGATCAACAGTTTATCTTCGCCAACGGCATAGTTATCACGGACTTTGCCACGACCTAACAGTGGTAGCGAATGTAAAGTGGAGTTTATTTGCGTAGTCATAATGTGGTCTCAAAAAAAATGCTGAAGGGAGATTCATCAGTTCTTTATCAACACGTAAAACGTATCAACAAACAAGCTTTGAATCTCCCTGCGGGGCGCACCACGCGCCCGGTTTACTTCAATCTAAATTCAATCAAGAACGCTTATTTCACAAGCTGCGCCAAAGCACCAGACTTGTATTGCTCTGCAACTTTTTCCAAAGTCAAAGGCTTGATTTTCGCAGCCTGACCTTCGCAACCGAATGCCAAGAAACGTGCTTTACACACCAGTTTCGCAGCTTCACGTGCAGGCTTTAAGTAATCGCGTGGATCAAATTTGCTTGGATTTTCAAACATGTAACGACGAATCGCGGCTGTCATTGCCAAGCGAATGTCGGTATCGATATTGATTTTACGCACGCCGTTTTGAATACCAATCACGATTTCTTCCACTGGCACGCCATAAGTTTCTTTCATATCGCCACCGAATTGACGAATTTCTTCGAGCAATTCTTGCGGTACAGAAGAAGAACCGTGCATCACCAAATGCGTGTTCGGAATACGTGTGTGAATTTCTTTGATACGATCAATCGCCAAAATATCACCGGTTGGCTTACGAGAGAATTTATACGCACCGTGGGAAGTACCAATCGCAATCGCCAAAGCGTCACACTGAGTTTGTTTGACGAAGTCTGCTGCTTGCGCAACGTCAGTCAACAACTGCTCACGCGTCATCTTGCCATCTGCACCGTGACCATCTTCTTTGTCGCCCATCATGGTTTCCAAGGAACCCAATACGCCCAATTCCGCTTCAACCGTTACACCGATCGAGTGAGAAAATTTCACCACTTCTTTTGATACGGCGACATTGTATTCATAGCTGGCGACAGACTTACCATCTTCCATTAAGGAGCCGTCCATCATCACGGATGTGAAGCCGGACTTGATCGCCGCCATACACACCGCAGGCGATTGACCATGATCCTGATGCATCACCACAGGAATATGCGGATACGCTTCTACCGCAGCGGAAATCAAATGACGCAAGAAAGCTTCACCAGCGTACTTACGGGCACCCGCAGACGCTTGCATAATCACCGGCGCGCCGACTTCATTCGCCGCTTCCATGATCGCTGTGACTTGTTCCAAATTATTCACATTAAACGCTGGAATACCATACGCATTTTCAGCTGCATGGTCCAACAATTGACGCATAGATACGAGAGACATAGTTTTTACTCCAAATAAAAAAATCTTCTTTTGAGACACTGATTAAGCTACTGCGCGGGCAGATTTTGAATCTGCGATGCTCACCGTACTAAAGTACGGTTGCGCTTCTTAATTCAAACTTTGCCCGCTCGCTACGCTTACTCAGCGCCTCAACAAGCTTGTGGCTTTTAGACTTTGCTAAATTTTCTAGCGACTCACTCTTAAGTGTCGCTAAAAATTAAATCGTGTTCGTTACTCTTCTGATTCGGCACCACTAAGAAACTAATTTCTAGGGATGCAGTGCTAGGCGCAAAACGCAGCAATACATTAGTATTGCGAGGCTTTGCAACAACGCAATGCGCCCTAGAAATCAGTTTATTTTATTCGCCGATCTTTACTATCCGCATCGCGTTTGTCCCACCGACTTTACCCATTTGCTCGCCCCAAGTCGCCACGATCAAATCACCCTTCTTCACCGCGCCTTTATCAAGCAAGACATCTTCCGCTTCTTTCAACACTAAATCGCGATCCGGGTTGTATGGCAACTTGAATGTCTGCACATTGCGGTACAAAGCTGCTTTACGCATGGTCGCCACACTTGGCGTCAAGGCAAACAATGGAACATCAATACTTTGGCGACTCATCCACAACGCCGTAGATCCAGATTCTGTCAAAGCTGCAATCGCCTGTACGCGCAAATGATGTGCAGTGAACAAAGCACCATAAGCGATGGATTGGTCGATGCGGGTAAATTGCAAATTCAAAAAGTCCGCGTCGAGTTTGCACTCCTGGAATTTCTCTGCTTCCAGGCAAATCGCTGCCATGGTTTCTACCGTTTCAATCGGATATTTACCCGATGCCGTTTCAGCTGACAACATGACCGCGTCAGTTCCGTCCAATACCGCATTCGCGACATCGGATACTTCAGCACGGGTTGGTACCGCGTTCACAATCATGGACTCCATCATCTGAGTCGCTGTGATGGCCAATTTATTCGATGCACGCGCCATTTTGATCATGCGCTTTTGCAGAGCTGGAACCGCTGCGTTGCCGACTTCTACCGCTAAGTCGCCACGCGCTACCATGATGCCGTCCGATGCGTCCAAAATTTCTTGCAACGCTGGGATCGCTTCCGCGCGTTCGATCTTCGCGATCATCATCGGTTTATGGTTGAATGGTTCGCCAGCGATATTCGCTAGTTGGCGCGCCATTTCCATATCCGTTGAATTTTTCGGAAATGAAATGGCTAAATAATCTGCCTGAAAAGACATCGCTGTTTTGATGTCTTCCATATCTTTTGCAGTCAATGCTGGTGCGGTTAAGCCTCCACCTTGACGATTAATACCTTTGTTATTCGACAGTTCACCGCCGATTTTTACGGTAGTGTGAATTTCATTGCCGATAACTTTATCAACAATCAGAACGATCAAACCATCATTCAAGAGCAACACATCATTCGGTTTCACATCGCGCGGCAGAGCTTTGTAATCGAGGCCAACACGTTCT
Source organism: Undibacterium sp. Ji22W (assembly GCF_049340305.1). NCBI lineage: Bacteria > Pseudomonadati > Pseudomonadota > Betaproteobacteria > Burkholderiales > Oxalobacteraceae > Undibacterium > Undibacterium sp. Ji22W. The sequence goes on along the minus strand of NZ_JBMPOU010000003.1, from coordinate 705,130 downwards.
TGATTACCCAAGGTGCAATCTGCATCCAAAATAAACTTATCGCCGTTTTCAACTTGTATTTTACTGTTTTCAAACTTACCGATACGGATTTTTGGACCTTGCATGTCCGCCATAATCGCGATTTCAATGCCGCAGACTTCAGCTGCTTTACGCACCAGATTGGCGCGATCAATATGGTCCTGTGCTTTTCCATGCGAGAAGTTCAAACGAACGACATTCACACCAGCTTTTAACATACTCACTAAGGTATCCAAATCATTGGATGCCGGGCCTACTGTCGCTACAATTTTGGTTCCGCGTAACATTGAATCTCCTGATGGATAATTTTTACAAGGTCGGGCTTAAACTTAAAACTTTTCTTACCGCAGAGGAGCAGATTACTGTGCAGCTCTCTGCAACAAAATCTCTACCGCTGGCAATGTCTTACCTTCCAAAAATTCGAGGAAAGCGCCACCACCAGTCGAGATGTAACCGATTTTTTCTGTGATGTTGAACTTCGCAATCGCCGCTAATGTATCGCCGCCACCAGCAATCGAAAATCCTTTGGAATCTGCAATGGCTTCAGCCAATACCTTAGTGCCGTTACCAAATTGATCAAATTCGAACACGCCAACAGGGCCATTCCACACGATGGTGCCAGCTTGGCGAATTTGTGCTGCTAAAACCTGCGCTGTTTCTGGACCGATATCCAAAATCATATCGTCGTCTTGTACATCGGCGACCGCTTTCACAGTGGCGACTGCAGTTGGGGAAAATTCTTTTGCACATACGACATCGGTCGGAATAGGTACGATCGCGCCGCGCGCTGCCATCATGTCCATGATGGCTTTTGCTTCATTGACGAGATCGGCTTCTGCTAAAGATTTACCGATCTTCAAGCCAGCTGCCAGCATGAAGGTATTTGCGATCCCGCCGCCAACGATCAATTGATCGACTTTTTCTGCGAGCGATTTCAAAATCGTCAATTTGCTTGATACTTTTGAACCAGCCACGATCGCGGCCAAAGGACGTGCTGGATGACCAAGTGCTTTACCTAAAGCATCGAGCTCCGCAGACAACAAAGGACCAGCACAAACGATAGGCGCATATTTCGCGATGCCGTGAGTTGTCGCCTCAGCGCGATGCGCAGTACCGAAAGCATCGTTCACATAAATATCGCACAGCTTCGCCATTTTTTGCGCGAGCGCGTCATCGTTCTTTTTCTCGCCTTTATTCACACGGCAGTTTTCTAATAAAACCACCTGGCCTGCGGCAACGTCGACACCATCCACCCAGTTTTGTTTGAGTTCAACTGTCACACCCAAGAACTCAGACAAACGCTTGGCGACTGGTGCCAAAGAGTCTTCGGGCCTAAATTCACCTTCAGTCGGACGGCCCAAGTGAGATGTGACCATCACGGCAGCGCCTGCTTTTAAAGCTTGTTGAATTGCTGGAACCGATGCGCGGATACGCGTGTCTTCGGTGATATTGCCAGCATCATCTTGCGGAACGTTCAAATCTGCACGAATAAAGACACGTTGACCTTGGAGTTTATTAGCAGCGATGAGATCGCTCAGACGATTAAATTGCATAGCAGGACCAGTTAAGATGAGAAGGATTTAAATCGCAGCATAAAATCACGGCACAAACGCTTTACCAAGTTTGCCCAAAATTACTTTAAATTGAATTAAAAGCAATTAATAAGCAATTCCGCGATTTTTTAAATTAATCGCGTATTTTACCAAATCACGAGCCTGATTCACGAATTTTCTCGAAAATCTTAACTTTCAAGAAAGTTTTTAATATGGTAAGACGAATTAAAAATAAAGGCGCACCAAGGTGAATACTCCCATGCCGAATAAGATGGTCAGCAGCATATCCTTCTTCCAAAAATAGAAAACAACTGCCGCCACACTGGCGATCAATTTGGGATTATGCAGAGAGGTAACCAGTTGATTGTCGCTAATAAACAGGTCAGGGGCGACGATTGCCGCCAACGCGCAACTAGGGGCATAACGTAGAGCCTCTTGCACTCGTCGTGGCAAATTAATATGATGCCCAATAAGCCAAAACGCGCTGCGATTAATGACGGTGGCAATTGTCAGCAGGATAATAATTAGCCAGATTTCGAGATCACTCATCACCTTGCCCCCGCTTTTCTTCGTGCGCTTCTACTTGAATAATGCCTTGCTGATGCCCTTGATTATTGATGTTTAATGGGGCAAGCGACTCAGAATGCTCTTCTACCCACATCGCAACTGCCATCCCTATCAACACGGCGAGTAACAATCCCAGTTTATACGGCATCGCATGAGCGGCAACTGCCACCACACTAGCGACTACCACACCCGCGAACCCCGGACGATTCCGCATCATCGGCAGCAAAATACACAAAATTGCCAAGGTCCCAGCAAACCCTAAGCCCCAATGCATAGGAACTTGACTACCTGCCAGAATGCCCAAAATAGAACCCGCTTGCCACACAAACCAGTTGGGAATAATCAAACCCTTTAAATACAAAACTTGATCACGCTCTTCGCGCGCGCTCTGCCACATCGCAGGAAATCTTTGCATAAACAGGGGAACCGAGATATCCCCCGTCAAAAAACCAAAAACGATGCGTTTAGGCCAAGTCAAATGGGCAAATCGCGGTGCAATCAAGGCCGACATAATTAGAAAGCGCAAATTGACAATCAATGCCGTGGCAAATATCACCCAAACTGGCGCATTAGCAACAATCAATGGCAAGGCGGCCAGTTGCGCAGAGCCAGCAAAGACCAGTAGCGTCATGCCAAAAGCCTGTGGCAAACTCAAACCAGCCTTTATCATGGCAACGCCAACCACCATCCCCCAAGCCGCCATCCCAAAGAGCGAAGGCGCGGAAGCCTTAAAGCCTTCGCGATAGAGTGCTAAATTCCAGTCTTTTAACATAGTGGGAAACGCAGAAGCGTTTGAATTGAAAGTAATTGCTAGCAAGCGTCTGTAGCAAAACCGCTATTGTACCGCTGCGCGCACATACTTGCTCGGTGCCAACGCAAAACTTCGGCAAAATTCCACGCAGGAAATCAATCGCTCCCCGCAAATGCAATGGAATCCGTTAAAATCATGCGCTAAAGAAAATTCACTCATTGAGGAGAAAAACATGTCCAATACGCCATCTACCACTGCCGCCGCAGTTGAATTGCAAGCCAGCGACTTGCCTGCGCACTGCCCTAACCCCGCAATGCCTTTGTGGTCTTCGCACCCACGAGTCTATCTGGATTTGTCACACGGTGGTTCTGCGACCTGCTCGTATTGTGGCACAGTCTACAAACTGGCTCCAGGCACAGTCCTGAAGGCACATTAATTCCCAAAATCTCGCAAAATCATCCTTCAGAGAAAACCCGATGCCCTCCAAGAAGCAACTCAACGGAAGTGCTGACGAAGTCGAAATTGCCTTCTATGACGCGATTTCGCGCGGCGATCTGGATGGCATGATGGCTTTGTGGGCTGATGATGAAGAAATCGTCTGCGTGCATCCGAACTCACCACGACTGGTTGGGCACGCGGAAATTCGCGCGTCATGGGAGGCGATTTTTGAAAATGGTAGCGTCCATATTCATACGCGGCAATTGCATGCAATGCACAATTTGCTGACTGCCGTGCATAGTTTGATAGAAGAATTCCATCCCAAAGATCAGATCGCGCAGGACGTGCATATTATTGCAACCAACGTGTATGTCAAAACACCACGCGGCTGGCGCATTGCAACACATCACGCATCGGTTGCTGCAGGACCCGCTCCTGTCGATTTATCCAAAGGCGACGTTTTACACTAATGCATTACTCTTCCCCCTGGTGGCTGGCTGGTGGCCATGCTCAAACAATTTACCCTGCCACTTTAATGCACAAACCTGGAGTGCAACTCAGACGTGAACGCTGGGTCACGCCGGATCAAGATTTTGTCGATGTCGATTTTCTGGATGGTGAAGCAGACAAACCTTTTCTGGTCTTATTTCACGGCTTAGAAGGCTCCAGCAATAGTCACTACGCACGTGCCTTAATGCACAAGCTAAAAACTTTAGGCTGGTCGGGTGCGGTACCGCACTTCCGCGGCTGCTCAGGCGAGCCCAATCAAGCACCACGTTTTTATCATTCGGGTGATGCGCAGGAAATCGACTGGATCATCCGCCGCTTACATAGAGAATTTAAAGTAGCCCATCCGCAAGCGAAGTTTTTTGCCAGCGGCGTCTCGCTAGGTGGGAATGCTTTATTGCGTTGGCTGGGTGAATCACAATCAAGTGCGAATATCGTCGATGCAGCCTGTGCAGTCTCCGCACCGCTCGATTTAACCAATAGCGGCGCGACACTTTCCCGCGGCTTTAATCGCATTTATACCAAAAATTTTCTGCAGACTTTAAAACCAAAATGTCTGCACAAACTCACGCAATTTCCCAAACTCTTTGATCGCGAGCGCATGCTGAGCGCGAAGAATTTGTACGAGTTCGACAATATCGTCACCGCGCCATTACATGGCTATCGTGATGTCGATGATTATTGGCACCGCGCCAGTGCCTGTCTGGTACTAGATGATATTCAAGTTCCCACATTAGTGTTGAATGCGCAAAATGATCCTTTTATGCCTGCGCGATTCTTACCCAAAGTGGCATCAACTTATGTCACACTCGACTACCCACAACATGGTGGTCACGTGGGATTTGCTCAAGGCACCTTTCCGGGTAAATTAGATTGGCTGCCAGAAAAAATCATCACTCACCTACAAACACATGGATGACATCGTTCTCGCCGCCATCGCCAAATGGCCGAATGTACCGCATTGCTACGGCTGGCTGGCGCTCGATGCACGCGGCAACTGGCGCATGCGCGATGAGCGCACACAGGCTTTGAATTTGCCAGGCGATGTGATTCGCAACTCAACGTTGCTGGGCTTTATCAATCGCAATTATTTGTGCGATGACAATGGCAATTGGTACTTTCAAAATGGCCCACAAAAAGTCTATGTCGATTTGGCCGCAACGCCGTATATCGCGCAGATTTTGCCCGACAATAGCTGGCGTTTGCATACGGGGCAAATTATGCCGCCCGCACAACGCGTTTGGATTTTGAATGACGGGAACATTGTTTGTCAGGCTGATCGGTTTTTATGTCAGCTCGACGATAGAGATATAGCCTTATTTCTTGAGACGCTCTCAGAAAATCAGCAACCTTTGAGTGAAGCACGCTTGCTGGAATTCATGGAAGCATTACCTGATGCGGCTTCAGAATGCACCATCACTACACGGATAAGTGATCTGGATGTTCGATTGCAAAAAAGTGATTTGATCAGTTTGATGCAAGAGGCTGGATATTGCCGGCAGCCGAGAATTTTTGAAGAAAAGTCGCAACAAATTTGAGGCTTACTACCAGTGGTTCATCACCCACCTTTTAGTCACCGTGTCGCAAGATACTTTTGCTCTTTAAGCCTCTACAAAATCCGCATTCAGCAGAACAAAATATATGGGTGCACTTTTTCGCGCAGTCATAAGACTCATGCGTGCGATTACGTTTCACTAATCGCACCTACGCGCTGAATTGACCAGCGGCTTTTCCGTCGGTGTCCAACCGCGAGTTGGGACCAAGAGGCTTCTCACGGGCACTTCGAAAGCGCCATACGAAATACAAGACGGATGCCACAGGAAACCCAACTATTCCGGCAGCGAATACAAGATACAACATCAAGTCAAGCACCAACGGGATGTGTGCCTTCCATGCGGACGACGAGGCAACCCACATATACGCAAATGGCAGAAGCGCAAAAATCACCATAAACGCATCGAACCAATTCAGCCAGTGTACCTTTTGCATTTAATTTCTAACGCAAAAATGATGTGCGCCGCAAATTGCAGTTTGCACGGATAGTTTACAATAGCACGGCGTCACTCTCGACCGTCCAGTTAGGTGTTAAGGCGTGAATGGCGACGGCTTCACTTTGGCAAACAACCCAGCCGTCCATTCATATGAACTTGGTTCTCTCATCAATTCCACTGAGTAAATAACATTGCCATTTTTGATAGTTATCCAAAGAATCTTGCTCACTTGGACGGGATGACCAGCAAGTGCACTCAGCCAGCGGAACGGATTCGAAAAGGAGTTGTACTCATCTCGAATTATCAGCACGTCCAAGTCTTCAACTCTCGTTTGGAAGAGGATCTGTGATGCGTCGATCAAGGCCTTACCGTCCACAGCCGGCACTAACTTCCAGTCACGCACAACGTAGACATCCGAACTCATCAGCGGATCGCCTGTGCCGCCAGATACGACATTTGCCTTTCCGGTTTCCAAGTTAAGTAAAAAATTGGTTGTGGCTTGCGACTTCACTTCATGGAGAGAAAGGAGCAGATCTTCTGCGTTGGCGCGCGCTACAACTAGTAGCAATAGTGCAGCGGCGATGAGTCGCATTTGTGACACCTAACGCTGAAATGACAGGCGCGAATTTGCGTCCTTGTCGATTGTTGAGTTAAAAAGGGTCATTGCGCAGTTTCTCCTAAGTAGGCAATTCTTGGCGCAACGTTTGTTACGACATCGATCAATTGATTCAAACAATAAATTCCATAATGAAAGCGCGTGCCGGAATGAACATCTTCGCCGTAACATGTTTCCTCGATCTGCCTCAAATAACGCGACTGACGAAACCTCACGAATTGCACACCTTCCGATACAGCACTTTCATCGGGTTTGATAAAGCTCTCCTTCCCGACGGTATAAGCAATAAAAGAATCGAAGGTGATTGAATAAGTTGCTGAAGCTTTCGATTCAGTTGGATAAGACAGCACATCCCAGCCGTCACGCCCGACTGGAGAGGTTGGCAAATCGTTGCTACACGAGTGACGCACGATTACCTCAATGCCTCCTTCTGGAATCATCTTTAATGCACATAGAAAAAGTGATTGCTGCAATTGCGGTACGAAGGACATATGATTTTTAACTAAATATAGACGGTGAAATGACGGGCGAAAAAGCAGCTTGTCGCATAATACTTTTCATACATTCCCTTGAAACCAGCGTGAATAGGCGCTTTTCATTGAATTCCACCGTTTTCAACGGTACTAAAATTTCTATGAAATGCGTCACAAATAAAGATGGCCATTCTACCAAGCCTCTTAACCATGTCAAAAAAGCAATTCGATAAAAACATCACAGCTTACGCCACGAAAAGTTATTCCTAAACACTCTGCGAATTCGGCTCAAACTCACTACTTCCCCTTCTTCTCATCTTCCATCTCTTCGCGACGTTTTTCTTTCCATTCGCGTTCGCGTGCATCAATCACTGACAAGTCGTAATACTTCACATCGGGATCAAGGCGGGCGATCTCTAATTGCGCTAAAGCCGCTGGTAATGCGCCTTCTAAAGCATAGGCTTCGGCTAGTGCTATGTGTTGTAAAGCTTGTTTGCCTTCCTCTGCGTAGGCCTTGGCTAGCAAATGCTGTAATTTTGCTTCGCGCCGGTATAAAGCGATTTGCTCACGTAAGAAGACTTCCGCTTCGGTGTAATTTTTTGCCTCTATCAAGACTTCGGCATATTGATGCGCGAGACCACGTGCCAGTGGCAATTCGCGCAAAGCGTCCTTCGCTTTCAGCACAGCCAAATCTGGACGTTTTTTGCCCATCTCAATATCGATTGCTAGGCTGGCAAACGCACTGGTTTCTTTCAGCCATTTTTTTTGCGATGTTGACTGGCCGATTTGCGCTACGAGTTCGTTTAACAGTTTTTCCGCTTTCAGAAAATCATTCTTTTTATAGGCGACAAATGCTAAACCGTATTGCGCACTTAAACGACTTTCTTCATTGCCGTTTTTAATTTGGTTCTCAAATGCCACGGTGGCGTCAATCAAACCTTGCGCCTTACTGTCTTGGAGTACGCGTACACGTGCTTGCGTCAAATAAAAATCCAAACCATCTGCGCGCTGACGATAACGCTCGCCGAATAGACGTCCTTGAATATCCGCCATGCGCTCGCTGGTCAAAGGATGACTACGCAAGTACGACATGCCGGTATCGGTGTAATTCCGCGATGCATGCTGCATCCGTCCGAAGAAAGCCAACATGCCGGAGGTGTCATAACCGCCTTCACGCAAAATTTGGAAGCCCACGCGATCAGCTTCACGCTCGGCATCACGATTAAAACTGAGTTGCCGCTGTATCGCTAAACCCTGCCCGCCCATCACCATTGCCATCGCCGCATCAGGGCTAGAACGCGCAGCTAAGGCGGCTAAAATTAAGGCGGCAATAGGAATCAAGAAGTCTTGTTTTTGATTTCCTAACATACGCGCAATGTGACGTTGCGAGACGTGCCCGATTTCATGCCCCATAACGGAGGCGAGTTCAGATTCAGTCTGCGCCGCCAAAATCAAGCCGGAGTGAAACCCCAAAAATCCACCCGGGAAGGCAAATGCATTTAAGACTGGATCTCGGACGGCAAAGAATTCAAATTCGTATGAGGTTTCACCACGTGCATCAGGCCGTTTATCTAATAAAGAATTACCTAATTTAGTCAGGTATTCTGTGACTGGGCCATCTTCCAAATAATCTGGGTCATGCCGAACGCTGCTCATGATTTGTTCGCCAATCTTGCGCTCCATGATCGGCGACAGATCACCACGCGCCGTATCGCCTAGAGTGGGCAAAGTTTGGTTCTTAGCAGTGCTCGGTGCAGGCGTCTGCGGACCGGGTTTGGCACTAAATTGCGGCTGTGCCGTAGCAACGTTCAAGGATGAGAATACAGTCGAACAAGTAAAGCTCGCCAGCAATGTGAGCGAGATCAACTTAAGACGAAATTGCGGGAAATCTTTTTTCACGGTGATATGATCACGAAATAATATTGCATTACTAAAGCTAAAAGTCGGAAAACGCAATCAGCACAGTCACCACGGTCACAATGCGACATCGATCCAAACTGACAGCTTATATTAACTCACAATCGCTCACAATCGAATTGAATGTTCATTTATGACTAGCAAATCTTCTACAAGTTCGCCATCAACTACAAATGGTGGCTTAACCCATTTCGATCAAGGTGGTCAGGCACACATGGTCGATGTTGGTGATAAGAATAGCACGCACCGCATTGCTATTGCCGCAGGAAAAATACGCATGCAAGCAGCCACTTTTGAACTCATCCAAAGCGGCAATGCGAAGAAAGGTGACGTCATCGGCATCGCCAGAATTGCGGCGATCATGGCAGCGAAGCGCACCAGTGATTTGATTCCCTTATGCCATCCACTCGCACTGACCCGCGTTACAGTGGATTTTCAACTCGTATCAGAAAACCATAGCATTGAATGTCAGGCGCAAGTCGAAACCTATGGCAAAACAGGTGTGGAGATCGAAGCCCTCACCGCCGTACAAGTTGGCTTACTCACGATCTACGATATGTGTAAAGCCGTTGACCGCGGGATGGTCATGAGCGATATTCGTGTCATAGAAAAACACGGCGGTAAGTCAGGTGACTGGGTCGCTATTGTGGATTAAGTGACTGATTAAATTAAGTTTAAACATCACTCAAAAATATTCACCGCAAGCAATAAGCACATGTTTCAAAGAAGCTTGAGTAACTTAAAAAACCTTAGAAACTACTGAAAAAGGCTTTCTGTCCAACTCCTGTCCAACTGACTAACGAAAATCAGTCAATTTTAGGAGCAACAAACATGGCATCTTTCAGACAACGTGCTGGCAAATGGCAGGCAAGAATTGTAGTTAAAGGTTTTCCCGAAACTACTAAATCATTCTGCACAAAACAAGAGGCTCAACAATGGGCTAGAGGCATCGAATCAACGATGTACAAGGGAGAGTGGCAGCAGCAGACAGAACACAATCACATGCTGTTTGGTGAGGTGTTGAATAGATACTTGATAGAGGTCACACCAACAAAAAGAAGTAAGCAGCGTGAAACTGAATGGATAGGTTTTGTTCAGCGTTTTAAACTTGTGAATTACAGCATGGATAAACTGACCCCTGCGGCTATTGCTGAATACAGAGACGAACGATTAAAGACTATTTCAGCGGGTACATTTCTTCGAGAAATATCAATACTCTCCAGTGTCATTAACCATGCCCGAAAAGAGTGGAATATAACAGTTCAAAATCCATGTGATCGCATAAGAAAACCAGCTATCCCTATTGGCAGAAGTAGATTACTAAGCAAAGAAGAGGAAGTCCTTCTAATTCACGAACTACAGCCTATCAAGAGGCGTAGCCCTGTCATGGCACCATTAGTGTTATTTGCGCTAGAGACTGCTATGCGTAGAGGCGAAATTCTTTCCCTCGTATGGGAGAACATCGACATAAATAATCAAACCGCTACCCTGCCCCTAACCAAGAATGGTACAAAGAGAATAGTTCCCCTATCGATTAGAGCTGTAGGCATACTTAAATCGCTTATGAATGAAACGGGAAACACAAACAAATTCAAGCGTGAAGGTTCTGTGTTTCCGATCTCATATATGACGCTACACAACTGCTTTATAGATGCGTGTAAAAGAGCTGGAATCAAAGACCTACACTTTCATGACCTTAGGCATACAGCAACAACAAGACTTGCGGAGAAGCTTCCTAATGTCATAGAGCTAGCTAGTGTGACAGGACATCAAACTATTCAAATGTTGAAACGTTACTACCATCCAAACGCTGAACTACTAGCAAAAAAATTGGGATAAAAAACAATTAGCATTAAGCTTGTGAGTAATCATAGGAGAGTATCAAATCGACCAACGAAAACTCACAAGCACTCAACTCACAATTAGAAAATGAGAACACTACTTTTAATTATCGCGCTCCATTTGCCGATATTCGTACACGCTGAAACCATAACAGGTAAGGTGGTGGGCGTTTAGGAAGTTGGGTAAGCGAAAACCATCACAACCAACTTTAGAACAGTAAGAATATAGAAGAGCAATCCTCATCTCAAATTCGCTTCTAGACGCTCAACTAGCGCTTTCCTCAATTTCCTGTGATTATCGTATGAATCTTTCATTCCTTCGCTTGCCGAATCGGTGACTTTTCCGTTAGTCGAAATTAACAAATTTGTCAATCTATCGATTTCGCTATTATGATAATTAAGCAAAGCGGTTAAGCTTAATGTCTCGGACTGCAAATCAAGTCTTTTCGAGTTCTCCTCTTCTTTCGCCTCAAGCTTTTTTAACTGAACACTTTGCAAGTAAATATTCACCGCCAAGCCTGCCAAAGCTAGCCCTGAAAAAAGCGTATTCAAAGCACCAAAAGAATCCCCGACAACACCACGAGAAGCCCAATTTCCTTTGGGGAAAAGATCTACTACAAATTGCTGTGAAATGATGAATGGGTAGGCAATCCAAAGACCTATTACGCAAGCAAATAGTAGTGAGATAAAGATGTATTTCTTCATTTAATGAAAGCACCAATCACATCACTTACTTGCATTTGAACTGCAAATCTGCTTTCGGGAAATTCCCAAATATAAAAGGTGGCTGAGCCTCAACTAAAGATATAACTTCCAACTCCTTACCTTTTGCCGCACAAAAACTACCACCTTCTGTAAGCGTCTCTGCTTTCAATGTTCCTGCACCTGAGAATCCAGTTGCTGCCTGACGCGATATGAAATAGGTGTCCTTACCCATTGCGACCACACCAGAATTGGATGCACATCCCATCGTAATCGCTGCCATCGTGAACAGTGTTAAAGAAGAAAGTAGATGTTTTTGGTTCATGATTTTCCTTTTTGGTTTGAAAAAATAAAATATGTCGTCTTAGTAAATCGAAGTGAATTTTCTGATTAGACTAAGCAATCTGTTAAAAAAGCTTCATTGAGTTATGGGGGGATGTTGAGCCATAAGACTGTTGGAAGCCTAGGAAGAAGTGCAAGATGCAATAAATTCGTCTTCAAAAGTAATTAAATTGGATGCCTCATCTACATAAGCATTCATCTCAGCACTATTGGTGTTGCGAGCAATTTTCTGTTCGTAGAATTGCAATGTTTTGACATGTTGTGCTAAATCAGGAGAGAGAACTTTCGTAACAGGTTTTGTCTGATACGCAATCCTTATTGCATTCATCTGGACGTGGCTTAAGTGTGCAAAGATCGAGATTCTGAAAAAACTCTCTTTGGTGTAAAAATACCCGCCAACTTTAGAAATAGGTACCTTTTCCACGAAAATTTCTATTGATTGAGTTGGCAACCCATGAGTGATAAAACGCTTAAACCCATCATAGATACCAAACTTGTTTTTAAAATTCAACTCGCCACACATTACGCCATTCTTGAAAGTAACGTTTTGAAAACGCACGGATATCGGGTCTTTATAATGCGAAGATATAAATTCCTTCAGCGTTTTCTCGTCGGAGGATTCTTGAGAAGTAAGCTGAGGGTTGGTTAGTACACTTTTGCTTGAATCAGCTTTTAAAAGTGATATTTCGTTAGAGCCAATACAATCTGAACGGTCTATCTCTCTTAGTTGCATTGCAGTCATATAGCATCGTAATACTCTTGATTCGAAGCTTTCACTGATCGGATAGTGTTCGGATGATAGATGCGTGTTTTGTCAAACTCTTGTAGTTGATAGGTGGTGCCGTTTTTCGAGGTGTACTCTTTTACAGTGATACTCATTCTGCTTGTCCTTTATGGTTATTATTTATTGTGATGCTGGTGGTGTTGTGGTAGGAGAGGACGAATCCAAAATTTATTGGACTCGTCTGAGGAAGACTGCATACCAAACTTTCTGAGCTGGTACAGGGGCTATTGTTTAAAGTGGGGTAGCGCCCTTGATTAATACAATCCACTTGACTACAAACACAACCACACGTTTGTTCTTTTACTTCTGCTTATTCTTACGCTCCAAAGCTTCACGCAATTGTCTTGCGAACCATGATTCAGCCATTAGATGCCTCACGCTGCTTGATTAGCAGTGCTACAGGGCTTGAGGGTCTGTGTGAAGTGTCGCGGATAGTTTTGATGACGTTTAACAGTACAGGGTAAGTCCACTTTTTGCCGTTAAATGATGGATAGTTTCCATTTACCAATAACAGGAACAACTCCGAGAATGATAAATTAGAAGATAAGTTATCCTCTATTAGTTTTAATAACTCCATAGGAGATACTTGAGGCATATTGACTCACTTTCTTTAATTTTATTGGGGAGCACTGCGGGAGGGAGAGAGGCTAACAGCAGCTAATAAACTAAGTTTAATAAAACAACTACTGCCGACCATATAATAGTACCATACAGTGACTTAATTGTCAACCCCTTTAGGCATTCAAATTGAATATTATTTAAAATAAATTTTTGAAGTGGGTACTTGTTCGGTTGATTGGTAGCGGTTTTAACTTTAAATATCTACAGGCACACAAGCACCGCTAAGCCCGTCCTGTAGTGGTATAGCGCAAAAGCAACCACATTGTACAAATATCAGTTTCTATTCGCGGCTCTGTAAGTCTTCGATTGCGCTGGAGATAGTACCAAACACCGCAAGAGCTTGGAGGGCTTGCAGGGGTTATAGAAGCCCTCTGTGGGTGAATTTGATAGCCTAAACAGACTGTAAGAATCTAACTACTGTAGTACGTCCCCAAGACTTGCCAAGCATAGTTTTAATGCCAATGCTGTTGAGTTGGTCTGCTATCTGTTGATGCTTCAGACCTTGCAATACATAGCCGTTGATCGTGGTGGCAAGAGTAGCCTTGAAAGCTGCTGCGTTAGCCTTGTTACTCTCTTGCGCACGTTGTCGTGCTTCCAATGGCATCTTAGCTGCGAATGTGCCTAACGGCTTCCCGTCTGCCTTGAGCTTTGCTAAAGCACGTTTTGTCCTGCTGCTGATAGCCTCACGTTCAGCTTGTGCAAGAGCGGCATAGATAGATATTGTGAAGCTGTCGGCATTGGCACCAAGAGCAGCTACTTTGAATTGAAAGCCTGATGCTAACAAAGCAGTGGTGAATGCTGAATCACGACTCAGGCGATCTAGCTTGCTAACTATCAAAGTTAAACCTTCTGCTCTGCACCGCTTGATCGCTGCACCAAGTACGACACGCACAGAATCGGACAGCTTGCCTGAAGCTATTTCACTCACTCTATCAACAACAGTGTAGCCATGAGCAGCACAGAAGGCTTCACAGTCTTGTAGCTGAGTGTGCAGTCCTGTTTGTTCGTGAGCTTCACGCTTAGATAACCGAGTGTAGATAATAGCTTTCATGTTATGCCCTTTGTAAGTGTGCAGCCATTATACACCCGTATTAAGGTCGCACAGTTATTTATTTTTCACTCTGACTGCTTAAAGTTTGAGCACAACAAATTTGGTGAGCACAAAGCGGCTGTGATAGATTCACTACGGTTTCTATGCTTGGACTATCCCAAAAAGCACTGTTTCACGATATGTTTCACAGTCTATTTTGCTTAAATAATAGGCAGTCTTGGAGGATGACTGTAGTATCCATGCGGGTCTTGAGAGGGTTTACCATTGAAAGTCAATGGTTTAGGGCTATTCTTATTATACTTGCGCAGGTTGGTTTAACCAACGAGGCTTTGTTGCAATTAAAAAGAAACCCTATTACCATCACCACGGGCAAGAATAATCTTGTCCATTTTTTGTCCAACTGGAGACGGAATATAGAGCCAATTTTGGGTAGTTTTTAGGGGTCTTCTCATAGGTAAATATTAGTTTCCTACGATATGTGTAAAGCCGTTGACCGCGGGATGGTCATGAGCGATATTCGTGTCATAGAAAAACACGGCGGTAAGTCAGGGGATTGGACCGCGGTCATTGATTGACGTGAGCTTATTTGGTTAATTTTTTACTGACTTTACGCCTTGGGCAACATTTGCCCTTCACGTTCATAACGACTGTGCCACGATAATGCTTCATCGAGAATATGCGGCGTATGCATGCCGCCGTGGCCAGCTTGGGCACTCTGTTGCGCGCGTTGAAAATAGTCGAGCAAGGCTGGGCGATAATCAGGATGTGCGCAGCGTTGAATAATTAATTCGGCGCGATGACGAGGCGCCAATCCGCGTAAATCTGCCAAGCCTTGTTCGGTAACGATAATTTGTACATCGTGCTCGGTGTGATCAACATGACTAACCATTGGTACGATACAAGATATCGTCCCACCTTTGGCGGTGGATGGCGACATGAACATGGACACGTAGGCATTGCGCGCAAAATCTCCGGAACCGCCGATACCATTCATGATACGGGTTCCCATGATATGGGTGGAATTCACATTGCCATAGATATCGGCTTCTAACATGGCATTCATCGAAATCACGCCAAGGCGGCGGATCAATTCTGGATGATTCGAAATTTCTTGTGGGCGCAAAATAATTTTGTCTCGATAGAAATCTAGATTGTCTAGGAATTCTTGATTCGCACTAGGGCTAAACGATAAGGCGGTTGCGGACGCATTGGTCATCTTGCCGGATCTAATCATTTCCAACATACCGTCTTGCAATACCTCAGTGAATCCCGTCAACTGATCAAAGGGCCCTCGATTCAATCCCGCCAATACGGCATTCGCAATATTGCCGACGCCGGATTGCAAAGGCAATAAAGTTGGCGGCATTCGTCCCATCTTTACTTCCTGAGCGAAGAATTCCAATATATGTCCGGCTATGCGCTCAGAGTTTTGATCTGGCGCAGAAAATTCCGTATTACGATCAGGCAGGTCTGTTTCTACAACTGCGACCACCTTATTCAAATCTACCCTTAAATAGGGTTCGCCAATTCTGTCCCCCGTATGCTCCATCGGTATCGGCTTACGATGGGGTGGGCGTTCGGTTCCATAATAGATATCGTGCATGCCTTCCAGCGCGGCACTTTGATGTGAATTCACTTCCAAAATCACTTTATCGGCCTGATCGAGCCAAGTCTTATTATTGCCCACCGATGAGGAAGGAATTAATCGACCATCCGGCAAAACACCCGCGACTTCGATCACGGCGACATTCAATTTACCCAAAAAACCGAACCAGACAAATTGTGCAACGTGCGACAAGTGCAAATCCACATAATCCATTAAGCCAGCATTGATACGAGCGCGGCATGTCGGATCAGATTGATAAGGCAAACGCATATTGATGCCGCCGACCTTGGCTAGTGCACCATCCAACTCTGGTGCTGTGGACGCGCCGGTCCAGACGCCTATACTGAATTTTGTTTCACCTTGGTTCGCCAGTTCAATGCGTTTTGCCAAAGCCTGCGGAATTAATTTCGGATAGCCGGCACCAGTAAATCCACTCATGCCAACATGATCACCGTTTTGTATGAGTAAGGCGGCTGCTTCGGCAGACATGATCTTTTCTCGGAGTAATGGATGTTGTATGCGCGAATTGATGCTCATCTTGGTTTCACTTTCGTATTTTGAAATCGGTAAATTCTGACGCTGATCTAGCTTTGACGAAGAAACGCATTAACCGCATTAACCGCTTACTGTGCATCACGCGGCGGCATACTCGCAAAGACATCGGCATAACAAGAATGTGTTTTTGCCAGCGCGCGCCAATAGTCGTAGTACTCTGTATACACCAAAGGGTGCAGGCGTTGCAGACTTTGCATGGTGCGTTTTGCCGTCTCAATACGACCATTCAGACAATACACCTGAGCCAACTTATCAAGTATGTGTACATACCCAAAACGATGGCTGGCCTTTTCCACAAATTGAATTTCTGCTTCGCTCATACCCACTCGTGGCGTCACTCTGAGCAATTGAAAATAATCATAATAGTCAGGCATGAAAGTTAATCGGGGCGCGGTGATTTTTTGCGCTGGAATGTCGGCGTAATCCTTCACTTGTCTGAATGCGAGAAAACCATCGACCACCCGATGAAAATCTATCCATGCCCATATCAGCAGACCCAGACAAATTGGCACGATCACTTTGACCAAGCGAAATGATACGGGCATGCCAGCGTTCGGCCAGCGCAATTGGTGCACAGCGCCCATCAGCACACCGACAGGCAGCAGTACATAGGCGTACCACAACGGAAATTCGACCAAACTGTGTACGCCCACCGCCAACAAAATCATCAAGACGAAAACCACCGAACGGTGTTGTAAAGAAAATTTATTACAACAAGTTTTCCAGCACCAGATTAGCAGCACAGAAAAGAATACCAGAGTAAAAGGGAAGCCCAATTCTGCAGCAAAATTTAACACAATGTTATGTGCATGTTCGGCATACGTTGTAGAGGAAAAGTCGGCAGCAATTGATACTTGCTGCGCGCCAAATCCAAACCAACCGACACCAAACCACGGGTGCGTAGTAGCCATTGCCCACGCATGTTGAAGTAATACGGATCGTTCAGAACGACCACCAACGCGCTCACCTAAAGTGCCGACCACAAATCCCATCCACTTAGCAATTGTTGGCAAACTCAGCAGCAATACGACATAGATCAACAACAGACTCGCAACACTGAGCCAACTAACTCTGCGACTATGTTGGCGTACCAATAAACTTAAGCCAGCAAACAATGGCAGGATGATCCAGGCGATACGCGATTGGGTTAAGACCACCCCCCACAGCAAACAACAAGCCAGCGACCACGCTACAAAGCCGGATAGACGTGACACTTGCAACAACCACCAAAGGGATGCAAGACCAAAGCAAATTAACAGCGCCAATTGATTCGGTTGCGCCACATTCGCGAATGCGCGGACGGGACTACTTCCATCATTACGCATATACATCACAAATGGACGCCAATCTAAACCCATAATCTGCACTTGTTGCATGGCGACCGAAAGCAAAGCGGCTCCCAAGAAAACTAGAGAGATAGCCCAACATATAGCGTCCATATTTGCTTCGATTTTTACCCAAGTCGCTCCTAGTCCCATTGCACATATCAAACTAAACAACATAAATAGGGGGTACGCAATCGCGGCGTAACTACTAAGCCCCACAAACATTTGCATGCAGATATACGCAATTAAAGCAAAAAATAAGAGGCTAATGATCGGGACAGTGAATTTTTCTTGCACCCTACTCCAAAGTGGAACCATCGCTACAAAGACACCTAAGCACACGGCGAATTCGTGATAAAAGCTACGATAGGGATGTACGTGTCCAGTATAGAGCTGCGCAAACAACAAACAGACACTAAAGATAAGCAGGGATATATTACGGCGTTTTATAAGAAACATCTTTTTTAGAAAAAATTTTTGGTTTGATTGCTCTTGAAATTTGCTCTTCGTTCTATTATTTTAAGCGATGATTTTTTTCGATAGTTGCGATTGTTCGTGCAGAATAGAGGATTCTTCGGAACACACCAACATCACCTTATCTCTACCTACTTTCAAGTGAATATTATGCTGACTAATCGTTTATCCAACTTAAACCGCTATCAAGCATTTGGCCTTCACTTCCTAGGAAGCGCCGCCGTCATTACGTGTATTTTTTGTTTTATTAAATTTGTTTGGTACCCTCATCAACTTTTTGAAGTGGCAAATGGATTAGAACTATTAAAGATCCTAATCTTGGTTGATCTGGTCTTAGGCCCTTTAATCATGCTAGTGATATTTAATCCAAAAAAGAAATCATTAAAATTTGATGTCACCACGGTTTTAATTTGCCAGTTATTATTCCTCGGCTATGGCGTTTGGTCATTGTACACAGTGCGCCCTGTCTATCTGGCTTTTGTCGAGAAACAATTCGTGTTAGTCAAAGCGAATGAAATTGAAGATAGTGATATTGCCAAAGTGACCGTAGAAAAATTTAAACAACTACCGCAACTTGGTCCTCAATTTGTTGGCACCCAACTACCTGACTCCCAGCAAAAGCGCGAGGAAATACTATTCGCAGGACTGGGAAATATGGGGATAGAAAATCTTCCGCAGTACTACGTTGATTACGCTCACATCAAAGGCCAAGTCCTTGCCGCTAGCAAAGAGCTATCACAACAAAATCTGGATGACACAAGTAAAATTCAACTAGAAAGTATTCGTCAGGATTTTGAAAAGCAAGGCAAAAAAGTATTGTTTTGTCCTTTAAAAACCAGGTCCAACAAACTTTTTGTTGTCATCGACGCGAGTAACGGCGACGCACTCACAACAAACTGAACTCCCATAAAAAAAGCGAGGTTTATGTAAAAACCTCGCTGCCACTTTCTTTATAATTTTGCCAATTAGGCAGTTCTCATACTAATTCAGTTGAAATTCCATCTTTGTTCCTGACAGGTCGATTTCATCGCCATGCGCCAGAATACGTGGGCGCGCGTCAATTGCTTCACCATTGATTTTTGGAAATACCTTCCCTTCTACGAAGGTAATTTTAAAGCGATTTCCGTCTCGCGCAATTGACACCACCAGAATACCTGGACTACCCAGCGTGGTTACAGGCTTGGAAAGAACCATCTCTTTACTGGCGTTCGCGCCGTTAAGCACTCTAATTTTGCCAACTTTCAAAGTCTCATCAGGCGAAATTTGATAGTTGTCGACTTCGACCACGAACTTCAATTGATATTTACCCAGTTCAATCACATCGTCGTTTTGCAGCAAATGCTTCTTGATTGGTTGCCCATTCACCGAGGTACCATTTGTGCTACCCAAATCCAAAATGAACGTACCTTCAGAAGTGGTATCAATCGCCGCATGACGTCCACTTACTGCAAGATGATCTAAGACCAAGTCGTTGCCAGGTCGGCGCCCTATATTCAAACGCGCACGGTCAATATTAAATTCTTTTTGAATCTGACCATTAAAAGTCACCACAACTTTTGCCATATTATGTCCACTGGGTACAAAAAATAAATCAAATAAGAATGGAAATTGCTTGTTTTTTAACTAGCAAAAATATACTCCATAAAGCCACGCTCACGCAATTCTTTCACACGTATTAAAACAACGGATATGTTGTCAAATCCACCTTGTCGATTCGCCAGATACACCAAAGTTTTGCAACAAGTATCCAAATCCGCTGATTGTTCCCGCAATACCGTCTGAATGTGAATCTGATCCAACATATCGCTCAGACCGTCAGAACACAAAACAAAGATATCATCTTGTTTCATTTGATGGTCATGTACTTCGACTTCTATTTCTTCATGTGACCCAACCGCACGTGTAATGAGGTTCTTAATCGGTGACAGATGTGCATCAGCTGGGGAAATCAAGCCAGCATCAATTTGTGCCTGCAACACCGAATGGTCGCGCGTAATCTGTTCCAAATAATTTTCTCGAAACAAATAGGCTCGAGAGTCTCCAACATGACCTATCACTAGCTTATCGTGGTGACAAAGGGCAGTGACGATGGTCGTGCCCATTCCAAAATTATCGGGATTAGCATTCGCTAGCTCTATGACTTTTTCATTAGCATAGACAATTGCATCATGTATCCACTTCTCAGGCATAGATGATTGCCAAGGCATACGAGGCATCCATGAATTCGCTTGCTTTTGCCGAATCTGTCCACTCACCAAGTCCACACTCATTTGACTCGCCACTTCGCCTGCGTTGTAGCCGCCCATACCATCAGCCAGAATCGCTAAACCGGCGTCTGGGCAAATGACAATTGCGTCCTCATTATGACTGCGGACTAAACCTGTGTCAGTATGACTGGCAAACTCCAAAACAGTATGTGAATGCATGAATTAGACGAAATGAAATCGACAATAGCTAAAGCGAATGAAAAACATCACCAAATCAGAAGTTGTTGAGCTTACCATTAACCGAGAGAAATATCAGCCTGGAGTGGAAATTTTGGTGTTTCAATCGCGCAACTACAACATCAACACCGATGTGAGCTTCTGTAGCGCCATAAAAAAAGGGAGCCAAAGCCCCCTTTTCTCTTATGAAAAATCACATCGAAATTACAGCATTGCCTTTAACAGGCGCGCCATTTCAGACGGGTTCTTCGTTGCTTTGATACCGCACTCTTCCATGATGTCCAATTTCGCTTGCGCTGTATCAGCACCACCAGAAATCAAAGCACCTGCGTGACCCATACGTTTGCCTGGAGGCGCAGTCACACCAGCGATGAAACCAACGACTGGCTTCTTCATGTTGTCGCGTACCCAGTAAGAAGCATTTGCTTCATCTGGACCACCGATTTCACCGATCATGATCACAGCGTCTGTATCTGGATCATCATTGAACATCTGCATGACGTCGATATGTTTCAAACCATTGATTGGATCACCACCGATACCAACCGCAGAAGATTGACCCAAGCCGAGTGCTGTCAATTGACCAACTGCTTCGTAGGTCAATGTACCAGAGCGGGAAACCACGCCGATACGACCTTTACGGTGGATGTGACCTGGCATAATGCCGATTTTAATTTCATCTGGTGTGATCAAACCTGGGCAGTTAGGGCCGAGCAATTTTGTTTTGCTACCTGCTTTTGCCATGCGGTCTTTCAACATCATCATGTCACGGACGGGGATACCTTCTGTGATACAGATCGCCAAATCGAGATCCGCTTCAACGGCTTCCCAGATTGCAGCTGCTGCACCTGCTGGTGGAACGTAGATCACAGAAACTGTTGCGCCAGTTGCTGCTTTAGCTTCAGAAACATTCGCGAAAATTGGAATGCCTTCGAAGTCTTCGCCAGCTTTCTTAGGATTTACACCAGCGACGAAACAGTTTTTACCGTTTGCGTAATCGCGGCACATACGTGTATGGAACTGGCCAGTTTTGCCAGTGATACCTTGGGTGATGACTTTAGTGTCTTTATTAATCAGGATGGACATAGTGATTCCTTGCGAAAATTAAGCTTGACCGGCAGCAGCGGCAACAACCTTCTGTGCCGCTTCTTCCATCGTGTCTGCAGCGATGATAGGCAAACCAGAGTCAGCCAACATTTGCTTGCCGATTTCTTCGTTTGTACCTTTCATACGTACCACCAAAGGTACTTGCAAGGACACTGCTTTGGATGCAGTGATAACGCCTTCTGCAATCACGTCACAACGCATAATGCCGCCGAAGATATTAACCAAGATTGCTTTCAAACCTGGGTTCTTCAACATGATCTTAAATGCTTCAGTGACTTTCTCTGCTGTCGCGCCACCACCTACGTCCAAGAAGTTCGCTGGCTCGCCGCCGAACAACTTGATGGTATCCATGGTTGCCATCGCCAAGCCTGCACCGTTCACCAAGCAACCGATATTGCCGTCGAGAGAGATGTAAGCCAAGTCAAACTTAGACGCTTCGATTTCAGCTGGATCTTCTTCGTCCAAATCGCGGTAAGCCACGATTTCTGGTTGACGGAACAAGGCATTCGCATCGAAGTTGAACTTAGCATCCAAAGCAATGACTTTGCCAGAACCAGTCAAAATCAAAGGATTGATTTCAGCCAAAGAGCAATCTGTTTCCATGAAAGCTTTGTACAAGCCTTTCAACTGAACACGTGCATCTTCGATAGAACCTTCTGGCACACCGATTTTGCGGGAGATGTCATCTGCTTCAGCGTCTTGCAAGCCAGCTGTTGGATCGATCGCGATAGAGTGGATCAATTCTGGATGTGATTCAGCCACTTCCTCAATATCCATACCGCCTTCAGAAGATGCCATCAATACTACGCGTTGGCTGATACGATCCGTCACCATACTGACGTACAGTTCTTTCTTGATGTCAGCGCCTTCTTCGATCAATAAGCGACGTACTTTTTGACCTTCTGGGCTCGTTTGATGCGTGACCAATTGCATACCCATGATCGCGTCTGCGTATTCGCGTACTTGCTCGATGGATTTAGCAACTTTAACGCCGCCACCTTTACCACGGCCACCGGCGTGAATTTGTGCTTTGACTACCCATACTGGACCGCCTAAAGTTTCAGCAGCTTTGACTGCTTCTTCAACGGACATGCATGGGATACCGCGCGGTACGGTCACTCCGTATTTACGGAGGATTTCTTTACCCTGATACTCATGGATTTTCATACGACTTCCCTTCAGACACTGAGGTATTAGTTAAAAAGTAAAACAAAAAGAACTGAAATTCTATAAACACTTTACAGCATGGAGCATTCGAAAACTTATTAAGTCAGCAAAACAAAAGCGTTACCCCAAACAAAAAAACGCAACAGCCAAAATCGGGGTCACGTTTATCTAATAATTACTTGGGAGTTTCGGAAATTTTTGTTTGCATCAACTTAGCACGAGCAAAAACACGATCCGCTTGACCACAAATCAACTTACCCATGTAAGTAACATCTACTGGGACAAGGAAATTAGACCCGAATAAGGGGGTAGAGAAAGTCATCAATTTAAAAAGAGGCATCATGCCTGCTGGCGGCAATTCGAACATAAAAAGCCACAATTGCGTGCGTGTTCGCAGTTTCTACGATCACAGCCGCTCTTGCGGCATTGCAAAAAACCTGTGGATTCTAGCACAGCTAAAGGATGAATTCTATTTTTTGGTTAGACCAATCTGATGTAACCACTACTTGAAAATACCAATGTTCGCGAGTTGCAGCGAGATATTGTGCTTTCTCAAATGTCATAAATTCAATTCCGTTCACGGAAAATACCTTTTCGATAAAGAGAAAGCAATTTTTCTACGCATCCTCTTCACGAGATTGACGCAATGCATGACTAATCGCACGACTGGAGAAGCCGCGTTGAGCCAAAAATTGCATTTGCTTTCCCTTCTCCATGTGATCCACAGGCGGCGTGCTGAACTTACGCCATAAAACATCGACAGCTCTTTGCATTTCGGTTTCCTGTAATTCAAGCTTAATGTCAGACAAATCTTCTTTACTCACATTATGACTTTGTAATTCCGCCAAAATTTTCTGATTTCCGAATCGAGCTTGACGTTTATGCACCAGAGATTCCGAGAAGCGTTGATCAGAAAGGAACTTTGATTCTTCCAGCCAATTCAATAGCAAATTCAACTCGTCTTCCTCTTCCACATAAGGAGAAAGCTTGCGAGCAAGTTCTATGCGACTGTGCTCACGCATAGAGAGAAAGCGCAAAGCACGCCCTTTTAAACTCAATTTGGGTCTGATCATCGATGGAAATTACAAAGCGCTTGGCATGAAAAAAGAAACTAAAAATACAAATATCAGGAAAATAATAAAAGCCAAAAAGAAATAAAAAAAGTCGACCACCTGTTACCAAGTAAATCGACTTAAGACTACCGTGATCTATTCTTTGCAGTGCTCACAATATCTCCAAGATTTTATGAGCCTTGCATCCCAGCTATTCTGTAGCGAGTGCTGGCAACAGTGGTACACCCAATTGCGCACGCACTTTATTCTCAATCTCATACGCCAATGCTGGACGTTCAATCAAGAAGTTACGTGCGTTATCTTTCCCTTGGCCAATTTTTTCACCATTATAGCTATACCAAGATCCTGATTTTTCAACGATCTTGCAGTCTGCACCCAAATCCAGAATCTCACCTTCGCGTGAAGTTCCTGCACCATAAAGAATGTCGAAATGCGCTTCTTTGAATGGAGGCGCGACTTTATTTTTCACGACTTTCACTTTGGTTTCGTTACCAATTACTTCATCACCAGCTTTGATTGAACCGGTGCGACGAATATCTAAGCGGACAGACGCATAAAATTTCAACGCATTACCGCCTGTTGTCGTTTCTGGACTACCAAACATTACGCCAATTTTCATACGAATTTGATTAATGAAAATGACTGTTGTGTTGGTGCGATTGATACTACCCGTTAATTTACGTAAAGCCTGTGACATCAATCGAGCCTGCAAGCCGGGCAATGAATCGCCCATATCACCTTCAATTTCAGCTTTTGGTGTCAACGCTGCAACGGAGTCGATAACAATCAGATCAACACTACCAGAACGTACTAAAGCATCCGTAATTTCCAATGCTTGCTCGCCTGTATCTGGCTGAGAAATCAGCAGATCATTTAAATTAACACCCAATTTTTGCGCATATCCGACATCTAAAGCATGTTCCGCATCGATAAACGCACAAGTACCACCTAGTTTTTGCATCTCTGCAATCACCTGCAGTGTCATCGTTGTCTTACCTGAGGACTCTGGACCGTAAATTTCAATCACGCGACCACGTGGCAAACCACCTACGCCCAATGCAATATCCAAGCCCAAAGAACCTGTGGAGACAACCTGCACTTCTTCTACGGTCGCACCATCTGCCAAACGCATAATAGAGCCTTTGCCGAATTGCTTTTCAATTTGTGCAAGTGCAGCAGCCAATGCTTTACTTTTATCGGTGCCGTTATCAGATTTTCTATCGTCCATGATTTCTTCCATTAGGTGCTTAATTAAGTGCCAGATGATACTAAAATACCATTCAACGTGTTGAACTCACTTAAAACGGTTGTTCAAATCACTGTATGTCGACACTGTATAAAAAATCAGTGGTTTGTGCAAGCATCTTTTAAAATATTTTTTAACCGTTGGTTTTATGTTGGTTGTTTTCATTAAAAGAACATCGACATTACTGTCATAAATAGTCCTTTGCCCTCTCCATTTTTTGCCTACAACTGAACAGTTGGCATTATCGACGGCGGTTCGTAATTTCTCATCGATAAGCGCACCAAATAAGATGTTAAAATTTCTATTTTTTTATTAGGCAGACTTATGCAAACGTATGACGGTTTTGCCGCTGAAGAGCGTTCATTTGTTCGAGGAAAAATAATCGATGCAGAATCACTCACATCCTTAAGAAGCTGGTATCCAATCATCTTTAGTGAGCTTGGAAATGAGCTTTACTGGCGCGATATGGGCGATCAACGTTTCGTCGAGTCATTTTTCCAAAATAGCCTTAACGCACAACCCCAGGAATTACGGCGAGTCTGTAGGACTCCCGTTAGTGCATTGACGCAAGTGACAGACCATGTGGCGCCGACCGCGTTCATATTTCATGTATCACGGTGCGGTTCGACATTACTGACTCAAATGCTCAGCCATTTAACGCGTTGCATTGTTCTTTCAGAACCACCGGTCATAGACAGTTTTTTTCGCACACATCAACAGCAAACACAAGAGAATGTCGAAATTTTTCAACATTTAATTACCACTTTGGGACAAAGGCGCTTCAAAGACGAAACCCACTTCATCATTAAATTTGATAGTTGGCATATAGGAAGGCTAAGTTTTATCCGGCAAGCCTTTCCGCATACTCCTATGCTGTTCTTATATCGCGATCCGCAGCAAGTGCTAGCATCACATCAGCGTCAGCGTGGACCACAAATGATTCCCGCCTTTGTTGATATGGGCAATATTGAAGTGGATAAGACTGACTTGTTTCCTGGCGATCAGGATGGTTATTGTCTGCGGGTATTAGACCAGTTTTATACAAGGGCATTGGGCGAGCACAGAGATCACCAGCTACACATTTTAAACTATCAAGATTTACCGAATGCGATGTGGGAATCCCTGTTATCGCTATGGAATATCGAACTCACTGCAGAGGAATTAGAAAAAGTGAAAATACGCGCACAATTTCACTCCAAACATCCTCAGCAAAACTTTCGAGGAGATCCGAGTACGAACATCAGACATGCGTTTTCAGAACATACCGAAACTCTATATCAACAACTTGAAAAATTACGTCAGCAGAGCAAATTTGAATCATAGAACCTGTCGTTTCAATTGCGGATTTCAATCCAAATTGACCTACTAAGGCGCTGTTAATTCCGTGCCCAACTTATCGTGCCGTGGTGTGGCGGTGTCAACGTACGATGAGAAATCAAAAATGCGATCAGTTATACCTGCTCCAATCCACATACCAACTAGTGCCAGCCACGCAGTCAACGCAAAAATAGAGCCCCCTGTGATTCCAGCACCGACTGCGCAACCACCAGCTAACATCGCACCGAAACCCATCAGGATCGCACCAATGATGTAACGGCTCATGCTGTAGCCATCTCTAAAACCTTCCAATTTAAGGTCCTTTCCTAACCATGCACCAAGGAAGGAACCAACGAACACGCCAGGAAGCATACCAAAATCGAAGTTAATTGATGTTCCAGGCGCTGAAAGTATTCGCATCAGCCATTCTGCAGACGGCCCACTAAATGTCAGCCCCTGTAAAGGAACAATTTCAAATGAATTAATTGAGACACTGTAAGTGAACCACCAGGCTAATGCGAC
This sequence comes from Undibacterium sp. Ji22W, assembly GCF_049340305.1. Classification (NCBI taxonomy): domain Bacteria; kingdom Pseudomonadati; phylum Pseudomonadota; class Betaproteobacteria; order Burkholderiales; family Oxalobacteraceae; genus Undibacterium; species Undibacterium sp. Ji22W. The sequence goes on along the minus strand of NZ_JBMPOU010000003.1, from coordinate 678,122 downwards.
GGCGAACCCAGAACCGATGCCACCTATCCATTTCCAAACAGTCCCACCGCTGCGCACCGAAAAAAATAAGGCAGCAACTAGCCAGACCAGACCAAAACCAATACCACCCCAATGCCCTATGCCAAAGACCGCCAACAAATCGCGTGCGCTGCCGCCAGATACGGTCCACCACGCACTCATCGTATTTCGCAATGGCGCAAGTGCACCTGACAGAGATGCCTGTGCTGCCACGGCGAAAACTAATCCAGACAACAAAGCGCGCAAATTTCCATTTGCCGATAAGATTAGCAAGCGACTCGCACAACCACGCGTCAATATCATGCCTACGCCAAATAACAACCCGCCGATTAATGCGCCAGAGATACTCCCAGTGGTTGCCAATTGACGTGCATTACTAACATTGACCATGTGATTTAATATCAGCAGTTGAATGACAACGACTGCCGTAGAAAAAGCTAACAACCAGACCGCGAGTTTTTCGCCAAATTTTCTATGCCAAAATTCGATCACCGCGGCGCGCAAACAAAATTTAGAGCGCTGTGCAAAAAAACCAAACATCAGCCCGATACAAGCGCCACCAATTCCTAGCACTGCAGGTTCTCCGAATTGTTCTACCCACCCTGCGACATTCACGATCAATCCTATCTCAAAGAATCTATTTCAATTTGTAATAAGCATTATTTAAGAAGGCGGCGATATTCAACTCATCTTCTGGAAAAAAACTCAAACTTAGCTGCGTGCTGCAATAAGCAATCTGCGAAACCAACTTCTCTTGCGTATTCACTTTACGATCGAACCGTGTATAGAAATCTCTTTCGTTCTTACCCTTCAGCCTTTGGTGACAGGTATTGCAACTATTTTCTGCATGAAGGCCCTTGCCGGCATTGATGTCGGCATTTTTGAACAAGCGTTCTTGCGCTTGAATTTGTAGGGACGCGAAAGCGAAAAAGGTTAGCATCAAGCCTGGCGCCGTCATCATGCCGAATAGATTGAGCTGCCTATAATTCCCTAATTTCATAAGAAACTCCTGAAGGCTACGTCGAAACTTCGCTAACAAAGCGCCCCAACTTCGGCATGATCTAGTGATTAAGATTTCAAGTAAGGTTTCAATTAAGGTTTCAATTAAGGTTTCAGGTAGGCATACCCTTCATGAATCTGCAATCGTGCCACTTCGGCCACGCCTGAAGGCACGATACTAGCCTCGGGCAAGAGTTTTGATTTATCTATTTTCCGACCAACCAAGGTGTTATTACACACGCGAAACTCAACTTTACGCGCGGCCAATTCCTGTACCAAAATATCGTATGGATTGCCATTTTTATCCATTGCGCCATCGAGCAAAAAATCTATCCCCGCGCCATGTGTCACAAATACGATCTTGGCTTTCGGACTTTGATCCAGATGATTGCGGGCATTCCGTAAGCCAGCTGCAGCGTTCACACTATCGCTGATATGGTAAATGACTTTTTCCTCACGCTCGGCAGCAAAACCGGTCAATGTCAGCAACGATAACAACGCAATAATCAACCATTTAAAACTGTTTTTCATATCCACTCCTTCATTAAAAATTGTCCACACCACCTGCTTGAATAATGACGATGATGGAAAACATTGATTTGATCCCCGCCTCAAACATCCTTCATTTTTCTAGACTTTCTTTTTCCATCAAAATATAGGTACCGAATGCGTTGAGACGATTAGCCGCCTTAAAGGCCGGTAAATTCTCAAATCGCGACCAGTCGGTTTGTTGATAGGCTTCTTCAAAACCGACTAAATTCTGCACCGCGCCGCCCATTTTTGCTCGTAAATATTCCAAATAAATTTTGGTTAACTGGAGATCTTCAACCGTATTGGTCGAATATCTACCATGCCCCGGAATTACAGCGTGCGGTTTGACGTCCAACAAACGCTCCAAGGTTTTTAGCCAAACCCGGCTATCTGCATTCCCAACAAATGGAATCCGCCCTGAAAAATAAATATCTCCAGCGAACAGGACTTTATCGTTTTCCACAAATAACAAAATATCTTCAGAGGAATGCGCGCCACTACTGTCAATGATCTGAAAACGAATTCCGCCCAATTCGAACCTATAAGGCTTTTTGTCTTCGAAGTTCAACCAAGTGTCCGCTGGCAGAATCACCGTTTTATCGTCTACCCAGGGGGAAATTTCCGCCTTTCTTTGCGCCAAACGTAATTGCGCCAATTCCGAATTTAAATAGAGTTTACCGCCTTCATGAGCGATCAACTCTGCACCCACTTTTTTGAACGCTTGTAGGCCGTAAACATGATCTGCGTGGTAATGACCGACGACGACTTTTCTGATCGGCTGGTTCGTCACTTTTTTTATGGCGGCGATCATCGCCATTCCTAAGGCCGGAGTCGCGAGAGCATCATAGACGACGACTCCATCAGAGGTAACCACAAACCCCGCATTCGACATAAAGCCTTTGTTTGCAGCGCTCGCTACCCCTGATTCGCCTTGAAAATAGTAGACATGAGGAGAGACTTTGATTGGTGTTAAAACGATAGCGGAACCCGCCCAAACGGGCATCGACAATAGTGCTCCGAGGACAACCAACCCAAGGGCGAATGATCGCTCAATACTTTCCATTATTTTTGGCATTTCTCATTCCCATAGCCGCACATTCAACTCACATCATCATACAAAAAGCAGGCACCGAAGACCGACTAAATTCGGAATGATTGCATCGCAATCGTGATCCGCTGATCCAGATAAGCGCCATAAAATCCGGAATTATTTAGACCAATCAGAGGCTCAGCTAACATCTCCAAATTAGCTCCAAGAAAAACAACCGTTGGAAAGAAATTCACCTTCAGCTGTCGCAGTAATTCGTTCACTGAAATTTGCTTTCCGTCCAGACCTATCAAAGAGTTCACAACATCTGTTTGCAATTCGCGAATAACAAGCTTTTTGTTGCTAAAATTTCTTACCAATGGCGATAAATAATTAATTCTTACTTCGTGACAAAAGTGGCAATCTGAACGCGACAGCAATAAAATTAGTAGAATCTTGTGGTCGACAATCTGCGTAAATTCTTGCTGCAAATCTTTTAACATTGGCACTTGTTGCGGAAGAACATTCATAATTTTTCACCACATGATTGGACTAGAACCGACACTGGTGCGACTGGTGATCAATCTACCAAGCCCGGATTACCATCCATACCAATCACTTTAGGTTGATTCAGTTTCCGTGCCTTGATCACTTTATGTGACTTAAAGTAAGTTTCCATCACATCCCAAATCGGTTCACCTTGCACGCCTTCGGCGACGGGTGCCCAACTCGCAACCTTGTATGTTTTGTTTGCCTCAATAGCCTTGCCATTTAACATCATGTGATTGATGCGAGCACCCGCTTTGGCGTTGGGGGTACACGAATATTCGAGACCACCAACCCGCACCATGTCCCCGCCTTGCTGGAAATAAGGATCAGGATTAAACAGGTTATCGCACACGTCTTCCAATACCGTCTTAATCGTTTCACCCGTCATCTCAGTTAGGGTGGTCGATGGATAAGTAATCGCCACTTGATCCATCAAATGTTCACGCGTAATCACTTGGCCTGGCAAAATCGACGTTCCCCAGCGGAAGCCTGGTGAGAAGGCAATCTCTGCACCTTTCACTTCCATCAATGCGTCAACGATTAACTGATCCCATGAGCCATTGAAATTACCTCGGCGATACAGTAAACCTTCGCTCACAGCGAGCTTTTCTTCCAGCTTATCTTTATACGGTGCACGCACTTTCGTAATCAATGCCTGCATTTCTTTATCGGCTGGCAGGAGATTAGAAAATACTGGCAACAGGCGATACTTAAATCCCTGCACTTTACCAGCACGTACATCCAAATCGAGTACGCCGAGGAACTTGCCATTTGAACCTGCGTTCGTTACTAGGGTCTGACCTTTAGCATTGTGCACGACGCTAGGTACTGGAATACCGTCATGCGTATGACCGCCCATAATCGCATCAATCCCTGTCACTTTGGATGCCATTTTCAGATCGACGTCCATCCCGTTATGCGACAACACAATCACGGCCTGCGCACCTTTTTGACGTGCTTCATCGACCATTTTCTGCATATTTTCATCTTGTATACCAAACGACCAGTCGGGCACCATGTAGCGTGGATTCGCAATTGGTGTATAGGGAAATGCCTGGCCAATGATCGCCACTGGGATACCGTTCATTTCGCGAATCACATAAGGCTCAAAGACCTGATCCCCAAAGTCAGTCGTCTTGACGTTCTGCGCCAGAAAATTAATCTGCCCCTTAAAATCTTTATCAATAATTTCTTTAACGCGTGCAGCACCTAAAGTAAATTCCCAATGCGGACTCATCAGATTCACACCCAGCAATTTGCAAGCATCTACCATATCCTGACCGTTCGTCCACAAGGCGGTGGCCGACCCTTGCCATGTGTCGCCGCCATCTAATAGCAACGCGTTAGGACGACTGGCGCGCACTTGTTTAATGAGTGTTGCCAAATGGGCGAAACCGCCGACCTTACCGTAAGTTTTGGCAGCACGTTCAAAATCGAGACAGGTAAATGCATGTGCCTGTGGTGTATGCGGTTTGATGCCGAAATGTTTAAGTAGATTTTCTCCCACCAGATGTGGTGCTTTTCCGAATGCGCCAGCCACGCCCAAATTCACATTCGGTTCACGAAAATAGACTGGCATCAGTTGTGCGTGACAATCAGTAAAGTGCATCACACTCACATTGCCAAATTTCGGCAGGTGATAAATGCGCTCATTCGCACCCGGCAGTGCAGCCAGTACGTCTTCACTGCTGATCGCCATTCCACCTGCGCTGGCAACTGCTAATACTTGCAGAAATTCCCGACGACTGATGCTCATAATATCTCTTCCGCTTTCGCTTTTGCTGTTTGAACTCGCTACCATTGTCGCTAGTAGGTAAGCGGCCACAAATTAGTGTATTTTCTATTGATTAATTGGCGACTTGGGATCAAGTAGCAATGCCATGACATCTTGCATTTGTTTCTCTGTGAGTATGCCCGCCGCGCCATAGCGTGGCATCACGGAACAGGCATTGTATGCATGAGAGCTAAACAATTTTGTCCAAGTATATTTCACAATATCTTCGGTCGGACCGCCGCGCAATTTACCGTATTCCGCTAGGCTGGGGCCAATGTTTCCGAAGGCGATTTCAGATTTCGAAATTTGATGGCAGGCATAGCAATTGCCGCCATTCACCGTACTCACGTCGTCCGAGAACTGCAAACCGCGACCATTTTGCGCAATCTTTTCGCCCTCTTTCCAATCACCTAGATACTTTCCGTCACTCGGAAATTTCACTGCATCCAATTCTGCTTTTTCCAGACGTGTACGAATCTCTGCGGGCACTTCTGTGCGTGCAAATTCGGAGCAGTTTTTTTGCAGATCAGATTGCTCGAGCCGATCTAATTTTGCGATACCTTTTTCCGCAAACGAGGCTTTGAAATTTGCGAGATCTTGTGCCGCATCTGGCATGGTAATTACGGTTGCGCAAGCTGACAGCAACATCACGGCAACCAATGCAGAAATCTTGTATTGTCTTTTCATGATTTTTCTCTTTTTTATTCGAATATAGTTAATAGATTTCGATCAGGGAGCAAGGCTTAGCGCTTGAGAGCCGGTGCATCCATCGAGCCACCTTTCGCCATCACTCCAAGATAAGTGATCAAATCTATCGACGTCAACGAGCCATATTTCAAATCAGGAAACCGTTGTTGGCGGAAACAATCGTTCAGACGCCATTGCATCGTCCTGACGGCACCTTGGCTCACGCGATACGCAGGCCAAGTCGCGAACGCCTTTTGCGCTTGTGCACCATTGAGTAGGTTCGGCAAATCTTGCAAGCGTATGCGTTTTTCATCTGCGCCATGACAAGACGCACAATTAAAATCAAACGGGCCACCGCGATAAAAAAAGGCTTTCTCACCGCGCGCGAAGGCTGCTTTTTCTTTTGGGTGACTTTGCGGTACGCGGATCAGAGAACCGCGCGACTCAGCGACTGCGTAAGCAGTCAATGCTTCCAAATCAGTCGCCCGTTCGCCCTGCGCAGAAAATGGTTTTTTAACGACATCTTCACGTTTAAACCCTTGCAAAGTCACCATACAATGCACCAGACGCGACTCGAAATCCATCACACTATCAACGTCAGCAAAGTAACGCGGCATTTCAGCGTAGACACCTTTGATAACGCCAGGTCCTTTACCAAAATCGCATTGTTCCAACGATGCATTTTTAGGTCCGCGCTTAGTCGCCCACAACACTTCTCCCTGACCTTCTACCAATTCAGCCGGATTACCATCAGCCAACATGGCACGGTATTTCGCGATTTCATCCGATGCTGTTTGGGCAAAGCTTAAATTAGAAGTGATTTGGCATAGGACCACAAAGCAAAGGTAAACATAAGTTTTTTTCATCGCAAATCCATTTCAATGATAATTAAAGAAAAACCCGAAAAACCGGTATTCCAACGCATAAAGGTCATTAACACTAGAAGTGAAACGCCAATTTTTAGCACTAATTTACTTAGGCAATCGTTGCTTCATCCGTGCGTGAGTCACCCTTATTGTCGACCCAGTTCACCTGAACTTTCTCACCTTTAGCGCCACCTTTAAACTTAAACGCGAGATAGGGATTTTGTGACACTGATTGTCCCCACAGGCATTGCAATACGACACGACTTCCAAGTGTCGCTTTCACTTCTTTAATGAAGTGTGCAGGGACAAGCTTACCCTGCGCATCTTTACGCATTCCACCTTCCATCGGATGCGCCATGAGCACTTTTACTTCGGTCACGCCATTATTGTGATTTGCGCGAATCTTCATTGGATCTGCCATGATTTTTTCCTTATTTCTTCATTAATGTTGAGCACTAATTTTGAATACAATGGTGTGCTACCAAACTGTTTGCGTAATAAAACGCTCTTATCTTTGTAGAAATTAACCGCCACAACCACCCAAAGTAACCTTCGTTTCTTTTGTCGCGCTAAACAGTTTTCCTCCAGCTTTTACGACCACCAACACGTTTGTACTTTGGCCCATTTTCAAACGTGTCTGCACCGTACTCTCAGTCTCTGCAGGAATCATGAACACTGCCGCTAAGGGGTTAGGATTTTTTTCAACGAAAATATAGATTTCGGTTGTGTTAGGAATGGATGTATTCACCGAGACTGGAACCACTGCACCATTTTCCGCAATATCCGGTGATGTGATGGTGATATCTTTGCTATCAACAGCGGTTCCACCTAATACGCTTAAAGCTTCAGATAAACTCTTTGCATCAAATCCTGCGCGCAAGTCATACGCCAACGCTTCTTTCGACGTGATCACGCCAGCAGCGGCCAAGATGCCAAACATACTGACAGTTTTCAACAGTGAACGGCGTGTAGTATTCATAATGTCTCCTTTTTGTGGACGGGAAATCAGATCAATTCTGACAATTTAACTGCAATCATTTTTTCTTTTTGCCTTTTATTACCGAGCGCCAGCGACTATCCATGCAGCAATCGCTTTAACATCAGCGTCCTTTAATTGGCCTTGTGGAGGCATGGGAATAGCGCCCCAAACACCCGAGCCACCTGCCTTAATTTTCTTTATCAGGTAATTTTCACTATCACTCTCAGTTTTATATTTGGCAGCAATGGCATTAAAGCCGGGGCCCACAACTTTACTTTTCAAACCATGACAGGCAGTGCAAGAATTCTTGGATAGCACAGATTTAATTTCAACCACTGTAACGGAATCATTATTCTGTGTCGCGTTGTTTTCGCTGTGCAGTGACGATACATTTATTGCAGCAGATGCTGTTTTTGTTGTAGCACTACCAATTGCCACTGTGGATGCCGACTTACTTGTATCCGCCCCACGCACCGCACCAATAACACGATTTTGTTCTGCTAGATTACCATGCGCATTGCGGGCAAAGTCAGGCAAGCTTGAACTAATTTGCTCGACTGGACATGCATTCATACATGGGAGATTCTTCACATCAGGCTTACCTTTGGTATTCCACAAACCATCAAAGCGCACTAGCCCATTGCGGTTTGGCAATTTATCCTGCACCTGAGCGATATTCTCATTCGACAAAGTAAAATCTGTCGGTACCACCGCACTCAAATTCAAGATATATGCCACGACAGAATAGACCTCGTCTGGCTGCAATGATTTAGGGTCAGTCCAAGGCATTGCACGATTAATATAATCCCAAAGGGTTGATAACTTCGCCAACTTCATCATCGTAGTTTTTTGTGCAACGCCACCTTTTGCGTTCGCGGCAACGATGCCAGTCTTCATGTCTTCCGCTGTCGTGCCGCCCACTAGCGGTGGAAACACTTCGTTCAGTTCGCCAAAGCTACCATGGCAACTGGCACACTTTGCTTCCCAAATTTGCTCGCCTTGAGCAACCGAACCTTTGCCTCTCGGCAGACCTTTAAAATCTCCACGAACATCGATATCCCACGCCTTCACTTCCGCTGGGGTGGCTTTTCGTCCAATGTGCTGCCAAGGTTTTTCTTGTGCAAGCGCCGACGTTGTGTGCAACGTCAGCAAACTAAGCAGTAGGATTATTTTGAAATCGATTTTTTGCATCAGGACACCTGCACATTAGAAACTTCGCCGTTACTGGAAATTTTCCAAGATTGAATGGCGTTGTTGTGATAAATCGATTTTGTGCCACGCACTGCGCGCAATTGATTTAGTTTCGGCTGGACATAACCAGTTTCATCGATTGCACGACTTTGAATAATGGTCGTGGATCCATCCCAAACCCAATCAATGTTAAATCGGCTCAAGGCTTTGCTGAGAATTGGGGTCTCCAAGCGTGCTGTGCGCCAATTACGTCCGCCATCGACACTGACGTCGACACGCTTAATCTTGCCACGCCCCGACCAAGCAAGTCCGGTAATGTTGTAATAGCCCTGATCTAACAAAGTTTGCCCGCCGGATGGCGTAGTGATCACACTCTTACACTCTTGCACTGAGGTGTATTGCCTATGCATGCCGTTCGGCATCATATCGATATAATGTATGGTTTCATCTTTAGTGTCATAGCGCTGATCACCCACCTCGATGCGACGCAAGTATTTGACCCAACTCACACCTTGCACACCAGGCACAACCAGGCGCAATGGGTAACCATTCTCCGGTCGCAACATCTCACCATTCATCGCCCATGCAACGATCACATCATCCATTGCGCGATCAATGCTAATCGTTCGAGTCATACTAGAACCATCTGCACCTTCGGCCAAAATATACTTGCCATTTTTTTTGTCGTAACCACACATATCCAACAAAGTTGACAACAAGACGCCGGTGAACTCTGAACAGCTCAGCATGCCGTGTGTGTATTGCACAGTTGGAAGTGCCACGTTGCCCCACTCTGCGCCAGTGTTAGCACCACATTCAATAAAGTGAATTCGCGATACGCTCGGCAAGCGCATCAAATCATCCATCGTAAATACGCGCTCCTCTTTTACCAAACCATTGATCATCAAGCGGTGCCCACTCGGATCAATATCATGCCAGCCCTGATGGTGCCGCTCAAAATGCAATCCACTAGGTGTGATAATGCCGAACAGACCTTGTAATGGTGTGAAACTCACCGAGGCCTGTGAGACACGGGTCAAGCCAGGACTTTCGCGTCTCTGAAGATTTTTTTCCCACTTCGATGGCATACCGTAACCGGATGTGGCCACTGACTGCCCCAGAGTTTTGCTGTGTTCAGGCAAAGTAAGAATAGCCTTATCCCCATCTTGCATACTCGCTGTCGCAACCGCGGTCGATGCAACACCTGCACCCATTGCCAGTGCCTTCCCCATAAAACTTCGACGAGCCTTGCGGGCTTCTTCTAGCTTTGCCACATCGAGAAAGCCTTCAGGTGCCTTCGTAATACGACCTATGATTTTTCTCATTTCATCAGACACTTGAATACCCCCATTTCCTACAGCATCAATACTCAAATAATTAACTACATGCGCATATAATCATATAGAGATTAGGAAACCGCAAGCATTTTTAGTGCGGCGGTGCAACAATGAGTAAGCTGACAAGCTTATCCCTTGATGGTTGTCATACGTAGGGCTTTGTATACATTGATGGCTAAACAGGTTCTGTAACTAACAAAATAAAAACACGGCGGCTCTCGATGGAAGCGTGCCTTTTGCGCACAAATTAGCGCTGCCAAATTCTTGCTAAAAGTACGCAGAATGCGCACTATTGCATCAACTTTTCCACCGCAATCATTTACCGAATACGGGATAACCAGCCATCTTCGATGTCATCAAATATATGTGAGTACTAGCGTACTCAATGTGGGGAAATAGCATCAAGTTCACCTTTCAAAATTTACTAAATAACTAAATAGCGATAGAGTAATGGAATGGTTTTCACTTAAGCCCTACTTCATATCATCGCGCCATCAAATCAGATCGACGCTGCACAATTAATTACCAGGAACCTAAACAATGAAAATCCACAAAACGCTCGAATCATTCAAATACGCAGGATTGCTTCTCGTATCGTGCATCCTGTTAACGGGCTGTGGAACTATTAGAGCGATCAATAATTTAGCCGATGGCGCGGGTTGCGAATCGTCAAAAATGTGGGATCGCTGGGTTGACTCCAAAGGCGACATAGCGGTGGCAACTACTTGGGAGCGCAAAGTGAAAGATGGCGTCACAATTGAGCAAATTGAACAATCTTTGCAAAGTATTGCGGTCGAAGACAATATGCGCGCAGTAGGTGAACTTCCGCTATCCAAAGAATTAGAAGCCCGATCAGGCAAAAGAGAAAAATTCTTGAAGGTATATTCATATTGTTCTCCTGCGACCGCACGAAAAATGGTCGACTTTAGCCCTCATATGGCCGCTTATTTACCCTGCCGAATTTCTGTCATCGAGAAAGAAGACGGCCTATGGATGTACACCTTAAACATGGACATGATGATCAAAATGGGCAGGAAATTGCCACCGGATTTAGCTGCAGATGCGATGAAGGTGCGTGACACGATATGGAAAATGATGGAAAAAGCTTCGCAGGGAGATTTCTAAAAAGCGCCTTTCCGATGGTATTCAAACTTCCCCTCAAAATACACATTCAAATTATTTCAGTGAAAGAAACCACAATCCTTGCTCGCCAAAAGAAATTTCACCTTCAAATACGGTACATCGGTTTTCGCATACAAGAAATATTATGGAATCCGGGGCGCGAGCAGTGCTCGCTTTACGCTGCGCAAACAAAAAGGCCGCTAAGTATTTAAACTTAGCGGCTTTATCTGGCGTCCCCAAGGGGATTCGAACCCCTGTACTCACCGTGAAAGGGTGATGTCCTAGGCCTCTAGACGATGGGGACATAAAATCTGTCCTTATTACTGACCTTTTTTACTGCTTTTTACTTGCTTTATTTCGCTTTGTTATTCACGTTTGCGATCAAGTAAGACCAAGATTATATACTCAACTTCTTCATTCTGGCAAGCATTTTTCTTAAACTTCTAAAAAATACTTTATTGATTTGAGTGACAAACTTGATCGTGGTGGAGGTAAGCGGAATCGAACCGCTGACCTCTTGCATGCCATGCAAGCGCTCTACCAACTGAGCTATACCCCCGCACAAAACAGAAACGGGAGTATAGCAAGGTTCGACTTTGCTTGTAAAGCTTAAAGCTTGCGAGATAGCTTATGCATTCAGTGTTGAACCGAAAATGATTAAGCTTTAGCAAGGCGTGCTAGCACAACTTCTCGACCAAACAATTCAATCACGGCATCAATCGATGGGGTCTGCAACTGACCCGTTAACAGCAAACGCAAAGGCATCGCGAGTTGCGGCATTTTTAAACTATGCTTCGCCAAGGTTTCTTTCATCATTACTGAGATGGCTGCTTTATTCCACTCAACCGTCGCACAAGCTTGTGTGAATTCTTGCAAAGCAGGCTTGATCGCATCAGTAATATGTTGTGACACCAAAGCAGCATCAGGTGCCGGTTGGCGGTAGAACAGCATCGCGGATTGTGCCAATTCTACCGTGGTGTTCGTACGCTCTTTCAGCAATGCTATAACCGCTGCCAGCGCTGGAGCGCCTTCAAATTGCGCATCAAGCTTTTCCATATCGGCGCGAATTAAGTCCGCTAAGCGTTGATTGTCAGCCGCCTTAATATAGTGGTTGTTCAACCATGCCAATTTTTCTGGATTAAATTGCGCTGCCGAACCTGACAGATGTGAAAGATCAAACCAACTGACCATTTGTTCCATGCTGAAGACTTCATCATCGCCGTGACTCCAACCTAAACGGGCCAGATAATTCAATAAGGCCTCTGGCAAAAACCCTTTGCCCAAATAATCCATCACGCTGACTGCATCACGACGCTTGGAAAGTTTTTGGCCGTCCGTGCCGAGGATCATCGGCACATGTCCATAGAACGGCAAAGGTGCGCCAAGCGCATTTAAAATATTAATTTGGCGCGGGGTATTATTCACATGATCATCCCCACGAATCACGTGGGTGATTTGCATATCGCTATCATCGACCGCTACGCAGAAATTGTAAGTCGGCGTGCCATCTGGTCGGGCGATCACTAAGTCATCTAACTCGCGATTCGAAATCGTGATCGTGCCTTTGACGACATCATTCCAACTGACTTCGCCGTCGAGAGGATTCTTGAAACGAATCACTGGTTTGCGGTCTACGGGAATCGTCGGCAGGGTCTTACCAGATTCTGGACGCCAAGTACCGTCATAGCGCGGTTTTTCACCAGCAGCACGTTGACGTTCACGCATGGCTTCGACTTCATCCGTCGAGCAGTAACAATGATAAGCAGTGCCATCGGCCAGCATTTTTGCTAAGACTTCGCTATAACGCTCCATACGTTGCATTTGATAATACGGACCTTCGTCATGCTGCAAATTTAACCAGCTCATTCCATCTAAAATCGCCTGTACGGCCTCAGGTGTGGAGCGTTCCACATCGGTATCTTCAATGCGCAACACAAAGGTGCCGCCAAAATGACGCGCAAATGCCCAACTAAATAAGGCAGTGCGAGCACCGCCAACATGCAAATAACCAGTCGGGCTAGGTGCAAAGCGTGTGCGCACTGGTGTGGTAGGAGTAGGTAAATGGGAAGCAGTCATGGATACAAGGCGAATTTCAACATGCGTAATAAAAATTATTATTCTATGAAAGGGTCGCGCAAAAGTAAAAGCGCTATTTTACCGTTTTAACGCCTTAGAAGATACTTCAAGGCCAAACCGCCCGCCACTGGCACACATGCATCAGACCACATCCAGATGTTAGTATGCCGATCTTCCGCAAACCATTTGTTCGTTATTTGTTCGATATTCGCTTTTTATTCACTCATTATTGACCGCTGTGGACGCATCCAATCAAAAATCGCTGACTCCCCTACCCTATAAACATGGCGTCGGCCCCAGTTACATCTGGCTACCCGAAGGTCATTGGGAAAATGCATTAGCATTTTTGTCGCAACAATTTCCCGACGTCCACCCAAATGTCTGGCGCAGGCGGATGGAAAAATTGGAAGTTTGCGATGCTCAAGGTCATTATTTGCATGCAGAAAGCCAGGTAAAGCGCGGCATGTGTATTTATTACTATCGCGAAATCGAAAATGAAGCTGCAATTCCATTTCAAGAAAAAATACTCTTTGAAGATGAGCACTTATTAGTAGTCGACAAACCGCATTTTTTGGCCGTCACACCCGGCGGACAATATTTGCGCGAGACTCTGTTAGTACGCCTAAAAGCCAGCACAGGTATCAATCATCTGACGCCTCTGCATCGTTTAGACCGAGAAACGGCAGGCGTTATTCTATTTTCCAAACAAATTCAAAGCCGTGGCGCTTATCAAGGTCTATTTCAAACACGTGAAATCGAAAAATCGTATCATGCACTGGCAGCGCATTTACCACTACAATCTTTTCCGCATCACAAAATAAGTCGCATCGAAGAAAGCGACCGTTTCTTCGTCATGCATGAAGTCCCTGGCGAAGCGAATAGTGAAACATTCATCAGCGTACTCGAACCGCGTGGCGAAATCGATTTATATCATTTGCAGCCGCGCACTGGCAAAAAGCATCAACTGCGGCTACACATGGCAAGCCTGGGAGCTCCGATACTGAATGATCAGTTTTATCCGGTGGCACAGGCAATGGGCAGTGACGACTACAGCAAACCGTTACGATTACTGGCAAAGTCTATTGCCTTTATCGATCCCTTCAGTCTAACGAAAAGGGAATTTCACAGCCAACAAAGTCTTTGACCCGATTCACAACCAAGCTTGATGTTGATCAAATCTATAGCAAGGCGGTTGACAAGAATCACGGCTCGAAGTATTATCTCGCTTCTCGGAGTGTAGCGCAGCCCGGTAGCGCACCTGGTTTGGGACCAGGGGGTCCAAGGTTCGAATCCTTGTACTCCGACCAAATTTGAAGGATCGTTGAGAAATCGACGATCCTTTTTAGTTTCACCAATTTTGCAGATGATTTTTCATTTGCCAGCAGTTTTCGGAGTGTAGCGCAGCCCGGTAGCGCACCTGGTTTGGGACCAGGGGGTCCAAGGTTCGAATCCTTGTACTCCGACCAAGATAAAGCCTCGTTGAGAAATCAGCGGGGCTTTTTTGTTTTACAACTCGATAATTTCGTCAATTCGATACATTCGTTGAAATTAAAACCGCACCAATGCTCGAATAGCTTCACCAACTTGCTGCATTTCATGAATCTTCAAAGACTGTGCTTCATCAACTCGCTGTAATTCGGGCAAAGCAAACATGGGCATTCCACTTCCCAATAATTTCGGTGCCAGATATAACAGTAATTCATCGACACACCCGGCTTGAATCAAGGCACCACTCAATTTTGCACCGGCTTCCACATGCAGTTCATTGACTTGCTCGCGCCCTAATACATGCATTAGTTCAAGCAAATCTACCTGAGAGTTTGTTGACGGTATCGCACCAGGCAAAAACCGCAATTCAGCACCCATACTCTGTAGGGCGTTTTCTCGTTCGACATTTTTTATCGCATGAAAAACCGTTACTTCACCGCTCTGAAAAAGTTTTGCGTCGATGGGCATACGTAGCTGCGAATCCACGATAAGCTTACGCGGTTGATGGGCCGGCACTTTCTCATCGCCCGGCAAACGCACTGTCAATTGAGGATCATCCGTCAGCACAGTGCCGATACCAGTTAAAATCGCGTCTGCCCGAGCGCGCCAGCGATGCCCATCTTCCCGTGCAGCTGCATCGGTAATCCATTGGCTTTGCCCATTTGGTAACGCCGCAAATCCATCAAGACTCGCCGCCATTTTCAAACGCACCCAAGGCCTGCCGGTCTCCATACGCTTAAAGAAACCAATATTCATCTCGCGTGCTTGCGTTGCCAGCAAACCATGCGCAACCTCAATCCCTGCGTCACGCAACATGGCAAATCCGCGTCCTGCTACTTGCGGATTAGCGTCTTCAATCGCCGCCACTACGCGCGCAAGACCCGCTTCAATTAAGGCATTCGCGCAGGGTGGCGTTCTACCAAAGTGGCTGCAAGGTTCTAACGTCACATAGGCCGTTGCGCCCTGCACAGAGTTACCCTGTGCAGCTGCATCACGCAACGCCATCACTTCGGCATGCGCTTGTCCGACGGGCTGAGTCCATCCCTGCCCCAGAGTCACTCCATCTTTAACTAAGACACAACCAACCTTAGGATTAGGCGAAGTCGCCATCGTGGCACGAGAAGCTAACTCCAGTGCCTGACGCATATACGCATGATCTTGTGGCGAGAATTTTGGCAAATAACTCATCAGGTGTTTTGTACGGTAATAGTCGGAAATTTACTACTCATGTCTTTCGCTTTATCGGCGACTTTAATCGCCACTTTGCGTGCGATCTCTTTATATATAGTCGCAATCTGTCCATCTGGATCAGCGACTACGGTAGGTTTACCCGAATCTGCTTGCTCACGAATTGCCATCGTCAACGGCAAGGCGCCCAAGAATTCCACACCATATTCCGCGCACATTTTTTCACCGCCGCCAGCGCCAAAAATAGCTTCGGTATGACCGCAATTGGAACAGACATGCGTACTCATATTTTCAACGATGCCGAGAATAGGTATCCCGACCTTTTCAAACATCTTTAAGCCCTTACGGGCATCCAGTAAAGCAATATCCTGCGGAGTAGTCACGATCACCGCACCCGTGACTGGGACTTTCTGCGACAGGGTTAATTGAATGTCGCCCGTGCCCGGTGGCATATCTACAATCAAATAATCCAGATCACGCCAATTGGTCAACTCCAATAACTGCTGTAAAGCTTGCGTCACCATAGGGCCGCGCCACACCATAGGCGAGTCAGGATCAATCATAAAACCGATCGAAGACACTTGAACACCATAGTTTTCCAATGGCTCCATCGTCTTGCCATCGGCTGATTCAGGGCGCCCATTGATCCCCATCATCATAGGCTGGGATGGGCCATAAATATCCGCATCCAATAAACCCACGGACGCTCCTTCTGCAGCTAGGGCAAGTGCAAGATTCACTGCGGTCGTCGATTTACCGACACCGCCTTTACCAGAAGCCACCGCGATAATATTCTTCACATTAGGCATTAGCTTGATACCACGTTGCACGGCGTGTGCCACAATTTTACTACTGATATTGACCTGTACTTGTTGCACGCCAGACAAGCCA
Source organism: Undibacterium sp. Ji22W (assembly GCF_049340305.1). Taxonomy (NCBI): domain Bacteria; kingdom Pseudomonadati; phylum Pseudomonadota; class Betaproteobacteria; order Burkholderiales; family Oxalobacteraceae; genus Undibacterium; species Undibacterium sp. Ji22W. The sequence continues at coordinate 661,399 of NZ_JBMPOU010000003.1, read as the reverse complement.
GACAAAGCCTTCTTAATTAATCCCGTTACTAGATCAAACTGACTTTTAGCTGGGTAAGCCAACTCCACATCTAGGCTAACAACACCCGCCCGGATCTGGATATTTTTGATGGATTTCGTCGAGATGAAATCCTTACTGGTATTCGGATCGATCACCGACGATAAAGTAGTTTTGATTTGCTCGATTACTGGATCTTGATTTATTGCCGACATACGATTCTCCGTTGAATTTCCGCAAGTCTAACGTAATTTATGCCAAATCTCTGAGATAACCCTGTAGTCAAACTGCCTATAACGGCACAAAAATAACCATAAAACTGACAATTTTTCGCAAGCTGCAAGTGAACACCTGACAAAATTTGTCAGAAAAACGTAAATTAATTACCATAAAATTAATTAAAGCATCTAAAACCCCGTATTTTAAAGCTGGCACATCACTTGCATAAGAGAGGACGTAGCAAGCAGTTTCACCGAATTTTTAATTTAATCTCAGGGAGCACTATTATGAAATCTACACGCGTACAACAAGGTTTTACATTGATCGAATTGATGATCGTCGTTGCAATTATCGGTATCTTGGCAGCAGTTGCTTTGCCTGCATACCAAAACTACACGAAAAAAGCGAAGTTCTCTGAAGTTGTATTGGCAACAAACGGTACAAAAATTGCCGTTGAAATTTGTGCTCAGGATAAAGATGTTGCTCCTATCGCTGCTTGCGGTCCAGCAACAGCACTTGATCCAAATGGCGTTCCAGCTAATATTGGAGCATCAGGACGTGTCAACTCAGTAACAACATCAGCAGCTGGTGTTATTACGGCGACTGCAGAAACTGGCAATGGCTTAACTGGCGAAACATACATTTTGACCCCAACATATGCTGCTGGTAAAGTTAACTGGGCAGTTGGCGGTACATGCAGAACAGGTACACCAGCAATTTGCTAATATTGCGATCTAGTTAAAAAGTTAAAAAACCCACTTCGGTGGGTTTTTTTTCGTCAATACGAAAGACTCTCTGAAACACTCTGAATTAACCTATTGACGCAACATGTGGATCAAACACCCATATTCAAAGCACAAATCACAAATCACAACACAAATAGATGATTCATCCAATATTTAATGTGTAAGTCATCAATATGCGAACACGACGAAATAAACATTTATTAGCATTGTAAACTTCGAAGTAGTTAAAAGTTGACGATGATGTTCAAGTCACTTTAGTTACCTATTCGCTGTTAAAATAGCGTCTTTCCTCCTTAATTAAAAGCAATCATTCATTATGAGCCGCAAGCTGTTCGTCACTACTGCCCTTCCCTACGCTAACGCCCCTTTTCACCTCGGCCACATCATGGAATACATCCAGGCTGATATCTGGGTTCGTCATCAGCGAATGTCGGGGCATGAAGTTAACTTCGTTTGTGCTGACGATGCGCATGGTGCGCCGATTATGATTGCTGCTGAAAAAGCAGGCATCACACCACAAGAATTTGTTGGTCAGATTGCCGCTGGACGCAAGCAGTATCTCGATGGTTTTCATATTGAATTTGACAACTGGCATTCGACCGATGGCGCGGAAAATCATGAACTATCACAAGATATCTACCGTAAACTGAAGGCTGCGGGTTTTATTACCAGCAAAACGATAGAACAGTTTTATGACCCGGTTAAGAACATGTTCTTGCCGGATCGCTATATCAAAGGTGAATGTCCAAAATGCGGCGCGAAAGATCAGTATGGCGATTCTTGCGAAGTATGTTCGGCGGTGTATGCACCAACGGATTTAAAAAGTCCCTATTCCGTATTAACTGGTGCAACACCAGTGATGAAGTCATCCGAGCATTTTTTCTTCAAATTATCGGACGATAAATGCGTAGAATTTTTGCGCGGCTGGGCTTTGCAAGACAATCGTCTGCAATCAGAAGTCGCCAATAAATGCAAAGAATGGCTAGAAGGTGAAGGCGGTCTCGGCGATTGGGATATCAGTCGCGATGCGCCGTATTTCGGTATCGAGATTCCTGATCAACCGGGCAAATATTTTTATGTATGGCTCGATGCGCCAGTCGGCTACCTCGCGTCACTAAAAAATTATTTCAATAAAACCGGACGTGATTTTGATGCTTTTATGGCAGATCCGACGACTGAGCAGATTCACTTTATCGGCAAGGACATTACTTATTTCCATACGCTGTTTTGGCCTGCGATGTTGAAATTCTCTGGTTACAAAACACCAGACAATGTGTATGCACATGGCTTCGTGACGGTCTCTGGCGAAAAAATGTCTAAGTCACGCGGCACCGGCATTTCGCCTTTGCGTTATCTCGACATCGGGATGAACCCAGAATGGCTGCGTTACTACTTCGCAGCAAAATTGAATGCCAAAGTTGAAGATCTGGATATGAATCCGGATGACTTCGTAGCACGCGTTAATTCTGATTTAATCGGCAAATACATCAACATCGCCAGTCGTGCAGCAGGTTTTATTACCAAACGTTTTGATGGTGTCGTCAATACAGCATGGGCGACAAGTGAAGATGCCTTCATCCAAAATCTACGCAAAGTCTCGGGCGATATTCAAGCGCTGTATGAAGCGCGCGAATTTGGCAAAGCCTTGCGCGCCGTGATGGAGCAAGCCGACATCATCAATGCCTACGTGGATGCAAACAAGCCTTGGGAATTGGCAAAGCAAGCTGAGAATGATGCGAAATTGCAGGAAGTTTGCAGCCGCTTGTTAGAAGCCTTCCGTATTTTGACCGTGTTCTTAAAGCCTGTGTTGCCGCAGTTAGCGAGTCAAGTTGAAGCGCAATTGAATATTGCTCCGCTCAACTGGGCAAGCGTCAATACGCCACTACCAGATCAGCACAGCATCAATCCTTACGTGCATTTGATGCAGCGCGTTGATATTAAGATTTTTGATCAATTGTTTGATGCGCCAGTCACCGCTACTACAGCTACGGAAGCAGTGGCGAGCGCACCGAGCATAGAAGCTTTAGCCGAAGAAATCAAAATTGATGACTTCGCCAAGATCGATTTACGTATCGCTAAAATCGTCAATTGCGAACACGTCGAAGGCTCGGACAAACTCTTGCGTCTGACTTTAGATGTGGGCGAAGGCAAAACACGAAATGTGTTCTCTGGCATCAAGTCTGCCTATCAGCCAGAACAATTAATCGGTAAATTCACCGTCATGGTCGCCAATTTGGCGCCACGCAAGATGAAATTTGGCATGTCCGAAGGAATGGTCTTAGCAGCTTCTGCAGCTGACGAGAAAACAAATCCGGGTTTATATATTCTTGAAGCATGGCCTGGTGCTGAACCTGGTATGCGCGTTCGTTAATATCTTTTTTACGCTATGGACATCGTCATACGCGAAGCCAATACAGCAGATGCGCCACTCTTGGCGCATCTGACCCGAACTTGCTGGGCAGGTAAAGTAGCAGCCACCTCATCCGGACATCATGAAAGTAGTGACAAAGTCGCCGAAGAACTAAATCAAGGCGGTGGCTTTATTTTGCTAGTGGATGAAGAGCCAGCCGGTTCGGTGCGCTGGCTCCCCGTCGATGGCGAAACCAGCACATGGGAAATGCGCCGCATGGGTATCCTTCCTGCTTTCCGTGGTGAAGCCCTCTCACAGCATTTACTTGAAGCCGTGATTCATCAGGCACAAACTTCCGGTGTCGAAGAATTACGTTTAGGTGTACGCACTGATCAGCCGCGCTTGGTCGATCTTTACACCGCCTACGAATTTGAACTTGCGCCCGAGCTCGAATACGCGCATGCCAACCCGAATGAACCTATGCCGCATGTGATGCGGCGTTTTCTCCGATAAATATCGAGCATCCATTTCTGACTGTTTTGAGGAGATGGTTTTCACAGGAATCTCTATGAGCACTTCTATTCCACAACGCATAAATGATCTTCGTGGTGCAATGTCAAAACACGGTGTGCAAGCCTGCTTGATTCCCTCCGCAGATCCACATTTATCAGAATATTTGCCAGCACGCTGGCAAGGCCGAGAAGTATTTTCTGGCTTCACTGGCTCCGTTGCGACCTTGATTGTCACCGCCGATTTTGCAGGACTTTGGGTCGATAGCCGTTACTGGTCACAGGCCGAAATCGAATTGGCCGGAACTGGCATCACGATGATGAAAATTCGATCAGCTGCAGCGACCGCACACATTGATTGGCTGGCACAGCATTTACAAGCCGGCCAAACGCTAGTCGTCGATGGCAATGTCCTCGGCTTAGCCAGCGCCCGCGCCTTGCAAGCCGCGTTAGCACCGAAGCAAATTATTCTCAATACCCAACTCGATATCTTGGATGAAGTCTGGAGTGACCGTCCCGCCTTACCAGATGCCCCCATTTACGAGCATCTCGCTCCCTTTGCCGTCGTCAGCCGCGCCGAGAAACTGGCCGCCGTGCGTGAACAAATGCAAGCTAAAGGTGCGAACTTGCATTTTGTCTCAACCGTCGATGACATCGCTTGGATCTTCAATTTGCGTGGCGCTGACGTTAACTATAATCCTGTCTTTGTGTCCCATGCATTGATAGGCTTGGATAGTGCAACGTTGTTTGTGCCACTGAATAAAGTATCTCCACAAATCACTACGAACTTGGCCAAGGACGGTATCACTTGCCAGCCTTACGAAAACGCAGCCAGTGCACTACAAAATCTCAACGCCAGCGCGACCCTGCTGATCGATCCACGCCGCATTACTTATGGTTTTCAGCAAGCAATTGCGAAAGACGTCAAGGTTGTGGAAGCCCTCAATCCCTCGGTCCACAAAAAATCTCGCAAACATCCTGCCGAAGCGCAATTCGTGCGTGAAGCGATGGAGCAAGATGGTGCTGCTTTGTGTGAATTTTTTGCGTGGTTTGAACAAGCGCAAGGACAACAACGCATCACAGAAATCACCATTGATGAACAAATCTGCGCGGCACGTGCGCGTCAGCCGCATTTTATTTCACCGAGTTTTGGCACTATCGCTGGATTCAACGGCAATGGCGCGATGCCACATTACCGCGCCACCGCGAGTTCACATGCGGTGATTGAAGGTGACGGCTTATTGCTAATTGATTCCGGCGGTCAGTATCTAAACGGCACCACCGACATCACGCGCGTGGTTCCCGTTGGTACAGTTTCCGCAGAGCAGAAGCGTGATTTCACGCTAGTATTAAAAGGCATGATCGCGCTCTCGCGCATGCAATTTCCCTATGGGACTTATTCCACTTCACTCGACACGATTGCCCGTGCGCCGATGTGGGCGGAAGGCATTAATTACGGTCACGGTACTGGTCACGGCGTTGGTTATTTCCTCAATGTGCATGAAGGTCCACAATCGATATCTGGTGCCATCCCCAACAGCGATATGGTGATGGAAATCGGTATGATCACATCCAATGAACCTGGAATTTATCGCCCAGGAAAATGGGGTGTACGCATAGAAAATCTCTTGCTTTGTGTACCCGCACAAACCACGGAATTCGGTGAGTATCTACAATTCGAAAGCTTAACTTTGTGCCCGATTGAAACCCGATGCATCGCGCTTGATTTGATGTCGCAAGATGAAATTAACTGGCTCAATGCCTATCATCAAGAAGTCTTACATCGCCTCTCACCACGCGTGCAGGGCGATACTCTCAATTGGCTCAAACAACGCACTGTAGCTATTAGCAAATAAAGAGAACAGAGTATGAGCGATGCACCGAGTTACCTTGTCGTACCAGCTAGCAAAGACGATTTTGCTGGCATCAAAACACTCTACTTACAGGTAGCGCGACAAGGTGGCGGGATCGCCCGTACTGAAGATGAAATTACCGACGACTATATACGCCACAATTTGGACGCCGCACTAGCACGTGGCATCAGCTATATTGCCAAAGCAGGAACAACGGTAGTCGGTGAAATTCATGCTTACACCCCCGTACCAAAATTGTTTTCCCACGTACTCTCCGACCTCACTATTGCAGTCCATCCTGAGTATCAAGGCGTAGGCGTTGGTAGAGCGATTTTCACTGCTTTATTGGACTCCGTCGAAAACCAACATCCTAATATTTTGCGTGTCGAGTTATTTGTACGTGAATCCAACCTCAAAGCACAGGCGTTTTATCAAAGTTTAGGATTTCAAATCGAAGGCCATTTCGCACAACGCGTTCGCCGCCCCGACGTAAATCTAGAAGCCGACGTTCCTATGGCTTGGTTACGCCCCGCATAAGCCCTCATTGTTGCGGAGCGACTGGGGCAAATAGTTTGCGAAACGCGATCAATGCTGCTGGATGATAAATCGTCGCATGCGTTTCTTTAGCAAAATGTTCGTAATTCCAATTTAAGCCCTTCGGTTGCTGAAGCTTCAGCATCTCCGCAAAACTCTTGATCACCTGCTCCATCCCGCGTTGTCCGCTGCTGGCAAAATATAGGTTCTTTGGTAGTTGAGGATTTGTCTTTAATTTTTCAGCAAACCTCGCCGTCAAGGCTTGGTCATTCCACCATAAGCTAGGATCGATCGCGATATAGGTTTGAAACATCTCAGGCATATGAAACAAGGTCTCGATCGTGAACAGTCCCGCCAAAGATTCGCCCACTAAGGCGCGCTCGTTCGTAGTGCGATAACGCTGCTCAATTTCAGGGATTAACTCTTTCGTTAAGAAATGGCGATACAAGTCTGCGCCACCCAGATTAGGAATCGCTTTCTTATCCAATTCGCTATCACTAGGCCCTGTCAAATCGCGACGACGTACGGTGTTTTCAATGCCGACCAATATAAATGGACGCATCGTGCCATTGGCGATCGATACTTGCATCAGACCAGCTATATGTAGAAAATCTTCAGCAATTCCACCATCTGGCATGTAAATGACAGGGTAAGTTTTTGATTGGTCTTGTTGATAGCCGTCGGGTAAGTAGACATTGATCCGTCTGATTTCTTGCATGGTTTTTGAGGCTAGCTCTATGGATTCGCCTATGAATAGGGGTTTGACTGTGACTTGGGCTGTGGCGGCGGAAGTAATTGTTAAGCTGATGGTTAATAGGATGATGGTGATTAGGTGTTTGATGTTCATGGTGTTCTCTCAAGCGGTATTGGTTATGCCTTGAAGTGTTGGTTCTCGTGGGTTATTGGTTGGCAGTTGATTTACGGTCTGTAGGTCGGGGGTGGCCCGACGGCCAATTACCTTTTTTGCTTCGCCAAAAAAGGTAATCCAAAAAAGGCGACCGTAGACTCGCCCCTTCGGGGTGCTTACGCTTCGCTTCAGCATAATTTGTGCTTCACAAAAAATGGGAAAGTGTTGAAACTCGCTACGCTCAGACAGCAACACTTTCTTATCCATTTTCGGTGAAGCACAAATTACATCGCCTCAAACGGGAGCAGGTCAAAGTCAAAAACAGATTCAAAAGCAAGTCAAAAACAACGACCTATAACTGCTGTTAGAAAAATGAACGACCTTAGGTACTGATTGTTTTGATGTTGCTTCTACTTTTGACCTTCATCCACTTCTGACACTGCCAATTGTGCAGGACAGAAAATGGATAAAGAAAGTGTTGTTGTCTGAGCCGGAGGCGAGTTTCAACACTTTCCCATTTTTTGTCCTGCACAATTGGGAAGCCGAAGGCCAGTGGCAGCGTGGTCGCCTTTCTTTGCTTCCTTTTCTTTGGCGAAGCAAAGAAAGGGAGTGGCTGTCGGGCCACCCCCGACCTACAAACGTCAAACACTCATACACGTCAATGAGAAAAAAGTACCGATCGAAAACAATTTACGATAAACGAATCAACCGATGTTGGGCTTCACTCCGTTCAGCAACAACCTACGTAACCAAAGCAGAACTTACCGCTTCTTCATAATCGACCCCAACACCCCACGAATAATCTCACGTCCAACCTGCGAACCAATGGTGCGCACTGCCGACTTCACCATCGTCTCAGCGACATTGTCTTTACGTCGCATCCCGGAGCCGCCAAACAAATTCCCAAACATACCACCTAAGGCTCCGGCGATTCCACCGCCCTCAGCTTCTTGTTGCGCTGGTGCTGATTGTTGAGATTGCGGTTGCGAGCGTGGTTGGGATGACTGTGTTGACTGCGAACCAGCCGAACGCCCCCAAGCTTCACTATCGTTGGCAACTGGCGGCGCCGACTTGCTGCCGCCATCGCTCGTTTGTGACACACGGCCTTTGATTTTTTCATAGGCTGATTCACGATCAATCGCTTTTTCGTAGACGCCGGCAACGATGGAATTGGCGACAATGATTTTTCTTTGTTCGGGCGTAATTGCACCGATTTGTGATGCCGGCGGAACGATAAAACCGCGCTGCACAATATTTGGACGCCCTTTCTCATCAAGGAAAGAAATCAAGGCCTCACCCACACCAAGTTCACTAATGACAGCGGCGGTATCGAGTTCAGGATTTGGACGGAAAGTTTCAGCGGCGGCTTGCACTGCTTTTTGATCGCGCGGCGTGTAAGCGCGCAAGGCATGCTGCACACGATTGCCTAATTGGCCTAGCACCGTATCGGGAATATCAAGTGGATTCTGTGTAACGAAATACACGCCGACGCCTTTGGAACGAATCAATCTCACGACTTGCTCAATTTTTTGCAATAAAACCTTTGGCGCTTCATCAAATAAGAGATGTGCTTCGTCAAAGAAAAATACCATCTTAGGTTGTTCTACATCGCCAACTTCTGGTAGGTTTTCATATAGCTCAGACAACATCCACAGCAAAAAAGTTGAATACAGACGCGGTGACTGCAAAAGCTGATCGGCGGCCAAGATATTGATAAAACCTTTACCACTAGTATCGGTTTGCATCATATCGTCAAGATTGAGCATTGGCTCACCAAAGAACTCCTCGCCACCTTGCTCAGCCATCGCCAACAAAGCACGCTGAATTGCACCTATGCTGGCAGCGGAAATGTTGCCGTATTCCGTTTGAAATTCAGAGGCGTTGTCGCCCAAATACTGCAGCATGGCGCGCAGATCTTTGACATCCAATAACAATAGTCCATTGTCATCGGCTATTTTAAAGGCCAGTTGCAATACGCCTTCTTGTGTTTCGTTCAAATTCAACATGCGACCAAGCAGCAACGGACCGAGATCAGAAATCGTGGCGCGAACCGGATGACCTTGCTTGCCGAATACGTCCCAAAACGTCACTGGGCAGGCTTGCCATGTCGGTGCCTCTACGCCGAGCATTTCTAAACGCTGCTGCATCTTCGGCGACAGTTGTCCCGCCTGTGACATACCCGATAAATCACCCTTGACGTCGGCCATAAATACAGGCACGCCAATATCCGAGAAAGACTGCGCCAACACCTGCAAGGTCACGGTTTTTCCCGTACCAGTGGCGCCAGTAATGCAACCGTGGCGATTCGCCCAGTCAGAGAGCAAATGAAGATCAAAAGATTGATTTTTCGCAAGAGATTTAGCAACTAGGAGTTGTTTTGACATGATTTGCCTGGGTTGAATATACGTAAAAAGAGATAATTATCCAGATCTACCTCGAAAACTTAAACAATCCTCGCCAACCGACAAAGTCAGCGGCGGTTTTGCGTAAGTGCTCTATGTTAGAATAGCGGTCTTCATTATAAAACCAATCCTTTGCAAAGTTTCCTTCGCGACATCACATAATTGTTAGGGAATGATAAAAATTACTGGAAGTAAGTGTAAATAAGCGCAAAGAATTGCCAATTTTAGAAAGAGCAATCATGGCAGGACATAGTAAATGGGCGAACATCAAGCATAAAAAAGCAGCCACCGATGCAAAACGCGGCAAAATCTGGACTCGCTTGATTAAAGAAATCACAGTTGCAGCGCGTATGGGTGGCGAAGACGTAGCATCCAATCCACGTTTGCGCTTAGCCGTCGATAAGTCCTTCGATGCGAATATGCCAAAAGAAAACGTCACGCGTGCGATTCAGCGCGGTGCGGGCACGTTGGAAGGTGCCAACTATGAAGAAATTCGTTATGAAGGTTATGGTATTGGTGGCGCAGCAATTATTGTTGACTGTATGACCGATAACCGCGTGCGTACTGTGGCTGAGGTGCGTCATGCTTTTAATAAGTTTGGTGGCAATATGGGCGCAGAAGGTTCAGTAGCGTTCTTATTTACCCATTGCGGTCAAATGTTTTTTGCTCCGGGCACCAATGAAGATGCTTTGATGGAAGCAGCCTTAGAAGCAGGTGCCGATGATGTGGTCACAGATGATGAAGGCGGGATCGAAGTCACTTGCCCGCCACATGATTTATCGGCGATTAAAGATGCTTTGGAAAAAGCTGGCTTTAAACCTGAAGTTGCAGAAGTGGTGATGAAGCCGCAAACTGAAACGGTGTTCACTGGTGATGATGCGATCAAGATGCAAAAGATTATTGATGCATTAGAAAATCTCGATGACGTCCAAGAGGTTTTCACCAACGCGATTTTAGAAGACTAAAGCTTGACGTCTCGCCTACAGCGTTAACGTGGCAAATCAAGATCAATCGATATTTAAGTTCAAGAGTAAAAAATGAAAATTCTCGTGGTCGGCTCCGGTGGTCGTGAACATGCACTGGCATGGAAATTAGCGCAATCAGAACGTGCGCAAACAATTTTTGTTGCGCCTGGCAATGGCGGCACAGAGCTCGATAGGAATCTCAAAAATATCAACATTACTGATCCGCACGCCCTAGCAGAATTTGCGATTCAAGAACATATTGGTCTTACCGTGGTCGGTCCAGAAGTGCCGCTCGCTGCGGGTATCGTGAATATCTTCCGTGAAAAAGGTTTGAAAATTTTTGGACCGACGAAAGAAGCTGCACAGCTCGAAAGCTCCAAAGATTTCGCAAAAGCCTTCATGCACCGTCACCATATTCCGACCGCGGAATACCAAACTTTTTCTGACGTTCAAGCAGCACATGATTACTTGAACCAAAAAGGCGCGCCTATCGTCATCAAGGCCGATGGCCTCGCGGCAGGCAAAGGCGTAGTGGTTGCGATGACGATCGAAGAAGCGCATGCCGCGGTCGATATGATGTTGTCTGACAACAAGCTCGGCGATGCTGGTGCCCGCGTTGTTATTGAAGAGTTTTTGGCAGGTGAAGAAGCCAGTTTCATCGTCATGGTGGATGGCAAAAATATCTTGGCACTCGCAACCAGCCAAGATCACAAACGCTTGCTCGATCAAGATCAGGGTCCGAATACCGGTGGTATGGGCGCGTATTCCCCAGCACCGATCGTGACACCACAACTGCATGCTCGCGTGATGCGCGAAATCATTCAGCCAACGGTACAAGGTATGGCAAAAGACGGCATCGTGTTTACCGGTTTCTTGTATGCAGGTTTGATGATCGATGATCATGGCAATCCTAAAACTTTGGAATTCAATTGCCGTATGGGGGATCCAGAAACACAGCCGATTATGTCGCGTCTCAAAACCGATTTGATCAGTGTGATGGAACATGCAGTTAATGGCACACTCGACACGGTCGAACTCGAATGGGACCGACGCACAGCGATGGGCGTGGTGATGGCAGCGGCCGGTTATCCTGATGCGCCTGAAAAAGGCGCGGACATTACGGGGATTCCAGCAGAAACGGCGGATTGCATTACCTTCCACGCAGGCACTGCTTTAGCTGGCGGGAAACTGAGCGTCACAGGTGGTCGCGTATTATGCGTAGTGGGCTTGGGTGACTCAGTTAAGACAGCACAAAAACATGCTTACGATGTCGTTGAAAAAATTCAATTTAAAGGCGCGCAATATCGTAAAGATATTGGATGGCGTGCTCTGAATCGTAAACACTGAACTTCGGGTATTGCCATTCCCGCGTAGGCCGGAATCCAGTGACGTAAGTGTTTAAAGACACTGGATCCCTGCCTTCGCAGGGATGACGTTAAAATACTCTGGCTTTTGCCCACTACATATTGCGCTACTCTTGCTTTCCTCCAAATTACATTGCAGGAACACACATAAAAAATTTTGACAAATCATGACCGACGCTAATTCCGTTAAAGAGTATTTACTAGGCCTACAAGCTTCCATCGTTGCAGCTATGGAAGAAGTTGATGGCTGCAGTTTTATCACTGACAGCTGGGAACGCCCAGAAGGTGGTGGCGGGATTTCGCGGGTGATTGAAGAAGGTAATGTATTCGAACGTGGCGGTGTGAATTTTTCCCATGTGATGGGCAAAAACTTACCGCCATCAGCAGCGGCCAGTCGCCCAGAATTAGCTGGTCGTCAGTGGGAAGCGATGGGCGTGTCTTTGGTCCTACATCCGCGCAATCCGTTTGCACCGACAGTCCACATGAATGTACGCTTTTTTACCACGTATGCCGAGGGTAAAGATCCGGTGTGGTGGTTTGGTGGCGGCATGGATCTCACGCCGTATTATGGTTTTGAAGAAGATGCGAAACATTTTCATCAAACTTGCAAAGATGCCTTAACGCCATTTGGTGCCGATTTGCATCCTCGCTTTAAAAAATGGTGTGACGAGTATTTTTATCTCAAACATCGCAAAGAAGCACGCGGCGTGGGCGGTATTTTCTTTGATGATTTTAATGAGCAATCGTTTGAGCAAAGTTTTGCCATGACCAAAAGTGTTGGCGATGGATTTGTCAAAGCCTATCGCCCGATTCTCGAACGCCGCAAAGATCTCGCTTTTGGCGAAATCGAACGCGACTTCCAGGCGTATCGTCGTGGTCGTTATGTGGAATTTAATCTAGTATTTGATCGTGGGACTTTATTTGGTTTGCAATCCGGTGGTCGTACTGAATCGATCCTAATGTCGATGCCACCGATCGTAAAATGGCGCTACGATTGGAAGCCAGAAGCAGGTAGTGCAGAAGCCAAATTGGCGACTGACTTTTTGGTACACAAGGAATGGGTGTAAAATCCGCTTCTACAAAATCTGCCGCAACAAACATCCAGCACTCTGTGCTGGTCTTTGGGGGTAGTTTTGATCCCGTCCATAATGGACATGTCGCACTGGTGCAGCATTTTGCAACGTTGCTCAAAGTCGACGAAGTGCGCTTAGTCCCAGCGGGTCAACCTTGGCAAAAAGCCAGTTTAAAGGCGAGCGCCGAACAAAGAATTAAGATGTTGGAATTGGCATTTGATGAGCAATTATCCGTGCCCTACAGCATCGACCAACAAGAGATAGAACGTGCCGCTGCGCAGATTCCCAGCTACACGGTTGATACTTTAACTAACATGCGATCTCAATGGGGTAATGCTCAGTCAAATGAGGAGATCGCGCTTATTTTGCTAATTGGTGCCGACCAATTTCACAATTTCGCAACGTGGAAAAACTGGCAACAAATTTTTAAATTGGCACATATCGTCGTTGCCGCAAGACCAGGCTACAGCTTGCAACTCGACACATTACCCAGCGAATTTGCCGCACTTTGGCAGCAAGCAAATGGCGCTATTGAAGATCTTAAGCAATGCTCTTTTGGCAAAACCTGGCTAGAAACTGATCTAGCTTGGGATATTTCTGCAACACGGATTCGCGACGAATTGCAGCAACAAGGGCAAACCAGGGAAACCACCTCGCTAATTCCACGCAAGGTGTTAGACTACCTTCAACAGCAACAAATTTACGATTAACTGGTTTGGCTTTATCAGCATCATTATTTAGCTTCACACCGAGATTCAAAAAAATTCAGATAGATAGGCAATTATGGATATTAAAAAACTGCAAACTTTAGTCTTCGACGCATTAGAAGATGTTAAAGGTCAAGACATACAAGTCTTCGACACTACCGAAATTACCAGCTTGTTCGACCGCGTGTGCGTGGTTTCAGGTACCTCAAATCGCCAGACCAAAGCTTTGGCCGCCTCAGTACGCGATAAAGTTAAAGAAAACGGCGGGAACATCATCGGTATGGAAGGTGAAGGTACTGGTGAGTGGGTACTGGTCGATCTGGGCGATATGGTCGTTCATATCATGCAACCAGCGATTCGCGCTTACTACCGTTTAGAAGAACTCTGGGGCGGCAAAGAAGTCAAAATGGGTGCTGCTAAACGTACGACTAGCAAAATGACAGCTGGCCCATTGGATGAAGAAAAACCAAAACGCTCACGTTCTAAAGCAGCGCCTGTCGAAGTCACACCAGATATGATGGCGACACAGACGACTTTGGACGATGAAAAGAAACCTACGCGTAAACCACGCGTGAGCAAAGTAGCTGCTGAGTTGGCTGGTGACAAACCTGCTCGTAAGCCACGTGCTTCTGCAACCAGCGATGCCGCAGTGAAGAAGCCACGTGCAGCGAAGATCCCGACTGGTGGTCGTATCAAAGTTGCAGCAACGAAAACTGCCACAGCATCGTCGAAAGAAGCAGCAGCGAAAAAAGCAACTACACGTCGCAAGACTGCTGAATAAAATACCAGTTACCTCGGTATAAAAAAGGGGGAAAGTCATTGAGACTTTCCCCCTTTTTCATTGCCGCCGCGTTAGTCAATATTTTGCAATTCGTGCCGCATCGGATGCCGCGTAGGCTCCACAGAGCATGTGTAGTCAAAGACTAAAGGTCGGTGACTAATCATTTCATTGCAGCACGGATCATTTATGCCAAAGTCGGATAATCCGTATATCCAACCGCGCCTGGTGTATAGAACGTCGAAGCATCTGGTGCATTCAGAGCGGCACCTGCCTTGATGCGCGCTGGCAAATCTGGATTCGCCAAGAAGCCCGTGCCAAATGCCACTGCATCTAACAAATTATTCGTGATCGCAGCTTCTGCTTCTTCGCCGCTATAACCCATATTACCAATCAAAACACCCTTGTAATTCGCACGCGCTACTGGCATGACATCCGCTTTTTGCACTTGGAAAAAATCTGCGCGCATTACATGCAAATAGGCGAGATTGAAGTCATTTAAGCGTTGGCTCAAATACGTAATCCACGCAACCGGATCGCTATCAATCATGCTGTTATAACTATTGAGTGGAGACAAACGTAAACCCACTTTATCTGAACCAATCGCTGCACTAACTGCAGTAATGACTTCACATAAAAAGCGTGCACGGTTTTCTAAACTGCCACCGTAGATATCGGTACGTTTGTTGGAACCATCACGTAAAAATTGGTCGATCAAATAGCCGTTCGCGCCGTGAATCTCAACGCCATCAAAGCCAGCAGCAATCGCGTTCTTCGCGCCTTGGGCAAAGTCCTGGACAATGCTCTGGATCTGATCGATCGTTAATTCTTGTGGTACGACGTGCGCTACCTTGCCATCCACCGTATGCACTTCGCCTTCGATCGCAATAGCACTTGGGGCGAAAGTTGGCGCACCGTTGTTGTATGCGGGATGTGCTGCACGGCCACCGTGCCAGATCTGCATCACGATCTTGCCGCCTTTATCATGCACGGCGCTCGTCACTAGCTTCCAAGCTTCGATTTGCTCGGCACTGTAAATGCCCGGTTCAGCCGCAAAAGCGGAAGTATTCGGCGTCACCATCGTGCATTCCGTAATGATCAACCCAGCGCTCGCACGTTGCGCATAGTATTCGGCCATTAAGGCATTCGGTAAATGCTCGACACCTGCGCGAGTACGAGTGAGAGGTGCCATCAACATACGATTTTTTAGTTCTAAACTGCCGGCTTTAAGAGGGGTAAATAACATGGAATATCCTTTAATAAATGAACGCTTGATGCGCAAGATAAAACTGAGAATTGGTAGACCTAAGAACTATTGGTCTATGTTGAAAGACCTAACATTTGTTTGGTTGATCGCATAGCACACTCCAATGCACTAGGATCGCGTCGCAGCTTGGTGAGCAAACTGGCACCGAACCACATTTCATAGAGAGTTTCGGCACACACTGCGGCATCCAGCGAAGTCGGTAATGAGCCATCGGCTCTTCCCTCTTCTACACACTGTGCAAGACGACCAATCACACGATCGGTACCCTGATGCAAAGCTAGACGCATGGCTTCCGACAAATCGGAAACTTCACCGGCCAGCTTCACAGCCAGACATTGACACTGCATGTCTTTATCCGCCAATGACGTCAACCAGCCATTCCAATACTGCATAAAACGGGTCGCTGCGCTCTCACTATTTGCCTTGAGTAAAAGCTCAACTTCCAGCAAATAATCTTCAAAGTAGCTGGCAATCAAGGCTTCACCAAACAATTCCTTGGATTTGAAGTAGTGATAAAACGAGCCTTTAGGCACATCCGCAGCCTGCAAAACTTCATTCAAACCAACCGCGACAAAGCCTTTTCCCAAAATAATGGGTTTGGCCGTATCGAGAATGTGTTGCCGGATATTTAAACGTATTGGTTTCATGAGGTGTATTGTAACGCAAATTAGACCAGTCGTCTTGAAAGCGAATTTTTCTGAAGTTTCTTGGTGTATTTAGTCTGAATCCGATAAAGGCAAGGGTAGCGCCGTATAATTGCAAACTCGTATAAATCACGCCCACTATCACGCCCACCATCATGCAACTCATTATCGCCGCCGTCGGCCACAAAATGCCCTCTTGGATAGAAAACGGTTTTCAGGAATACGCGAAACGTATGCCGCCCGAAGCTCGGATTCTTCTAAAGGAAATCAAACCAATTGAACGCTCAGGTAGTAAAACCGCTGAAACGGTGATGGCATTGGAGAAAGAGAAAATTGAGGCAGTAATCCCCAAGAATGCCAAAATCATTGCACTCGATGAGCGTGGTAAGGATTTGACCTCCGTCGGTCTCGCGAAACAACTAACCGATTGGCAGCAAGAAGGTCGTGATGTCGTATTCGTGATCGGTGGCGCGGATGGCTTAGACGCTGAATTCAAGGCAAAAGCTGATGGTTTGATTCGCATTTCTAGTTTGACTTTGCCACATGGCATGGTACGTGTATTATTGGCGGAACAACTTTATCGCGCTTGGTCGATTACCCAAAATCATCCGTATCATCGGGTCTAGGGTCTGTTGACAACTATTTTAGGCAAGCGAATGCGCGCAAATGAGCACAGGGCTAGGCGCAAGCTGCGCAGTAGTGCGAGCACTATAAGCAGATTGCAACAACGCCATGTGCTCATTTGAGCCATTCCCGGAGGGTTTCAATCAAAACGCACGATGGACAGCGTTGCATCTCTTGCTGGGGCGGCCAACCGCAGCGGCGAGATGCGCCTTGCCATCCTGCGTTTTGATTGAAACGCTTGACTAAAATAGTTGTCAACAGACCCTAGCAAAGGCTTTTACCACGCACGATTTCTCTTAACAGTCTTCGCCTGCGGGGTATCCTTATGCAACTGTTTCGCTCTCTCTGTTTGCCGATCTTTCTCGGACTTTTCTTGTCTTTGCTTCCAGCCTCTCAGTCTCGTGCGCAAGAAGCTGTGGTCGATCAAGAGCATGATCTCAGTATGCGTGGAATGATACGTCTAGTTCATGAAAAACCCGCACAATTCAATACACTATGGACGGAGCGACGCCGCAGCCAAGAACGGGCAATTTCTCCCGAGCTGAGCACCAGTGAGCACGCCGCAGCGCTACAGAATGTTCAGTGGCAATGGGCCGCAGGTTTGATCAACTACCCCTACTTTCATCAACGAGAAACTGGTGGCTCGGTCACAGCCAATTGGCAACCGAAGATTATTGCGATCAATTCCATCCAATTCAATGATGAAGCTAGCCTAGAGCAAAGCAACTTCCAACTCTTGATTCAAGCCTGGCTGCACGACAGCGCGGGGCAACGGGTGAAACAAGATCCAGCGCTGCAGCGCGGCGATAACCGCTGGTTACGTGCGAACTTCAGCGCTCTCGACACAACCATCAGCAGCCACAAGGTGAAAGCCCATTTCATGAGCAAACTGCTGGCGGAGCATATCGATGACAACGGTGCCAAAAATGTCTTGCCGCAGATTCTTGAAGCAGAAAAAAACGGCGTATCCCCAGAGCAAATCACAAAATTCCGCGCCGCCTATGAACAAGAGATGCAAGCGCCGAAAGACCATGTCGCCTACACATATCAAAATGTCGATGGTGTCGATCTGCAGCTGCACGTGTTTCCCGCAAAAGGCGACGCCAAAGAAGCACCCGTTTTCATTTGGTTTCATGGGGGTTCATGGAGCACGGGGCATTGGAGTTACTGCCCCGTCGTCTGCCGCGCCTTACAAAATCGAGGATTTGTCGTAGTCCAGGTCGAATACCGCACTTCGCAGCGATTTGACGGAACGCCATTGAACGCTCTGGCCGATGCCGAACGTGCGATTGATTGGACGATCACACATAGTGGCGAACTACAGATCAATCCGAAGAAACTGATGGTCGGTGGTTTTTCCAGTGGTGGCGCCTTGGCATCGCAAATGGCGGTTCTCAATCATACTAAAGTCAGCGCAGCCGCCTATATGTCTGGTGGTTTTGATCCCTCGAAAGATACTTGGTATAACAGCGTGGTGGGCCCTTTACGCGATACCAAACAACTGTCGCCGCTTCTCATGGTTAATCGTAACAGCCCGCCGCAAATCCTGTTTCATGCGAAAGATGATGAAATGTGCGCTTATCAAGATGCACAAAGTCTCGCCAACAAATTGACGGCACTTGATATTCCCAATCGCCTCGTCAGTTTTGAACAAGGTGGGCATTTCTTTGTTTTTAAAAATCCAGCAGACCGCCAACGTATTTCCACGGAGCTGACGAGTTTTGTGGATCAGCTGAAATGGTAACAGCCGCCCCTCGTTTTCCTTTGCCGCATGGCATGGTGCGTGTATTATTAGCAGAACAACTCTACCGCGCTTGCTCGATCACGCAAAACCACCCTTACCTTCGGGTATAAATAACGTGACCAGCCAAGCTCTGCACCAGGATTTTGGCTATGTCGCACCACCGAAAAATTTATCTCGCTTCTAAAAGCCCTCGTCGGCGTGAACTGCTGCGCCAAGTCGGCATTGATTTTGAAGTCTTACTGTTGCGTGATACGCCACCACGTGGCCCTGATCTCACCGAAATCGTGCTGCCGGGCGAATTACCCGATGCTTATGTCGCCCGCGTTACCCAAGAAAAAGCACAAGCGGCCTGGGATGCCGTCATCGCCCGACACCTGTTCGCCTATCCGGTGTTAGCCGCCGACACCACAGTTGTCATCAATCAAGAAATTTTAGGCAAACCCGCGAATCGCGATGAAGCAATAGTTATGCTCAGCAAACTCGCTGGTAACACCCATCAAGTGTTAACCAGCATCGCAATCAAATACCAACAACAACTTTTACAATGCACGCAAACCTCCGAAGTCACATTTGCCGCATTGAACGACGCGCAAATCGCTGCCTACTGCGATAGCGCCGAGCCTTATGACAAGGCAGGCGGCTATGGCATACAAGGCATGGCGGCGCGTTTTATCACGCATATCAGCGGCAGTTATTCCGGCATCATGGGTCTCCCTTTGTACGAGACCACCGCCCTACTCGACCGCTTCAAACCGAATTAAATTTTAAAATACGATAGAAACCTAGCCATGAGCGAAAATCTTTTAATCAACGTCACGCCGCAAGAAACCCGCGTGGCCCTGATTTTTCAGGGAGCGGTACAAGAGTTGCACATAGAACGTACGCTATCACGCGGTCTGGTCGGCAATATTTATTTGGGCAAAGTCGTGCGCGTTTTACCCGGCATGCAATCAGCCTTTATTGACATCGGCCTCGAGCGCGCCGCGTTTTTGCACGTCGCCGATATCTGGGACGCGCGTCCACAAGGCCACGAAGGCAATTCCAATAATGTGCCGCTCACACCCATCGAAAAACTTCTATACGATGGTCAGGCAGTCACGGTGCAAGTGGTCAAAGACCCGATCGGCACCAAGGGCGCGCGCCTCTCCACGCAAATATCAATTGCCGGTCGCATGCTGGTATTTTTACCGCAAGACTCCCACATCGGCATCTCACAACGCATAGAAAACGAAGAAGAACGTGAAGCCCTGCGCACCAAAGTGCAAGGCCTAATGCTAGAAGATGAAAAAGGCGGCTTCATCGTGAGAACGATGGCAGAGGATGCCTCCGAAGAAGACCTGCGTACCGACATTGAATACTTGCGCCGGACTTGGTCCACCATAAGTAAATTGGCGAAAACCAAACCACCTTGCAGTCTCTTGCATCAAGACTTAAATCTCGCGCAACGTGTCTTGCGTGACTTCGTCAACGAAGAAACCAGCAGCATACAAGTGGATTCACGTGAAAACTTTTTGATGCTACAAGAATTCGGCCGCACTTATACGCCATCCGTGTTACCCAAGCTCCAGCACTACACTGGCGAGCGTCCATTGTTTGACCTCTACAGCGTAGAAGAAGAAATCGAACGCGCGCTCGGTCGTCGCGTCAATCTCAAATCCGGCGGCTACCTGATCATCGATCAGACCGAAGCGATGACCACCATCGACGTCAACACTGGCAGCTTTGTTGCTGGACGCAATTTCGACGATACGATTTTTAAAACCAATCTCGAAGCGGCACTCGCGATTGCGCGTCAACTACGCTTGCGCAACTTAGGCGGCATCATCATCCTGGACTTGATCGACATGGAAAGTCAGGAACACAAAGACGCCGTTTTAGCCGAACTCAACAAAGCCTTAGCACGCGACCGCACCAAACTCTCAGTCTCGACGTTCTCCGCACTAGGTTTAGTCGAAGTCACGCGCAAACGCACCCGCGAATCACTATCACACGTGCTATGCGAACCCTGCCCTGCGTGCAGCGGCAAAGGCCAAGTCAAAACAGCCCGCACCATCTGCTACGAAATCCTGCGCGAACTGCTACGCGAAGCCAAACAATTTAACCCAAGAGAATTCCGCATCATGGCATCGCAAGTCGTGGTCGACATGTTTTTGGAAGAAGAGTCGCAGCATTTGGCGATGCTGGGGGATTTCATTGGCAAGCCGATTTCACTGCAGGTGGAGAATGTGTTTCATCAGGAGCAGTACGATATTATTTTGATGTAGTTTTTTTATCCTTTAAAATCAATTACTTAAAAATATTTGCACAGTAAATATTAACTTAGCTACAAAGCTAGCTACAATTTTTTTTGCGACAGTCACTCCCTGTTTAAGACAAAGTCGCGCATGAAAGGCTATCGACAATTCATGAACAATTCAAAACGTTTGAGCGACGAAGAGTGCCAAAATATTCGCGGTCAACTTTTCCTTAAGCTCAATTCGGACGAAGCACCTTTTGCTTTAAGCAACGATGAAGAGAAATTCGGCCCAGATGATTGGGCATGGCTATTTCTTAGAATGAACAAGAAATATCAGTTTGCCTATGCCAATCACCCCAAAACCATTAATGACTCCAAGATTTTGGAATTCGTTCACGAAAAAGATCTATGCAATATTCAACCTGACCTCGATGAACACTGCCGAAGAAGTTTCGGGCTGGCAGCTTGGTTAGACTACGCGCAGCCAATTTTACCGGAACTAAAAAATGAAGGTGATTCATGGTTTGCACCTCTAAAGGCAGCAATTTCCGAAGATCACTCGCGCCGAACGGTAAGCAAAGAAATATATATTAGGCCACTCGGTCCACAATCACGAAAGCTGGACAAATATCCTTATCATCTAATCGAAGAAACACCTTTTGGCTATCGAATTAGAGGACTACCATCTTCATCTGGCCATGGATTTGGAGGTGAGCGGGGTTGTATCGCTTTCGCCGTTGATTGTAGCGTTCCTCCAAGTGGACAAATCACGACCCTGAAAAAGATTGCATACAAAATCCGAAGCATCTTAATGGATAGTGATGAACAAACAGACGACGAGTTGAATGAGACGATGATTTTGGAAATTAAGAGCAGTGAGAATTTTAATTACATGAACTTCAAAATAGCAGGTGGAGCGGAAGATATTGTTCGAGATTATGAAATTGTGTGGCGCGCCGTTTACCTTAATGTACTTGGTCCAATAACAATGCAGATCGAAAAAATATTAAGTGAAGTAAAGGATGTATATCAAGAGTTGCAAGATGATGGCTTTGCAAAGCCATCCAGCCTCCTACGATTTAAGTACAATCTGGTCAATTCAAAGGATCTCGATGGGTTATCTCGGAATGGGGGCAACTATTTAAAATGCTTAGTCTTAATTGCTCAACTACACGATCAAGGATTTGGCAACAATCAGATTGCGCAAATTTTCGATCTTTGCAGCGAAACCGGAAAATACAAGAATACCTGGCGGGAGCAACTACACAACAAAATTGACGAATACATTGTCGAAGCCAAAGATATGATTAACGGTGGATATCGTCTATTAATTCAAACACAAAAGCCCGACCAAAACCAAAGCTAAACCTAAGAACCAATTCAAATCACAAAAATGGCCGCTTGTCAAACGATAAGCGGCCATTTTCGTTTGCAGCACTGTTTTCAAATCACCTCTCTCGCTTCTGAAGTCCTGTCTTTAACAGTTCAAAGTATGGGCTGATTCGGGCCTGAATCTTTCATAAATCAATTGGAGCTTAAACATGAAACATTCAATCAAAGTGTGTGACGATGAGCAGAGAACAACTAATAAAAATCAGGTCACAAGTCCAGAACTACTTGCGCTCATAGAGCGTGTGCGAGCAGTCGTCAATGACCGCCTTCTTAGACTTACTCAAGTCAAAGTGAAGACTGGGCTAGCGTCTTCTACGATTTGGAAATATGTAAAGCACGGAACACTACCACCACCCATACGCATTGGTTCTCGTTCTGCATGCTGGAAAGAATCAGAAATTAGTGCATGGATTGAGGCTAACGCTTTTGCTTCACGTTCTGAGAAACCCGTGAATATAAAAATGTTTGTCGCCTTACTGATCGATTCAAAAATTCATTCAGATTGATTCAAGCGCTAGTTGAAGTGACTAAATGTTTGATCCAGAAAATATTTTGAATGAAACCAAAATCAGGAGCTGTAAAAATGAGAAATACTAAACGTCATCAACAACAACCGCATGCATTGCGCTTAGGTGACATGCTAAAGGTGGTTTTACCACCCGACGAACAACTCCTAGGTGAAATGATGCTTGCAAAATCAATTGGGATGCTAGCTGGTCCACGAGGTTCTGGAAAGTCATGGCTCGCACTTCTAATCGGTTACGCAATAGCCTGTAGCAAGACACTTCCCCCATGGGGAACAGGTGCCGGTGTACCGGTTGCAATTCTTGACGGAGAAATGCGGGCCGCTGGCTTACAAGATCGCATCGCACTGATTCATGCTTACAACACCAATCAAAAATCTATCAAAGATGCCGAAAACAATCTTCATATTATTAGTAGAGACTTCATGGGCGATGCGATTGGCTCAATCGATACAGAAGAGGGGCAGAAAAGTATTAATGACCTCATCGAGCCTGAAGTGAAATTAATCATCATTGACAATTTATCCGCATGGACATCTGGGGGACGTGAGGACAGCAATTCATGGGCTAAGGTAAAAAATTGGTTGATAAAAATGCGTCTGCAAGGTGTCGCCATTTTATTAATTCATCACACAGGAAAAAACGGCCAGCAACGTGGAAGTAGCTCGCATGAAGACCTGCTAGATTACTCTATTTTGCTAAGCCCACTCCCGAGCAGCCAAAATCGACAAGATACTCGCTTTTCGATTGAGCACACGAAACTCAGGGACTACATTCCTGAATTGCGACAAATTTTCGAATACTCAATTTGGAGCGAAGACGGCGCATTCCGCTTCGATGGAGCTCCAGCAGGAATCAAGCTCTCCGTGAATGAAGCAGATATGTTGCGCTTACGTGAAGAGGGTCTCTCCCTTGAAGCCATCGCAACCAAATTAGGCATCAACAAATCAACCGTCAGCCGATGCCTTAAAAAGCTACGCAATTCATCACAGGATAACGATTTAATCGAATAGGCCACATTTTTTGACTACCGTTGCACTGTTGCATGCGCTAAGTGAACGCAACAGTGCAACATAAAAAAGGCTGGCATGGGTGTGTACTCATATGGCAAAACACCGCGATCGCGAGCGGTAATTTTCACGGCAACAGCTGTCGTGCCATCACAGTAATACCGTAACTAATGCACTCACATCACCAACACCAGTCAGACAATATTTAGATATGCCGATGTATCAATGGTCACTACTTAGACAGTCGATACATGCTGCCAACGTACCTCACACAGAGATATAAGTACTACTAAACTAAGGACATTAAATGAATAACGATAAAAAGAACCTAAAACATATCGAAGATTGCATCATGGTAGATACGCTTGGCTTGCGAGTCAAAAACGTACACGGTGCTAAGCTACCTAAGACTTTTTCACGAGTTAGTGATGACCCTCAGTTTGCAGCTAGTACGGAGTGGTCAAAAGCCAGTATAAAGGCTGCATCAGGCAAACTATCACTTCGAGTTCGTGGCATCAAAAAAAGCGGCGATCTCCTTGTTGAAGGTAGTAATGGATTCCACTACCAAGGTCACAATATAGTCTCGTCTAATGATGTACCTATGAGTGCTTTCTCTATGCTGCATGCGCTTAAAGAACAGCATGAATTAGAGATCGACAAATTCCGCCAGCGGAACTTCATCCAAGGTGACGATATCGAGATCACGAGAATTGACACGCCGATTATGCTTAAAATCCCTGATGGTCTTCAGAAAAGCAGCATCATTAATGCACTTGCATTTGCCGGATTTCGTAGCGGAGTAAATACTAGCGTGTACATAGACGAAACTGTGTATTTCGATCAGAGCTCTCAGGACGTATCCCTTAAAGCGTACGATAAAACATCTGAGATGCAAAAGAAGCGGCCAAAAATCCAGTTGCCAACTACGACCAATACTCCCACGCTTCTCCAACTCTCGGAGAATACTATTCGTTTTGAGGCTGTGTATCGAAAGAAATACTTTAAGAATGATCCATTTTTCAAGCAGCATGAGATGGTTACTCCCGTTATGTTGACACCTCCAGTGCTCGCTGCAATGTTAATGGAATTATTTGAAAAATATGATTTGAGGTGTAGTTTGCGCCAGCGCTTAAGGGAAGAAGATTTGTGGCGCATACGTTCACCATATCGAACGACTGTCGCCCTCTGGCAAAGTGGCGTATCACTACTCAAGATGTTTGATAACAAAATCACTTTGCTACAAAAACACCAACGGATCATTAAAAATGACTACGGAATAAATATTTCTGCACCGCCACCTGGAGAAATTTATGTTCCGATTGAGCTTGGTGAAATTCTGGCCATCGAAAATTTTGTGCCAGTACCAGCGGCAATTCGCTCGGACCCAGTGCTATTCTACGAACGCGATATGCGCACTGAATGGAAACAGATTTGTGGCGAATTGGGATTTACGAGAGGAATAGGCGCAACATACATCAGTGCCGACCAGACGACAGATGTTGAAGAATATCGTGCGATGCGCAAACCACGAGGAATATATTAGCGGAACAATGTCCTAATCAAGTGGGCTGGCCTATCTACTAATCACTTAGTGCCGCCCCACCATTCCACTCAAAAGCATCAATTGAATTACCAACAAATGGTTCATCAAATAGTTACTTTGTCATCAATCCAGCAGCACCACCTTGAAGAGCCAAACTATTTAACTGGGCTCCACTTTCTTGCATAACCACAACACTGCTCTTGGGGCTTCGTTTGAACCTATCTGGGCGACCATCTTCGTCGATATTTTTAAGCAGCTGTTTATAGTTCAACTCTAAGCCTTCATATTCTTTTCGCAGTTGAGTTACTTCACCTTCCAATTCCCGGATTCTGTCGTTTTTAACGATATCCGCTTCCTCTATTTTCTGATTCCGCATTTCATTTAACTTCTCATTAGAGCTTTGAGTTAACAATTTGTAGGCATTTTTTGATTTGCTAAGACTCAATTCCAAAGCAGTTACTCGCTCTTGCAATTCATAATTTTCCGCAGCGATATTCCTATTATCTAAACGAGCAGCGTTGAGTTTCTTTTTTGCATCCAGCAAGGATTTCAAACGCGCACCTTGCAATTCCACGTACCATTCGCGCACGCCTTGCACTCGCTGCTCCGCAACGGCAAAGAAGTTGAATTTGGATAGAAATTGTAACTCCTCTGGAAGTTCCTCTTTGCCAGAAACAATATCTTTTTTCAGGAATCTTTTAAATTTTGCAGCCATCGTTAATCCTCAATATTAGTATCTAGTAATCAGGTCAGTACCAGTTGATACCACAAAAGAAATGAAAGTGTCAATGAAACAACCGGCCTAGCGGCACAGGTAACACTAGCCAGCTATTTGAAGAGTAACGGCTGATCGTGAATGCAGTGACCGCATTGCGTCTAACTCATCATTTTCGCACCTCTATGACACAAAACATAAGTACAAATGGGCTCAGGTTACGCCAATTTAGCTGATACACAATGGCTATACATTTTTAATTTGGAGAAAACATGCCGACTATCTGCAAATGGGGAAATTCACTGGGTCTTCGGTTATCGAAGTCTATCTCAGAGGAAGCTGGATTAAAGTCAGGAACCTACGTTGGAGTGCGCCTTCTTGATAACGGTTGTATCTTAATAACGCCGCTAAACAAGACTATCAAAGTTGACGATGAACAATCGCTCGAAGTAATTCCACAGCCAATCGGAAAATGGTGACCGATGCTTGTTCGCTCTTTACTTCACATTTTCAAATAATTCAGGAAAAAGAAATCGCAGCAAATCGTAATGTGTTTCATCTGGAGCGTATTCTGGATCTTCTCGCTTCATAGCCGCCTTATAAGTCTTCACGCGAATATCCCAACGACCAGATTTATCCTCGCTGATCAGCTGCTCGCCGCGCTTATAAACGCCCAATGCAATACGGAAAATGCGTAGATAAGGTTTATGACCAGTCGCTATCCGGTGGGCAACCTCAATAAATTTGCTGTATCGCCAACCAATAACCTTGCCGTATTTTGCAGAATAGAGGGCGTTAATAAGTATCAGGTGTAACTGATTCTGGTAGGTAGGAAGAGAAACCCCTATTGCCCCAAATTCTCGACGAAAGTCTCGCCATTGAGTGCCTATACGCTCAGGCTCATCAACGGTACTTATCCATGCTGTTTCAAATCGATCTCGAAGCTTGCTCATCGCCTTTAAATTTGCATGGATGAGGGTATTTTTGGCCGCCTCGTAATCGAAGAAAAAAGCCTGTTGTTTGACGATATCTAATGTCAGTTCATGGAATGAGACCATTGTTCGTCGCAGCGGTGAAATACCACTTGAAGATGCTGGCTCTGTCCACGCGCAGTTTAAGCGAAATTCGTTTGCACACACTGACACAGCGGTACTTTCACTGGAGACGATGAAGGCATTTTGATTATTGTTGTAAAACACGTCATCTTGAAGTAAGCGTCGGCAGTCATCGTTAAACTCGGCAAAAATCCAAAATAACAACCCCCCCTCTTTTTGGTAAAAGCGTCGGCGCTCAACAATTACGTCTAAATATGTCGTCGATAATTGGATCTCGAACACGATCTCAATTCCATTGTAAGTAGCACGAACATCAGGCTGTCGCCACTCACCAGAAAGTGCATTAGTCCATCTCTTTTCGACACGTATATTGGAAAATCGACTATCCGCTGCCAGAGAGGCGGCGACAAACGCTTTCATCTGAATGTGACGTTCGCTCTCTTTAGCGCCGTTGTATCTGCGAGCATCAATTTCATCCCTCGATAACTCACCACTTGAAATCTGCGGACAACGTCCATCCTCTAATACATGTTTGAAGTAAAAAAGGCGACTAACCGGATGCATTAGCAAACTTACTGGAATACCGCACAAGGAACACGCATATAAAGGCGTGCCTTGCATTTGCTTATCCTTCACCACCATACGAAGCTGAATAGCTCGTGCGTAATCAACACCGATGATTTTACCGACTGGCAGATGAATTCCTGTTTGGCGATCTAATACTTCGGGAATTGCCGGATCTTCGACTGCAAGCATTGCCATAGAAAGTAATAACCTATTGAAAAAAGTCGATATTTGACGAAGCTCGCACCCAAACGTACGGAGCCATGATGAAACGCCCCTGAAGAAGAATATTACTGTAAAAAACTCAAAAATACAGCGCCGTTGCCTCCATTCCATACAATGTAATCAGTGACTTCTTGAGATTTCAAACGCAAAAGACGATCAGAACGCGGTACCATGTACACTCCGAAAAATGCCGATAAAAACAGACCGTCACTGGCCTGTCACTTAGCTCCCAGATACAGATTGCAAACACGATATGCCATTACAGTTTGAAATTATCGACACCGAATCCGGTGCATTTTCTTATTCAGACGAATTATATGATGACCTACTCACAGAGTTCGATGGTCTACTCGACGTGCATCAATCCGGCCAACTCGGTGATAAGCCCTACCTTGCCGCACTGGATAGGCTAATCGCAAAAGCACCTGATTTCGTTGACGTGTACGCCCACATTGCGATTCACTGGCATCAACAAGGTAAACCCAAAAAAGCTCTTGATGCTGCTCTGCTTGGATTAAGTGTCGCGAATCGCCACATCCCAGAGGGTTTTAATGGTCGCATCGAATGGGGGCACATCGACAATCGCCCGTATCTCCGTGCCATGCACATGGCTTTACTGTCAACCATGCGACTGCGCCGCCATCGGGACGCGGTAACGCTCATTTCGCAGATGCTTGAGCGGAATCCAAACGACAATCAAGGCGTCAGATATTTACTTGGGTCTGAGGCATTGCGTACTGGCGACTACGATCAAGCGCGGCGCGTGTTTGAGACAGAAGCTGAATACTATCCTCCGTATTTTTATGAGCTTGCGCTGTGCCACATGATCCGCGAAGACTGGATTGCCGCTGCAACAGCGCTGCGCCAAGGTTTCATTGCCAATCCCTACATCGCAGAAATCCTTAGTGGCAATCCGAATCCTGCACCACTGGCCATCTGGCATAGTACTAATCTGGCGCAACCTGATGTCGCATGCGATTACATTCAAATGTATGGCATGTTCTGGCATACGCAGCCGGAAAGTTATGCTTTTACTCGCTGGCTGTTTAATCATCCGAAAGTATTGGCTGAGCGTGCAGCAATCATGGAATGCAAGGAAACGATACTTTGGGAAACCGACGCATCAATGCGTGTGAAGATCAAAAAACAGGAAAGTCTTTTGACGGGTAACATCGACGACACGCTATCAAATAGTATCATCACAAAACGCAAGGATCGGCGAGGCCAGTTGATTTGGCCTTGGACACATACATCTCACCCCTGATAGCCTTGATTTAACGTTGTTGCATAGTTAATTCTTAAGACCGCTCACATGGCGGGGAATCTCCATATCTCAAAGCGAATATGTACAAATACGCCCCGCTTTTTTTAGAATGCTAGGAAGCGGCGTATAAATAACAAAGACGAGAGCATCACAAATACACCCAGCACATTCAACAGCACATAAATATGTGCTACACTTATTTATGTGCATTTAAATCATTGGAGCTTATCATGGTAGGAACTGTTAATTTTACTGGCGCTGTAGATCGTGAATTACTCAAGCGTGCCAAAGTCATTGCGGCCAAATCGGATACATCAGTGAACGCATTATTCAATGCAGAACTGAGGCATTTAGTAGAAACATTTGAAGCCGCTGAGGTCTCGGGGAATCAAAATTTTAAAACCCTACTTGATTTCTCTTTAGGGCGGTCGGATGACCACGCGGCAATGGCTGCATTGGGGATCGATAGCCAAGAAGACCTGTTCTTACTTATGACACAGGCACATCTTCCTATGCCTCGCTTACCTGAATCCGCAACGCAAGAAATGATAGCTAGCTTACATGCGCTAGCGCCGTAATTAAAGCAGCCTATGAAAGATAACTCAAAGATCCTCCTATTGCCAGATGCTGGCCCTCTAATTACGCTTGCATATGCTGACGCACTTGATGTGCTTTTCATGCCAGGATGGTCAGTACAAATCGTGGACATGGTGATGCACGAAGTCACACGTAATCAAACACCGACAAGCCATGCGATTGAAGCTTGGGTGACCACAAATAAACTACATGTGGTACCAACAAAAACACTAAAGCACTTCCAGCAAATTCAAAAAATGGGTAATGTTCCTCCAAGAAAATCGAACCTCGGTGAACTCGCCATACAGGAAGCAATGAGTGACTTTGCATTGATTGATCCACCGCCGATTGGCGTATTTTTGTTCGAAGATCATAAAATCGCAAGAGCCAGTTTTTTAGTACCGACCAATTGTCGCAAGGTTAGTACACGAGCATTTTTACTATTCTTGGAACAAAAAGGTTGGTTAGCATCAGCGGCAGAAATTGAGCGTAGAGCTATTCAAAGTGGACGTAATTTTTCGCAGCTAAATTTTCCGTCAGCTTAAAACAATTGCAGTAGAAATTGAATCACATACCAGTTGAAATCAGTAGCACTGCAATTATGGAGTCAAACAAAAGCATGCTTATACTGAGTCATTCGACATTGCCAATACAACTTTCACTCAATTACACATGCGGTTTTGAAATTACTAGCTAGCGATAATGGTGGCTTTTCGCTAGTCAGCTATAAATGAAAAAGCCGTCACAATCCACAAAGAGTTCTCGATAAATATCGATACTATGCACAAAAAATGTGGCGATCTAAGTGGTTGTAACGGCGACGGATATTGCGTGATTGCGCAAGAATTTTACTGATTGAAATTTGGCATCTTAGTACTCACTAGGTAGAAGAAACGTAGTCGATGAACGATCCGCCTCAGTAATAATCCACATCTGCTGATCACCAACCAAATATGCAGACAGAACACGTGATCCAAATTTGATCGCTTCTAAATTCGCTTGTACGTCTTCCGCACAAACTGTACCAAAATCTCCGTGCTGGTGTCGCCACAGCATAGGCTCAGCATCGACCTTATGTTGTTTCAGCAGATCAATTGCGCCATGTGTAGCGACAACCGAACCGAGATTAAACAATGGGGACTCTGAACAAATAACGCTATCCTGAACGATGCTATTTTTCTCTATAGTCATGAAATTTACCTCGGATGATAAGTGTCCATGCAAGACTGGCGAACGGCAGCAAGCGCGCAAAATTCGGCAACAATGCCGACTCGGAATGCGAGTTGTGCCAGTTGATTGAATGGGGAAATGAAAGAAAAAGGAAAACAGACAAATGCACAAACACAGCGGGATTAGCGAACATGTAAATCGTTACTGCCGTGGATACATTTAGTCGATTGCTATGGCGCTTTGCACGCCGTAATACTAGTTACGGTGCTGCATTGACCTGATCGAACGACAAATAACTTTGCTAGATTTCACGAATAGGCTGCAGCTTAAACTACCAAGCGTCTTCGCCAGCATTCAAAAACAGCTTCACATGGCTGAACGCTATGCGCCTTTTGGGCAACATTTACATAGCAACCTTTTTGAAATTTACGATAGCAAAACTATTGAGTCCAATCCCGGGCATTGATACTGCGACAGAATAAGACTCGCGTTTTGACCTTAGCCTCTGTCTAAAGAAATATTTACTTCCCGGCTTTTACAGTCACCTTATTCATTGGATGTGCTCCGATATACCATGCAGGCTTTAGTACGTTAAGATCCGTTCGAATCTGCTGCTTTAGCTCTGTAGCCGCTGGATCAATCGCATACTGAATGATTTTCGCATCATGCGTGGATTTTGCCTTATGAATGACAACAAAACGTCCAACTTCCCAGTCGACATCATAATCCACCAATGCCATACAAAGATCAGGTAAGTTTGCAACGTTCGCGCACTCCTTCCATACGGTAGCCACCCATCCAAAATGTGCCAAGAGCTTCGCAATGAAATCAGCATCTATCCATTGATAATAAGGTCCGGTCTTTGGCATGCCAAAATTTTCTGCTTGAAGGCGAACATCATCAAAGCTGACAGAACAGATGATGGCGATGGATGCCAAAGCGCAAGCATGTCTATCTGAAGTACCTACATATTTAAAGGCAGGCTGAAATCCAGCACTGGTTGAATTAACGGTGGTGGGCAAAGTCGCCATAAATTACTCCTTGTTTTATCGAAAAAAGAATGCAGCAGCACACCGCTAAGAATTAGCGAACTCAGAAACGTAGTGAAACAGGAGGGTGAGATTTTGAATCCTGAAAAACTGGATTAACATCGTCGTACGAATTCGATGTGCCAAGTCAGGGAAATGTTGCCGCAAGAATGAATCAAGTGCTGTATCGAGCAACGAATAATTACTTCGAAAGACGCTTGATGGCTATAGTTTATCGAAGTTTAACGAGAGAAATATGAATCAAAAACTTTGCTAAAATCGCTGACCAATCTAGCTCAAAAAAATCAGCAAAACATTCGATTTCAACTCAAAAAAGCAATCGACATTTGACGGCTGATTTATACATGCGCAGAGAGTGCATTTAACAGCCAGACAAGCGGCTTTGGCAAACTTTTGATGCCATTGCATACTGTAACGACTCAAATGCAGCCTAGCGCGGGGAATTCATAATGGCGATTTGACTATCAAACTAAACCGCTCTCAATTTGCTTCAAATAATCACCCCATTTCGCGAGCGCTGCTTTTCGTTCTTCAAAATACGTGTGAATATCGTAAATACCTTCAACCCCAGATAACTTATGGTTGAGACACATTTCAGATGTCTCACGCGAGACACCCAACTGACGCATGTGACTTTTAGCCGTTGATCTCAAATCATGTGGTGTGAATCGCCGAACCTCAGGTGAGTGCTCAGCAAGCCAGAAGTCTATTGCGGAGCCAATCGTGTTCGGATTAATGTAAGCATCCCCACCGAATCGCTCTCTCCTACTCTCTGCCCTAGCTGGTAAAACAAATTTAGAGCCAATACTTAAGAGCTTCAATTCCTTAAACCAATCTAACACTGGTATAGACAGAGGAATTTGCATACCAAGACCTGTTTTCGTCGTCGGCACAGTCCAAACACCTTTTTCAATATCGATCTCATCCCACTTTGCGCTAAATAGTTCAGCAGACCTTACCGCCGTACCTAATAGGATCTTTACAGCCAAAAGATTTTCAGGTCGCATGGTGGCGCTAAATAGCTGTCTTAATTCTGCCTCAGTTAACATTAATCGTCGTCGAACTGCTGGCCGCCGTCCCATAATGGCACTCAACTCAACCCCGGAACACGGATTCATCGGAATAAGTCTTTTCCCCGCAGCATGTCTGAACAACATCTTAACGGTAGTTAATAGCATAACTGACTCTGACCAAGTAGCACCTACTTGTTCTAACAATCCAACGATATCCTGGGATTCAATTTTCGATACAGGATAAGTTCCTAGTTTCGACTGGATACGAATCAGATTGCGACCATAGCTTCTTTGAGTGCTTGTGCTTAAACCCTGTAGAATCTTTCCTCGATAATCCTCAATCAATTCGGCCACGCTCCAATCCTTTAGGACAGAAGCCTTAGATTTGCGCTTATTAAATGCGGGATCACTACCACTGTCAATTTCAGCCCTTTTTTCTCTTGCGTATTTCCTCGCGTCAGACAAACCAATGTCTGGGTAGTTACCGATGGTCAGTTCCTTTGAGCGCCCACCATACCGATAACGCAAGACCCACGTTGCAGTTCCTGATTTTGAAAGCGTGAAAGTAAGCCCCTCGCCATCTGACTTTGCGAGCGGAAGTGGAAGCGGTAAAATTTGGTTAGTTACAGGATCTTTTTGCGTAGGAACTTTGCCAGATTGCACGGCTTGTAGCCAGTGCTTTAATTGAATTGCTTCGAGCACTTCTCTTTTTTTAGGTTGCATAATTTGACTAATTATATTGTGTAGCTACACAGCTAGCTACACAATATAGTAGCAACAGTACGAAACGTCAATAGACGAGAATAGACTAAAAATTCTTTTAAATTCAAATGGTTACAATCAACCGTAGACGCTAATAGATGGCAATAGAACACCCAAAAGCCACTACGATATTATTTTGATGTGATGGAGAAGCCCACAGTCTTTAAATTGTAAGCAAGTTTCGCAAAACGTACTCGTGCATTCGGCCACTCACCACCACATGAATTCTTTTTTCTGATTTCAAATGAATGCTCAATCATGAAAATGAACTTTGGAGAATACGAAAGTAAAGACGCTTACTCATGATAAACAAAGAGAAAAGTCCGGTTGAATGGGCAGGTTTGATGTACGAGCTTGAAGATGCAAGCGAACATCTAACTGCCTTAATTTCAGAAATAGAAAATGATCCAGAATTTGATGAGATTGATTTCAAAATACAGTTGCAACATATTTTCTCGCATTTAAGTCGAGCATGGAATCGAAGAGAATTTGAAAGACAAATTACTGAAGAAGAATGGGTTATTGCAAGCAAATTCCCAATTGAACTCGATCAAACGTAATCACCTTAGAGATTGGGTATGCCGTTTGCTCCCTCGCAAATTCAAAAATTAATAAAATATTTGAATGGCCGATCACTACTTTGTACTTCCATCGTCGCCCGTATCCATTTCATGAACAACATATCTACAAGAATCTACGCTATTGCTTTACTCTTGCTTGCAACTTCAGCGATGAATTCTGCTATCGGATCAACGGTTATCCCGAAACATTTCAGCGCTTCAATCGGTGGAGCAATGGATGGCTATTACCACCTAGAACTACACAATGGCACTCTGACTTATATTGATCCAAATAGACCAGTCACTCGGAAGGGCCGTATCAAAATACGACCTACCGCAAAACAATGGCGCGAATTCAGACAAGCGCTCGATGATCTCAATATCTGGCAGTGGCAAACGCACTTCCGATCTAGAGCAGTAGACGGCACTCAGTGGACACTCGACATCTCGTATGATGAAAAAGCAATCAAAACATTTGGCGACAATAGTTATCCTGATGCGGCAGGTAAGCCAAATAATAAGCCAGGGTACACAGCGACTTTTAACCGCTATCTAGACGCGATCAAAAAGTTAATTGATGGAAGAAATTTCAATTAAGCCATGTAGGGTAGGCACGCTTTTTGTGCCCATGCGGATTCATTGATTGATCGACCAAAACCTCTCAATGAGCTACATACGCTCCACCCTTTTCAACCGTAACGCGTGGGCACGATGATGCCGTGCCCACCCTACGCACTCACAAAATAATTCGCAGCTTGTTCCAACGCACGCTCGTCTTGCATGACCTCACCTGGGCGATTGCCATAGCCGATTAAACTGCCATTCCATGGCATGTCCATATACCCAGCAGTCAAACGCAGGCTATCGACTAAAGCATGCGCGTAACTTTGATCTTCATCCGCTGTCACCGTGATATTCCACAAACGACGCCCTCGCATTTTTTCTTTGAAGCCATAACCAGGTACGCGCATCCAGCCGGACCAATGATCGAGATATTTTTTGGCGGCTGCTGGAAGGCTGTACCAGTATAGTGGCGTGACGAAAACCAAATCTGTCGCGGCTAATGTGGCATCGAGTAATTCACGCACCGCGCCTTGAGGCACAGGATACTCACCATCGCCCGTATGCCGTTGGTCGACAAAATCTGGCATGTTGTAGTCATGCAGATTAATCCATTGTTGTTCGACCTCGGCAGGCAATGACTGTGCTGCGACGCGGGCTAATTGTTCGGTATTGCCTTGAGCTCTGCTGCTAGCGAGTAAAAATAGAAACCGACGTGGGTGCGACGGGGACTGTGTGTTTGTCATAGCTTGCTCCAAATAATTCAGCATTAAATACTTGATGGAGTCGCAGTGTAGGTGTCGCTGCGCCACCTGACAAATGATGATTTTTGCGATTCGGATTAGTTCTGCTAAACTGAACTCATGACAAAATCTATCCACATCCGTTCTGCTCCGCTTGGCGCTATCCGCGCTTTTGAGGCTGCCGCGCGTCTTGGTAGTTTTAAGCTGGCAGCTCACGAGCTCTCGGTAACACCCGCGGCGATCAGCCATCAGCTGGCGACCTTAGAAGACTATCTTGGGATCGCGCTGTTTATACGCTCAAATCGCTTGGTGCATTTAACCGCGAAGGGTCAGCAATTATCCAAGCAAGTGAGCTCCTCGTTTGCGCAATTGCAAATGGCCTTAGAGCAGGCTAGTGACTTTCGTCGCGATAATCAGGTCTTAGTAGTGAGTGCAGCACCTTCGATCGCGGCAAAGTGGTTGGTGCCGCGCCTGAGCCGTTTTCATGCGCAATATCCGGATATTGATTTGCGACTATCGTCCGAGAATCAAACCCATGATTTGATCAAAGATACCAGCATCGACGTGGTACTACGTTATGGCAAAGGTGGATACGATCAAAATACAGTTAGCGGAAAAAAGACGAGATTACATGCTGAAAAACTGTGGGAGGAAACCTATCTATTCCCGGTAAGCAGCCCCACCAATTTACGTAGCGCGACAAGGGCTAGAAAAGCTACTGCACAACCTACGCTTCAACATTTAACCGATCTGACTAAGCAAACCCTGCTACGTTTGCCACTACCACCCAACCGCGAAACCGGTGAAGTTGGCGAACGCTGGCAAGCTTGGTTGAACAGTCTCGCCGAATTCCAAGCTTTAAGTGAAAGTGAACAAGAAACCTTGCTCAATCACACTAAGAAAGGCCCTTTCTACAGCCATGAACATCTAGCCATCGACACCGCCAAATCGCATCATGGTATTTGCTTGGCATTGGACGTGTTAGTCATCGAGGATTTATTAGAAAAGAAACTGGTTCGTCCACTTGCTGAACGTAGTCGTGATCCCTATTCGCACTGGTTACTTTATCGAGAACAAGATGCGCAACGCGCGAATGTTCAAGCTTTTGTGCAATGGATTAGAGAAGAAGCTGCATTGTCCTTGCAGACACTGTCAACTTGTCGCTCGCGGAAATTAGCTTGAGATTTAGTACACTAAATTGAAGTACGTGTTTGTATTTTTCAAGATTACCGATCTCCATCTAATCATGTGCTCCTACGCTTGAGCAAAAATCTTCAATTCATCAACAATAGCAAATAAGCACTTGATTCCACATTTCGACAGATGTAGAATCATAGAAGTTAATTAGCTCATGAGATCAAACCATGGAAACCAAATCCGCCATCACCGCCCTCGCCGCTCTGGCACAGGAATCGCGCCTAGCGATATTTCGTTTATTGGTTTCAGTAGGCCCTGAAGGCTTGGCTGCCAGCAAGATTGCTGAGCAACTTGAGGTTCCATCGTCTTCTTTGTCATTCCATTTAAAAGAGTTGTCGCACGCAGGCTTAATCGTGTCGCGACAGGATGGACGTTTCATTATTTATTCGGCGAATTTCGCTGCTATGAATGACTTAATAGGATTTCTGACTGAGAGTTGTTGCGGCGGCAATCCTTGCGGGCCGGCGTCTTTATCTAAAACGATTGCAAAAAAGACCGTAGCCAAGTCCGCTGTGAAGTCCTAATTTCATCACCCGATTTCCGATTAATTCCTCTTTTTTTTACTCTCTTTATGTCATTAGAAAACACTCTACTCAAACGCATTGTCGCTGAATTTTTAGGAACCGCATTTTTACTCGCGATCGTAGTCGGCTCAGGCATCATGGCGCAAACACTTTCCGCTGGTAGCACTGCCGTCGCCTTACTAGCGAATGCGCTGGCAACAGGTGCGGGTCTGATTGCGCTAATTTTGATGTTTGGCAATTTGTCAGGCGCGCATTTTAATCCTGTAGTTACCTTGTCTGAGGCTTGGCAAAAAAATCTGCCTGCGCAGCTGGTATTTCCTTATCTCCTTGCGCAAATTGCAGGTGCTTTTGCCGGTGTCGCTGCGGCGCATGGAATGTTTGATTTGCCGGTATTTTTTGCATCAACTCATGTCCGTACTGGCGCATCACAATGGTGGAGTGAATTCATCGCGACCTTTGGTTTAATCGCTGTCATCATCAGCACGTCACGCACACGTCCTGCGACCACGCCGTTTGCAGTAGCGGCCTATATTACGGCGGCGTATTGGTTTACGTCGTCTACGTCCTTTGCCAATCCCGCGGTGAGCTTGGCACGTGCGATGACCGACACCTTTGCGGGCATACGTCCTATCGATGCACCGGGATTTATTTTGGCGCAGTTGGTCGGTGCTACTTGTGCGACTGTGCTATTCAACTGGCTGTATCCGAAATCTTCTACTCATTAATTATTCACAGAGACTAACTCATCATGAACGTTTTATTTCTTTGCACAGGTAATTCTTGCCGCTCGATTTTGGGCGAAGCAACTTTCAATCATCTAGCACCTGCCGGCTGGCGCGCGATGAGCGCAGGTAGTAAGCCGACTGGTCAAGTGCATCCTCGTTCGTTAGCATTATTAGCACGAGAAGGTATCAACACCGAAGGCTATTTCAGCAAATCTTGGGACAACTTGCCGGCGACACCTGACATCGTCATTACGGTTTGTGCGAGCGCGGCTGGCGAAACCTGCCCTGCCTATTTGGGCCCGGTGTTACGCACGCACTGGGGCGTCGAAGATCCCGCCCATGCGACGGGTACGGATGCCGAAATCGATGCGAGCTTTATGCTGGCCTATCGCATTCTACGTGCGCGGATCGAAGCTTTTTTCGCATTGCCGTTAGAAACCTTACAAGGCGATAAATCTGCATTAAAGGCAGAAATGGACAAGATCGCCAATCTCATGGCTTAAACCAGCAACCATGCGTTAGCGCAAAGTGTTTCTCATCTTTTGTGCTGTAATGTAAATCAACGCTGTCGCAATTCATCACGATTGGAAATGCCATATGAAAACCCTACAAATATTTGACCCCGCCATGTGCTGCAATACGGGTGTCTGCGGTGTCGATGCGGATCAACAATTAGTTAGTTTTGCCGCGGATATCGATTGGGCGAAGAAGCAAGGTGCGCTGATAGAGCGCTTTAATCTGGCACAACAGCCGATGGCATTTGCTGAGAACGCTGTCGTGAAAAGTTTTTTAGAGCGTTCCGGTCAAGAAGGCTTGCCCTTGATTTTGCTCGATGGTGAAATTGCGCTCACGAGTCGCTATCCACGTCGGGCGGAGTTGGCACGTTGGTTGGGTTTAAGTATCTTGCCTATTGCTGCCAGCACTAGCGGTGCGTCATCTGCGCCTTGTTGTGGTGAAGGTAAGAGCTGTTAAACTCGATCTTCGCTTTACCGAACGGATGCATTTTTTGCGACTGGAGTAGCTGGTGAAATTTCTTGAACAAACCCCTGCATTTCTATTCTTCACAGGCAAAGGTGGCGTGGGTAAAACTTCACTCGCTTGTGCAACTGCGATCTATCTAGCCGATCTGGGTAAGCGTGTGCTATTGGTCAGCACAGATCCAGCATCGAATGTCGGGCAAGTGTTTGGTATCACGATAGGCAATCACATCACGCCAGTCAGCGCGGTTGCGAATCTGTCTGCCTTGGAAATTGATCCACAAGCAGCAGCACAAATTTATCGCGATAAAATCGTCGGTCCGGTCCGTGGCGTGTTACCGGATGCAGTCGTCAACAGCATAGAAGAACAATTGTCTGGTGCTTGTACCACCGAGATCGCCGCCTTTGATGAATTCACTGGCTTACTTACCAATCAGACTTTGATCAGTCAATTTGATAACATCATTTTTGATACAGCGCCGACAGGACACACCATACGCATGTTGCAATTGCCTGGTGCATGGTCGGATTTTTTAGAAGAAGGCAAAGGCGATGCATCGTGCTTGGGACCGCTAGCTGGATTAGAAAAGCAACGCGAGCAATATCATGCTGCGGTGGACGCCTTAGCTGATCCACAACGCACGCGTATGGTCTTGGTCGCCCGTGCGCAAACAGCGGCTCTGCGTGAAGCGGCACGCACCCATGAAGAACTGGCTGCAATCGGATTTCAACATCAGTACTTAGTGATCAATGGCGTCATGCCCGAAGCCGAAGCGGCGCATGATAAATTAGCAGCGGCCATCGTGCAACGTGAACAAACCACATTAAGCGCGATGCCGGCTGTGCTGGTGGATGCACCAACCGATCACATCCCCTTGCTCGGTTTTAATTTGGTGGGCTTGCCTGCCCTGCGTGCTTTGTTGAACATATCGTCTGTGGAGATACCACCCTGCGAAATCACGGTAACGCCAAACTTTCCCGATCTTTCTAGCCTAATTGATGACTTAGCCGCCGATGGGCATGGCTTGATTATGACCATGGGCAAAGGTGGGGTTGGCAAAACCACGGTAGCCGCGGCACTCGCGGTCGAGTTGGCACGCCGAGGTCATGCGGTGCATTTAACGACGTCAGATCCAGCGGCGCACGTCTTAGCAGCGCTGGGTGGCGATGTTGAAAACATGAGTGTCAGTCGCATTGATCCGCAAGCTGCGACTGAAGCCTATCGTGCACAAGTAATGGCGAGTAAAGGCAAGCATCTAGACGATGCTGGCCGCGCTTTATTAGAAGAAGATTTGCGCTCACCTTGCACGGAAGAGATCGCCGTATTCCAAGCATTTTCGCGCGTGATTCGCGAAGCAGGCAAAAAGTTCGTCGTGATGGATACCGCGCCGACTGGGCATACTTTGTTATTGCTTGATGCAACAGGCGCGTACCACAGAGAAATTGCGCGTCAAATGGAAAGTGCCGGCATGCGTTTTAATACGCCCATGATGCAACTACAAGATCCCGAGCAAACTAAGGTCATCATTGTCACACTAGCGGAAACTACGCCTGTGCTGGAAGCGGCAGGTTTACAACATGATTTGCGACGTGCAGGCATTGAACCTTGGGCTTGGGTCATCAACAATAGCCTGGCCTTAGCGCATCCAAGTTCGCCTTTATTGCAACAACGTGCGCACAATGAATTGGCACAAATTCAGGCAGTGTCGGAGCAACATGCTACGCGCTGGGCGGTCATCGCTTTGCAGGAGCAAGAACCGGTTGGGGTTGCGCGTTTGCAGGCTTTGTTGAGGAATGATGCAGCCGTGAAGTAGTGGCAACTCAGAACTTTGTCTTCCCTCAAAAAGTCCTTTATGACCAGCAACTGAATGGCACTGTCCAAATCTGAACCTCCCTCACCCCAACCCTCTCCCGCTTGCGGGAGAGGGAGCGTTAGTCGTCATACAAGCAAGGGACATTCATCTTTTTTGTCTTTATATAAAAAACAATCCAACTTTAAGCAGGAGGACTTATCGGTTATCATACGAGGAACAACTGAGCCTCTATGTGACCTCATTAGGGCTATGCTCGATCACTACAGACAAAGAATCGATTTCACTATGACCAGCACCTCGCTCAACACTAACCCCGTTCCCATCCGCAGCAAGCCGCGCAATCTTGCCACTGTTGTGGTCGAGCATCTGACTACGCGGATTAAAAGTGATGATTTAAAAGTCTCGGAAAAACTGCCGACCGAATCAGAAATCATGCAAGTGTATGGCGTCAGCCGCACGGTAGTTCGTGAGGCCATTTCGCAATTAAAAGCCGCTGGCCTGGTCGAAACGCGCCATGGCATAGGCACTTTTGTACTCGCCCCATCGCATCATCTGGGATTACAAAACTCTTCCATCGTCACGGTCAGAGATGTATTGGATGTGTTGGAAGTCCGTATCAGTTTAGAAACCGAAGCCGCTTGGCATGCCGCAACGCGTCGCACAGAATTACAAATCACCGAACTGCGCGAAGTATTACAACAAATGCGCGACACGGTTGCGAGTGGTGCACATTCAGTGGAAGCCGATGTACGTTTTCATTTATTGATCGCGCGTGCAACGGGTAATCAATACTTTATGGAGCTGTTGGGACATCTGGGGCACACGCTGATACCACGTGCACGCTTAAACACCGCGCAGCTCAATCGCGATGATCCGGACGCCTATCTGGCGCGCGTGCAGCATGAGCATGAAGATATTTTCAATGCGATTTTGCGCAAAGATTCTGAAGCCGCGCGGGCGGCGATGCGTACCCATTTGAGTAATAGTCGGGAGAGATTGAGGTTGGCGCAGGAGGTGATTGAGGGGGCGGGTTGAGTTGTTCCTCCCATCTCAAAACATGAAATTTTAATTTTGAATGTTCTTTACAACATCACCGATTATCCATTCTCGTGGTGTGCAGGTCGGGTGTGGCCCGACGGCCACTCACTTTTCTTGCTTCGCCAAGAAGAATAAGCAAAAGAAGGCGACGCAGGCGTCACTGCCCTTCGGGTTCCCAATTGTGCAAGACAAAAATGGGGAGAGTCAGAAACTCGCCTTCGGCTCAAACAGCTGCCTCTCTTTTTCCCATTTCTGTCCCGCACAATTGGCAGTGCCACATGCGATAAAAACTAAAACATCCAAACTCAACAGTTAATCGGAAACATATTGCCGTCGAACGTGTCTGTTTTTCCGTTGCTTTTGACTTTCATCCACTTCTGACACTGCCAATTGTGCGGGACAGAAAATGGATTAAGAAAGCCTTGTGTTTGAGCGTAGCGAGTTTCAAGGCTTTCCCATTTTTTGTCCCGCATAATTGGGAAGCCGAAGGCCAGTGGCAGCGTGGTCGCCTTTTTTGGGTTACCTTTTTTTGGCGAAACAAAAAAGGTAACTAGCTGTCGGGCTACCCCCGACCTACAGACCAATCAGCAATCTCGAATATAAATACGCTCGAAGAAGATTTACTCGATTCCCTGACAATACCCCGTTCCAACCTTCCCCTTGAAAGGGAAGGAGCAACACCACCCACGATTCAAGCAAATATCTGCTGGTTAATTTCTTTAGACGAAAAATTTCATAAAGAACTATAAATCTGCCGTCATCAATAAAATCAAAAAAACCCTTTGCAAATTCCAAAGTTAAGTTGTACGATGACGTATCACTTAAGCGACATCAAATGATTTTCTCTAACTCAACCGAATTTCCTGCCTTTTCTATTGGAGACACTATGCATCCGCAAGACCTCAAACAAATCCTCTCGTCTGGACTTTTATCCTTCCCTATTACCGACTTCGATGAAAACGGTGATTTCCGTGCTGATACGTATGCTGAGCGTCTCGAATGGTTGGCGCCGTATGGTGCGAGTGCTTTGTTTGCGGCGGGTGGTACAGGTGAATTCTTTTCTTTGACACCGGGTGAATACAGCGACGTGATTCGTACTGCGGTCGATACTTGTCGTGGCAAAGTGCCAATCTTGGCGGGTGTGGGTGGTCCTACACGCACTGCGATTGCGTTAGCACAGGATGCTCAGCGTTTGGGTGCGCAAGGTTTGTTATTGCTGCCGCATTATCTGACCGAAGCTAGCCAAGATGGCTTGATCGAGCATGTTGCCGAAGTCTGCAAATCCGTCAGTATTGGCGTGGTGGTGTACAACCGTGCTAACTGCCGCTTGACCCCTGACTCTTTAGAAAAATTAGCAGCGCGTTGCCCGAACTTAATTGGTTTTAAAGACGGCATTGGCGATATTGAATTGATGGTGTCCATCTGGCGTCGTATGGGTGATCGCTTCAGCTATCTTGGCGGTTTGCCGACCGCAGAGATTTTTGCTGGCGCGTATAAGGCGATTGGTACACCTGTGTACTCTTCTGCGGTATTCAATTTTGTGCCTAAATTGGCGATGGATTTTTACCATGCAACTGCAGCGGACGACTTTGCAACGACTAACCGTTTGATCGATGAGTTTTTCTTACCTTACCTCGACATCCGTAATCGTAAAGCCGGTTATTCAGTGAGTATCGTCAAAGCGGGTGCGCGTTTAGTTGGGCATAGCGGTGGTCCAGTTCGTGCGCCATTGACTGATTTAACAGCAGAAGAGGATGAGATGTTGTTAAAGCTAATTCGCGCGCAAGGTCCGCAATAAGCGTAAAAATAAGCGCAAATGATGACGATTTCCATCAAGACTGGGCGCTCTCGCCCAGTTAAAATGAAATGTTCATCAACGTAAGAT
Source organism: Undibacterium sp. Ji22W (assembly GCF_049340305.1). NCBI lineage: Bacteria > Pseudomonadati > Pseudomonadota > Betaproteobacteria > Burkholderiales > Oxalobacteraceae > Undibacterium > Undibacterium sp. Ji22W. The sequence continues at coordinate 617,654 of NZ_JBMPOU010000003.1, read as the reverse complement.
TCAAGAATCAAGGAGCAATTAATGCAAATCACAGGAAGCATGGTCATCGGCCAGCAATCCGTATTCGGTAGCGCAGGCACGATCAAAGCGATCAATCCAGCCACCAACAGCGAATTCGAACCCGCATTTGGTTTAGCGACCAACGAGGATGTCGATCAAGCATGCCAATTAGCAGCAGCCACTTTCGACAGCTATCGTGAAACCACACCAGAGCAAAGAGCAGGGTTTTTAGAGCAAATTGCCGACAATATTCTGGCATTAGGCAATACCTTGATCGAACGCGCGCATCAAGAGACTGGCCTGCCAGTGGCACGTTTGGAAGGTGAGCGTGGTCGCACCATGAATCAATTGCGCTTGTTTGCCAAAGTCGTACGCGATGGTGCTTATGTGTCAGCGACACTCGATTCAGCTTTACCAGAGCGCGTGCCGCCGCGTCCAGATTTACGTTTGCGTAAAATTGGTTTAGGACCTGTTGCTGTATTCGGTGCGAGTAACTTCCCTCTAGCCTTCTCGGTGGCTGGTGGTGATACCGCATCAGCTTTGGCTGCTGGTTGTCCCGTCGTCGTCAAAGCACATAGCGCGCATTTGGGAACATCCGAATTAGTCGGCAAAGCGATACAGCAAGCCGCTAATGATTGCGGCTTGGCAGGCGTGTTCTCCATGTTGATTGGTGACGGTCGTCAAATCGGTCAAAGTTTAGTTGCCCATCCAGAGATTAAGGCAGTCGGATTCACGGGTTCTCGTCAAGGTGGTATGGCACTAGTTCGCACTGCAGCAGCACGTGCAGAACCGATTCCTGTTTATGCAGAAATGAGTAGTATCAATCCAGTCTTCTTGCTTCCTGATGCCTTGAAAACTAAAGGTGCCGCAATTGCCCAAGGCTTTGCGGATTCTTTGACAATGGGTGCGGGACAATTCTGCACTAATCCTGGCATGTTGATCGCGCTCGATAGTCCAGAGTTGCAAAGCTTTATCGATACGGCTAGCACTGCCTTACAAGCCAAACCCGCATCAACTATGCTGACGCCAGGCATTCATAAAGCCTATAGCACTGGTGTTGAGCGCTTGAATCAGGTGAACGGCGTGGAAGTCTTAGCGCAAGGTCAAGCAGCAACGACACCGTGCGCGGCTCAGGCAAATCTAGCTGTTTGCCACGCAAACGATTTTTTAAGCAATGTCGCCCTACATGATGAAGTTTTTGGCCCATCTTCGCTATTGATTCGCTGCAAGGATCTGACCGAAATGCAGGCGATTGCTGAACATATTGAAGGTCAATTAACCGCAACGGTACACGCAACCGCAGAAGACTATGCGATCGCCAAATCCCTATTGCCAACACTGGAACGGAAAGCTGGGCGTATCTTGTTTAATGGCTTCCCAACTGGCGTTGAAGTCTGTCATGCAATGGTACATGGCGGACCTTTCCCATCGACCTCAGACAGTCGCAGCACTTCAGTAGGTGCATCGGCAATCGATAGGTTCTTGCGTCCGGTTTGCTATCAGGAATTCCCTGCGGAACTCTTGCCGACCAGCTTGCAAGATACGAATCCATTTGGTATTCCGCGAGTAATCAATGGTGAATTAACTGTGCCAACCAAATAATCTGTAAATGAGTTCCCTCTCACGTTTGTCGGAGAGGGATATAGAAAGATGTAGGGCGGGTGCAACCCGCGCCGCCTGTCGCACAGTCACGCCAGCACGACATGCTGGCGGCGCGGGTTGCACCCGCCCTACTGTTCGAAATTCAAATCAACAGTAGCGCTAAAAACAATAAAACCGGAGACATGCATGTCAACACCAAGCACGCCACAAGGCATAGGTAAATATCGTTGGACGATTTGCGCCCTGCTATTTTTTGCCACCACGATCAATTATCTTGATCGTCAGGTATTGAGTTTGCTCGCGCCGGATTTAAGTAAAGAGTTTGGTTGGACCAACAGCGATTACGCGAATATCACCGCAGCATTTCAATTTGTGTATGCGATTTCCATGCTGTTTGCTGGACGCTTCATCGATAAAATCGGCACAAAAAAAGCCTTCGTATTAGCGATCAGCATCTGGTCGTTAGGTGCCATCATGCATGCATTCGCGATTGCGTTTGGTAGCGCGATCAATACCATTTTTACGACGGTAGGTTTGGCGGTAGTTCCGGTGTCAATCGCAGGTTTCATGTTATCGCGCGCTGTATTGGCCCTAGGTGAAGCAGGAAATTTCCCTGCGGCGATCAAAGCAACAGCTGAATATTTTCCGAAAAAAGAACGTTCATTTGCGACTGGCATCTTTAATTCCGGCGCGAACATCGGCGCGATATTGGCGCCAATTACCGTACCGATGATTGCTGACGCGTGGGGCTGGCAAGCGACCTTCATTATCATCGGCGCGATAGGTTTTTTGTGGCTGGGTGCGTGGCTGATTTTTTACGATAAACCTGAACAACAAAAGCGTTTATCCGCGGAAGAGCTCGCGTATATCAATCACGATCAGGTGCGCGATGGTGTCATCGAGAACTCACAATACGATGGCAAAAAATTTTCTTGGTTTCAATTACTAAATTATCGTCAAACTTGGGCCTTCGCCTTTGGAAAATTTATGACCGATGGCGTGTGGTGGTTCTTCTTATTCTGGTTGCCGAAATATTTAGCTGCGCAATACGGTATGAAAACCACGGAATTTGTATTTCCACTAGCCGTCTTGTATAGCATGACCATGGTCGGCAGTATTGGTGGCGGTTGGTTACCTACCTACTTCATCAATCGTGGCGATGCGCCATATGACGGTCGTATGAAGGCAATGTTGATGATTGCGGTTGTGCCGCTGGTGGTCTTGCTAGCACAGCCTTTTGGTTACATCAGTTTTTGGGTCCCCGTGATTTTGATTGGCATCGGCGCTTCCGCACATCAAGCATGGTCGGCGAATATTTTTACGACGGTATCCGATATGTTTCCGAAAAAAGCGGTGGCCTCTGTCGTCGGCATCGGCGGCATGGCAGGTGGATTGGGCGGCGTTTTGATTACCAAGCTTGGTGGCTGGCTATTTGACTACTACGGTAGTCAAGATCAATTGCAAACCGGCTATACCATCATGTTCGCGATCTGTGCACTTGCTTATTTGGTGGCATGGACCGTCATGAAAACCTTAGTACCAAAATACAAAGTCATCAACGATCTGTAATATGACTATCTTGCACAAACCTGAGATCACACGCATAGCTGAACCACATGCACCTATACGCTGTGGTGTGGGAGAGAGTCCGATCTGGATTGCGCATGAAGCAGCTTGGTATTGGGTCGATATCACGGCAAATACCATCTGGCGCTTAAATTCCAGCGGCGAGGCAAGAAGTTGGCAGACCGCACAAATGATAGGCTGCTTGTCGCCACAAACCAGTGGAGGATTCATCGCGGGCATGGAGAGCGGACTCTTTCATTTGAAATTACACGAAGACGGCACGGTGCTAGCACAGCAGCTGGCAGCACCGAAAGAATCTCTGACAGCGATGCGCTTCAATGATGGCCGTTGTGATCGCCAAGGTCGTTTTTGGAGCGGCACGATGTTGATCGATATGTCGGTACCCAACCCTGCCGGGCATCTATATCGCTACAGCAAAGAACAAGGTATCTCTACACCATTTATCTCAAATTTGTTCGTACAGAATGGCCTAGCTTGGTCGCCAGATGGGCGCACCATGTACCTTTCTGATTCGCACCCCAATAGCCAATTGATTTGGGCATTTGACTACGATACCGACAGCGGCACACCGCACAATCAACGCGTGTTTGTCGATATGAAAACCATGGATGGTCGCCCCGATGGTGCTGCAATCGATATCGATGGTTGCTATTGGATTTGCGCCAACGATGCCGGATTGATTTTACGATTTACACCGAATGGCAAATTGGATAGACAAATCGCTGTGCCGATGAAAAAGCCCACCATGTGCTGCTTTGGTGGCGACAAGCTCGATACGTTGATGGTCTCATCAATCGGTGCAGGACAAGCCGCAGACGACGAATGGGCAGGCGCGACAATCTTGCTCAATCCTGGTGTACAGGGCTACGCTGAAACTGCCTTTGCGGGATAACACACAGCGACGTTGCTACACCGAATGTATTCTCGCTAAAAGGAATTCTTATGATTCATGTCGATCAGGCATTGCGCTGCGTGGCTACTTCTCTATTATTCGCGACGATCCATGTGAATGCGCAAGTTCTCCAACAAGAACACAACATATCAGTTTGGGAGCCCGATCTCGGAAATAACCGCTATAGGAATCCCATCATTCATGCCGACTATTCTGATCCTGATGTCATCCGTGTTGGCGATCAGTACTACATGACTGCCTCCAGTTTTAACAGCGCACCGGGTCTGCCCCTGTTGCAATCCGCCGATATGATTCATTGGTCGCTTGTGGGACACGCTCTCCCCAATCTAGTACCAGCAGAAATGTTTGGTACACCGCAACACGGCAAAGGTGTATGGGCACCAAGTTTGCGTTTTCATGACGGCAAATTTTGGATTTTTTATCCTGATCCGGATGTTGGCATCTATGTCATGACAGCAAAAGATTTTGCTGGGCCTTGGAGCCAACCGCACTTGCTAATAGCGGGAAAAGGTCTGATCGATCCCAGCCCTTTGTGGGACGACGACGGCAAAGCATGGTTACTGCATGCATGGGCAAAAAGTCGTGCAGGCTTTAATAATCAATTGAGTTTGAAAAGCATGACTATCGACGCGCGCCAAATAATAGATGATAAAGGCGTCGTCATTGATGGCAATAAATTAGCGGGCTACACGACTTTAGAAGGTCCTAAATTTTACAAACACAATGCTTGGTATTATGTTTTCGCACCTGCCGGTGGGGTCGAGCATGGCTGGCAAACGGTGTTCCGCGCCAAAAATATTCTTGGTCCCTATGAAGAAAAGATCATTCTCGCGCAAGGCAACAGCAACACCAACGGACCGCATCAAGGCGCTTGGGTGAATGCACAGGATGGAAGTGACTGGTTCTACCATTTTCAAGATAAACGCGCTTACGGCCGCATCGTACATTTGCAACCTATGACTTGGGAAAATGATTGGCCTGTGATGGGTGTGAAGAATAGCAAAACAGGGATCGGTGAGCCGGTTGCAGAATGGCAAAAGCCGTTGAGCAAACCAATTACCGATAAAGTATTCAAAACGACACCTACTGAATCCGATGATTTTTCGCGGTCGCAACTTGGCTTGCAATGGCAATGGAATGCCAACTGGAAAGCTGATTGGTATTCATTAACAGCGCACAAAAATCATTTACGTCTGTATCCGCAATCACTCATTGAAAACAATACGCTGATTGATTATCCTGCGATCATTTTACAAAAAATACCAGCACCAGAATTTAGCGTAACCGTCAAAATAAGTTTGAGCACGAACACAGAAGGAGATCGTGCGGGTTTGATATTGTATGGACTGAACTACGCCTGGATCGGCATTCAGCGACATCAAGACAAATATGAATTGCGTTATACCACTTGCACGGGTGCAGGAAAATGCCTGGAAAAAATATTAGAACAGAAACCTATAAACACACCAGAATTACATCTCAAGCTAAGTATGCGTGCCGGCGGCACTACGCAGTTTTATTACAGCGAAAACACCAAGGATTTCTCCGCTTTTGGATCGTCTTTTGTGGCCGCACAAGGACGCTGGGTGGGCGCTAAAATTGGCTTGTTTAGCACTACAGCTGCTACCGTAAGTAATAAAATTAATTATGCTGACTTTTCAAATTTCATGATCAAAGCAGCTGACTAAGAAAATTGTAGGGCGGGTGAAACCCGCGCCGCCAAGCCCATCAAGCCTCTAAGCAGCGCGGGTTTCAGCCGCCCTACGAGATTACGATTTTTGCAGAAACTAAATACCTTGCTGGATCAAAGAGTTTTTTTCATCCGTCTCAGATAACCGATCCGACACATGAAAAGGCGCGAACCAGCAAGCCAGGAAAGATGGGATAGTCGCAACCATCACCAGTACGAAATAGCTGATGTAACCCAGTTGCTGCTGTAAATGACCACTCACCATACCAGTCACTAAACCACACAAACCCATTAGCCCAGTGCCGTAAGCATAATGTGTCGTGGTGTATTTGCCGGGTGCGAGTTCTTGCATCAGATAAATCATAAAGCCGACCGAACCAAAACCAAAAAAGAACTTCTCAACGATCACGCCAGCACCTATCCAATACAGATTTTCTGGCAGATAAATACTCATGAGCAGAAAAGTAACATTGGGGATATTGACCGCGCAGCACAACCAAAAGAGCGTCGATTTCAACCCACGTTTTGCAACCAACCAACCACCCAGCAAGGAACCCAGCAATACCGCCGCTAGGCCATAGGTGCCATAAATAATTCCAAGCAATTCATTGCTTAAGCCCAAACCGCCTTTACTGGCTGGATCGACCATAAAGAAGGGGCCAATTTTCTCCAAAAATCCTATACTTAAGCGGAACAGGAATGCAAAAGAAATCATGCGCCAAACATCGCGCTTTTCGAAGAAACTGCGAAAGGAATCAACAATAATTCGCCCAGTCGCAGCAACGCTAGTCGGTGTATTAGTGGCACGCTCACCATCAGGCATCACACGTGCGTGCCACACCGCCATCAGCAGAGTAAGACCCGCCACCAAAAAGAAAATCACACGCCAAGACTCCATCCACTCTTCACCAAAACTACCGCTACTATGATGAAATACCCCAGTGTGTAAGCGTCCACTCAGATACACCAAACCACCTGCAGCGACGATAGGTCCAATATTCCAACTCAGGCTTTGGACGCCGCAGTACAAAGATTGGCTACGCTGGTCGAGCGAAGTTACATAGACACCATCACAAGCGATGTCTTGAGTCGCGCCAACAAAGGATAGGACCCAAAACAAGGGAATCAAAATCACCATGTAATCAGGCAAAGACATGGCTAAAGCAACGCCGGCAAAACCTAAACCAATTAGCACTTGCGCGCACAGGACAAAGAATTTTTTTGTCCGATACATTTCTACAAAGGGCGCAAACAAAGGCTTGATCGTGTAAGCAAAAATAAACATGCTCGAATACTGGGCCGCACTACCATTATCCATGCCAAGATTTTTAAACATGATGGCACTGACATTGGTCAACATCATAAAACCCAGCGCCATGGTGAAATAACCAGTTGGCACCCATAACAAAGGTGATCGTGCGTTAAGTTGGTTCTGCATAGTCATAGTCCTCTTCTTTTTGTGTTTTTTGTATGGCTTGAACACGCGTCGTGTCCAGCAAAGAGCGGGTGGCTACAAGTGTCTCGTCCTGTAGGGTTTCTTTTTAGGATTTACGCAAAACAGACGCTGGCGTTGTTGTGCTCGCCTCGCCGTGCAAATGCACAGTCTTCGGCTCGACGCTCAAGCAGCGCAATTTTGCGTAAGTCCTATCTTTCTGAGTTAGCTCTTTCTTTGGTGCGATTTCCTGTTTTTTCTGTAAATGCTGACGCAATAAAGCTGCAGCGCCAATAAATGCTGGCTGCTGTGCGGTAATGACATAGGTTGGAATTTGTGCGGTGAAATCCGAAAAACGTCCCTTCTTTTCGAAGCGACTACGGAATGAAGATCGCGCAAAGAAATTACCTAAACGCGGAACCACACCACCTCCGATATAAATGCCACCTTGCGTAAATAAAGTCACTGCCAAATTTGCCGCGAAAGTACCGAGCATACCGCAAAAACAATCGATGGTCTCCAGACAAATGGCATCACCATTGAGCGCTCGGTTCACGATCGATTCGGTAGACAAGGTATGGTCAACAACCCGCCCGGCAGCGGCAGCTAATGCGGCATGTATCAAGTTAATGCCGGGCCCAGAGGCCAGGCGTTCTGTCGATACATGCTCATACTTTTCCCAGCAATATCGTAAGACGGCAATCTCACGTTCATCAGTCGGTGCAAAGGCAACATGCCCACCTTCACTTTGCAAAGAGCGCCAGCCAATTGGGTCTGGCACCAGCATACCAACGCCTAAACCAGTACCTGCGCCGAGTATGCCAATGACCGCGTCGCGCTTCGCTGTGCCACCACCAATTTGCTGTAATTCACTCGGAGTTAAACCCGGTACCGCCATGGCAAGTGCAGAAAAATCATTGACCATCAGCAGAGTTTGCAAACCTAATTCGGCGCGTGCCGCGCTGACGGAAAACGCCCAATGATGATTCGTCATCTTGATGGCGTCTTCGCCAACCGGATTTGCAATCGCAATCACAGCGTGCTTGATGGTTTGCTGCGTCTTTTGACCTACGTCTTGATCAGCGACTTGTTTGAGGTAACAAAGTGCAGCATCTTCAAAACGAGAAAAATCGACCGTCGCTAAGGTTTGAATGTGGCGAATCTCCCCAGAAGACAATTCCAAAGCAAAACGCGCATTGGTGCCGCCAATATCAGCAAGCAGTCGCGGCTCATCAAGATAATCGTGCATAGGCATGATGGTCTACCTCGCCACGAGTAATGGTTGAACACCGCGTTGCTGCTGACAATAATCGCGATACCACATGGCGCTGTCTTTCAAAGTTCGTTGCTGAGTAGCGTACTCGACATGCACAATACCGAAACGTTTTGAATAGCCTGAATTCCATTCAAAGTTATCCAACAAACTCCATAAGAAGTAACCGCGGACATCGACACCTTGCTGCATCGCAGCGGCTAAAGCAGCCAAATGGTCGCGCACATAGGCGATACGCTGTTCATCAGCAATTTTGCCATGCTCTAAGTGATCGGCGCTGGCCATACCATTCTCTGTAATATAAATGGGGGGCAATTGGTATTCGGCGTGCAGCGCTAATAGTAATTCGGTTAAACCTTGCGGATATATTTCCCACCCCATATCGGTTATACCTTGAACTGCAGGCGCTGAACGTGGCGGATTTTCCGCGGAGCAGAATGCACGAAAATAATAATTCACACCCAAAAAATCAATCTTTTGGTGTATCACTTGCAGATCGCCAGGATAAATAATGGGTGCCTTATCACCATGCGCTCGCAAAGCAAGTTCAGGATAATGTCCTTTGAAAATAGGATCCATAAACCACTGAACGGAACATGCATATTCCAATTCAGCCATGTCGCGATCTGCCTGAGTGTCGGTCGCTGGATCGGCCGTCCATTGATTCAAAACGATACCTAGTGGCGCTGGCGAGCCGACTTCTCGCATGGCGGTCATTGCCAGACCATGTGACAGCAATAAATGATGCGAAACTTGAATCGCGCTTTTAGCATCAGCAACGCCTGGTGCAAATTGCGCGTTGCCATGACCCAGATTGGCGGTACACCAAGGTTCATTGTGAGTCGCAATACTGGCGACACGATGCCCGAATCGGCGTGCCACTTCTCGCGCATACTCAGCAAAATGATACGCGGTATCACGTGATAGCCAACCGCCCTCCTCTTGCAAAGCCTGTGGCAAATCCCAATGGTAAAGAGTCAAATGTGCGGCGATATTTTTTTCCTGCAATGCGCCAATCAGCCTATCATAAAAGGCGAAACCAGCCTCATTCCATGCGCCTTTTCCATCAGGTTGCACGCGCGCCCAAGCCATAGAGAAACGATAAGTGTCCAGTCCTAATGACGCAATAATCTCCACATCCTCGCTATAGCGATGATAATGATCGCATGCGATCAGACCATCGCTTTGATCTTTGATATTGGTTGGATCTTCACAAAATTTATCCCAGATCGATGGTCCTTTACCGTCTTCGTAAGCAGCGCCCTCTATCTGAAAGGCACTAGTGGCAACGCCCCATGCGAAGTCGGCAGGAAAGTGTGGTGCATGCGTCATAATATTATTCAACTTCCAAGTACTTGCGTACGCAACACCACAATCAAACCCGGTAAAGATCGCGAACACGCCTCCAGAATCAGTGATATCTCTGGACAAATCGTTTTACGAAAGTTGATGTGAAGCTAGCGACGCGGATAATAAAAATTAATACCTATCCAGACACTCTGCATCGCCAAAAAGAAGAAACGGCGATACAGAGTACAGGAATAAAAACTACGCCAAAGTAGCGTCAATCACCCGCTTAGAAATTAAACCCGGCGTTCACACCAAAGGTACGTGGTGGCAAGTATTGCGCAACCCAGATACCGCCCGTATTACCGTTTTGGGCGCTGGTTTTAACGTTGCCGTTACCAACATTTCGGACGAAGAAATCCATATAGAATTTATCGCCTTCATAACGCAGGCCAAGATCAGTACGTGAATAGGCAGCTTGTTTATCCGGTGCACCAAAATAATTACTGAAGACACTCAGATTACTTTCAGATTCATAATGCACACTGATGCGCGGAGTCAAAGTCGCATTACCCAAATGGATCGTGTGCTGATATTGAATCTGCATTTGAATCTTGGGTGTATGCGCCATGGTGACGCCGGTGACATCCACGCAATTCGAAACCGTTTTATCGGCAACGCAAGTTGGAATCACATAATCATTAGAGCCGGCTAAAAGCTTGCCCAAGGTCGCTTTTGGTGTGTAAGCCAACGACACTTGTATTTTGTCGTCTTTGCTCAATTTCGCTGCGATTTCAGTTTCAAAACCCGTGATTTTGGCGCCCTCAGCACTCGTTGTCGCCAAGGTACGGCTGCCATCAGGATTGGTCACAGGTGCAGAGAATTGATAGTCTTTGAAGTTCTCATAAAACAGCGCATTGCTGATTTTCACCGCGCCATCCATCAAAGTATGCTTAGTACCAAGCTCGTAATTGGTCAGCGTTTCTGGTGCATAGGTACGACCACCATCTTGCAGACCACCGGATTTATAGCCGGTAGAAACGCTGGCGTACCACATATTATTTTTATCCATGTCGTAGCTGATGCGAGCGAGGCCCGTCAGCTTACTACCCGAATACACACCATCGTTCAAACCTGGCGCGCCGAAACCCGAATTGGCGTCCCATGGATTCACATTTTGGTTCACAGGAATCTGCGCAACCGTTGCTGGTGTCGCTGGATAATTTGCCCAGCCATAGCCACGACCGCCGATATTGGCGCGATCATCTTTGGTATAACGTGCACCGCCAGTTAAATGCAAGCTATCAGACAGATTCCACGTTGCTTGACCAAAAATCGCCTTTGATTCGACGGTTTCTTTCGGTTGAATAAACGAACCCTGCCAACCAACTGTGCCTTGCTGCGTACCGTTCATGATAGGCAAATCAAAACGAATATCGTTGGTCTCAGCTGCATAGTACAAACCGAGCAACCAATCTACGTCTTTCTTACCGGTTGATTGCACTTCCACTTCATGACTGTAATTCACGTAGTTAGAAGAATTTGTATTATGCTCGCGATGGCTGCCGCCAGTAGCAAAGCTCGTTGGCACCACCACGCCCGCATCACCATCAAAGGTTTGTGAGCCACTGAATTTTGCGTAACCAGCGATGTAGGCCAGAGAGACATCATCACTTATTGCAGTTTCATAACGACTGCGAATCGCATCGGAATCACGCTTGGTGCCTGGTGCGGTATCAATCAATGCTGACCACATTTTTTGACCGGCGCGCGGTGTCTGCATCAGATTCATATTCGATGCGCCACGATCAACAAATTTTTCGTAAGATAAATCCCATTTGCTGGTACTAGTAGGCTTCCATAACATAGAGAGACGTACAGCACTTTGTTTTTGCGCACCGTATTTTTGACCGCCAGTCAAAAACAAATTGGTATTGATAGGCTGAAAATCAGCGAGTGCACCACCACCTGCAACGAAGGCAGCACGCTGGCTAGCCAAAGGAATGCTTGGCATCGTTTGATAATCCACATAACCATCATGCTGTTCATTCACGAAGGCGAAACGTAAGGCCATGGTGTCGCTCACTGGCACGTTGAATGCACCGCGCATGCCAAGGCGATTGTAACTACCTGCGCCACCCTCAACCGTGCCAAAAGATTTACCGATGACGGGTTTAGCAGTTTGCATATTCACTGCACCGACCGTCGCATTGCGTCCCCACAATGTCCCTTGAGGCCCACGTAATACCTCGATTGCTTCCAGGTCGAATAATAAAGCGGTCGCGCCTTCCGGACGCGGAGAATAGATGCCATCAACAAAAGACGCGACTTCTGGATCAGCATATTCGGTTTTTGCACTGTCATTACCCACGCCGCGCATGGTCATGGTCATCACGCCATGATCGCCCTGCGCTGTTGCTGAAAATCCTGGTACCAGGTTCACAATGTCTTGCAAAGTCTGTACGTGGTTATCTTCGAGCGATGCAGCACTCAAAGCAGTAATCGCAACTGGGGTACGTTGCAAAGAAGTCGTGCGTTTGGTACCTGTGACCAAAACTTCTAAAATTTTGTCTGAATTATTTGCTGCTGCAGCGGCTTGAGCTGGAGTAGGCTTTTGAGTATCGGCGGTAGCCGCATTTTGCGCTTGGGCGGCGGTACTGCCTGCCATTAAGACGAGCACGGCAAATTGTATCGGTGAGATCGCCCGCTGCTTCGTTTTTAATACGGTGGTTTTCATTGTGTCTCCATTAGGAAATTATTTTGTTTACAGGGTTTTAACATCTAAACTGGTCGTGAAAACGATTTCATTTACTGTGAAAACGTTTTCATGATACATTTTGCTTGAAAACGATGTCAACAGAAATTTCAAGTGGTATGTGGATTTATAAAAAAATCAATGAGGAGATCTCTTATGCAAACATGCAGCAATATACTGATCGTCGGTGGAGGTACAGCGGGTTGGCTAACAGCCGCTTTTTTAGCAAAAACACTGTCAACAAATGACAACAATAGTATAAAAATTCGCTTAATTGAATCAACTGAAATCGGCATCATCGGCGTCGGCGAAGGCAGTTTTCCCTCGATACGCGGGACACTGGCGGCGATTGGTATCAGCGAAGCGCGTTTTATTCGCGAATGCCATGCCACCTTTAAGCAAGGCATTCACTTTTGCGACTGGGTACGCCCTCCGAGCCTTGATCAATCTGCAAGCGCAAACCACTATTTCCACCCTTTTAGTCAGCCTAGTCAGCGTTCAGACACACCTGAATTACTACCCTATTGGCTGCATGGCTTGGCAGGAAAAGAATCAGCTTTTGCCCAAGCAGTCACCATGCAAAAACGGATTGCCGATGCCAGCCGCGGCCCAAAACGCAGCAGTGATAAAGATTTTTTGGGACCTATGAATTACGCCTATCACTTTGACGCAAGTCGCTTCGCGCGGTTGTTGGCAGAGCATGCGCGCAGTTTAGGCGTACAACATTTACTCGGAAATGTGCATGAAGTTCGCTTAAATGAAACGGGTGCCATTGCGGGTGTTCACACTCAGGAACACGGCGAGTTAAACGCTGATTTGTATATAGATTGCACGGGTTTTCGTGCGCGTTTAATCGGTGAAGCCTTGGGTTCGCCTTTCAAGAGTGTTAGCGATGTTTTGTTTGTTGATCGGGCGCTGGCAGTACAAATCCCCTATGCCAAACCGGATCAAGCGATTCCGTCCTATACGATTTCCACTGCCCACAAGGCGGGCTGGACCTGGGATATTGGACTGCAAGAAAGGCGCGGTATTGGCTATGTTTACTCCAGTCGTCATAGCAGCGATGATGAAGCTGAACAAGTGCTGCGCAAGTACGTTGGCGCGGGCATGGATCACCTGCAGGCACGTCAGCTCAAGCTACAAATAGGCTATCGTCCAACCCAATGGATAAAAAATTGCGTCGCTATTGGACTATCTGGTGGCTTCCTCGAACCACTAGAATCTTCAGGCATAGGCTTAATCGAGACCGCTGCTTATCTGGTTAGCTATCTGTTTCCCTATAACGGCGATTTTGAACCTGTCGCAAAAACCTTCAATCACCACATGAATGAGCGCTATGAGCGTATCGTTGATTTCATCAAACTGCATTACTGTCTGAGTCAAAGACGTGACTCAGCGTTCTGGATAGACAATGCCTCGCCTGCATCGATACCAGAGTCGCTACAAGACAAACTTCGCATGTGGCAATCACGCCCTCCGAGCCGCCTTGATTTCATCACCGATCTGGAGATGTATCCGCCATCCAGTTGGCAATACGTGTTGTATGGCATGGAATTTCCTACACAATTACCCGCCAACCTGATTCACGTCGATCAGATTGAAGCTGCACAACGAGAGTTCAAAAATATCGCGGCGTTTGCTGAACATGCGATCAAGGATCTGCCTGATCACAGAAAATTAGTCGACTATTTTTGCCGCAAAGCTGAGGCTGAGACTATGGCTCAGACCGCAACCAACACCCAACAAAAGAAAACGATTTCACAGCCATAATAAAATGGTAGAAAATATCAAAAATCGACAAAAAAGCGAATTTACTAGGATAGTTTCCGGAATTAATCTATTTTTTGCAGAAATTGCGGTGAATCATGCGGAGAGGAATTTATAAAAAAGTGTTACTTCAACAATGAACACAAAAATTATGTGATATTCTTCAGAATCAGAGTTTTGCAAACGTTTTCAACGGTTAGCTTGATGAAATATTTTACTGGGTTTATCGCTAATTAAGGATTGGTCAGCGAAATAGAAGATGGCACGCGCTGCGTTACCAACCAATAATTAATCGAGCAAGCTCAAAATCAAACCATTTCATGTCAATTTAAACCACATAAAACCTTAAACCATAGTAAAACTGCTAGCCTTAAGTATTAATTAGACAAGTAAAATCCCACAAGGAAGAAGCTTTGAGCGAGAATCACGACAGTCCGTCCAACCAACATTTGAACGATATGAATACGCTCGACAAGCCAGGCAGCAACTTCGCCAACATCAGCGACAATGATGCACCAACCACCTTAATCGAGGTTGCTCGTACAGCGGGTGTCTCACCCAGTACCGTGTCACGTATTTTGAACGGTACGGCCAAGGTCTCGGACGAAAAACGTCAAGCCGTCATGGATGCGATCGCGAAGACCAATTTTGCCCCAAATCAAATGGCACAAGGTCTGAAAAAAGGTAAATCTATGACCATAGGGATCGTGGTGCAAGATATTTCAAGTCCCTTTTTTGATGAAACTTTGCATGGTGTGGACGATGCCTTAAAAGGCACAGGCTATGCATCGGTTATTGTCAGTGGCCACTGGGATGCAGCCGAAGAGATAGAAAGAATACGCCTACTGCTGGCCAGAAAAGTCGATGGCATTATCCTTTTATCTGGCCGCATCACGGATGAATCGGTATTACAGTTTTCCCAGCATCGCCCTATCGTGTCGACTGGTCGCGACATTCATACTGACAAAGCATTGGGTTTTAAACTCGATAATGAATACGGCTCCTGGCTGGCGGTGCGTCATTTGATCGAATTGGGGCATCGTCGTATCGCCTTCATCACGGGGCCGTCTAATAATTGTGATGCTGCCGAACGTTTGACCGGCTATCAACGCGCATTGCAAGAAACGAATATTCCCTTTGATGACAAACTGGTGGTCGAAGGTGATTTCCATGAGAGTAGCGGTATGCGCGCCATCAATCACTTATTTGAGACGCAACAACAATTCACTGCAGTGTGTGCTGCCAACGATCTGAGTGCGTATGGCGCACGCCTGAGCCTGTATCGCAAAGGCATACGCGTTCCGGAAGATATTTCTCTGGTCGGTTTCGATGACCTGCCCGGCTCATCCTACACCACCCCACCACTAACGACCGTCAAACAACCGCTCTATGAAATCGGTCGGATCGCAACTAAAGCCTTGCTGAATATTATTCATGGCGAAGTGGTAGAAACCAGTATCCCGCCACTAGAACTCGTGGTACGCGAAACGACCCGCAGGTTGCGCTGAATTTTGAAATGCTCATCCGCCTGGAGAAAATTTCTCCAAAAGTAAATTGGCACTTTTAAAGTCTAAACTATTGATGTGCTCTTCCAGTTGCGACATGCTCACTGCCGGGATTTTCTGACTTAAATTTTCTTTTACCATTGGAAATACGTCACAAGCAGCAATGTTATTTTGCTGTAAATATTGCATTAGTTGCTGTATTAACTTCTGTCCTTCAACACTGGATAGTTCAGTTCGCTGCTCGCTTGAATTGACAGCCGATTTTCGCTCCAACCAAAGACGCGCTGCCTCGATTGTTTTTTGTAAGGCGTCTTCTACTGTCCGCAGCAAATCATCAATATCCTCTTTGCCACCCTCACGAATTTCTAATTCAGCCTTTAGGCTCAATTCTGCAAACAGTTTGGCGCCCAACGTGCCGACTGATCCCCTCATCGTGTGCAGTAGCCTTGCAGCATCATCCAACCTGTGTTCGTCCAATGCTGCTCTGACCTGACGTATTTGTTCGCTCGCGTTCTGAATCACTGAGCCAATTGAAGCCAGTATTTTTTGCATATTTTTCGGGTCTGACTTTCCTAACATTTCTAAAGGACGTGGATCAAAAATGCCGAGTTCCTCATTACCTAGATCTGCATTAGCGTGATCAGCAATAGACTTGTTTTCACCGAATGAATTGGATTCAGTGTGATTCCCCAAAAAACCGACTGGCAACACTTTGGAAATGGCCAAAAACATCTGTTCAACGTCAATAGGCTTTGCAATAAAATCATTCATTCCAGATTGAAAACACCGTTCTCTTTCGGAATACATCACTCCTGCCGTCATTGCAATAATTGGAATAGGTAAATGCAGTTCATTACGTATCATCCGCGTAGCACTGATTCCGTCCATAATAGGCATTTGAACATCCATCAAGACGGCGTGATACTTATCTGCGTGACTGCGTAAATGTTCGACTGCAAGATAGCCATTTTCCAACACATCGACCGTCGCGCCACCCTGCTCAAGAAAGCCTCTTGCAACAATTTGATTGAAAGGATTGTCTTCCACCAAAAGTAACTTTGCGCCTTGAATTTGATTGGCTCGTGTTAACACCGCTTTACTATAACGGGGCATCACTTCTATCCCAGAGGACAGCATGATCGCTTCATGCACGGTATCGAATACGCTAGACCCCGTAATCGGTTTCATCAAGATCGCATCAGCATAATCTGCCGCTTGCTCTTGCAACATTCTGTCACGACTAAATGCGCTCACCATAATGATTAATGGTGTCTTTCCTTTGGGAAGCAAGTCACGCAACATTTTTATAGTAACTAAGCCATCCATCATCGGCATTTGCCAATCAACAATAATGGCGTCAAAATGTTTTCCTTCCAAGAGTCGAGCACGTACAATATCAAGCGCTTGCCGACCATTCGACGCAGATTCAGTATTCCAATTCCATGAATGCACTGTCTTACAGATGTAATTATTGCTTGTT
The DNA here is from genome assembly GCF_049340305.1 of Undibacterium sp. Ji22W. Lineage (NCBI taxonomy): Bacteria > Pseudomonadati > Pseudomonadota > Betaproteobacteria > Burkholderiales > Oxalobacteraceae > Undibacterium > Undibacterium sp. Ji22W. Next base: position 600,363 of record NZ_JBMPOU010000003.1, on the reverse strand, counting down.
GAATTATCGTCCACGACCAAGAGATTTAATCGTTTTTGATTCGTCGAGCTAATTGGTGTTTTCGCCTCATTGATGGCAATCATGGGGACAGTAATTTGAAATTCACTGCCAATTCCCAAACGACTTTTCACTTCAATCGTGCCGCCCATAAGAGTGACGATACTATTAGAAATCGACAGGCCTAAACCGGTTCCACCAAACTTTCTGGTCGTAGAGGCATCTGCTTGAGAGAAGGGCTGAAATAATTTATCCACCTGCTGTTTGTCCATCCCTATACCAGTGTCACTGACCGTGATCTTTAGCCAAACTCGATTGGTCTCTACGTCAGCATCATCTTTAACGGCATCAACAAAAACAGCGACCTCACCTTTCTCAGTAAACTTCAGTGCATTTCCCGTCAAATTGGTCAGAATCTGTTGCAATCGCAATTGATCACCAATCAGACGTTTCGGGACACCAGCACCCACACCCATTGCCACTTCAACCTCTTTTGCGCCTACAGACACGGCCATCATACTGGCCAATGCGCCGAGTACGTCGTCGAGAAGAAATTCTATATTCGATAATTCCAGACGATTCGCCTCGATTTTAGAAAAATCTAAAATATCATTCAAAATCCCCATCAAAGACTGACCGGAAACTTTGATCATTTCTAGATATTTACGCTGTTCAGAGCTCAGGTTGGTTGAGGCGAGCAGTTGCGACATACCGAGTACCGCATTCATCGGTGTTCGAATTTCGTGGCTCATATTGGCGACAAAGTCACTCTTCGCCCGGCTAGTCTGTTCTGCACTTTCTTTAGCTTGAATCAACAAACGCTGTAGTTCTTTTTCATCAGAGATATCATTCGCGATGCCAAGGAATCCCACTATTTTTTCATCTAAACCAAAGATCGCAGTCACCACGAGCCGCACTGGTATTTTCTTCCCTGACTTATGCACATAAGTCCATTCGCGCTTTTCATTGATACCCAAAGTTGCTTTAAGAATAAACGCGTCAAAACCCGAAACATCGCGGCCATATTCAGCACTTAATTCCGTCCCTCGCTCTACGACCTCTTCTAGAACATGTATCACCGCCGGCGTGGCTTTGTGCTCCATTTCGGCGGCGGAATAACCCAACATCTTTTCTGCGCCGGCACTAAAAAGCGTAATCGTTCCTTGTAAATCGGTCGCAATAATGGAGAATTCCGTCGCGGAATCAATGATTGCCTGGAGCCTTTCTTGGGCAATATATTCTGCTCGTTGCGCCTTCTTGATGTCAGTGATATCGCTGACGAAAGCATAAACGCCTTCAATTTTTCCATCGCGGTAACTAGGCACATAAGACGCTAAACTGTCACGGCTTACGCCATTCGGACTCACGATGGTGCGTTCAAACATTTGCGGCTCACCACGTAAAGCAGCTTCCATGTAAGAAATATTTTTTTCGTATAGAGCTTCACCAACCACTTCACGCACATGCATGCCTAAGATATCCTCTGGTTTCCAACCAAAATAGTCTATGTATGCGCTATTCGCGAATCGGTTTTTTAACTCCAAGTCCCAAAATCCAATCATCGCTGGCACGTTATTCACAATCATCTGTAACTCAAGATGTTTTCGCTGCAACGCGGCCTCCGTTTCGAGCCGTTGCTTGTCTTGACGTCGAAATAAATTCATGCTTCCGACCAAAATCAGCACAGGTATAAAAGTCACCAAAATCGGCAAGTAACTTAAGAAGGACAACACATGGGTCGAATCGAACGCTTTTTGGAAATAACCCAAATGCAACATCACAGCGATTGCCAAAGATTGCAAGAAAATTAAACCAGATACGACCACTGATGTTGCATTGATGGCGGCAAACACTAAAGGAATGACCAAGTAAATGAAAGGAAAAGGTAAATAACGAAGCGAAAAAAAAGTAACAAACAAAACGCTAATAGCATAGAAAATAGACGTTTTTTTTATGTCTGAAATCAAGTGATCTCGGTTTATTGAAACCCACCTGTGTTTTAGTAACAGCAAAAATGGCAATAGAGAGATCGTGCCAACAGAAGAACTCACGAACCATGTAGGGAAAACGACAGAAAATGGTGCGAAATCCAACAGCGTCAAAATGCCAGCACCGATTAAGGCGCCGATTCCACTCGGTAAAAGACAAACAGCCAGTACAAATCGCAGCATCGCATCAGGTGACTGATCGAATTCGAGTTGAACCTTCAGTCGAACCGCTAACCAAGCAGCAACTAGCATTTCAATAACATTAGGAATGACGAAGGCGATTGACAGCCACCAAGGATTACCCATAGTCCAATTTGCAAAAAAATTGGCGATGGTGAGTACGAAGGTGAGTTGCCACTTTTCCCGATGCTGGAACTGCAACAAACAAGCGATACCCAAGGCATTGGCATACCAAAAATGCGCGACATTGCCGACTTCTTTTGAAAAATAGATGGAGATCGTAGCAAGAATAAAATACGCTACGCCAATCGTTAAGGCCTTAGTGGTGAAAAATCGATTACCCGTCGTGAAATTTGTCATCCAATTTTTTCCCAATAAATTATCACTTCACCTATGCCTAGTCCCTACGGCGATTTACTATGATCTTGCGGCGAAAAAATTTCATAACGGTCACGTCCAAGTGTCTTTGCCCGGTAAAGTGCTTGATCAGCTTGATCGACCAATACTTGCGGTGACGAATCTATCGTCGGAATAACATGCGTGAGTCCAATACTAATGGTAATGTGCTGATCAATTTCCGAGGTGCTATGTGGTATCTTTAAAGCACGGATTTCTTCACAAATCATTTGACCGTATTGCTTCAAAGTTTGTTCATCAATTTGTGGCAAGACCACGACAAACTCTTCACCACCATAGCGGGCAACAAATTCACCAGGTCGTTTAGTGGCGGCTTCAATTGCATGAGCAACGGCCTTTAGGGCGCTATCTCCTGCAAGATGCCCATAGTGATCGTTGTATTTTTTAAAACAATCGATGTCGACAAGTGCTATTCCCAGAGGCAGTTGGTGGCGCTGCAATCGACTATATTCTGCTTCTAAAGCTTTATCAAAAAATCGACGGTTGTATAACCCAGTCAACGCATCATGTTGAGCCAGTCGCTGCAATTCAGCCGAATCATGTTTTAGACGCAAATGGGTTCGTACACGGGCTTGCACAACAGGTGGATTGAGCGGCTTCGTAATAAAATCTACCGCTCCTGCATTTAAGCAGGCAATTTCTGTCTCCATCCCGGTGTTAGCAGTAACGAAAATAATGGCGCTTTTACTAGTCGCGTCATCATTTTTTAAGCGACGACATACTTCATAGCCGTCCATGGGTAACATACCGACATCAAGTAGAATTAAATCGGGCTTATGCTCTCTCGCACTTTGTAGACCTTGATCACCATTGACGGCAAATAAGATTTGCCCAAAGTCTTTCAATATATGACTCAACATGCGAATCAAATTCACATCATCATCGATAATTAAAATGGTGCTGTCTTTTGGTAAATAAGCAGGCATAAACTGGATTTTTTGTATTGATTATTTTTCAGAAAAAATATTATTTCCGAAATACAACGATACATGAATTAAGTAGTTACACCAAACCAAAAACCTAGGAAGAGTCAAAAAAATCACGAATTGGACACAAAAAGTATCAATTATCCAAGAGTCCAAGGGTCCAAAGATTCAAAGGTTCAAGAGTTCAAGAGTTCAAACTCTGATCGTAGCGCACCTGATTGATGATCACATTTTTCAAAAGCAAACCCTCGACGTTAAATAAGAAGAACGGACTTCTCTGATTGACTGGCACGCCAAAATCACATTCTTCAATTGTCACGCGATTCACCGGCAAAATCTTGGGCACAGGCTGAGGCCCATTGTAATCTGACGTCACCGGCCCCAATATCACCATGGCTTGATAGCAAGAATGCGCAGTGTTAAGTTGCGTGATCGCATTCTCAACACTCACACTGCCAACTTTGACCTTGGAAATATGAATATGGCTGACCTCAGGTGGGCGGGTACGCACATTGTCTGCCACCGGCGCGTAATCACAGTCGAATACGATCACGGCACCAGCGGCGCTGGCAATCGTTTGATTCGTAAAAGGTGAATTCGGCAAAAAGGCATAATAGGAAGGACTGGTTTGTACGCCATTCGGAATCGAAACATTCCGCACATAAAAGTGTTTAAGAAAACCACCGCGATTCATATTCGTTTTGAGACGTATCGCAATATTCAATGGATTTGTGGCCCAATGCTTATTCTCAAATAATAAATTTTGCGCATACACATGCTGTATGCCGCCCGCCATTTCACTTCCTAAGGTGATAGCACCATGCCCGCTTTGCATCGTACAATTTTGAATCACGATATGCTGCGATGGACCATATTGCGTATCGCGATTTTTACCTGCTTTGATAGCAATACAATCGTCGCCCGAATCAAAAGTGCAAGATTCAACCAAGACATATTCGCATGCTTCAGGGTCAAAGCCATCGCTGTTCGGCCCGTGACTATTCACCAGCACTTTGTCAATTTTGAGATCACGGCAATTGACAGGATGATGTACCCAGAAAGGCGAATTTTTAGCCTGATAACCGCGCAACAAAACCTGATCGCAACCAATTAACTGAATCAAAGGCGGACGCAAATAATGACCCTGTCCAAATACACGTTTAGATAATGAAATATTCGCCTCGGATAGTGCGGGCAAAAACGCCGCGTCAGCACGCCAACGGTCACCGTCACCTTGAATCAACCGCGACTGTTGTTCTGTAATCGCTGTCAATTCACCTAAGGCGTTTGCATTCAAACTATTCACAGCGTTCTCGGACATTTTGCCAGCTTTAGCGTTAGGTATCGTGCCCTGACCAATAGAATTGATCGTTCGCTGTTTGCCTTTCCAGGTCCACCAACAATCGCCATCCTCATTGAATGGAACGCCACCTTGGCCGTCTAACACGCTAGTCCAATCTTCCCCCGTCAAAGCTATATTTTTCTGACCAAATGCATACACCATCGGCGAGTAATTTAGACAATCATTGCTCTGCCAACGTGAAATCACCAAGTGGCCACGTTCACCACAATCGATGCTGCCGTACTTGGCATAGTCGCTAGGGTGTTGACTAAAATAGACGTGTGCTCCGGCTTGCAAATGTACGTGCACATTCGATAGTAGGACGATAGGCCCCGCGCAATACCAATTTCCTCTGCCGATCAACACTCGGCCGCCACCAGCCCGATGGCAGGCTTGAATTGCCGCAGTCACTGCAGGATAAATATCTGCTGCATCCTGAACTGGACTCGCAAGTTCATCTTGCTGTTCAAACGACTTCCAAGCCAGCACTTGACGCAACTCGCACTGCTTTGCACCATATTCTGTAATCAAAAAATCTTCGTCACGAAATACGAATTCCTGCCGAAATCGATCGATGATCTCTTGAGCTGCATGCCACGGCTCCTTCATCCAGCCATCCTTCGTATAGCCGGAGGTAAGCGTAGATTGAGACGCCTGTTCAGCCATCACGGTACTGGTGAGCGCGGCACCGCCGATTGCCAATCCTTGCTGCGAAAGTCGACGTAAAAATTGCCTGCGTGCAGATTGTTGCTTCATGATATGTGCTTTCATTCTTGCCGACTCATCGTTTTGGCCTTTATCACTTCTTGTCCGTTTCGGAAGCCAATGCCACTTGGGTGTTATTAAACTCAGCCAAAAAAATCGCGGCGCTGCCGGGCGCCAAAGTCTCAGCATTGTCATACCCAAAATCGGTTGTAGGTCGCAAACCGACATCGATCAGGTTTTGCCAATAATCTACAACCGAAAATTGCACTGGCCGAAATGCGAGGCTAGCTTTCTTGTTCCAATCGGCCCAAGGGTGTTGCCTTTGAATGTGCGCACCTATTGTCGAATTGAGAATCACCACCTTACCGACCGTCTCAAAAACGTTTTTAGATATCGTCCCGCTTGGTGCCTGGTAGCTATCAGTTTCTCCCAACGAGCAGCCATAGCCGGGCAAATTAATTCCCGCATAGGGCGTACATTTTTGCGTATGAAACCATTGCCTTCCCAAATAAAATTTTCCCGCTAAGGCATTCACACTTCCATCATGTGTGAAGTTAGATTCGTTAAACACAAAACCATAACGCGTTCTCACGTTGGTATTCGGCGCAGTGACATACGAGGTCGAACGATCGCCCAAAGACTTAATTTCCGAACGATAGAAGTACGCTGTCGTATCACCAAAAATAAAATCCACATTGCCTTCGACATAAGCACGGTGAAAAAAACTGCGTGAGGTATGGGCAATCGCCCGCGACTTCAAAAACAAGGTATCTTGAAATCCATGAATACGCACATTTTCAAATTGCGCTTTGTCCGCACCTTCTAACATTAATGCGACTGCCTGATGCTGCACCACGACTACTGGCGCGGTGCCAGCAGTGGCACCACAACTAGTATTCGGACATTCAGCTTTCATGTCGAATTTATCTTTGTTGTAGGCATTTTCAAAAGTGATGTTTTTCGCTTGAAAACCATTGGCTTTAATCCAAGCAATACCAGTACCACTGGTACCCACCACCGTGCGGTCTTTTAGGGATTGATACATGGATTGGATAGAACTATCCACATCTGCAAATTGTTTACCAAAACGTTCGGTGTACACCGTGCCAAGTAAAGCTGCATGTACACTCGCGGAAATTTTCGTTTTACGAGCATCGCTATCTTTGGAATACAGGGCAATCGGCAATGCAGTCTCGGGGACATACATTAACTCCTGATACGTTCCAGGCATCACCAAGATGTACAAACGTTGACGGGGCGACTTTTCTGCAACGAGGCGACGACCATCAAGCAATGCCTGATTAATCGCGGTCTGTACAGTTGTGAATCTGGTTTTCCCATCTGCAGTCGCATTTGCGTCGACAACATAATCCGCAGGAAAATCAGTCTTAGTGACGAGATCATCTTGCATGGGATTCCAAGGGTCGACCACTTCTTTGCCAGCAAGTCCTGTTGTACGCAACACTTGCTCTATCGAATAAAGCTTCGCTTGATCTGATGTTAATTGCGGACGAAAATTGATTGGATGCTTCATCGGAAACGTGGCAAATTTTTCCTGACAATCATTCGACGCTGGAGTTGGCCAAGGCAGATCTGCAGCAGTGTCCGAAAAATTAATAGTCTTCTGATCGACATTCACATTGGCAAACTGCAAGGTCTGTACTGAAGCCGCTGCAAGCGCGACTTGTTTAAATTCGATAGACAAGGGATGCGCTCTATCGTAGCCGCGAACGATGATTTGTCCAGGTGTCAGACTACGCACATTTTCCAAAACGATATCGCGATACTGTGGGATTTTTTCGCCATTTGCTTTTGGGTCGTAACGTGTGTCTAGATCGATGGGACGCTTACTATTGCGGATGCAGACGTCTTCGTAGCGCACTTGCTCGACGATGCCGCCGCGCGAAACATCGCTCTTAATACGCAAGCCTGAAGTCGTGCCATCCAAGCTTAAATCTTTCACTAAAATACGGCGCACACCGCTATTGGTTTCGCTGCCGATAGACATGCCATGCCCGCTATAAAAATGGCTGTGTAAGATCGACACATTTTCGGTTGCACCGTTGTTGCCGCCTTTGATGGCGATATTGTCATCACCAGTGCGAATATAGCTGTGTGCAATCGTGATATTGCGAGAAGAGATGGGATCTATGCCATCGGTATTTCTGGCATCGTGTGGCGTATCGATCTTCACACCCCAGGCGGTAAAGCCATCGACCCGGTTTAAAGTGACATGAAAATTCGGAGAATTGCGCAGCGTAATTTGGTGCAAAGTAATGTCTTCCGAGCGTAAGATTTCGATCAGCCGTGGCACATTATGTTCGTTCTTTTCTTTTTGCGCACGGCGCGCCATTTGCCACCAGCTTTCGGTTTTACCAAGCACTGCTTGTCCGCCTTGACCATCAATCACACCAGTGCCATAGATGCCGCTCCCGCGCGCGTTTTCGATGGTAATAAAAGTCTTACAACTACGTCCTTTTTCCGCATTCACGCCGCAAGTCTGTGTATCCTTTTGGCTGTTTTTTTCGTAGAGTGCCGCATCGTTGCTGGCATATAAAGTAACGTCGCGGTCTATCAATAGGCTGACACCACTGGGGATGCGCAACGGACCGGATTGGAAACTATCTTTTTCATTATTCGCCGCCAGTTGTACCGCTTGACCTTGCGGGCAATGATCGAGCGCGTTTTGTATGCGCTCGGCGTCGAGTGCTTTATTGTGTTCCGCTTGACTTTGATTGGCTGTCAAAATCGTACAAACCGCGGGCTTGCGCGGCTCACTAACTTGGCGGCTATCTTGTGCATTTGCCGGCGCTATTACGATGGAGAGTACTGCGAACCCCAGGCTCACCGTCATCATACGTGGAAATGAATTCTTCATTACTTAGCTTCCGGTTTAAATGCCTGGCCCAGCGCTGGCACCTGTTGTTTCAATTCGATTTCCACTATGTTCGCAAAAAAGGCTGCACCTTTAGTGCCGACATGTGTGCGGTCAAATGCCGACTTGGCCGCACCCTGTGGTTCTAATTTGGCGATATCTGATGTTGGCACGTCAGTACTCATCACTTTTGCCGGTGGTGGTGCGACGGCTAAAGTATCCGCTTCCGCTTCTCCCATTGCCTGCACTGCAGCGTAGCTTTCTGCATTCAAAGGTAATAAAGTCGTTTGGGTATCGCGTGCGACTTTTTCTATCGCTTCCGCCCAAGGTTTCAAATTATTTTCTAATACGCCATCTTTAAAACTACGGCGCGTCAGGGGTGTCACTAAAATTGGTACGCCGTTCCAAGCTTTCACTTCGGTCACATAGCGTGTCATATTGACCGGGAATTCTGTCATCAGATCAGTTGAACGTCCTGGTTTCCCCGGTTGATCATTGTGTCCAAATTGAATCAATACATAGGTCGTCGCATTTGCGCTCGCTGGCTGATGCAAGAGTTCGTGCACTTTATCCCACAGCCCCTCTGCGCGAAAACTACCAGAGCTGCGCCCACCACGCGCCAGATTGATACACTCTACATTGAGGTGAAAACGCTGACATAGCGCATCGCCATAACCACTCTTCGTCGCCATCGTTGAATCACCGACTAGGATCACGCGTACCTTGCTGTTTTCAGCGAGGGCATTTTGTGGATTGGACAGAGCAAGGCAGAAGGATAGAGAAACGTAAGTCAGCAGACTCACGAGAGAAAATTTATTCATAGCGTGTCACTTATTCGCTGAAATTGGCTTTGCTAAGCGTAGCTTAACTTCGTGAAAGTGGGAGGAAACTGTAAGACGGGCGCAAGTCGCGCTGCCTGCCGATTCGGCACCTGAACAGCGCGACTTACCTCCAGCCTACGACATTTGAACTCCTCTTACATCAGAGTAGATCTACATCGCACTTAGAACGTATAAGTCACACGCGTATTAAATGCACGACCCAAAGGACTAGCCGCACTGCTCAAATAACCGTTGTATCCACTGTGATTGGTCACAGGAGGATTCACGTCAAAGAGATTGTTGACACCAAACACGATCGCGACATTTTTGAAGCCCTTGTAACTCATCGTGAAGTTATACACGGTGTAAGAACTGATATCACGATAGTACTGCGCTGCGACCAGATTTTGATCGTGGTAGCCCGTATTGTAGTTTTGCGTCAACTGCGCGTTCCAATCGCCTTTTGACCATGACAATGCGAGGTTGTGCTTCCAACGGAAAGTAATGATAGGCAAGCTGCTGGTTGTACCATTACTAGCCAAACCGAAACGACCGATATTGGAGACGAAATCGCCGCCTTTTTCCAACTGATTATCAAACTGGGTCAGGTAAGTGCCGTTCAATTGCACTTTGAATGTTCCCATGCTAGATGCAGGGAATACGTAATTGGTTGCGAGGTCAATACCTGCCGCTTTTTGACCGCCCAGATTCATCGTGGTGTTTTTGATGTACAACAATTTACCTGTCGCGTCACGCACGAACAAATCCGCATAACGAGTTGGGTTCATGAAGTAAGCCTGCTCAGGCAAGTTCGCCAACATGTTGTCCATATTCACACGCCAGTAATCGAAAGACATTGTCAGATTTCTCATCGGCTCGAGCACCACGCCGAGCGTGCCACCGACAGAAGTTTCTGGTGTCAATTCTGCGTTACTACCAGTTTGTTTCGGCAATTTCACATTGCAAACGGTAGCCGCCACCAATCCTGCCAAAGGCTTACCCGTATTGGCGATCGCCGGTGTCGCGCTCGGGCATTGCAAAGGATCATCCCATGCAGATGCGGTGGTGGTCGTTGCACCTGGCAGACGATAACCGTAGCGATCAAATAGAGTCGGTGCACGGAAGCCGGTGTTGGCAGAACCACGGAACATAATCACCGAATTTGGCTGATAACGGAAACTCGCTTTAGGATTAATCGTGTTACCGAAGTCGCTGAAATGATCGTCACGCACCGCCAGATTGACGTTCAATTTTTTGCTCACCGGGATTTCCAATTCAGCAAACAACGCTGCGACATTGCGAGCGCCCTGACCGCGAGATGGCGTGGAGGCGGCATAGGTCGCAATCAAGCCAAGATCGGTCTTCACATCTTCCGTCGTATCGCGGTGAAAATCTGCCCCTAATGCCAAACCCACAGAGCCGGCAGACAATTGCATGATAGGCTTATTCATTGTGAATTCAAGGCCCGTATAGGTACTCTTGGAGACGCGCAATTTTTGCCCGTTCAAAGCAATGCTATCAAGATAAGCCTTACCCGTTGCATCTTGCAAACCGAATGGATTCAAAGTGCCGCTGGTAATGCCAGACAATAATTTAGGACCATCTACAGCCCCAGAATTTAAGTATCCAACACGGTCACTCACACCGATTACTAATCCTGCTTTGTAGTCCCATCCACCGATAACACCTTCGTCCGTAAAATTCAAACGCTGATTGGTTTGTACGTCTTTCGTTTCGTAGATGCCAGCATCCGCCACACTCCAGGTTACCAATAATGGTGCGCCAGTCACACCCGACACAGCTGGTACACCACCGCTACCGCCTGGATACCATTTGCTGGTCGAAGGCAGTAACGCTGTTACACCGTTTGCCGCCAAACTGGTGGTCGGAATTTTCGTACCGAAAATACTCGCTTCACCGCGCGCATAGTCGACGGAGAACAAATGATCATCACTAATTCGTTTCGTCGCCTTAGCGAAAAAAGTCAATTGCTCACGACCGTAAATCGCTGTGTTGTATTCAGCGTTATTAATAACGCAGGTATTCTTTCCACCTTGAATTGAATATGGTGCCAAACAGCCAGTGGCATAATACGGATTCGCTGCTGCGAAGTTTTTATTACTAGGAATTGTGAAGTTGGCTGGGCTGGCAAAACCACCGCTGACCAACGAAGGCGCGCGGCCAATGCTCGTCAATAACTCCGTAGAAGTCAATTCAGCGCGATCCGACGCAGCCAAACGACTACGACGCAAACCATCCAAAGTTGCATACACATTCCAACCATCTTTTTGCAAATCACCTGCACCCACGGTCATGCTGATGCGTTTCTCATCACCACCACCATCACGTTGCGGATCAAGAATTTGTCCTGTAATCGAGGCGCCTTGATATTCACGTTTGGTAATAAAGTTGACTACGCCACCAATCGCATCGGAACCGTAGATGGACGAAGCGCCATCGTTCAAAATTTCAACCCGCGCAATCGCGCTCATCGGGATCACATCGAGATTAGCATAACCATCGGCAATCGCTTCATTCGCCAGACGACGGCCATTCAATAACACTAGCGTACGGTTCACACCCAAGCCACGTAAATTGATATTCGTACCAGAACCCGCATTTGATGGTGCCAAGGAATTGGACTGCGGCAAGGCCATCATCAAATCTGCTAAAGTCGTCATGCCGCGTTTTTCTAATTCGTCGCCAGTGACAGCCGTAATGGGCAAGGAGGCTTCACTCGCCAGGCGCTTGATCGAAGAACCTGTGACTTCCACACGCATGGGTTCTTGCGCGGATGCCTGTTGCATTAAACCGAGCACAGCGAGTGTAATCGCCGACAGGGTCAATTGTTTCACTTGAGATTTTTTACTAGTTTGCATTACTGTCTCCTACTCATTTTTAAATTGAAGCTCAAGCGCTTGTGCACCTGAGACAAATGTCGGAATACCTCGCGTACCCGCTGCCGTCACGACGAAGGTCAGGCACTAGTGTCTGTCCCGAGGTCTGAATCGGTCAATTTACTCAACATCTAAAACGAATTTCTAAAAGGCTTCGCCTCTTTCAGCGATGCACAAAACAAACCTAACCACCTGCTTCACTGTATAAAAAATTAGCCACGTGAAAAAGTTCTTGTGACACGTTCCAGATGTGCCCGCATTGCTTTACGGGCGGCAGCCGGATCATGTGCTGCAATCGCTTCTAAGATATTGCGATGGTCAGTTAAAGTTAACTGACGCAACTCTTCAGTTTGAAAATGTTCTTTTAAACGGTTCCACATTCGTCCACGCTGATTCCACAAATATTCCATGGTGCCAACCAGCGCACTATTGCCCGTGGCGCGGACGATGGATAAATGAAACTCGCGATCTGCTTGTTCATTGCTGGCGTAATTCGCATGCTCACGTTCCATCGCCAGCACAGCTTTTAAGATCGCATCAATCGCACTATCGGTCGCGACCCGCGCCGCAATCGCAGCGATTTCGGATTCGATCATGCGCCGCGCCGATAACACTTCAAATGGCCCAGGCCCGACTTCTGGAATATCTTCCTCAACTTTTGCCGCGCACAAATATACGCCAGAGCCACCACGCACTTCGACCACCCCACCTAATTCCAAGGCCAAGATCGCTTCGCGCAAAGAAGCGCGACTCACATTTAATGCACCGGCCAAATCACGTTCAGACGGCAGACGCTCACCCGCCGTGATTCCTTCGTCTTCGATCAGGCGCTGGATCTTATCGGCCACCACGCGATAGAGGCGCGGTTCGTGTTCGTTCGTCAGGTGTGCTTTCTTAGCCATTTCCGTGTTCAGTTTTCAGTATCCGTTTTCGATACCATTGCTAGCATCTCTGAGTGAATCTCGCCGTACGTTACGAGTACTACGGCCCCTCAGCTCAAAAGTGCAATTTTGCATAAATCGTATGCACCTATATTCACAGTTGTCGCTATTTTGCTGCATTTGGTAAGACCATTCTAATGTGGTTAGACCAATTTTGCAATGTGGACTAGCCAAATTTTTTTTTTGGTGGCATACTCGCCACATGTAATAAGCTCAAAGAAGGTTGAAGCAGGTGTTGGCATCACTCATCTCTTTCAAAGACCACGTAGATTCACCAAGAACAAACCCTTATATAGAGAGACTGGAACAGGGAGTTTTGGACCTAGTAGTAAAAATAACTGGGACCCGATGTTCATTGAAAAAACTGACCAAAGCACTGACGGCATTTCAGAATGGGTGCATAAAACTGGTCAGTCCAGTTACCAACAATATCAAGGCATAAGAAAAAACGAGCATAGAATCAGGACGAGAGGAACAACATGGCAAGCGACTCCCCAATCACTTCGACACCGGCGCCAGTGGCAGGTAAAGCTTTGTATATACGTATGCATCAAGGCGACAATGTTGCGATCGTGGTCAATGACGGTGGCTTACCCGCAGAGACGCAATTCGATGATGGCTTAACTTTATTGGAAGCCATACCGCAAGGGCATAAAGTAGCGTTGGCCGATATCGCTCAAGGCCAGCCAATTACTCGCTATAACGTCACCATCGGCTATGCCGTGCGTGACATCGCCGCCGGTAGCTGGATACAAGAAGCATTGGTGGAATTACCACCAGCACGCGAGCTGCAAAACCTACCGATTGCGACACGCAAAGCGCCTGATTTACCTGATTTAGAAGGGTACACTTTTCAAGGATTTCGCAATCCAGATGGCAGCGTCGGAACCCGCAATATTTTAGCGATCACCACGACGGTGCAATGTGTTGCCGGCGTGGTCGACTATGCGGTACAGCGCATTAAAGCAGAATTGCTGCCCAAGTTTCCGAATGTCGATGATGTCGTCGGGCTCGAACATACTTATGGCTGTGGCGTCGCGATTGATGCACCAGATGCCATGATCCCGATACGCACGGTGAGAAATATCAGCTTAAATCCGAATTTCGGTGGACAAACGATGGTCGTCAGCTTGGGCTGCGAAAAACTCCAGCCGACGCGTCTATTCCCGAAAGCGACTATTCCTATTAAAACCCAAGCGCAAGATCATAGCGAACCAGATGTCGTGTGTTTGCAGGACGCAGGCCATATTGGCTTTCAAAGTATGATCAACTCGATTATGCAAACTGCGGAAGTGCATCTCACACGCCTCAACCAACGCCAGCGTGAAACTTGCCCAGCTTCTGAATTGGTCGTCGGTGTGCAATGTGGCGGCAGTGATGCATTCTCTGGTGTCACTGCGAATCCAGCAGTCGGCTTTGCAACCGATTTATTGGTGCGTGCGGGTGCAACAGTGATGTTTTCCGAAGTGACGGAAGTGCGTGATGGTATCGATCAGCTCACCTCGCGTGCAGCCACACCGGAGATTGCCGAAGCCATGATTCGTGAAATGGATTGGTATGACAACTACTTAAAGCGCGGTGGTGTTGATCGCAGCGCGAACACCACGCCCGGCAATAAAAAAGGCGGGTTGTCGAATATCGTCGAAAAAGCTATGGGTTCTATCGTCAAATCTGGTAGCAGCGCCATTACAGGTGTTTTATCTCCGGGTGAGAAACTCCATCAAAAAGGCCTGATCTACGCTGCCACCCCTGCCAGCGATTTTATTTGCGGCACCTTACAATTGGCAGCCGGCATGAACCTCCATGTTTTTACCACTGGCCGTGGTACGCCCTACGGATTGGCCGCCGTACCGGTAGTCAAAGTGGCGACTCGTAATGATCTGGCACGGCGCTGGCATGATTTAATGGATATCAATGCAGGCCGTATCGCCAGTGGCGAAGCAACGATAGAAGAACTGGGCTGGGAGTTATTTCACTTCTTATTGGAAGTCGCTAGCGGCAAAAAAACGTGGGCTGAATACTGGAAATTACATAATGCACTGGTATTGTTTAATCCTGCACCAATTACCTAACGAATTGCTAGTTATCGAATCGTAACTAGAGCAATCAACATTTCTTCATACATTTTATTAACGAGCGACACATATCATGACGAGCAAACCATTCAACCGCATCTTGTTAACTGGCGCCGCTGGTGGCCTGGGAAAAATTTTACGCGAGCGGATTAGGCCTTGGGCGAATATCGTGCGACTCAGCGATATCAGCGAGATGGGCGCCGCACAAGAAGGCGAAGAAGTCGTGCAATGCGATCTAGCAGACAAAGCGGCGGTCCATGCGCTGATGGAAGGCGTCGATGCGGTCTTGCACTTTGGTGGTATTTCTACTGAAAACAATTTTGAAGCCATTATGTTGGCGAACATCCAAGGCACTTACAATATTTATGAGGCGGTCCACAAAGCTGGCGTCAAACGCGTCGTATTTGCTAGCTCGAATCATACGGTCGGCTACTACAAAACAACCGACTACATCGATGCCGACAGCCCGCGCCGGCCAGATGGCATGTATGGCATCAGCAAATGTTTTGGCGAAGATTTATCACGCTTCTATTACGATCGCTTTGGTATAGAAACCGTCTGCCTGCGCATAGGTTCGTCTTTCCCTGAACCGATCAACAAACGCATGATGGTCACCTATTTCAGTTACGATGATTTGGTAGAAATGCTGCGCTGTTGCCTGTTCACACCGCGCGTTGGCCACACGATTGCTTTTGGCATGTCGGACAATCCAGCCAGCTGGTGGGATAACCGTCTGGCCAACCATTTAGGCTATCAAGCGAAAGATAGCTCCAGTCAGTTTGCGCATAAATTTCCTGACAGCGCCGACTATCCAGAAAAAGACGATGTCACGACTATCTTTCAAGGTGGCGGATTCTTGCTGACCACGCCGCAATATAAATAGACATCATCTTCCGCAAAACTTTTCAATGAGCGCGGTCTGAATGGCGCTTGAACGATGTCTGAACCAGATCTGGATCAGACATCGGGAAACATTCCTCAAGCAAAAGTATTGAGTCTTCCCTCAACCACCTGCACTTCCTCCACTTCAGTCACAAGCGTAGTTTTTTACGATAAAAATGTGGCAATCCAAGAACAAACTTCTAATAAATAGAGCTTTGTCATTTCATCACTAATCATGATTTTTGTTTGGCATACCTGCCATTTTCTACGATCTTCTTTTGATTTTAAATAAAGTGCACCAGACAAGCGCTAGGCCTATGCATTTTTTGTCCCTCATTTCATATAAATCTGCATAGTTCTTTTTCATAGAAGTCAGCTGTATTAGCCGTCAAAACGGCATTTAATACACTCACGGTGTACGCAATATTCAGCACCGTCTCAAGGCAAAAAAAGCATTTAAGGGAGCGCAAAAATGCCGACATTTGACCATTCACATCAATTGACACAAGGAAAAAAATCTATGAAATACCCCTTGAAAACATTAGCAGTAAGCATCGCTATGCTGACTGCTATTCCAGCGTTGGCACAAAACATCACTGGCGGTCGCGTGCAATTTGACGCCAATGCCGTTGCCAAAGCTTCCGCCGCAAAAGAACCTGCTGGACTACGTAATACAGCAACTAGCGGTTTACGTGCAGTCATCAATGACCTGACCAAAGACTTGAAAGCAGGCTCGCTACCACATGGTTTCCCCATTGACGTAAATGACATTTCTGAACTTAAGAATGCTGAACTGGGTTTAGGTTTCGAAGTCTATTCCGCACATCCACAAACCTTGATGGCGGGTGGTCGTCCATTCGATCAAATGTTGATGGGAACTGGCGTTTGGAATTTTGTCGTCTTAGTTGACAAACATCCAGTCGCTTTATTGGAACTCGAAAAAGTCAATGGCAAGTGGCAAGTGAATGGCGTTGGTGGTGCAAAACTGGCGCAAGATGTGCAGGCATCCAGCCAAAATCATGCAGGCAAAAACGCATTCCGTTTTGTTCGTATTTATCAAGCGACAGCTGATTTCTTAGAAGTCAAAGATATCGAAGGCAAATCTCGTTATGCACCTTTGATCGCGGCTCGCCAATCCTTACGCATGAGCGCCGCAGTTGGTGCAGATACGCCTCTGGCAGCTGGCCCAGATGTATTGCCAGCACTCCAAGAAGCCGTACGTAGTCACCTCGACCGCTTTGGCAAATAATTGCCCCGGTTTGTGATCACTACATCAAGGCAATATCGACGCAACTTCAACGCAACTTCAACGATCAATCCGTCTCGGAGACAAGACAATGAAAAAAATAATTCGTAGCATTAAAACGCTTACTGCAATCGGCGCGCTCGCACTGAGCAGTTATGCAGCCGCACAAACCTACAATTTGAACGTGCCATTAAAGGTCCAAGAACATAGCCAATGGTGTTGGGCAGGTAGTAGTCAAATGGTATTGAATTTCTTTGGCAAGACACCGTCACAATGTGCAGAAGTCAATTACGCTAAAGGCATCAACTACGCTTGTGGCAATACCACGTTTAATTGGAACAGCAACGCCAATCAGCCTAACTCGACAAATTCCATATCGTATATCTTAAACGGTTGGGGTGTTAGCTCATCTGTAGTGGGTGTGCTCTCACAGTCCAATTCAACTTCCCGCATCAATGCTAATCGCCCTTACGTTATTTTGTGGCAATGGACTGGCGGTGGCGGCCACTTCGTCGTTGTCAAAGGCTATAGCGGTAACTACCTGTACATCAATGATCCATGGCCAGGCAACGGTGCCTATTCACGCACTTACGCTAGCACGGTTTCTGCATCGGATCGCTACTGGTATAACACAGCGGTAACCAACTAAAATTTTCCTGAAAGCCAGATTCGCGACCCCTGCCTACCTGGCTTTCTTCGGATGGAAAGTGAAGGCGATAGCGTCAGTACCAATGTAAATGAGGCGCATATTCGTCGAAAATTCAACAGAGATTCAATCCAGATTTTCCCCAGATTCAACAGATTTCCAACACATCTGCATGACAAATCCTCATTCGTCGTCTGTAAGCAATAATTCTCCTGCATTGAAAAGCTCCAGTGCTACCATGCATCTACATCACATTCATTCGGAGAGTTTTCATGGCAAGCCACAAATTTCTTCCCCTAGTTTTGAACCTAGTGCCCACGGCCTTACTCATCAGCATGCTCTACGTATCCACAGTGTGCGCCCAGACGACCACGACATCAAAGCCAGCCTATTCACATAACTACGCTGCCGCGAAGTTCACCGATCAAGAGCGACAACAAAGAGTCACTGCGCTGATCCCAGAGATTGATCAGTTGTTTACTGAACTGGCGGCTAAAGAACATTTGCCGGGAGTAAGTTATGGGATCGTGATGGATGGCAAGCTCATTCATAAGCAATCGCTGGGATTGGCGAATTTAGATTTAAAGACACCAGTTACTAGCAGAACGCAATTTAGAATTGCCTCTATGACGAAGAGTTTTGCGACTATGGCGGTCATGCATTTACGCGATCAGGGTTTATTGACACTCGATGATCCGGTCAGCAAATATTTGCCTGAATTGCGTTCACTCGCCTTACCGACGATAGATTCGCGTCCACTGACGATCAAAAACCTGATGACGATGACGACCGGCCTGCCAGAAGACAATCCTTGGGGCGATCGTCAAATGGCACTAGACAATCGCAGTCTCGAGCGTTTCGTTGCACACGGCCTGTCGTTCTCCAACGTACCGGGCGGCACTTTTGAGTACAGCAATCTTGGTTACGTTTTACTAGGTAAAGTCATCACTAAAGTCAGCAAGATGCGCTTTCAAGACTACATTACCAAAAACGTCCTACTACCGCTGGGGATGAAAGACACAATTTGGGAATACAGTAAAGCACGCGCCGACCAATTTGCACTGGGCTATCAATGGCGCAACAATCAATGGGAAACCGAGCCGATTTTGCACGACGGCGACGCTGCAGCAATGGGCGGTTTAATCACGACCATAGAAGATTTTGCCTTGTACACTGCCTTTCATTTGTCTGCATGGCCTGCGCGTAATGAGCTTGATAATGCGCCCGTCAAACGCGCCAGCCTGCGTGAGATGCAGCAAGCACAGATTTTCGCAGGCATGCAAACAAAATCGACCCTGTTAGATGGCGTCACACCGAATCCTCGCTTCGTCTCTTATGCCTACGGACTACGCTCAACACGCGACGGTCAAAATGTGATTACGGTTGGTCACGGCGGTGGCTTACCTGGCTACGGTAGTCAATTTTACTTCGCACCGGATCATGGGATTGCCGTTATCGCTTTTAGCAATTTACGTTACGGTCCGGTATACGGTTTGACTGGAAAAGCGCTCAACTTACTGATAGAAAAAGCCAAGCTTCCGGGACGCAGCGTGCAAGCACCAGGCATACTATTACAGCGTCAGCAGCAAGTAGTAGAACTAATTCAGCACTGGAATGTGGCATTGGGAAATGCGATTGCGGCTGACAATTTCTTCCTCGATTATTCACGTGAAGACCGCATCGCAGAAAGTAAAAGGCATTTTGACGGCATAGGAAAAGTGCTTAGCGTCGGTGCTATCCGCGCAGAAAATCAACTGCGTGGTAACTTTGAAATCAAGGGCGAAAACGGCAGCTTGCTCATCGCTTTCACCTTGACGCCGGAACCCGATCCTAAAGTGCAGTTTATTAGTATCAGCAAAATTAGTAATCCATAATTCACATAGCAAAATGCCGCGCAGTTTCATGTCGAACTGAGCGGCATTTTTTGTAACGAATTGTTCTCTAGTCTACTGACCTACTTTATCTCCACGAAATCCTATCACTGTAGCATTCGCCCAGTTTGCGCAAACCGCCGCACCAGCTTTCTTCTTCACGCCGGTAGTAGTTAGGCGTAAAACCTCTACTCCACGAATATCCAGCTCGGGTTTAACCACCGCGGGAGCGACGATAAGACCGCTATCAAACAATAAACGACCATCGCCATAGACTTGGAATTGCAAGCCGCCATTTTGACGGCAGGCATCATCAATGCCGACATCAGCACGGAAAGTTTGCCAACTGCCTTGCAAACGATATATGATGTCGCTGGCGTCAGTCACGCCCAGACCTTTACGGAATTTCAGGCCATTCATTTGCATCATGCCTTCGGCGTTACTTGGCTTTTTGCTGTTCACTTTATCTTTCAACACATTGCTTTGCTTTTGCATGGCTTTGGATGGCAGCGCAATTTGATCCGATAAAGACAATTGCAATGGTGGCAGATCGGGGGTCTGTTGTTCCAATAATGCAAACTCAGAAATCGTAATCGGTGGCACTGCCAGAGGCGTGAAAGCGTTGTAAGCGCGGGGTGTATTTACCGCATCGTTACTGGTCAAGACCATAGGATCTTGCGCATTGCCGTCTTCATCCTGATCATGCGTGCTCAAAATGCGGAATTTAAATAGGCGCCCGGCTTTCGCGGCGAACTCAACTCTCTGCTTGCCTTCTTGTTTTTTCAAACGTCCGGAGAACACGGGCTTAGCCCATTCACCATTACTGTCGGCCATATAAATTTCAAAGTCTTTGACCTGACCCGCTTCCCAATGTTTATCATTACGCGGCGCGATTTCAAAACCTTTGATCATGCGGCGCTCACCCAATGCTAGGGTGAATTCATGTGCGCCTGTCTTTTGCGATTGATCACGCAGCGTTCTAAACCAAGTGCCAGGTTTGCCATCGAATGCGTTTTCCAAAGGATGACCGGGTTCTTCGGCAGGGCGATTAAGTACAATCAAAGTATCTGCCGCCACCACATCACCGCTTGCCGGTGCGGCAGGATAGTCCACTGTCGCCACGAGGCTCGCATTCGCAGCTATCGCCAGACGCACTTGTACTGCTTGCCGTATATCGAGCTTAGCCGTCTTAAAATACACCACGCCATACTTTTGGGTTGCGTCGTAAAACCACGTACCAACTGTACTTGTCGCATCAAATTCTGCGCGCGATTTGGCTTCGACTACATTTTGCCCTTGCAAAAATACTTGTTGCGGTTTCACTCGCGTGTGAATTTGAAATTCTTGTACGCGGTTTTTTTCTATACCTTGATACTGACCTTGCACCCCATCCAATTGCAGCGTAATGTCACCCGCTTTTCCACTTGGTGCAATCACTCGTAAAGACTGTGTACTCTTTTCACCTTGTTGGTATTGACGTGTTTCGCCATCATCTTCGTACAAGGTATAGGTCGAATCACCCTGCGGATAAATATCCCAAGTAAGAACGTCTTTGGCGACCTGACCATCGTACAAGGCACTAGGATACATAGGCAAAATCGCCCCAGCACGCACGAACACGGGCAAGCGATCCAAAGTCACTTGATAGTCAATCACTTTACCCTGTGCGCCCACATCTAATACCCGCCCATCGGCATAATCTATCCATTGGCCTTGTGGCAAATAGATTCCCTTACGCCAGCCCTTGCTCGCCGCCTGGCTGCGATACACAGGTGCAATCAGCAAGTCTTTACCTAAGAAAAATTGATATTTGTAGGCCTCGTTATTTGCGTTCGCATCTTGCGGGTGATCCCACATCAAACCACGCACCAGCGGCGCCCCTGTTTGTTCTGCTTCTTGCGCCAATGTGTACATATACGGCATCAAGCGCATTTTGAGTTTCAGATAGTCACGATTAATACTGCGATACGGCTCATCAAATGCCCAAGGATGTTTGCGTGAATTTTGCGACCAGCCTGACATGCCCATTAACACTGGCGTAAAAGTTTTCCACTGCAGATCACGCGTAAAGGTTTCTGGACTGCCGCCAAAGATGCCATCGACGTCACCCGTCGCGTAAGCTTGTCCCGACAAGCCAGAACCAATCAGGGTTGGAATATGCCAGCGTATATAATCCCAGCTACCGCTTTGATCACCCGTCCATGTCACTGCATAGCGTTGCATCCCGGCCCAGCCCATCACCGTCCATAAGAAAGGACGCGAATTGGAATTGTCTAAAATGCCCTGCGCTGCGGCTTGGTTTGCATCAAGTGCGAATTGATAGCCAGCGCCGGTCCAGGCTACATCAAGTTTTTGTGCGCGGGTACCGGCGGTGCCGACTTCCCATTTAATTTTATCGACACCGTTTTCTGTCCAGAGGCCAGTGCGAAAGCCATATTTTTTCAAACCAGAGACCACGCCTTCGAGATCGGTATAGCCGCAGCCATAACCATCATTCGGCAAAATCCAACCACCAGGCATATCGTGCTCACGATATTTCGCTGCGACAGATAGGACTACGTCCGGGGTTTTGCCAGTCGGACCATCGCTCCAGCCTTTTGGCACAGTGCCCGGTTTCTTAATATTATCGCCGTCGTTATAACAATCTGCATCACCATATTCATAGGCCCAACGCGGCAAAATTTTTGCGCGTCCGGTCAGCTCGGTGTAAGCATTCAACACGTCTTTGATGTTCTCGCCGACAAAGTAGTAGGCATCAAAACGTTTTTCATTGTGACTGGTGGTAATGAAGTCGTTGGCGCGGAAATCGTAACTGCCATTGCTCCAAGTATTGCGTAGCACACCATAGCCTTTGTTACTCATGTAAAACGGTGCGGGACTCGGTCTGTCGTTTTCTTCCCAGCCGCCAGAGTAAGACACTTCCAGACTCTTTCCTTTAAAAGCATAGCTACCATTTTGTTGACCACCGCCAAAGAATACTTCATCCGGTGTGGTTGATAAGGTTTGAAAACTGCTTTTCTCCGCGATATCGAGTGACTGCATTTCTTGCCACAACAAAGTCTTGTTATCGGCTTTATACAATGCTAAACGCAAGGGCTTTTTGTAAATACGCAAAGCCATTTTAGTGGTTTGCAATAATTGATAGTCACCCTTATCACTGAGCTGATAATCAACTTTGGCATAATCTTTTTTCAGTACAATCGGTGCGGCTTTATCACCAGCGCCGAGCAACTTGCCTTCGCTGCCAGCCCATACGCGAAACATGTCCGGACGCAGCAAACTGATTTCCAATAAATGACCTTTGTCAGTGCTTATCTTGACGCTGCTGATGTTGGCGGGTGCTTCAATCTGGTGCAGATTGCCGACTGCTGCGGCATACGCACTAATTGGCAAAGAGACGCTGGTAGCAAATGCGGCATCCATTGCTGCTTGCATGAGTCTTAGTGTAAATATAGAGGACATAGATGCAGACATGATGGAATTCAAATTAAAGTGTGTGGAGAGTCTTAAAACTGTAAAGGCAAACACGAAATACCAACAGCGAGATTTTTTCCGTGCTCGTCAAAGGAAACTAAACGTCCAGCCTTTTCAAGATTGAAACTTGAGGGCCACACAAGCGATGCACATAGTGCTGGGTCATACGCGAAACGTTTTCACGTGAACGCGTGCCTATCACAATAATTTTCTCTGCCTGTTTTGCGCAAGCGAGTGCCAGATCTAAACAGTGCTGGCTATCACCGAAAAAAGCGAGCTCTTCGAATTGCGCTTGCGACACAGAATTCTTGTCTGTGCTCTTTGGCAAAGCGAATACCACACAACGGTGTACCGCAGACGCTTTAGAAAAACTCACATCCAAAATTCTTGAACACAGTTCTTGCCGTAACTGATCCTTGGGAACACCTACGCCAAAAGTTTCAAGTAAAACTTTTTCACTGCTCAACAACAGCACATCTTTTTGAAATAAGGGCATCACAACACCTGTCTAGCCTTAACGCGCCTGCGCTTCGCTGATCAGCCATTGATGAAAAGCGAGGAAGGCAGTGTTTTCTTTCATGTCCGCGGCATAAATTAAATAGTAATCAAGGCGCAGTGGCGTCTCTACATTAAACGGGCGTACCAAACGTCCGGCAGCAATATCGTATTCGACCAATAAGGATTGCCCGAGAGCGACGCCCTGTCCATCTATCGCTGCTTGCAAGGCCATCAACGCTAGTGTGAATAAGGGTCCTTTGCGCACATCTTTATCGTTCACACCTAAGGTCGAAAACCAAGATTGCCAGCTAGGATAATCAGGGTCATTCATGGCGCTCACTTCGTGCAACAAAGTTTGTTTGCTCAAGTCTGCTGGTGTGGTCATCGCCTTAGCGATCGCCGGACTGCAGACTGGAAATACTTCGGTCGCGATGAAAGGTTCAATCCGGAAATCAGCAAATTGGGTACGCCGAAAATCAATCGAAATATCGCAATCGCGATAACTGCGATCAACCTCAGACACGATTTCAACGCGCACTTGCGGATGGCGATTTAAGAAACGATATAGACGCGGCACCAACCATTTGGAACCAAATGAAGGCGGCACACCGACTCGCAACAAGACATTATTATCATTGAGCAGGGTATCGGTCGCTTGCTGAAAAATTTTGAAACCTTCGCGTATGCGCGGCAAATAGCGTTCGCCCGCTTCGGTCAGTTTCAAAACATTATTACTGCGCTGAAATAAGTCCAAGCCGA
Organism: Undibacterium sp. Ji22W; assembly: GCF_049340305.1. Taxonomy (NCBI): domain Bacteria; kingdom Pseudomonadati; phylum Pseudomonadota; class Betaproteobacteria; order Burkholderiales; family Oxalobacteraceae; genus Undibacterium; species Undibacterium sp. Ji22W. The sequence goes on along the minus strand of NZ_JBMPOU010000003.1, from coordinate 575,823 downwards.
GAAAATCTTCGAGCAATTTAATCTGATGACTGACGGCGGCATTCGTTACATGCAATTCTTCCGCCGCACGCGTGAAGTTCAAGCGTCGCGCGGCGACTTCAAAAACCTTTAATGCGTTTAGTGGTGGAAGACGTTTGGACATAGTACCCTCATTGAAAAACGATACCATATCAGAAGTTCATTTAATAAAACTTAATGAACGATTGAAATTTAATTGTTGTGCTAATACAGCCTAAGTTATCCCCAATAGTGCTAACATTTTGATCATAAAATTTCGATCTTGAAAAAAGTGTTTCACATATCAGGCGTAAATTTGTCTAGATAAACATAAGAAATTATCAAACCAATCAGTAAATTAAAATTTTCTCCTTAAATATTTTTTAATGACATCTCAAATATTCCTCGCTTGCTCAGCTCGCCCTAGCCCGTTAAGCTGCGATCAATCTGTCGAGGTCGGCTTGAACCGCCGCGTTCAATTGGGTTCATATTTAGCGTTCGCTTTTTACACACAAACAATCAATGGGACACTTGTGCACGCTAACATAGACTCAAATTGACTTCTTCCGTGCGTCACCCAAAATTTCACTTAGGTCTTATTTGACATGACTCATATTATTACTATCGATACAGGCACGACCAATACCCGCGTAACGCTGTGGCAAAACGGCGAAGTATTGGCACATCAAGCATGCGAAGTCGGCGTGCGCGATACCGCGATTACCGGCAGCCGCGAAAAACTACAAAACGGCGTGCGCGATACGATTACCAAAACACTGGCCGCCGCCCAAGTGACAGAAGAGCAAATCGATCTAGTCATAGGCTCGGGCATGATCAGCTCAAACGTTGGCTTGTTTGAATTACCGCATGTCTTAGCTCCCGCTGGTTTACAACAATTAGCGCGCGGCATGGTATCAGTGACGATACCAGAAGTCTTTGCCAAGCCAATTTGGTTTGTACCCGGTGTCCGCAATGTGGTCGACAACATCGGCCTGCATAATTGCGAAGCGATGGACATGATGCGCGGCGAAGAAGTCGAAGTCATGAGCGTGATCGAACAAATGGCGATCACGGGTCCGGCGATGATGGTGATGCCAGGTTCACATTCTAAATTTGTCTGTATAGACGACAAGAATCGCATCACTGGCTGCGTCACTACCTTGGCGGGTGAACTGATGTATGTGATCACGCACAATACGATTTTGGCGCAGTCGTTAGATTCACAGTTTGCCACATCCATCAGCGAAGAAATGTTATTAGCGGGCGCACAATCGGCGCAAACTATCGGCCTCGGCCGAACTTGTTTCAATGTCCGCACTCTCGATCAATTCACCATTTACGAACGCAATGACCGCGCCAATTTCTTACTCGGCGCCATCCTCGGTGCCGATCTATTGACCTTAAAAAACAGCACCGCAATCAAGATGATGCCAGGCACGCCTGTCGTGATTTGCGGTAAGCCGATCATGAAAGAAGCATTGGCAATTTTGATTAAGAACGATGATTATTTCTCTGGAAAAATCACCGTCGTATCGGATGAAACGCAAGCGCATCTGGCTGGACAAGGCGCAATCCTGGTGGCGACCGCACGCGGCTTGATCAAATAAATAAAGTAAATTAGGGAATTTACCCATACGACACTCCAGTGCGAGACAAGTATGCTTTGTTTCAACCACTGTTCAGCTCCAACAATAATATTTTTTACGAGTACACCATGACTAAAGACATCACCCGCTTCGGCAATATCCCCTCTGGCGCTGGCGGCCAACGCTTGCCATTTTCACCTGCAGTACGCGCGGGTGATTTTGTATTTTGCTCAGGTCAAGTCGCGATGAAAGAAAACGGTGAAATCGAAACGGGCGGCATAGAATCACAAACTCGTCGCACTATGGAAAATGTAAAAAAAGTGCTGGCTTTAGCTGGCTGCGAATTGAGCGACGTCGTTAAAGTCTGCGTTTGGTTAGATGATACGCGCGACTTCTGGACTTTCAATCGCATTTATACAGAATATTTTGGTGAGCATCCACCCGCACGTTCTTGTGTGCAATCAGCGATGATGGTGGATTGTAAAGTGGAGATAGAAGTGACTGCGTACAAACCAGCTTAAAAGAATAAAATTAATACGATGACATCCCGTCTCCCGTTTGAGGGAGACGGGAGTTGCAATCTAATTTTATTGGAATTTATTCAGGACGGTCGAAGGATCAAATTCGAGATAAACCTGAACTGAATAAGTCAGTTTTTTGGAATACGGTAAGGGCAATGCACCCTATCGTGTTGTAGCACTAGCGTTTTTTTCAAGGATGCCATAACAATGCCAGCTTACCGCTCACTCTACACTTACGCATGGGATATCGCCGACATCGGCGTTACGCGATTTGTTGACGAAGTGCTCGCCATGGGCATCACCGATGTCACTTTGGCGACTGCTTATCATGCTGGTAAATTTATCCGTCCACATGCAAAAAAGCCACCCTGTGTCATCTTTCCTGAAGATGGTGTCACCTACTTCGATCCTGATTTGAGCCGTTATGGCGACATCAAGCCACAAGCGCATAGCGATGATTCGATTCGCGGAATATTACCAGCGCTATTAAGCGATGGCAGAGTCAAAGTGCATGGCTGGACGGTGCTCTTGCATAACACCCGTCTCGGTATCGCTTTTCCCGAATACACCGTAAAAAATGCGTTTGGTGATGGCTACGTGTATAGCCTATGCCCCATGCAGTCAGATGTGTTCGACTACGCTGTCAATCTATGCGCAGATCTCACCCATCAACATGCACTCAGTAGTATTGTGTTGGAATCGCCAGGTTGGCAACCGTATGGCCATGGCTATCATCACGAGTTCGCTCAAGTCGCCACGAACGCTTGGTTAGACAATATGTTAGGCATGTGTTTTTGTGATGCTTGCAAAACTGCGGCAAAAGAAAAAGACATACACATCGATGCATTGCAAACACGTATTCAAGACAACATTAAAAACTATCTGGCTTTACCCGCCGATGCCAACGCAGATCAAGCGGCTAGTTGGACGCAATCAGATCTGTTAAGCGATGCAGATTTGCTGGCATTTATTTGCCTGCGTCAGGATCGTGTCACCCAATTAGTTACGGAAATTCGCGCAGCGATTCCAGCGAGCTGTCAACTCGCCGTCATCCCGACGGTACAAAGACCCACTTCTGCTTGCTGGACAGAAGGCAGTGATCTTAAGGCTCTATCCGAAGTGGCAGACTATATCGAAATCCCTTTCTACGAACCTAACGCCAATCGTGCAATTGCCGACGCCTGGGAAAGTCTACGTCAAATCGGTAATCCAGAAAAAGTACGTGCCATATTACGACCAGGTCTGCCTGACTTGAATCAAGGTGCGGAATTAGGCGCTGCGATCGCTGGCATACAAGCATTAGGCATCAAGGATTTTGCGTTTTACAACTATGGCTTGTTACCGCAATATCAGCTCGATCATCTGGCCAAGACTTTAAAGGGAAACACGTAAATGACAACTAAAGTGGCACGCAATATCCTCATCACCGGCGCCTGCGGCGGCATCGGTCGCGCACTCTGCCAGGCGTTTGTGAATGCTGGAGATCACGTCTTTGCGCAAGACCGCGAAGCGACGCAATTAGACGAATTGGTCGCACAACTAGGCGCGGATAAGTGCAGTGCGGTGGTAGCCGATATCACTAATGCCAGCCAGCTCAAACTAGCTCTAAGCACCGTAGTAGCAACACACGGCGAGGTAAATGTCTTAGTCGCTAACGCTGGCGCAGCGCAGGCTTTGACGCTACAAAGCACGACCGAAGAAAGCTGGAAGCTAGATATGGATCTCAATCTGAATGGGACCTTCCATACTGTCGAAGCAGTCCGCGCCGGAATGCAACAAGCTGGCAAAGGCAACATCGTGATTATCGGCAGCGTCAATGGCATGACTTCGTTTGGCCATCCTGCGTATAGCGTTGCGAAAGCCGGTTTGATCAGCTATACCAAAGCACTGGCGATGGAGTTCGGCAAGTTTGGCATAAGAGCGAATATGGTTTGCCCTGGCACGGTAAAGACCCAAGCTTGGCAAGCCCGTGCGGACAAGAATCCGCAAGTATTTGAGGATTTGAAGAAGTGGTATCCGCTGCGGGATTTTGCGACGCCTGAGGATATTGCTGATGCGGTGATGTTTCTGGCTTCAGATGCAGCTCGAGTGATTACTGGGGTGGTGTTGCCTGTGGATGGGGGATTGATGGCTGGGAATCAGGTATTTGCTCGGGAGTTGACGCAGGAGGAGATTTAGGTTTTTTGTTTTGTTTGTGTGTTTTTTTTGATTGATTGAATAGTTGGTTACTTCATTTACGTTTTGGTTTTGCTGATTGGTCTATTGGTCGGGTGTGGCCCGACAGCCAATTACCTTTTTTGCTTCGCCAAAAAAGGTAATCCAAAAAAGGCGACCGTAGACTCGCCCTACGGGTGCTTACGCTACGCTTCAGCATAATTTGTGCTTCACAAAAAATGGGAAAGTGTCGAAACTCGCTACGCTCAGACAACGACACTTTCTTATCCATTTTCTGTGAAGCACAAATTACATCGTCTCTAACGGGGGTGGGTCAAAAACAAAATCAAAAACAACGACCAACAACTGCTATTAGAAGAATAAACGTCCGTCGGTACTGATTGTTTTGCTGTTGCTGTTGCTTTTGGTGTTGTAGTTGATTTTGATCTTTATCCACTTCTGACACTGCCAATTTTGCGGGACAGAAAATGGATAAAGAAAGTGTTGCTGTCTGAGCCGAAGGCAAGTTTCAACACTTTCCCATTTTTTGTCCCGCACAATTGGGAAGCCGAAGGCCAGTGGCAGAGTGGTCGCCTTTTTTGGGTTACCTTTTTTTGCGAAGCAAAAAAGGTAACTAGCTGTCGGGCTACCCCCGACCTACTAAACGACGAGCAACAGAGAAGACAGCAACAAAGTCAAAACAAACGATAAAGAGAAATAAGATTCAAACAAACCAAAAGAGACACTCTCAACTCACCGAGAGCAATAGACAAAAAACGGAAAAACCATGACCAACAACGCACCAGCATCACAATCCAAAAAGCAAGTCGTAGTCGCCATGTTCTTCATCGCCCTACTCTTCTTCATCCTAGGCTTCGTTACCTGGCTCAACGGCTCACTCATCCCCTTCCTCAAAATCGTTTGTAACCTCAACGATTTCCAAGCGCTCTGGGTCACGTTCGCCTTCTACATCGCCTACACAGTGATGGCACTACCATCAGCCGCTGTGCTCAGCCGCATAGGCTACAAAAACGGTATGACCGCCAGTCTCGGTGTCATGGCTGTAGGTGCTTTGATGTTTATTCCTGCAGCAAAAACCAGTTACTACGGTCTGTTTTTACTCGCATTATTCACACTCGCAACCGGTATGACCTTAATGCAAACCGCGATTAATCCTTACATCGTTTGCATAGGTTCACGCGAGAGTGCAGCGATGCGTATCAGTATTATGGGTTTGTTCAATAAGGGCGCGGGCATCGTGGTGCCTATGGTCTTCACTGCGTTGATTCTGTCTGGTATCGATCAATCCTCAACTTCCACCGCTGCACTGGCAGCCATGGATCAAATCGCGCGTGATGCTTTGCGTGCTGACCTAGCATCACGCCTAGTGACCCCCTATATCGTAATGGCAATCGGTTTGGTGATCTTTATGGCGATCATCCATTTTTCTTCTTTGCCTGATTTGGATTTACAAGACGAAGATCAAAGCAGCACAACTCGCTTTGGGGTTCTGCAATTTCCACAGTTAGTTTTGGGTGCGCTCACCTTATTCGCATATGTCGGTGTCGAAGTCATCGCGGGCGACACGATTGGTCTGTATGGACAACATCTGGGTGTGCAACACTTTTTGAAACTCACTTCATATACTATGGGTTTTATGGTTTTGGGTTATTTGCTGGGCGCAGTCGCAATTCCAAAGTTCTTATCGCAAAAAAATGCGCTTATTTTGTCGGCGGTATGCGGTTTGATTTTTGTCCTTGGTGTCATCAATAGTTCATCCGCAGATAGCGGTATTGCACAAGCCTTAGTCGGCTGGACTGGAGTTCCAGTGGTACCAAATTCGGTGATGTTCCTTGCCATGTTGGGCTTCGCCAACGCGCTGGTCTGGCCTGCGGTTTGGCCTCTCGCGCTCGAAGGTTTAGGCAAATACACTGCGGCAGGTTCTGCCTTGCTGATTATGGGTATTGCAGGCGGTGCGATTTTGCCTATGGCTTACGGTCACTTCTCCGATAGCAGCGGTGCACAAAACGCTTACTGGGTGATGTTGCCTTGTTATGCGATGATCTTGTTCTATGCGCTCAAAGGGCACAAAATCAGTAGTTGGAAATAATCTCTCTCATTTTTTATGTAAGCATCATGTTAAATCTCAGCACACTAGCTCAGCAAACCTTGTTACCCGGCACCAAAGGCCTAGCATTAACCCAGCCTTTGCAACAACAAAACATCGCCCAACAACAATGGAACGTGTTGAACGCCGACACCAGTTTTCCGGTCGCTGTGCTGAAACAATCAGCCTTACAACACAATCTGCAATGGATGAAAAAATTCTGCGACACCATGAAAGTCGTGCTCGCTCCTCATGGTAAGACCACGATGTCGCCACAGCTTTTTGACATGCAATTAAAAAATGGCGCTTGGGGAATTACGCTCGCTACTGTCAACCAAACTTTGATCGCTCATCGTTTTGGCGTAAGACGCGTGCTGCTGGCAAATCAACTCATCAGTCGCAGTGATACACAAGCAGTACTGGCGTTAATGAAAGCTGATGCTGCTTTTGAATTTTTCGCACTCACTGATTCGCTTGATGGCGTGCAACGCATGGCCGAGCAAGTCCAAGCGGCGGGCTTAGATCGCCCTCTTCCCCTGTTGGTCGAGTTAGGCTTCGCTGGCGGTCGTACTGGCTGCCGTAGCCAGGCAGATGCCTTAGCTGTCGCACGTGCGATTCACCAAAGCCCTTATTTACAACTGGCAGGTATAGAGGGTTACGAAGGTCTATTAGTCGGCAAGCACAGAGATCAAGATTTGGTCGCCGTCAAAGCGTTTATCAATGATTTGATCACACTCACGCAGCAGGCCGATACAGAGGGTTTATTTGGCGGCGAGCATATCTTGTTATCGGCTGGCGGTTCAGCGTATTTTGATTTGGTTGGGCGTGGTTTTGAGCAAACTTTGCAGCTCTCGCGCCCTGTCACTTCGATACTACGTAGTGGCTGCTATGTGACGCATGACCATGGCTTCTACAATCACTTACTGCACGAGATGCAGTCGCGTGAAAGCGTGGTTGAAGTTGACAATCTCCGTCCGGCCTTAGAAGTCTGGAGCATGGTGCAATCGCGCCCTGAGCCAGATCTCGCTATTCTGACCATGGGCAAACGCGATGCCTCTTACGATATCGATTTGCCTTTTCCAGTACAAACGCACCGACCTGGCAGCACATCCGCGCCACTCGATTTACCCGCAGGCTGCAAGATCGAAAAAATGAATGATCAGCACGCGTATTTACGCTTCCCGAAAGACAGTCCAATCTGCGAAACTCTGCAAGTCGGCGATCTGATTGCTTGTGGCATATCACATCCGTGCACAACCTTTGATAAATGGCCTGTGATTTTGGTAATCGATGATGATTACCAAGTGCAATCCGCCATCAATACTTTTTTCTAAACTGTGGTGCGGGTAAAACCCGCGCCGCCGAACTTTATTAACTACAGCGCGGGCTACACCCGTCCTACAACAGCCATGACTAAGCCAACCTTCGACATCATCATCCGCAACGCTGACGTCATCGATGGCAGCGGCACTGCGCCGTATCGTGCAGACATCGCGATCGCCGATCAAAAGATCGTTGCGATTGCACCAGCGCTCAGTTTGGATGGCTATGAAATTCTCGATGCTACTGGCTTGGCGGTTGCCCCCGGCTTCATTGACGTCCACACCCACGACGACAGAGAAGTTTTGGATGCGCCAACGATGCTACCAAAACTGACGCAAGGCGTGACCACCGTCATCACCGGCAACTGCGGCATCAGCTTGTCACCATGGCTCGCAAATAAAATACCGCCCGCACCGTTAAGCTTAATTGGAACGCAAAAAGATTACCGCTACCCTAGCGTTCAAGACTATGCCAAGGCCGTGAAGCAAGCACAGCCAGCAGTCAACGTCGGCATGTTAATTGGACATTCAACTCTACGCGTGAATGCCGTCGCCGATCTGAATCGCGGTGCGAATGCCGAAGAAATCAAAGTCATGCAAGACCTGTTAGCCGAAGGCATGCATGCCGGCGCTTTGGGGTTTAGCTCCGGCTTGTTCTATCAGACTAGCAAAGCGGCGGACAATACTGAAGTCATCGCCTTAGCCAAAATCAGTGCGGCCGCAGGTGGCGTGTACACCTCGCATATTCGCGACGAATACAATGGCGTACTCGATGCCTTAGCCGAAGCATGTGACGCGGGTAAAGAAGCGCAATTACCCGTCATCCTATCGCATCACAAATGCGCAGGACCCGCGAACTGGGGACGCACCACAGAAACCTTGGCCTATGTTACCGAACGTCGAAAAACGCAAGCAGTCGGCCTCGACGCCTATCCCTACACCGCAGGCTCCACGGTACTTGATCCCGATTATGTTGATGGCGTGATCCGCATCATGATCAGCTTTTCACAGCCGTATCCAGAAATGCAAGGACGTGATTTGGCAGACATCGCAGCCGAATGGCAGGTCGATCAAAAAGAAGCTGCACGACGCTTACATCCTGCCGGTGCGGTGTATTTTCAAATGCGTGAAGATGACGTAGAACGTGTTTTAAGCTATCCACATACGATGATAGGTTCGGATGGGTTACCACATGACAGCCATCCACACCCACGTCTATGGGGAGCATTCCCACGTGTGTTAGGTCACTACAGTCGTGAGAAAAAATTATTCACCCTAGCCGAAGCGGTACGCCGCATGACCACACTCTCCGCCGATCATTTCGGTTTAAAACGACGCGGACGGATCGCGCTCAATTGCTGGGCAGATCTGGTGGTATTTGATCCAGCCACGATCTCTGACCAAGCCACTTTTGCTTCACCTAAACAAGCTGCCACTGGCATTCATTGGGTACTAGTGAATGGTGCGATTGCTCTGGCAGATGGTGAGGTCAGCGCCAAACGAAATGGTCGTTTTTTAGACAGGCAGAATGAACGCTATCAATCGTGAGTAGGATCATGAACAAAGAGCAGCAAATTCGTTAGACTGCCCACTTCCAAATAAAGCAGACCCAGCAATCTAGGCGACTAACTCACTACAAACCGTCGCCGCGTCCAAATTCACAGTAGCACGAACTTCAATTGCACGTCCCTCTTTCAACATCACAACACGCTCGGCGGCATTAATTGTTTCCGGTCTGTGCGCCACCATAATGCGCGTTAAAGACAATTGCGCCAGCGCCTGATTTACCTTGTTTTCATTCTCAATATCGAGGTGACTAGTCGCTTCATCCAGCGCGAGAATTCTAGGTTGTTTATACAAAGCCCGGGCTAATAAAACCCGTTGCTTTTGCCCACCGGATAAGCTACTTCCCATATCACCGACCAAGGTCTGATAACCCATAGGCATGGTCACGATATCGTGATGAATCGCAGCGGCTTGTGCGCATTGCTCGACCTGCGTCTGATTACTATGACTATCAAAAAAAGCGATATTGTCGCTGATCGATCCCGCCAGCAAAACATCCTCTTGCATCACGGTTCCGACTAACTGACGGTAGGTCTTTAAACCAAGTTGCGTGATCGGGATATTATCGATCAAGACTTCACCCTCGGTTGGTTTTAACAAGCCTAAGATGATCTTGCACAAAGTCGTTTTACCGCAGCCAGAAGGCCCAACTAAAGCGATGCTTTGTCCTGCAGGGATCGTTAAGTCCACCCCATTCAATACCCAAGGCTCACCATCAGCATAACGAAATTTGACATTCTTTATTGTGATACTCGTCTGTATTCTCGACACATCGGTCTCTACAAGCGACTCTTTTTCTGCCTCTTCCAACACAATATCTGCCAGACGTTCGCTGTGCATACTCAGCATTTTGTAACTGACAAACAAGCCAATTAAGTTAGAAATACGGCCTGTAAAGGTACCCGCATAACTAGAAAATGCCATCAACATACCGACCGTGAGTGCGTTCTGCATCACTAATCCCGCACCGATATAAAACAATAACAAGCCCTGAATACCAAAGATAAAGGTATTACTTACGCTAAACAGTATCGACATCTTCTGCGTTTTAATATCGCGATTCTGCACGTCTATTTTTAAATTTTGCCAACGCGCTAAACGCTCGGTTTCTCGTCCAAATAATTTCAAAGGCGTGATCGCGCGCATCGTTTCTAAAAAGTGACTACTTTCTTTTGCTGATAAAACCAGACGCTCTTGTGATGCTTCGCGAAACGGTTGATAAAACGCCCAGCGCAACAACGCATAAATAAACACCGCGGCTACCACCAGCAAAGTTAGCTTCACGCTATACATCACCATCATGCCGAGTGCCATGAGCACCATTAAACCGTCTAAAGCGGTTTCCAAAAACATACTGGTTAAAGTGCCTTGAATCGCACCTATGCTACCAAAACGTGAAACCACATCGCCCAAATGTCGCTTTTCAAAATAACTGACAGGTAAACGCACCAGATGTGCCAACACGCGCGCCGACCATTGCATACTCACATCCATACTCCAGCGCATCAAAAACCAACTACGCGCCAGACCAATTGCAGTCTGCGTCACCATCAATAATGCGAAGCCAAATACCAGAACAACTAACAACTCGCGATCACCGCTGACAATCACATCATCAATCACAAACTGATTAAACAAAGGTGCAACAATCGCAAAAATCTCCAAGGCAAATGCCAAAGCAAGCACTTGCACAATCGCACGACGCAATCCGATAATCGGCCCCGTCAGATCACGCAAATTAACTTGCTTACGCTCGTCCTTGGCTTTGAATTCAGGACTAGGGCTCAACTCTAATGCCACGCCGGTGAAATGCTGAGAAGCCTCTTCCAAAGAGACTTTACGCTCACCCACCGCTGGGTCGAGCAAGATCAAAGTGATGCGACCACGCAGATCTTTTTTGAGCTTTTTGAGCACCACAAAGTGATTCAAATTCCAGTGCAAAATACAGGGCAAAGCTAACTCTGCCATTTCATCGAGTTCCAATCGCAATGGACGAGAATTAAGATGCATAGCAGAGGCATGCCGCATCAATTGCGCCAGCGTTGCACCTTTTAAGCTGATGGAGAATTGACGGCGTAAATCGGCCAAATCAGTGTGATGACCAAAATGGCTAGCGACCATAGCCAGGCAGGCAAGGCCGCATTCTGAGGATTCGGTTTGGAGAATTGAAAACATTATTTCTTTTCTTCTTCGAAAGTTTTAAATTCCCCCACAATCTTCAATTCCGAATCAAGTCGTTTCGCCATATCATCAAGGTCTTTTTGGCTCTTAGGGTATGGATAATTTTCGATACCTGATACACCGTAATTTATTAACGATTCCTTGCTAGGAAAGTAGACACTTTTTAATGCTGCCTCGTTAAATAAACGTACACTCCACTTCCCCTTAGGATTTAGCGCTAAGAAGTCTGCAATAAATTCAGCAGATTCCTGCTTCTGCTCGACTGGAAATACTTTCCGTACAGTTTGTTTTCCAAAAACTGTTACTTCATAAAAATTATTGTCATTTTTTACCAAATCAAATGAGCGATTTAAGAAACCCAAATCTATTCCAATTTCTTTTCGGAATTTCTTTTCATTCGAAACCAATAACTCTATGCTCCTATTTCCTCTATTCTTTTTATCTAACATTGACGCTGACAAGGCATTTGGATCAAATGCACCATGAAACCCAAGTATCGAGCCTTCACGTATATTTTTCTGATATCCAGACAAAAATAAATAATTTGCACAAGCAGAAAAACAGTATTTATCGACCGTCACAGATACTCGCTTATTCATCAAAAACAAGGCAATTTCTTGTCCATAAAGTGCATTCCCACCATATGAATTAACAATAATTGATCTGCCACCAGCTTTCACATAGGCTAGTATCTTTTTTGAGAATTTTTTATCGACATTTCCTTCTATGGTTAATGGCGCTTTTACCTGTAAATCTTTGCCTTCTAAGCTATAACAATCAAGTATGTAAAAATTACATACTAAAAAGAGGATTAGTGATTTCATTTTGTGTGAATTTAAGAAACAAAGTGCCCAAATAGAACACTTTGTCTTGATTATTAAAACTGATTCCTATTTCTTAGTCGAGCCTTCAACAATTACCGTGATACTCCACTTTTGACGGTATAAATCGGTTAAATTCTTTTGACCCAAAGAATGGATAAAATAAGTTTCCTAGCATTCATTTTGTATCCGTAAAAACAAAGTACACATTTCACTTCCATAAATTTCTGATGGCAAATACTCATCTCAAATATTTACGTCATATAGATTACGATACAAATAATTATTCAGCGTGCAACTCTTCAACAAGTCCGATCTTTCTCCAAAATAAATGGAGCCAAGCGGGAGTTTAAAATACTTATAGAGCATATTTTTTTCTTCGACATTACTTGGGAACCAAAAGCTTCGAATTCCTTTGACTCCCATAGAAGCAAGCTGATGTTCATTTAATCCCCATACACGAATTTCGCGACAACTTATGGGAGAAAACATTCGATGCATTTGCCCTCGTCCAAGAAATTCTTCTCTACTCGATAAAAAATTTAAAAACGAAGTATGAAGATCTTGGTTGATCACCAATTCTTTAAGAAAAGCTGTTTCTTTTTGCCTTATTTTTTCGAAATCAATTCGGGCTGCCATCGACGATAGTGATAGGGAAGTAACGCCTGATGTTAAATATGCCACTTTTTGTAATCGTTTAGAGTCAAAATACCAAAAAGTCTTTTCGTGTATCGCAACAAGTGAACCCGGCAATACGGTTTTGCTTACAGCAGCAGGGAACAAATAATTAGCACAAGCAGAAAAACATCTACCATCTACAATCAAACTCAAATGATTATTTTTCATAAGCTTTGCAAGAGCTAATGCACTTTCCACATCCCCCCCAGGAGAATCGACTCGAACAAGCTTAATTTCTTTATCCTCTAAAATGCCTTTCTTAAACGCCACTGCTAATGCTGGAGTAATTTCACCTACAATGATAATTTGTGCACCCTTTTCAATCAGTATGGCACTTTCATTTTGAGCCAATTTACTACGAACAAATTCAATTCTTGATGCTTGATCGGCACGAATAGTAAAAGGCAACATCAAGATCATTAAAGATAAAAGTTCAACAAATCTAAAGTTCATTTTGATATCCGATTAAATCATGTGACATTTAAAATAATTGTTTTTCATAAAACAGTATTAAGAAGCATCTTCGTATCAAGCAAAGATGCTTCTAGAAGTCTAAATTTAAAAACTTCGTCATCCATAGCACGTGACTAAAACTTTGACTCAAAAAAATTAATTAGCAGTCACTTATTACTCAATTTATGGCTTTTTACAGTTCCAAGTTCGAGTCGCCGATTGCGTAGTCTGCGAAGTTCCTGCCGTTCCGCTTGGCGTCACAGAAGCAGTAACTGACGCACTGATCGTACTTGAACTGGGATTAATTTGATAATTAAATTGACAATTCGCACTGTTAGGAATATTTGCCAATCCTTGCTCAATTTGATATTTAATTTCATCAGCTTCTGTCCATCTAGGTGCACTAATTGTGATACTTTGAATAGCTGGCTCTACTGCACCGGTACCGCTAGAGCCACTTGATCCTCCACTCAATCCAGAAAACCAACTACCAATCAATGCCCACACACTTGGAATTATGCTGGACTGACTCCCATCTCCATCCGCCATTGAAACGCCTCCAGACACCAATACCAGCTCATCATTTGTAATGAAACGCATTTTGTGTTACTCCTATACTTGGTTAAGTTGAACCTATCGATCCTATACCGATAGGCTTTACTGCCTCCGTACAAGGTGTAGTGACCTGTATACGGTTTTTTGCGGTGAGTGGGTTTGTGCTCACTCACTTGCAAATCTTGGCAAGTTTTGATCACTTGCATCTGGTCATCTTTTTCACGGAACAGCATTTTTTGCTACTGCCAACACAGGCTCAATAATCCATTCCCAAATCTTGCGTCTATCCTGCACCACGTCTGCCTCTAAAGTCATGTCGGGCTTGATGATTTGCGCTTGTCCATAGGCGTTGATGGTTTGCTGCCTCAGTTGAACTTTGATGCGGTACAAAGCTTCATTGCTGTTAAAGCCCAAGATGTTTTGCTGCGCATTGCTTAAGATGGTACTAGCAAGATGTTGAGGTAACTCGTTGGGCGCAAACGGTGTTTTGCTCACATCGATCACCGTGCCTGCTTGTAAACCAAATTTTTGGTAGGGGTAGGCGTTGTAGCGTATGAGGACTTGCTGCCCAACATTCACAAAGCCTGCGGTTTTGCTTGGTGCATACAGATGCACTTCTAAGGCTTGTCCCTCGTTTGCATCTTTCGTATCCATCACAGGAATTAGCGTGGCCAGCACTTGTCCGCCATTGATGTTTTGTCCGGTTTGGTTGGTGATAGCGGTGACCATGCCTGATTGAGGCGCTACGATTTGGCTGGAATGACGGTTATCATTTTCTGCGATTTCTTGTTGCAAACCGGCTTTTGCTCGATTTAATTGAGCTAACTCGGTCGCGAGACTATTCGCTAACGTATTCATTTCTGATTGGACGCTAACCTGAGTGGCCTGCAACTGGGTCTTATTGCGCTGGAGACTACCTAGCCGTGTCGAGAGGTCGATATTTTCTTCGATTTTTTGCTGAGTCTGCGCTGCCGACACATATCCGCTATTTTGTAACGTTTGGAATTTATCGATACTTTGCTGGGATAAATTTAAGCGACGTTTCGCAAGCTGGATCTCTTGATCGATTTGCTCTGATTCGACTTGGAGATTGGCAAGCCTTTGCTGCAAAGCCAGCTTTCTTTCTTGTGTTGCACTCTCGCGCAAGCGCTGTTCCGTCGTCAAGGTATCTTGTCTGGAGCGCAGCTGATTGGCGATCAAAGCGGTGATTTCACCTTGACTGTTTTGTCTTTGGGTCGACAAAGTAAATAAAACTTGTCCTGCCTGTACGACATCGCCTTCTTTAATGTGACTTTGGGTTAATACGCCAGCATTAGGCGCGGCGACGCTGATATTACCACCGGTCGGTACGGTAATGCCGGTAACTCGAGCCCTCTTAGTCATACTGCCCAAACTGAGGAAGGCAATCAGCGCTATAGCAACGGCCAGTGCAATGCCAGCAATCAACGAAGAAGAAATAGGTTGAGCCAGACGAATAGCACCCATCCAATTGTTGCCCAATGCAGCGGTGACTTCGGGTCGAAAAAGTGGGCTTTCAACGAGGATCGTTTTCAGCTCTTCTGTTGGCGGCTGGGCAGTCATTGTTGAATCTATCTCTAATTCAAAGGAAGTTAGCGTTACTTAATTCTCTGAATTAAAACATAAATTTACTAAAAATAATATCTTTTTAAAAATTTTATTTAATATTAAAATCCTTTGCTTAAGTTAAGAGTTAAAAGCTGAATATAGGCCGCTCAGTACTGGTATTAGTAAACTATTAGTAATCGCGATTCATAAAACACATGTAATTAATAATTCAATTAAAGGTTTTATCTGCATTCAAGTTAGTCAGCCAGAGCAAGCCAACCAAGCCTCAACTTTAGGCCGTATCGCCCGCTCAACGGCGACGCCTTTAGTGAACGTCCCTAAATCTCCCTGACGCGCGAGTATGCCAACATAGGACTTATTTCTATCCCAGTAAGGATAAGCGCCATACGCGCCTGGACTGGAAATACGCATCGCTGCTGCACAGTTAAAACTGCTGCTTTGACATTCATGCCAGGAGCCAAAACCGTAATGCCAAACTTCACCCAAAGCCGCCGCGGGCGAATACACCAGTTTGGCATTGGCTGTACGATCGGTCAGTAATTGTGTCATCGATGCGGCATTTAACAGTCGTCCTTTTTTCAGGGCAGATAAAAACTCCAAATACTCTTCACCGCTCCAATGCATACCACCCGCGAGACGTGGATTGTTAAGTGATGGCAAGTCGTAACTCGCATTTTTGAACAGGCCCGTTTGCTGCTTAAATTCGCCAAATACTTCTTGCCACGAAGCGACGCCACGTGCTTTGATGGCCATTAAACCAGCGACTTGCAAGTGCGTGCTAGCGTAATAAAACTCCGTGCCAGGTACGATTTGATTATTTGCATTTGAGTTTGCAATCGTGCTCACACAGGATTCAAAATTCATGAATCCCGCGTTGATGCATAAAGGCTCTTCGGTCAATCCAGATGTGAAGCTGAGTAGATTCGCCAGATTCATTGATGCTAACGGTGCCCCAGCTGCAATTGGCCAAGCGTTGATACGGTCTTGCGGCTTGTCGTCCAATTTCAAATAACCTTGTTCAATCAGGCGCAAGATAATCACTGCGCTGACCAATTTTGACGTCGATGCGGATTCGTATAAAGTCTGCATACGTGAACTCCCGCGTTGGTACATATAACGACGCCCATCCTCACGTTCGACAGCAAAGGAAAAATCAGTATCAGTGCTGATTTGCGCGAGTTGACTATTCATCTCACTTTCTAACTGTGTTACGGAGCAGCTACTATTCGCGTTCGTAGCTTGATTGCTTGCCGTTGCTGCCGCAGTTCCGCCTCCACCGCAAGCCACGCACAGGCTACTGCACAATACACTGATCGATACTTTGTTGACGACAAAACTAAATGTCTTAGAAGTTTTTTTCATCACAGTTCTCACAGACTCAATTCAACAAACCTGACTGTAAATTAAGCATTTGTAAATAATCCTACTTTTTACAAAAAATTACAGAGCTTCACATTTAATTACGCCAACGTTCACAACGCTACCGTCTCGACAGATCTAGATCATCGCTGCAATTTATTTGGCGTGCATTATTAGTAAAAATAACGGCATTCCCAATGTCACGCGATCCCATCAGTACAACACCAGCAATTTCATGCTACCAGCATATAAATTGCGGTATTCTTAGCGCTGCACAATGCGCGATTGCTAATCCACTTTACAGGGTACCTCTATGTCTTTTAAAAAATGTTTGCAACTTTCCAGCCTTACCGCTGCGCTCATCGCGGGGTCTGTCATTCTGGCTCCACAATTCAGCATTGCTGCTACCGAAATAGGTCAAAAAAGTGACACGCAGGCTAAGAAGCGATTAGATCAACTAGCTGACACATTTTATGCCACACGAGTGCATTTTGATCCGCTGTTGTTTGCATCCATCAATGGCGATAGCCGTTATGATGCGCAGTTAGGAATCAGCATTGCCCCGCAAAATCGCGCAAAATACTTTGCCGACATGCATAAGATGCAGCAAGGTTTAAAACAAATTGCACGTTTGCAGTTAAATGACAAAGACCAGCTCAACTACGACCTACTCGCGTATGAACTCGATAGTGCACTCCATTTTGAACATTTTCCCGAGCATTTATTACCGCTCAATCAAATGGATAATGTACCAAGCACCCTAGCCAATTTTGCCGGTGGTGATGGTTCACAACCACTCGGTACTGTGCCGCAATACTACGCCTATCTGGCACGCCTCAATGCATTGCCAACTTGGGTCGATCAGGCCATCAAAAATATGCGTGAAGGGATACGGCTGGGGATAGTCCAGCCAAAAGCCATTACGCTAGCCATGCTGCCGCAATTTAAAGCCTTACCGAATGCCAATCCTGAAGCCAGCATCTTTTACACACCGATCAAAAATTTGCCGGCGCAATTTTCTGCCGCAGATAAACAAAAACTGACTAAAGCCTACAATCTGACTATACGCACCAAACTCACGCCATCGCTACAGCGCTTAGTGCATTTTCTGGAAACAGATTACTTGCGTGCAGGTCGTGATAATAGCGGTTACAGCGCCTTGCCCAACGGTGCTGCCTGGTACCAGATGCGGATTAAAGATCATACGACAACGGATTTAACACCGGATCAAATCCACACTTTAGGTTTGCAAGAAGTCGCCCGTATTCAACAACAATGGGAAGCATTGGCGCCTAAACTAGGCTACAGCGGACCTGCCATCGATTTACCAGTCTGGGTTAGTCAACAAGACAAATTCAAATCTTTCAACACGGATACAGAAATACTTGATGCCTATCGTCAAATCGATGCCAAGGTACAAAACAAACTGCCAGAGCTGTTTAGCCTGCTCCCTAAGGGAAAACTCGAGCTGCAATTAGAACCTGAGCTCAGTCGCGCTACGGCATCCGATCATTACACACCACCGTCTGCAGACGGTTCACATCCTGGCGTATTCTGGCCAGTCGTGAACGATCCGAAAAAATATAGCCGCGTTGGTATGGTCACTTTATTTTTGCATGAAGGTCAGCCCGGACACCATTTGCATGCGGCCTTATTGAAAGAAATGGATTTGCCGCAATAC
The DNA here is from genome assembly GCF_049340305.1 of Undibacterium sp. Ji22W. NCBI lineage: Bacteria > Pseudomonadati > Pseudomonadota > Betaproteobacteria > Burkholderiales > Oxalobacteraceae > Undibacterium > Undibacterium sp. Ji22W. Next base: position 557,255 of record NZ_JBMPOU010000003.1, on the reverse strand, counting down.
CGGAAATTCAACACAGAGAATTTGAACAGCGCGGCGTTTACCGAAGGTTGGGCTTTATATTCTGAAACATTGGGACATGAACTCGGCTTTTATGACAATCCCGAAGCCTATTTCGGTCATCTGAATGACGAATTAATGCGCGCAGTGCGTTTGGTCGTCGACACTGGCATACACGCCAAGGGCTGGACTCGTGAAGCGGCGATCACCTACATGCAGAAAAATCTAGGCTACACCGAAGCGAAGGCAAAAAATCAAATCGAGCGTTACATGGTTCTTCCAGGCCAGGCGTTGAGTTACAAGATCGGTGCACGCAAAATTTTAGATCTGCGCGCCCGAGCACAACAAGCATTGGGGGCGAAGTTCACGCTGCCTAAGTTTCATGAAATTGTAATCGGTGATGGTACTTTGCCGATGCCTATCCTGGAGACACAGGTAGATAAGTGGATTGCAAAAAACAAGTAAGTTAGTTACATTGCTACTGGGGCGTGTTGACAGCGGTACTTCAGATCTCAACGTCAACCGCCCGTGCGACTTCGAAAATCTTTCTCAGAAAACAATGTACCTACCTTCTCTGACGCGCAAGATGAAATGAAAAGTTCATTATGTACGTCGGGAATGGCCTCCGCCGATTTAGCTGTAAACGTCGATGTGAAAGTGAATGAGGTTGCAGCTCCTGATGCATCATTTAAAGCAGAATACAAAATTAACTGACCAGGCATGAAACTATTTCCTGCACTATTGCTGAGTCTATATCCGATACTCGTTGCCTTTCCGGCGTCGGCGTTGGAATTGAGTATTGCATTCGCCAGCGATCGACCGCCCTATTGCTTCCGCAAAGACAACCTGGATCAAGGAATTGAAATTGATTTACTGCGCCTAATCATGGCGCAAGCTGGGCACACCATCAAAATTGTGACGATACCCAAGATTCGTCTGATCAAGGCTGTTAGAGAGAAGGAAGTTGATGCAGCGGCGACAGTACAAGACAATAAAGACAGTAAACTGTATTTTTCTGATCCTTATTTAGAATTTCAGAATGTCGCTATCAGTAAGAGCATACATAAGATTCAGCTCAACGGTTTCCAAGACCTTAAACAAGTCAGTTTTATAATTTGGCAAGATGGTTGGAGAAATCTCGGTCCGGAATTTGAAGCAACTTATCACCCCGATGCGAATGGCATTTTTCCGAAAAACTACAATCAAGCATTTAATCAGTTCAGCCAAAACAAAATGTTTTGGGCCGATCGAGTACAAGTTATCATCATCGACAAAACAATTTTTGAACACTATAAGCGGCAACTGGCAAGTGAGTTTGATACCAGCGTTGCGCTGACCTATCACGATTTAATCAAAACAAAAACCGCCTATGGCGTGGTATTTAATGATGCAAACTTACGCTTACAATTTAATGATGGATTAAAGAAAATTCGGGCCAACGCAAACTATCAAAAAATTATTGATAGCTATAAATAGGCTTAATCCCCACTATATTAGCTTCTACAGGCCTTGCAGACTATTTCTCGTTCTGCCACGGCATCACAAATCACTTCGCGTCTGAACCACTTGCCTACGTTCTGGCATTCAAAGATCTTCCAAGATGACGCCTGTAATGGCTTACAAACTACGCTACTTTTGAAATAGAAAATCTTTTATAACAGCGAACAACCAAGAAAGATGATCTAAAGAAGGCGTTGCTGATGACCTAAGCATCGTCAGCATGTCGCAACATCGCTTAATTAATCAGGCCTAAATACAGCAATGACTGAAAACTCTCAGTCTTAGAAAAATGATGACGCGGTCAGGAATAGGCAAAAAATTTGGTTGGCAGTTGGTAAAGACTGCGTTATCGCCGAGCTAGCTTTAGGTATAGGACTACGTCGCGCTCCTTTAACAGAAATCGGCTTAAGTCAACGGATGCAATCGCCGTATCTTGTTTTCCCTCGACAAGGAAAAAATCAGCTCAAAGGTATCGTCCGGGCAGCACAAAAATTCTATCTACAACCACACGCCTTGGTTGAAAATCAATAAGCAGTTGAACTACAGCAGTTTTTTTCAGATGTAGGAATTCAGCTGGAATAGTATCCATTACAGGAACACAATTTACAAAAAAATCCTCACACGTCAGCCATCAAAAACCCGCGATTCAAAACCATATTTTGTCTCAACCTTGAAAAATCAGCTTAGGGGAATACCTATCGATTTGCGGTTAAGAAAAACAGTTTCGATCACCGCGCCTCTTACTTGAACACTACCTTTGGCGTTGAGTACGGCGGGATCAATTTTGCACACATCTCTATAACGCTCATGTGTAATAAAAAACTAGGCTAAAAATTAATTGCAGCAAGATGGACCCGACTTTCCTGCATTCTGCGCCGAAAAAGCCACCGTTCGTCCCAAAGTATTTGCATAGTCAAAGCAAGACTTGCACACTACACAGGTCTCAATGGTGCAAGGAATCGATGTTGGACGTGCTCATTGTTTCAACCTCCCTTTTTCGTCATCTCAGGTCTACCTGAGATGACGTTTTTTTATCTACTCGCATTTTATGCGTTCAAAAACCGTTGGAATCGTAAGGAAACGCGTCTATACTTTCCCAAAGGTACATCCCGTCATGACACTTTATAAATGATCAAAAGTTGATCAATAACCTTAAGTGCGGTAGGAAGCAATATTCACCGACACTCTATGATTTCCAGCTTCACCTAGCTCGGTAATTTATTTCGAGCGCGATAAGAATTCCGATCAGCAAATAAACAAATAATTTCCAACATGCTTGAAGTCAAATTTCTGGCATGTAGGCTTCAAACCAACGCTTATGACGATCGCTCCACTATTTCGATGGCTTTTTTGCGCAATCAATAGACTTCATGTGACTACATGTTTGTTGCTGTGCATTTGCATACAGATTCCGTTAGCGGCGGCCGAGATCGAGAAAATCCCACTACTAGTGCGTGAATTGCGTAATGATCAGGGTGAGATTATTCCGGTCAAAGACGATATACGCCAATTGTTCTTGTACTTCGAACGCGAAGCCAGCGTCAGCTTTGAAGTGCGTTACTACCCAATGGCGCGCCTGCTTCACAATGTCAAAAACGGTGAAGGTATCGCGTTTGGACTATCAAAAAACAGCGAACGGCTGGAAAGCATGCAATTCTCAGATTTCATTTACGCCAATTATGTCTGGTTGGTCACACCGAGAACTCGCCAGTTTCATTTCAACCAAATTGGTGATCTCAAAGGGAAGACCGTGGGCGTGATCCGTGGCGTCAGCTATGGTGATGAGTTCGACCAAAGAAAAAACGACGCATTCAAAGTCGAAGAAGATACGGCATCACATGTGGCGCGGCTAAAAAAACTCTCCATGCACCGGATGGATGTGATGTTGTTCGGCGCACGGCAAGCAGATCCAAATGCAGTTCACACCCTACTCAGGCACATGCAGAGCGTTGATAAGTCGCATGTCTTAGATGCTGCTGAAATCGATTTTGCCGTACTTAGCACCCCTCTCAGGATTGATGAACTTCATTTTGCCACTGCATTGAATAAACACGGTGAATTAATCAAACGCTTAAATCTCGCAATTGCACGTGGCAAGAAGACTGGCGAGATCTCGCGCATACTTTCTCCTGTTAAATAGACACCTGTGGTCGTCGTGACTTAACGCTTTTGCTTCAAGAAGCGCACCAGCATATCACCAAAGTCGGCAATATTTTTATTCGAAATAATTTCTGTCGTATCTTGTGCTGTATGCCATTCAGACAAATTCGTCCAATCAATAATATGCAATAAAGGAATGCCAAGCTGCGCAAATGGCAGATGATCATCTTCTATTGCAATATTCGCTGCGAAGATTTTAGTACTGGTTTTCTGCCCTAAGAATTTTTGCGCTAATTGCTGATTAGAACCAGTCGTAATAAATAGATTTTGATTTTTATGGCCAATCATGTCTAACACCAACACTGCTTTCACAGGGAGGTTTTGATACAGTATGCCTTCAAATTGACGCGACATCGTGGCGGCCAGAGCACGTGATCCATGGATGTTATCTTGGATACCGACTAATCGTTCGCCATCACTCCACTCCGGCAAAGTGGCTTCTTCGCCGTCAAAAAAAGCCAATGCAATACTGCAATCTAAGTAACGCCCATTGTCTGGCTTGGCAGCCTTTTCCTGAGTTCGAAGGACATTAATTACCCGTCCTAGTTCCTGCATTGCTGCTGTCGACGAGCCTCCATCATTCGCGCCGACAAATCTGAAATTCTGATAAATCTTCGTGTCGTAATGACCACCAATTAAAATCAGACAACGTTCGCTACCTTTCGATATCGCAACAATATTTTCGCCTTCAACTTCTTTCACTGGTGTGGCATTTTTATCTTTACCACCCAATTTGACATGCGCCAAATTTGGAATTTTGGTGCTGAACTTTTGACTCTCCACTTGCCAGCCATGCTTTGCCAAACCAGCTTTAATTTCTTGCGCTAGTTTCTTTTGCTCAGCGCTCGCCATAGGATGCGGCGCACGCGTAAATCGCTTCATCGCCTGATCGATATTCTCGACGCTAAAATCAGCTCTGCTCTTGCTTTCTGTTCCTTGAGAAGCAGAAGTGAAGACAAATGCAGATGCACCAAACAAAACAGCGAATAAAGTACGGGACAACGTAGACATGCACACTCCAATCAAAACAAGCGGTTTTTCGACTTTCTTCGCATCAAGCATCATGTACTAAGACAAATCAGTCACCTAGTACACATTCAACATTAGCCCGCAAACTGCAATCGATACAGGTTCGCATAGGCAGATTCTTTTGCTAACAACTCGGCATGCGTGCCGACTTCCACAATTTTACCTTCGACTAAGACCACAATCCGGCTCGCGCGTTCAATCGTCGATAAGCGATGCGCAATGACCAATGTAGTGCGTCCTTGCATCAATTCATCCAGAGCAGCCTGTACAGCGCGTTCGGATTCGCTATCTAAGGCCGAAGTAGCTTCATCCAAAATCAAGATCGGCGCATTTTTATAGATCGCGCGGGCAATTGCCAATCGTTGCCGTTGTCCGCCGGAAAGACGCATACCATTGTCGCCTATCATGGTGTGAATACCCTCAGGCATTTCGCTTACGACATCTTGCAAATGAGCAGCACGAATCGCATCATTAATGCGGGTTTGGTTGGGCGCTGCATCGCCATAGGCGATATTCGCTGCAATCGTGTCATCGAACAAAATCACATTCTGACTAACCATCGCGATCTGTTGACGCAGACTCTTAAGTGAAATATCGGCGAGCGTCACGCCATCTAATAAAATTGCACCGCTCGCAGGTTCATAAAAACGGGGAACCAAATTCACCAATGAAGTTTTACCACCGCCAGACATTCCCACCAGCGCTATCGTCTCGCCAGCTTGCACTTGCAGGTTAATATCGGTCAAAGCAGGCAGTTCCTGCCCGGGATAAGTGAAATTCAGATTCTTAAATTCTAACTGGCCTGTGGCACGTCCTGTGATTGCTTGACCGCTTTCGCCTTCAGGAATCGCATCAACCATACCATATACCGATTCAGACGCTGCCATACCACGTTGCAAAGGACCATTCAAATCTGCCAGACGTTTCAGTGGTGTCAGCAGCATCATCATCGCAGTAATAAAGGTGACAAAATCACCGACAGTCGTGGCATCTTTGCGGGCTTGCGCCAGCGCCAACATGATCACGATCGCGACTGCCAGTGAGGCTAGAATCTGCGTCAAAGGCGTGGTAAATGAGACTGCCACCGTACTTTTCATTGTGAAACTACCGAGCTTTTTATTTTTTGCCTCGAAGCGTTGTTGCTCATATTTTTGGCCACCAAAAATACGAATCACCTGATGGGCACGTGTCGTCTCTTCTATCACCTGCGTCAATTCACCACTCACTTCTAAAGACTGATGATTCAGCTTACGCAGACGTTTACTAACACCACGCACTAGGATCGTCATGCCCGGAATCAAAATAAGAGTCACCAATGTTAATTTCCAATTCAACCAAATCAGATAACCCATCAGCACAGCCACTGTCAGTGAATCTCGGAACAAAGTCGTGATCGATACTTTCACCATTTCAACGATTTGCTGGGCTTCAAACATGATGGTATTGATGATGCGTCCACTTGACTCGGCGTGATAAAAGCCGACTGGCACATGCAATAATTTATCGAATACTTTTGCTCTTAATTCGTTCAATAAGTTCACCGAAATCCGGCTCATCAGATAGCTGGTGGTGAAAGTACAAGCACCGCGAATGACAAAAATGCCGATCAATATTGCTGGCACGTACCATAAAGGAAAGTCCATTTGCTGTCCCTTAAAGCCATGATCCAGTAATTTTCCCAACCCCCAAGGCAAGGCGACTTCGGTCAAAGCGGTACCGCACATCGTCAGTACAGTGAGAATCAGATAGGCACGGTATTGGGTCACCGAGGTCCAGAGTCGCTTCAAAATCGGGGTATTTAATTTAGCCATGAATTCTTGTTCAAATAGTTGTACGGCGCACTGAATTTTCACCCATGCCTGCCAAGGGTATTGCCAGCAAGATCAACATCGCAAAAGCAAACACACCATCGCGCATAATCGCATTGAAGCAAGCGGCGAACATCATTCCAATAGTAAGCATCGCCAACAACATCGCGCGCTCGCTATGCGCTCCAGATACCATTTGACGAGCAATCCACAGTTGCATTCCCCACATCGTTAGCAATGCCAGCAAACCAGCAATGCCAAGTTCAAACCAATATAGTAAATAATCATTGTGTGGCGTGGTCATTTTTTCGCTGATCTGACCCTGCGCTTTTTGCTGATACATGGGCAGCCAATTACCTATGCCATGTCCTGTCCATGGGCTTTGGCTGATCATTTGCCAGGTATTCATGTAAAGTTCCAAGCGCATACCATCTTCCGTCACTTGCTTTGCCTGACCAAAATCACGTACCTGATGTACAGTGCAGATACCGCGATTTAGCAAGATCTGCGCGCCGCTCAACTTATAAACGTCGTGCATTTCTTTCGCCAGACAAGTGGTTGGGGCAGGCAATTGCGCAACACGTGAAATCGAAAAAATCACTACCAACAATAAGCTCGCCACAGCACCCAATTGCCACCAACGGAAACTAAAATTACGAAATACCAGTAAGCCACATAAGAGTACGAACAATAAACTCGCCGTTCGCGATTTAGTACATAACACGAGGGCAATCAGCACATACACAAAACTCGTTGCACGCCACAAAGTGAGGTTTTTACGTAAGCGCCATTCGTGCAACATCCATGCAGCCGCTATCGCTAGTAGTAAACCCAAAAGTATAGACTTATTACCTTCATACAAAACGTAGCTCTTGAACAGTTTAATATCAGGCAACACACCCAGACTATTCAGATAAAACAAACTGGCAGCGATCACTGCACCCAGGAAAAAATTGCGAACCGCATTTTGCTGCCACGCGCCACTACCTATACTTAACATGGGAAACAAAAACCAATAAGTCTGATAATGTGAAAAAGCAGCCGCGAATTCACCGACCGGATGTGCATGAATGAGGCTGATCAACACAGAGATCACGCTTAAACCTATGACTGGCCATAGAAGGGGCGATGACTTCATCCGCGCTATCTTATTCTGCCAGTCGCCAGACATAGCCCAGGCCAACAAAAACAAACCCAACCCTGCGTACATCAAGCCCACTTGGAAAAATAGCGTGAGCGGCAAGTAACTTAATATTTGCGCTGGCAATTGCTGACGCCAATCAGGATTCGCGATGTTTTTTAGCATAGCCATGTTAGTTATATTCGATCTTCACGTTCGCTGGGCTTAACCAATCACCGAGTTTTTTGCGCAATTGATCATCCGGATTCACCCGCCAGGCATCCGACAAATACAATTCAGCCGACGCCGTTTGATTTGTATAAGCAATCAAGACCGGGCAACCCTCATTATTCAAATGCGCTCGCAAGATCTCGGCTAATTTTTTGGTGTCCGCCTTGGCATCAAGCTTGACGCGCAAACCCTGCGAAAATTGTACGCGCGCCCGGCCAATGTCCATCACACGCTCCGCGGTAATTCGCAAGCCACCGTTGAATCGATCTTCCGACACTTTGCCCATCACCGCTAGGAATTCATCTTCTTTAAAAATGCCTTTGAATTCTTCCGCTAATTCGCCATACACTGTAACTTCGACGACTGCCGTACCGTCATCTAAAGTGACGATCAACAAACGTCCACGCTGCGTCATTTGCGTACGCAATCCAGCGATTACGCCACCGATCAAACGCAAGTCACGCGATGGTTCCACTTTTGCCAAAGTCGTCTTAATAAACTGCCGCACTTCCGGTGCATAGGCATCGAATAAATGCCCAGACAAATAGAAGCCAAGTGCTTGCTTCTCTTCAAGCAAACGCTGGCGATCTGACCAATGTTCGGCTTTCACATATTCTGGCGGTGGGATCATGTCATCATCGTCACCAAATAGACTGACTTGATTCACCGATGCTTCAGCCTGCTCGGCGACTTCCAAGGCAAAATCGACAGTTGCCAATAAAACTGCGCGGTCTTGTTTCAAACAATCCATCGCACCAGCACGGATCAAGGATTCAATCGTACGACGATTGACCTGGCGCTTATCGACACGTTTACAGAAATCAAAAATATCGGTGAACGGGCCGCCATTTTTACGCGCAGTGACAATGCTCTCAATCGCATTTTGTCCAGAACCTTTGACAGCCCCCAAACCATAACGGATTTGCATCGCTTTCTTACCAGCCTCACCGACTGGCATAAAACGATAGTCGGATTGATTGATATCAGGTGCCAACATTTTCAGCTTGCAGATATCTATCGCGTCTTCGACTAAAATTTTTACCTTGTCAGTATCATCCATCGCGAGCGACATATTGGCTGCCATAAACGCGGCAGGATGATGGGCTTTCAAATAGGCAGTGTGATAGGACAAAAGTGCATACGCCGCCGCATGGGATTTATTAAAACCATAGCCAGCGAATTTCTCCATCAAGTCGAAAATCTCATCCGCCTTCTCTTGCGGCAAGCCATCCTTCGCTGCACCGTCACGGAAAATCTGACGATGTTCTGCCATCTCTTCAGCTTTCTTTTTACCCATCGCACGACGCAGCAAATCCGCACCGCCGAGTGAATAGCCACCGACCACCTGCGCCATCTGCATAACCTGTTCCTGATAAACCATGATGCCGTAGGTTTCCGACAAAATACCTTCGGTACGCGGATCGGGATAATCAAACTTTTCACCGTGCTTACGCTTACAGAAGTCAGGAATCAAATCCATAGGACCCGGGCGATACAACGCCACCAGCGCAATAATGTCTTCAAACCGATCAGGACGCGCGTCTTTCAACATGCCTTGCATGCCTCGGCTTTCCAACTGGAAAACGGCAACGGTTTTCGCTTTGGTGAGTAGTTCGTACGAAGCTCTATCGTCCAGCGGCAATTTCGATAGATCAAACTCTGCCATCGCTGGATCGAGCATTTTGATATAGCGCACGGCACGATCAAGAATCGTCAAGGTAGTCAAACCCAAAAAGTCGAACTTCACCAGACCGACAGCTTCGACGTCGTCTTTATCGTATTGCGACACCACACCGGAATCGCCGCCCTGTGTATAAAGTGGACAGAAATCTGTTAGCTTACCTGGTGCAATCAAAACGCCACCTGCATGCATACCGATGTTCCGCGTAATACCTTCGACCTGTTGCGCCAGATCGAGCAGCGTTTTGACTTCTTCTTCGTTTTCTTGTCGCTCTGCCAGCAAAGGTTCTTCGACAATCGCTTCCGCAATCGTCACTTGTTTGCCCGGCTTAAATGGAATTAGTTTCGATACGCCATCGCAAAACATATAGCCAAAATCGAGCACACGACCAACGTCGCGAATCGCGCCTTTGGCCGCCATGGTTCCGAAGGTGGCGATCTGCGACACCGCCTCTTTACCATAGCGATCTTTCACGTACTGAATCACGCGATCACGGCCTTCCTGACAGAAATCAATATCAAAGTCGGGCATGGAGACGCGCTCAGGATTCAAGAAACGTTCGAACAGCAAGTTGTATTGCAGTGGATCGAGATCAGTAATCAAGAGCGCATAAGCGACCAAAGAACCCGCACCAGAACCGCGACCTGGCCCAACTGGCACACCGTTATTTTTTGCCCATTGAATAAAGTCCGCAACGATCAAGAAGTAACCGGGGAAACCCATTTTAATAATGGTATCGGTTTCAAACTTCAAACGCGCTTCGTAACGCTCACGGTTTTGCTCGCGCTTTTCTGGATTTGGGAAAAGATTTTCTAATCGGAATTCCAAACCGCGCTTCGCTTCAAACACCAAAAAGTCATTAATTGTCATGCCTTCTGGCGTAGGGAAATCTGGCAGTTTCGGCTTACCGAGTTCTAATTTCAAATTGCAACGCTTAGCGATTTCCACTGAGTTCGCCAACGCGCCAGGGATATCAGCAAACAAAGCCAACATCTCTTCGCGCGATTTAAAGCATTGTTGATCATTGAATTTGCGCGCACGCCTGCCGTTCGCCAGCATTTCGCCTTCGGCAATACAGGTACGCGCTTCGTGCGCAGTAAAATCATCTTTACTCAAAAATTGAATGGGATGCGTGGCGACGACCGGCAACCCCAAACGCTGCGCTAATTTTACCGCTTGCTTCACATGCGGTTCCATATTCGGCTGTCCCGCTCTTTGGATCTCTATATAAAAGTGATTCGGGAAAATACTCGCCCAACGAAGTGCATTGCGCTCGGCCAGATCGAGATTACTATTGTCAATGGCAATACCGACATCACCAAAATGTGCGCCCGACAAAGCGATCAGACCTTGTTCGCTATCGTTTTCAAATAATTCTTGTAGCCATTCAAATCTAATTTCAGCACGACCACGATGTTGATTTTCTATCCAGGCGCGTGCAAGCAGTTCACATAGCCGCAAATAGCCGTGACGTGATTTCACCAAAAGCAAAAGTCGCGATGGTTTATCTCTATCGTTATCGTTCGTGATCCAGACATCGCAACCAGCGACCGGCTTGATACCTTTACCGCGCGCTGCCTTGTAAAATTTCACCAAGCCAAACAGATTACCCAAATCCGTCAAGGCAAGTGCGGCTTGTTTGTCTTTGACAGCGGCTTTCACCACGTCATCAATCCTGACGAGACCGTCAACAATAGAATATTCTGAATGCATGCGCAGATGCACAAAATGAGGGTACGTGGAAGCAACGCTGTTAGCGTGTGCTGAGGAATTGGACGAAATAGGGGATGGGATAGCGAGTTCTGTATTCATCTCGCTATTTTACCGTGTTGCTGCCGCCTTGGAAGGTCAACCTGCATAAGTATCAAAGCAAATGACCAAATGCAAAGCGCTAATACTTACGGTTGAAATACGTTCAGCAGAAACAGCGCATTTTGCACAGCATTCCAGCTCTGCGATTGACGCTTTTATAGGCAACTGCGGACAATCACCAAGCAGGGCTTGTGAAGTCACATCCGCCCATCAACTGGGATCTGCAATATTTTTCGGCAAAATTATTTAATCGTGTTGCATAAATTCAATCAAAATGTAATCGATCTGTGTTGAGAAATACCCGGTCTTCCTCTTCTTCGGTCACAATTTCTAGATATCCAGTTTCTATTAGCTCCTGCAATCCTAATAAAATCTTTTGCTCAGGCAAATGCAGGTGTCTTCTTGAGAACAATTCGATAACCTCACGAATCGGCTTGCCTAACTCACAAAACAACCAGAGATCTTGCAGTTCATTGGCTCTCAAGTGAATAGGTGCACGAGCCAGTTTTTGTTCAAAGTAATGCGTAGCATGGACGATAGAATCTTTGGAAATTGCTACCACAGCCCGTCGACGTGCCCAAAAAACTTCATCTGGCCAGCGCGTCTCACGTTGGTAGTATTGCCATTGCGTCTGTAAGTGTTGCTTAAAATCTTGCTCAATCGACTGCGAATAAGTGGCTAGCAAATCACCACTGGAAAACAGACCATCAACGGCCATAAACGCACCATGGATACCATTGGCTAGTGCACGCGGAATTCCAGATGATGAAATCGGATCATATGAGGCTACGGCATCACCCACAGCAACCCAATCCTTGCCACCAGCTTCTTTCAAATAGGAGGAAAAACAAGGAAATGAGCGTGGTTTTTCAGGAAAAATGACGCCTTCAACCGCTTTCCCCATGAACGGCAACTCCCTCAATAATCCTTGCCAAACATCCGGATGGCAAGCTTGCATCTTATGGGCGATATCTGGATCAGTCATCAAGACCACTGAGACTTTGTTGTCCGGTAACGGTGCGAGATGCCACCAACCATATTTGCAAGCCACAACCTGACTATCTAATTTGGTATTACGGCCCTCTGGCAATTGGCCAATGCAAGTGACTCCAATCAAACGATCATAAACCGTCAATGCTAAATTCAAGTTGGTACGCATCACACCCCGACGCCCCGATGCATCGATAATGTATTTGCAAACGATCGTTTGCATTTGCTGATCTTTTGACTTGATTTCGACCCGCCATCCGCGGAAAGTTTGGCGTTCGCAAGTAATGACCTGACTATTGCAGCGCAACTTCCCACCGCGTTCCCTAAAGGTATTGGTCAACAATTTTTCGAAAGCTACACGATCAAGGTTCCAGCCTGTGCCATGAGGCGTGAACATATATTCCAATTGGCGTTGCGATTCGTTTCCCCAGCTCACCTGACTATAAAACGGACTCAAATTTTGAGTTTGCGCAAAGTCTTGCCATACATCCAAATACTCTAAAGTAGAGCGCACGCCCGACGACAAGGACTCACCGTATTTATATTCAGAATAATCACCGCGCTCCACAACCATGACATCGACATCACCACGTTTTAGTAACGCAATACCTGCGGCTATCCCTGAAGGACCACCACCTAATATCAGTACATCCAAGAACTGTGTACTACCCGAATGTTGCGCTTCCATAGTATTTGCCTTTTTCGTCAGCATAGATTGAATGACCGAGCACGAACCCGTCATTCGAATGAATATAGATATGCAGCAGCAATTCACGTGCCAGCTTTAGCTCAGACAAAAAAAGTGTCGTTTTTATAGGAAAGGCATGAAATATGCTTATGTTCCCGCTAAAATGCTTCACACAATCAATTCCGACTCGCGCAGAATTGCATAAAATCATTTTTTAAAAAAATGTGATGCTATAAAAAATTGGATCCGGCCTGAAGTGGTCGGCACAACAATCATAAAAATACGTGTAAAGAATTTTTTTACACGTAAAAAAATTGCGTAGCTCCCATTAACCGTCTTTTACGCCAAGTACAAATGTCAAACGCTGATTACACAATCACCTCTCCACTTGCCCTCACGGCCTCAAATAGTCGCCCTTTACTAGGATTGACTATTGCTTGGCATCCAGATCCAAGCCGTATTGGAGAACAATTCGTTAGTACCACAGAGGCCGGCACGATTGAACTGGGCCGCTTCACCCCCACATTTCGCGCCATTAACGGTGATGCATTACCGGTCGGCTATGGAGGTATTTCGCGTGATCCATTGCGGATCGTAAGAGATGACCAAGATGGCGTTACCATTTATCCGCCAAATAGTCGTATGGTGGTTGAAATTAATGGTGCAGAGGTTCGTGACCCCAGCTTTTTCTCGCCAGAACAAATCGATGTTGGTGTCATCATCGCATTGGGACGCGCGGTTTTCGTTTGCGTCCATTGGATGCGTTGCTTGCCGAAGCACAATCCCGTTGATGGATTCATCGGTGTAGGTAGTAATGCCATTTTTACCCGCGACTTAATTCGTCTAGCCGCAACCAATGACAATACCGTTTTGCTATTAGGCGAAACTGGCACTGGTAAAGAAGTCGCAGCACAAGCCATTCACAACTTAAGCAAACGTTCATCCTCAAAAATGGTGTCGGTCAATATGGCGGCACTGAACGAATCGCTTGCGGCAGCCGATCTATTTGGTGCTAGCAAAGGTGCTTATACCGGCGCACAAAATAGCCGGGAGGGATATTTCAGTGAGGCACAAAATTCCACCCTATTTTTAGATGAAATTGGTAATACGCCGCTCACGGTACAGCCGATGCTCTTACGCGTACTGGAGAATGGAGAATATCGGCCACTGGGCGCGACGCGCGATGCGCGCTCGACCGCCCGGATGATCACGGCAACAGATCAGGACCTATATCACACTAATTTTAATCATGCCTTGGTGCGTCGTCTGGAGAGCTTTATCATTCGCATTCCGCCTCTGCGCGCGCGGCGCGAAGACATCGGCCTGCTGATTTATCATCTGGCACAAAGAAATGACGTTGCACAGGTCAATCTCGCATTAATCCCGCCAAGCTTAATCAGTGATATGCTCAATTTTGAATGGCCTGGCAACATCCGACAATTGAGCAATGTTTTGAAGCGAACGCTACTGTCATTGCAATTGGGCGAGTATCCTTTACTTGCGAATATGGTCGAAACACCAACAATCACGGTAACCGCAAGTGCGGATCTCCGTAAAGTGTCTACCAACACAAACTTAGCTCCTTCCTCACTGAAAACCGCAGAACTTACGGCCAAGTCCGCGACCAATGAGTTGATAAAAAGAGTGAGTGACAGCGCAAATGATGGTCCAGTCGCCGCACCAGTTGAACGCAAGAAACTACGTGATTTAAGTGAGCAAGATGTGATCGATGCAATGCACAGGCATGATTGGACTATTCAATATGCCGCCGACGATTTAGGCATTTCACGTCCTTCAATGTATAAATTGATTGATGCAAATACGCAAATTCGTCGGGTTGAACAAATTCCGGCAGAAGAAATTCGCGCGCATTTAAGCGCCGTCAATAATGATGTGGAACAGTGTGCGGCGCGTTTAAAGACTCCGAGTGAAGCACTGCGCAGGCACCTGAAAGGATTGGGCTGGATCGTCTGACTTTCAGGCTCCACTAAGCGAGCAATGAGGAAACAGTACTGTGCGTGATCTTCATTGCAAGCTTGCATCACATTGCACTGCAATCCACACGCCCAGTTATTCTCCATAATCTGGTCAATCTGTTTGATTCTGTTTCACTGGCACCGGCCCGACTAGCCGTGCAATTTCATCCGGCATACATGGACGTCCGTTGGCATCAACGACAGCGCCAAAAATCTTGGCTACACAGATCAATTTTTGTGAGTCACGCAATCGCATTGCTTGATGAAACACGAAGCGTAATCGAGATATCCGCTCTAGGCGAACGTTGACTTCAAACACATCTCCACTTACTAATGAAGCTTTGTAATCGAGTTCTGACCGAACCACAACTAGGTTGATTTGACGGCGAGCGCAATCGGCAAAATCTATTCCCAAAGTTTTTAGAAATTCATGTCTTGCGTGTTCACAATAATTAAAATACACAGCATTATTGACCACCCCAGCTTGATCGCATTCGTAATCACGCACCTGAAGCACGATACTGAAATGTTGTTGCAACTGAAGCGCTTGTGCTTCCGAAGGTTCTTGAGTTTCTTGAGGTTCTTGAGTTGCTTGATCTGTCATCGCACACCTTCACTCATCGTTTAAAATCACCAATAAAATTGGATGATGCATCTCAAAAAGCAACAGATCAATGTCGTGTGCCAATGCTGCATAAGTAAATCACTGGTTAGCGCAAATACTTCGGATCGCGACGAAGTGCTACCAACTCCGGTTCAGCTTCGATCAATTTGGGCGAGTAACCAAATTCTTTTGCTTTAGCAATCGCCTCCAGTGCTTGCGTACGCATATCAATCATCTCAAAACTAACACCTGCAACAAATTGCACTTCTGCACTGTTTGGCGCCAAGTCTAGTGCCTTTTGAGCATAAATAAAAGCTTCTGCATTCTCACCCAATTTTGCCAAATATAATCCCATGCGTGAATTTAATACGGCTTCATGTGGATTATTCTTCAACCTTGGCTGCAACAAATTACGCGCTTTGTCATAGGCAATTTTCGCAACATCCGATTTACCTGGTAACCAAGACATCGTGTCACCTAATTTTGCCCAAGCCAGATAGTCGTTAGGATTACCCTTACCCTCAGTCACCGAATTTTCATACGCTCTGGCTGCTCCGACATAATCACCACGCGCAAATAGACTATTCCCTAGCGCTAGATATAATTCGGCGCCGGGCTTAATTTTCAAACCTGTTTGCAATGCCTGAATACCGTCATCAAGCCGGTTTTGTCGAAATAAAGCATTCGATAGTCCTATGTAAGCAGATGCACCATCTCGCTTGATTTGAACACTCAGCCCATACGCAACTTCTGCAGCCGCATAGGCTGAAGTCATCATGTAAATTTGCCCTAACTGATCAGCAAAAAGACGTTCCGCTGGAAACCGTCTGGAGGCTTGTTGTGCCATCACTAGCGCCTCATCCAATCGTCGCGCACGAATAAGCAATTCTATTTTTGTGCTCAGGGCCAAGGAACTATTCGGGTCAAACGCGAGCGCACGTTCAACATCGGCGAATGCAGGCTCAAATTGATCTTGCAAGCCTAGCACTTTGGCATTCGCTATGTGACTGAGTGCTAGAAAGTCGTTATATCTCACAGCTTCTTGCGCAAAATTCACTGCTTTTGTTAACCACAAACTATTCTTTTCATCATTGATATAACGGTGGCTATACACGAGCGATAGACTGGCAGAGGCAGCAGCATGTTGCGGTGAGTGTCGCAAAATTTCTGCAAAATGTTCTTCAGCAAGATTGATCATATCGATGCGATCAAAATTATTCAATGCATCTAATCCTAGCTGCATTTCTTTTGCTTCAGAATAGGGTTCCATTCTCGCTTGCAACTGCGTCCAATATGGCTGTGAATACCAGACGGAGATCCCGACTGCCATACAAAACAAGATCAATAAAGTCAGGCGCCATTTCTTAAATTGCACGCGCCAATTGAATCGACCTCGCATCGGTGTCGGCAAAGGAGCTAACACCAGATTGAGCGCAGCCAGATTAAATGTACCCGAATTGAGTGACGGCGCATCGATTGCTGCGATCTGAGCGCATTGTGCCGCAACTTCTTGCATGCTACCAATTCTATGATCAATTTGACGCACCGTCATGGCGCGAACTAGTTGTCGCAATATTTGTGGCAGGTGGTCTGGCCATGGCCACTGATCTGAATTCGATTGGATCACTGCAGCTGCGAGTGCCAGGCCAGATAAATTGGCAAACGGCCGGGCACCGGTTAGCAATTCATACAAAATAACGCCAAGGGCATAAATATCGGAGCTCGGTCGCAGACTGGCACCAGTTAATACCTCCGGTGCCATGTAAGCAATAGTGCCTTGCGGATCAGACTGCACCAAAGACGTAGTCGCGTCTCGGTCGGCCTGAATCGCCAGTCCAAAATCAAGAATGCGCACTATTCCGCTTGGTTCCTGCATCAAATTAGATGGCTTTAAATCACCATGCACCAATCCGGCAGCATGAGCCTCCTGCATTGCCTGCGCGACTTGCAAGACGATGTCGATGACGTGTGAAATACTTGGAGTTTGGGTATCTAATACCTGACGCAAGGTGCGACCAGGCACGAGTTCCATCACAATTGCCTGGCTATCCTCCGTCTGTTCCAAAGCATGCACTTTGACAAAGGCAGCATGTTGCAAGGATGCGGCGAGACGAGCCTCTTTCATCAAATCAACGCCTGGTGCAATATTTTTTAGGTACTTTATGGCTACCTGGCGGTGCAATTTGGCGTCCCATGCCTGATAGACATGCCCAAACCCACCCTCACCAAGGCTTTTACCTAGTTGATAGTGCAATAATTGTTCAGGTT
The DNA here is from genome assembly GCF_049340305.1 of Undibacterium sp. Ji22W. Taxonomy (NCBI): domain Bacteria; kingdom Pseudomonadati; phylum Pseudomonadota; class Betaproteobacteria; order Burkholderiales; family Oxalobacteraceae; genus Undibacterium; species Undibacterium sp. Ji22W. The sequence continues at coordinate 539,391 of NZ_JBMPOU010000003.1, read as the reverse complement.
GTGTGGCATTGTCTATGCTTGCTGACATGTAGAATATTTACTGAGTCCGGTGAATGGTATATCGCACTCTATTCTAAACGAATTTCACTGCAGAAATACTGTTAAAACCCTCCGGAAACAACAAGCCTCCGAGATGACATTTTTTGAAAAATATTCGACAAGACCAATAGCTGTTTAAAAAATGAGCAACGAACGCGCGTACTTCTCAGTCGGTATCGGAAGTCAGTATCAAAAATTAGAGCCCTGCATAGCGATGATCTGACCGCAATGCTTTCAGCCCCGGATGAGTTTCTATCATTATCAATGGCAAGCCAAATTGTTTGGCCAATCTAATTTCATTGAGAGACTGTTCTCGGTCTTGAAGTAACTCAAAGGTGAATGCGAGCCAGAAATGAACGTAAGGATCTTCAGAATGCCGTGCGATCGCGCGCCTCGCTAATAATTTAGCCTGTTCAATGTCTGCCAGTCGCACCATAATGACGCTCTTTGTTGATAGCAAAGTCTCATCATCGGGTGAGCGACTAAGGCGTATATCCAACAATTCCAATGCGCGTTGATAGGCCTGAATCGCAGCTGACTCGCGTCCCGGCACCCACATTAAAGACTCGGCATATTCGAACCAACGTAAGTAACTACCGGCGATTCCCTTGTCTGGTGAGACTGCCTGTGCAAACGCGTCGGCTGCTGCTGCATAATCGCCTGTACGAAACTTTGCATTTGCTAAGGCACCATACAAATTCGCGTTTGGACGTACTTGCAAGCCCTGCTGAATTACCTGTAAGGCATCGGCATCGCGCTGTTGGCTGGTTAAGCATTCAGCTAACAATGAATATGCTAATGGGGAGTCGGGTTGGCGCTGCAGGCTGTTCCTCAAAACACTTTCTGCTTCAACAAATTTCTTTTGACTCAAATACATTCCTGCCTGTAAATCAAGTAAGTAACGATCTTGCGGAAATTTGTTCGCACCCTTTTCAGCCAGCGGTATCGCTTCGGAGAAACGTCGCATCTCCAACAAGACACTGACTTGGGTATGCCATACCAACAAATTATCGGGATCGAGATCGCGCGCACGAGCAGTCATCGCTAATGCATCCTCAAGACGATGATGCCACTGCAAAATTCTTGCATTCGCCAACAGACTAATCGCTAATTCACCATCGAGCATCATCGCTTGTTGCGCACTTGCCTTCGCTTTTTGAAACCAGATTTCATCACGCTTTTCGGCACTGTATTTCGATAGATATAAAATCGACATATAGGCTGCGGCACCCGCATGATCTGGTGTCCGTTCTAAGACTTTAGTGAGATGCGCCTGGGCACTATCGAGACGCTTAGCATCGGTTCTATAGGTGTATTCCACCAGATTACCCGCTGCTTGCGTCATTTCTTTGGACTCAGAATAAGGCGTCAGATATCTGATAGCCTTAGGCCAATAGGAATTGAGCTGCCATGTAACGCCTCCTACCACTAGTAACACCAATAAGCCAGTCAAGAGAATATGACGTGCACGGCGTGGTTGTGTAGGTTGTCGTTCCGGCGGCAAATTCAACTTCAAATTACCCGCATTTAGCAAAATAGTACTGGCTGAAGAGAATTCAGTTGCGAGCAACACACGGCATTGCTCCACGACTTGCTGACAACTAATACGCTGCCCCAGCACTGGGGCGGTCATTGACAAAATAAGCTCACGCAAATCTGGTGAGATGCTTTCAGGCCAGGGGAAATGTGTATCTTGCAAAGGTATGCTGGACAGGTCTGGTCTGCGTGCCGCCATCATTTCGTATAGCAACAAGCCCAAAGAAAATACATCGTGACTGAGATCATGATCCGGAGTCGTAATTGATTGATGCAAAACCAATCCTACAATAGGAACACGAACTGCACCGACATTATCAACCAATAAATTAGCAGAACGCAGATCACCATGGGCTAGTCCGACAGCATGAGCTTCTTGTAGTGCGGCCGCGAGTTGCGCCAAATGCCTGAGGGCGAATTCTTTTTGCCCACCATGTTGTTGTATCCAACTCATCAGATCAATACCACTGACTGCTTCCGTAATCAGAATCAACTGTTGATTGAATTCTTCAAGCGCATGAATACGAATAAATGCAGGGTGCTGCAATGACGCCGCTTTACGTGCTTGCTGCAAATAAATGGAATTTAAATGATCCGACTCTGCCAATGGTAGGCTAGCCGGTCCTACTTCAAATTGACGAATGACATGCATCTGAACTGCACGATGCAATTTGCTGTCCCAGATTTGATAAACGCTCAACAATCCCACGTCCAACAAACAGGCATCGATACGATAATGCTGTAGATTTTCAGGTAATTGGAGGTGGGCGGGCGACGAAAACATGCAGTATTTCAGCCTGAGGGCTGATCGGATCAATGACGAATTGATTCTAACCTGAATTTTGCTTAGCGATCCGATCGTGGCGACAACTATCGTGCAATTCGACACAATGGTCGTATGAAAGTTGAGAATCGTGATGGTTAGTATTTCGACTCTAAACCGTCGCCCTACCCTCAATTAAGCACCTTAGTCTATTCCAACCAACAAGATCGAAGGCACTCTTTGTGCGTCATACATACGTAAATAAAAATAGCCGATCCCTGCCGCGCCCAACATCAGTCCTGGCGATTCGCCCGCACCACCATTACCACAGGGCCAGGGCAAACCCTGTCTTACGTAGAAGGTATGGCCGTCTTGCGCAACTTGGTCTGCGACTTTCAATAGCTCAGGGCGCTGCAAATCTCGCGCAGCCATGATCATCAATTCTGCGTTCCCTGCTGCGCCATGGCACAAAGAATAATTGAGTTTCCCCGGAACCCAAGGCTGCAGCAGTGCATTCCTACTCGCATAGATGGCTGCTTCCAGATCTTGCTCAATCACGGCATCGTCCTGCATTCCCGCTAATAATTGCCGATTTCTGAGGCGCGACAAACCTATCCCAGGAGCGCCATGACACCAAGCCATGCTACAACTTGGTGAACCAGCCTCCGCTTCTGCAAACTTGCGCAAGTCCACCCAATTGGATTCTTTTTTTTCAAACCAATGATTTTCATACTTAATCGCCGCTTGCGCGGCATTTAAGAACTCTTGCTCTTCTGTCGCGCCATACAATTCCAACAAAGCGGTAGCGATTCCCGCTGTGCCATGCGAATGCCCGGTTAAATTCGATTTCTTGGCACCACCGATGGTCGACCAGGAACAGCCATATTCACCGTATTCAGCAAGTTTCAACAGATGGCGGCCATGCTTGACAGAAAATTCCAACAAATCCTCACGTTGATATTTTTCTGCGAGATGCAGCAAAGCTGGTATCGCACCGGCACTGCCAGAAATTACGTCAATATTTTTTATGTCGAAAGGGATATCACGTAAATCATTCAGCAAGAAAAACCCACGTTCGACAAGCACATCGCGCTGAAGTATTTCGCCGATACGTATCAAGGAAAAGGCAATGCCGGTACGACCGGCATAAAAACCATGTCCGATGCCAGACGGCAGTCGAACGTACAAGGACAGGGCCTGGTTTACCGCACCTTCAATCGCCCGTAGTTGTTGCCTGTCTTGTGTGAACTGATAGAGCTCAGCCAAGAATAATCCAATGCCGCTGGTGCCTCCGTACAAATCTGCCGCACAAGAGCGATATACGGGCGTTAAGCGCCGCCCCTGCACCTCCTGATTCCATCCCAGCCAGCTACAACGAGTCTGATCCCACACCGCATCGCGACACAGTGCATTGCCAATACGGTCGGCTATTTCAAGGTACAAAGAATTATTTTCCGGAGTCAATTTAGAGGCTTCTACCATTGCGTTTCTTTATCAAATAACCGTGCTTCGAAAATATCACTGGAACGAGAATTAAGATAAGCGCGCTCCAGACTGAGTTGGTGCGCGGAAAAAACTTCTTCTATCGCCCCCATCTTCGCCGCTTCATCTTGCTGGCCTTCCTGCCAGGCAGTTACCAGTCCCTGCGCTACTAATGTACATCGATGCATACCGAAACTCGTCCCGGTATTCGGGTCCTCTGCCATACCAACACCAGATATGAGCTCGCGAGAAAACAAGGGATTTCCATCTCGCAAGCAGATATGCCCCTCGCTTAGGAGATCAATAATGATAGTCGCCACGATCTGAAAAAACCGACGTGCAATATATAAAACTGCTGCATCAGTACGTGTGTACATCGCAGCCTGCACCAAGGCCTTGAACTTAAATGGAATCTGATAACGATTAAGGCGAGCGGTCAGGTGCGCCATCAAGACAGGTGCTTGCTCGGCACTGACATGAAAGTAGAATCGTACGACTGCATATTCATCAAACTGATCCGACAATGTTCGGCCAAATGCAAAGAAAAAACTTGGTTGAACATCGGTACTTCCTGCAAACATGCGCACACTGACAAAATCACCGCTTACCGGTGCGACGCCTGGCCATTTATAGGTACTGTATTCACCCGCCATCACAGCACGACTACGGTCGCCCTTTTGCACGAATAGTCGCCCATCGGCAACCGTTTGATAGATTTGCCATCCAGGATCCCAACCATCTTTATTATCGTTGGCAGCGTGAAACAAGGGGGTCAGATTCTGATCGAACATCTCTGATGCACCGCCTACCTCATTTTCGGAAATTTCTTCACTGCCGTAAAAATGACGTACATAGCAACGATCGTAAAGTTTCCCCGCCAGTTTTTCGATTAATCGAAAAGTAGAAGCCATATGACTGGTGTGCGATTCACCAGCCAGACGCTCGTCGGAAGTAGCAAGGACATAACGTGTCGCTCCTAAAGTGAAGGTGTCGAAACTTTCTATCTGCACGCTTTGACAGATTTTTGCTAGTTGAGCACGCAATTGATATGTTGATCTTGGCGAGATGCTTGGCTCTGGACTCTTTGTCATAGACTATCCTCAGAAAAACCAAACAACTTCACCGCGGCTTGCGCTGGTTCGTCCAAAATTTGCTGGCTCAATTCAATCAAAGCATGCGCGTGTTGGCTCACCTCCGCAGCACCATACAAGGATTCAAATGCAGTGCTTAACATTCTGACTGCAGCAAATTCCATGCATTCCAATAAATACGCTGAACGCTCTTGTTCTGCTAGCGGTATGGCATCGCAATATGAGCGCCAAAAGGTATGAATACTGGAAAACATAGCAGGCATGCTATCGATAGTATTCTGCAGCAATTGCTCTCGAAGTTGTGTCTTATCTCGATAGCGGCGCATTATCCAATGTGACAAGTAAGCTTGAAATACCGAGCCAACATCCCAGCGCCTGTCACCAAAATCGATAAGTTCCCAATCGATAATTTTTAGTTGGGGCCGACCTGCATCATGAAATATCAAGCAGTTGTCCCATTTTAGATCTGCATGGATTAAGGTCTCAAATCGCCAAGTCTGAAACAATCTGTCCAAATGAGACGTGAGTCTGGTATTGCTACGTAGTAGTTCGGCAAATTGCACTGCACCCGGACTCAGTGACTTCGGTGGAAAATAGGATTTCTTGTAGTAGGTAAAAATCCATGGGACTTTTTTTTGAAGATCGGGAATCGCGGCATCCAGATCCTTCACATCAAACGAAAGACGATGGTAACGAGCCACCGCATCGGCGAGTAAAATTGCCAGAGGTGCGGGGAAATTCTCATGCTGCGAATAATATTCACGCAAATTCTGGCTATCGCGCACGAGCTCAAAAATCAAACTATGCCTAGTATGATCATAATCGATCAATACTGGCATGGAGGTCGCCCACTCAGGAAAATGTTGTGCCCAACGATAGCACTGTGCTTCCTTCAATAACGAGCTTTGAGCAAGGCTATCCAAAGACTGAATTTGCTTCACAAAAATCCCGCCACGTTCACCGGCTAAGACTTTGAAGTTGCGGTTGTGTTGCCCTGCTTCTACGACGCTGAATTGCCCGTCCACCACATCACTAAGTTTTACAAATCCTCGGGCGGTTAAATAGTGCGCCAAATTAGCTGCGGTTAAAAACATAAATTAACGAGGGAAAATAAAAACAGCAAATACACAAAAAAATAAAAAAATACCCCAGCTAAATAGAAAACCCGAAGCAATTTGTATGCTTCGGGCTTAACCAGAGCTTAAACTCCCGTTACTTGCATCCTAAAAACTCAAGGACAAGGAACAGCTTAAACACCGCGATTAACAGAGGAATGCTGGTGCTGCTTGAAATACTTGAGACTGATGTTGATTTTGAGGTGGTGGGACAAAGTTTTGACGTGAAGACATCGCCGTTGTGCCACAACTTTGACTACATGAAACGGACACCGGATCAGTCTCACAACTTTGACTGCATGACACAGATTCTGGGCCTGTTTCACAACTTTGACTGCAAGACACAGATTCTGGGCCTGTTTCGCAACTTTGGCTACATGACACAGACACCGGATCGGTCGGGCAGCTTTGGCTACACGACACAGATTCTGGACCACTCAGGCAGCTTTGACTGCAAGCAACAGAAACTGGTTCAGTATCACAACTCTGACTACATGCAACTGAAACCGGACTACTATCGCAACTTTGACTACATGCAACTGAAACCGGACCACTGTCACAACTTTGACTGCATGAAACGGAAACAGGCGTATTGTGTATATTCTCAGAACTCATCAAATCAATAAAATCCATTCTTATTTCTCCCTAATTCAAAAATATTAACCACAGCACAGGATGCACAATTCAACTTTCATCCCGAGTCATTTACAACACAATTTATTCAATAACTCAAAACAACGCGTCACTTCGACAATAGGTCATATGGGGACAACGCACCATAAATTTGTACCGAGCCATAGCCACCCGCAAAATAATCAGAAAAACTACCGTCGATCAAGCTCGGTTCGGAAACATCAACAATCACGACATTCTCAGCGTCTAAATACTGGAAGTCTGCGGGGTATTTGTTGGGATCACAGCCTTGGGCCGGATTCTTGACACATGCCAATTGTGTGTGTGCTGAATACCGAGTGCCATTCTGATCAAATGTGTAATTCGCATACACCGACTGCACACCTGCAACATTACCTGCTTGTGGAGAGTTACTGTTGTCGAGCGAACACCAGCCATCTACATTGAAGACAAAACCATTTGCACCGGCAACGACACATTGTTGCACGATCACAGACCCACTTGAAGGCACAAGTTGAATTTGCAGTACAGCATCGTCGGCTGGCAAATTCTCCCTCGTCATATTTTTTCTTAATCGTGCATCATCGTGATCGAGACAAATCTCTATCCCATAGTTAATTGTCGAGGGTAAATTATCCTGACCAAAACTTTGACTAAAAATCGCATGACTATCATACGCATGTTTTTTTACGTCGCCGTCGGATAGATCAATGTGTGGATAAGCCACCATTTCTTCCGTGATCACATCTTGATTGGTAGTTTCGAACAATACAAAATCAATTGGTGAGAGGAAGTATTTTTCTGTTGTCAGCTGCTGGTATTGCAGAGGCTTACCGGGCAATTGCAAACCAAGATTACTAAATATTAAGGCGCGATCACGGACTTCAACTGCGGGATTCGCACGCAGGTCAGTGATTGTATTATTCAAAATCTCTTCGGTAATACTACGCGCATTTCCAAATTCTGCTTCTGCATTCAATGCCAGACTTTCTACCAAACGCTTGCGCATTTGTACCGCAGGAGATTGAAACACTGCATCGATATTGGCCACTTTGGCACTGATCATCGTGCCAAATACAAAAGTCCAATTAGGGTAATCCTGCGGATTGAAGGTCTGAGCAAGCAACTTTAAAGCGAGTTCAGCAGGATCTTCATCTACGTGGCGATAAATGTAAGGTCCTAGCGGGCCGTGAAAATAAAATTCCGGCGCCATGAAAATATTATTCACCAATTGCGTGTCTTCATTCGCAGGCAGTGCTAGCTTTGCGGTATCAACAGCATTTTTCAGAATGGCAATACGTGCCATCAAATCTTGCTCGACATTTGCGGCGCCAAGATAATTGCCGACCAGATACTTCGACAAAATGAGCTTATCCTGACTAGGCCCAGTCGGAATCGCATAACCAATAAAACGACATTTAGAATAGTTATTTGTAGTCATACCACTAGACGGTTCCCGTTTCTTCATCAAAAGTACTACCAATATGCGCGATCAACTCATTGGTAGCGCGCATCTTTGAGCAAATCTTTCAAAACAGGCTCAGTACGGATTTTCGCCTCGCTAAACCCCAATTGTTTTGCTTTTTCGATTTCTGCCAAAGCGTCTGCTCGCTGGCCAATCAACTCATACACGCACGCTGCTTGAAAATGTACATCTGGATTTCCAGGGGCAAGTTCTAGGGCTTTTCTTAACATGGATCGTGACTGATTATATTCACCTAGGTGCGCTTGAATAATCGCCATGGTCACTATCACCCATCCATCATTTGGACGTTGCTCCAATCGGACATTAAGCAATTCCCGTGCCTTCTCGTATATTGCTCTAGCCTGATCAGCTTTACCTGGAATTTGTACTAATGAATCTGCCAAAAAATACCAGTTCTCATAGTCTTGGGGATTGCTCACAATCGCTTTTTCTAAAGCATTTGCCGCAGACACATAATCTGCCTGAGTAAATTTAATTTGCCCCAGCCTAGCGTATAAACTTGCGTCAGGGCGGACTTGCAAACCCTGCTGCAATACTTGAAGCGCTTCATCTATTCGCCCCTGAAATCCGAGTACCATGGCGAGGTTGTTATAAGACAGCATGACGTCAGGATGGCGTTCAATCATTGATCGAAAAATTGTCTCCGCGACTGAGTATTGTGCTTGGTTGAAATGCACAATTCCCTTCAAATTCGAGATTAACCAATCATCAGGAAATATTTTTAACGATGCCTCAGCAGTACGCAAAGCGGCATCATATTGACGTGCCAGCAAAAAAATACGCATTTCGGTTTGCCAGACCAGTAAGTTATTCGGCTCCAAACTCTTCGCTTTTTGAACCGCTGTCATCGCTGCGTCAAATTGATTGTGTGGGTCTAACGCCAAAGCATAAGCAGTTTGCGTAATTGCCATATTCGGGTTCAAACTCAGCCCCTGCTGGGCACTCGCCAACGCGCGCTCACGCCAGACATCATCACGGCTACTGCTGCGAAAACGATAGATATACACAATAGACAGTCCCGCTACGGCTCGCGCATTGCTAGCATCACGCTCGATTACATTGTTGAAACGCTTTGTTGCCTCGTCCAACATGCCTGGCTTATCGTACATTGCCAACGCCTTCATTCCTTGCTCTAGTTCGATCGATTCTGAATAAGGTTTAAGTGCTTTAGCGATTTGAGCCCAATTCGGTTTAGCTTGCCAGACGCCCACGCCGGCGACCGCCAGCAATCCAGCTACAACAAAGGCGTAACGCCAGTGGCGCCGACGTGATTCCGCATTTAGCTGCAACTGTAAGTCGTTAATTTTCGAATTACTCAGACTGTTTGAAGACGATTCTTTCACGACCAGTTTTTGACACTCTTCCTGCACCTGTTGCCAGTTGAAACGCTGGCTTAGCTCACGTTTAGTCATACCTAAAATCAGGTCGCGTGATGCTAATGAAACTGATCCTGGCCAGGGCCATTGCTCTGAAGAAGTTTGTGCCTGCGCGGCAACCAAAGCTAATCCGCGCAAACTGTTAAAAGGCGTAGCGCCAACCAATAGTTGATACAAGATCGTGCCTAGCGCAAAAACATCACTCGCAGCACTCGCAGAGTGCTCGGAAAAACGTTCAGGGGCTAAATAGGAAATACTGCCTTGCGGATCGATTTCAACAACACTCTTCACTGCATGTGGATTGTAATGCGCCGCGAAGCCCAAATTTAGGATCCGAATTTTTCCTACAGTATCGACCATGAAATTAGAAGGCTGTAAATCACCGTGAATTAATCCAGCAGCCTGCGCCTCCTCCAATGCCATGGCAGTTTGCTTAATGTGAATCAACGCCTGATTTTCTCGCCCTTGATGGTCTTGCATCCATTCCAACAGCGTGACGCCCTTCACCAATTCCATCACGATATAAATGCCGTTCTCATGCTCCTCGAGAGCGTGGATTTTAACAAAGGCAGAATGGGTCAGTGCCGCGGCGATGCGTGCTCGTTTGAGTACTGTTTCAAATTCATTACCGAGATTCGCCAATTGTTTGATGGCGACCATTCTATGCAGACTCGTATCCCACGCTTGGAAAACCGGAGAAAGCGGGTTCGCATCCAGACAAACACGAATTTCATAGTGTTTGAAAGTTTGTGGCATCGGGGAATTCCCTTCTGGCACACTTAGCGGATTGAAATTGACTAAATGCATAGATCGATACGTAAATTATTATTGTTGTGTTCAGTTTTCGACTTTACCATTAAAGTGGAAAGCCGATAACGCAGAAATAGAAATTTTTACACGTTAATGGTATTTTTTACAAATTAAGAAATCTTCTTAACATGTAAGAATCGGGCTCGTAAATGCACTACAGCGGATTTTTCGGCAAGAAATTGATCGATTATGAAACTCAATTCTGAGAAACGATGCAAGCGCACTGGAAAGTCCTTCGCAGCACATGACGAATTGGGCTGTTTCGACTTATAATGCTGACAAATCAAAGACTTAATCGGCATCTTTGCAAGCCTTCTTTGCACACACAGCAACTTTGCAAACACTCTGGTCAAGTAGTCTACTAATTAATTCCTCCGACCTATCATTTACTTTTTTACTCATATTTGCCCATGCAAGCTGCTACTCCTTACGTCAACATTTCTGCATATAAATTCATTACATTTGACGATACCGCAGAAAAACGCCCTGAATTTATCGCAAAATGCCAAGAGCTCAATCTGAAAGGCACAGTGCTTCTGACGCCAGAAGGTATCAATATGTTTTTGGCTGGCTTACGGCATGAGATTGATGCCTACATGGATTGGTTGCACAGTGATCCGCGTTTTGCCGATATCGTCGCCAAGGAAAGTTTTTCCGACCGTCAGCCATTTACCAAATTACTGGTGAAGATAAAACCAGAAATCATCACCATGCGCATGCCTTTGATTAAACCTGAGAATGGGCGAGCACCTTCAGTCGAAGCCAAGACGCTCAAGCGCTGGCTGGATCAAGGTCATGACGACAATGGCAAACCTATCGTGATGGTCGATACCCGCAATGATTTTGAAGTCGACGTCGGCACTTTTGACAATACGATTGATTATCGCATCAGCAAATTCACCGAATTCCCTGCAGTCATTGAAGCGAATCGCGAAGCATTAAATGATAAGACGGTTGTGACATTTTGCACCGGTGGCATACGCTGTGAGAAAGCAGCGATACACATGCAAAATGTGGGTTTCGAGAGTGTCTATCAACTAGAAGGTGGGATCTTGAAGTACTTTGAAGAAGTCGGTGGCGAACATTATCACGGCGACTGTTTTGTATTCGATTATCGTACAGCCTTAAATCCACAATTAGAAGCAACGGATACAACGCAATGCTATGCGTGTCGTGCAGTTGTCACTCCACGTGAACAATTATCACCTTGGTATATCGCTGGTAAATCCTGCCCGCATTGCAAAAAAATGTCGCGGGAGACGGCAGAGCATGAAGTTGACCATACCGCATCAACGTCAACTGATTAGACTTAGTAACCGAGACTGAGCGACTCAGCAATCGTTCTTACAATGCGGCACCACTCATTGTGACGCTGTTTTTTTTACAGCGTCGCAAGCACAAATCCCCCCTCGATCACAAACGAATTTGTTAGACTAGATGACTCTTTCTGTCTTGTCTGATGATTGCTACGCCATGTTAACTTATCGCGGTCGCTTCGCACCTTCCCCCACTGGCCCTTTGCATTTCGGCTCCCTAGTCGCCGCCGTGGCAAGTTATTTGGATGCCAAAGCACATCGCGGTAGCTGGCTGGTGCGCATAGAAGATGTCGACTTTGACAGGAATGTTGCGGGAGCGGATCACGCCCTACTGCGATCGTTACAGCGCTGTGGAATGAAATGGGACGAAGAAATCACCTGGCAAAGCCAACGCGGAGTTCTGTATCAAGCGGCGCTCGATCAATTAGGCAGGCACGTATTTGCCTGTAGTTGTTCGCGCAAAGAAATTGCCGATTCACGCTTACGTGCGGGCTTATCCGATTCACAGATTTATCCTGGCACTTGTCGAGCCGGTATCGCAGATAATAAAGTGGCGCGCGCCTATCGCTTACGCGTACCTGACGGTGCGGTGGCCTGTATTACATTTGAAGATCGCTTGTTAGGTATGCAGTCACAAGACCTAAGCACTGCCGTTGGCGATTTTGTTTTGAAACGTGCCGACGGATTTTGGGCATATCAACTTGCCGTAGTGGTCGATGACGCGACGCAAGGGATTACGGATGTCGTACGCGGTGCAGATCTACTTGATTCAAGTGCCAGACAAATTTACATGCAGGGGATATTAAATTATTCGACACCGCGATATCTGCACGTGCCGGTGGTCATCAATCAAAATGGAGAAAAACTGTCTAAGCAAACTGGTGCAATAGCCTTCGATCGTGGTGACAATAATTTATTACAAGAAGCCTTAATTCCTGCCGCACAATTTTTAGGCTTAATTTTTACTTCGACACCTCAATCAATTCCCGAATTTTGGTCACGTGCCACGGAATTGTGGGCTGGCAAATTCGGTATTCAATAGGTTCGCCGAAAGCCTTCAGCAATCACATGCAGCACTGGCATTCGTTGAATCGAAAAAAAAGCAGAAAACGATCTTTGTTTTCTGCTTTTTTCCTAGAATTGTATTGCGTTGTCAGTGTGGTGATTAACTACTCTTCACAAACCCACCTAACAAGGCCGCTTTCTTTTGTGGCTTCGCCGCATCTGCTGTAGCGTTATTCACCATCGGCTTACTGGGTGCAGGACTGGCGCTCGGTTCGTACGGTTTTAAGAACCATGGATCAACTTTTTCACGTGGTGGTTGATAACTACGCGTTGGACGTTCAGTTGGTCTGTCCGCGGTTCTGTCTGTCGGTCTAGGACTACGTTCTTGACGATCTGCAAAACTGGAAGGCTTACGCTCTGCATGCAAAGAAGTGGCAATAAATCCGGCAAGCTGCAGGCGCACAATTTTTTGCTTAATCAACTTTTCAATATCCACCAGCAGGCGCTCATCCTTATCCGTATGTAAAGAAATCGCATCACCTTTGGCGCCCGCACGTCCAGTGCGACCTATACGGTGCACATAATCTTCAGCGTTGTAAGGCAAATCAAAATTAATCACGCATGGCATTTCAGAGATATCTAAACCGCGTGCTGCAACGTCGGTGGCGACCAAAATTTCTACTTCGCCGCGCTTAAACGCTTCTAGGGCGGCCATCCGTTCTTGCTGCGATTTATCACCATGAATCGCGGTCGCTTTGATGCCTTGTTTGACCAAATGCACTGCAACACGTGAAGCACCAATCTTCGTATTTGAGAAAACGATGACTTGTTTTAAGCCGCGCTCACGGATAATGAAGGCAACGGCATCGCGCTTTTCATCTTCCTGAACTTTATACAAGACTTGCGTCACATTTTCCGCAGTCGCATTGCTACGCGCGACTTCGATAGTAACCGGATCATTCAAAAAGCTCGCGGACAATTTTTTAATCTCAGGCGAGAAAGTCGCAGAGAACATCAAATTTTGACGCTGCTTAGGCAGCAAATTAATAATGCGCTGCAGATCGGGCAAGAAGCCCATATCGAGCATGCGATCAGCTTCATCCATAATCAAAATCTGTGTCTGTGAAAGATTCACCGATTTTTGCGCTACGTGATCCAACAAACGACCAGGCGTAGCGATCACAATCTCAACACCGTTGCGCAAAATTGCTGTTTGTGGCGCCATGTCCACGCCACCAAATACCACAGTCGCCCGCAAAGATGTGTGACGCGAATAAGCTTTCACGTTTTCTGCGACCTGGTCCGCCAATTCTCGTGTCGGCGTCAAAATCAAAGCACGCACGGGGTGGCGTGCCGGCGAGGCACTCGTATTCGCATGCGCCATCAAGAGTTGAATAATCGGCAAAGAGAAACCTGCAGTCTTACCGGTTCCCGTCTGCGCCGCTCCCATCACATCACGACCTTGCAATACCACAGGGATCGCCTGTGCTTGAATTGGTGTCGGATGCACATAGCCCTGATCGTTCAGCGCACGCAAAATTTCAGGCGCCAAACCAAAGGAATCAAAGCGAAGAGTATCAGCGGCTAATTCAGCGACTGTCGGTAAGGGGGTATCGGTCATGGTATGCATAGTGTGCCTCCCGTGCTTCTAACACGGCATCAAAAGAAGGAGATCGTGATGTTGCGTCAGCAAAAGTAAGGCGTGGGTGTATTTCAATAGTCGCACATTATAACACTATGCAAGGCAAAGTCTTGAAAACAAAGGGAAATCACTCGCAAACCAAACTACTTCTTAAGCAAACACACAAATGAATTTCAAAGTACTTTTCGCTATTTCTTCAATCGCCCACACGATTGCCTTGACCACCTAAAGTACTTCCCAATCGCACAGATTGACAAGCAAGGTCGTAAACGAACACATCGCGCCTACCGAAACAATGCTCGAATTGCATGATCTATTAATCATACACATCTACGCATTTAGACAAGTCGACTTCACTTATAATATGTTGCTACCGACTTGCAAGTTACATACTGGGATGAGAATAATGACGCACGATGCCGCCTTGATGCAGAATTCCATGACTGGAAATCAATTTGACACCAATTCCATCTTACGCCCTGAATGGTGGCAGAATTTGGCGCCATCGCTATCTCTAAGCAACTCGCCTTATGCGGCAATTAAGCCATTGGCGATGGATGCCGGATCTGAAAGCGCGATTCGCCAGCTCGTTTTGCAAGAAGGTTATGTCCAAGGATCTGTAGGTCAATGGCAACTACCCTTAACCGATATGGTGAATGTCGTCGTAAAGTTAAAAGCTGCCGGATTGATGCCTGTATTCGCGTTGGCATATGAAGAATTTTGGTTACTTGCGCAACAATTAGGCAATGTCGTTAATACCTTGCTAGGAGGTGAGTATTACATGCTTCCAGATTTTTGGATGTGGCATGTGGACCCGAAAAATGATGAGTCCGGATGGAAACCGCATCGCGACAAAAGCCATCATGCACTGTTAGCCGATGGCATGCCCAAGAGTGTCACGTTGTGGATCCCTTTAACGGCGGCAACAACGTTGAATGGCTGTATGTACGTAGTGCCAGCCGACAGAGATCCTACTTATGGCACGCCAAATGACAAAGAGTGGCGTTTCGCGTATCAGGACGTCCGCGCCTTGCCAGCGGTACCAGGTGATTTTCTTATTTGGAATCAAGCTGTTTTACATTGGGGATCACACGCGAGCCGGCGTGGAGGCGCGGCCCGCGTAAGTATTGCCTTTGAATTTCAACGAGTAGATATTCCTCCCATGAACGTTCCATTAATTCGTGCTGGAACGATACCAAATTTTGCTCAGCGTTTGAATCTGATCGGAAAACAGGTGCTTCAATACAAGCACATGTATCCGCTGTCACCAGAGCTGGCCGCCATCGCCAATGCAATGGCAATCGCACCAAACACAACGCCTTTTCTTCCAGGTTCATAAGTTAAGCTCGAATTTCCACCTCAACCTTCAACGGTTTAACTGGCTTGTTGTGCTTGGTACCAATCGTACCCAAAAGCCTGCTGAAGTAGTTAGCGAATCTGTTCCCGCGCCAAAGTGTAACGCGCCACCCTATCTTCCAATATGGCGACACCGGTACCGGCGCCGTCAGGCAAGGCAATAAAGCCATCGTCAGCAAGAACCACCGCGGGTTCAACGATGTCTTCATTAAAGTAGCGTGCGGTTTCTGACGTGTCTCCGGGCAAAGTAAAACCCGGTGCGGTCTGTAATTGGAGATTGAACGCGCGACCAATGCCGGTTTCATCCATCCCCCCCGACCAAACGTCAATCCCAGCGTGCTGACACAATGCAGCAATGCGCAGCGATTCGATCATGCCGCCTACCCTTCCCTGCTTAATGTTGATCACGCGACAGGCTTTCAGAGCCAGTGCTGAACGCGCATCGTCAAGGTCGTGAATCGATTCATCGAGACATAGAGGCGTCGCTAATTCGCGCTGCAGAGCCGCATGTTGGACAATATCACTGTACGACAATGGCTGTTCTATCATGGTCAGACTGAAGGCATCAAGTTCGCGCAAAAGTGCTGCGTGCTCTAGGCGATAATCGCCATTGGCGTCGGCCATCAACGTCAACTTGGGATAGGCTTCGCGCACAGCGCGAACCCATTCGACATCCTTGCCTTGCATGATCTTGAGTTTGACGCGGTGATACGGACGACTCATCGCTTCCGCCACAGCATCAAGTAGCGCCGGAATCGAGTCCTGAATTCCCAAACTGATACCCGACTGAATACGCCGCGCAGGTAGTCCGAGCAACTCGTGCAAAGGACGACTTTGCTGCCTGGCGATCAGATCCAACAGGGCGTTTTCGACCATGGCCTTGGCCATACCATGACCTCGAACAGGGCTCCAGCGCTTCAGTAGTTCACCGATGGTCTGCCCTCGCGTTAGCAAAGGAAGTAAAAATTCCTTAAAAATATGACGCACAGTTTGTGTCGTTTCGCTCGCATAATAGGGATCAGGATCAGCCACGCATTCACCCCAGCCCACCACACCGCCCGATTCTAGTCGCAATAAAAGTGCCTCCTTCACCGCCCACGTGTGCACGCTGGTGGAAAACGGTTTCACAAACGGCAGGCGCACGGTGATCAAATCGATTTTATGCAAAGCCGGCATGCGTGCATCGACTGCGGGAGAATCTGGTACTACGTAGTGTAAAAATTGTTGATCCATCTCCATCCTCCTCAGGCATAGCCTATCATCACAGCAACCGCCACCACGGCCATCGACATCAGCATAATCAGTAACTGAAAGCGCCAAATAATTCCAAACCAACGCGTCCAAGGAACGCCAGCAACTCCCAGCGTCGCCATCAGAATCGCACCTGTCGGCACACTCATGTTGGCCATCGCATTGCCTAGCTGGTAGGCCAAAACGGCAGTCTGCCGCGTCACGCCGACAAGATCAGAAAGACCAGACATCAAGGGCATGTTAATCGCTGCCTGCGCACTGCCTGAATGGATGACGAAAGTGAACGCAGTTTGCACCGCTAGCATACCTTGTGCTGCCAACAACGGCGGCCAAGTTTCCAACATACTGCCCATACTGTGCAGGAAAGTATTCAACACTGAGGGCGCATGCGGATTGGCACCACCCAACAAATATTCAATCCCCTTTGCCAAAGAGATCACCATGACTGCTGACACTAATTGCTGTGCTCCGCCAACAAATGCCTCGGCGGCGGCGTCAGCGGTGAGGCGTTTGGCAACGATCGCGACGATCGCAGCAAAGAAACACAGCGTCATAAACTGGGTCGCAATTTCTGGAATGAAATAGCCGGCAGTGACTACACCCCAAACGATCCAGATGATGGTGACAACGATACCGGCAAGTATCAGGCGGTCGGCAAACGCGAGTGGCGGCATATCCACAGGTAAAATAATCTGACCATTTTCACCCAACGCGACTTCGCTGCGATGGCGCTGGGCATACCAGAGTGTAAAGGCAATGCCTGTACTAACAAAAATCAAAAACATCACGATGCGCAGTGGCGCGCCTGACAGCAGCGGCACGTTAGCGATGCCTTGCGCTAACGCGACACCAAATGGATTCATCCAAGAAATACCAAAACCGATTTGACTGGCGACATACGTAATCATCACGCCAACTTCTGGCGGGTAACCCATACGCAAAATCAGCGGTAACAACAAGGCAAGAAAAGCGATGGTTTCCTCGCCCATACCGAACACCGCACCACCGGTCGCGAAAGCTGCAAACAAAGATCCCAGCAGCAAACGCGGATGATGTCCGGTGATGACTATCAGACGCAACAAACCGCGATCGACTGCGCCTGTCGCATTGATCACGCCGAAGGCACCACCGACCAGCAGGATGAAGGCAATCACACCAATCGCCGAACCACTGCGGCTACCCGAAGTCATACCTTCAAAGGGGGCGTTGAGAAAACCAATGTCCTTGCCACTAGCAAAAACGGAAATGCTAATGTTGTGCTCAGCAACCCGGTAGGATTCGAGCGAAATAGGCACGCCTTTTTCGAAATAACCAGCCGATACCCAAGGTACCAGTAAGGCAATCAATAGAGCGCCGAAGAGCAAGATGATCAGGGTATTAGGGACTTTGAAAGTACTACGCTTATCGCTCATGCTTATAGCTCCTGCAAACAGTTCAGGTAGTCTGCCCTCGTATAAAAAAGCCCCACCGGAGTGGGGCGTTGAGGGTTTGGGGGAGTTACGGTTTAGTTGAATTTGTACTGCAGATTAACAAAGAATGAACGTCCACGTGGATCTCCGTAAGTCGGATCCCAAGTCACTTCAAAATAGCGCGATTGGTTGGTGAATGGCGGTGGGGTATCCAACATATTGATGATACCTGCACGCAGCTTCAGGTTCTTCGTGAACGCATAACTTCCCGTCAAGTCCCATAATGAATAGGCTTTGACATCACGATCATTCCAACCTGGATCAGCCAACCCCGGAATGTTCTGATCGCGGTAGCTTGCGAAAAAAGTATTGCCCAAAGTCAGATTGATCGGACCATGTGCCCAATCAAGATTAAGCTTGTGGCGCCAGCGCTGCACTGCCTTGTCATCACGGAACACACCCAAACCATTCGTCAAAGGCGAATTCGGATCTGACTGAAATTTGTACTCAGTAAGATAAGTCCCTCCAATATTTGCACTGAAGCGACCAATGGAAGTTACATCACCACGCCAGTTGAGTGCAAGATCAAAACCAGAGGTATTCAGCTTGCCACGATTTTCTTTCTTGAACTGCAAATAAGAAACGAAGCCATCTGAATCACGTACCACAATCTTCGGATTATTGTAATAAACCGGATTATCAAAAACGGTTTGCTCACCAATTTCCGAAATAATGTCGGTCTTACGAATCATCCAATAGTCAATACTACCGTTCCAATTTTGATTCGGTTCAAGCACCAAACCGAGCGAGAATTGCTTAGACTTTTCTGGTCTGAGCAAAGGATTGCCATAACGATCCAAATCGAACTGCGCGATTTCACCGGAAACCGGATCTTTCACAAAACTCGCGATTGTGCCGGAACGCACGGGCAAGAACATTTCAGAAATTGATGGTGCACGGAAACCGGTACCGAAGGAAGCGCGGCCTAGCATTGCCTTACTTGGGCGATAGCTAAGAGCGATCTTTGGATTAGTCGTATCGAGATTCTGCGATGTCACGCCTGAAAGTGGATCTTTAACCCCCTTGTAGTGGTCATAACGTACGGCAAATTGACCTTCCCATTCTTTGGTAAATGGCGCATTCACTTCTGTATAAAAACCAGCAATATCGCGTGAATTCGACGAATCTGCGAGCAATTCGTCTGAACTGGAACGGTCGCCTTGCACGTCATTCGTTTTCAGTGCAGCGGTTGATGTGAATTCTGTTTTCTCACGACGCAATTCTGCACCGAGAGCCAGCATGACATCGCCGCCAGCCAAAGCCATCAAAGAGCGGGTCAATTTGCCATCAAAACTATCACTCGTACCTTTAGAAATACGCGCAGCACCCGAAATCTTGATCGAGTTCATAAACTTTTTACCAGAATCATCGGTTGGCGCGACGAACGGGTTATACAAACCTTTCGCGATACCATCAAGTAGTTTAGAGCGTGAAACCCAGCCATCGATATCGAGGTCGGTCGCCTCATTGACGCTGTGGTTATAGGCAGTATCGTAATCCCAACTACCAAATCGACCGTTTGCACCTACCACAAGACGAGAGCTTTCACTCGTGACCTCGGTGGTACGGCGCCCCGCATCTGTCAGACGGAAGCGGAAATTAACGGGGGTTGTGATACCAGTTTTTGTCTGTAGATCCTTGGGCAAATAAATACCGGTACTGGTGCCGTTAATGCTGCCCGATGTCGCCGGCGACGCTGCATAGGCTGTCACCGCTTTGCTCTGCAATGCTTCGATAAACACTTGATGATCATCTGACACAAGGAAGGTAGCACGACCAATAAAACTTTGCTTTTCTGCCTTTGGATAAACTTCTGAATCACCCATATAGTTAAATGAACAGCCTTCGGTTCCACCAGGGCCGAGCGGACGTACAACGTTGGGGCTGCCATTCACACAGGCGGCCTTCCCCAAATTAACGCGTCGACCTGGCGAAGGCAGCCACTTTCCGCCGGGACCTGAGCCAAACAGATAAGACGAATTGTTCAGTGTCGCAAGCTGTGTGGTAGTCAGATCAACGTTGGCCGGAAATGAGGTACTCGATAACTGTGGGGACAAACGATCAGGCAGGCTGTACTCCTGCATGAACTTACGTTCCGAACTGGCTAGGCGCTCCATTCTCTGAATGTCTACTGCACCAAACACGTTAAAGCGGTCTTTGCCCAAATCACCAAAGCCCCCTGAAATAGAGGCCGTTTTTTTGCCGCCGCCGCCTTCACCTGTGTTCAAGGCATAAACATTGATGTCGCCACCCTGATAATCTTTACGAGTGATGAAATTAATGACGCCGCCCATTGCGTCCGTACCGTAGATTGCCGATGCGCCATCCTTGAGTATTTCCACGCGCTGAATTGCACCAGCGGGAATACTATTGAGGTCGACACCAGAACTGTCACCGGGGCTTGCAAAATTAGCGAGCCGGCGCCCATTAAGTAGCACCAAGGTACTAGAGACACCGAGCCCGCGCAGATTGGCACCATTAAAACCGCGCTGCCCGCCCATGACGTCGCTAACACTGGCGCCGTCGGTGAGTCCACCGACATTTGATGAGATCTTCTGCAACAGCTCGGCGGCAGTCGTCACGCCAGCCTTGTCAATATCCTCACGTTTGATGGTTTCCACGGCCAATGCTGTTTCACCCTCAATGCGCTTAATGCTGGAGCCTGTGACTTCGACGCGCTGCAATGTTTGTGCCGCAACGTTCATGCTCAAGACGCTGAGCGCAAGTAGTACTGCATGGGTGCATCGGGAGCGGCGGAATACGAGCCCCACGGGCTTGCTAGCTAGTTTCATGCGAAAAGTCCTCGATAAGATGTGTATCAGACGCAAGCACCGTGTTTGCAGTGCCCCTGCGTAACTTTGGAACGTCTCAAGTGTATGCAGTGTTCGCTTCCTTGGGCCACTTCTTATTCGCTTGGGTCGCACCGTGAGAAGCTGGTGTCGCATTCTTGCAATGTTGTTTGGGTAAGGGTGTTGCAAACTTCCGACAGTGCGACATGCATTTGCCAATGTGCGCAAAGTTTGCAAAGACGATGTCAGAAGGATGCAGATTGGTGGCAACATCCGCTTCAAATAGTTCTTTGCGAAAGGCAAATTCATTGAAATCTCTATTTATGTTGACGTTGATCGCAGCGAATTTGGCGATCGATAGCGGGTACGCCGAGGAAATTCAAAAAAAATCCGCGTTCCGTGCTATTTCCGGTGTCGTTGTGCCTATGGGCGGCGCGGTCCGTGGAGATAACGACGAATTACGACAACGCCTGGTCGATCTCGCGGGTGGTAAAAATGCCGTATTTGTCATCATACCGACCGCCTCTGGGAATCCGGTGCCGACTGGCGAAAACGCAGCGCATGAACTCAGGCGTCGCGGTGCGCAAGTGGAACTACTAAAAATCGCACCTCAATGGCCGGGAGAAAACCTTGAATCAGCCCGCAGGGCGGCGGCTGATCCCGACAACGTCGCCAAAATTCGCGCCGCCACCGGCGTGTACTTTACCGGCGGTGCGCAAGAGCGTTATGCCGACGTACTCAATCCCAACGGTGTGGCCTCGCCCGTGCTGCAAGCGGTGCGCGAGTTGCAAACACGCGGTGGCGTGATTGCGGGTACCAGTGCTGGTGCCGCGATCATGAGCAGCGTCATGTTTCGCGATGCGCCAAATTCCTTAATGGTGCTCAAAGGCTTACTGCGTGAAGGGAAAGAAATTGAACGCGGTTTAGGATTTGTCGGCGATGAACTTTTCATTGATCAACATTTTCTGAAGCGCGGACGTATTGGTCGTATGTTGGCCGCCATGCTCGCCAAGGGCTACAAAATTGGCCTAGGTATTGACGAAAATACTGCCGCGGTAATTCACAGTACTGATGTCGAAATTGTCGGCGCAACTGGCGCCCTGTTGATCGATCTGCGTGATGCGACGATAGAGCCGGGGCCTATTAATATTCGTAATATCCGTATTTCCTATCTGGATAACGGTGACCATTATGATTTGGCGAAAGGGGAAATAAGTGTTTTCCCTGCAAAACGCGCTAAAGGGGAACTCAAGTTCCGACAGCCTGGTTTTGTCCCAGAATTTGAAAATCCGCGAAGGGCTTTTCCCGATCTATTAGGCGAAAACGCGATCCAAAGGGCGTTATCGCAACTAGTTGATGGCAACCAAGATCACGTGACAGGATTCGCCTTCGATGTCGTTCCGATGGCGAACGATCCAGCACCCAATCTAGGATTTGAGTTTGTGCTGCGTCGGGATGAACGCACTCGCGCCTGGGAAAGCACGGGTATCGATGGTAAAGACTATTCCGTATTTGATGCGCGTCTAGATGTACGGCCGATACGTATCACGACTCCACTCTTCAAAGCCTGGCAATGAATATACGGCGACCAAGACAGATCAGAACGCTCCTGTTCACAACAATTTTGTGTGCACAGACCGCTGCTGTGCTGGCGCAGCAAACCGTTGATCATACACAATTGGACGCTGCGGCAACCAAGGTTCTGTCTGAAGTAGTGAATTGGCGGCGAGACTTACACGCCCATCCTGAATTGGCGTTCCAAGAACAACGCACCTCTGACATCATTGCGACTGAACTGCATCGTATGGGTTATGAGGTCAGTCGCGGCATGGCCGGAACTGGTGTCGTTGGACTACTCAAAACCGGCCGACCAGGTCCGGTAGTTGCTTTGCGTGCCGACATGGATGGCCTACCGGTAATGGAAGACACGGGCCTGCCATTCGCTTCCAAACAGCACGTCAAACAAAATACGCCCCAAGGAAACACAGAAGTCGCCTTGATGCACGCCTGTGGTCATGATATGCATGTAGCGATGCTGCTTGGTGCAGCGCGCGTGCTCGCCGATCTGCGCGGACAACTTTCTGGCACGGTCAAGCTAGTATTTCAACCGGCCGAGGAAGGCGTCCCGAACGCACCGAATGGTGCCGAACGCATGGTGAAAGCGGGTGTTCTCGATAGTCCCAAAGTCGATGCTATGTTCGGTCTGCACGTGGGCATCACACCGCAACCGACCGGCACAATTTCGCTACGGGCACGTGGATTAATGGCGAGCAGCGACACCTTTGATATTGTCGTCAAAGGCCAGCAAACACATGGCGCCTTACCGTGGAACGGCGTCGATCCAATAGTGGTCGCGGCGCAGATCATATTAGGGCTACAGACTATCGTAAGCAGACAAACCAACCTAACCTTGGCGCCTGCTGTCATTACCGTGGGAACCCTGCAAGGCGGACAACGTGCGAACATCGTGCCGGGCGAAGTAAAAATGAGCGGCACCATTCGCAGCTTTGACCCAGCAATGCGCGATCAGATTCTGGCACAGGTCAGACGCACTACAGAGAATCTTGCGTTGGCTTCTGGTGCAACGGCAAATGTGAGCATAGATGCGGGTTATCCGGTGACCTGGAACGATCCAGCCCTAACAGCAAAAATGCTACCAAGCCTGCGTCGCATCGCTGGCACCGCGGTGCTAACCGACGTTCCACCAACTACCACTTCCGAGGATTTTTCTTTTTACGGACAGCGCGTCCCCTCTATGTTGTTTTTTCTCGGTGTCAATCCGCCAGGGACTGCTCCCACGGACTGGGCGCCAAACCATTCACCTCGCTTCAATCCAGACGAAGGTGCCTTGCTGACTGGCGTACGCACACTTGCCAGTCTGGCTGCTGATTATTTGACTGGGAACTGAAACCTCTCATGGAACTATTGTCGATTCCTCTCCCCTCCCCCGCCGCTGGCACCAACCGCATGCTGCCTATTCTCCGTTTTGGAAAAGAAGGCGCTGGTCCCAAGGCCTATATTCAAGCATCACTTCATGCCGACGAACTACCCGGCATGCTGGTCGCTCACCATCTAAGAAATCAACTTGCAGAGCTTGAACAGCAAGGTCAACTGCTTGGAGAAGTCATCTTAGTCCCTGCCGCAAATCCGATCGGACTTGCACAAACGGTGTTGGGAACCAGCCTGGGGCGCTTCGATCTACGAACCGGGCAAAATTTCAACCGCCAATTTCACAATTTATCAAGTACTGTATTGGCACGAGTGAAATCTCAACTTGGGTCTGATTCACACACCAATCAGCATCTGATCCGTGCAGCGATCCGCGGTTGTCTGATGGAACAAACTGCTACGGACGAACTGTCTGCGCAACGTTTAGAGTTGATGCGGCTCGCTGCCGATGCAGATGTGGTGCTCGATCTGCATTGCGACTGCGAAGCGGTGCTTCATATTTATACTGGGACACCGCTGTGGGAGCGCGTTGCGCCGTTGGCCGGATTACTCGATGCACGTGTTGCCCTGTTGGAGACGAATTCCGGTGATGATCCTTTCGATGAAGCTTGTTCTCGCATCTGGTGGGATATCGCAGCACAAGTTGGAAATGAATTCCCGATACCCTTGGCCTGCCTTGCCGTGACTGTTGAGTTACGCGGCCTTGCCGATGTCAGACATGGCTATGCCGAACGTGACGCAATTGCGTTGATCGATTTTCTGCGCTTGCAAGGCATCATTGCTGGTCCTTTGTCGCAAACCATATTAGCAGCCTGTGAACCGACTCCGCTCGCAGGCTGCGTACCGCTGACTGCACCAACAGCAGGACTGGTGGTGTACTTGCGCGAACTTGGCGAAACCGTCAAAGCAGGTGAACCGCTCATCGATTTAATTGATCCGGTGAGCGGAAAGGTGCAACAATTATTGGCACCAGTCGATGGAATTTTCTTCGCTCGCGAAAATCGTCGCTATGTGCCGCCGGGAACTCGTTTGAGCAAAGTCGCAGGTCGCGAAGCCTTGCGTAACGGACCGCTGCTTTCGGCGTAAGGAAACCGATTGCGAATGATGTCGTAGTTGGATGTAAAATCCAGCAGTCTAAAGAAAGAACCTATGCCAACGCCTTTTTCCGTTTCGTTGATATTGCTTCCTGGTTTTTCGCTGTTCGCATTGGGTGCGGTGCGCAGTGTATTCGCGGCAGCCAACGAAGTGAGTGGCGAGGTGCTGTATCGAATCGAGCAATATGCGGCCGATGGTTCACAGGCGTGTACGCAATGCGGTATTTCACTCTCAGCCGAACCATTCAATAAGCTGAGTCACAGCCAAGCTGGTTTGGTCATGTTGATTGCCGACGAACGTGTCGATGAACATGTTGCCGGCGCGGTCGGCGGCCACCTCATGCAGCTACTAAGTCGTTACGACCATGACAGTGAAACAGTACTTGGTGCTTGCGGTGCTGGTGCACAAATACTCGCAGAGCATGGTTTCCTCGATGGCTATCGCGCCGCCATTCATTGGCAAATTCTGGCAGATGCAGTGAAGCGCTATCCAACCACCGTGTTCACTCCGGGCTTGTTTGAAATCGATAGAAATCGCATCAGCGCTGGTGCTGGTGCTGCTGTACTCGATTTGCTACTACATTGGATTGGATTACGTCACGGCAGCACATTCGCGGCCGAAGTCGCTGCCGGTTTGGGATTGGATCGCGTGCGCGGAAGCGAAGAACGACAGCCTGTACCAGCATCAGCGCAACCAGCACTCGGATCGGCGCGCCTTAAGGAGGCACTGGAATTGATGGCAGCCAATCTGGCCGAACCCCTACAGGCTGAAGATATTGCCCAATTGGTTGGTGTGTCACGCAGGCAATTGGAACGACTGTTCCGGCAACACATGGATACATTTCCATCGCGATATTACTTAGAGCTGCGACTGAAGCATGCACGCCGCCAATTGAAGCAAACAACCCAATCGATTTTGCAGGTAGGACTTGCGTGTGGATTCACTTCCGGTCCGCATTTCTCAACCACATACCGCAATTATTTTGGTTACACTCCGCGCGAGGAGCGTGCCCGACACACCATGCCGCAAGTCGCGACTAAAATTTCCGAAGAGGACACGCAATGAATCACATAGACTACCTGTTGCGCCCAGCAACCCTAGATGATCTCGATACCATCGAGCGCTTCTCGAAAGCCAGTACGTTCAGCATCCATACACTCAAACCAGGTCGTTCCCGACTTGCGGAAAGACTTGAGCGGTCGCAAAAAGCCTTTGCTGGCACCGAGCCATTCCGCGGCGATGAGATCTACCACTTTGTACTAGAAGACCTCCGAGCGGGTCGCGTTGTGGGTACTAGTGGCATCGTCACCAGTGCTGGCGCAAACGGTAGGTTCTATTGTTATCGCAATGAATTTTCCGTACATGCCAGCGAAGAGCTCGGCATCAGCAACCGCGAACATACACTGCGTCTATGCGAAGATTTGTCGGGTCACTCACTGCTCAGCTCGTTTTACATTGAGCCGGAATATGGCGAAACGCTAGCCCCACAATTGCTTTCGCGCGGACGACTGCTTTTCATCAGAAACTTTCCCCACCTGTTTGCGCAAAGAATAGGTGCTGAAAATCCAGGTTTATGCGACGAAGCCGGCAATAGCCCGTTTTGGAATGCACTGGGTGGACGCTTCTTAAAAATGCCGTTTCCTGAGGCTGAGCAACGCACCGGGGGACGATCCAAGAATTTCATTGCTGAGTTGATGCCGCGCTCACCGATTTATGTCTCTTTGCTGGCCGAGGATGCCCAGTGGGCAATGGGGCAACTACATCCTGATGGAGAATTACCTTTTAGGATTCTGGTGTCAGAAGGCTTTGATGTAGATTCTTTTGTCGACATATTCGATGGTGGGCCTATTGCCGAAGCGCGCGTCGCTATGCTGAACACCGTAGTTTCCGCACTAGATGTGGAATTACGAACAGCCGCTAATTTGGAAGGAGAAGCCTGCATGGTAGCCAATATGGAACGGTCAGGATTCCTCGCGACACTGGCGCTTGGTGAATTCGTTGACAACGCCCTTCAACTCGCACCTTCTGCCATTGAACAATTGGCTCTGAAGGTTGGTTCACATGCCTGTGCAGTCAGTGTCAAAGGGTAGAAATCACTCCCCGTATCGAGGTAATTAAAAATGAAAAAAACCCTTACAATTTCTTGTAAGAGCTTGATTTCAAAACACCTAAATCTTGGTGGGCCTCCCGTGAGTCGAACACGGTACCAACGGATTATGAGTCAAATCAAACGAGGCATAGATTACCAGCCATCACTCTGTTTCACAAGAGATTTGATCACTAAAGATAACCCAAATTAACTGCAAATTAGCCTGTCACTCCGGCAAAATTCCGGCAGGTTCAACTTTCTAACCCCACTGGTCGGATTCGAAAAATAGAATCCAAAAATCCGACTCAATGATTACTGCTTCCAACTATCAAAAAATTAATTAGCGTACGAATTCTTCTTTTGAGCCTTAGCCAACCGTGCATATTGGAATTCTTCAAGGTCAATTCCAAAATCAAAAATAATTTGAATTGGTTGCTCAGGGAGTCTATTTTCGTTATAGCTATCAACATCATTTT
The DNA here is from genome assembly GCF_049340305.1 of Undibacterium sp. Ji22W. Classification (NCBI taxonomy): domain Bacteria; kingdom Pseudomonadati; phylum Pseudomonadota; class Betaproteobacteria; order Burkholderiales; family Oxalobacteraceae; genus Undibacterium; species Undibacterium sp. Ji22W. Next base: position 511,623 of record NZ_JBMPOU010000003.1, on the reverse strand, counting down.
TGAGTTGCTTACAATCACCAAATATCTGCTGACGACGCTGCTGAAACGCAAGTTTCATATGTTTCGGAGAAGCGGTTCGAATATCATCCCATAAAACATACTGCTCTTGCCCCTCTGAGTAGGTAGCAGCATGCTTCGTACGTACCCGACGCCCCTGTTCATCAGTGACAAATTCGTCTCGCAAAGCACGGGAAAATTCTTCCGCACACTGACTTAAAACCGCCGACGGATTTGGTATCCATTTACCAGTATTGATGGCCCATTGAGCTAACTCGCGTGTTGAAGCAGGCCATTTATTTCCTGCTGCTTGGTATTGTGGAATTAACTGTTGTAAATACTCATTTTTCGTAGTCATCTATTGACTCCTAAATATTCAAAAAATCAATCATTCAACATCTGTCCGAAACCATCAGTCAAAGTAGATTGGATAACATGCTCTCTAACCTTTTCAAGGTATTTTCGATGAAAACTATATGGTATAAGCTTTCGATTTTGCAGCTGACCAACAACAATTCCTGGATGAACTTTTATTCTTTTTGAAAAACCAATAATTTTCTCATCTGAAAACATTGGGTTTACCCTTGCAATAAAACCATCAAACTCTTGTTTCGATAATAAAAGTTCAGCCGCAGCTTGGTTTGCTCGAATCTCATTAGCTGGAATTTCATTACCATCAACGTTAAACACATCGACTTCTATAATTGGTTGAGCCATCCCCTCTTTATGTTTTATATGATCCAGCTCGTGAAACAATGAATGCCAAAAGTTATCAACACGATCAAATCTCAAAGAAAGAGCAACGACAGGCGTTGTTTTTGAAAGCCAAAAACAAGCACCATCAATCTTGCATCCTGGAAGAGGCTCAACAACTACAAATTTAACCCCTGCCCTTGCCAAAATCGACGCAACGTTACGTGTTCCATCGACATATTCAAGTTGACTTTTTAGTTCTTGAACTGCGATTTCCAATTTCGATTCACTATATTTATCGCACGGTGCAGAAAGCGCCACAGCTCGGGCGCGACATAACCATGCGATCTGCTGCATAGGCGCATCTATATATGAAGTCTTTTTTGCCACGTGCAAAAACGAAGGCACTTCATTTACAGAAGATATTCCAAAGAATGAAAAAATCTGACTCTCCAAAATCTCGACATTCTTATTTGCTTGAATCCAACCGCGCTTAACCATATCTCTAACAGGAAATTTGCTGTGCAACTCTGACTTTCTAGCAATTGAATCTTGAACTGGCCTAACTTTTGACAATTGATACTGGCTCTCTAAATTCATCCATAATTCTGGTCCTGTACCCAAAGCCTCGCTAAACGCAATTGCCGTCTCTGGCGTAATAGCCCTTTTGCCACCAATGACTTCATTGATTAGACGCGTATCCTTACCAACAATTTCAGCGAACTCAACCTGAGTCCATCCCCTGGCTTCCAATTCATCTCTCAAAAACTCCCCTGGCGGGAAAATTTCAGCAGGAATCCGAGCATTCATTTTTTTCTCCAATTAGTGATAGTCAGCAATTTCAATAATCACAACAATTTTTCCAGAGCTATCAGTAGATAATTCCAAGATTAATCGCCATTGATCATTCAGCCTCATCGAATATTGTCCGGCTCGATCACCCTTCAACTTCTCAAAATGCAAAGACTTTAGCGCGTAAAAAGCCCGTTCATCAGACGCAGCCCGAATCATTTGGAGTCGCTTCCTGTAGTTAGTCACGATTGCGCTAGAAAATCCAGCTGTAAAGCTAGCATCAACTTCCAATCGATCAAACTTTTCGTCTTTAAATTTAACTTCCATGCGCCTCAATATAATATCAACGTTAAACAAAATACGCAACTTTACACATGGTGTAAAGTTGCAATTATATTGCATTTCAAGATTAATGCAACAAAACAAAAATACTAAATTGCCAACCGACCATACGCTACTCTCCCCATACATCAACAATAAAAATTTCGCTATAAATTAGTTCAATGCATGAAGGAATTACAACCTAGATTCGTACATACAATTATGCCTGGTAAATGCATGCAAATTGGATAGCTAAGGCGAACTAAAATGGAAAAGAGAACCTGCTTAAGTTGCGGCGAATTATTTTTATTTCGCCCCCAAAATCCAACTCAAACCTACTGTGCAAAAAAGACCTGCCAGCTAAAGCGCCGGAATCTATGGCAGAAGCAAAAACTTCAAACTGATCCTGACTATCGTGAAAATCAAACTCGTGCGCAACAAGAATGGATGAAACGAAATGCTAATTACTGGCAAAAATACCGTGCCTCACACCATAAATACGTTGAACACAATCGTGTTATGCAGCGCATAAGAAATAGTAAGATTTCAGGTAGTACAGGCGAAATTGCAAAGATGGACGCGTCAACTGGCAGTCACTACCCCGCTAAAGGAATTTATCTATTGACGCCTCAAAGTCGAAAAAAAATTGCAAAGATGGATGTATGGACAGTAGAACTCACTCTAATAAGCGTCCAAGCCGTTTAAATCGTTTATTGCAAAGATAGTACTTGTGCGTTGCTTTTGATCTTTCTGTTACTTTATTAACTGAATAACCAAAAATTGATTTTAATTAATACCCATAGCGTCTGCTTATTTGCATGGAGTAACCGATGTATTCCTCGCGCGAAAATGAAAACAATATTCTAGTGACAGACACCCATCATTTTCGAGGTGCAGAATACGTGCGAATGTCGACCGAGCATCAACAATATTCGACAGACAATCAACATCACCGTATTTTGGAATATGCAAACCGTCGTCACATCGATATTGTTAAAACTTATGCCGATGAAGGGAAAAGTGGCCTTCGCATTGATGGACGACATGCACTACAACAGTTAATCAAAGATGTCGAAAGTGGCACAGCCGACTTCAATATTATTTTGGTGTATGACGTTAGTCGCTGGGGGCGATTTCAGGATGCTGATGAGAGTGCCTATTACGAATACATTTGCAAGCGAGCCGGTATCCAAGTCGCTTATTGTGCCGAGCAATTTGAGAATGATGGATCACCTGTCTCAACCATTGTCAAAGGCGTCAAACGCGCAATGGCGGGAGAATATAGTCGTGAGTTATCTGCAAAAGTATTTGCCGGACAATGCCGATTGATTGAATTAGGTTTTCGTCAAGGTGGGCCTGCTGGATATGGGCTTCGAAGAATACTGATTGACCAGCAAGGCCAAGTTAAGACGGAATTAAAACGCGGGGAGCATAAGAGTTTACAAACTGATCGCGTGATCTTGATGCCTGGGCCAGACGAGGAAATCAAGCTCGTCAATCAGATGTACCGGTGGTTTATTGATGATGGTTTATATGAAGCCGAAATCGCCGCACGATTAAACGCCATGCGCACCTTAACAGATCTCAGTCGACCATGGACACGATCAACCGTGCATGAAATTTTGACCAATGAGAAGTACATTGGCAACAACATATATAACCGCGTCTCCAATAAATTAAAGAAAATTCGCGTGGTCAATAACAGCGACATGTGGATTAAAAAGGAAGGCGCATTTCAACCAATAGTACCGACGGAAATATTTTTTACAGCACAAGGCATTATTCGCGCGCGTGCCAGAAGATATACCGATGATGAATTGATTGATCGCTTACGTTCACTATATAAAAATCGAGGCGTCTTGTCTGGTCTCATTATCGATGAAATGGATGGAATGCCGGCATCTTCAGTCTATGCCTATCGATTTGGCAGCCTGATTCGCGCCTACCAGATGGTCGGTTTTACACCTGATAGGGATTATCAATACCTAGAAATCAATCGGTTTATACGTCGCTTGCATCCTGAGATTATTGCGCAAACAGAATCCAAGGTTGCTGAATTGGGAGGGCAAATATACCGTGATCCTGCGACAGATTTACTACACATCAACAAAGAATTTTCAGTTTCTATCGTTTTAGCACGTTGCCAGGTAACCGAATCTGGTCGCAATTGTTGGAAAATTCGATTTGACTCTAGCCTGATTCCAGATATCACTGTCGCTGTCAGACTGAATACCAACAACCAATCCCCACTAGATTATTTTCTGCTGCCCCGTATCGATTTTGGCTCACCTTACTTGAGTTTAGCGGATCAAAATTCCATTGAATTTGATAGCTACCGCTTTGACAATCTCGATTACTTATACGGCATGGCGCAAAGAACACGTTTATGGAGAGCAGCATGACAGAAGGAGCGCAAGAACTACGTTTGATTCCACTTGAGTCTATCGACGTACTAAATCCAAGAGAAAGAGATGGAAAGGTCTTCAATGAAATCGTTGAAAACATTCGAAATATTGGGCTGAAAAAGCCGATTAAAGTCACACCACGATCAGGTAGAGATGGCGAACAACGTTATTTATTAATATGTGGCGAAGGCCGAATGAAAGCATTCAAAGAGCTTGGCCAGAAAAATATTCCTGCACTAATTGTGTCAGTTAGCGATGAAGATGCTTTTATCATGAGTCTCGCAGAGAATATCGCACGCCGACAATATCGGCCATTAGAGTTGTTAACGGCGATCGAAATGCTGCAAGACCACGGATACGATAAAAAAGTGATTGCATCAAAGACAGGATTAGGTGTTGAAAGAGTACAAGGCATACTTGTGTTGTTAGAACATGGTGAAGAGCGTCTATTAGCAGCGGTAGAGAAAGGAAAAATCCCGCTATCAGCAGCTCTTACCATAGTTAGTGGCGGTCGTGACGACAAAGCCATTCAACAAGCATTACAAGAAGCCTATGAATCAGGTCAATTACGTGGCAAGCAATTATTCGAGGCAAAACGTATCATTGAAAATCGATACGCACTTGGGAGAACACTTGGTTGCAACATGCCTAGAAAGCGAACCGACGTTACAACCAGTAGTCTAGTAAGATCTTATCAAAAAGAAGTAGATCGCCAGAAGCTAATGGTTAAAAAAGCCGAGGTAACTCAACATCGATTGTTATTTGTTACGAATGCGCTTCGCCAGCTCTTTTTAGATGAAAATTTTTCTAACTTATTACGCGCCGAAGGTATCGACACATTACCTACTTATTTAGCAGTGCGCGTTCGGGAAGCGGTATGACTGAAGTTATTCAATTAGGTTTCTCAATGGAACCAGTAACGCTACAATTAGCGAATATCCTGCCGTCACGGTCAATGCCTGAAAACTTGAATACCTCAAGAAAATTCACGCAAATTCGATCTTCGATCAAAGAGATCGGTTTGATCGAACCGTTATCTATTACGCCGCAAATTGAGAAATCAAATCATCATATGCTTTTAGATGGTCACATACGTCTGATCGCATTGCGTGAATTAGGTTTTAACGAAGCTCTCTGTTTAATAGCAAAAGATGACGAAAGTTATACCTACAACAGTCGAATAAATAGACTGTCTACTATTCAAGAACACTACATGATTCTGCGCGCTATCGAAAGAGGTGTATCAGCTAACCGCTTGGCCGAAGTACTAAGTGTCGATAGCAGCCAAATTTATAAAAAAATGACTTTGCTAAATGGTATCTGCCCAGAAGCCGTTGAACTCCTAAAAGACAGGCAATTTTCTACTGACATTTCAAGAGTGCTTAGGAAAATGAAACCTACACGCCAAATTGAGTGCGTAGAACTCATGATATCTGCAAATACAGTGACCGTATCTTATGCAGAAGCAATGCTCGTCGCCACACCCGCTGAATTACTAGTTACCGGAAAGAAGCCAATAAAATTAGCAGGCATGTCACAAGATCAAATGAGTAAGATGGAACGTGAGATGGCCAACTTACAAGGGCAATACAAAGTCGTTGAACAAACTTATGGCCAGGATGTATTAAATTTAGTTCTTGCCCGCGGTTATCTAACTAAGCTATTGGACAATCCGTCTATCCTTCGCTATTTAGCTAAAAAATTTCCAGAAATTCTTGTTGAATTTGAAGCCGTCGTAAAAACAGCAGCATTAGATCAATAAGCTCGGTACCAAGCAGTTTTTTTTCCCAGATACAAACGCACAAGTTTTTGAATAGTAGTTATCTCAATCAGCACTGTGATTACATTTCATTCAAGAATCCACCAAATCAGGATCAGACATTTCTCGATACAGTTCCAAAACAAAACTTTCTAAATGTCCATCCCCATCTGCAAGAACTGCTAGACAAAATTTCTCACGTGCAGCCATACGCTCTGCGGTTAAGTGAGCTACAACAAACTCAATGTCCCAATTCTCTGATATTCCGAATTCACTGCGCGATAACCATGGCAACCCTCTATCCCATAGGATACCCCACTGCCAAGCATAGATTCGCAACATCTCTGGCCAGCGATTATGAGCACCCAACTGTATGAGTTCAAATATTTTCTCGCCAGAGCATAACAAAACCTCTGGATCGTATTTTAAACGACGATATGTTGGCCAATCATATTCATACCCAAGCTGAAAATCGAGCGCGTCATAATCACGCAAATTCAATTTTTCTCCAACCATATCTTCAACATGAGAATCCGAAAAAAGCGATCCTTCTGCTAACTTACTGTTATTTTCAACTACTATTTTATGCGGTGCGCGCTTCAAGAGTCTCGCAACACGATTCTCCAATTTTTGAATTCCCGCAGCCTGCGGCGCGCGAGTTTTTGCAGTGATTGGATAAAGAGAATATCGATAAGCCTGCCCATCTGGCAGACCTAATTTTTCATCAAGCTGCGAATAAGAAAAGCCTGTCAGGTCACGCGCTTCTTCGATCAGCATTGCAGCAAATCGAGAAAGCGCCAGCTTTAATCTACGTCCTCTATTTTCTCCGACATTCATATAAATTCCCCAATTTCAAAAACTGGCCCTACAACAAAATATTGGGCCATTCTAGGATGCAATACACATTACTGCAAGTCTCTGGAGAACTTAAATGAACAAACCAACCAACGATTTTCGCCAATCATTTAAAAGCATGGCGCCGCAAGCGATCATTTCAAGATCAGAATTAGCCATGCTGCTAAGTACCTCATCAAGTGCGGTCTCACAAATGGCGTACAGAGGAGAACTACCTCAAACCGCTTTCCCAGGGAAGCGACGTGCATGTTGGTTCGTATCAGATATTCGAAATTGGCTTGAGGAATTATCTAACAATCGACTCGCAAGTCCTGCAAATCACGTGAATACTTCCTCCAAGATTGGTCGCCCGCGCATCTCTACTTCCAGCGGTATATGAGCATACGTGCGATGAATTGGGCTTGGGAGCAAGTGCTTGAGCCAACGCCGAAATTGATCTTGATGGCGCTAGCAGACTGCGCCAATGATTTTGATGAATGCTGGCCAAGCATAAGGCTAATAGCGAAAAAATGCTGCGTCTCGGAGCGTACCGTTCAGCGTACCTTACAGAAGTTCACACAAAACAATCTCATCATTGTGAGCAGCAGACATACACAAAGTGGCAGGCAATCATCAAACGAATATCGTTTGCTTTTGAGCAGAAAAAGCACCCCCGACAATTTGTCACCCCATTTGGAAACTGAACTTACTAGCGTCGACAATTTGTCACCCTCGGGGGTGACATCTGGTGTCACTCTCGGGGGTGTCACAACTATGTCACCCCTTGAACCACCAAGAGAATCATCACAACAACCACTACACTTTCCCTCTGGGCTGACAACGATGGAAAAATCATTTGTGTCAAACCTCGTCCAAAATTTAGACGATCAAATTGCGCAGGCATTGATAGATGAACTTGCTGATGCGATTGAAAGCGGCACTATCAGAAAAAATTTATTACGTTGGTTTAACGCGCTTGTTGAGAAACAAAAGCTCGGGGCTTTCATGCCAACGGGAGGGATTAGAATAAAAGATCGACGTAATGCGAGAGTTCTCGAACGTCAAACTATCTTAGAAAAGAAAGAACTAAAAACTTTACCAACAGATTCAAAGGCAGCGCGGGAAGCTATTGCTAAGTTAAAGAGAACGATAAAGACACCAAATGGCGACAAATCGTAAACTACACGAATTTAGATCCGCACATTTTCGCTGACGCGAAAAAACAAAGCTAAGTACTTAATCCTAAGTAATGAGACCACTGATGAAGTTCCGAAATTCGTGGTCATACAAGTGCAAAAATGATCCTCGATGAATACGAGATGAAATTAAACTCAATTTCTTGGACATAGAGCTATTGACTGCTTAAAAATCGCTGCAAAATTGCTTCATTTTTGTGATTTTGTGCTTCAAATTTGTACCAAGCAGTTAAAAAAGAAGTAGAAATATTTCAAAAGCTTGTTTTTTTGCGTAAGAGATAAATTGAGGGCAGGATAGGCTTTCAGCCGGATTTTTGGTATATTTTGCTGCAAACGATAAGCAGTCAGAACAAAAAACCTTAAAAAATTACCTGCTCAAAAAATTCCCGCGAGTGCGTAGCTTTCGAGCTTCCAATAAATCCAAGTGTCGATACTCCCTCTTTATTCCACGCCAAGCACCAGTAATTGGAGCAAAGTATTCCCTTGGAGTCTGGATTGCTGCCTCATAAATCACTCTAAACACTCTGTGCATAGAAACCTCATCACAATTAATTAAAAAGTTCCCAAATCTAGTCGATTTGCTCGTCGCATCAACTAGTGGGCGACTTCATTTTAGGCGTCATCCTGATTCTGATCAAACGATATTTGAAAAATGCAATGCTATCCAAGAAAAGTCTTCCATTTGTAAGAAGTTAGACGAAATCTTGCTTCAATTTTGCTTCATTTTCGTGATTAACTGCTTTCATTTTTTGACGAATAGCTTCAAAAAAAAGCCATCCGCGTCAACAAGCTAACTTCAAGCAAAAAAAGTAAATATGAGGGCAGGATAGGCTTTCAGTATATTTTTTGGTACATTTTCCCGTAAAGATAGTTGGTGCTAGATGTCTTAAAAAAACCTACCAGCTCTAAAAATTTAGACCACTTCGTTACGTTCGTTCGTCCAACAAGTCCATTCGCAGAAAGAAGAAGAGAATTTTTTTCATTGAGGATATTCCCTCAATTCACTCGTAAGAGTTACATAGTTAGTTACATCAATAACCTAGAACCAAGAACTCTACTCCGCTTATTAAAGGCAGGCGAAATCTTGCTTCAATGCGACGTCAATTAAGTAGTGAGCATCTTTCATTTTTTGGCGAATAGCTTCAACAAACAAATTTGAATCAAGCACAAACAAAATTGAGGGCAGGATAGGCTTTCAGCATAATTTTTGGTACATTTTGGTCCAAACGAGAATCGGTCAGAACAACAAACCTTAAAGAAGCTATACATGAGGGCAGGATAGGCTTTCAACCGGATTTTGTAGTACATTACAGCGTCGATGATTGGAGTTCAGGATCTAAAATGAATACAAAACTAGAACAATGGACCTACCAAGAAGGACTCGACTTTGAATGCGCGCGTGAACTGATTACCGATGCCATGGGGATATGCACTGCAAATATCTCAGAAGAGATGCACAAAAGCAGCCCAAATGGACAAACTATCGAAGCCAATGACTTGGAGCGAACACGGCTACATCATTTACGAAACTCATTTCACGTAAGGGATGTTCAAAAAATAAAGCAGGTACTCACAGAATTTGGACCGATTGTTCGCGCAAATCTTGAAAAACGTGCTCGCGAACTAGAAATGAACCCAGACTGAATGAGTTTGGAAATTCCCTCCTTAACCTAGGCACACCCGCTCTATCTTTCAAAACAGCCATAATTCCAAGCGCGCTCAAGTCAAACCAATATGAGCAGCAAATCTTTTAATCGAAAAAGCAACGCCATTTTGCTTTCTCTTGATTTCCCCCTTCTAGTGAAATGTTACAATCTTCACTAATTTTTGCTACTTGCAAGAAATCAAATCAGAGCAAGCAGACAACTTCAATATTTAATGCCACAAAGCGAGCAAGTGCTTGCAATAATAAACACAAAGGCAGTTTAGCCCATGAATGCAGTAGAAATTGAATCAGCAGTATCGGACCTGGCGTTAGAGCCATTTGATAAAGAAGAATTTCCGTTTTCGTTTCTCGCGTGTTTTGGTCACAAAGACACAGCGCTCAAACGCCTGCGTAGCGGCAACAATAACGCATCAGATATTCCTTCAGGCGTTTTGCAACGCAATCAAATCCATATCGCTGTTTGTGAGCCAGGAGCGGTTGGTGAAACATTGACGGCACTGCGAGAAAGTCCAGCGACCACAAAAGCGAAAGCGAAATTCATTCTTGCGACCGATGGGCAGACTCTTGAAGCAGAAGAGCTAGTTGCTGGTGAGACTATCGCTTGTGCATATTCAGATTTTTCAGATCATTTCGGTTTTTTCCTACCGCTAGCCGGAATCTCCACGATCAAGGAAATCAAGGACAATCCTATCGACGTGCGTGCGACTGGACGGTTAAACAAGTTGTATGTCGAGTTACTAGCTGAAAATCCAGATTGGGCTAAAGAAGAACGCCGCGCCGACATGAATCATTTCATGGCACGTTTGATTTTCTGTTTTTTCGCTGAAGATACCAATATCTTTGAAAGCGCCGGTCTCTTCACAAAAACCGTTGAACAAATTAGTGAACGCGATGGGACGAATACGCATACAGTTATCAGCGAAATCTTTCGCGCAATGAATATCAAGCAAAACGAGCGAGCGCAAGCAAATCCTCGCTTGCCGACCTGGGCAGATCAATTTCCATATGTGAATGGTGGCCTGTTTTCTGGTAGCACCGAAGTACCACGTTTTACGCGTATGGCGCGCACTTACTTGGTCCACGCTGGTAACTTGAACTGGCAACAAATCAATCCAGATATTTTTGGTAGCATGATTCAAGCGGTAGCCGATGATGAGGAACGTGGGACTCTTGGGATGCACTATACCAGCGTTCCGAATATTCTCAAGGTACTCAATCCGTTATTTTTAGATGACCTACGTAGAGCACTTGAAGATGCTGGCGAAAACAAACTAAAGCTACTCAATTTGCGTAAGCGAATGGCACACATTCGTGTTTTTGACCCCGCCTGTGGATCAGGAAATTTCTTGGTAATAGCCTACAAGCAAATGCGCGAGATCGAGGCTGAAATCAATCGTCGCCGAGGAGAGATCAATTTAGGCAGTGAAATTCCCCTCACCAATTTCCGAGGAATTGAATTAAGAGAGTTCCCAGCTGAGATCGCACGTTTGGCTCTAATTATTGCTGAATTCCAGTGCGATGTTCACTATCGCGGACAACAAGATGCTCTAGCTGAATTTTTGCCGTTGGACACACAGAATTGGATTATTTGCGGTAACGCACTTCATCTCGATTGGCTCGGCATTTGCCCACCTGAGGGTACAGGCGTTAAATTAATCGCTGATGACCTATTCGGAACTCCGTTGGATCAGACGGAGATAGATTTTGAGAACAAAGGCGGAGAAACCTATATTTGTGGAAATCCTCCTTATATAGGTCGACGTAATCAAACCAAAGAGCAAAAAGACGAAATCAAACTTCTACTCGGTAAAAAAGTACAGTCTAGTGCATCCCTTGACTATGTTTTCTGCTGGATAGAAAAAGCGTCTGATTATGTACATGGGAATCGTAGCGAATTTGCTTTTGTAACCACTAATTCTGTTTCGCAAGGCTCACAAATACCAATTTATTGGCCTCACTTGTTTTCAAAGGGACTAGAAATAAATTTTGCACATCGATCCTTCAAGTGGAACAACAATGCATCCGACAATGCTGGCGTCACTTGCGTTATTCTTGGCGTTGGAAGACCTCGCGTTCCAAAATATATTTTTGATGAAACCCAGCGCTTAGAAGTCACCAAAATAAATGCCTATCTGTTGAGCTCCGATTTAAAAGTGGTTGAACCAAGCACAAATTCGATATCGTCTCTACCGAAAATGCGATACGGGAATCTACCTGGTGATGGTAATTTCCTTACCTTAAGTATGTCCGAACGAGACAATCTGTTTAAAGTTGATGCCAAGTTTAGACAGATAGTTATTCCTCTATTTGGAGCCCAAGAGTTCATTCGAGGCTTGCAACGCTATTGCCTTTGGATCGATGACGATATGCTTGAATTCGCAACCTCGAATGAGTTTATTCGACGAAGAATTATGGGCGTAAAGAAAACTAGAGAAGATAGTCCTGACCCAAGCTACAATATATTAGCAGACCGTCCACACCAATTTCGAGACAGAAACATTGCAAAGAATCTGACAATACTTGCACCAACTGTTAGTTCTGAGACCCGCGAATATCTTCCAGTGGCAGTATTTCCTGGACTCACTGGAACGACCAATCAATCCTATGCGCTTTACGATGCCCCATTGTGGAATATGGCACTACTCACGTCTCGAATGCATTTAGTGTGGATAGGAACTATCTGCGGTAAGTTAGAAACACGCCTTCGCTACTCAAATACTATGGGTTGGAATACTTTCCCAGTGCCTCTACTCACCGATCAGAATAAAGCCGATCTCGCCGTTTGTGCGGAGAATATTCTTCTAGCTCGGGAAGTACATTTTCCAGCTACTATTGCTGACCTTTATGATTCAGAAAACATGCCAGAGAACCTACGTCATGCACATGAACGTAACGACGAAGTAATAGAGCGTATCTATATCGGCCGCCGCTTTAAAAACGATACCGAACGCTTGGAAAAATTGTTCGATCTTTACACCAAACTGACATCAGTTGAAGCAAAATCAACTAAGAAAACTATAAAGGGAAAATAAGCGTGAGCGAGACTACAAGTAACCCTACAAATGTCCAAACGATACCGTCGGTTTCGATCAGCACGGCGCGCACAGGAGCTTCAAGCAAGGCTAATGCTTTTGGTATGCGCACCATGCAGGAGCGTGCTTATGCCAAACGCGGTGAGCAATACTTACTTATCAAGTCGCCACCAGCATCAGGCAAATCCCGTGCACTCATGTTTATCGCATTGGACAAGCTGCATAACCAAAACCTACAACAAGCAATTGTGGTGGTACCAGAGCGCTCAATTGGCAGCAGCTTTGCTGATGAAGCGTTAAGTCAACAAGGCTTCTATTGGGATTGGCAAGTCGCGCCGCAATGGAACCTTTGTAATGTACCTGGCGTCGATGAACCTCGCGTAGCTCAGTCCAAAGTTGAAGCTGTGGCTCAATTTTTAGCGAGTTCAGATAAAGTTCTGGTATGCACGCATGCGACCTTTCGCTTTGCTGTCGAGGAATTGGGTATTCAAGCCTTTGATAATCGCTTAATTGCGATAGACGAATTTCATCACGTTTCTGCCAATCCAAACAATAAACTGGGCAACCAGTTGGGTGCATTCATCGCAAGAGATAAAGTGCATCTCGTTGCGATGACCGGATCTTATTTCCGCGGTGATAGCGAAGCAGTACTCGGCACGGCTGACGAAGCTAAATTTGAGACAATCACTTACACGTACTATGAGCAACTAAATGGCTATCGTTGGCTAAAGTCTTTAGATATCGGATATTTTTTCTATACTGGCCCTTATGTCAACGCGATCACTAAGGTCTTAGATCCTTCGTTGAAAACGATTGTGCATATCCCAAATGTGAATGCGCGCGAAAGCCTCAAAGACAAGCAGCATGAAGTGAATGAGATTCTCGATGGATTAGGCGATTGGAAAGGCGTTGATCCATTAACCGGCTTTCATCAAGTACAAACAAAAGATGGGCGAATGATCAAAGTTGCCGACTTAGTTGATGATAGCGATCCGGCCAAACGCTCTAAGGTTCTCACTGCGCTGAAAGATCCCGCTCAAAAGAATAACCGTGATCATGTGGATGTCATTATCGCGCTTGGTATGGCAAAGGAAGGCTTTGATTGGATTTGGTGCGAGCATGCGTTAACGATAGGCTACCGTAGTAGCCTGACAGAAATTGTGCAAATTATCGGTCGTGCGACTCGTGATGCCGAAGGTAAAGAACGCTCACGCTTTACAAATTTGATTGCCGAGCCAACAGCCGAACAATCTGCTGTCGCAGAGGCCGTAAATGACATGCTCAAGGCTATTTCTGCCAGCCTGCTTATGGAACAAGTGCTAGCACCTCGCTACGAATTCACGCCTAAAAATGCAGGGAAACAAGATGGTTTTGACTATGGCCCAAACGGCTATCAAGTCGACGGTATCAATGTAGGTGTTAATGAAGCGACCGGACAATATCACGTAGAGATAAATGGCTTGGCGAAACCTGAAACCGCTGAAGCAACACGTATTTGCAGGGAAGACCTGAATGAAGTTGTTACTAGTTTCCTGCAAGATAAAACTACACTAGAACGCGGTTTATTTGATAAAGAAAATACCTTGCCAGAAGAATTGACGCAATTACGTATGGGTAAAATTGTGCGTGAGCGTTATCCTGATTTAAACGACACCGACCAAGAAGCAATTCGCCAGCATGCGATAGCTGCCATGAATATCACGCAACAGGCCAAATTAGCCCTCGCACATGCTGATGCGGTTGGCAGTGACCTTCCACAAGGTAGCACTGCCTTGATTGATGGTGTGCGCAAATTCGTCAATGTTCGCGACTTGGACATTGACTTAATCGACCGTATCAATCCCTTTGAAGCGGCCTATGCGGTACTGGCAAAAGCGATGGATGAAAAATCATTACGTCAGGTTCAAAACAGTATTGCGGCGAAAAAGCTCAACATTCCAGAAGATGACGCACGTGCTTTAGCCAAACGTGCTTTGCAGTTCAAGCAGGAGCGCGGTCGCTTACCTGATCTCAATTCCGCCGACGCATGGGAAAAACAGATGGCTGAAGGCGTAGCAGCGTTAGCACGTTATCGTGCGCAAGCCAAAGCAGCGCTAGCCCAAGGAGATTCAAGCAATGGCTGAAATGGATGATGATGAATTGCTGGATGCTCTTGGTGTTGAAGTTACGCCACTCAAGACGTCCAGTAGAACTCCACGTGAAGAACGCATCATTGCTGGCTTCGAAGATATCTTACGCTTCTATCAAGAGCATGGACGCGTTCCTTCGCACGGTGAGCATCAAGATATTTTCGAGCGTCTATATGCGGTGCGTTTAGACCAAATACGCAAGCTACCAGAGGCAAAAGCCTTGCTTGCTGAGATAGACGCGCCAGGATTACTTTCTGGTGAAGCATCCAACTCTGTGAACATTGACGATTTGGATGAGGATGCGTTACTTGCTGAGTTGGGCATTACGGATGAGGCGACGGCTCAAGACGATATCACCGTGCTGCGTCATGTCCGTTCAACTATAGAAAAACGTGCTGCTGAAGAAATCGCGGACCGTACACGATGTGAAGATTTTGAAAAATTTAGTCCGTTATTCGAACAGGTTACTCGCGAATTAAAAAGTGGTCTTCGTAAAACGATTCAGTATGGCCGCGATACAGCAATTGAGCTAGGTAACTATTTCGTGGTCGGTGGACAAATTGCTCTTGTAGCGGAAGTTGGCGAAACATTTACATCTGCCTATGGCCGTGAAGATGAACGCCTTAGGGTAATTTACGATAACGGAACCGAAAGTAATTTGCTACGTCGCTCACTGCAAAAAGCACTTTATAGAGACGAAACAGGTCGGCGTATCACAGACCCTGACCTAGGGCCATTATTTGGCGACACACAGGAACCAGATGACATTGAAAGTGGCACAATCTATGTACTGCGAAGTTTATCAACTCATCCTTTCGTTGCTGAACACCGCGAACTCATACACAAAATTGGTGTGACTGGCGGCAAAGTTGAAACTCGAATCGCAAATGCGGAAAAAGACGCAACCTATTTGTTAGCGGACGTTGAAATCATTGCGACCTATAAGCTTCACAATATAAATCGTACTAAGCTTGAGAATATCTTTCATCAGATATTCGACGCAGCACAGCTAGACATCATGATTGAAGATAGATTTGGCAATCCGGTCAAGCCAAGGGAATGGTTTTTAGTACCGCTGCATGTGATTGATGAGGTGGTTGGACGGATTCGTGATGGGTCAATTACTGAGATTACTTATGACCCAAAGACAGCTATGTTGACGAACTAACAATGCTATATCCCGAAAAAATTGACGCTGCATCAGTGATACTCAAATGTTGAATTGGAAAATATTATGAATTCTTTTCTACGGACACTTTTGTTTGCATCATCGCTTGCTCCGGCCATTCTGATTGGTGCTGCCGCTCAAATCTGGAATGTAGGAACAAATTTTGAAGTGTATTGCTGGATTGCTGCCAGCGCGCTTACTTGTTTACTACCACTTCTTGTTGCAGTTGAGGCATCAAAACGCACTGCCCAGACGCCCTTTGTAGCAAAAAAAATTGAGTCTCAAGACTGGCTATTAGTAGTTTTCGTTGTTAGTTACTTTGTGCCACTTGTAACAAAAATTTCTAACTTGCAGACGTTAGGTTTAATTTTTCTCGTTGCAGCAGTTTTGGCGGCCACCTTAGAGGCAATTCCAGTTCATCCAGTTCTCCATTTATTTCGCTACCGTTTTTATAAGGTTGAAGGGGATAATGGTGTGGTTTATGTAATGATAACCAAACGAAAACTTTTATCAGCAAAAGATATCAAAACTGTACAGCAGCTTTCTCCACAATTATTGATGAGTATTTAATGTATACATTATTTGCCTACACTAGAGATCCGAGCCAAAGACTGGTTCGGTTCGCCGTTGACCAAACCGTTCAACGTGAACTCACGACCTACCTAGATGCTCAGGTAAGTTTTTTTGAACAAGAACGAGAAGACATCATTTTTGATGGAAAATACAAGCCAGATGACGATGAGATGCTAGTTATTGAAGGGTTCGATGACATAGATAATCTCGCTGCGGCAATCGTGGCTCCGCTTAATTTTCCAATTGCAGACCCTAACAACTTCTCTTTCGACCAGATACGAGCACTATTTTTTGGGAAAACTGAAAATGGAACGACTTCTGTATATCTCCAAAATTTTGATAAACGAAAGCTAATTTCCGAGACTGGCTTCTCAATTTTCCATGCACAGAATGTCTATAAACGCATCGAAGGCACAGGATTGACGCTGAATACAAAAATTACGGCGAAATTACAGGGGAACGTTTTAAAATTCTTCAGCTTCTTTCTAATATCCCAGATGTTTGATATGAGCAGCTATTATCAAGTAGCCACGGATGCAGATATAGCGGAATTCGCCAACCTTCCTC
Organism: Undibacterium sp. Ji22W; assembly: GCF_049340305.1. Classification (NCBI taxonomy): domain Bacteria; kingdom Pseudomonadati; phylum Pseudomonadota; class Betaproteobacteria; order Burkholderiales; family Oxalobacteraceae; genus Undibacterium; species Undibacterium sp. Ji22W. The sequence goes on along the minus strand of NZ_JBMPOU010000003.1, from coordinate 494,491 downwards.
AAGTTTCGGTGCAAGATCAAGATGCTTTAATAAGCGTCAGTGACAATTGGGTTAGGAATAAATTTTGGCTAATAAAGCAAAGCGGAATTTTAGAAAAAGTCGCGCCTGCTGATCTAAAAGTGATTGCCGCCGAATTTGGAATTCCAGTTGTCTATGAAGCCGTTGATGGCACCGAACGGTTACAATTACCCATCGATAAAAAACAACTAAAAACCTTACTGCGTTTTTTGGACGAGGATTACTATAAGTCTCCACTATCAAAAACCAACTTTGTCACGAATTCCAAAAGAGCTGTCTAATTAATTATAATCGTAAACAGTTAGAATTTTTGCTTAAAAGTGAAATATTGAAGAGAGTGCCGTTGACTAAGAATCAGTAAATCATCACGGGTTGACGTTAACCAACGGCATATTCACATTACCCTAATTTTTGAAGAAGGCTCTCCGGTTTGAGATGCGTATAGCGCTTCAACATCTGCATGCTTTTATGACCTGTAATGCTCGCAACCTCCATTGGATGCATCCCCTTCTCGAACAACCGAGAAGTCGCCTCATGTCGTAAATCATGCCACCGGAGATTTGTGATACCAAGACAAGCCATCGTCAACTTCCAAATACATAGCACTGCGTTTGGTGTGGTATTAAATACCTGCCCAAATATAGATCTTGGTAATTCGCCAGTAACTTCCCTAGCTTTAATCGAATTAAGAACAGCAACCGCTTTAGTTGATATGGGCAAGATCGTTGGGACACCTTTATTTTCTGGAGCCTTTGGATCAAATGGGAATTTAATCATTCTGGTATCAAGGTCGATCCACTCCCATTTCAAACTAAAGAGTGTTGCCTTTCGAAGACTTGTTTCTATAGCTAAGTCAAATGCGTATGCAGCATAACGATTACCACTTGCGGCAAGCTTGGCATAAATTTTTTCATATTCACCATTCTCCAGGCGCCGGTCACGTGCATTACTTCCACTTGGTTTGCGGATGTTATCGAGGGGATTAGGCAATCCTTCCATGCCCCATTCTTTGCGTGCAATTTCAAACAAATGATTTATCAACTGTAACTCAAGACGGATTGTATTTTCCGCTCTTCCCTGCTCACGCCTTGCATCGCGGTAACGTGCAAAATCTGCGCCCTTTAAGTTTGCTAACGTACGGAAACAAAGGTCATTTCGTAGCCAACGATCGATGCGTCCATTCTCTTGTTTCGGGTGGCGCTTAGTTGGGACAATTTCTCGCTGATAGCGCTCCAGCGCCTCACGCAATGTAGTTCGCTCAGCCTCGGTACGGTCAATGTACAAACCAGAGTCCATTTCAGACTCAATACGCCGCGCCCATTGCTGTGCCTGCTTCTGAGTATCAAACGTCCTGTACGTCGCCTTGTAGCCCTTGCGCCGGATCTCTGCGCGCCAGTATTCACCCCGCTGTTTAATGTAAGCCATATCAAGTTCTCCAAAAGATTTAGAAAGCGCTTGATTTGAATTCTCCACTCCGGCAGATTTCCGGCAAAGGGCCAGTTTTTGAATAAATTTACGTGAATAAATATGAAAAAAGCCCTTGCAATTTCTTGTAAGAGCTTGATTTCAAAACACATAAATTTTGGTGGGCCTCCCGTGAGTCGAACACGGTACCAACGGATTATGAGTCCGCTGCTCTAACCAACATGAGCTAGAGGCCCTATTTTGCTAAGACACGATGTATCCCAGAAAATGAGCGCTCATTGTATTACATCCGACACAATTGGCACAAGGCTTAGCATGGATAAAACAGTGATTCACCTGCGCAAACTGGCGCTTTCAAGATAAATGTTGTCAACGTCGATCATAAAACAAAAGCCGCAAGATTTCTCAATCGCACGGCTTATTCAAACTTAACAAAATTTACGACAAAAATTAAATCTCAATTAAGTTAAATTTAATTTCCCTCTAAAAAGCTCTTCAACTTATCAGAACGTGATGGATGACGCAGCTTACGCAAGGCTTTTGCTTCTATTTGACGAATCCGTTCGCGTGTGACGTCGAACTGTTTACCCACCTCTTCCAAGGTATGATCCGTCGACATTTCAACCCCAAAACGCATACGTAATACTTTTGCTTCACGCGGTGTTAATGAATCCAATACGTCTTTCACTACATTACGCATTGAGGCGTGTAACGCCGCATCTGCTGGCGCTAACGTGTGATTATCTTCGATAAAATCACCCAAGTGCGAATCATCGTCATCACCGATTGGGGTTTCCATCGAGATCGGTTCTTTAGCAATCTTCATGATCTTGCGGATTTTATCTTCCGGCATTTCCATCTTGATCGCCAACGTTGCTGGATCTGGCTCGGCACCTGTTTCTTGCAAAATCTGACGCGAAATACGATTCATCTTGTTGATCGTTTCTATCATATGCACAGGAATACGAATCGTACGTGCCTGATCCGCGATAGAGCGCGTGATCGCTTGGCGAATCCACCAAGTTGCATAGGTCGAGAATTTGTAGCCGCGACGATATTCAAATTTATCAACCGCTTTCATCAAACCGATATTACCTTCTTGAATCAGATCCAAGAATTGCAAACCACGATTCGTGTATTTTTTCGCGATAGAAATCACCAGACGCAAGTTCGCCTCTGTCATTTCACGTTTCGCTTTACGCGCTTTCATCTCACCTGCTGACATCTTCTTATTGATGCCACGCAAATCAGGTAAAGGAAGAACAACACGGGCTTGCAGGTCAATCAATTTTTGCTGTAGTTGCTGCACAGTCGGCACATTACGGCCCAAGATCGCGCTGTAAGAATGACCAGCATTCACCTCACCATCAACCCATGCAAGATTTGTTTCATTGCCTGGGAAAACTTTAATGAAATGCGAGCGCGGCATACCGCAGCGATTTACTACGACATCGAGAATTTGCTTCTCAACGTGACGCACCTCATCAACTTGACCACGCAAAGTATCACACAGTTTTTCAACAACTTTTGCTGTGAAGCGGATTCCTAATAATTCGTTCGAAATTGCTTCTTGCGCTTTGATGTAGTTCTTAGAGTTGTAGCCTTCTTTTTCAAAGGACTTACGCATCTTGTCGAAATTCTCAGAAATTGTTGCAAATTTTGCGAGGGAATCACGTTTCAATTGCTCTAATTGTTCTGCGGAGATACCAGCGGCGACAGCAGCACTGTCTTCTTCCTCTTCGTCTTCTTCTTCGTCGTCTTCTTCATCTTCTTCATCTTCGTCACTTTCAGCGACGACGACAGGTGTTTTTTCTTCTTCGGTTTCCGCGTTTGGATCAACCAGACCATCGACCATATCGTCGACTTTAATTTCATCGCTAGCGATACGCTCAGCCTGCGCCAAAATTTCTGCGATAGTCGTTGGACACGCGGAGATCGCCTGAATCATGTCCTTCAGGCCTTCTTCAATTTTCTTCGCGATGACGATTTCACCCTCGCGCGTCAACAACTCGACCGTACCCATTTCGCGCATATACATGCGAACAGGGTCCGTAGTACGACCAAAATCGGAATCCACTGTCGACAAAGCGGCTTCAGCTGCGGCTTCGACTTCATCATCATCACTCGCGACAGTGACAACATTATCTGATAACAATAATGCTTCTGCGTCGGGAGCCTGCTCATAAACCGCAACACCCATGTCATTAAAGGTGCTGATAATGCCCTCGATCGCTTCTGGATCGACGACATTTTCTGGCAAGTGATCATTGATTTCAGCAAAGGTCAGATAGCCACGATCTTTACCCATTTTGATCAGGGTTTTCAGACGTTGGCGACGACGTTCCAATTCTTCTGCGGTAGCTTCAGGATCGGCAGAAAAAGCATCTTTCAGTAAGGCTTTTTCTTTTGCTTTACGATCTTTTGCTTTGGCTTTATCGAGCGCTTTCATCTCAGCGCGTTCTACCGCATTGAGTGCTGCCATTTCTTCATTTTCTGGCTGGTATTCTTTCGGCTTACGTCCACGACGACCAGGCACCTTCACACCAGGCAATACGTAACCTGATGTATCAATACTTGCCAATAAGGCGGCATCCGTTGTTTGACTAACAGTAGGCGCAGATCCTGACTTGATTTCTTGCACTTCTGGCGCTTTTTCGGATTTTGCCACCTTCGTCGTCTTTTTCGCTGGTTTTATTTCTTCTTTTTCAGCGTTATCAGACTTTTCGGCTTTATTACTAACGTTCGATGCTTTTGTAATCACAGAGGCTTTCTTTGTGGCGGCTGACGGTGTTTCAGTTTGCTTCACTTGTTTGGTTGCAGGTTTTTCGACATCCTTGCTCAACTTCGGTTCCGCTTGAGGTTCATTTTTTGTGGCACGTGTTTTTGGCACTTCAACTTCCTTTTTACTGACCGTCGATTTTACATCTTTACTTGAAATCTTGCTCTCAGCCAATTTTACCGGCGTCTGTTCTACTTTAGGCGGTTTAGCGCCTTTCGCAAGGACTTTTTTCTCTGTGACTTTCGGCTTGACACCGGTCCCAATTACAGGCTTAGTTTTTGCGGCATTTGGCTTCGTTGTTACGACCTGTTTTTTTTCAACGGCACTATTTTTATCGACTGCCTTCATGGTTGTTTTAGACGCAGTTTTAACCACGGGTTTGGCACCCTTGTTCGATGTCACGCCAGTCGCTTTCTTCACTATTTGCGTTTTTATCGAAGCACTTTTGGCAGCTGGCTTTGCGGCCGCTTTGGCTGGGCTTTTCAATGTTACTTTGCTTGCGGCTTTGACTGGAACCTTAGTTGCGGGCTTCGTTGTTGCCTTTGCTGTAGTTGCAACCTTGCTTGTCGCCTTAACTGCAGCCTTAGTTGCAGGCTTAGTTGCAGGCTTTGCTACAAGTTTGGCTGCTAGCTTAGGTGCAACTTTGCTGGCTATTTTTGTCGGCACTTTTGAAGTTGCCTTCGATGAAGTACTGGCCGTTTTTTTTGCTACGGCAGTTTTGGTCGAGCTCTTCGTCACTACGGATGTCAGTTTTTTCGCGGGTTTCTTCATTGCACTAGCCATTGAATCAAACCAACCGAAGCTAAAAAATATTTTTTGAATTCTATAAAAACTACACTTGGTTGGCAGTTAAATCTGCGGGACAGTGCACTCATCCTAAATTCAAACGTAACTTTTCTTTGCAACGGTGTTTTGGGTTACTCGGAGGAGCATATGCTCACCTAAACAACACATTCTTGTCATTCACAGTCACTAACTCGATGCCTGCAAGGAAGAATGAAAACAACCTAAGACCTTGAATCGAAAGCCTTTAATTATATCACTTGCCACTCTTTTACTCAATCCGACAGCTTGCAAAATACCTCTTCTGCATTACTTTTACATCACTTTCCATACTCATTTGCTGAACTTTTTTCTTATTTTTTGGGCAAATCGGTTAAATAAACCATCCAAATGAGAAACAACAACGCGGAACAACTGATTAAGCAGTTACTCTTAAACTATGGTCCACCAGCAGCCTCGACCTCTGCCTCCCGTCGAATTGCATCCTGTAACTGCATAATTTCTCGATAACGCGCAACTTCCGCTGGATCGCGCAGCCCACGCTGCGCCAATTGTTCCATTTCCATTTTTAACACTTGTGTACGCATTTGTCGCAAAGCGCCTGCCAACTCCATGCTAACCACATCAATTTCGGACTCAGTCTGCTCGGCAATTTCGGCAATCAATGGATCAAAATCAGCGCTAGTTGCACGCAAATTTTCAGCCAACGCCGCAAAATTCGCCTGATCCCCCATGGGCTGAGCAATCAACACCAATTGTTTTAGCATTTCAGCACCATCTGGTGCAATTCTGGCAGCGCAATCCATCATTGCCGGAGTCATCATGACAGCCAGCGACGGATGTGCGACCAAAATTCGCATCACTTGTCGCTCTAAACCAACAGGTGCACTACGACGACTTTTCGGCGGAGCAATTTTTACTCGAGCAACAGGCTGGCTTAATTCAAAAAGTGCCTCAATTTCCGAAGCGGTAGATTGCGTAATCTGCGCCAAATTGCGTACCAATTGCAAACGCAGTCCTGATGGCGCCATTTGCTGCAATAAGGGCTTAGCATCAAATTGGGTTTTTGCGCGCCCCTCTGCGGTACTCAAATCATTCTCAGCACTAACTTCCTTAATGAAAAATTGCGATAAAGGCATGGCATTTTGCACTTCTGCAGCAAATGCATCCGCACCAAATTCACGCACAAAACTATCTGGGTCGTGCTCAACCGGCAAAAACAAAAATTTAATTACTTTATTATCATTTACATGCGCCAGGCAGGCATCTAGCGCCCGTCGCGCCGCACGCCGGCCAGCACTATCACCATCGAAGCTAAAAACGACATGATCGGTCTGACGCAGTAATTTTTGAACATGTGTTGGCGTACATGCTGTTCCCAATGTTGCTACGGCTTGTGGAAAACCAAGTTGCGCCAGCGCGACCACGTCCATATAACCTTCAGTAACGAGCACATAGCCGGCATCGCGAATCGCCTGACGCGCTTCAAACAGACCATATAACTCAAGTCCCTTTTGATACAAAGGCGTCTCGGGCGAATTTAAATACTTAGGCTCACCCTGATCAAGAATCCGACCACCAAAGCCAATGACCTGCCCCTTAGTATTGCGTATCGGGAACATAATGCGATCACGAAATCTATCATAGCGCTTGCGATGTGCGCCTTCATCATCGCTTTTATCAATCACCATGCCAGCCTCAGCGAGCGCATGCGCACTATATTCAGTAAAAACTGAGCGCAGACTATCCCAACTATCTGGGGCGTAACCAAGACCAAAACGTGCCGCAATCTCGCCAGTCACACCACGCTTTTTCAAATACTGTATGGCATTATCCGCACCGCGCAATTGTTGTCGATAATAATCACAGGCCTTGGTCATGACCTCACTCAGCGCCAGACTTTTCGCGGTGACTTCAGCTCTTTGCGCTGGCAACATGCGATCATCATCCGGCACGATCATGCCATTATTCAGGGCCAAATCCTTAACCGCATCGACAAAATTCATACCAGAATATTCCATCAGAAAACCGATAGAAGTTCCATGTGCACCACAACCGAAGCAGTGATAAAACTGCTTGGTAGGACTAACCGTAAAGCTAGGCGACTTTTCGTTATGAAACGGGCACAAACCCATGTAGTTGGCGCCACCTTTTTTCAATTGTACGTACTTACCAACCACATCAACAATATCAACGCGGGCAAGCAAATCTTGAATAAAACTTTGTGGAATCACGCAAACAATCTCATGGAATAAAAACGAATACGGCCTCGGAAAGTTTTCCCCCGAAGCCGCAATGACACAACAACAATGGGAGAATTACTTAGCTAATGCTGCCTTTACCATAGCAGAGACGACGGTCATATCCGCGCGACCTGCTAATTTTGGCTTTAACACTGCCATCAGCTTACCCATATCTTGCGGACCAGTTGCACCAACTTCAGTCACTGCATCGTTAACTGCCGCTTGCATTTCAGCTTCACTCAAACCTGCTGGCATATAGGCCGACAAAATCGCCATTTCGGCTTTCTCAATATCAGCCAGATCCTGCCGTCCACCGGCTTCAAACTGAGTGATTGAATCTTTACGTTGCTTGATCATTTTCTCAATGATTGCCAACACCATGGCGTCATTCAACTCCACCCGCTCATCGACTTCTTTTTGCTTCATTGCGGCAGTAATCAGACGAATCGCACCCAACTTCGCCGCATCTTTGGCGCGCATTGCCGCTTTCATATCGTCGGTGATTTGATCTTTTAAGCTCATGATACCCTCTGAAATTATGATTTCTTGCGATCAAACCAAACACAAGAAAATAAACAATGAAAATAACAAAGCCCGCTGCGGTACACCGGAGCGGGCATGCAAACCTAAAACAGATGAAAACCGTATGACATTAAGTTAATTCAAAATTACTCAATGCCAGACAGAATTAGTACATCTTTTTAGGCAATTGCTGACTACGAATACGTTTGTAGTGACGTTTAACAGCTGCCGCTAAACGACGTTTGCGTTCTGCAGTTGGTTTTTCATAAAACTCGCGAGCGCGCAATTCGGTCAACAGACCGGTCTTTTCGATGGTGCGCTTGAAGCGACGCATGGCGACTTCGAACGGCTCGTTTTCTTTAAGGCGAATTGTGGTCATGTAAGTTCGGAACCAGTTAAAAATTATAGGAAGACCGAAATCATAACAGGGTTTTCCAAAATAGGGAAGTCGACTGATGAAAACTTATGCAAAAAAGTGTGGCGAACATACATACAAATCCCAGTCACTGGGTAAAAAGTCAATTATTCAACGGATTGTCGAGTTGTGTGATTCGATTGATAGTCGATAAATCGTGTCCCTTACATCACCTATTGGATTTCACTCGACTCACCAATTGCCTTACCTGCGGCAACACCTGAAGCCCACGCCCATTGAAAATTAAATCCGCCCAACCAACCCGTGACATCGACAGCCTCTCCAATAAAATACAATCCAGGCACTTTATTCGTCATCATTGACTGCTGCGACAGTTCGCGCGTATTGACACCACCGCGAGTCACCTCTGCTTTCCTGTAACCTTCCGAACCATATGGCACCAATTCCCACCGGTTTATTTTCTCACCAAGTAAACGAAGGCGCTTGTCTTGCATATCCGCAATTTTCAGATTGCCATCGAATCCATGGGCTAGTAATAAACCATCGACGAGACGTGCCGGTAGAAAAGCGGCAAGAAAATTCGCTAAATTTTTCTTGGTAGAGGTTTTCGCTTCGATTAATTCTTCCGCGAGATTGACCTCTGGCAATAAGTTCACCCGTATGCTTTGACTGGCAGACCAAAAACTAGAAATTTGCAAAATTGCTGGGCCTGATAGGCCTCGATGCGTAAACAATAAATCTTCACGAAATAGAATCTTATTTTTCTTTTCACCAGTCTCTATATCGACTTCCAAAGATATTCCCGACAAAGGCACGAAAGGCTCCCAGGTCGACGCATCAAATGTCAAAGGCACCAGCGCTGGCCTTGGCTCAACAATCTTCAAATCAAATTGTTTTGCCATTCGATACGAGAAATCCGATGCACCAATCTTGGGAATAGATAGACCGCCAGTTGCAATAACTAGATTGGACGTAGTTACGACTCCTCGATCCGTACCTATAACAAATCCCCGTTCAGTCTTAACGACTTCACTGACCGCACAAGGCATGCGCCACTGGACTTTTCCTAAATCGCATTCAGTCTTCAACATTTGAATGATGTCTTCAGCACTGTTATCGCAAAATAATTGTCCTTTGTGTTTTTCGTGGAAAGCAATTTTGTGTCGTTTTACCAAATTCAAAAAATCCTGAGGCGTATAACGTGCCAATGCGCTCTTGCAAAAATGTGCATTCTCTGACAAGAAATTGAGTGGACTCGCATGCAAATTAGTGAAATTACAACGTCCGCCGCCTGAAATACGTATTTTTTCTGCCAACTTACTCGCGTGATCGATCACCAACACAGACTTTCCCGCCTGCCCCGCGACAGCAGCACACATCATCCCCGCGGCGCCAGCGCCAATCACAACGACATCGACGTGTTGCATTTTTTCTGTGGTCATTATGTACTTTCGGCGCAAAAAATAAGCTAAGGATTCAATTAAGGCGCGCATTGTAAAGGAAAAATGGCAATATCCGTGATCGCCAGGCAATGATTTTTGCTTGCGCTTATGCCGAATTTATCTTGAGTTCTTTGGCGAGCTGTACACAATGCCAGACTTGTCGCTCGATGTTAACCGGTATCGCATGCTTTCCTGCCAATACATTCTGGATCCACGTCGCGGTCGCATCCGCCGTGATATCAGGGGGGAGACTTTCTGGTTCTGACAGTAATTGCGAGTTCGTTTCCTCTAGGGTTTCACATTCACCCATGTAATATTTATCAATACGTTGCGAGCGGCCAGTACTGGCCACTGTTTCACCTTCGGTACCACGCATCATCAATGCAATTCCACGATGATGCGGCGCTAGTTGCCGGAAATAATTGTCAAGCATGAGCTGATATTCTGGATGGGTATACGACGTCAAACGCACTGCAGCTTGTTCAAATGGTTGTAGAATTTTCACCAAAGTATGTGTTGAATTGCGCAAACCTAAAACCTTACGCATCATTAAAATTCGATGCATCTTTGGTGACAGAGCTTGTAAAGGCATAAAAGCCAAACGCATGCGATTTAATTGATGCTCTGCATGTGCCACATCAAACGACGGTTCGATACCAATAGCGGAGAATATGGCTGCACTAGTGACGCGCCCGACGTCATGCTCCAAGCCATGCACCAATACAGGTACACCTTCACGTGCCAGCAACAATGCCAACAAAGGTGTCAAATTTGGCCGCTTGCGTGCTCCGTTATAGCTTGGAATCACGATCGGCGCGAACTGGCTTGTGTTCGGCGTTTGCAAATTATGCAAACGATTTTCAGCAGCTTCTAGAAAGCCGGCGATCTCTTCTATTGTTTCGCCTTTGATCCGCATCGCTATCAGGATTGCTCCCATTTCGAGATCAGACACCCGTCCATCGAGCATCGCCGTATAAAGTTGATACGCGTCAGCACGCGATAAGTTTCGCGCGCCTTCTTTGCCACGCCCTATCTCTTTAATATATGCCGCCGCCTGAAAGACTTCAGCGCTTAATTTATCTTGTGTATTTTTCATAGCACTAGCTTACACTGGGTGCTCGATTACGAATAGCCTTTCGGCTTCCATTTACAAGCAGTTTAGCCTTTGCAACGCAACATCAAAGATGCTTGAAACCTTCGCAAAATCGCATGCATTAGTTGAGTAAAATCAGATCAAAAAGCAACGTCAGCAAAAAAAGAATACGAAAGCAAACAATTTGCGGTGCCTATTCATTTAAATAATTGTCGCTTATTGTTATCTTTCGCTATACTTGTTTTCATCTTTCTCACACAAGTACCAGAACATGATGACCCAAAACCCCGATGCAAATGCCGAATATGCTAAATTGCATGTGCTACTAGTTGATGACGATGAATTTTTATTAGAGCTCATGCAGGTGACATTACGTGACCTCGGCGTCGGCTCTGTGACCCGCGCGCTCAATGGCTTTATTGGTTTAAATACCTATCGTCAAACTCAGCCTCGCCCGAACCTGATTATTTGTGATTTATGTATGCCACAATTAGGCGGAATGGAATTATTAAGCCATCTCGCACTCGACGCATGTCAGGCCGACATTCTAATTATTTCTGGACATAATTTAGTTCCACCAGTCGACCAACATTGGAATTTATCAAACTATAACGGCCCGATTCTCAATCTGGCAGAAAAGATCGCCAGGATTCAGGGCCTGAAAGTCCATGCAAGCTTTGAAAAACCGATTACCCGTGAAAAAATCATAGAGATGCTCGATTTAGTATTAAGTCAAAAAGCGCCAAAGCAAGCCACCATTTAAAACACGTGTTATTTGCTTTGTTCCGCAAAAAACAGAATTAACATGAGGAATTAACACGATGATTTTAGGTTTACGAACAGTTATCTACCCGGTAAATGATATTGTTGCCGGCAAAAATTGGTATGCTGAAGTTTTAGGTCTAGCCCCTTATTTTGACGAAGTATTTTATGTAGGATTTAATGTTGGCGGGTTCGAATTGGGTTTAATTCCAGATGCAATTGCAGGGACACATGGCGCGCAAGCACTTTGGGGCGTTGAAGATGCACGAGACGCAATGGAACGTTTATTAAAATTAGGTGGACAGGAACTGGAAGCAGTGACGGATGTCGGCGGAGGCATTCTGGTAGGTGCGGTACTCGATCCATTTGGAAATCGCTTTGGAATTATCCAGAATCCCCATTTTGACAAGAGCACAGTGCGTTGATTTTTATCGCAGCACTGTCTCCCTCTGGTCGCTCACGAGCAGCCTAAGTAGCGAGCTCGGTTATTCAATCAAGAAAAAGTACCATCGCTGCGATCCCGAATAAGACGATGGCGACAGCAACATTCACAACACGTACTAACCAGGAGTGCGAGCGGACACGACTCGCAATCACACCACCGGCAAAAATAGCAAGCAGGTCCGCCGGAATAGCAGTTATCGGGATCAATGAAGATAGAAAAAACATTCCAATAGCCGAGTGCTGACTCACAAATTGCGGCATGAAAGACAAGAAAAAGATGATCGTCTTTGGATTGCTCAATTCGATCAGCACACCATTGAAAAACAATCGCCAATATGCCTGACGTGAGATCGAAATTACAGGCGCGGCGGCATCTGTTTTCTCGGTGAATGACATCGATTGTGTCTCTGGTAGGGACTTAGGCGGTAACACAAACGCAGCGCACAAAGAGTCATACGCAAGATAGGCAAGATATAGCGCTCCAAGATACTTAATGAATTGTAGCAACCACGGAAATTTCATCGCAATCAGACTTAGACCGAGCGCGGCAAACAAGGCATGCAACATACCTCCTACCGCCAAGCCCAACGACGACGCCAAACCACCGCCCGACCCAAACTGTACGCTGCGTGATAAGACATAAGCCATAGAAGGTCCGGGTGAAGCACTTAATAACAATCCGGCTACAATGACTGTGAACATGGCGCTTAGTTGGTCCATGAGGTTTTCCCTTTTAAAAATGGATTGCGCATCGGCGTTGCTTGAAATAAATTGATATCAGACACAACTGGTAAAGTCTTTTCAATGCCCGACTTCTGAATACTCATACGCAAGTAAGAGAAATCCTGACTAACCTGCTGCAATAAATGTTCGCCCGCAATTACCCGCTGCAACCCATGATTGGATGTAGCGATCATGGGTCGTATTTCAGACAGATAATCAAATGCAGCGAAGAATGGCATAGAAAATCGCTCTTTGCCCGTATTTAAGACTCGATGTGGATTAGAGCGGTAGCGCCCACCTGAAATAACCTCTGCCATATCCCCCACATTCATCACTAAGGTATCGGGAAGTGGCGGCGCGTCCAACCATTCTCCCTTTACATTCACAGTTTGCAAACCGGGCATGGTTTGGTATAGCAAGGTGAAGAATTCATAGTCGGTGTGCGCGCCCATCATGCTATGACTCTGCGGATCACGGCAAGAAATTTGATTTTCGGGATAGTGAATCAAGCGCAGTTGAGCCGTCGGCTTTTGCATCATATTGGTGAGCGTATTCACACGCAAATTTAAGGCAGCTTCTATGGTGTGCGTTAACAGCTTGGCCAAATAGCTGATCGCTTCATAATACGAATACACCGCTTTTTTAAACCCCAATAAATCTGGCCAAGTATTTGGTCCATAAAAAATATTTCCCGCTAAGAAATCCTGGTCAGAGGCAGACAGTTCTAAGCCTATGTCATACGCTTCGTATAAGCGCATCGCTTCATCCGCATATAAGCCATTTTCTGAAAAACCGACATACCCGGAATGACGTGGTGCGCTGGCAATATCATATTGGCTCTTATATTTTTCTGACAGAGAGAAAAAATGCAGAGAGGCAGCCTGCGCGGCAGCAATTATTTCTGGTGCGATACCGTGATTCTTCAAATAGCAAAATCCGGTCTGCGTGAGTGCTGCATCCAAAGATTTCACCAAAGTGGCATCGTTCGGATAGCGTCTAACTATAGAAAGATCAATGACTGGAATCATACACATTTCTCCTTATTGAAAAAATAGCATGATATCAAAAAGAGAAAACATATAGGAAGCTCAAAAATTTAATATAGCTCTTCTAGCAACGTAGCAATCTCCAATCTCACCTTCGCTTGTCAAAATGTCTCTGTTGATGTGAATTAGACCAATTTAGTCTGGTTCTTCAAGCAGCAGGACTGCCATACCACTTAGTTTTTTAAAATAATGAGCTGGGCAAAAATGACGTATGGGGAACTCGTCCAACTGGTGAATGTGCATTCGATGACAACACCGATCCAGGTACTGGAACACCGAAATGCATTCCAACTAAACAAGAGGCGGAAGCAGCGGGAATCAGTAAAACTTCCAGTCCCCTTTTTCAACAAATCAAAGCTTCGGTTCGTACCTTAGATACTACATCTGTGGAAGCCGTTACACCTGCACGAGTGGCGAATCCGGCGAATGTCAAACGCGTAGAACGCTTGCTCTCGGCAAATGACTGGCAAACCCTGTTTGTGATGCGCGACCCAAGTTATACCTATGTCGGTTTTCTGCAAGCGATTGCGAAGTTTCCAGCGGTATGTGCAGACCATAGCGATGGTCGGAATGCCGATGCTATTTGTTGCAAAGGTATAGCCACCATGTTTGCCCACCTGGCGGTGATGGTTGGGGCGATTACCAACGCGGCTTCGCGGCAAATGAATCAGTTGATGGTGTTGGTGATAGCTGGGATGCCAAACTCAAAGGCAATTTCAATCAACTCAAAAAACTAAGATTGTGTAACCCGAATCTGAAAGTATTGATTTCTCTCGGTGGTTGGACCTGGTCGAAAAATTTCAGTCGATTTTCTATGATGGACGCTTCTTGTAAAGCACTGGTGACTTCATGCATTGACCTGTACGTCAACGCCAATTTGCCGAATGCCGAAGGTGCTGGTGGCACGGGCGTAGCCAAAGGCATTTTTGATGGTTTCGATATTGATTGGGAGTATCCCGTTGCTGTTGGTTTACCGACGAACACTTATCACGCCGCTGACAAACAGAACTTCACTTTATTGTTAGTGGAATTCCGTACACAATTAGATGCTCTCGCAACAGCCAATAAACGCAAATACTATTTGACCGTTGCGATAGGAGTTGGCGCTGACAAAGTTCGCAATACTGAACCCGGCTCGTATCGTATGCATTTAGATTGGGTCAACGTCATGACTTACGATTTTCATGGCGGCTGGGAAGCGGCAGGCCCGACTAATTTCCAATCCAATTTATTTCGGGATCCAACCGCGCCAGTCACAGGTGATTTGATCAAGTATAACGTTGATGATGCTGTCAATGCCTTAATCGCTGGCGGTATGCCAAAAACGAAAATCGTCGTCGGGATTCCTTTCTATGGACGTGGATGGAAAAGTGTTGCGGCTGATCCTAAAGGCGACGACCTATATCAAAGCGCAAGCAGCCCCGCTGCTGGAACTTACGAGGCTGGCATAGAAGATTACAAAGTCTTGGTGCAGAAACGTGCGACACAATACACCCATGCTGTCACTAAACAATTGTGGAGCTACGACGGCAACGAGTTCTGGAGTTATGACGATCCAAGCGTAATCAGCACCAAATCGAGTTATGTCAAAACCCAGGGACTGGGCGGATTATTTAGCTGGTCTTTGGATGGCGACGATGCACGGGGCAATTTACTCAAAGCGATGACTGCAGTCAGACAATAAATAGGCATCAGCATTCATTTTCATAGGCCTATGTCAGTGGTACTCACCGATCTCACCAAGGGACTCTGGTACCACTGATTTGGCTTTTGATTTTTTTAAACCTTGGCGCATTCCCACAGAGATCTGGGTTCAGTCTCGCCATATCGGATCAGACACGGCTGATGTGGCGCCAAGCGCATACAATTCGAGTGGCAATCCATCCGAATCTCTTCTACTCGCACCCCTCTGGCAATCGAATCGCGTCTGCATAGTTCAATGTCGGTAACGGCAAACGCCAGATGCCGCAAACCTTGCGCCTCAGGATAGGACGGACGCACAGCTGCGCAGGGAAAAGAAAACAATTCTATTTTCCCACCGTCGGGCAATACCAAATCTAACTTAGACGATCGACGCTCAAGACGATAATGCTCAGCTATGATTGCCAACCCAAAATCTTTACATAAAAATTTTTGGAGAGCTCATAGTCAGAACAAATGATGGCAACGTGATGGATGTTAAGCAGCATAGTGACGGTGACAGGCTCAACCTAAAAAACCGATTTCAAATGCATTGACGTTTTGCAGAGAGTCATCTCCGCAGCCAGAAGTCGCTATACCATGACGTCACGCGAGTGTAACGCAAGCGCATTTTTACCTTCCAATTGCTATGTCAAATTACGTCTCATGCTATTTTGCGCTGCCGATCGAAACCAAAATCAACAACACAGCTCTAGTGATATCTGATTGCATAGCGGCAGCTCCAAAATATAATTGATCAAGCTTCTGCCGCTATCACTTGTGATGCAGCATTGATCACGGCGGCAATCCGCCCAACATCACGTAATTGCGTAGTGGACATACCTTCTTTACGCAACAAATCAAAATGCGACTTAACGCAGAAATGGCATTTGCCAACGATAGAAGCCGCCAGAGCATACATTTCAAAACGACGTTTATCGACGCCACCATTCGTCGCGTAAGCATTCATACGTAGCTGAGCCCCTTGAGTTTTCAAGTCTTCATCACCTGCCATTTCGACAAATGGGTACCAAACATTGTTCATCCCCATCAAAGAAGCAGCCGTCATTGCAGCCTGCACTTCTTCGGGTGCGATATGTCCAGAGTTCTTGATCAAATCAATCAACACTTTACTTTTCGCTGCAAACGCAGCCGCCAAGGCAACCGCCACAGCATCATTACCTTCCAGACTAGAACGTGCGATCGTACTGTCCACATTCAAACGAATATCTTTAGCATAATCAGGAATGCTATTTTTAATCGCAGTAAGAAATTCCATAGTTTTCACCTATCAAAAAGCGTTTTTAAAACCCGCCGAAGCGGGTTGATTGTACTGCGAACGACGCGCTACAGCTAACCGTAATCGCGATTAGCAATTCACATTCTCGGGATGCAGTGCATGGCGCGCACCTGAGCAATATGTCAATATTGCGAGGATCGCATTACGTCAATACCTACACCGCAATGCGCCCGAAAATTGAATTTATAACGCGATTACAATGTTGAGCCGCCTACCGTACGATTACATGGGCACAGCTCATCCGTTTGCAAACCATCCAAAATACGCAGGATTTCAGTCGGGTTACGGCCAACATTCAAGTTGTTGACAGACACGTGTTGAATGACATTGTCAGGATCAACGATGAAAGTTGCGCGCAATGCCACGCCAGCATTCACATCACGTACACCCAACATATTGACCAAAGAACCTGTCGCGTCGCCGAATGCATAGTGATTCAACTTGTCCAGATCTTTGTGCTCACGGCGCCATGCCAATTTGCAAAATTCATTATCGGTAGAACCACCCATCAACACTGTGTCGCGATCTGCGAAATCATTCGTCAATTTAGCGAATTCAACAATTTCAGTTGGGCACACAAAAGTGAAATCTTTTGGATAAAAATAGATCACTTTCCATTTACCTGGGAAAGAAGCTTCAGTAATCGTTTCGAAAGCCGAAACGCCGTTTTCTTCGTGATGATTAAAACCTGGTTTAGCTGCTGGTACGCTGAATGCGTCGAGTTTTTGTCCTACTGTTTTCATTGATTTCTCCTGATAAATTAAGTGAGTATTTCAGTGGCTTCGTTAAATTTAATTTCAACAACAAATTCGGCTTCAATGCAATGAGAAGAAGTTTATCACTATGAATTTCAATAATCCAATAGATTGTAACTAACACCTCATTAGTGAACACCTAATGAGACTTCACAATATTTCGATCAATCGCAATCGATCCGCACATCATAGCTGGATTAAGCCAATGCAATATGACAAAGCAATGAAAAAGCGGGCGCCGATTTAGGTCCGACAAACGAATCAAGTCACTTACGATCAGAACATGCAGGCGAAATGTGGCGTCTACAAGCCAAAATGCAATATTTCATTGCTCTCCCGTTATAATCTCACATCTTAATTTAATCCATGAGCCAGCCGTGTCCGATCGATTAGCCGTTCTTCCCCAATACTTCCTGCCTAAATATTTGTTGACCTCATTTGCTGGCTTAGTCGCCAATGATCGCGGCGGCCGACGTACTACTCGTTTAATTAATTGGTTCGTCAAAAAATACAACGTGAATATGCAGGAAGCGGCGAATTCAGATACTGCCAGTTACGCGAACTTTAATGAATTTTTCACTCGCGCATTAAAGGCTGACGCTCGTCCAATGACAGCCTCAAAGTACGCCTGCCCCGTCGATGGTGCAATCAGTGAATTTGGTAACATTAACGAAGGTCAGATTTTTCAAGCGAAAGGTCATTATTTTTCTGCTACAGCTTTAGTCGGCGGCGATGCCACATTGGCAGAAAAATACAGCGACGGCCAGTTTGCAAATATCTACCTTAGCCCACGTGACTATCACAGGATACATATGCCATGTGATGGAAAACTCAAACGCATGATTTATGTGCCTGGCGAATTATTTTCAGTCAATCCAACGACTGCTCGCGGCGTTCCTGGACTCTTCGCCCGCAACGAACGCGTAGTCTGTGTATTTGATTCCCCGCATGGCGAATTCGTATTGGTGCTGGTTGGCGCCACAGTAGTTGGTAGCATGCAGACGACCTGGCACGGTATCATCAACCCACCGCGCAGTAAGCAAGTGCGCGAATGGAGTTATGCTGAACAGAATATCGTTTTGAAAAAAGGCGAAGAAATGGGGCGTTTCTTACTAGGCTCGACGGTAGTCATGCTGTTTAACAAAGATAGCATGAAATTTAATCCCAACTGGAAGCCAGCGGGTTTCGTGCAGCTTGGTGAAGAGATGGGCAATTAATTCGGCATCTATGCCACTTATTCAATCAAAGCGTCAACCTTGCCAATTCATACAATTAACTAATCGCCTCCATCGCCAGAGTATTTTTGTCTGAGCCAGCACCGCCACTCGCCCCACATTGAGCTAGCGCAAACTTTATAATCTTGCGCTGCACAATTTTCTTGCATACGCTTGAAAATTGATACATAATCTAAATACGAATTATTCTTATTTAGATTAAACGCAATTTTCAAATAGGTCGATCACTATGAATACGCTGCAAGCCCCACAACTTCCACGCCAATTTGCGACTGGTTCTGTGATTGCACTTTTGCATATTGTCATATTCGGTTTGATTATCTTAAGCCCAATAAAGCATTTTCAATCCGCGCCCAAAGAGACGGTTGTGATGATGGTTCCTAGTATGCTGCCCAAGCCGGTTGAACCTGTCAGCAAAGAAGTAAAAGCAACTTCCCCTCTCAATATAGCCTCTCCAGCCACGCCACAGCTTGCGATACAACACACGACACAGGATGCGATTACATCGGCGCCTGCAACGGCTGAGGTAACATTGCCGACGATGTCTGCACCAGCGGCCGCAACACCTGCAATCGTAAAAGTCGAACCGGCTGGTCCGAAAGTGATTAGCGCCGTAGAATATATTCAAGCGCCACAAGCCGACTATCCACCTATGGCACGCCGCATGGGCGAAGAAGGTCGCGTGGTCATGCAGGTTTTAGTCAATGACAAAGGTCGCGCCGAAAAAGTAGAAATCCTAAAATCTTCCGGCTTTGCCCGCTTAGATGAATCCGCCAAAGTAGCTTTATTACGCGCGCTGTTCAAACCTTATGTGGAAGATGGCAAAGCAACGATGGTTTTAGCGACAGCGAGTATCAATTTTTCTCTCCGTGGCTAAACTGTCAGCGAGAAAACACCCGTGTTCGCTGAATAGATTGCGCAAAAATCCTCGAAAAAAAAGCATGTTGAAAACATGCTTTTTTTTCGTCTACGGTAGCAGCGAAATTCACTGCAAACTTTATCGACTCATTCTGGCAAAGTCTCTTTAAACGATGGCCGCTCAGCCAGCTTATCAGCTAACTTAGCCAGATTCGAATATTCTTCGCGCCAGGCGATGGCAGGGAAACGGAACGCCAACCAACCTAAGCAGCATGCCACGCTAATATCCGCCAGTGTCAGATGATTACTAACACAAAACGCAGAATCGCCCAGCCCCTGTGACATCGCTTTTAGGCCCGCATTCACTTTATCCATCTGGCGATTCACCCAAGCGTCGCTCTGAATCGCCGGCTCACGCATAGTACGCTCCAGACGTACTAACACCGCTGCATCCAAGATACCATCGGCTAGTGCTTCCCAACTTTTCACTTCCGCACGTTCACGACCATGCGGCGGAATCAATTTACCTACTGGTGTCAGCGTATCCAGATATTCAACAATCACACGTGAATCAAACATCGCACCGCCATCTTCCATCAAAAGACAGGGTATCTTTCCTAAAGGATTGGACTGCTGAATCGTCGTTTCAGGGGCCCAGACGTTTTCAAGTATCAAGGCGTAATCCAGCTTTTTCTCCGCCATCACGACGCGGACTTTTCTGACGTAAGGACTTGTAAGGGAGCCAATGAGTTTCATAAGTGTAGTTGCGTAATTAATTAACAAAAGTTGTTCATTAACAATTACATAGCGAGTTTCAATTAAGCGAAATTATAGCATTGCCACCCGCAAAGTACCGGCATCCATGCTTAGCAATTCACCATCATCTTTTAGGGCCGCAAAAATGCTAGCCAGCCATGTTAAAATACGCGCTTTCGATTTAGGTGTTTTGTAGAAATTGAGACAAGTTAAGCTGTTTTTCTCGGGCTTTATTTGTTATTGAGAAAAGGTAGGAAAATAGGTTTGTCGGTTTTTCACCTCATCGCTTCACAATTTTTAATACTTTTAATCGTTGTTTTTTTCCTGCGCCAACAACTAAGCAACCAAGCGCCTCAGGAATTAGTTCGCCAACCGCCTCTTCAACTTCCTCTTTATCCTATGTCACTCTCTACTCTCTCCGCACTTTCCCCATTGGATGGACGTTACGCGTCTAAAGTGGATGCGCTGCGCTCCACTCTCTCTGAAGCTGGTTTCATGCATCACCGCGTGAAAGTGGAAATCTCCTGGTTGCAGGCTTTGTCACTAGCAGGCTTCACGGAAATCAAACCATTTTCTGATGCCGCAAATGCCTTGCTTAATCGTATCGCAGCAGACTTTTCCGAAGACGACGCAGCCCGTATTAAAGCCATTGAGGCAGTCACGAATCATGACGTAAAAGCGGTTGAATATTGGTTAAAAGAATCGGTCGGCTTAGCACTTCCAGAGAGCTACAATCATTTGCCGACGCGTACATTAAACATCGCTCCAGAAATCACTGTTGAATTAAAAGCGGCTGCAGAATTCATCCACTTTGCATGCACTTCTGAAGACATCAATAACACTTCACACGGCATGATGTTAAAAACAGCACGCGATAGCGTGATGTTGCCTGCCCTAAATAAATTAATCGCACGCCTGACAGAAATCGCGCATGACAACGCAGAAGTTCCTATGCTGTCACGCACGCATGGCCAAACTGCCAGCCCAACAACTTTAGGTAAGGAAATGGCCAACGTGGTCGCACGCTTACAACGTGCAGCACAGCGTATCGCACAGGTTGAGATCCTCGGCAAAATGAACGGCGCAGTAGGCAACTACAATGCACATTTATCTGCCTACCCACAACATGACTGGGAAACTTTTTCCAAAAATGTCATTGAGCAGCGTCTGGGACTGACTTACAACCCATACACGATTCAAATTGAACCGCACGACTACATGGCCGAAATGTTTGATGCGTTTGCCCGTGCAAACACGATTCTGCTCGATTTGAATCGTGACATTTGGGGTTATATTTCGGTTGGCTATTTCAAACAAAAAACCAAAGCAGGCGAAATCGGTTCCTCAACCATGCCGCACAAAGTCAACCCTATCGACTTCGAAAATTCTGAAGGTAATCTGGGCTTGGCAAATGCCTTACTCAAACACTTATCCGAAAAATTGCCAATCTCCCGTTGGCAACGGGATTTGACGGATTCCACTGTGCTACGCAATATCGGTGTGGCATTTGGTTACACCTTATTGGCGTATGACAGCTGCGTACGTGGCTTGAATAAATTGGAAACCAATCAAGCTCGTTTGACGGAAGATCTGGATAACACGTGGGAAGTATTGGCAGAACCTGTGCAAACTGTCATGCGTCGCTATGGGGTGGAAAATCCATACGAGCAACTAAAAGAGTTGACACGCGGCAAAGGTATTTCTAAAGACGCTTTGCGCGAATTCATTTTGGGCTTAAGTATTCCACAAGATGCCAAAGATCAGCTATTGACAATGACACCGGGGAATTACACGGGTATTGCAGCTAAATTAGCGAAAGCGATTTAACTTCATCCTCAACTGGTGAGTTGGCGACGATAAATGCAAATTTAGGACAATTTATCGTCAGTTGTTTCAAAAATGGGCACAAGAGACTTTGTTTCTTGTGCCCATTTTTCTTTCTAGAATTGGCATTCGGATCAGGTTCCCTAAATCAGTCGCGGGGTTTTCAGATAAATTCAGGCCGACGCAAGCAGACTTTCATTTTTTTTGCTATATTAGTCCTACTCCGAACTAATTTCCATTTTAGGAACTTTTCATGCAACGCTATTCCACCACTAGCATCGTCTTGCATTGGCTCATCGCCCTCCTGATCATTGCCGCATTTGCGATGGGCTGGTATATGAGCGACTTAAGAATCAGTCCGACCAAACTGAAGCTGTATTCATGGCATAAGTGGTTAGGAGTCAGTATTTTCGGATTGGTTGCATTGCGCTTGCTAGTTCGCTTAATCAAAGGTGCACCTGCATACCCCGATACGATGCAAAACTGGGAAAAGCAACTGGCGAATGCGATGCACAGTATCTTGTACCTGCTCATGATAGCCGTACCACTTTCTGGCTATCTCTACACCTATGCGGCAGGCTTCCCGGTTGTGTATTTCGGCTTGATTGAATTACCAGCGATCATCAGTCCTCATCCAGAATGGAAAGAAGGTCTGAAAGAATTACATGAAGTGCTGACGACGGGCATGTTAGTACTGGTCGGATTACATTTTGCCGCGGCGCTCAAGCATCACCTGATCAACAAAGACGGTATATTGCAACGTATGTTGCCTGCGCGTCTAACCAAGGAGTAAATATGTCTTTCACCTCAAACTTAAACAATGGCATGAACCGCGGCAAAAGTATCAGCAAACGTCTTCTGATCGCAGCAGCTATTTGCGCTTCAGGCAGCATACTGGCGGCGAATCTCACCATCGACAGCGGTAAGAGCAGCGTGCACGCGATCTTTAAGCAAATGGAGGTCCCTGTACAAGCCAAATTCAAGAAATTTCAAGCGACGATTGATTACAACGCCGCGAAACCAGAACTATCCACTGCCAAAGTCGACATCGACGTCAGCAGCATCGACTTGCCTGCGCCTGAATACAATCAAGAAGTCTTGAAAAAGGAATGGTTCAATGCTGCGCAATTCGCTAAGGCTAGCTTCGTTTCGACATCGATGAAGTCGCTAGGCTCGGGCAAACTTGATGTGAGTGGAAATTTAAGTATTAAGGGAAAAACTATCGCAGTACGTTTCCCTTTACAAGTCAAAACTGAAGGCAAAATTCTCAGCTTTGAAGGAAATTTGCCCATCAAGCGCCTGCAATTTAATATCGGTGAAGGTGAATGGAAAGATACCAGCATGGTCGCCGATGAAGTCGTCATTCAATTTAAAGTAGTCACCAACCAGTAATTCTAATCTAGGAGCTTCACCATGAAATTAAATCACTTTTTTGCTATCGCTTTATTTGCAGTTGCCGCACCAAGCTTCGCCCAAACGTATAAAATCGATTCCAAACATACTTACCCAAGTTTTGAAGCAGATCACAAAGGTATTTCTTTCTGGCGTGGTAAGTTCACCAAAACCGAAGGCACAATCACGCTCGATCGCACAGCGAAAACTGGCACGATGAACATCACTATCGATGCAAACTCTCTCGACTTTGGTTTGCCTGCGATGAACGATCATGCTAAGAATAAAGATATGTTTAATGTTCCACAATTCCCGACCATTACTTATGTCGGCAAATCAATGAAATTTGATGGCGATAAATTGGTCGCCGTCGAAGGTGAATTGACTTTATTGGGCGTAACCAAGCCAGTCAATTTAACCGTGAATAAATTTAAGTGCATTGAAGATGCGATGACGAAGCGCGAAACTTGCGGTGCGGATGCCAGCGCAGAATTTAAACGCAGCGATTTTGGCATGAATTTCGCGCTGAATTGGGGTTTTTCTCCTGAGGTAAAATTAGCGATTCAAGTCGAAGCAGCTAAAGCAAATTAATCTTTTCAAGAGCAATGATTGCAGGTTGGAAGCGACGCAAAGTAAGGTATTCCAACCGCAATCGACACTAATTTCTATGATAGAAAAACGTTATTTACGCAGCATACGTCTGTTATCAGAATGCATGCAGCTTTTCGAAAAAGCCTCTGCAAAACGCGTACGGGCAATGGGATTTACGGAATCGCAATTCGATATCATCGCGACCTTAGGCAATACGCCTGGGATGACGTGCAAAGAGCTCGGTGAAAAAACCTTGATCACCAAAGGCACCTTAACAGGCGTCCTAGATCGCCTCGAGAGCATGGGATTAATCCAACGCGAACGTGGTGAGGATAGACGCCAATTATTTATTAAGCTAACTACAGCAGGTGAGGTACGCTTCAATGAAGCTTTTCCCGAAATTGTCAATCAAGGTCGTAACACTTTTAGCACCTACCGCAGCGAAGATTTTGATGCATTAGAAGCACAATTACTTAAACTCAAAAATACTTTGAGCAGCGACAGATCCTGAGTCATTCGTCTACGAATTTACATGAAACTCTAGCACCATTTGAAATTTGAGTAGACAAAAAACGGGCAATAAAAAAGACGGCTTATCCGTCTTTTTTATTGCCCGTTTTACCTGAAGCTCATAAGAACTTACGATCCCAAGTTCCTAATTCTTAAGCTAACTTGCCATGGCATTGTTTGTACTTCTTGCCACTGCCGCAAGGGCAAGCATCATTACGTCCGATTTTCCAACCTTGTTCAACAATTGGTGTCTGCTCATCGGCCACAACTGGGCTTGGTGCCAACATTTCTTCCGGCGAAGCATTCGCATCAAATTCCGCGTGTTGGTAATGCACGTTCTCGACTTGAGATTGCGCCATTTGCTGTTCCGCAGCTTCGATCTCTTCACGGGATTGGATACGCACAGTGACGACAATTCGCACCACTTCGTTTTTGATCAAGTCCAGCATTTGACCAAACAATTCGAAAGCTTCACGTTTATATTCTTGCTTAGGATTTTTCTGCGCGTAACCTCGCAAATGTATACCTTGACGCAAATGATCGAGTGCCGCCAAGTGTTCACGCCAGTGATTATCGATACTTTGCAGCATTACACTACGCTCAAAACCAGCAAAGGCATCTTTACCAACAACATCCAATTTAGCGTCATATTCTGCTTTTGCGGCAGCGATAACGCGCACAAGAATATCTTCGTCGGTTAAATTTTTCTCAGTCTCGAGCAAACCTACCAAATCTAGATCCAAAGCCCACTCGCCTGCCAATACGGCTTGCAAACCAGCCAAATCCCATTGCTCTTCTACAGTCTCTTCCGGCACATATTGACGCACCAAATCATGGAACATTCCGTCACGCAAAGACGCAATCATTTCCGACATGTCATGCGCTTCGAGTAATTCATTTCGTTGCTGATAAATCACTTTACGCTGATCATTGGCGACGTCGTCATATTCGAGCAATTGTTTACGAATGTCGAAGTTACGTGCTTCGACTTTACGCTGTGCAGACTCGATCGAACGGCTGACAATACCTGCTTCGATTGGCTCGCCTTCTGGCATTTTCAGGCGATCCATGATTGCACGTACGCGATCACCAGCAAAGATCCGCAGCAATGCATCATCTAATGACAGATAGAATCGGGACGAACCAGGATCACCCTGACGACCAGAACGACCACGCAATTGATTATCAACGCGGCGCGATTCATGGCGTTCAGTACCAACGATGTGTAAACCACCTGCAGCAACAACTTGGTCGTGCAGAGACTGCCACTCATCACGTAATTTTTGCGATTGCGCTCGTTTCTCAGCATCCGATAAAGTTTCTGAGGCTTCGATCAGTTGCACCTGTTTCGCGACATTACCACCCAAGACAATATCCGTACCGCGACCAGCCATATTGGTCGCAATCGTGATCGCTTTTGGACGACCGGCTTGTGCAATAATTTCCGCTTCGCGTGCATGCTGTTTCGCATTCAAAACATTGTGCGGCAACTTGGCTTTTTCTAAAATACCGGATAGTAATTCGGAATTCTCAATCGACGTCGTGCCGACCAAAACCGGTTGGCCACGTTCGAAGCAATCCTGAATATCCTTCAGCATCGCGCCGTATTTTTCTTCGGCGGATTTGTAGACTTGATCTTGTCTGTCTTTACGTGCTGACGGACGATTCGGTGGAATCACTACAGTTTCGAGATTGTAGATCTCTTGGAATTCGTAAGCTTCAGTATCCGCTGTACCCGTCATTCCGGACAAGCGCGTGTACATACGGAAGTAATTTTGGAAAGTGATGGATGCCAAAGTCTGATTTTCGTTTTGGATACGAACACCTTCTTTCGCTTCCACGGCTTGATGCAAACCGTCAGACCAACGACGGCCTGTCATCATACGACCAGTAAACTCATCGACGATCACGATTTCGTCATCCAACACGACATAGTGTTGATCTTTAAAATACAACGCATGCGCACGCAAGGCTGCGTATAAATGATGAACCAGCGAGATATTCGCTGCATCGTACAAAGACGCGCCTTCTGGCAATAAACCCATTTGCGTCAAAATACGCTCAGCTTTGTCGTGACCCGCTTCGGTCAACAAAACCTGATGTGATTTTTCATCCTTGGTGTAATCACCCGGTACTTCGACGACGCCTTTACCATCCGGCGTTTCTTCACCGATTTGCAAAGTCAACAGCTTAGGTACTTCATTGATTTTGTAATATAGTTCGGTGTGATTTTCCGCCTGACCAGAAATGATCAAAGGCGTACGCGCTTCATCAATCAAAATCGAATCGACTTCATCGACCACGGCAAAATTCAAGGTCCGCTGTACGCGATCTTTGGCTTCATACACCATGTTGTCACGCAAATAATCAAAACCAAACTCATTATTTGTGCCGTAAGTAACATCGGAACTGTAAGCAACTTGTTTCGCATCGTGCTCTAACTGAGACAAGTTAACGCCGGTCGTCAAGCCCAACCAACCATACAACTGCCCCATTTGATCCGCATCGCGTTGCGCCAAGTAATCATTCACTGTGACTACGTGTACGCCTTTACCAGACAAGGCATTCAAGTAGATGGGCAATGTCGCCATGAGTGTTTTGCCTTCACCCGTACCCATCTCAGCGATCTTACCGAAGTGCAATGCCATACCACCAATCATTTGCACGTCAAAATGGCGCATCTTCAAGACGCGCTTACTCGCTTCTCGGCAAACAGCAAAAGCTTCTGGCAACAAGGCGTCCAAAGTCTCGCCCTTGGCAACCCGCTCTCTAAATTCTGGCGTTTTCGCCTTTAATTGATCATCCGACAAAGTTTCATACTTTGGCTCTAAGGCGTTGATTTCACGCACAATTTTTTGGTATTGTTTCAAAAGCCTTTGATTGCGGCTACCGAATATTTTGGTCAGAAATGACATGCTAGTAGTGAGTATGGTGGGTGTAGGTTCTAAAACACTGCAAGAAAACAAAAAATGCAGCAAATATGCTTAACTTTTTATTTTAACATGGCTCACCTAGCTTTCCAGAATTTCTACTATCAAGAGAGGGAAGTTTGGCTGAGAGATGGTGGCAAATCCGACAAATTCAAGCAAAATCAAAAAATTTGCCAAAATTTGGTGCGTTGATGATTTTTAATTAACATTTATTCATGCTTTGCATGAGAGTCGCGTGCGCACAACATGTGGATCCAGAAGCGCTTCGCCGTGCGATTTAGGTCAGCACCACCGAGTCAAGTCATACTCATTTAGCTCGTGCAAAGATTTATTGTTAGCATTACCGAACCAGGCTTGCCAATTTTGAGACATCTGTGCCTTCGCCGCCAGCGTTCAAGAATTTATGAGGATTTTGGGCGACGCCTTTGATTCTCACCTCAAAGTGCAAATGTGATCCAGTTGAGCGCCCGGTTGACCCTATATTCGCCACATGCTGACCGCGTTTGACGATGTCACCTACTTTGGCAAACAATTTAGACGCATGCGCGTAGCGGGTCATCATGTCGCCACCATGATCAATTTCAAGCATATTCCCAAATTCTGGGTGATATTCCGCCGCGACCACCACACCACCAGCAGCTGCAACGATAGGGGTGCCGTTCGGCGCAGAAAAATCCAAGCCCTCATGAAATGCAGTGCGCCCCGAAAATGGATCAAGGCGGCGCCCAAAAGTTGAGGCGTTGTAACCTACATTCACAGGAACAATTGTGGGTAATAATTTTGCCTGCAGCTTAAAACTCATCAACTTAGATTCGACCACATTCAAGTAGTCAGAGCGATAACTGAGATCTTTAGAAAGTACTTCAAGTGAGGCTTGGAAATCATGGATATTTAAATCTGACTTAGCGACATCTGCGAGCACTTCTGCACCGCCGCGCCCCGGAGCTTCTTTAAAATTAAACTCTTCCGGCTTCACTCCAGCCAATCCTTGCACCCGCTCACCTAATGCATCAAGACGGATCAATTGCGCCTGCATTTCGCCAATTTTAACGGCCATGGCAGCGAGATTTTCCTTCAAATATATCTCATTTCCGCTGGCACCTCCGATGTTAGAGCTCAACATCGTTGCAGGTAAAATACTTTTCACAATTGCGGAATCACTGCCAGCAAATCGCGCCAGTGTATTGATGAAAATAAATGCGCCTAACAAAGCCAGCAATACGATGAGCGAAATAAAACTAATCAAATGCTTAGATGACAAAGTCAGCGACTTTGCTTGGGTCAAACGTGAATGCATAATGATGATTTGCATTAACTGTTTCCTCCGTGATCAACAAGAATGAATTATGGTAATGTGCTGAATATGCAATCACCTCACCCAACCTACCGACTAAATGTCAAACGTGGCAAAAAGATGGCTCAAACCAATGAGATAGCGTCATTTCTAAGACACAACGACAAACTATCTCCACTTTTACCAACGGTTAAGCGAAATATTTCGCTACAAAAAGAATGCAGAACAGCCCTGCCCGCGATCTTCGATGGCTGTGAGGTTCTGAACCTCAATGACGACCAATTAGTGATGTCGACGCCAAATGCCTCGATCGCCGCAAAATTGAAGCAACAATTGCCAAAATTACAGGCACACTTGCAACAACGAGGTTGGCAGATTAACGCAATCAAGATCAAAGTACAAGTCAAGCGCGCGGTCGAGAAACCAGAACCGATCAAACAAGCAATATTGACAGGTTCTGCGCTCAATGCATTTAAGGACTTGGAGACTAATTTAGAAGCCACACCACAAAATGAAGGGCTGAAGGCAGCACTTAGCCGACTATTAAGCCGCAACCGCGCTTAGTGCAAGTAACATTTTGAATTAACTTAACCAAATTTAAGCTACGTATTGCAGGACTTAGGAAAAGATAGACCTATCCTAACGAATGTTCAATTCAAAGCCCACTCACGTTCTTCTTGGAAGGCGTAGGACTTAGGTGCAAATTTTACATCGTCAAATGTGATGATTTCATAAGCATCTGGTTGCGCCAGTAAGACACGCAACAATTGATTATTCAGGCCATGGCCAGATTTATGTGCGGTATAGCTGGCAAGGAATGGATGCCCAATCAGATATAGATCACCAATTGCGTCCAAAATCTTATGTCGCACAAATTCATCATCAAAACGCAATCCATCGGCATTTAAGATTCGGTATTCATCCATGACGATGGCGTTTTCCAATGAACCACCTCGCGCCAAACCTATGCCACGCAGCATTTCAACGTCTTGCATAAAACCAAAAGTGCGGGCTCGAGCGACATCTTTGACATAGGAAACTTGCTCAAAATCGACTTCCGCGGTTTGATTGGTACCATCTACCGCGGGATGATTAAATTCAATAAAGAAATGCAACTTGAAGCCATCATAAGGATCGAGGCGCGCCCATTTCTCGGACTTACCGGTTCCTTCACGAATCTCGACTGACTTCAGCACCCTGATAAACTTCTTAGCCGCACTCTGTTCTTGCATGCCAGCTTGTTGAAGTAAATACACAAAGGAAGATGCTGAACCATCCATGATAGGGATTTCTTCTGCACTGACATCGATATACAAATTATCAATACCCAACCCTGCACAAGCCGACAATAAGTGTTCGACGGTTGAGACTTTGGCACCGTCCTTGGTTAAGGTGGAAGCCATTTTAGTGTCACCGATATTTAGCGCAGTCGCCGGAAACACCACAGCTGGCTGTAAATCGACACGCGTAAATATGATCCCGGTATCAACAGGGGCAGGGCGTAGAGTCAAAGTCACCTTAGTACCGGAATGTACGCCGACACCAATAGTCTTGACCTCTTTTTGTATTGTTCTTTGCTTTAACATGGCGAGATTATAAATCGCAAAGCTATTTTGCGCAGGAGTTTAGAATTTGGCATAAAAAAATGCGCATCAACATGATGCGCATTTTTCAATGCATACGGCTGCGACAATAGCGAATTAAGCCAATTGCGCCAGCATCGTTTCTGCGTTAGAAACTGCGAAGTTACCGCCCTCTTCCACATTCAAATGCTTGACCACACCGTCCACAACGACCATGGAATAACGCTGTGAGCGAACACCCATACCGAACTTACTGAAATCCGCATCGAGACCCAAAGCTTTGCTAAATGCAGCATTACCGTCAGCCATCATACGCACGGTGCCAGTTGCTTTTTGATCGCGCCCCCAAGCACCCATGACAAATGCATCGTTCACAGAAATGCACCAGATTTCATCCACGCCTTTTGCTTTTAACGCGGCCGCATGCTCTACATAACCAGGAACATGTTTCGCGGAGCAAGTTGGCGTATAAGCGCCAGGCAAACCGAAAATCGCGATGGTTTTACCCTTAGTCAGTTCAGCTACGTCAAAAGTGTTTGGGCCTAAAGAACAGCCCTCTGATTCCACTTCGATAAATTCGGCCAGGCTACCTGCTGGTAATTTGTCACCAATCTTGATGCTCATAATGAACTCCCTAAAAATAAAAACGAACGATGAAATGTTACTCGCTGAATCGAATTGCCTAGTCTGTATATGCGGTGCGATCAACGAAGTGTGCAAGTATGCCTTAAACAAAAAATTCCTGCAGAAAGCAAAAACGCCAATCTCTCGACTGGCGTTTTTGTTTGATTTTCAAGCTGAAGCTTAAACGACTAATTTTACTGACTGATTTCTGTATGCCTGCGTAATCAGCCTAATGAATTAGCCTGATTAGTCAGCTTGTTTGCGCAAGAAGGCAGGAATATCATAAGTTTCCATACCGTTCTTTTCTAAAGCACGCACTTGCTCAGTGGCAGAATGACGCCACACTGCTGGTTTAGTCAAACTATCAAAACCAGCACTGACAGAAGTTGTTCCTTTACTTACCGTCGTCGTGGTTGCTGGACTTGCCATCATCATCGGCTCATCATTTGTACCTGTACGCAGCATTGGCGTTTGTACCAATTGGATATTTTTCTTGCCGCGACCTAAGCCAGTTGCTACGACTGTGACACGGATTTCATCACCCATCGTATCGTCGTAAGCAATACCTTGTGCGATCGATGCATCTGGTGCCGCGAATGCGCGCACTGCTGCCATCACCTCTTTGATTTCTTTACCTTTTAAGCCACGGCTGGCAGTCACATTGACCAGAACGCCGCGCGCGCCAGACAAATCGATACCGTCCAACAATGGTGAAGCAACCGCTTGTTCCGCTGCGATGCGTGCACGATCAACGCCAGACGCTGTCGCCGTTCCCATCATCGCCTTGCCTTGTTCGCCCATGATTGTTTTCACATCATTGAAGTCGACGTTAATATGACCTGGAACGTTAATGATTTCGGCGATACCCGCAACAGCATTATTCAAGACGTTATCAGCGTGACCTAACCATTCAATCATGCTGTCGTCTTCGTAAATTTCTTCGAGCTTTTCATTCAAAATGATGATCAAAGAATCGACGTGTTTGGACAAAGCTTCGAGACCTTCGTCAGCGATATCCATACATTTCTTACCTTCGTAAGAAAAAGGTTTGGATACTACCGCGACAGTTAACGCGCCTTGTTCTTTCGCGATCTGTGCAACCACTGGTGCCGCACCTGTACCTGTGCCACCACCCATACCAGCAGCGATAAAGACCATATGCGCACCGCGCAATGCATCTTCAATACGTGAGCGGGACTCTTCAGCAAGCTGGCGACCCACTTCAGGTTTCATACCAGCACCGAGGCCGGTCTCACCGATTTGAATCACATTATGTGCACCAGATTGTGTCAGCGCTTGAGCATCGGTATTTGCAGCGATAAACTCCACGCCAGAAACACCTTTGTTAATCATGTGCTGAACTGCGTTACCACCTGCGCCACCGACACCAACGACTTTGATCACTGTGCCTTGCGTAGCGTTATCGACCATATCGAACTCCATCATGAATCCCCCAAGTAGGCAGTTTTCAGTCGCTAATCCTCACCCTATGTGACGCCTAGCGAATAAAAACTGTAATTCACACCATTATAAAATGATTGCAGCAAATTATAGTAAAAAATCTGCTGCAAATCGCCTCATTTCGTCTATAAAACAAACACTATTTTTCAAAACAAAAGATGGAATTAAAAATTCCCTTGAAACCACTCTTTCATGCGCTGCCAAACTGCACCTGCTGAACCTGCTTGACGGGTCACAATATGACCGCGTAAGTACTGCTTCTTTGCTTCTAACAACAAACCTAACACGGTCGCATAACGAGGACTACGCACCACATCTGCTAATTGTCCTGAATAAGCGGGCATACCCAAACGCGCTGGCTTTAAGAAAATATCTTCCGCCATTTCGACCATACCTTGCATGGTTGCTGATCCACCAGTTAACACGATGCCAGATGAGAGCACATCTTCATATCCGGATTCACGCACCACTTGATGTACGAGTGCAAATAATTCCTCAACGCGTGGTTCGATGACCGCGGCCAATGCCTGACGTGACAGAGATCGTGGACCACGATCACCCAAGCCTGGCACTTCTAGCGTATCTGCAGGATCCGCCAACACTTGCTTCGCGACTCCGAAACGGATTTTGATTTCCTCTGCTTCTGACGTTGGCGTACGCAATGCCATCGCAATATCGTTTGTGATTTGATCACCGGCAATCGGAATCACCGCCGTATGACGTATCGAACCTTCGCTAAACACCGCGACGTCTGTCGTACCGCCACCGATATCGATCAATACAACGCCCAGCTCTTTTTCATCATTGGTCAATACCGCGTCGGCAGACGCCATCGGCTGCAAAATCAAATCGGAAACTTCCAGACCACAACGACGCACACATTTCACAATGTTTTGAACTGCAGAAACTGCACCTGTCACAATGTGCACTTTGACTTCTAGGCGAATGCCGCTCATACCGATAGGTTCGCGCACATCATCTTGGCTATCAACAATAAATTCTTGCGGCAAGGTGTGCAGCAATTGCTGATCAGTAGGAATATTCACTGCCTTCGCCGTTTCAATCACGCGTGAAACGTCTGCTGCAGTAACTTCCTTGTCTTTGATCGCCACCATACCGCTGGAGTTAAAGCTACGAATGTGACTGCCAGCGATGCCGGTATAGACCGTGCGAATTTTGCAGTCCGCCATTAATTCAGCTTCTTCTAAGGCGCGCTGTATAGACTCGACGGTGGCTTCGATATTCACGACCACACCTTTTTTCAAACCCTTCGATTCATGCTGACCCAAGCCGATCACTTCGTGCCGACCATCTGGCATCACCTCTGCCACCACCGCGACAATTTTCGAAGTGCCAATATCAAGGCCAACGATCAGGTTTTTTGCGTCTTTTGTCATAGTCTTCCACTTACTTATTTAAGGTACTGATTACACGTATTTAACATCGCTCTTTTTGTCTTGAGCAATGCTTGTCAAAAGTTTTTCCGACTTACTGGGCACTGCATTTTCTACTTGATTTTTCTACTGCATTTTTTGCTTCACTTTGCGCCAGATTTTCCTGTTGATCCAAAACTCTGACTACTAGTTTTCAATGCGAGGCCATTTGGGTAACGCATGTCGACGCTGACGATACTGCCCTGCAATCGAGTGACCAACTGTGGGTAGACTTTAATCAATTGCTCCACTCGCTTTTTTAGGCCATTTGGCTCTTGCGCTTTACCAAGTTCCACCCGCAACCCATTATTTAATTTCACGCTCCACGCATAACGACTCGAATATTCAACGACTTCCGGTTCCAACGCGAGACCATTAAACCATTCTTTAAACTGTCGATATTGCGCGACGACCTCTTTTTCACTGCCGTCTGGGCCATTCAAACTAATCAGCTGTGTATCTTCTTCCGCTTCCGCTAAATTGGCAGTGAACACGTCGCCGGCGGTAGAAACCAATCTTCCATCTTCACCCCACGTACCCAACACTTCATGCTCTTCCAATGCAACCACTAATTTATCTGGCCAGACTCTTTGCACGCTTGCTTTTCTGACCCAAGGTACAGATTCAAATGCTTGTCTAACCTGATCCAAATTCGTCGTGAAAAAATTTCCAGCTATTTTCGGCAATGCCTGCTCACGTATCGTCAAGGTATTCACATGACGCAATTCACGTTTCTGCTCACCTTCAACCCGTACCACATGCAAGGCAAAAACTGGTCGTTGAATCACCCACCAGACACCTGATACCAGCAGGGCAAGCAACACAATGCTGAATAAGACATTGGAGATTGCATTGAGCAACTTTGCGTCTTGCCACATAAAATCTTTTTCTACTTTCTACGATTCAAATTATTCTGAATCGGGCGCAGTTTTTAATCGCGCTGTCTTCAAAATTTCTACGCATACATCTTCATAACTCATGCCGGCTGCTTTCGCAGCCATCGGCACTAAGGAATGGCTAGTCATACCTGGAGAAGTATTCACTTCAATCAAAAATGGTTTGTTGTCAGAAGCACGCAGTAGTACATCGATGCGCGCCCAACCTTCGCAATTGACAGTACGATAGGCGGCTTCGCACATCGTCTTAATTTGTTGCGTCAACTCAGCGTCGATCGGTGCTGGACATAAATACTTGGTGTCGTCAGTAAAGTATTTGTTTTGGTAGTCGTAATTACCATCAGGCGCGACGATTTCGATCAACGGCAAGGCGTATGCACCTGCTCCGCGGCCCAATACTGCCACCGTCAATTCACGACCTTGGATAAATTCTTCTGCTAATACTTCTTCGTCAAATTTTGCCGCTAATTGATAAGCCGCAGGCAAGGCTTCTGCCGCACGGACT
Source organism: Undibacterium sp. Ji22W (assembly GCF_049340305.1). Lineage (NCBI taxonomy): Bacteria > Pseudomonadati > Pseudomonadota > Betaproteobacteria > Burkholderiales > Oxalobacteraceae > Undibacterium > Undibacterium sp. Ji22W. The sequence continues at coordinate 459,208 of NZ_JBMPOU010000003.1, read as the reverse complement.
TTAGTAATTCCGATAGTTGAGCCTTCATGCGGCGGTTTCACAATGAGCGGCAACCCCAAGTCGCTTGCTATCTGATTCAAATCAGAGTCTGCCGTCAGAACTGCATATTTAGGCGTCGTCAAGCCGTGATAAAGCCAGATTTTTTTTGTAAAGATCTTATCCATCGCTAAGGAAGATGCCATCACACCACTACCTGTATATGGAATACCGAGTTGTTCTAAGGCACCTTGTAAGCTACCGTCTTCGCCATAACGACCATGCAAGGCGATAAACACGCGATCAAATTTCTCAGCGGCGAGTTCAGCGAGGCTTCGTTCGGCGGGATCAAATGCATGTGCATCCACACCACGGCTTTTTAATGCGTTCAGCACGCCAGTACCAGACATGATGGAGACTTCACGTTCCGCGGAGCGACCGCCAAATAACACACCGACTTTACCTAATTCTTTCATCTTTCTCTTCCCATTCATTTTTTACAGAAAGCGCGCACAGCGCCGACCTTAATTCTTAGTCTCATTCTTCGCTGCCAATTTCCCAGGCACTGCACTGATAGAGCCAGCACCCATCACAATCAACACATCCCCATCGTGCAACATCTGGCGTAAGGCATCTGGCATTTCGACCATTTCTTCAACAAAAATCGGCTCGACTTTACCCAACACACGCAAGGCACGCGTCATTGCTCTGCCGTCTGCAGCAACGATAGGCGCTTCGCCAGCCGCATACACTTCCGCCAACACCACTGCATCGGCAGTTGAAATGACTTTTACAAAATCTTCAAACAAATCGCGAGTACGGGTATAACGATGCGGCTGGAAAGCCAACACCAAGCGACGTCCGGGATAGGCACCGCGCGCGGCAGCCAGCGTTGCAGCCATTTCCACCGGATGATGACCATAGTCATCGACCAGTGCAAAACTGCCGCCGTTTTCTAAAGTGATTTCGCCATAGCGCGTGAAGCGACGACCGACACCATTGAATTCACTTAATGCTTTTTGGGTTGCACTGTCTTCCACGCCAACTTCACGCGCGATTGCGATGGCGGCACAAGCATTTTGCACATTATGCATACCGGGTTGATTCAAGCTCACCTGCATATCGGCATAGCCTTTTTGCACTACCGTAAAATGCATTTTGCCGTTCGCAGCGCTCGCGTTGACCGCACGTACTTCCGCTTCTTCATGAAATCCATACGTGACTATCGTTTTCGTAATTCTTGGCATGATCTCGCGAATATTCGGATCGTCCATACACAACATCGCAACGCCATAAAACGGCAAACGCTGGGTGAAATCGACAAAAGCTTGTTTCAATTTAGCGAAATCGTGATCATAGGTTTCCATGTGATCAGCATCAATATTCGTAATCACTTCTATCATCGGCAGTAAATTCAAAAATGAGGCATCCGACTCATCCGCCTCGGCCACGATGTATTGACCGCTGCCTAAGCGTGCATTGGCACCCGCGCTATTTAACAAACCACCGATAACGAAAGTTGGATCCAATCCACCTTCTGCCAAAATACTTGCGACCAAACTAGTCGTCGTGGTTTTACCATGCGTACCAGCAATCGCAATACCACTTTTCAAACGCATTAATTCAGTCAACATCAAAGCGCGTGGCACGATGGGAATATGCTTTTCGCGTGCAGCAATCACTTCTGGATTATCAGCTTTCACTGCGGTTGAAGTGACAACAGCGTCCGCACCTTCGATATTTTCTGCCGCGTGACCAACCGTCACTTTGGCACCCAAACTTGCCAATCGCTGCGAAGCTGCGTTACTACTAAGATCAGAGCCAGAAATGATATAGCCCAAATTCAATAGCACTTCGGCGATGCCACTCATTCCTGAGCCACCGATGCCGACAAAATGTAAGTGCTTCACTTTATGTTTCATAGTTTTCTCTACTAAATTCTTTATGCGAGTTCTTCTAATATCGTAGCAATCACCTCACTCGCATCACGACGACCAACCTGATACGCCGCTGAAGCTAATTGTTGGCAGCGCTCACGATTCATACCTTGAATCAATTCCGCCAAGCTTGCTGCATTCAACTCCGTTTGTGGCAGATGTATTGCTCCACCAGCCTGACTTAACCATTCCGCATTAGCTTTTTGATGCGAAGTGCTCGATGCAACCAAAGGCACCAATACGCTAGCGACACCTGCTGCTGTTAGTTCAGAAACAGTAATCGCACCGGCACGGCAAATGACTAAATCCGTTTCTGCATAACGCTGTGGCATGTCATCTATAAAATCCACCACTTCTACCTGCACACCATTGCTTGCATAGCGTTGGCGCAAATCATTTACGTGCTGCTTACCAGATTGCTGTGTGACTTCCGGTCTTTGTTCTGCAGGGATTAAAGCCAAAGCGGCCGGTACAACTTCATTTAAAACCCGTGCACCTAAACTGCCGCCCATGACCAAAATTTTCAGTGGCCCTTGATGCTGTGCATAACGCGCTTGCGGCAATTCCAATTCGCAAATTTCACGACGAATAGGATTTCCGGTGAAGACGAATTTTTTTTCCTGCATAGGCGCATTCGATGGCAAACCAAACATCAGCTTTTTGGCGAATGGCTTCAGCGCTTTATTCGACAATAGCAATGGCGCATCCGCATTCATCAGCACCACAGGTTTCCCCATCAATGCACTACTAACACCACCAGGCACTGTGACGTAACCACCCATCCCGAGTACCACATCAGGACGACGTCTTCTAACGATGTCGATACAAGAAAAAAAACTCGCCAACAATTTAAACGCGCCGCTGATGCTGTGCCTCAAACCCTTACCACGCAAACCCGTGAAATCTAACTGATCCATAGGAATACCATGCTTAGCAACGATCGCGCCTTCCATACCGGTCTTTGTTCCCAGCCACGACACACTCCATCCACGTGCCTGCATTTCTGCAGCAATCGCTAAACCAGGAAAAATATGTCCCCCGGTACCAGCAGCCATGATCAATAAATGTTTGTTCTTTGTTGACTTTGTCATACTCGCCCTCCGCGCATCATCAATCGATTTTCATAATCGATACGGAGCAACAGAGTTAATCCTATACAATTAATTAATACACCAGTACCGCCATAACTCATCAAAGGCAGAGTTAAACCTTTGGTTGGCAACAGACCCAAATTCACCCCCATATTGATGAAAGTTTGTATGCCTATCCAAATTCCTATCCCTTTCGCAGCAAGACCAGCGAAAGTGGCGTCCAGCACGATGGCTTGGCGACCAATTTCGAATGCACGCTTAACGATCCAATAAAACATGAAGATCACCACCAGCACACCGACGAATCCTAATTCTTCACCGATTACTGCCAGCAAAAAATCGGTATGTGCTTCCGGCAGGTAATGAAGTTTTTCTACACTAGCACCTAGGCCAACTCCCAGTAATTCACCCCGTCCAAAGGCAATTAAGGAGTGCGTTAATTGATAGGCTTTGCCCAACGCATTGTCTTCTTCAAAAGGGTTCAGATAAGCGAAAATCCGTTCACGACGCCAGGGTGATAGCAAGATCACTGACGTAAAAATTCCAACTAAAGTTGCAGCAATGCCACCGAACCAAATGCCATTAATCCCGCCCAGAAATAGAATACCCATCGCGATACAGACGATCACTCCAAAGGCACCCAAATCAGGTTCCAACAATAGAAGCAAACCCAGCACCGCAACTGTAATCATCATCGGCAAGAAACCTTTGGTCAGTTTGTGCATGTATTCTTGTTTACGGACGGTGTAATCAGCTGCATACAACACCATGAAGAGCTTCATCAACTCTGATGGTTGAACGTTGAAGGCCTTCAGAGAAATCCAACGCTTCGCTCCATTAACACCTTTTCCGACACCGGGAATTAACACCATCACCAATAACACCAATGTAGCGATAAACAGATATGGCGCTAGCTTCTGCCACTCTTCCACTTTCAATCTAAAAATCACCAAACTCGCAAGCACTGACACCGTCACAAATATCGCCTGTCGCACCAAAAAATGATTATTTTTGTAGTTCGCATACTTCGGAGAATCCGGCAGAGAAATTGAAGCGGAATACACCATCACCATACCGAAAACCATCAAGATCAAGGTCACCCACACCAAAGCTTGGTCATACTCCATCATCTTTGAACGCTGGACAAAATGGGTTCTAGTCTGACTATTGCCAGACGAACGCCAAGGATTCAAATTCAGGAGTAGCTGTTTCATCAGCAAATCTCACCGCGGCTTAATGCGACTTCACGCACTGCATCGACAAACACCTGTGCTCTATGCGCATAATTTTTAAACATATCGAGACTGGCACAAGCTGGTGACAACAAGACCGTATCGCCTTCTTGTGCTAACTCACTCGCTTGAGTCACTGCGTTTTCTAAACTTGGACAATGATGTATGTCAACAGCACTCACTTGGATTGCTGCTTGAATTTCTGTCGCGTCTTTGCCTATCAATAAAACTGCTTTGACGTACTGTGAAATTGGATTAGCTAATGGACTAAAGTCTTGCCCTTTCCCGTCTCCACCAGCGATCAAAATAATGCATTTATGCGCGCTACCACTCGCCTCACCTAGGCCCTTGAGCGCCGCGACGGTCGCACCGACATTTGTCCCCTTGCTATCATCCACGTAATCCACCGCTGCAATTGTCGTCACCAATTCAACCCGATGCGGTTCGCCTTTGTATTCACGTAAGCCATGTAACAATGGGGCGAGAGGTAAATCAATTCCACGGCACAACGCCAACGCTGCCAGTGCATTACAAGCATTGTGCTGCCCGCGAATTTGCAAGGCATCGGCGGGCATCAGGCGTGTGATGATCACTGGCACCTCAACGATTTCCTTTTTACGTTTGCATGAAGAGGTTTGCTCCTCTTCTTCAGCAACGGCCATCGCCAACCAAGTCATACCCTGCTCGTTTAATAATCCAAACTCGCCATCACGCTGCGGCGCATTGCTAGTGAAACTCAAAAAGCTGCCATCAGTCCGTTGCATCGCCATGACTTGTTCATCGTCCAGATTCAAGACTTGTGTCGTCGTCGCACCGAAAATTTTGGCTTTGTCAGCAGCGTAATGTTTCATATCGCCATGCCAGTCGAGATGATCCTGCGTCAAGTTCAACACCGTCGCGACATCGGGGTTCAGGCTGAGATTGGTGTGCAACTGAAAACTAGATAACTCCAACACCCACACTTGTGGCAAGCAGTCTTGATCTATGCTGTCGCACAACACATCTAACATCGAAGGGCTGATATTGCCGGCGACTTGCACCCGCATTCCTGCACGTGCACAAAGTTGACCCGTCATACTGGTCACTGTGGTTTTACCATTGGTACCGGTAATTGCGATAATTTTTGGCGCGTAGCTTTTGTTAACTTTGAGGTCAGCCAAGGCCTGCGCAAATAATTCGACTTCGCCCCAAACCGGAACACCTAGTTGCTGCGTCTGTTGCAAGATCACCTGCAACTCACCATCCGGCGCAAGGCCTGGACTGACGACAACTAATTCCACACCATCGACATGTGTCGCTAATAATTCACCGCCAAAAAACTCCGCATCTGGCGCCAATTCTTTCAAGGCAGGCAAACGATCCGGATTCGCCCGCGTGTCAGCAACGCGCAGGCGCGCACCACAACGCGACAACCAGCGCGCCATCGCAAGACCAGATTCCCCTAGCCCAACGATCAACACCTGTTTATTTATTAAATCCGACAAATTCATAGTCATACCTGTTAAGTCATTCATTTCCGCTGTTTAGCTGGCTACAATCGATCAGCGCAACTTCAATGATGACAAGCCCAACAACACTAACAACATTGTGACAATCCAAAAGCGCACAACGACTTGCGTTTCTTTCCAACCTTTTTGTTCAAAATGGTGGTGCAAGGGAGCCATCAAAAACAGACGTTTGCCTACACCATATTTTTTCTTTGTAAATTTAAAGTAAGTCACCTGCAACATCACGGAGAAAGTCTCGACCACAAAGATTCCACCCATGATGAATAGCACGACTTCTTGACGCACAATCACGGCCACCGTACCTAACGCACCGCCCAATGCTAATGCACCAACATCGCCCATAAACACTTGCGCCGGATGCGCGTTAAACCACAGAAAGGCCAAACCAGCACCCGCCATCGCACCGCAGAAAATCAGGAGTTCGCCAGCGCCTGGAATGTAGGGAATCAATAGATATTTAGAGTAACCAGCATGTCCCGTCAGATAAGCAAAAATTCCCAATGCAGAACCGACCATGATCGTCGGCATGATCGCTAAGCCATCTAAACCGTCGGTCAAATTTACTGCGTTACTCGTTCCCACGATCACACAAAAAGTCAGCGCAATAAAACCCCAAACACCCAGTGGATAATTAAATGTTTTGAAGAAAGGAATAATCAAATCCGCCTTCGGTGGCAAGTCCATACTGAAGCCAGACTGTACCCAAGCAACAAAGAGTTCCATCACTTTGGTATTGGTGGGTGCAGATACGGAAAAAGCGAGGTACACGGCTGCCACAATACCAATCAAAGATTGCCAGAAAAATTTCTCACGCGATGCCATGCCATTCGGGTCGCGGAACACCACTTTACGATAATCGTCTACCCAGCCTACCGCACCAAAGCCCAAGGTCACAATTAACACGACCCACACGAAACGATTACTGAGATCCGACCACAGCAGAGTGGAAATACCAATCGAAATTAAGACCAAAGCACCGCCCATAGTTGGCGTACCGGATTTAATTAAATGCGTTTGCGGACCATCAGTACGGACAGCTTGGCCAACTTTTAAACGTGTCAACATACGGATCACTGCAGGACCCGCCAGCAAACCTATCGAGATCGCCGTCATCGTCGCAAACACCGCGCGGAAAGTAATAAATCCGAATACGCGGAAGAAACCGACATCTTGTTTAAAAATTTCTGCCAACCAAAGCAACATAATAATTTCCCTAATTTTCTTTTTTATTCTTTACAAACTTTTCAAGAGGTGGCGCTACACAAATGTACGACAACTCGCTCCATCTTCATGAATCGTGATCCCTTGATTAAGATCGTATTACCAGCGTTACTGTGTTTTTCTAGACTGAGCAACAATGAACCTAACTCACTAAAGTGTTGTGCGCCATCACCAAATGCTGTTGCCGATGCTTGCGCCAAAGAACCAAAGGTGTATAAGAGTTTGATCCCTTGCGATTTTGCATACAGTCCTATCTCTTGATGAAAACTCGCGCCGTCAGCACCGACCTCGCCCATATCGCCTAACACCAAGATCGTCTTATCACCCGCTTGTGCTAACACATCAATCGCTGCTTTCACTGAGTCAGGATTGGCGTTGTAGGTATCGTCAATCAAGCGCGCGCCAGCCAAGGCCTGCTTCGGCTGCAGACGTCCAGACACTGGGGCAAAAGCTTGTAGACCTTCAACAATTTTTGCGCGATCCACACCTATCGCCGAACAACAAGCTGCAGCCGCTAAAGCATTCAACACATTGTGTTGACCGGCAGCAGCTAACTGTAATTTCACGACTTCGCCTTGTATTGACATCTCGATTTCACTGCCAAATTCTTGGGCGACGAAACTAGCATGGACTTCTGCACTGTCATTGAGGCCGAATGTGATGCATTTGCATGCCCCTGCAAGTTCTTGCCAGATTTTCGTATAGGGGTCATCCGCTGGAAACACCGCTACACCATGTGCTGGTAGACTGCTCAACACCGCACCGTTTTCTAGCGCGACAGCTTCTACAGTTTGCATAAATTCTTGATGTTCGCGTTGAGCGTTATTTACCAATCCAACGCTGGCCTGTGCGATAGCGCTCAATAACGCAATTTCGCCCGGATGATTCATGCCTAATTCCAGGACTGCAGCTTGATGTCCAGCATGTAAACGAAATACGGTCAGCGGTACTCCGATGTCATTATTCAGGTTGCCTTGCGTAGAAACCATATGATCGCTACCAAATTTCGCCCGCAAGATTGAAGCAATCATTTCTTTAACCGTCGTCTTCCCATTACTTCCGGTCACAGCGATCACTGGCAACTCAAATTGTTGACGCCAATTTGTAGCGATTTCGGCGAGAGCTAATTTAGTATCCGGCACAATCAGCGCCGGAGTCGTGAAACCGGCTGGAATTTTTTCTGCGATAACGGCAACCGCGCCTGCGCTGACAACCTGATCCAGAAAGTCATGCGCATCAAAGGTTTCACCATGCAACGCCAAAAAGATATTTCCCGTTTCAATCTGGCGACTGTCTGTACTCAACCCCGAAAAATGCGCCTCACCATGCGCAAGCGAGTGGGCGACTACCTTTTGCAGTTCGGCTAACGACCCGTGGATTGCATTACGTTTGTTTGCATGCGCCTGCATCAGGTTGTTCTCCGCATCGTGCTGTTAGTTGCTACTGTAGCTAAGGCCAACATGGCGTGTTCTTCATCCGAGAACGGCCATTTTTTGCCATTGATTTCCTGATAGGTTTCATGTCCTTTGCCTGCAATCAGAATCACATCATTGACTTGCGCATGTTTGACTGCATACAAAATCGCGCTGGCGCGGTCAGCGATCGCGTGCGGCGTACCACTCATCCCTTGCACAATATCTTGAATAATTTTGTCAGGATCTTCGGTGCGTGGGTTATCGCTGGTGACGACGACCTGTTGTGCCATTTGCGCAATCTTGCCCATTTGTGGACGCTTACCCGGATCACGGTCACCACCGCATCCAAATACACACCACAGATTACCCTGACGGTCTTGCGCCACTTGCTGCAAAGTCTGCAGTGTTTTTTCCAATGCATCTGGCGTATGTGCATAGTCCACCACCACCATCGCTTGCCCCGCAGTGCCGAGTTGCTGCATACGACCTTGCACAGAAGTGAGTTTTTCTATGGTTATAATCGCGCGTTCCCAACTGATGCCACGCACTAGCAAAACGCCAAGCACACCGAGAATATTGCTGACGTTAAAGCGACCGATAGTTTGCGTTTTTACCGTGCCATTTCCATATGGCGATTCAAGATAAAACTGAGTACCAGTATGAGTTGTCTTCAACTGACTAGCACGCAAACACGGAATTTTCGCGTCGATTTTAGTGTCTATGCTATAGGCTAACAACTGTAAGGCTTTATTCGTGTTCGCTAAACGCTGCAACAATTCGAGACCAAATTCATCGTCGGCATTAATGACCGCATTTTGCAAGCCCGGCCAGTTAAACAAAGCCTCTTTTGCCGTAGCATAGGCTTCCATAGTCTCATGATAATCGAGATGATCTCGTGTTAAATTTGTGAATAAGGCGACATCAAAATGCAGCGCATTTAAGCGTCCTTGATGCAAACCGATTGACGATGCCTCGATTGCCAACGCGGCAGCACCATTTGCTTTCAAACCCGCCAATCGACGTTGCAATTGAATCGCATCTGGTGTGGTGAATCCAGTTTCCTGCAAATTCGCAATCACGCCATCGCGATACGTGCCAACACCTAAAGTACCAATTACTGCGCATGACTGCGCGTGCAGAGAAAGCGCTTTAGCGATCCATTGTGAGCACGAGGTTTTTCCATTTGTCCCTGTGACTGCGACACTCAACATATTTTGCGCTGGATTGTCATACCAAGCGCAGGCAATCGCGCCAACAAAACGAATCAAATCTTTCACGGCGAAATGCGGCACGCTGATGTCGGCATGCACTTGCTCGCTGGATTCTTCATACACAATCGCAGCAGCGCCGCGCTCTATCGCGTTTTGAATAAAAGCACGACCATCGCCTTTACCCGCGACGATAGGAAAAGCAAAGAAAGCATCACCGGCTTGTATCTCGCGCGAATCAGAAGTCAATTGCGCAGTGGGCGTCAGGTGTTGACGCATCCAGTCGATCATATTTTGTACTAGGCTATCTGTATTAGTCAGGTTGATCATGTTCATCACAGACTCTCCTGTACGCTGGGCTCAGGAATAATATTAACGACAGAAGAATCTGGTACCACATTCATAGAGCGCAATACATTCGCGGTGATCGCGGCAAATACTGGACCGGCCACTGTGCCGCCGTAATATCCGCCACTACTAGGCTCATCAATCATCACGGCAACAATAATGCGCGGATTCGATACCGGCGCAAAACCAACAAAATCGCCGACGTATTTATTCACGTAGCGACCACCTTCAATCTTGTGCGCAGTTCCAGTTTTCCCTGCAACCCGATAACCTGGAACCCGTGCCTGGGTTGCAGTGCCACCTGGCTGCGTCACGCTCTCCAGCATTTCGCGCATTTTCATCGCAGTGGCTTCGGAAATAATACGAGTACCGACTGGCATTTCAGTTGACTGCTGAAAAGTCAGAGGAATGGTGTCGCCTTTGCGCGCGAAAATCATGTAGGCGCGGGCAATCTGTAGTAAGGACACTGACAAACCATGCCCATAACTCATCGTCGCCTGTTCAATCGGTTTCCAAGTTTTAAAGTTGCGCATCCGCCCTGCCACTGCACCCGGGAATCCAATATTTGGTTGCTGCCCAAAACCCAAGGTAGCAAACATTTCCCACATTTCTTTCGGTGGCATTTGCAAAGCAATTTTTGCCGTACCGATATTGGAAGATTTTTGTATCACTCCTGCCACTGTCAAAGTACCTTGTTTGTGCGCATCATGAATTGGGGTAGGACCTATCATCATCACGCCCGGCGCAGTTTCGATAAGCGTGTCAGGCTTAACGCGCCCAGTTTCCAAAGCCAAAGCAATCGTAAACGGCTTCATCGTAGAACCTGGCTCGAACGTATCGGTAATCACACGATTGCGCAATTGCGCACCAGTCAAGACTGAACGATCATTAGGATTGTAGGTAGGCAAATTCACTAAGGCCAATACTTCACCAGTTTGCACATCCAAAACCACTGCAGCACCCGCTTTTGCTTTAAATTTTTCTACCGCTTCTTTAACATGGGTATAGGCGATGTATTGAATTTTGCTGTCTATCGACAACTTCATGTCCTTACCATCATGTGGTGGGCGGACAGATTCTATGTCTTCCACCACGCGCCCCAAACGATCTTTAATCACACGGCGACTACCCATTTTTCCCGCTAGATTTTTTTCCGAAGCGAGTTCTATACCTTCTTGTCCTTTGTCTTCGACATTCGTGAAACCTACCACGTGCGCCATCACCTCACCCTCAGGATAAAACCGTTTATATTCTTTTTCTGTTTTAATGCCCGTGATACCTAAAGCCAATACCTTATCAACCAATGGCTGTTCCGCCTGACGTTTGAGATAAACGAACTGGCGATCCGAGACCAGTTTCTTACGCAAATCCGTTTCACTCATATCCAACAAGGCTGCCAATTGCGTGACTTTTTCTGGGGGTGCTTCTAAGACACTTTCTGAGCTTGCCCAAATAGCTTTGACTGGCACAGAAGATGCCAACACCTGGCCGTGACGATCAGTGATTTTTCCACGTGTTGCCGACAACTCCAAGGTACGGGCATAGCGACTCGCCCCCTGCTTTTGCAGAAATTCAGTAGTGATCCCTTGCAACCACAATGCACGCACCATTAATGCGACGAAAGCTGCAAATAGGAAAAACAAAACAAGACGTGAACGCCACACCGGCAATTTAACTTCCAGTATAGGATTGGATGAAAATGAAACGCCTTTGCCAGCTGCATTGCGGGCATTTGTTGGTCTACTCATTTAACCACCTCGGCGCTCAAATATTGCGTGCGATCCGGGGTCACATGCACCATTCCTAATTCTTTGTTGGCCACCGACTCAATTCGAGAATGTTTACCAAATGTCGACTGATCTAACTTGAGCTGGGTCCACTCTATTTCATATTGCTGGCTTAAAGTCTGCGCCCGTTCCATTTCAATGAACAAACGACGCGCCTGATACTGCGAGTTAATCAACGACAACGCAGAAAGCATCAGAAGTAAACCCAGAAAAATATTTAGGCGCGCGCTGAATGTGCTCATAAAGCACCTCCAACTATACGTTCAGCGACGCGCATGATGGCGGAACGGGCACGTGGATTGCGCAAAATTTCTTGCTCTGTTGGTTTCATACGCGAGATCAATTGCATTTGCGGCTTAGGCAAATCCACGTCACGTATAGGTAAGCGACGATCAGGTTGCGCGACTTTGACTTTGGAGGCAAAGAACTGCTTCACAATCCGATCTTCCAGCGAATGAAAACTGATTACCGCCATGCGTGCGTTTGGCGCCAGGCATTCGTAAGCTGCGGCTAAGCCGATCTCGAGGTCTTCAAGCTCTTTATTGATGAAAATCCGTATAGCTTGAAAGGTGCGAGTTGCCGGGTCTTTGCCCTTCTCGCGAGTTTTGACGGCGTGAGCGACGAGTTCGGCAAGCTGCCGAGTACTTGAAATGGACTCGCTCGCCCTGCGAGCAACAATCGCCTTTGCAATCTGAAAAGCAAACCGTTCTTCCCCATAATTTTCTATAACCTCTCTAATGTTTTGTTCATCTTCATGCGCCAACCACTCTGCAGCCGAAATACCACGCGTGGTATCCATGCGCATATCCAAAGGGCCGTCATTTCTAAAGCTAAATCCTCGTTCAGCATCATCGACTTGCGGCGATGAAATGCCGAGATCCATCAAGACACCATCCACCTTAGTGATGCCAAGGTGCGCCAATTCCGCATGCATATCAGCAAAGCTTTCGTGCACGATGGAAAAGCGAGGATCTTGAATCTGTTCTGCATTCGCAATGGCGTAAGGGTCCTTATCAAACGCAATCAAACGCCCCTGTGGCCCGAGCTGGGTAAGAATTTTTCGACTATGCCCACCACGCCCAAAGGTGCCATCGACATACACGCCATTTAAACGCGTGCCCTGAATATCGAGTGCTTCAATAGCCTCGTCCAGTAACACCGTGTGGTGAATCAGCTCTCCCGGAGTATTAACAGTCATGACGCTCTATCAGAAGGAGAAATTACTTAATGCTTCAGGCATACCGCCGGCCATCGCCTCGGCTTCGTTTTCCGCCAATTTGGCAGCATCCCAAATTTCGAAATGTGAACCCATGCCAAGTAACATCACATCACGTTGCAAGCCGACTGCATTGCGCAGTTCCGGCGCCACCAAGATACGTCCGTTGCCGTCCATCTCCACGTCACAGGCATTACCCAGCAAAATACGTTGCCAAGCGCGCGCAGCCATAGGCCAGGCAGCGATCTGTTCACGATGCGCTTCCCAGGTTGGGCGTGGAAATAACAGCAGACAGCCATGTGGATGGCGAGTGAGGGTAACGCGGCCTTCGCACTGCACGTTTAAGGCGTCACGGTGCTTAGCAGGAATCGACATCCTGCCTTTTGCATCGAGATTGAGTGCAGAGGCGCCTTGGAACACGGGATTTGCCTAAATTTATAAATTAATGGAAGAATCTTTTGTGAAAAGTGAAGGTCAATTTGAACCACAAAAAAACACTTTTTCACACTTTTCCCCACTTTAGAGGATCACTTGAGCATGGTCAAGCGAATTTACGCATGCAAATGCGAAATTATTGAATAAAGTCAATGACTTAGCGCACATACTTAATATGCAGCAAAAAGGAATATCTCAATAAATTAGAGACTTACGGAAGATACTGAAAGTAGCACCTTACATATATACATGTGTTTAATGCGAATTTGTCTGATGAATATGTGTGCTAAAAAAAGCGACAATTGGCTTTTTAATTGATTTTTCGGCGAACCCAATAACGAGCAAAGCTTTCAAGTAACGTAGTTGTAGACATGCAACTAACTGAGCTGTTAATTATCTTAAGAAAATTAACAAATCTATTGCGTGACGCCATGGGAGGGGTTTTGCGAGGAGTGCCACCATCTGGGCAGCATGCCAATTCCATTTCTTTATTGGTACTCGATTCCACAACCAGGCTATGAAGATAGCGCGGTTGTGGAAGCGTTTACTGTATGAGGGCACTGATCGATTGTGCGGGTACCGCTTTTGAAAAATAGTATCCCTGGTATTCATCGCACCCGGCTAATGTCAACACCTGCAATTGCGCAGGCGTTTCGACGCCCACCGCGGTTAAGGTTAGACCCAGACTCTGAGCCATCGCAGCTATCGTCGCGATCAGGCTGGCGCCAGCTTCCTCTTTCAGCGCATCACGTAACAATGAACGATCAATAATTAGGCGATCAACGGGTAAATTTTGTAAACATCCCAATGACACAGAGCCCATCCCGAAATGATCAATGGACAATTTAAATCCCGCTGTTTTGAGCGATAATAATTGCTGACCAGAGTGCAGCGGATCACGCATGACGATAGCTTCAGCAATATCGAATTCAATCAGGCAGTCGACCAGTTTCCATCGTCGGATGACGCTTTGCAGCTTTTCAACTAGATTGACGTCGCTAAATTGTGCGGCGGACAAATTTAATGACACGCTGCCAATTTTTTTGCCAACTTGCTGGAAGCTCGCGATATCACGACATACAAGATCGAAAACTTGCATATCGATCGCAGCCATCAGATTGGCCTCTTCTGCGACGCCCATAAATTCCTCTGGCAGGAGCAGACCTTTTTGTGGATGATTCCAACGCAGTAAGGCCTCCACTCCACTTACTTTCGCATTGATAAGTTGAACCCGAGGTTGATAATGCATCACCAATTCGTGATGATCAATTGCGTGCTTCAATTCGGCGATCAATGTTAGATCACGGCGAACCTGTGTATTGATGTCCGTATCATAAAATTGGTAAGAATTTTTCCCTTGGTACTTAGCCCGATACATCGCAACTTCGGCATTTTTCATCAAACTAGCAGCCTCATTCCCATTTTCGGGCGATAAGGCCAATCCTATACTAACCCCGACAATGATTTCTTGTCCTTGTATTTCAAAAGCAAGAATGCTGTTTTGGATCAGACTTTCGGCAATCCGGGCCAACTCACATGGTGTCCGATTACCTTCCAACATCAACATAAACTCATCGTTACCCACTCTGGCCAGAGTATCAAGTTCGGTAATTTGTTTTTTTAAACGCACAACAAACTCGCTCAACAAATGGTCTCCGGCATCGAGATCAAAGCTATCATTGATCGCCTTGCTACGATCTATTTCTAACAGGAATACTGCCAGGCTGGCATTCCTGGCCTTAGCGTAGAGTAAGGCTTTGGACAAATATTGATTAAACAGAAACCGACTCGGCAGCTTCGTAACATCGTCATAATGTGCGAGTCGTATCGCTTTTTCTTCAGCACGTTTCCCCTCAATCGCAATGCTCGACACATCGGTCGCAATACTGATCAGGCTCAAATCTTCATTACTCAAAGCTGCGGTCGATTCGGTAAACAGCGTAAACGTACCCAATATCAACCCTGTTTTCCCCATAATCGGCCAGGAACCCACCGCGGCGTAATTGGCCAACAGTTTACGTTGTGCGATGAATTCCATCGATGGTGATTTCGCGATATCTTGAGTCCAGACTGGTATCATCTCCAATACTGCCTCACTCCACACACCATTGCCTTGACACACGGGTGCCTCATTCAATTGACGGCGCAAAATTTCGGGAAAATGATGCCCTATTGTTTGCGTAAACAAGCGCTGGTCCAAGGACAGTAATTGGACGCCACAATGCCAATGAGGATTATTTTTTTCCACGAAATGACAAGTGTCAATCAAGATCGACTCTAAGCTGTCGCTGCTTCCTATCAATTGCAATAGTTGATTTTGTCCCTGCAATAATCGTTCGGCATGTTTGCGTTGCGAGATGTCTCGCATCACACAAAAAACTATGGGTTCATTGGCAATTTTGATGCGACTCAAATTCACTTCACTAAACCAATCTTTTCCGCGCCTGTGTGCAATCCATTCAAATTTTTGGACCTTGCCTTTAAACGCAAGGTCGACGAATTTTTTAATCGACTCGGCTTTTTTTGCGACCACAGTCGGTTGTGTATATCGCCAATCAGCCGAGAATTCTCCAATATCGAGTCCGATTAAATCTTGCTTGCTATCGACCGCCAACATTTCCAATGCATTTTGGTTGCCATCTACAAAATGATAGGTTTTGTCAATCAATAGAATTCCATCTTGCGCATCTTGAAAAAGCAAACGATAGCGACGCTCGCTATCCGCCAATTTTTCCCGGGACAACTTCAGATGATGGACTTTTTTGTACAGAAGAATTGCTAGCAGCAAGGTAAATAAGATCGATAAAGACGCAAAAATCAACCGCTGCTCAAGGCGTTTTTGCCACTCAGCCAGTATCGTATCTACATCGCGTCCGAATACGACCACCAATGGGAAATCGTTCATTTTCAAATAGGTATAACTAGTCGCCTGATCGGCCCCGATGACACTATTTTCAAAACGCCCATTTTCGGCAAAACTATTCTTCACACTCGTCGCAACCGTACTATCGACTTCTGCTTTATAAGCAACCTGATGCGACATCGCCTGCACAACTAATTTTCCGTCTTTGTCATACAAAGATATTTTTGCGCCAGCATCTTTTGCCACCCGCTCGTAAAATTCCTGAAAATAGCTAAGGCTAATTTCAGCCTGCACCTGACCGATCGACTGGCCATTCGGTAAAAACACGTTGCGGGCAATCGGCAAGATCGCTTGAGCCGCTTTTTTCGGCACGTAAGGTGAGCCAACCTGAAGCTCTTTTTGATACACGTTCGTTGATTTATTCAAGTAAGCAATATGATCATGCGCTGAGAGATTTAAGGGATCAATCGGGAAACGCAGCGACGATGCCCATAACATGCCATGTCGGTCGATCAAAGAGATCGCGGCAATAAATTGTGAATCTCTACGTTGGTCGCTCAAGATCATGCGCACGCTGGCTTCGTCGCGCAATACAGTGTCAGATTTGGTTTGCAATTCTTCGGCAGCAGCGATCGTCGCCCGCGAAGCATCTTGCAATACACGATTGGCGTGTTCTTCCAGGATGCGCAGATTGAGTAAACTATTTTTGTTTGCAGCGGCTAGCGTTAAAGACTTATCTTGTGCGATCGACCACCAAGTTTGTGCGACTATCGCCAAAATAATCAGCAATACACAACTAACCAAGAGCCAGACTGGCACTTCCCAGGCCTCAAATTTTCTTTTGCTGCTCGCCATTCATCACTCCTGACGCGCTGATATTCATATTCCATGATGTTGAAAAATGAATGTACGCTATTGAAATTGCCACAAATAATAGTCTGGAAGTGTAACACTGCTAACACCACACACCAACCCAGAGTCTCTGAATATGCGCCAGCGATGTGTCATCCAAAATATGAGTATTGATCAGGAGCGATCATGCCATGGTTGGCAAATGAGAGGACATACGAAACGGGGGGAGTAAAAATGAAGCAGGCCGGTAGGCCGGATTCTGTTACGGCGCTTTGCATTACTGCATCACGCTATGACAATCATTCCTCTAGGCGACGAATTACTCCGCCGCTCAAGCTTTCTACCCGCACGCTCCGCGAGCCGCCTCAACGCGTGCCTATTTGAAATTGCTCCGGGTGGAGGTTACCGCGTTTCACCGTAACTAAATACGCTCGTCTCTGTGGCCCTATTCCTCGCCTTATACCTCAGCTTGCACCTTGGCTTTCAACGTACGGCCGTTAGCCGTCACCCTGCTCTATGGAGTCCGGACCTTCCTCCCGTCGCCGTGTGAACACGGCAACCAGCGATTGTCTGGCCTGCTTCGGGCGTGATTGTACCAGTTGGCAGAGAAATCCTTAAGCACTATCGACGCTGCTGGACGATCAACAATAAAAAAGCACCGGCGTTGCGGTGCTCTTTATGTTCAAATCAACAAGAAAAATTAGGATGATTTTGCATTCAACATTTTTTGTTTCAAGGATTCGTCAGCAGGATCTTTGCCAAGCCAAATGCGTAATACCGCACTATAAAAAATGGGATCATTAATCGTTTCACCGACTTTTTGGCCATTAAACTGACAGACAATTCCTGTGCCAGGAATCCAGTCAAAAGTCAAAATATCCCCTTTTTTCAGAACTGGCACCAGCGAGAACATTTTGCCGAAAGTAATCATTGGTTTGATTAATTTAGAACGCTCTTCGATATCCAGATTATTGCGCAGGCCGTCCATGAAGCGGTGACCAAGGTCATCATTACTCAACTCACGCAACATCACCAGCGTGACACGTTTTGCGCCAGGCAAAGCCAGCACTTCTGGCGTCGTAGATTTCTCTTCTGGTAAATACAACGCTGCCACATAAACCTTGAAGATCACCTTATACCGCACCCCAGCGCCGTTGAGCTTCAAGGACTGCGTACCGACTTGGACTGTATCATCGAGCTTAACGCCCGATACAGTCACGGTATCAGCGAATACAGGTAAGGCGCAGAAAGCAGCTGACGCGATCGCGAGCGAGGCTAAACGACGTTTAGTGATGGTTGCAAAATTCATGGTGTCTCCTAAGTTTCTTAAATGTCATTCAAAATGACTTTTCGAATGATGGTCTTTTTTTACCTCTTAGAAGATAGTGAAAAACCAAAGGGCTTGCAAGTCATTGCATCAGGAAAAGACAAATTTCGAGTACCCATTCAAATACTTTGATGTATTTCACACCACTGAAAATCAGAATAACTCTGAAACTCTACAGCCGATTACTAATCAACCTAGCTTAAATACTAAGCACCCTAGCTTAAATACCAATCACCCTATTTTCTTTTTGTATCGAGAAAAATACGCAAATGAGCTGCACTCAATCAAACAAGCGCATCAATTCAATTTGTAGCTTAGTTAAGATTTCTGTTAGCTTATAGTTTTGTGTCACTTGGTCATGCTGTGGTCATGCTGCGGCACTGCTCAGTTTTCTTTTTCCGTCTATTTTTGCGTTACTTTTTCTATGCTTACATCCCGTTCTGGTGGTCAGTTAGTGGTCGATGCCTTGCAAATCCACGGCGTCGACATCGTTTTTGGTGTGCCTGGTGAAAGTTATTTACCTGTGCTTGATGCACTGCACGACAGTTCAATACGCTTTATCATTAATCGGCAAGAAGGTGGTGCGGCATTTATGGCCGATGCGTATGGAAAAATGACCGGCAAACCCGGGATCTGTTTTGCCACCCGTGGTCCAGGCGCAACCAATGCGTCGATCGGTGTTCACACGGCATTCCAAGATTCAACGCCGATGATTCTATTTGTCGGGCAAGTTGGCAATGATTTCGTTGAGCGTGAAGCTTTTCAAGAAATTGACTACCGCCGAATGTTTGGTCAGATGGCAAAATGGGTGGCGCAAATCGACAGAGCAGATCGGATACCGGAATACATAGCACGCGCTTTTCAGGTTGCTACCAGTGGTCGCCCGGGTCCAGTCGTATTGGCGTTACCAGAAGATTGTTTATCTGCGCAGGCCTGTGTCGCCGATACGCGCGCTTATAATCCTGTGCAAGCGTCACCATCCGCGGCACAAATCGCGGAATTAAGCACCCGCTTGGCGCAAGCACAACGTCCATTTGTCTTAATTGGCGGGACGGGGTGGGATCAGACCGCATGTCTACAATTGGCAGCATTCGCCGAATGTCAGCAACTACCAGTAGGCTGTGCTTTCCGCTTTCAAGATTTAATGGCAAATTCGCACCCCAATTATGTGGGTGATGTGGGAATCGGGATTAATCCCAAACTCGCGGATAGAATAAAAAATGCCGATTTAGTGCTGGCAATTGGGCCTCGATTAGGTGAAATGACGACCAGTGGTTATACCTTGCTTGAAGCGCCCCGCCCGCGCCAGAGTTTGATCCATATTCACAGCGATGCCCTCGAACTGGGTCGTGTGTATCAAGCCGATATGATGATCAATAGCGGTATGCGCGAAATCGCTGCTGCTTTAAGCACCCTACCGACGATGAGCACACCGAATTGGTCAACGCAATTACGACAAGCAAAAGCAGAACTCGCCTTGTGGCAACAAGAACCAGCGATTTTCAAACAAGAAAATGCCCCGCTCAATTTGTGGCAGGTATTGCAGGAACTTCAAGTGGCCTGCCCAGCCGACACTATTATCACCAATGGCGCAGGCAATTACGCCACCTGGGCGCATCGCTATTTTCTGTACGGTGGTTTGCGTACCCAATTAGCCCCCACTGCGGGAGCGATGGGATATAGCGTTCCCGCTGGTATCGCCGCCAAAATTCTCGATCCAAGACGTACTGTTGTCACCTTTGCGGGTGATGGTGAATTTTTAATGAATGGGCAAGAATTAGCCACCGCCGTGCAATATGGCGCAGCGGTGATCATTCTCGTTTTTAATAATTCGATGTTCGGCACCATACGCATGCACCAAGAGCGAGAATTTCCTGAACGCGTCTCTGGCACCCAATTGCGGAATCCCGACTTTGCTGCACTCGCACAAGCCTATGGTGCGCATGGCGAAATCGTGGAACGTACCGAAGATTTTTCTGCAGCACTACGCCGCGCTTTGACACATACACGCGAACAAAACTTGCCAGCACTGATAGAACTACGTTACGACGGCAATCTAATTACACCTGGGGCCAGTCTGGCAAACATTCGCGCATCCGCAAAAAAGGCAGGTAAATGACAACCTCAAGACTTTGAATGCCAAAGTTTGAGCCAGATCAGAACTGATATCTGCAACACAGCGCATATTTAGGCCAATTTCAGCCCAAATTCAACCTGCATTTAATTTCACTACCAAAGGAAAATTTATGAAAATATCTTTCCATGGCGCCGACAAAGATGTGACCGGTTCTTGCCATTTGATCGAATGTGCCGGAAAGAAGATTTTGATTGACTGCGGTTTGTTTCAAGGTGGCCGCGAATTATCTGAAGAGAATCAGGAAGACTTTGGGTTTGATGCGGCGAGTATCGATTTTGTCTTGTTGACACATGCCCATCTCGATCATTGCGGGCGTCTGCCTTTGCTCGTGAAACGGGGCTTTAAAGGAGAAATCATCACCACCAGTGCCAGCAAAGACTTAACCCGATTAGTCTTGCTCGATTCCGCGCACTTACAAGAAGCCGATGCACGTGCGCAAGCGCACCGCCAACAACGCCACGCACGCGATCACCGTCCTGTTCAAGAGCCTTTATATACGCTCTACGATGCAACGCGCTGCTTTGATTATTTTGGACGTATAGCATATTACGAAAAACCGATTAAGATCGCGGCGGGTATTACCGCCACGTTTTACGACGCCGGCCACATCCTTGGTTCCGCCAGTATTTTTTTGGAATTGAAGGAAGGACGCAAAAGCTGCGCCGTGGTTTTCTCAGGTGACTTGGGTAGCCGTGGTCGCAAGATATTGCGCGACCCTGTTCCTCCACCGCCAGCCGATGTCGTCGTAATGGAAACGACCTATGGTGATCGCTTGCATCGCTCTCTCGACGCCTCAGTCAAAGAGTTGTATCAGGCGATCAATGATACTTTTCAACACGGCGGCAATGTCATCATTCCCACGTTTGCGTTAGAACGCTCACAAGAAATTTTATGGTATCTGCGCGAGGGTGTAGAAAAAGGATTGTTGCCCGCCTCGATGCATGTATTCCTAGACTCACCCATGGCGATTTCAGCGACTGAGATTTTTCGCCACCATCCCGAATGCTACGACGATGAAGCCTGCCGCTTATTTAAGCAAAGACGTGATCCTTTCCATCTAAATAATTTACATATCACACGAGATCAAACCGATAGCATGGCAATTAACCGCATCACCAGTGGCGCCGTAATTATGGCGGGATCAGGTATGTGTACTGGCGGACGTGTCAGACACCATCTGAAACATCTGCTATGGCGCAAAAATGCCAGCGTGATCTTCGTCGGTTTTGCTGCCATCGGCACCTTAGCGCGCCAAATTATTGACGGTGCCAGAACCGTACGTTTGTTTGGTGAAGAGATCGACGTGAACGCCCAAATTTATACAATTAATGGTTTTTCCGCACATGCCGATCGCAATGAATTATTGGCTTGGCAAAAACAGATTCAAGCTGAACATACTGTGTTAGTGCATGGCGAAGAGGAAGTAATGCGGATATTCGCATCAAAACTCAAGAACACCGAGGTTCTAATACCTTCTAAGAATCAAAGTTTTACCCTGCCAGGGCTGAAGGAAATTTGAGGAGTTAACGCATTACGCATGTATACGATCATCAACCACCGAAAGCCTATGTCATCCCCCCAATCTGCGGTCCCAGAGAATCTTGCCACTCCAGATCCCAACAACCAATTACCGAAGAGTATTTGGATTTTAGGTATAGTCAGCATGCTGATGGACATTTCCTCTGAAATGATCCATAGCTTGTTGCCGCTTTTCATGGTCAGTAGCTTAGGATTAAGTGTATTCGCCGTCGGACTAATTGATGGTATCGCAGAGTCAACCACATTGATCGTCAAAGTATTTTCGGGCGCTTTGAGCGATCGCTTAGGCAAACGCAAAATGTTGGCTGTCGTAGGCTATGGTTTGAGCGCCTTCACCAAACCGCTGTTCGCGATCACGCAGGGGATGGGATTACTGATCACTGCGCGTTTAATGGACAGGGTCGGCAAAGGCATACGCGGCGCACCGCGCGATGCGCTAATTACCGACATCACACCAACGCACATGCACGGTGCGGCATTCGGCTTACGGCAATCCTTAGACACGGTCGGTGCGTTTCTCGGCCCCCTCATCGCGACTGGACTGATGCTGTTATGGATGAATGATTTTCGGCGCGTATTCTGGCTGGCTGTTATCCCAGGAATTGCCGCCATGTGCTTATTATTGTTTGGCGTTCAGGAACCGCAGGTGCCTGTAGCACCACGCCCAGCCAATCCTATTAGCAAAGCGAATTTAAGGCGTCTGGGCGCCGACTATTGGTGGGTAGTCGGACTCGGTGGCATTTTCACGTTAGCGCGTTTTAGCGAAGCTTTTTTACTACTCCGGGCACAACAATTAGCCGTCCCTTTGGCGTATGTTCCGCTCGTCATGGTGGTGATGAATCTGGTGTATGCCGCCAGTGCCTATCCTTTTGGCCGCTTGTCGGATCGCATGAATCCGAGCAAATTACTGGCTGGCGGCCTGATGGTATTGATATTGGCGGATTTGACCTTTGCGCTCAGCAGTCATTGGACGGGATTAATGGCTGGCGTGATTTTATGGGGCATACACATGGGCATGACACAAGGCTTAATGTCCGCCATGATTGCAGGGTGTGCGCCAGCCGATTTGCGCGGTACGGCTTTTGGTTTCTTCAATTTGGTCAGCGGAATTGCCTTGTTGAGCGCCAGCCTGATCGCTGGCTTGCTATGGGAAAGCTTGGGCGCTGCCTTTACATTCTATGTTGGGGCAGGATTTGCAACAGCGGCACTGGTTGGGCTTTATTTGTCTTCTCAACGCATACCAAATCGCGATCATCGCTAATACATCACAGTAAAATTTACTGAACTTCCGCAGGTCGCGGTAAAATCGCCGCAAAGTCGGTTTATTGACATGAAAGACAACGTACAGTCATTCATTTCGTATTCCATTTGACCGGTCACCACCTGCTACCCCAATATCTCATCAATTTTCTGGAGTTTTTATGTTTTCAAAAAAAATCTTGCAACTGGCGGCGCTCGCTTTGTTAAGCAGCACATCTACGATTGCAGCTGCAGGTACAGATTTTACGCAATTAAAAACCTTGAACCAATCTGAGTTTTCTCGTCTCGCCGGCGACTTCACCTCGGCCGCCAGCTACAAAGGTATTACACCCGCTGCCGCACTTGGCATTACCGGATTTGATCTTGGTGCGGAACTCTCGTTCACGCAATTAGCCAACAGTGGCGTATGGCAGAAAGCCGGCGCTGACATCTCTACGTTAATCGTTCCCAAAGTACACATTCATAAAGGCTTGCCATTCAATATCGATGTCGGTGCTTCATTAAGCGCGGTGCCAGATTCCAATATCAAATTAATGGGCTTGGAAGCACGCTACTCCTTATTAGAGGGAAATGTCGCCTTACCAGCAGTCGCGGTGCGTGGCGCTTATTCCAAATTATCTGGCGTCAGCCAATTCGGATTTGACAGCAGTAGTGTGGAATTGTTGGTCTCCAAAGGTTTTGTGATGTTCACGCCGTATGCGGGAATTGGCCGCGTCTGGGGCAGTGTGACTCCGCATGTCGGCAATTTACAAAAAGTTTCACCAACTGCGAGTAAAGTTTTTGCCGGTGTAAATGCTAATTTTGGCTTAATGAACCTGGCCGCAGAAGTTGATCGTACTGGCGATAATCAAACCGCCAGTATCAAACTTGGTTTCCGTTGGTAAATCGCAGCGAATTTCTGCTAACAGACGCTAGCCGATTATGCGGGAAAATTTCTCTTTCTACTTACTGGGCGAGCGGGCTGCAGTCATGCAGTTCTGCTCAGATCAGATTGAGGTCAATTGTCAGCGCCTAATTTGGGGAATCGTACAACGTTTACGAGGAATGGCGTGCTGTATCGACATCGTACCTGGGATGAATAATCTGACGGCGATATTCGATCCACAGCAGCATGATCCGCAGGCTATGCTGGAGACCTTGCAGACATTGGCGGACAACACAGATCCCTTGATATTTCAAACCCGCGAAATGCATATTCCCGTCAGCTATGGTGGTGCATACGGCCCCGATCTGGCCGTCGTTGCGCAGCATGCTCAGATGAGTGTGACCGAAGTTGTGGCCTTACATAATTCTGCCAGCTATCTGGTGTATTTTTTAGGCTTTCAACCTGGCTTTGCCTACTTGGGCGGTCTACCGCCATCCTTAGCAACGCCGCGCCGTAGTGATCCGCGTCTGCAAGTAGCTGCTGGCTCAGTCGGCATAGGCGGCAATCAGACTGGGGTTTATCCCGCTGCCAGCCCCGGTGGTTGGCAACTGATAGGACGTACGACACTCTCGCTCTTCAATCCTCAACACGCACCACCGACGTTGTTACAGCCCGGTGATCTGGTGCGCTTTATCGTGGAGCGCATTGATGAATAATCCAATCCACCCCAATTCTGACCAGCCATTTGCCCCAAAACAATCCAGCATCCTCATACAAAAAGCGGGGGTGCAGACGACCGTACAGGATTTAGGACGGCCAAGCTTACGCCATTTAGGAATTAGTCAGGCGGGTGCTCTCGATGCCACGTCTTTAATTCTCGCCAATAAATTACTGGGCAACCCTGAGCACTGTGCTGGTCTAGAAATCGTGATCGGCCCACTGCAAATCGTGTTTCAACGCGATACCTGGTTCGCACTTTGTGGCGCGAATTTCGCTGCAGAGCTGGATGGTAAACTTGTTGCCAAAGCTTGGCGTCATCTTGCTCTGGCAGGACAAACTTTGTATTTGCAAGGAGCGCGGAAAGAAGCGCGCGCCTATCTTGCTGTGGACGGCGGGATCGACGTTGCATTGGTACTCGGTGCGCGTGCCACCGACTTGCAAGCAGGATTTGGCGGGCATCAGGGTCGTGCTTTGCGCAAAGACGATGTATTGGCGCTCGGGCCACCGCGTCATTTCAAACGTTCAGTCGGCGTACTACAAAGATCTTGGTCCCCCGAGATTCGTGCTATCCGCGGACCAGAATTCGCGCAATTTAATAGTTGCGCACGTAAAAAATTCTGGCAACAAGCCTGGCGTGTCAGCACGCAGAGTAATCGCATGGCTTTTCGCTTAGAAGGCGACAAATTGGAGCGTGAAAACGCCACTGAATTATTATCACATGCGGTACTACCGGGTGTGGTGCAAGTGCCTGCAAATGGTCAACCTATCGTATTGTTAGCGGATTGCCAGACCACCGGCGGTTACCCACGTATCGCTACGGTGATTGAAGCTGACTTGTGGAAAATTGCACAAACACCGATAGGGCAACACTTCTGCTTTATTGAGGTCGATCACAACACCGCGATTGCCGCAAAAGAAAAATGGCAGCGCGAATTACGTCGCATGGATAGTATGGAATATGCTTAAGCCTTCCTCCACATCACTTGCAAGCCCACGCATCGATCTCAATGCAGATCTGGGCGAAGGCGGTCAATATGATGAGGCGATACTCAAGATCGTCAGCTCTGCGAATATCGCTTGCGGCGGACACACAGGCAATGCGCACAGTATGCGTACAGCGATTCGTTTAGCACACACAAATCAAGTAGCCATCGGTGCGCATCCAAGCTTTGTCGATAGAGAAAATTTTGGTAGATGCGTACAGCATTCGCTACCAGAACGCTTGTTTGAGCAGCTGTGTGAACAAGTGGATGCATTAATTCAGATAGCCGCGCAAGAAGGCTGCGTCGTGCAACATCTAAAACCGCATGGCGCTTTGTATAATCAGGCGGCGAACGATGCTGAGCTCGGAGCGATACTCATTCGCGTGATTCAACATTGCCAACCACAAATGCGTCTGGTGGCACTGGCCGGCAGCGCCTTAGTCACACAAGCGAGGGCCGCTGGCATGCAAGTCATTCAAGAAGCATTTGCAGATCGGCGTTATAACAGCGATGGCAGCCTGCGCGCCCGTACTTTTCCTGATGCTTGCATAGAAGACGACGCGGAAGCCATAAAGCAAACTTTCAATTTGGTGCAGCATCAGCAATTGCAATCCATCAGTGGCGAAGCGGTTGCCATCCATGCCGAGACGCTGTGCGTACACGGCGATGGCGTGCACGCTTTACATCTTTTGGAATCAATACGCACACAGTTATTGCAGCTTGGCGTAACAATAGCTTCACCCGATCAATGACAAGTTTCTAGCATCCGACAAAAGACGCAAACGAACCACAAAAACAAAAAACAAAAAACAACAAGGAGATCAAGTTCATGGATAGTAGTTTATGGTTGCCCTTAATCGGCATACCCATCATAGTCGCTGGCTTTGCACTGCGCTTTAACCCACTGTTGGTGGTGATTTCGGCAGGCTTGGCAACAGGATTGGCGGTCGGCATGGATCCCGCGTTGTTACTGGAAACCTTTGGCGAAAAATTTATGAATAGCCGTCAGCTAGCCAGCATTATGCTAATCTTGCCCGTGATTGCCCTACTAGAAAAATTTGGTTTGAAAGAACGTGCACAAAGTTGGGTACGTAGCATTCGTAGTGCTACTACTGGCCGTATTTTGATGCTGTATTTTGTGTTGCGGCAATTCACTTGTTCTCTCGGCCTGATCAGTTTGGGTGGTCAGGCGCAAACTGTACGTCCCCTATTATTTCCAATGGCAGAAGGTACTGCCTTAGCAAAATAT
Organism: Undibacterium sp. Ji22W; assembly: GCF_049340305.1. Taxonomy (NCBI): domain Bacteria; kingdom Pseudomonadati; phylum Pseudomonadota; class Betaproteobacteria; order Burkholderiales; family Oxalobacteraceae; genus Undibacterium; species Undibacterium sp. Ji22W. Next base: position 432,039 of record NZ_JBMPOU010000003.1, on the reverse strand, counting down.
GGGGAGTTACCAGAAAACCTACGCGACAAAATAGCTGCGCACGCTGCCGCTTGCGACAACGTCGCTTTATTTTTCGGTGAAGATATTTTTATCGCATTTGGCGCGGTTCTCTTGATGACTGGCTTTTTAAAAGAAAATGGTATCACCGACATAGAACCGCTAATGATAGGTCTGTGGGCCATTCCAACAGCCTTGTGTGCCTTGGTCATACACTTAGTTCGACTATCATGGCTAGATGCACAAATTGCACGCGAGTTCGAGCTGTGGCAACAGTCTCAACACATTGCACTAAGGGAGCAAGCATGAACAACGCGTTCAATTCTGGCGCTAGCTTGCTCAGCATACAAATCGTGTTTTACCTGATTGGTATCATTGTCATGGCGATTGCTTACTTGAGCGTGCGCGATCTGAGCAACCCTAAACGCTGGACGACTGGTCTATTCTGGTTTTTATTCGGCGTTGGCTTCTTGTTTGGCGATGCGATGATCGCCGGTCTGGGCAAGCCACTTACACACAAAATTCAAGGCGTCATCGTCTTAATACTGGCGTTGATCGCGGGTAGCAATTTACTAGGAAGCGGCCAACATCAGAGTAAATCCAATACAAACAAAATCGCATTCGCAGAAAAATTCGGTAACCGTCTATTTTTGCCAGCCGTGGCGATTCCGCTAGTGACGGTGCTACTGACTTTAGCTGGTAAAAATATTCAAGTTGGCGATTACTTTTTACTTGATCAAAAAAATCTGACACTGGCATGCTTAACCATCGCGTGTCTGTTCAGTGTCACTTATGCCTGCAAAATTACTGGTGGCACCCCACTAACAGCGATCCAGGAATCACGTCGTCTAGTGGATGCCATGGGTTGGGCTTTGATTTTACCTTTGATGTTAGCCATGCTTGGTGGTGTCTTCGTCGCCGCTAAGACTGGTCAGTCAATACAAACGCTGGTCACCTTATTTGTTAACCCTGACAGCAAGCTGGCATTGATCGTCATTTATTGTGTCGGGATGGCCCTGTTCACCATGATCATGGGGAATGCCTTTGCCGCGTTTCCGGTCATGGCTGCTGGCATTGCACTACCATTTTTGATCCTGCAACATCATGCAAATCCAGCCCCTTTGGTCGCCATCGGTATGCTATCGGGCTATTGCGGTACGTTGATGACGCCGATGGCGGCTAATTTCAATATTATTCCCGCCGCTTTGCTGGAATTAGAAGACAAATATCTGGTCATTAAATATCAAATCCCGACTGCACTTGCTGTCTTAGTGTGCAATATCGTGTTGATGTATTTTCTTATTTAGCGTAGCCACCATGTCCACTATTTTACTCACTGGTTTTGCACCATTTAACCAAGAAACCATCAATCCTTCTTGGGAAGTGGTGCGCCGCTTTGATGATCAAAAAATTCAGGCCTCACATACCGTCAAGGTGGCAGAACTCGCCTGCGAATTTGGCACATCGATCACCCAATTACAGCAACTGTTAGAGCTGCATCAGCCCGAGTTCGTGATTTGCGTGGGCCAGGCTGGTGGACGTCCAGACTTGAGCATAGAACGGGTGGCGATCAACGTCGATGATGCACGGATTCCCGATAATGGTGGCGCACAGCCGATTGATCAGGCAATTGTCGAAGATGGCCCTGCCGCCTACTTCAGCAGCCTGCCGATCAAAGCCATTGTGCAGGCGTTAAGGACACAGGGCATCCCCGCCAGTGTCTCGCAAACAGCGGGCACCTACGTCTGCAATCATATTTTTTACGGATTGATGCATTATGCCGACACGCACCCTGGCATAAAACGTGCTGGGTTTGTTCACATACCGTATTTACCAGATCAGGCATGTCATCACCCTGGCAGTGCTAGCATGTCTCTCGAAACTTTAGAAAGCGCCTTCAGACTTTTATTGGAAACTTGCTTATTACAAAATCAAGATATTCGCTTAAGCGCTGGCACGATTTGTTAAATACGCAAAAGTTTGTTGTTGCCGTGGAAAAATATTTCCCAAATGAAGCTTTTTAATGCGAGAGCCGACAATTATTGTTTAAAATGATTTGTAGAGTAATTAAGATTTACAGAAAGACACTTGAACGATAGGCTCTAAAAGAGACTGTTTTCAGGCTAAGGGTAAGTATTCATCACTTCGTATCACCTAATATCATTTAATATCATTTTTTACATTCACCACTCGTCCTCAAGAGCGGAACGCATCAATGGCCAAATAAGCAGAATTAAGCTACAAATCGCATTGCAAGACGGATTTTTCGAGTACGGTAATTGAATAACAATGGAGTAACATTTGTTAAATAACTACTTAAAAAATGCATTTAATCGGCGCAGCACTTGGGATGAGTAATTATGCAAAGAGATTTTTTTCGTCAACCAGCCTTTGCTTATTTCGCTGGGTTTATTAGTATCGCTGCGACGCTCACTTTGGCTTGGCGTCAGCCCAGCCTGATCAACTTTTCATTATTTGTACTAGTGGCGATTGCAAGTAGCTTGATGGTGCTTAGTTTACTACGCAGTTTTATCCTTGTAAGTGCCGCAGATGATGGCACTGAACGATTCAACGATGACGCCAATACAGTCAATGCGTTGCGGGGGTTACTAACTAACGTCTTGCCACTTTGGGAAGCGCACGTCGACACAGTAAAAAATCAATCTGAAACTTCGGTACAAGAATTACTCACAAATTTTTCATCGATGGTCACAACACTAGATAAGGCCGGCTTCGAGGGTGTCAGCAATATTGATCTGCACAATTCGCAGAAAAAAGATATCACCATCACCTTGTTGCAACTCTGCAAAAAAGAGCTCGCCCCTTTAGTCAATTCACTCACCCATATGATAGAGAGCAAAGATGAATTGCTCATCTGTATTCGGGATTTGGCAAAATCCACTAGTGATATGAATAACATGGCGCAAGAAGTCGGGCAAATTGCAGCACAAACTAATTTGTTGGCCATCAATGCTGCGATTGAAGCCGCCAGAGTGGGCATACAAGGCCGCGGCTTTGCTGTTGTCGCCGATGAAGTCAGAAAGCTGTCACAACTCTCGGCAGAAACAGGCAAGCGCATGACAGAGCGGGTTAGCCATATTTCAAATGTCACCAAGGTCGCACTCACCGCGGCCGATCGTTCGGCAATTCAGGATAAGAAAATTCTAGAGCTTTCCGGTGAAGTTGTGCGCGATGTCTTATCGCATGTGGAAACTTTGGGCGAGTCAGCCGAGGAGATGCGCCATCATGGGAACATCATCCGTAGCGACATCGAAAACTTACTGGTCTCATTGCAGTTTCAAGACCGCATCAGCCAAATCCTCGATGTTGTGCGCAATGACATGAGTAAATTCGAACAACTTGCACAGGATTTGCCGCAAGCCGTATTTCCCCGCACCGAAGATTGGCTGGAAGAACTCAAAAATACCTACACGATGGAAGACGAATTACGTCGTCACCATGGATCTAAGCAGGCGAAAGTCGCACAAGAATCGGATATTACATTTTTCTAATCGTTCATACTTCCACCGTGCGGCGATTATTTTCCCAAACCGCAGCGTGGCCGTTCCACCTTTTACTATGCTACTACGGAGTTTTCAATGTGGTCTTCATTGAATAAACCAAGAATATTGATCGTAGAAAGCGACGAGTTAGTAGCGATCTTTGTACAGTTAAAACTGGAGTTATTTGGCTACCAAGCCGTTGGCCAAACTAATTCGGGCGAACATGCCATTCAATTGACAGGTGAACTCAGACCGGATCTGATCTTAATAGATACTCAGCTATCCGGCGAAATGGATGGTATTACCACCGCTGAAACCATACGAGCGCAATATTCTCTGCCGGTGATTTTCTTGACCGGAAACAATCATAAAGAGGCATTAGATCAGGCCCACCATTCCAACCCATTTACCTATATTACTAAGCCATTTTCAGACCAGGAATTACGCACCGTCATACAGATGACGCTCTATAAGCACCAAGCTGAAACTAAGTTACAAATCAGCGACCTGGCGCTAAAAGCAATTTCTCAAGGCGTGATTGTCGCCACACCTGACTACAAAATTGTCTCCGTTAATGACGCATTCACTCGGCAAACTGGCTACAGCATACAAGACATCTTTGGAAAAACTTGCCGCATACTGCAAGGCCCTTTGACAAATCCTGCGACGATTGCTGCGATCAAAGAAGCACTAAATACCAGCTCGCCCTTCTTCGGTGAAATACTTAATTACCGGAAAGATCAAAGCATTTTCTGGAACGAGTTGACGATTACGCCAGCAGTTGACGAGCTGGGCCAGCTCACACATTTCATCGGCATCTCTCGCGATATTACAGAAAGAAAAAATACGCTAGAAGCCTTACGGCAGAGTGAACACGACTTATTGGAAGCGGAATACTCCACCCACGTCGGCCACTGGATCTGGGAAGCAAGTACCAACAAAATCACCTGGTCGGACGAAATGAAGCGGATTTGGCAACGCGATCCTGCAGAGTTCGACGGTGACTTATTTGAGATGGTCAAACACACCGTGTATCCCGATGATCAGGCGACAGTGATCGCCACTTGCAAAGAAGCTTTTGAAGATCGAGAAGAATACGATCCCTTTGAATACAGAATATTTCTTCCTGATGGCAGTTTGCGCACAATATGGGCAAAAACAGGACGCAAGCAAAAAGATGCACGTGGAAAAATCATTCGCCAAACTGGCACCGTACAAGATATTACTGAACGTAAGCAAGCGGAAGAAGAACGCCGACTAAATCATGCCTTGATGGAGCAAGCTTTTGGCAGCTCACCGATTGGCATGGCTTTAATTGATATTGAAGGAAAGTTCTTACGAGTGAACCGAGTTTTATGCAAGATGTTTGGGTACGACGATGTCGAACTATTAAATCAGGAAGCAAGAAAATTCACCCACCCAGATGACGTCAATTTGGATAAGCAACACATTTTGCAATTACTCAATGGCGACATTGAGCGCTACGAAGTTCATAAACGTTACTTTCACAGAGATGGAACCTTGGTCTGGCTGCAGGTAAACACCTCATTGGTAAGAGATGCCGCTGGGAATCCAGTCAACTTTGTCACCCAAATTCAAGATATTACGCAACGTCTGTTGGCGGAAGCGCAACTAAACCAACTCTCACAGGCCGTTGAGCAAAGTACTGAAGCGATCATCATCACCGATGTCATCGGAAAAATCGAATATGTGAACGACACCTTTGTTCATAAATCAGGATTTAGCAAACAAGATGTGATAGGACACTATCCGAATATTCTTAATTCAGGACAAACGCCCAATGAGACATTTACACAACTCTGGAAAACCATACGTGCCGGAAACACGTGGAAAGGCGAATTAATTAACCGCCGCAAAGACGGTTCGATTTCTATCGAATATGCAACGATTTCACCACTGCGTCAGGCCGACGGTAGCATCTCTCATTTTGTTTCCACCCAAGAAGACATCAACGAAAAGAAAAAGCTCAGCGAGGAATTGGAACGGCATCGGGATCACCTAGAAGAATTAGTCGACAGTCGCACCAAAGAACTCGCGATCGCGCAACAACTTGCTGAAGCTGCCAATCAGGCGAAGAGCAATTTCATTGCGAACATGAGTCATGAAATTCGTACACCAATGAATGGCGTATTAGGTATGACCTATCTCGCTCTCAGCGGCGTGACTGATCCAAAACAACGCGACTATTTGGAAAAAATTCACCTTTCTGGCCAGCACTTATTACACATCGTTGACGACATTCTGGATTTCTCCAAAATTGAAGCAGGCAAGATGCATCTGGATGCCATCGATTTTAGTCTCAATGAATTGATGACAAAATTGACCGTGATAGTCAATACCAAAGCAGCTGGCAGGCAACTAAGATTGCACATAGCGATTAGTGATGACGTACCAAGACAAATGCATGGCGATCCGCATCGATTAAGCCAAATACTCATCAACTACACCAACAACGCCGTCAAATTTACGGAACAAGGTCAAATAGAAATTCGTATTAGCAAACAAAAGGATACGCCCAGTGGCTGGTTGATCAAATTTGAAGTGGCCGACTCCGGCATAGGCCTTAGCGAAGAACAGCAAAACAAAATATTTAGTTCATTTGAACAGGCCGATAGTTCAACAACCCGTAAATATGGAGGTACAGGACTAGGTCTGACCATTAGTAAAGAACTCGCCAATTTGATGGGCGGCGAAGTGGGCGTTCAAAGTCAACTCGGTCACGGCAGCACCTTTTGGTTTACCGCGCTGTTAGAGCAAATCAAAGGGCCGCCTTTGCAAATTGAAAAAATCAAAGAGCATAAGCAAGGGCTCAACAGCTTAAGCAAACTGGCACAGACAAAGGAAATCTATATTTTGTTAGTAGATGATAATGAATTCAATCAACAAGTGGGTAACGAGCTATTGGAAGCGGCTGGCTGTAAAGTTATTTTGGCTGAACATGGTCAACAGGCTTTAGATATACTCGCGGCAACGCAAGTGAAAATCGATTGCGTCCTGATGGATATTCAAATGCCGGTAATGGACGGACTGGAAGCCACCCGCCATATACGTGCGATACCCCGGTTCGCCAATATCCCGATTATTGCTATCACTGCCAATGCAATGAACCAGGATCGCATATTATGCCTATCGGCTGGCATGAATGATTTCATCGCCAAACCTTTCACACCAGATCTACTATTTTCCACAGTCGTTCGTTGGCTAGGACAGTCCATCGCCGAGGCTTCAGAAGCCCCCGAAGAACAAAGAGCGGAGAATACCCAACAGACGTTGGAGACCGAGGTATATCGCGCAATTGATCTGAATGTATTAGCGAATCTCGTTGGCAATTCCCCCGAGAAAATCGGTAAATTTGCGAAAAAATTTGTCGATTCAGCGAAGTCAGGACTGGTTGAAATACGAGACGCAAGACATGCTAGAGACTTGACTGGGCTGAGCGGCCTTGGTCATCGACTAAAATCGAGCGCCCGAACTGTGGGCGCAATGCAGTTTGGTGAACTTTGCCATGAGCTTGAGAGCTTAAAGGAGCAAGGAACACTTGAACAAGCCGATCCTATCATTGAGCAATTGCATACAATATTTCAACAGATAGCAACGGAAGTTGACGCTTACTTGCATCCCTCACCCGAGCCCCAAAATCTACCCACCACAGATGGCAGGCAACCAGAAGGGACTGCAACACTCGCGACTGAGCAAAAAGAAAGGCTGGGAATTAAATCAAATTTGCATGTCTTGGTATTGGAAGACGACCCAGCAGATTTAGAAGTAGTCTGCAGCACTTTACGCAAGCTTGGCGTATCCCAAATCTCAGCCTGCACGGAAGGTCTCCAAGGTTTGGCTGTATTGCGTACCTATGAACCAGATATCCTTATTTGTGATCTGACACTACCCGGTATGGATGGCATCAGCTTTTTGCGCATCACGGCAGAAAATACCTATCAAGGTGGCATCATATTATTGACTGACGTCGATAAGAGCGTCATGAAAGCGGCGGAAAATTTGGTAAAAGCGTACGGCTTGAATCTACTCGGATCGTTGCAAAAACCGGCGTCAGAAGACGAGCTTTATATTGTACTGAATAGACAGACCGTTTCCCCAACTGGAAAAGTGGACAAACACAAAATTTCCGCATTGAGCTTGCAAGACTTACAAACCGGAATGACAGATGACGCATTGGAAATATTCTATCAACCAAAAGTATCTATCAGAAATGGTCGAGTCGTAGGTGCGGAATGTCTGGCACGCTGGAAGCATCCGAGTCGTGGCTTACTGGGTCCAGAAGCATTTGTCTCCACGATGGAAAAGCACGGCATGATCGATGAAATGAGTAAGACCATTCTAGAGAAAAGTGCTGCCCAATTACGCAAATGGTACAGCCAAGGACATCAGTTAAAATTAGCCGTTAATGTGTCAATGGATAATTTGAATCAGCTCGACTTACCTGAACAATTTGAATCAATCTTACAAGCCGTAGGCATCAGGCCATCTCAGTTCATACTGGAATTGACCGAAACCCGCTTGATGGAAAATCTCACTTTCAGTCTAGAGATTTTGACGCGACTAAGATTAAAGGGCTTCGGTTTATCCATTGATGATTTTGGTACAGGATTTTCTACCATGGAAAACCTCAAGCAGCTACCCTTTACTGAGCTGAAAATTGATCGAGCGTTTGTCAATGGCGCGGCACACGATGAAGCATCCAACGCAATCCTTAATTCCAGCATACAACTAGGGAAGATTTTTGATCTGAATTTAGTCGCAGAGGGAGTCGAAACACAACAAGACTGGGATCTCATTACCGAATCAGGATGTGATGAAATTCAAGGGTATTTCGTGGCACAACCTATGCCTGCTGAACAATTTATCGATTGGAAAATAAATTGGGAAAGAAAAAATACGAAAGGAATTTCATGAAAGTTATTTGCAGGCTGTTCGATTTTGCCAAGACACAGCCTCCACCTGCAACGTAGCTTCTGAAAAGTCGCAGAAATCTGGCACAATGCATTTTCATTCATGGTGACGCTTCATTTGTCATTTCGCCCGTGGAACAGCATCAGCCAATAGAATTGGCACAATTAAAAGTATTTGCAACCCAAGCAACATGTGCATTTTGAAATGCTAACTTGAAGGATAATGGCTATGAATAAGAGTTACCAAGATCTGAATATCCTTATCGTTGACGATGACGAATTTCAGGTTGATTTTGTCTCAGATTTACTCAAAGAGTTAGGTGTCACTAAAATCACCGCCGCAAATGGTGGACAGAAAGGATTGGCCGCTTTTGATCGCGCACTGATCAAACCCGATGTACTGTTGTGTGATATTCAAATGCCCGATATTGATGGCTTTGAATTCATGAGTGCCATGGGTGAGAGAAAATTCACCGGTGGTGTTATTCTCATGTCAGGTCAAGGTTCACGGGTTCTACACTCAGCATCACTAGTCGCACAGCTCTCGCGACAAAATTTCTTAGGAAATATTGCCAAGCCCGTTAGCAAGGAAGACTTGAAAGAAAAAATTCAACAAATCTTATGACAAATTATTGTCCTCGCTAACTGAGTAATTGTCGCTAGTCATCATTGATCAGAGTTATCCCGAAGCAATCATGAAGAACTTTCGCATACTCAAACGACGGACCGACTACTTGAGGCGATGGATAACCAACACTGAAAGACCGATATCGCAGCACATAGCCTAAGTTGAGTTATATTTGCCTTATAATGCCCGCAAATTCTTTGTGGGCATTTTTTATTTTATCTACCTGTTCTTTCTATCTTCATTACCTCCATGAATACTCTGTTTTGGCTAGTCGTACTTTATTGGGTGATCTCTGTTGGCCTTGGATTGTACGCCGCACGCTTTGTGAATAACTCGAAAGACTTTGCTGTCGCAGGCCGCTCGCTGCCTATGTATATAGTCACCGCCACGGTATTTGCGACGTGGTTTGGTTCAGAGACAGTTCTGGGGATTTCCTCAACATTTGTAAAAGAAGGATTGAAAGGCGTCGTCGCTGATCCTTTTGGCTCATCGCTATGTCTGATTTTTGTCGGCTTATTTTTCGCCCGACCGCTGTACAAAATGAATTTATTGACTATTGGTGATTATTACAAAGCAAAATACGGACGGACGGTAGAAGTCTTAGTCTCACTTTGTATTGTGGTGTCTTACCTCGGTTGGGTAGCTGCACAAATCAAAGCGCTGGGTTTGGTATTTAGTGTCGTTTCTGGTGGCACTATTGACATGAACACTGGCATGATCATCGGTGCGGGTAGTGTCTTAATCTACACCTTGATGGGCGGCATGTGGTCAGTTGCGATCACGGATTTCTTACAAATGATCATTATTATGATCGGCATGATGTATATGGGCTGGGAAGTCTCAAATATGGTTGGCGGTACGGGTGCTGTCATCAGCCATGCCGTCAATGCTGGCAAAATGGAATTTTGGCCGGCACCAACCACGCGCGAAGTTTTATGGTTCTTTGCAGCTTGGATCACCATGATGCTAGGTTCGATCCCGCAGCAAGACGTATTTCAACGTGTTGCTTCGGCCAAGTCTGAAAATGCTGCAGCCAATTCAGCGGTACTAGGTGGTAGTTTGTATTTCTTATTCGCCTTCATTCCGATGTTCTTGGCCTATTCCGCGACGTTAATTGATCCTGACATGGTTTCCAAATTAATCGGCACCGATCCGCAAATGATCTTACCGACGCTGATCATGACTAAGATGCCTTTATTTGCACAAGTTATGTTCTTTGGTGCATTGTTGTCAGCGATCAAGAGCTGCGCCAGCGCCACCTTGCTTGCTCCGTCTGTCACTTTCTCCGAAAACATTTTGAAGCCCTTCTTCCCCAATCAATCGGATAAGCAATTCTTATTCATGATGCGGGTTGTAGTGTTGATTTTCACTGCAATAGTTACCTTGTTCGCCATGAACACGGAAGCGAGTATCTACAAAATGGTCGAAAACGCTTACAAAGTGACCTTGGTTGCTGCCTTCGTGCCATTAGCGTTTGGCTTGTACTGGAAACCAGCAACACAACAGGGTGCATTATTGTCAATTATTTTAGGCTTGAGTTCCTGGATCTTATTTGAAGTCAATGCACCAGAAGACTTTTGGCCTCCACAACTCGTCGGTATCTTAATGAGTCTGGCGGGCATGTTTGCAGGATCTTTGTTGCCACAAATTAAACGTCAACAGACAATATAAGAAAATACACCTGCAAAATCGCTGATCTGCGGCTATCTGGCTCAGCGATTTTTGTAAAAATCGGGGATAAACCGTTATAATTCAGGGTTTTACAAGTTTTCTCAAGGATAAAAATGCCTATCTATGCTTATCGCTGCGAAGAATGCGGCTTTGCTAAAGATGTCTTGCAAAAAATGTCGGAAGATCCGCTCACGATTTGCCCAGAATGCCAGCAGCCAGCATTCAAGAAACAAGTCACTGCTGCTGGCTTTCAATTAAAAGGTTCTGGCTGGTACGTCACAGATTTTCGAGGTGGAAATTCGGGAAGCGCTGGCGCGGCTGGCGTCACCGCCAAAAGCGACGAACAAAAAGCTGCATCCGCCACTAATGAGGCGACGGCAGGTACGACTGCAAGTACGGAAACGAATCCGGTCGCAAGTACAAGTAACACAAACAGTTCTAGCGTCAGTACTAAAACTGACGTTGTTAGCGGCGACAGCAAAGCAGCCTAATTAAATCGAAGCGAAATCATTTTAGATCTATGCGTAAATACTTTATTACTGGCTTATTGATACTTGTCCCCCTTGCGATCACTGCGTGGGTGCTACATGCGGTCATCAGTACCATGGATCAGTCCTTGTTATTATTGCCGACACAATGGCGTCCAGAAGCACTGATTGGTTTTAAGATTCCTGGGCTTGGCGCAGTGCTGACAGTATTGATTATTTTTGTCACGGGATTATTGACGAAAAATTTCATTGGTAAATATGTCGTCGGCTTATGGGAAAAATTGCTAACGCATATTCCGATTGTCAGTTCCATCTACTCCAGTGTCAAACAAGTTTCTGACACCCTATTTTCATCCACTGGGAATGCTTTTAGCAAAGCCCTGTTAATTCAATATCCTCGCGAAGGCTCTTGGACTATTGCTTTTTTAACCGGAAAACCTGGTGGTGCCGTTGCCAAACATCTCGACGGCGACTTCATCAGCGTCTACGTACCAACTACTCCCAACCCAACATCTGGGTATTTTCTGATTATCCCCAAAAAGGATGCGATTGAACTTGATATGAGTGTTGATACGGCGCTCAAATATGTAGTTTCTATGGGTGTCGTAGCACCAGAATTGGCTGAACAGGCGGCGCAAAATAAGTCGTGCAATTAAACTCGGGCATCGAGCCAAACTTGTGTGCTGAGCAAGCCTCATGATCAACGAATTAGAATCAAAGAATCAGTATTAACGAATTAACGTCATCGCTATTAACTTTTCAAAGAAAACAGGTAAGAAATTATGTCCATGCGTACCAACTACTGCGGCCTTACTACTGAAGCATTACTCGGCCAAACCGTCAGCCTGTGCGGCTGGGTGCATCGCCGTCGTGATCACGGTGGGGTGATTTTTATCGATTTACGTGACCGTGAAGGTCTGGTGCAAGTGGTATGTGATCCTGATCGCGCTGAAGTCTTTAAAAACGCAGAAACAGTCCGTAATGAATTTTGCTTACGCATCACCGGTATCGTACGCAATCGTCCAGATGGCACGATCAACAATAATTTGAAGTCTGGCAAGATCGAAGTCTTGTGCCACGACTTAGAAATTCTGAATCCGTCCGTCACGCCACCGTTCCAATTGGATGATGACAATCTGTCAGAAACAACACGTTTAACGCACCGCGTTTTGGACTTGCGTCGTCCACAAATGCAAAACAATTTGCGCTTGCGTTATAAAGTCGCGATGGAAGTTCGTAAATTCCTCGATGAAAACGGCTTCATCGATATCGAAACACCGATGTTGACCAAATCCACACCTGAAGGTGCACGTGACTATTTGGTACCATCTCGTGTGAATGCCGGCAATTTCTTCGCCTTGCCGCAATCGCCACAATTGTTCAAACAATTGTTGATGGTGGCAAACTTTGATCGCTACTACCAAATCACCAAGTGCTTCCGCGATGAAGATTTGCGTGCCGATCGCCAACCAGAATTCACCCAGATCGATTGCGAAACTTCGTTCATGAACGAACAAGAAATTCGCGATATGTTTGAAGGCATGATCCGTGGCGTATTCAAGAAAACACTGGACATCGATTTGCCAAATCCATTCCCAGTCATGGACTTCGCTGATGCCATGGGCCTGTATGGTTCCGACAAGCCAGACATGCGCGTTAAATTGCAATTCACCGATTTGACCGAGGTCATGAAAGACGTCGACTTCAAAGTCTTCTCCAACGCAGCCAACATGCACAATGGTCGCGTTGTCGGTATGTTAGTACCAGGTGGCGGCAGCATGCCTCGTTCTGAAATCGACGCTTACGATCAATTCGTGCGCATCTACGGCGCTAAAGGTTTGGCTTACATCAAAGTCAACGACAAAGCCGCTGGTCGCGATGGTTTGCAAGCCCCTATCGTGAAAAACTTGCACGATGCAGCCTTGGCAAAAATCTTGGAATTGACTGGTGCAAATGACGGCGATTTGATTTTCTTCGGTGCGGATAAAGCGAAAGTCGTGAACGATGCGATTGGTGCCTTGCGCGTAAAAATCGGCCATAGCGAATTTGGTAAAAACAATGGTCTGTTTGAAGATGCATGGCGTCCATTGTGGGTGATCGACTTCCCGATGTTCGAACACGATGAAGAAAATGATCGTTGGACTGCAACGCATCATCCATTCACCGCACCAAAAGATGGTCATGAAGATTTGATGGAAACAGATCCGGGTAAATGTATCGCTAAAGCCTACGATATGGTCTTGAATGGTTGGGAACTCGGTGGTGGTTCTGTGCGTATTCACCGCGCTGATGTCCAAAGCAAAGTATTCCGTGCTTTGAAGATCAATGACGACGAAGCACAGTTGAAATTCGGTTTCTTGCTCGACGCCTTGCAATACGGCGCGCCTCCACACGGTGGTTTGGCGTTCGGCTTGGATCGTATCGTGACGATGATGACCGGTGCAGAATCAATCCGTGACGTCATTGCGTTCCCGAAAACGCAACGTGCACAATGTTTGCTGACGCAAGCACCGTCTGAAGTCGATGAAAAGCAATTGAAAGAATTGCATATTCGTTTGCGTGCGGCGGAGCCTAAAGTCGTTTAAGCGCACGTCAAATCGCACCGGTTTCCAACCGAATATGTCGCGACAAAAATCAAACGGCAGACTTTGTTCTGCCGTTTTTTATTGGCATGTCACGTTTTGCAAACAATAGTAGAGCCGCTTACTTTTTTTACGTAATAAATTTATGGCATACTGATAACACATTCAGCCAAACGCACTCGACCCTGTGCTATCAATAAATTATGAGCAGCACATACAAAATCCCAGAATCTGTTTTAGTCGTCATTTTTACTCCAGAACTGGAAGTCCTTTTGCTTGAACGCGCAGATAAGCCTGGCTTTTGGCAATCGGTGACTGGTTCCAAAGATAGCCTAGATGAAGCACTGGAATGGACCGCCCAGCGCGAGGTGCTGGAAGAGACTGGGATAGACACACAGGCGCATACCTTAAGTGATTGGCAGTTATCGAATGTGTATGAAATTTACCCAACCTGGCGTCATCGTTACGCACCCGGAATCACGCAAAATACGGAATACGTCTTCGGCCTTTGTGTGCCGCGTACAACTTCGGTTACACTAGCTCCACGCGAGCATTTGCGCTATCAGTGGTTACCTCTGCAGGAAGCGGCTGATTTGTGTTTCTCAGCATCGAATGCTGAGGCAATATTGCAACTACCACACAGGCACGGCCTTGCAAAACACTGAGAATAATGCGGATCTATTCTCAACTAGCACTCAATTAGCACTCATTTTCGATATGCACTAACAAAGGCGAGCAAATGAAACTTCGGATTGCCACCTACAATATTCACAAAGGTGTCAGTGCATTTGGTCGCACCACACGCATTCATGATCTCAAAGCAGCGATTAAATTGCTGGATGCCGATCTGATATTTTTGCAAGAGGTTCAGGGACAACATGACCATCATGCAAAAAAACACAGTGACTGGCCAGAACAGGGGCAGCACGAATTCTTAGCGGGGGATTCGCACACTTCAGCCTATGGTATGAACGCCGTGTACGAACACGGGCATCATGGCAATGCCTTACTCAGCCGCTTACCGATTCTGCACTCCACCAATCACGATGTCTCAGATCATGCTTACGAGCAGCGAGGAATTTTGCATGTACGCGTGCAATTAGGCGACGTATTGGCACATTGTTTTGTCATTCATCTGGGATTATTTGCTGCCAGCCGCCGACGTCAGATTCAGGCCTTAATTACGCAGGTGCATGAACAGGTCGATAAAAATCAGCCGGTCATCATTGCCGGCGATTTCAACGACTGGAGCCAACGTCTAAGTCACACTTTGTATAAAGAACTTGGCGTGATTGAGGCCTTTGATGTCGCGCACCAGAATCATACAGAAGTCGCCATCAAACGCACAGCAATGACATCAATGAAGTCCCTGTTTCAATCCCCATCAACGCATGCTCGCACCTTCCCCGCCGGGCTGCCGTGGCTGAGCTTAGATCGCGTGTATTTACGGGGTTTTCATGTTGAACATGCTCATGTACTAAGCGGTAAGCCCTGGTCGCAATTGTCCGATCACGTCCCCATCTGTGTTGACCTCAAACTCAATCATTTGCAGATACATCATGTCTAGGCTGGCGTTTTATGATGGCAATCAATTGCAGTTACTGCACACAGGCGAGCAGTTTTTTGCAGCACTAATTGAGGCAATACATCATGCCCAACATGAAATATTATTAGAGACCTATATTTATGCCACTGATCCAAGTGCACAGAAAATTTCTGATGCCTTATGCGCTGCGGCACAACGCGGTGTCTGCGTGCAATTAATCATTGATTGGGTCGGTGGCGGCAATCATACCCAACCATTACAGACTTTATTCCAACAAGCGGGTGTGCAATGCCGGCTGTTCAATCCTTGGTTTAGACGCGGACTGGCGCGCACCCATCGTAAACTGGCGGCAATCGACCAAGAAATTGCATTCATAGGCGGCATCAATATCATTGATGATTGTCTGTCAGACGATGGGCGAAACAAGGTGCTTCCTTTTCCGCGTTGGGACTTTTCGGTACAAGTGCGCGGTAGCTTAGTACAGAGTATTCATGCAGAAATTATTGCCCAGTGGCTGAAAATGGGTAAACTACAATTGCTGCAGAGGCTTAAACTGGCAGTCAATTTGCGCAAACCTATCAGCACCACGGTGCATCACTTGAGCCAGGCCGCACTGGTGATTCGCGATAATTTACGCAATCGGAGCACGATACAAAAAGCCTATTTAAAAGCACTCGGTTCGGCACGTCACACGGCGATTTTGGCGAATCCCTACTTTGCTCCAGGACGCAAAATTCGGAATGGATTGATCAAGGCGGCGCAACGTGGTGTTGATGTCAGCCTTTTATTAGGTGTAGGCGAATTCGACTGGCAAGATGCGGTTGCGCAATCCTATTATTCTAAGCTGTTAGCCAGTGGTGTTAAGATTTTTGAATACCGTAAGACTAAATTACACGCCAAAGTCGCAGTGATTGATCATGACTGGGCCACCGTCGGTTCAAGCAATTTTGATGGCCTAAGTCTATTTGTAAATCATGAGGCGAATATTGTCATCATCGACAAAAATTTTGCTGAAAATCTAAAGCAGCATTTACAACAAGGCTTACAAGACGCTGTGCAAATTGATCCACATTGCATGACTCACCAATCGTTGTATCGCCGCGTCAAGCATAGGCTGGCTTATCTTTTTTATCGCACAATAATGCGTATTGCGACACTAGGTCAATATCGTTAACTATTAATTCGCACTTCCACGCCATGCAAACAAATTCTCTACACAGCACCCGAATCGACAAGTGGCTTTGGGCTGCGCGATTTTTCAAAACACGTAGCTTGGCCAGCAATGCGGTTGAACTTGGACGTGTCTTACAAAATGAGCTCAGAGTAAAGCCAGCCCACGCAGTCAAAATTGGAGACTTGCTAGAAATTCACCATGCGGAGCAACTCTGGCAAATTGAAGTAGTAAAAATTATCGAAATTCGTGGTTCCGCGACGATTGCACAATCCATGTATGCCGAAACGGCTGAAAGTATCGCAAAACGGCAACAAAAGAGCGAGTTGCGGCGATTCCAGACTGAACCTGCGGCACAACTACAGCAGCGCCCGACCAAACGTCAAAGAAGGCAACTCAGCCATATTCTGATCGATTAACTCGATGCGAAAATCTGCAAAATCGACAAACTCTCGCGTGAATCAAGAATTTTAAACATTTACGCAACTCAATATCTAAATTTACAAATTTTTTCAATTATTCAATTTGAATTCAGCGTATATTAATCTTCTGCAATATTCTTTCTTCTAACTAGCGATCAAATTTGGTTGGCACATAAAAGTGCTACTTCAAGGGGGATTCAAATGCAAGCATTTTACGACCTTAGAATTGCCACGAAACTTATTCTTGGATTCATCGCAGTACTTTTGCTCACCTGTTTTCTCGGTATATTCTCCATCATTCAGTTAACCAGCCTTAATCATGCCACGGATGAAATCGGGAATGATTTGATGCCCAGTTCAATTAGTGGTATGGGCATGAAAGAAAGCGTTTCCCGGATGCGGTCACAAGAGGCACAACTCGCCACCGCAGAAAATGCCGAAGAAGTTAAGAAATATCAAGAACGCACCGGCGAAGCAATCGAAGCGTTTCGCAAAAATCATACCGCTTTTGTGAAAAACGCCGATACCCCCGAAGATAAGAAAGCGCTCGACGAGTTGCTTAGCGCGTTCAACGACTACACACTTATTTCCGGCAAGATCGCTAATCTGGCGAAAGAGTCCAAAACACAGGAGGCGGTTCACCTCCTCCGCACAGAATCTTCAAATAGCAACAAAAAAATGCGCGGCATGCTGGACAAAATTGTTGATGCCCAAATTGTTGCTGGACAGGCCGCAGCGGGCAATAGCTATACTTTATTCCAAAGCGCTCGCAAGATGATCATCCTTGCCATGTTAATCAGTATTGCTATTGGATTTTTCATGGCGATTTGGTTGGCGAAAATTGTTTCTACACCACTCAAAAACGCAGTCGGCTTGGCTCAATCAATCGCTGCAGGTGATCTGACACGCAAAGTCGAACCAGAAAGTGCCTGCGAGACAGGTCAATTAATCCGTGCTTTAGGAGAAATGAATACTAGTTTATTGACCGTGGTTTCTGAAGTGCGGGCGGGTTCTGAACAAATTAATGGTGCTGCCACTGAAATCGCGAGTGGCAATCTAGACCTATCCAGTCGCACGGAAGAACAAGCTAGTTCACTCGAAGAGACTGCATCATCAATGGAAGAGATTACCGCGACTGTCAAGCACAATAGCGAAAATGCAAAACAAGCTAACGTCCTCTCGCAAACAGCGACGTCTATCGCTGAACGAGGAGGCAGTGTCGTTTCAGAAGTGGTTTCGACGATGACATCCATTAATGAATCATCGAAAAAAATTGTCGATATTATTAGTGTTATTGATGGAATTGCGTTTCAAACCAATATTTTGGCTTTAAATGCAGCAGTTGAAGCTGCCCGTGCTGGAGAGCAGGGACGTGGTTTTGCTGTAGTTGCGTCAGAGGTACGTAACTTAGCACAACGCTCGGCGAGCGCAGCGAAAGAAATCAAAGAGCTAATCAATGATTCTGTAGAAAAAGTGGGCCAAGGGACGCGTCTGGTCGACAGTGCTGGCACCACCATGCAAGAAGTCGTGCAAAGCGTCAGGCGTGTCAGCGATATCATTAGCGAAATTACCGCTGCCGGGCAAGAGCAAAGTAGTGGAATTGATCAGATCAATCAAGCCATCATGCAAATGGATAGTGTCACCCAACAAAATACCGCGCTGGTTGAAGAGGCAGCGGCTGCCTCTGCCACTCTACAAGAACAGGCTGCCAACTTAGTCCACGTAGTCAGTGTCTTTAAAATCGACCAAGTTAGCAGCACTCACATACCGACCGCGACACGAAGAACCACCGTCAAAAGTGTCGCTAAAATCCCTGCAAGAAGGCCCTTGATGTCAACCGCACGTTTGAAAGCTGAAAAAGCCGATTCTGCGCCCGCCAAGGAAAAGACTGACTCGTGGGAAGAGTTTTAACGACAGGGATTTAAGCAAATTCGCAATTCGCACAATGCCATCATTTCTGTGACGACAGGATGATGGCATTTTTATATGTGTAATACCTGTATTCACAAGGCGTTGCGATCTTGCACAGTCTTATAGGTATTCCATTCTAATGACTTTTTTCCGATTGACTTTTGAAGTCGCATGTTGAATAGTACGGTCGTTCGATTATTTTATTGAGTACCGTTTTATTGTGATCTGATTCATGACCGAAAGACTGCCTGAGGCGTGTTTTGAATCGAACCACCCGCAAGCAACTTCAATCAGCAGCGACCAGCGACAACCGGAAAAATATTTGTATTCATGAATATCACATCGAAGTTTATGCGTAAGGGTGAACTTACCCGCGCAGCGATACTTGAAACGGCCTTAGAGTCGGCCAGTCGTCATGGCTTGGAAGGACTCACGATAGGCCTGCTGGCTGAACAAATGAATATGAGTAAATCAGGCGTCTTTGCACATTTCGGTTCGCGCGAAGATTTACAGATTGCAGTACTTCAGCTGTACCACCATTTATTTGAACAAGAAGTTTTTTATCCTAGTATGAAAGAAGCTCGTGGCCTACCTCGTTTGCGCTCGATGTTTGCACTGTGGGTGCAACGCGTGACACGAGAAATTGCTTCTGGCTGTATTTATATCAGCGGTGCAACCGAATACGATGACCGCCAAGGCCCAATACGGGATGAGTTAGTGGGAATGGTCAATGCATGGCAAGGTGCACTGTTACGTGCCACTATGCAGGCGCAAGAATTCCAACATTTGCAGAGAGAGGTTGATCCAGAACAAATCGTTTATGAAATGTATGGATTGATTTTAGCTTTACACCACGACGCACGGTTTTTAAAAAAATCTGGCAGTGTTAATCGTGCTGAAACAGGTTTTGAACGAATGATTCAATCTTATGCACCACTCAAATCGGCGGCATAAGGCAAGATAGATTTTCAGTACTTAAATTTTCAAAGCTTATTTAGAACTTATTTAAAACTTATTTAGTCCAGAGGAGATAAATCATGGGTCAATACATCGCTCCGTTACGCGATATGCAGTTCGTTTTACACGAATTGTTGGGGGTAGAAGCGGCACTGAAAGAATTGCCAAAGTACGCTGAAATTGATGCGGACATTATCAATCAAGTCATGGAAGAAGGTGGCAAGTTTTGTTCCGAAGTGATTTTCCCTATCAATCACTCCGGTGATCGCGAAGGCTGTCACCATGACAAAACCACGCACAGCGTGACTACACCAAAAGGTTTTAAAGAAGCCTATCAGCAATACGTGGAAGCGGGCTGGCCTGCACTCTCTTGCGACCCAGAATACGGTGGTCAAGGTTTGCCACTGGTGATGAACAATTCCATGTACGAAATGATGAACTCCGGTAATCAGGCTTGGACTATGTACCCAGGTTTGTCACACGGCGCCTACGAATGTTTGCATGAGCATGGCACACCTGAACAAAAAGCACAGTACTTACCAAAGCTGACTTCTGGCGAATGGACAGGCACCATGTGTTTGACTGAGCCACACTGCGGTACTGATCTCGGCATGCTGCGTTCTAAAGCAGAACCACAAGGCGACGGCACTTACAAAATCACTGGTGCGAAAATCTTTATCTCCGCGGGTGAACATGACTGCGCAGAAAACATCATTCACTTGGTGTTAGCACGCTTGCCAGATGCACCTGAAGGTTCTAAAGGTATTTCCCTCTTCCTCGTACCTAAATTCATGCCGAATGCTGATGGTAGCATCGGTGCACGTAATCCTATTTTCTGCGGCGCGATCGAAGAAAAAATGGGTATCCATGGCAATTCCACTTGCCAGATGAATTTGGATGGCGCAGTCGGCACGCTGATCGGCGCACCACACAAAGGCTTGAACGCGATGTTCGTGTTCATGAACGCGGCACGTTTAGGCGTCGGTATGCAAGGTTTGGGCTTGACTGAAGTCGCTTATCAAAATGCCTTGATCTACGCTAAAGACCGTATTCAAATGCGTAGCTTGTCAGGCGTTAAAGCACCGGACAAACCAGCGGATCCAATTATCGTTCACGCTGACGTACGTCGCATGTTGTTGACAGCAAAAGCTTGGGCCGAAGGTGGACGTGCTTTCTGTTCTTACGTTGCATTACAACTCGACAAAGAACTGAATCACCCGGACGAAGAAGTACGTAAAGAATGCGCGGACGAAGTCGCTTTATTGACACCGATCATTAAAGCCTTCATCACCGACAACGCATGGACAGCCACTTCTGAATGCTTGCAAGTATTCGGCGGTCACGGTTACATCGCTGAATGGGGTATGGAACAATATGTACGCGATGCCCGTATCAACATGATCTACGAAGGTACGAATACGGTGCAATCACTGGATTTATTGGGTCGTAAAATTTTGCAAGACAACGGCGCAAAACTCCGTAAATTCGGTGCAAAAGTACAAGCTTTCGTTGAAGAAAATGGTACCGATGAAGCAATGTCTGAGTTCGTCACACCGTTGGCAGAGCTCGGCGACAAAGTCACCAAACTGACGATGGAAATCGGTATGAAGGCGTTCCAAAATCCTGATGAAGTTGGCGCTGCTGCGGTTCCGTATCTGCGCGTTGCTGGTCATCTGGTCTACAGCTACTTCTTTGCACAAATGGCGAAAATCGCTTTGGCAAAACAAGATTCTGACGACACCTTCTACAAAGCGAAATTGGCAACGATCCGTTTCTACTTCGCACGCTTATACCCAGAAACAGCAATGTGCATCCGTCAGGCACGTTCTGGTTCTGCGAATTTATTGTCCTTAGAAGCCGATTTATTCTAAATAGTTTTTCAGTTCCCCCTCTCCCGCAAGCGGGAGAGGGTTGGGGTGAGGGTGCTTGAGAAAGATGAAGCTTATTTTTTCTCGAATTGAATGAGCAATCAGCTAGTAATAATTGTTGAGTATGCTGAACTCCCCCCCCTAACCCCTCTCCCGCTTGCGGGAGAGGGGGAATAAAAAGTGTAGATCAATTGTTTTGCAATACCCCCAACCAAGTTTGAATTTAATGTAAAGGTAATCCAATGCCTAATTTCATCGTCAAAAAAGTCGCCGTGCTCGGCGCAGGTGTGATGGGAGCGCAAATTGCTGCGCACTGTATCAATGCCAAAGTTCCTGTCGTTTTATTCGACCTGCCAGCTAAAGAAGGTCCGAAAAACGGCATCGTTCTCAAAGCGATTGAGAATCTGAAAAAACTCAACCCAGCGCCACTCGGTGACAAAGACGATGCAGCATTGATCGAAGTCGCTAACTACGAAGACAACCTCGATGTCTTGGCTGGCTGCGATTTAATTATCGAAGCGATTGCAGAGCGTATGGATTGGAAACATGATCTGTACAAGAAAGTAGCGCCACATATCGCGCCAAATGCGATCTTCGCTTCTAACACATCCGGTTTGTCGATCACTGCTTTGTCTGAAGGTTTCGACGCTGGCTTGAAAGAGCGTTTCTGCGGCGTTCATTTCTTCAACCCACCACGCTATATGCACTTGGTCGAATTGATCCCAACTGCAGCAACACGTTCTGATATTCTCGATCAACTCGAAGGATTCTTGACGACGACTTTGGGTAAAGGCGTGGTTCACGCTAAAGACACACCGAACTTCATCGCGAATCGCGTTGGTATTTTCGGCATGTTGGCAACCATCTATCAAGCAGAACAATTCGGCCTGAGCGTTGACGTGGTCGATGATTTGACTGGTAAAAAACTCGGTCGCGCTTCTTCTGGTACTTTCCGTACTGCAGACGTGGTTGGTCTCGACACCATGGCGCACGTGATCAAAACTATGCAAGACAACTTGCAAGATGATCCATTCTTCGCTGTTTATAAAACACCAGAAGTGTTGGCAAAATTGGTGGCAGCAGGCACACTCGGCTCCAAATCAGGTGCAGGCTTCTACAAGAAAGTTGGTAAAGATATTCAGCGTTTAGATTTCGCTAGCGGCACTTATGTTGCTGGTGGCGCTAAGGCTGACGACTTGGTTGGCCGCATCTTGAAGGAAAAAGATCCTGTCAAGAAGATGAAATCCTTGCGTGAATCGACTAACAAGCAAGCACAGTTCTTGTGGTCTATTTTCCGCGACGCTTTCCACTACATCGCGATTCATGGCGCGACGATTGCTGACAATGCACGCGATATCGACTTCGCTATGCGTTGGGGCTTTGGCTGGAATGTCGGTCCATTCGAAACATGGCAAGCATCCGGTTGGCAGCAAGTTGCCACTTGGGTCAAGGAAGACATCGATGCAGGTAAGGCGTTGTGCGCAACACCTTTGCCAGCTTGGGTATTTGAAGGCCCGGTCGCTGACAACGCTGGCGTACATAGCTCCGCAGGTTCTTGGTCTATCAGCCGCAACACCTTCGCACCACGTTCAGGTTTGGCAGTCTACGATCGTCAAGCATTCCGTGCACCAGTAATGGGTGAAGGCGCCGCAACTGGCGCTACCGCAGGCGTGACATTCTTTGAAGATGAATCTGTCCGTATCTGGCATCAGAATGATGATGTCTTGATCCTGTCCTTCAAAACGAAGATGCATGTGATCGGCCCAGGCGTTGTCGCTGGTATGGAAAAAGCCTTGGCAGAAGCTGAGAAAAATTTCAAAGGTTTGGTGATCTGGCACGCTGATGCAGCTGAAGGCGGTGCTTTCTCTGCCGGTGCAGATTTGCAAGCAATGTTGCCATTGTTTATGTCTGGTGGTGTGAAAGCCATCGAGCCAGCAATCTCTCAATTGCAAAATGCGCACCAAGCATTGAAATATGCGAATGTTCCTGTGGTCGCTGCGGTTGCTGGTTTAGCACTCGGTGGCGGTTGCGAACTGATGATGCACGCATCAAAACGTGTAGCAGCTTTGGAATCGTATATCGGTTTAGTTGAGGTTGGCGTAGGTCTGGTTCCAGGCGGTGGCGGTCTGAAAGAAGCCGCAGTACGCGCAGCCAAAGATGCAAAAGGTACAGACCTCCTGCAATTCTTGAAGAACTACTTCACGAATGCAGCAACTGCGAATGTATCTAAGTCAGCCTTAGAAGCACAGAAGATGGGTTACCTCGATCAAAACGACGTCATCGTTTTCAATGCGTATGAATTATTGCATGTTGCTAAAGTCGAAGCACGCGCGATGTTTGACGCTGGCTATCGTCCACCTATGCGCAAGCTGGTACCAGTCACTGGCCGTCATGGTATCGCGACCATCGGCGCACAAATGATCAATATGCGTGACGGTGGTTTCATCTCTGCGCATGACTTTAAGCTCGGCAAAATGATTGCGGAAGTCGTTTCCGGTGGCGACATCGACAACGGCAGCATGGTCAGCGAACAATGGTTGCTCGACATGGAACGCAAAGCGTTTATGGAATTATTAAATCATCCAAAAACGCAAGAGCGCATCATGGGCATGATGCAAACCGGCAAACCAGTACGTAACTAATCGAGGACACGACAATGACTACTCAATTACAAGACGCTTACATCGTCGCGGCAACTCGTTCCCCTATCGGTAAATCGGGCCGTGGTATGTTCCGCAACACACGTCCAGATGACTTGCTGGTCGGGGTATTGAAATCCGCTTTGGCGCAAGTGCCAAATCTTGACCCTAAACTGATCGAAGACGCCATCGTTGGTTGTTCTTTCCCAGAAGGCGCGCAAGGCTTAAATATCGCTCGTATGGGCGTGCTTTTGGCTGGCATGCCAAATACGATCGGCGGTGTGACGATCAATCGTTACTGCGCTTCTGGTATCACAGCAGTCGCTATGGCAGCAGATCGTATTCGCGTTGGCCAAGCCGATGTGATGATCGCAGCAGGTGTGGAATCCATGTCCATGGTTCCTATGATGGGTAGCAATCCATCGATGAACATGGCGATCTTGAAAGATGAAAACGCCGGTATCGCTTACGGCATGGGTTTAACAGCAGAAAAAGTCGCAGCACAATGGAAAGTCAGCCGTGAAGCACAAGATGCTTTCGCACTGCAATCCCATCAACGTGCATTGGCGGCGCAAGCAGCTGGTTACTTCGACGCTGAAACGACACCCTTCGAAATCATCGACCGTGTACCGAATTTGCTCACAGGCGAAATCGAACTCAAAACACGTACCGTGAGTCGCGACGAAGGTGCACGTCCAGATACATCGCTCGAAGGTCTAGCAAAACTCAAAGCAGTATTTGCGGCAAAAGGTTCTGTGACTGCAGGTAATAGCTCACAAACTTCCGACGGCGCAGGTGCTTTGATTTTGGTTAGCGAAAAAATCTTGAAGCAATTCAACCTGACGCCATTGGCACGTTTCGCCTCCTTCGCAGTACGCGGCGTTCCACCAGAAATCATGGGTATTGGTCCTAAAGAAGCGATTCCAGCGGCTTGTAAAGCAGCGGGCATTACACAAGATCAAATCGACTGGTTCGAATTGAATGAAGCGTTTGCAGCACAATCTTTGGCAGTGGTACAAGACCTTGGTCTCGACCCAGCCAAAGTGAATCCTATGGGCGGCGCGATTGCCTTGGGTCACCCACTGGGCGCAACAGGTGCGATTCGCTCCGCCACGACTATCCATGCTTTGCAACGTAATAAGTTGAAGTACGGTATGGTGACGATGTGTGTGGGGACGGGTATGGGCGCGGCAGGGATATTTGAGCGCATGTAATTTGTTTACCGCATAAATCCCACCTCAGGGCGTATCGCGGCGTCGAGGTTGCAAATAAGGTACTCGCAATATCGACATATTGCTGCGCCTCGCGCCTTGCGCTGCATCCCTGAGCTGGAATTTCTGCGGCAAACAAAGCTTTACTATCGAATACTTTGCAAGAAACTAAACCGCACACCTAACACTGTGCGGTTTTTTTACGGAGTCGCTATGAGTACGATTGAAACCGCTGTAGTTATTGCTAAAGATGGCACGCGTCTGGTTGGACGAAAATACTCGCCATCAGGTGCTGTGCGGGCCGTTGTATTGATGCCTGCAGCGATGGGTGTTAAGCAGCAGTTTTACGCGCCGTTTGCTGAGTTCTTGTGTGAACATGGCTTTGCTGTGTTGAGTTTTGACTATCGCGGCATGGGTGAATCTGTGCCGCCGCAGTTTGCCAATTCTTTGCGTGGTTTTGATGCTGATATCAGTGATTGGGCCGAGCTAGATTACAACTCTGCACTCTTGGCTGCGCGGGCTTGGCGCAGCGATGTTCCGTTACTCGTCATCGGTCATTCACTCGGTGGACAGCTTGCAGGTCTGTTGCCTGACAATCATCTTATCGATGGTATGTTGACCGTCGGTTCGGGCACTGGTTACTGGCGTCATAACGCGCCTCCAACGAAACGGATGGTATGGCTACTCTGGTATTTTCTGGTTCCTTTGTACACAAGTGTTTGCGGTTATTTCCCAGGCAAGAAATTACGTAAAGTGGGCAACCTTCCTAAAGGTGTTATTTATCAATGGTCTCGCTGGTGCAAAGACAAGCGCTATTTCGTCGATGAAAATGGCTCGGCGATGCTCACCTATCATCGACAATTTACCGCGCCGATTCTCAGCATGAGCTTTACCGATGATGAAATGATGGGGCGCAGAAACATCGATGGCCTACATGACTATTTCAGCCATGCACCGATCGAACGTCGTTATATTCAGCCGCAGGATATCCAAGCAAAACGGATCGGTCACTTCGGCTTTTTTAGAGCGGAGTTTCGACACAGCTTGTGGCAACAAGCTTTACAATGGTTGATCCAACAAAACAAACATCGGCCATCCGCACAACCTAACTAATTCAAGAGACATCATGGAAATTCTGACCCACATCAACGACGGTATTTTGACCATCAATTTCAACCGTCCAGAAAAGAAAAACGCGATTACTTTCGGTATGTATCAAGCGATGGCGGATGCAATTAATGCCTCCAACGACGATAAAAACGTCAACGTGATCTTAATAACGGGCAAACCAGAGGTTTTCACTGCGGGGAATGATCTGGAAGACTTCATGAAACATGCTGGTAGTTTAGCTTCTGAAGAAATGCCACCGGTGTATCAATTCATGCATGCTTTAAACGATGCACAAAAGCCGATGATCGCTGCTGTGGCTGGAAATGCCGTTGGAATCGGCACCACCCTTTTGATGCATTGCGATATGATTTATGCGGCTGACAATGCCAAGTTCTCCATGCCGTTCACACCACTCGGCCTTTGCCCGGAATATGCATCAAGCATGGTATTTCAGCAAATCGTTGGCTATCAGCGCGCTGCAGAAAAATTATTACTTGGCGAAGCATTCTTGGCGCAAGAAGCATTTGAAATGGGCTTTATTAATAAGGTGTTGCCGCTCGAAGAGTTGCTACCCTATGCAGAAAAACAAGCCGCTAAAATCGCTGCTCTGCCAGCGAAATCCATACGTCTGACGAAGAGCTTAATGAAAGCAAATCAGCCACAAGCGATCCGTGACAAGATGAATGAAGAAAATGCTCACTTCGGTGCAATGTTGTCACAACCCGAGGCCCGCGAAGCAATGATGGCATTTTTCCAAAAGCGTAAGCCGGACTTTAAACAATTCAACTAAATGGAATTTCCCCTCACGCTAACAAAGAACTAGTTAACTTATGGGGAAATTGATCAAATCCTTAGTGGAGAAATGGCTCTGATCGAATGCAAGATTCTAAGACTTGCACGTCGATCAATTTCGTATAAATACGTCGAAACCGCCATCTCCACATCAATCATCATCCAAAATACCCCTAACGACTTGACAGTCTTGACGATTTCCCCGATCTTCACCTCATGTTGAACTGACGTGAAATTTGTCAAATATGGATCCTCGTACCGCACTCATACTTACCACTGCCTTCGCCCTGCTCAACGGCGCTATTCTAGGGCTCATGCATCGTGGCTTGTCGCGACAGATTCGTCCTGCAGCCACCGATTGGCGCATCGGTACTTTACTTGCGGCGGGTGGTGTTTTACTTTTAGCTGCACAGAGCCCAGACTCTGTTTGGCTGTTGCTTCCCGTCGGAAATACGTCAATTTTTCTCGGATTTACCCTCTACTGGCGCTCGATACGTCGTTTTGACCATCTGCCCGATACGCCTTGGATTTTTTTGCCCGCAGCAATCGGTGCCTTTGCTTTAACATGGTTCACTGTCGTCGCCCCCTTATTATGGGTCCGAGTTTGTATTGCGGCGTTAGTTTGGAACACTGCTATGGCTGCTTCTAGCTATAGCCTAGTCAAGCATAGACAGTCGCGCGGAGCGATAGGTCGAATCTGTCTTGCTGGCATCTTCTTAGTGTTGATCTGTTTCATGGGTTTTCGCGCTGTGTATTACGCCATGTATTTACGCGACGCACAGACTATATTATCGAATGAACATTTCATCAATGTCCTGACCCCTATTAGCACTTCGATTCTCCCAGTCATCGGTACAACGGCTTTCTTGATGATGTGCTCTGAACGTTTACGGGCTGAATTGGCCGCCCGTGCCATTGAACTCGATCAAAAGAATGCCGACCTCAGACAAGCGATTTTGGCCCGTGAAGATGCAGAGCGTATTGCGCGCCATGATCTCAAGACCCCGCTCGCCAGTATTGCTGCCGCACCAGCCTTGCTGAGACAAAATGCCGAAGGCAGTGAAGAGTTATTGCAAATGATTGAAGGGGCAGCACGGCGAGCCTTGAATATGGTGAACTTATCGCTTGATCTCTATCGAATGGAAAAAGGTCAATACCAACTTCATGCCGAGGCCACCAATCTCACTGCCATCATCAATACGGTGATCGACGATTTACGTGTCCATGCAACTGCAAAACATCTCAAATTTCAATTTATTGAGCGCGAACAAGCGACATGGGTTTGGGCAGATACTTCACTTTGCTATTCTTGTGTCGCGAATTTAGTCAAAAATGCGATTGAAGCTGCTAGCGATCAATCGGTGGTTTCTCTGCTTATCGAACAAAGCGAGATGGTAAAACTCAGCATCCACAACGACACAACAGTACCAGAAACTTTGCGGGCTAATTTCTTTGAAAAGTATGCAACCTTAGGTAAAGAAGGCGGCACTGGACTTGGCACCTATTCCTCCAGCCTATTAGCGAGGGTGCAAAATGGTGATTTAGCGATGCGAACATCCGAAACTGAGGGAACAACATTGACCTTAAGTTTACCAGCGTATCGCGGAACTTTGATTACCCCCAGTTACGATCAAGGAATCGTTTCGGCAGAACCTGACCAAGCAATCATCAAAGTTCAACGTGACGGACAACCGTGTGTATTAATGGTCGATGACGACATCTACAATGCCAAGGTCATTCACCATCAGTTAGCGCGATTTGGGGTTGGCGTGCAAACTGCGTTGAATGGGAAATTTGGCTGGTATGCTTGCCTGCAACAACGACCCGATCTCATTCTGATGGATATAGAAATGCCTGTTATGAATGGTATCGATGCGCTGGGTGCGATCCGCAACTTACAACAGGCACGACAGCAACAACCGAGTTTCATTGTCGCATTCTCCTCTGATGACGGGATCGAGAGCCATAGGCGTTTCTTAAACCTAGGCTTTGACCATTGTCTTAGCAAACCGGCTTCAGTAGAAGAATTACTGAATTTAATGGCAATTACACCCACGATCGAACAACAAACTTCGGATTGGGATCAAGTTCAAATTCATCCCAATCTCATCGTCGATATCGAAATATATTTAAGTTCACGCTTTACGCTCGTTACCGATTTAGAAAAGGCCATCATCGACAGCAATAGCGAAAAGGTGCGCAGCATAGCGCATAAGCTGTCAGGAAGTTTTTCGTTGTATGGCTTTTCGTGGGCTGCCCAACAATGTAAACTAATCGAAACCGAAACTGAAACGCTTGAGAGAAAGCATATTCAAGCACAAGAGTTGAAAAAACATCTGAGAGAAGTTCCCATCATTGAAGAACATCTCGGCGAAGATGGCGATATCGCCTGATCTTCGTCTCAAAACTACAGGAAACATGAGCTATGTCCACTATTCGTATTCTCGCCATTGATGATGATGAAATGGTTCTCAATTATCTGCAGCGTATGCTGGGTAACCATTATCAATTAATTCTTTGTGCAGAACCTCAGGTCGCGCACGTAATCGCTAAGGCTGAATTGCCTGACTTAATTCTATGTGATATCGATATGCCTGAAATGGATGGAGGTGCCGTCCTTGCAGCACTTGCCGCGGATGTACACACCGCCACCATTCCGTTTGTCTATCTCACTGCGATGGTGTCACCAAGTGAAGTACAAGCGTTAGACGGTATTGTTGGGGGCCGCCCTGGCATTTCTAAACGCGCAAATTTGGCCGAAATGATAGCCGCGATAGAAGCGAACTTGCCAAGGGCATAGCTGCATCAATGCTATTCTCTGCAAATTAACTCTACAGAATTAACGTCAGCCCTCGCTGACATTTGGGCATGAGTTAAGGTGATTCGATTCACTGTTAGAGCAACACAGCGCTAAGATGGCAGCCCAAGGAGTAAAGTCCATACACTTGACCGGGAGTTTGATGAAAGCAAATCAGCCGAAAGCAATCCGCGACAAGATGAGCGAAGAAAATGCCCACTTCGGTGCAATGTTGTCACAGCCAGAAGCGCGCGAAGCGATGATGGCATTTTTCCGAAAACGTAAGCCGGATTTTAAACAGTTCAATTAAGAACCAAGCCGTGCCTGACTTGCTACCATTTCTGTCTAGGGCCTGTTAACAATTAAATCGGGAGATGCGTTCAAGCCAAAAGGTGGATGGCAAGGCGTAGTTCGCCGCTGAGGCTGGTGTCTCGACAAGAGCAGAAATAAACCTCTCGCTGTCCATCCGGTGTTTTGGTTTGAACCCTTCGGGAATGGGCGAATTGGATAAACTCGCGGGCACATGGCGTTGTTGCAAGTCGCTTGCAGTGCCGCAGTTTAAGATTCACTGCGGTGCGCCTTGACGGTGAAGTCAGGGTTTCGAGCAGTATGCTGCTCGCTGACGCAACGAAGCATCTTTTCAAAGATGCTTTCCTTCAGCGATAGCCTAGCCCTGTGCCCGTTTTTCCGCATTCGCACTCCCAATTTAAGTGTTATTAAGCCCTAGAATCAGAAATAAAAATCGGTGCAAACTGCGCAGCCCTGTCGTTGTTGGGAAGTGATCGCCCCAACAACTGTCGAGATTACATCGCCGCTATCTATGCTAGTGTATAAGCCTAACGCATACCGTTAGCACAACAAGTGATTGGCGTAGTTCGATGCCACCTATGACACTTGCGAAGCTAACTCAATTTAACTCAATTCGTTGACCTTCACTCTCGTCGTTCGAACGGACTCTCATGACAGCAAATTTGACACAAAAGAACGGACTTTGGTGGATACCGAGCTTGGCATTCCTTGGCGCTATCCCGTTTGTCATTGCGCAACAACTGTCTAGTGTCTTGTACAAAAATTTAGGCATTTCGAATAGCGACATTACTTTTTACACTAGCTTACTTTACTTGCCTTGGGTGATAAAACCACTTTGGTCACCTCTAATCGACATTATCAAGACCAAGCGTACTTGGATTATCGCCTTGCAAATGGTAATCGGTGCAGGACTGACCGCACTCGCCTTAAGTTTGCATACGCCGTATTTTTTCGCGATTAGCCTGCTGGTGTTTTGGTTCATTGCATTTGCCTCCGCCAGCCATGATATTGCAGCAGATGGTTTTTACATGTTGGCACTCAACAGCTCAGAGCAAGCCGCTTTCGTCGGCGTCCGTAGTTTATTTTTTCGTATCGCAAACATTGTCGGTGGTGGCATACCGGTGATCTTTGTTGGACGATTGACACAGCACAATCAAGACATAGCTCAGTCGTGGTCCATTGTGTTGATGGTAGTAGCTGCTATTTTTATCGCATTAACGCTGTACCATGCTGCGATATTGCCGCGTCCTACGAGCGATCAAAGCAGCCTCGCAGCGTCAGAGCGCAAGCTGACTACTCAACAGGTTCTCGCTGAATTTGCCGCGACTTTTCGCGAATTCTTTCAAAAGAAGGAGATTATCTTTGCGATCCTTTTCATTCTCTTATTTCGTCTCGGCGAAGGACAGGCTTTAAAGGTAGTGAGCTTGTTTATGCTAGACCCGCGCGCCAAGGGCGGCTTAGGTCTCAGCAATCAAGAGTTTGGCGTAGTGTATAGCATCATTGGAATCGCTTTCTTGACGATAGGCGGTTTGCTCGGCGGTTGGTTGATTTCGCGCCATGGCTTAAAGCGCATGCTTTGGCCTATGGTATTGACCATGCATTTGCCCAATCTAGCATTTGTCTTCTTAGCGCTGGTACAACCTGAAAATTTAACGGTCATCGCGACCGCACTGGCGATAGAGCAATTTGGATATGGCTTTGGCTTTACCGCATTTTTAATGATCATGATGATGATTGCCGACGGTCCGAAAAAAACCTCGCACTATGCGCTTTGCACCGGCTTCATGGCTGCAGGCATGATGATACCGGGCGCTTTTAGTGGTGATTTATCCCAATATCTTGGCTATGGAAGTTTCTTTATGTGGGCTTGTCTCTGTACAGTGCCCGGCTTGATATTGACCGCTTTTTTAAAGATAGAATCGGATTTTGGAAAAAAAGTCAGTGGCGCCTAAGCCTTCATAATCGCTGCATTCTTTATGCACGGATTTGGCACGCGTTATCCACACTAGATCTCCCTCTAGCCCTCAGCCATAACTTGCGGTAATGCGCGCCTAGCAAAGTCTCATTAGTAAGAAGCGTTTCGACGGTCTATCCTAGCATTTCACGTACTTGATATGGTGGAGTTATGGGATGGACTTTTTCTCGCTTGCTGATGGCATTGATCAGCTTTACATTGCTATTAACTAGCTTATCCGCATGCACCTCAATGACCAAATCCGAAACCAATGCGAAAGCACAGCAGCAAGTGCTACTCGTATCTGTGCCCGAGCAAAAAATGCTGTTCATTGAAAATGGTCAAGAACGCGAAACCTTTCTCATTTCCACCGCAAAAAAAGGAATCGGCGATGTGCCTGACAGCTATATGACGCCGGCCGGCACGATGGAAATCGCTGAAAAATTTGGTGACAATTTGGCGCTCGGTAGTGTCCTAAAAGACCGTGTAGCGACTGGCGAAGTGGTACCGGTAGAGGCGCCTGGACGAGACCCCATCGTCACTCGAGTTTTGTGGTTACGTGGACTAGAAGAACGCAATCGCAATGCCTATCCGCGCTTTATCTACATTCATGGCACGCCACAAGAAAGTCTATTGGGGACAGCAGCTAGTTTTGGTTGTATCCGTATGCGCTCTGTCGACATTGTCAAACTTTACGATGCCATTTCCTTAGGTGCGAAAGTGGTGGTCAGTGAAGCGCCGTTGGAGCCGCTAAAAGCACAGTGGAAGCTAGCGACAATGAGCGCAAGTGTGAATGAGTAAGGCCGAGCAAAGCGACCTTATCTGATCATTATTTTGAATCTTCTCTTCTAATTACAACACGAATCGTATGCATAGTTGCGTTCTCGGAGCCGGTGTTATCGGCGTTACTACGGCTTATGAATTATTAATGGCCGGACATGAAGTTAGTCTGATCGAAGAACAGGCTCAAGTCGCGCAAATGACTAGCTTGGGCAATGGCGCGCAGCTCAGCTATTCCTATGTTTCCCCATTGGCCGATGCATCGATTTGGAGAAAGTGGCCTGAGTATCTATTCAGTCAGCATTCGCCACTGCGCCTTAAACCGCAGCTTGATCCAGCTTTGTGGCAATGGTTATGGCAATTCTTAATGGCATGCAATCATCAGAGAGCCAATATCAGTAGCCGTCAACTGCTCAGCTTGGCGCAACTCAGTCAAATACAAATCGAGCAAATTCGCTCACAACATGGGTTTGACTTTCAACATCAAACCTCTGGCAAATTAGTAATGCTGAGCGACCAAGCATCCATCGACGCGGCGGAGGCTCAGATTGCGTTTCAAGCGCAATATGGTTGTCAGCAGTCGATCTTAGGCATCGCCCAATGTATGGAATTGGAGCCCGCTTTAGCACACGCTCAAGACCGCTGGCTCGCTGGTGTCTACACACCGGCAGAAGAAGTCGGAGACTGTGCAAGTTTTTGCCAACACTTGTTGTCTGTCATGGCGCAATCACCGCGCTTTCAGTTTTTTTCCAACACACGTGTCGAGTCGGCACACCTCGTCGGCGGTAAGATAAGTCATATCAACATACGCCAAACGGAGGCTGCAACAAACTCTACAACAACGCGTCATACCGCAGATCATTTTGTCGTCGCCATGGGGATAGAAAGCGCGCACTTTGCGAGCATGCTCGGCTTTCGACTCCCGGTATACCCATTAAAGGGCTATAGCATTACTGTGCCGATTCACGATACGAATAGCGCATCAGCGCCACATATTTCCATCACCGATCTGTCCCAAAAAATTGTCTATGCACGCCTTGGTGATCGTCTGCGCGTGGCGGGTCGGGTCGAGTTGGTTGGTCACGATTTACGCATCGAGCCAAAAGCGATTACCGAACTGATCAAGGCGACTCACACTCTATTTCCCGAGAGCGGAAACTTAAACGATGCACAGCAATTATCGCCATGGGCGGGCTTGCGTCCAGCGACGCCTACCGGTGTTCCTATCGTGGGTAGATCGCCTATTGCCAATGTGTATTTAAATGTCGGTCACGGCGCACTCGGCTGGACTTTGGCCTGCGGCAGTGCGAGCTTATTGCGCAGTGTGATTTGTGGGGAAACACCCGCCATTGATATGACGGGCTTTGCCTTTCGCTAGAACACTTCTTTCTCTAGTTAATTCCGCTACGCCTATTGTAGAGGTGCGCTAACTGACTATTGGCGACTCAAAGGTTCCGCTGCTGCTTGAGCTTGCACTGCTTCACTCTCGACACCCGATGCCACCCACGCAATCAAAGCATCGAGTGCAGGTCGCGCTTTTGCTGCGTACTCGTGATTAATCATACCGACGACAACCCAATGCCGATTTTGTTGATCGCGTACATAACCAGCCACCGCCACGGTATCGCGCAAGGTTCCGGTCTTAATACGGGCGCGCGCCGCAGCCACTGTCCCGACTAAGCGCTTACGCATAGTGCCATCCACCGCCACAATCGGCAGGCTAGCGCTAAATTCAGGAAACCAATTGCTTTGACTTAGATGCAGTAAAAATGAACTCATTTGTTTGGCAGAGATACGTTCGCTGCGAGACAAACCAGAGCCATTCTCGATCACAAAACCTTGGTCATCAATCCCTTGCTGACGCATCCATTGACGTACGCGCTCCTCTGCCGCATCGAAGCTAGTCACACCTGTGACCTTCGTACTCACCCCAGCGCTCAACTCGGTACCTAAGCTTAAATACAATAAGCGCGTCATGGCATTGTCAGAGCGTTTATTGATGATTCTAAGATTGTCCGCCAAGCTATCCGAGGATTTTTCGACCAAGACGGTGGCGGTCGGAGGCACAAGGCCATCGATAGCCTGCCCTTTCCATTGCCCGCCCATTTCGGTCCAGAGTTGGCGCACCAGGCTCTCGATATACAAGTTGCGATCAAGGATATTGAGACTATTTGTGATCTTGCAATCGCGCGGAAATTCGCCGCTTAAGGTGATTGTGGTGCGATGTCGGCGATCGGTTTTGATGGTAGGCGGAATCCAACGTTCTTCCCACTGCGCGCAAGGAAAGTCTCCAACAGTCATGCGGTTATTGAGTCGTACTCGCGCCATCGGCGAAGACAAGCGCGTTTGCATTTTTTTCTGTGTACTGTCGAGTTCAAAACTCGTCAAATTACTATTCACCAGCAAGGCATCCGGAATCACGTTGTAGTACGCGTCCGGTGTCTCATCAAATGGGGGCAAGTTCAGATCAAAACGACTCGGTTGAAAAAAGCTACGATCGAGTATCAGATCCCCCTCAATACGATGAATACCTTGATCGTAAAGTGTTCTCAACATCATACCGAGGCGATCCCAACTCAAGTCAGGTGCCCCACCGCCACGCAAGTACAAGGGGCCGCGCAAAGTATTTTTATTCGCCCCCCTATTTGATGGCATTTTCGATGGTATTTTCGATGAGACGTCGCTGAGCAATTGCGTCTTCCATTTATAGGTCGGCCCCAGCTCTTCCAAGGCCACTCCGCTAGTGACCAATTTCATGGTCGATGCTGGACTCATAGGGACGTCCTCATGTATCGCCAATTTGGGTGCGCTACGATCGACAGGCTGTACCATCACCGCCAATGCAGAAGTGGGTACGCCTGCCTGCTGCAAGGCTAGGGTCACACTTTGCGGCAAACTCTGCTGTGCTTGTGCAGATACAAAGGGCAAACCACACCCGATAAATACAAGGCAAATTTGACGGTGCATCGATCTAACAGTAATCATCCTAAGTGCCCTCATTTGCTCAAGTGTTCGGGTAAACCATGTTGAGGCTACAAAGTCGTAGTCTAAGGGCATGGATGAGCAATCGCCTATGGTTTTTTAGCATCTGCCTATAACGCTAGTGTATGGATTTTTTTGGAGAATGCCGATCTTGATAGTTGAGTGCATAACTTTTACCTATACGTCATGATCAAAAAATCAATCGCATCAAATCGTAAAAGATGAAAACATAGACTTCATTCTTCCGTGACTATTCAGCTAATGCCAATTGAACTGTACTACGTCAAGAATAGGCGCCTCAATTCCCCACATTTGAGACGTTTTACTGTTCACCTTATCCCCAAGACTGGTGAATCTAGAAAGAGGGCGTGCAAACGTCCTCTTTCTTCCAAATTTTGGTGAGAATCGACAATGCACGCTGCCAAGCCACGACTACTATCCTTAGACGCCTTTCGCGGGATGACGATTGCCGCTATGTTCTTAGTGAATAATCCTGGTGACTGGGCGCACCTCTATCCGCCACTGGCACACGCCGCCTGGTCAGGTTGGACTCTGACCGATTGTATCTTTCCATTCTTCCTTTTTATCGTCGGCGTTTCGCTGCAATTATCACTCGCAAATAAACCTCTTTCTCCCGAACATCGACGCCAACACTATTCGAAATTATTACGCCGTGCGGCGATTATTTTCTTAATCGGTCTTAGCCTCAACTTCATCCCTAGCTTTGATCTCTTGAGTCTACGCATTCCTGGCGTATTGCAACGCATCGCGCTAACCATCATGCTGGCCGGCGCTATCCTTATTTTCTTCTCGTGGCGTCAGCAATGTATGTGGATCGTCGCCATTCTCACTGTCTATACTTGTGTGATGTTACTAGTGCCGGTGCCTGACGCCGAGGGCGTTTGGGGACGAGGCATACTAGAACCCGGACGAGACTTCGGTGCTTGGTTGGATCGCACCCTCATGGAGGGACATCTCTGGAAAAAATCCAAGACCTGGGATCCGGAAGGCATGTTTAGCACTTTGCCTGCGACTGCGAGTGTGCTGTTTGGTGTATTGACTGGACGTTTGATAAATAGCCCGATACCGCCACGCCAGCAGGTTTTCGCGCTCATCATGTTCGGTAGTATTTGCATCGCGCTAGGCCAAGTGATGGATCACCTTTTAATGCCGATTAATAAGAGCTTATGGACCAGCTCTTTCTGCGTCTTGATGACAGGTTGGGCAGTACTCGCTTTCACCGTGTTTTACTACCTGCTCGATGCCAGCACGTCACTCACCTTAAAACAAAGGATGCGCACACTCAATTTGCCATTCACAATGTATGGACTCAATGCGCTATTTCTGTTCGCACTAGCAAGTCTGCTGGCCAAGCTGATGGGGTTTGTTCAGATTGGGCAAAGTGATGGCAGTGTAATATCTTTACAAAAAACCTTATTCACACCGCTGACGACACTTCCGATTTCTGCTTACAATGCGTCATTGTTGTTCGCCATACTGTTTAATTTACTGATGCTGACGATTGCCTATTTGATGTGGAAAAAATCGTGGTTTATTAAAGTGTAATGTCTGTCTCCCCCCTTTTCTTTTACCTGCGAAAATGATGAATTTTCACCTTCCAAAGACGTCCGTTCTTACACGTATCAACAGCAAGACAGTCAAGCAAATTGGCAACCTCTTCGTCGGTTTCTTACTACTATTTGTAATGCTATTCTTACTCAGTGCTTGTACCACAGCGGTGCAAGCTCCCGTTAGTAAGACTCAGGAAACCTCAAACCCGAAAACCGCATCCGCGCCTCAAGATTTGGTGCCGACAGCACTAGCAGCTGCACCAGCGGCACCGCGAGAATTCCGCGCGGCATGGGTCGCAACGGTATCCAATATCGATTGGCCAAGTCGACCTGGTCTAAGTAGCGAGCAACAACAGGCTGAGATCATCGCGATTCTCGATCAGGCCAAAGCGATTCAACTCAATGCCATCATCTTGCAAGTGCGACCTAGCGCAGATGCTATTTATCCTTCGACACTGGAACCTTGGAGCGAATATCTAAACGGTGAACAAGGTCGGGCGCCACAAGTCTGGTACGATCCTTTGCAGTTTTGGATAACCCAAGCGCATCAGCGGGGTCTGGAATTACACGCTTGGTTTAATCCCTATCGCGCCAAGACCGCGCTTTCAAAAGCTAAGCTCAGCCCACAACATATCAGCAACAAAAAACCATCCGCTGTCAAAAAATATGGCGATTTACTATGGATGGATCCCTCTGATGCTGACGCCGCGACGCAAACCCTCAATGTGATCATGGATGTAGTACGCCGATATGATATCGACGGAGTTCACATTGATGACTATTTTTATCCCTACCCGATCAAAGACGCGACAGGCCAAGAAGTCGATTTCCCTGACGAAGAGAATTGGCTGCGGTATCAAAACGAAGGGGGCGCTCTCTCGCGTGCCGACTGGCGCCGCCAGCATGTCAATCATCTGGTCGAAAACATCGCACACAAGCTACGTCAAGAAAAATCGTGGGTGAAATTTGGCATTAGTCCATTTGGGATCGGGCGGCCAGATCGTTTACCGCCGGGAATCACGGGCTTTAGTCAATACGATAAATTGTATGCCGATGTCGAGTTGTGGCTAGCACGTGGTTGGCTCGATTATCTTGCGCCACAATTGTATTGGCCTATCGAGCAACCCGCCCAAGCGTTCCAAGTCTTGCAGGACTATTGGAAGCTTCAAAATACCACAGGACGCCACGTTTGGCCGGGTCTGTACACCAGCCGAATTGATGACAGCGACAAGTCTTGGAAAAGTGAAGAGATTCTGAATCAAATCAGCATCACGCGCACGCAGGCGAGTGCCGGACATATCCACTTTAGTATGGTGGCGCTGCTACAAAACCGCAAAGACATCGCCCAGCGACTTCGACAAGAACGCTATCTCACACCTGCGTTAGTTCCTGCAACGCCATGGCTATTTACCGGCACCGTCACGACACCGCGATTGACACGTACAGCAGATTCGCAGCACATCGAAGTCGCCTTTGACGATCGCCAAGCAGTACGCTTAATTGCTATCTGGCGGCGCTATGAAAACAACTTGAAACGCGAATGGTTTTTCTCGTTGCAAGCTCCCAGTGCACTAAGCATCGATCTGAGCGACGACTTACAACTAGGCAAGCTCACCGAAGTCGTCGTCAGCTTGGTTGATCGAGTGGGTCAAGAGAGTCAGCGCGCGCACTTCATTAAGTAAAAGCCAAGGCCAATCCTATAGGCTTGCTTATCTGTCGTTTTTTGACAACCATCGACAAACATCCGGCATCCAAATTTGATAAATAATATAGTTGAAATTGCGCAAGCACCCTGCTTTTGCCCGCTAACTTCATGATCTTGCATGGCACTTCACGTCAAACGAATAGCTTTTGGCCAGACTATATCTTTTAGTTATTGAGCGCATGGGTTTTTTCATTTGTCACGCTATCAAAGAAGCCTCTACTCTTGCTCTGAGTCTGCGATTGTCGTTGCAGATTTTGAACCGAGATTTTCCGTTAGATGCAACAGAAGTGCTGTTTGATCTTTGACGTGACATTTTCATTAGGATTTGAGCTTCTTCGTAGTCCATGGCCCGCCATGAGTTTCACATGCAGCTCAAAATCCTATCGAAAAGTGCAGCCATCATTGATTCAAAACCTAATGAAAAGTCTCGATTTACCTGAAGCGGCACCAAGCTCTCCTAATTTGTGAGAGTAGTCCAGAACAGACATGTTTCTGAAAAAAATCTAATTATTCATTGAATGAATCAAATAGGAGAATGTAGTGAAACTAACAACCATAGCCCATTGTATCGCTTTAATCGGTGTCTCAAATCTTGCGGCTAGCATCACCTATGCGCAGAGTTTGCCCGTTGAAAAATTACAAAAAGTCGAGATCACCGGCTCAAGTATCAAAGCCGTACAAAAAGAAGGCGCACTGCCGATTCAAGTCATCACCGCAGAGCAAATAAGCCGCTCGGGAACCACTAGCGTCGAACAATTAATCGCGACCTTGTCGGCCAATGGCACCACGGCAGATAACTTATCCTCACAAGCAGGTATTCAGCTTGGCTCCAATGATCGCAATAACAATGGTAACTCCAGCGCCAACTTGCGCGGTCTGGGTGCGGGTAGCACCTTGGTACTTCTGAATGGTCGTCGTGTGTCTTTGCATGGCGCTAAAGGCAATGCGGTTAACCTTAACTCGATTCCATTAGCGGCTGTTGAACGTGTCGAAATTTTGACCGATGGCTCCTCCGCGATTTACGGTACCGATGCGATCGGTGGCGTCATCAACTTCATTTTGAAGAAGAATTTTAATGGCGTAAATGTCAGTGCTCGCACCAACGTCACTCAAGGTGGTGGCGGCAATACCAAGGGCATTTCTATCGTTGGCGGCATGGGCGACATGGACAGCCAAGGCTACAATTTGATGGCAACGCTGAGCTACGATAAACAAGCCATCTTAAATGCACATCAACGTTCGTTCGTGAATGGTTTTCAGCCTGAACGAGGCTTATCACCCGATACCACAGGGACACCGTTTGCGACCCAAACAGGTGGTACTGGAACGGCGATTGGCTCTAGCTACAAATTACCATCGACCGGCGCACAGACCTATAATCGTGCCAACCTATTGAGTTTCCAAGGCAAATGTGATTCTGGCTTTGACATGACGCAATACCAGAGCACTTTATGGGGCAATCCGCAATTCGCGAACGCCTGTGCCTACGATTACACTGGACAAGCAGTGTTGATTCAGCCAGTGGACAATCTGAATCTCGTGACACGCGGCACTTTAAAGATCAATAACGATACCAAGGCGTATTTCGAGGTGGTTGGTTCGCGATCTACCGCGACTAAGCAGTTTGAGCAGAGTCAAATCACGACCAGTATCGCAGCCAAAAATGCCTATCCCGTAGGCGGCCCGTATTATCAGGATCTCTCAAGCTACATTCCAACTTTTGATAAGACAAAACCGATCGCCTATCGCTGGCGTTGTTTGGAGTGCGGTGGTCGCACCATCCAAACCGTGTCAGAGCAATCGCGCATTTTGGCTGGCATCGACGGCGTGATCGGCGGTTGGGACTATAGCTTAGGCGCGTCTACTGCCAAGAGCTACGCCAATTCTGTCTTAGGTGAAGGCTATATGAAGCGCGCAGAATTTGATGCGGCTTTAGCCTCAGGCAAAATTAATCCTTGGTTGAAGCCAGGCGAGACGCAAACTACTGAGGCATTAGCCCTGATTCAAGGTGCAAAAGCAGCCGGCACTTCCCTGTTCGGTGGTAGAGCGACCTTGGCGCAAATTGATGGCAAAATCTCTGGCGAATTATTTTCACTCCCAGCGGGTATGGTGAGCGCCGCCGCCGGTTTTGATTTGCGTCGTGAATCGTATCAATTCAATTCAGGTGAAACTGCCACGGTGCCCGTACGTGACGCACCATTTGATGCAACGTTCGATAAGGTGTCGCGCGACATCACTGCAATTTACGCAGAGATGGCAGTACCCGTATTTAAAGGTTTTGACGCACAACTGGCAGTTCGACGTGACAAATACAGTGACTTTGGCAGCACGGTCAATCCAAAAATTTCGTTCCGATATGAGCCAATTGAAAAAACCTTGATGTTCCGTGGCTCTGTGAACTCTGGTTTCCGCGCACCGAGTTTCTTCCAATTGTATTCTGGCGTCTCGATCTCACCTTTACCTGGCAACGTGGATGACCCTGTTTTATGTCCGAAGAATCCAGGTAATTTGCAGTATTGCGGAATTCGTCCGGATCAAAAATCTGGTGGGAATATTAATTTAAATCCAGAGAAGTCGAAACAATGGTCAATCGGTACCGTGATTCAACCGCTCGACTGGATGGCAGTGACAATCGACTTATGGAATATCAAGCGCGATGGCATCATCACCGAACTCGATGGCACTGCCGTCATCAAGCATCCAGAAACTTTTCCGAACAATTTGATCCGTGATGCGAATGGCGAGATCGATTACATTCAGGCTGGCTATGTGAATGCCGATGGCGACAAGTTGCGTGGCATCGACCTCGCATTGAAGATGAACGGTAAGCTCGGAAGCGGAAAATGGGATGCTGGCATAGAGGGTACTGCCATCAAGAGCTTTAAATCCCGTATCTTTAAGAGCGATACGTATAACGAACTGGTGGGCGAATGGTATCCACGCGATCTGTACGTACGTTGGAAACACAATGCCTTTGTCACATATTCTGAAGGCGATTGGAGTACCACGTTCTCCCAACGCTACACAGCAGGCTATAAAGACGAGGTCCCTTATGGTGTAGTGCCAGCGGGCTTTGTTGCCGATGTCAAATCGTACACGACCTACAATGTAGCGACCAGCTATTCGGGCTTCAAAGACTTGTCTATCAATGTTGTCTTGATCGACCTGTTTAATCGCACACCATCCTTTACTGCTCACAATGTGGACTTCGCAGGCGGTGCTGGTTGGGATCCACGCGTCGCTAGCCCACTTGGACGTCGTTTATCAGTCAGCGCGAATTACAAGTTCTAGTCCGCATCTGCACTTGATCCTCAGCGTCATGCCGGACTTGATCCAGCATGACGCTGAAGCGGGTTTCGGGGTCATTCTCCTTGCGGCTGAACATTCCGCATATTGCTCGTTCAATTTGGTATGATCTAAGAACAAAGTCGTCATCGGCGGACAGGAACCGCACGTCCACAGGAATGTCATGAACAAACAGCTGGCTTTTTTTTCTCTATTTTTTTTGATGGGCGTTACTGCCAATGCGACTGGTGATGCTTCTGGTAATACGTTAGTCGCTGGATCTCTCTCGACCAATAAGCCCATCATCTATTGCGCCGATGCGTCGCCCGAAGGATTTGATCCAGGCTTATGGGACAGTGCCAGCACCAGCAATGTCACCAATCAACTATTTCAGGGCCTTTTGACGTTCAAGCGTGGCACCACTGAGTTAGTGCCGCAACTCGCGCAGTCGTGGACATTTTCTAGTGATGCAAAGAGTCTGCGTTTT
Source organism: Undibacterium sp. Ji22W (assembly GCF_049340305.1). Classification (NCBI taxonomy): domain Bacteria; kingdom Pseudomonadati; phylum Pseudomonadota; class Betaproteobacteria; order Burkholderiales; family Oxalobacteraceae; genus Undibacterium; species Undibacterium sp. Ji22W. The sequence goes on along the minus strand of NZ_JBMPOU010000003.1, from coordinate 388,742 downwards.
GTTCTACGCGACAATGTGCGTTTTCATAAAACACCGTATTTCACGCCTACCAGAACACTCAATGCAGATGATGTGATGTTTACATTTGAACGCATGACCAACCCACAGCATGTGTTTAATAAGGCCTTTCCCGCTTCTTTTATCTATCCGCAAAGTTTAGGCTTGGCGGCACAAATTAGTTCGATAAAAAAGATCGATCAGCGCACCGTAGATTTTGAATTAAAGACAGCCAATGCCGCTTTTTTGTCTTATTTTGCGATGGCGTTTTCCGGCATCCATAGTGCTGAATATGCGCAACAATTACTACTCAATAAACGCGCTGCAGATATTAACAACTATCCGATAGGCACTGGCCCCTATCGTTTTCGAAGCTATAAAAAAGACGATGTGATTCGCATGGAGGCCAATCCAGATTACTGGCGCGGTCCACAAATCACCCAAAAACTAATTTACTCCATCAGCCGCGAACCCAATGTGCGCGTACAAAAATTGCGCTTGGGCGAATGCAATATCACGGCGCCAATTCGTGATGTCGACATCACGGTTTTAGACGGCAACCCACGCGTCAAGGTCGCCAAAATTCAAGCTTTAAATATCTCTTACCTGTCCTTTAATTTAAGAAAAGCACCTACTAATAATCGCTTGGTGCGAGAAGCCTTAGATATTGCGGTGGATCGAGATGCCCTGTTTCGAGTGCTGTTTCCACGTGGCGATGCGATGCAAGCGATCAGCGCTTTCCCGCCTTCAATACCTGGTTACAACAAGCAATTACGGAATGAATACAATCCAGCAAGAGCGCGCCAATTGCTCGCCAGCGCAGGCTTTAAGGACAATATAGAACTAGACCTATGGGCCCTGCCAGTGAGTCGTCCGACCAATCCCAATGGACAATTGATGGCGCAGATGATCCAACAAGACTGGGCGAAAATTGGGGTCAAGGCTCATATCAAAACTTACGAATGGGGCGAATATCTCAAGCGCGCTGCCAAGGGCGAACATGATGTATATATGAGCGGATGGTCAGGTGATAGCGGCGATCCCGATGATTTTTTGGCGACCAATTTGACCTGTGCTTTAAACAAGACTGGCGTCAAGTTTTGCAATAAGGAATTCGACGCCCTAGTGGAAGCGGGACGCTCGACCACAGACCCGCAACGACGTGCCGAATATTACGAAAAAGCCCAAGTGATTTTCAAGTATGAGCGCCCGTGGATGACCATGGCACATTCCACCGTCTATATCCCCATGTCACAGAAACTGGAAGGTTTTATCATGGCGCCCAATGGCAGTGTGTCTTTTGAAAATGTGTATGTACGTCCATAGTATGCGCCACACTACGTAACCCAAATTCAGTACAACTCAATAAAACCAGGTCGATACGCTCATGCTGCTGTTCATCACTAAAAAAATTCTCAGTGTCATCCCGACTTTTATCGGCATTACCTTGGTCGCGTTTTTTCTGATTCGTTTAGTTCCAGGTGACCCTATCGAAGTCATGATGGGTGAACGTCAAATGGACCCAGCCCAGCATGCCGAGATGATGCATCGTATGGGGCTCGATTTACCTCTCGCTGAGCAATACTGGGTATATCTACAAAAACTCGTGCAAGGCGATTTTGGTCTCTCGCTGGTATCTCGCGAACCCGTGGCAAAAGAATTCGCCGCACTGTTTCCTGCCACGATGGAACTAGCCTTATCCGCGCTACTTTTGGCCTGCTTATTCGGTCTTGTGTTGGGCGTGATTGCTGCGCTCAAACGTGGCTCTTTGATTGATCAAGGCGTGATGGGTTTAGCGACGGTCGGGTATTCGATGCCGGTGTTTTGGTGGGGCTTAATCTTGATGATGTTTTTTTCTGTTGATTTAGGTTGGACGCCGGTTTCTGGTCGGATTGCGATTGAATATGACATTTTGCCGCGGTCCGGTTTTATGCTAATTGATAGCTTGTTATCCGATGAAGTTGGTGCTTTTGGCTCTGCCCTGCGCCACCTACTGTTACCCACTGTCGTACTTGGCACCATACCCATGGCCGTGATCGCCCGCATGACGCGCTCATCGATGTTGGAGGTGTTACGCGAAGACTATGTGCGTACCGCGCGCGCCAAAGGGTTATCGCCAAGTCGTATCGTCATTATTCATGCAATGCGCAACGCGCTCATTCCGGTATTGACCGTGGTCGGCATGCAAACGGGTAGTTTATTGGCAGGCGCAGTGCTCACTGAGACAATTTTTTCTTGGCCTGGAATCGGTAAATGGTTAATCGATTCAATTGCGAGGCGCGATTATCCCGTCGTACAAACTGCCATTTTAGTATCAGCCAGTATTTTCATCTTCGTCAACATGATGGTCGATTTACTCTACCTCGTTGTCAACCCACGACTGCGCTCAGAATGACAATACAATCATCATGAATAAAAACCACCTCAATAATTTAGCCAGCTCAGCAAACACAATGAATCTCAGCGCTGCCGAAGACAAAGTTGCGATACTCAAATCACCACCGCCTGCGTGGCGACTATTTGTTCAACAATATAGTCAAAATCGCGGTGCCTTGGCGGCGACCATCGTGTTTATGTTAATCGCATTCGCCGCACTCTTTGCGCCTTGGCTAGCACCTTATGATCCGATTGAGCAGTTTCGTGATCACATGTTGGTTCCGCCGGTATGGGACGCGCGGGGCAGTTGGCAATTTTTGCTAGGTACCGATGAATTGGGCCGCGATATACTTTCGCGCCTCATGTACGGCGCCAGAGTGTCGCTCATGATAGGAAGTCTATCGGTGATTTTTTCGCTGATACCTGGTGTTTTCCTTGGTTTGCTAGCGGCTTTCTTTACGCGCTTTGCTGGTCCAGTGATCGTCCGCCTAATGGATATTTTATTGGCCTTACCTGGCTTACTGTTAGCGATTTGCATCATCACCGTGTTGGGCCCAGGTTTAGTTAATACGATGATCGCGATCTCGATTGGTGCCCTGCCCTCTTACACCCGTTTAACGCGCGCCGCTGCCTTAGCAGAAGTGAATAAGGACTATGTGATTGCCAGTCGGGTCGCCGGTGCAGGTACGCTACGTTTAATGTTAAACACGGTTTTGCCGAATTGCATGCCGCCCTTAATCGTGAATGCCAGCCTGAGTTTTTCAGCCGCCATACTCGAAACCGCTGCACTCGGTTTTCTGGGCTTGGGCGTACAAGCCCCAACACCAGAATGGGGAACTATGCTTGCAGCCGCACGCGATTACATTGATCGTGCGCCTTGGGTGGTGACCATGCCAGGCTTGAGTATCTTGATTTCTGTATTGAGTATCAATCTGATGGGCGACGGTTTGCGTGATGCACTTGATCCTAAATTGAAACGTCTAGGATAAAACCATGAGCTTACTAACTGTCAAAAATCTCAGAGTAGAATTCGGCGAAAAAAAGCAATCAAACATCGCCGTCGATGGCATTGATTTGAACGTAGCACAAGGCCAACGCATAGGCATCGTTGGCGAATCTGGTTCAGGAAAATCCGTCAGCATGATGGCCATTATGGGACTTATCGATGCGCCAGGGCGCGTCAGTGCCGATGTCTTAAGCTTCAACGGCCAAGATTTGCTAGGTTTATCAGCCAGCGCCCGCCGCAAAATTATTGGCAAAGATATCGCCATGATTTTTCAAGATGCATTGAGTAGTTTAAATCCCTCGTACACCATCGGTGCTCAATTGATGGAGGGGATGAAAGTACATTTGGGTTTACGCGGAAAAGCCTTGCGTGAACGGGCCTTGGAGCTATTGAGCTTAGTCGAAATACCAGACCCTGTGCGTCGCTTCGATTGCTACCCGCATCAATTGTCGGGCGGGATGAATCAACGTGTCATGATTGCGATGGCACTCAGTTGCGAACCAAAATTACTCATCGCTGACGAACCGACCACCGCCCTAGACGTAACGGTGCAGGCACAAATCATGGATCTCTTATTGCGCTTACATCAGCAGCATCAGATGGGCTTAATTCTCATTACCCATGATCTAGCCGTGGTCTCCGAAATGACGGATGAGATCCATGTCATGTATGCCGGCCAAGTGATGGAGCGCGCGCAAGTGGTACAAGGTTTGGAGCAAGCCAGACATCCATACACCCGCTCCTTGTTGGCGGCGATCCCAGAACACAATAAGGGCGCACAAAGGCTGAACGCCTTGGCTGGTGTGGTGCCGGGGCGAGATGATCGACCATCCGGGTGCCTATTATCGCCTCGTTGCGCACTAGCTGACCAACTATGTGTGAACCAACGACCTGCCTTAACTGCGGGCTTGCGATGCCATCATGTTCAGCCAATGCTGGATGAAGCAAATTCACAAACGATTCATGTCGTAACACCTGCACTTTATAAAGAACCAGCAGAAAACATGACGCAGTCGTCAAAGAAGCACGTTTGATTTTATGGAAGCTGAGTATCTTTCTATGCAAGACCAATTAATCACCAATGCCCCTCCTGTTTTAGAAGCACAGCAATTGACGCGGCACTACAGCGTGAGTCAAGGATTGTTTCGCGACAAGGGCACCGTAAAAGCACTTAACGGCGTCTCTTTCACTTTGAAAAAGGCGAGCACCTTGGCCGTGGTAGGTGAATCAGGCTGTGGCAAATCGACCTTGGCGCGCCAATTGACCATGATAGAAAAACCCAGCGCGGGTCGCTTGCTGATTGATGGCGTCGATGTCGCCACCAACGGCGGCGCTAACAATCCAGCCTTACGACGCCAACTACAAATGGTGTTTCAAAACCCTTACGCTTCACTTAATCCGCGTAAGTCTATCGATGCGACGTTGCAAGAGCCTTTGCGCATCAATACCGCACTCACCGCCAGCGAGCGACGTGAGCGTGTCGATGCGATGCTACAACAAGTTGGTTTGCGTCCAGAATTTGCTTCGCGTTATCCGCATATGTTTTCTGGTGGACAGCGACAACGGGTGGCGATCGCGCGCGCCATGATGCTCAACCCGGCAGTGGTGGTGGCCGACGAACCGGTCTCGGCATTAGACGTCTCGATTCAAGCGCAAATTCTCAATCTCTTCATGGATTTACAAGCCTCGTTTAACACCAGTTATGTATTCATCTCACACAATCTGAGTGTGGTGGAACATGTGGCAGATGAGGTCTTGGTGATGTATCTCGGCAGCGCGGTCGAATATGGCAGCAAGCAAGCGCTATTTGAAAACCCTTTGCATCCTTATACGCGCGTATTGATCAGCGCCACCCCAGCGATACGCGCACAAGACCGCAAAGAACGGATACGCATTACTGGCGAACTTCCTAGTCCCTTACACCCACCAGCAGGATGCGCGTTTTCACCTCGCTGTCCATATGCCCAAAGCCGATGCCACACCGAAGCCCCCGCCCTGCGCCAAGTCGAGGGTCGTTTGGTGGCTTGTCATATTGTTGGCACTTGAGGCGCTGATTGAGTAAGAATACGAGCAAATAATCCTGACCGTTTAACGGGGTCGACTTAACGCTGCAATTCTTGCATTTCCTGACGTCGATCCACGATTAACTCGACACGCGAACATCCAGACGGAACCAGCACATCGACCATGTCCGTGTTAGCCGATGAAATCGTTACGACTTGATCGCGGTAGCGCCACCCGTGCTGGTCATGGACTATCACGTGATAGCGCCCTACTTCCAGTTTGGGCGACTGCCAGCGCTCAAATTTCGCTGAATTTTCTGTAGCGCTTTGTTTGACTAGTGGAATCGATAGCTGTCGCCATCTCGCCGCAAAATGCGGTGAAATCGCGGCACCGCTGTCTTGATAAAACGCGCGCAATTGCTCTGGGTAGAGATCGAGTACGCCACGGCTGTACCACAGCACATGTCCCGCATTTCTATTTGTTCGAGTCAATTCTATGGATTGTCGTAGCTGCTCCCAACTCGAGTCTCTGCCATCCCCGACGATACGAATTCCAGCAACGAGTTTCGCTGCTTGACTATCGCCATAAACTCGCATTGCGTCTATTTGTTGCTGCCATGTCTTCGCAAAATCAGGATAACTAAGACGATACGCTTGTGGAATGAATTCATCCCAATCGGCCTTGGGCTTTAACGTGGAAGCTGACCACGCACTCCACTGCGGCCAAGCTAACAGATGATGCTCCCATGACCAGGGATACACAGCGGGACTAAGGGAAACAATCAAGCCCGGTCTTTTTGCGCGCACTGCTCGCACAAAGCGCTGAGCAAATTGTGTCACTTTATCGGCTCGCCACTGCATCCATTCGGGATCAAGATAATTGTTTGGTGGCGATTGCCCCGAATGCTCTTGCGCATAGAGCGCGAGCGTATAAGCATCGTAGCCCATACGAATATCGGGCCAGACGATACGGTCATCCAGTTGAATCCCATCAAGATCATAGGCATCAATCGCTTCGAGCACGAGATCAAGCAAGAACTGTTGCGCTTCTGGATGTAAAGGATTTAGCCAAACAAATCCGTTACTCGCGACTTCATTGCCATCGCGATCACGACTCAACCACGCTGGCTTTTGCATCCAAAGATGATTCATGGTGGACTTATGCGCTGCCATAAAACCATATTCAAACCAAGCGACGTAGATTAAGCCTTGGCGATGCGCTGCTATCAGTGTTTCTTGGAGTAGATCACGACTGGCCGTGCTGAGGTTACCTGGCGCATCGACTAGATCTTGCGAACGCGATGGAGCGCGTTGAGTGACTCCTAGAGTACGCTGCAATACCTTTGACGGAAACTGCGTATAACCGTTTTTCCAGCTTTCCACATAGACCGTGTTTAGCCCGATCTCTTTGATTCGGCGCATACTTTTTTCTGTGTTTTCAGGGTTGGAAATTGCCGTATTAGCTGTCGTTGTCAACCACGTTCCACGTACCTCACGCTGAATCGCAAACAATGAATCGATACTTCCTAACAGGCAAAGCAGAACCGCGCATTTGAGCAGAAACATACGACCTAAAAATCGAGGCGATGTTGGCACCACAGCGCACAAGTGATCAATCATATCTTTGAACGAAAGACATCCAATAACCCAGACGAATGTCTGCTTGCAATTGAATTGTTGAGAGGACAAAAAGTTCATCGATGAAAATGAATGGAAATTGAGGCGGACAATCGAAGCAAGCTAAGGCTATCAACAGCGCCGTGTAGGTGACACAAGCATCATAGACGAAAATCCGCCAGTAGACTGCGTCGTTCGCCATCCATCAACGATATCAATGATGGCGCATCCATACCCAAAAGTTATAGTGTGAGCACAAGCATTCATTTGTTATTCAAATCTGCGAGGGATAAGGTATGGTCAGTGCATGAGTTGCTTAGTGAATATATAAGTGAATGCAGAAGTGAAGACACAAGTGCGCGCGTTTTACACAGGAGAGTCCCTTTGAAACTGCAAACCGAAATCCCAAGTACGCAACACCGCGAGCTTGATTTATATCCAACCGAGCAGCTAATTGACGCGCTAATCGATGATCAATTTGATGCGGTGCGTGCGGTGCGTTTAGCCTCACCACAAATCGCGAACGCCGTCACCCAAGCCTTGCCACGCATTCGTGATGGTGGTCGTTTGATCTATGTCGGTGCTGGCACATCTGGTCGTTTGGGCGTACTCGATGGGGTTGAACTCACGCCCACTTTTTCATGGCCGAATGAACGGGCGATTGGTTTACTGGCGGGCGGTCACACGGCCATGTTTACCGCCGTCGAAGGCGCGGAGGATGATGCGCAACAAGGGGCAGACGACTTATGCGCACTCAATATTCAAATCCAAGATGTGATCATCCTACTAGCCGCCTCTGGTGCCACGCCGTATGTATTGGGTGCGCTGCAGGCTGGGCGCGATGCCGGTGCGCTGACGATAGGCATCGCCAATAATGCCGATGCCCCCATTACCCTAGAAGCTGATATCGGTATCACATTAGAGACGGGAAACGAGATCATTTCTGGCAGCACGCGACTCAAAGCGGGCACCGCGCAAAAGATCACCTTAAATAGCTTTTCTAGCGCTTTGATGGTGCAGTTGCATAAGGTATATGGCAACTTGATGGTGGATGTCAAACCAACCAATGCCAAGTTAGTACGACGCACGATTAACTTGACCATGTTTGCCACTGGCTGTGATGAGGCAATGGCAAAAGACACTTTGTCCCAGTGCCAGTACCATGTCAAAACCGCCATCGTGGCGATTCTAAATCAGTCCAGCGTGCTTGCAGCGCAGGCGCGATTATTGGCAAATGACGACGACGTGCGCCGTGCAATACAACAGAAAGAGTGACAATACATTTCCATGCGGTAAAATGATTTTTCCTTTTTCACTGCATCATCTTCCATCTTATTCACTATGCGTTTACGTCATATCGAAGTGTTTCACGCCATCATGCAAGCAGGTACGATCAGTGGTGCTGCGCAGATTCTGAGTATTTCTCAACCGGCAGCAACCAAAGTATTGCAGCACTGTGAATTGCGACTTGGTTTGAAGTTATTTGAACGCATCAAAGGGAAATTACATCCGACACCAGAAGCACGCAAATTATTTGTCGAAGTCGATAAATTAAACCGTGATTTACAAGCGGTTCGCCGCCTAGCATCAAATCTAAAAAACAATCCCGACGAAGCCGTCAGATTGGCATCAACACCCACTTTGTCGATGACAATCATTCCAGCTGCCTTGTCAGCATGGCGTAGCAAATTCCCCAAAGTGCATTGTTCTTTAGCCTCGCAACACACAAGTGAAATCGTCAGTGCTTTATTGCTTGGTGATGTGGATTTTGCGATTTCCTTGTACGATCCGAATCATCCTAGCATTGCCGCAGAATCTTTAACGCAAGGCCGAATGACAACGATTGCGCCCAAAGGAACATGGGCCGCTTCACTTGATAACACGCCACTACCGATTAAAGAACTGCCAAAAGATCTAATCGCGCTCGATTTGGATGATCATTTGGCGGGTCGAGTCATGGACGCTTGCTCTGAACAGGGCTTGCAGTTTAATACCCATACCGTTGTGCAAACCTATTTATTGGCGCGCACAATGGTCGAACACGGGGCGGGCTCGGCTGTGATTGATCCCTTCACCGCAGCCACCGCTGATCATCAACGCGTGCAATGCCGTCCGATCATTCCTGTGGTGCCAGTTGATTTGTATTTATTGACGATGAAGTCAATTCCTCTATCGCGCTCGGCTTTGGCCTTTGTGCAAAATCTGCGCGACGTCGCCGCTGACTGCATAGCCAAAACTAACGGCGCTAGATCCTAATCATTTAGTCTTTGATAATCTCAGCGTACAAGGTGCTGAGATTACGTTCTTACAACCGCGCAAGACCCTAGTCACTCAGTCTTTGATAATCTCAGCGTACAAGGCACTGAGTATGCGTTCTTCCCATGGGCTCAGACTAGAATATTCACCAAACAAAGCTTCGGAATCGGCCGACAAACCACCTAAGGCAAAGATCATGCCGTTTCGTGTGACAGGGTCAAACATAAAACCGGAATTCAAACCATAGGCTTCACCCAAATGTCCAAAACCAGTGAACGACGGCGTCTGCTTGACTAAGCGATCACCATAATGTGCCGCGCTAACGTCGGTAAAATGTTGAAAGCCCAAACTCCAAGATAAAAACATGCCGCGATCATTATCGCCGTTCTTGCATGCTGCATCGTAACGCCATTGCACCTGCAATAGTTGTGCGACACTGGCAGGCTGCAAAATACGCACGCCATCGAGCTCACCTTGATTCATCAACATTTGCATTAAGCGCGCCAAGCCGCGCACACTGGTGCGAAGTCCACCTTGCGGACTAAAGAGGCTCGCATTTGCGCCTAACACATAGCTGTCTATCCCAGCTCGCTTGAGCGGTGCTTTGCCGCGATAGTCATCGACTTGAACGATCCACGGCCCACTTGGATTCCACACCGTGTCATGTTCTTTTTTCTTGCGATAAAGGACGGCGACATTGGCGAGTTCTTCCACACTCAATTCCTCTGGATTGTAGCCACCGGCCATACCCAAAGGACGCAACAACTGATCGCGCATGAAATGATCAAAACGTTGACCACTCACGGCTTCCATCACCGAGCCGAGGATGCCCCAATTCAAATTAACGTAGCGAAAAAAATGTCCGGGGGCGTGCGACGATTCCTGACTGACCTTATCCCATTGCGACCCGTCGCCGTAATGCGCTCCGCCCGGCACCAAGAAACTCTTCAAATTGACGTTGATTGGAAAATTGTAACCAGCATCATCGCGCAATGACGAGGTATGGCTCAACAACATACGGGTAGTAATCGGCGCAGTAGGGAAATGAGGATTGCGGATCTGAAAACCGAGATAGCGACTAATGTCTGCATCCAGATCGAGCTTACCTTGTTCAACCAAAATCATCGCACCAACGGCTGCCACCATCTTTGACACCGAGGCCATGCGGTATAAGGTCTGATCATTGGCCAGCATGTCTTGTGAAGCATCCTCAGGATGAATATAACGACGACCAAATTGATTTTCGTACACCACTTTGCCCTGCTTGATAGCGATCACGGAAAGACTAGCCAGAGCTTGGCTTGGGTGATTGACAGTTTGCTGTAGAACTTGATCGGTGTTTTGCGTCATGGGCGTACTCCTTTGTGGCGGCGACATCGCATATGTCGGCTCGTTACAAGTCAGGGCAAAAAAAGAAAACAGCAGCATGGCTGCACTTTTTTTGTGGGTATCGTTCAGGCTGAGTAGCGTAGACATACGATTAATCGATTCTTAAGTAAGTTTGCCGAACCACATCGGGATCACCAAAATTAAAATGCCACCATTCACTATTGATGCCACGAAACCCAGCACCAAACATGGCCTCGCGCAATAACTGACGATTTTCGAATTGACTAGGTGTGAGCGTGCCATTGGCCAAAAATTCTGGTTCCTGCTTGGGGTGCGATTTCTCTACCAATGCATCAAACGCAGTTCCCATATCGAGCTCTTGCCCGTGTTCATCGAGTATAGTAACGTCCAAGGCCATGCCAAAAGAATGTATCGAACCGCGCGCAGGATCGGCGACATAAGAGCGCAAAGAGGTTCCCTCTAAATGCTTCCATAACATTTCCTGTACCCGATGCGGACGCAAAGCATCGAGTACCAGCAATCGATAAGTCGGTTGTTTGGTGCGCAAGATCGCGACCGCATCGACCAGTCCCTGTGCAGCTTCCTTATGCAGCCAACGACAATCTAAACTGCCATAAAGATCGCGTCCAACAAAATTATTATCTCCTACGTAACGCAGATCGATGACAATGCCAGCGATGTCATCAAGGCATTTAAATTCAGCGTGATCTTTTATGTCTTCACACAACATCTAGGTTTTCCTCATTGGTGGCGTTGGTTTGCTTGAGCTAATAGGGCTCTTCAGAAATAGAATAAAGGCGGTGGATATGCCCGACAAATGAAAATAATCATAGTCGCCATAACATCAAGGTATGACTCAGGCACCAGCTACCGACTATCCCCTCTGCAAGCGTTGACTGGATTTCGCCAGATAAAACCATTCATCATTTTTTTTGGCATTGGCATCGGGGAAAATAATTCTGGCATCCATCTCGGCTCGTACTTCAGTCCCGTCGTGACGTACACCGATAACGTCACCTTGATTGAGAATATCAAAACTCGCCCAAGCACGGACAAAGCGATCATCATCATGCTGTTTATCGACGACTTCATAAATTCGTAAAGTCTCCATGTCACCAAGTGCTTGACTCATAGGTGCTTCATTCGTCGATCCTTCATTCATCGGCGCAGCGATCAATTGCAAGCAAGTCATCGCATTGATGATCGCCTGATAAGCCAACTCCTTAGACTTTGGGTCTTGATGTTGGCCACATTCTAAGGTCAGTGCATAGCCGCCAACGCTGCGCATATACTCGGTGGTTCCCATACCAAATGCGGCATCGATAGCGCAATTCGGATCGCCATCTTCAACAGTGATTTGATCACGCCGCCTCGCTACGCCTTTCGCATACGTCGTCAACCAACCATCAACAAAACGCTGTACACCCAAAGCTTGCGCTAATTTTTCTTCTTGCGCGGAGAAACTAAAGGCTTCGATTTCACCTTGATTATTTTCAGGGCCGACCATAACAAAAGCCTGTCCTTCACCGCGAAACGAATGCAAATCCAACAGGACTTCATGTTGCTGCATTAAGGGGCATAGCCAATTGGCGACATGATCTTCAAATTCTTGCGGCGTCGATGTCGGACGTAAGCGCCGGTTTAAGTTGCGATCACCTTCACGTTGCTGGCGCTGATAGGCAAGTGGATTGGCAACTGGCACAAACGTCACACTGCCGCGCTGGAGTAAAAGCTCTCCAGATTCCAGTTGCGCCATCACGCGCCGTATCGCTTCGGTGCCACAAATTTCATTACCATGCACTGCGCCAGTGATCAACATCCGCACCCCACCTTGTGGTGAAGTGAAATTGTGACTTTGAAAATGCAAGGATGGGCTTTGCTCGCCGCCTAGCTCTGATTGTGTTGATGTCATAAAGCTCTCTCTGAAATAAGGCACGCAATCATCACAAGCGCTGCTCGCATCGCGCTAAATCTATTGCTGATCCACGCACCTAAACCTCTGGTAGATATTGTTGATGTGCTGGAAGCATTTTCCCAGAAAAAAGCAGACACCGCGAGTCACTTTTCCTCGGCTATCCATACATTAAGGTTATGGCACTAACGCTTCTTTTCATTGTTACGCAAAGCTCTTCGCACTTAGACTAAACGCATCTCACCCGATGATTGCGCTTTGGCGGTGATAGAGGCAAGATAGAATTCGTTGAGTGTCTCATCTAACCAAGTAACTTCGACATTGTTTTCTAGGAAGCTATCGTATTTATGGAATCGACAACAGGCACCTTGCCTAGTCAGCATCGCCCACAAGCGATCAGCGCGACTGGTTTAGGGATAGACATGGGCGGCACGCAAACCCGTTGGGCCTTAGCAGATCAAGCTGGCACTATCTTGTCGGAAGGTGCAGTCGATGGTGCGACCGCTTTACAACTAGGCAATCTGGCAGGGCAGGCAGCGCTACAAGCTTTGTTTTCTTCAATTGCTCAACAGTTACAGCGTGCGACGGATCTGCGCCACCAGATTTTCTCACTACAAGCAGGACTGACTGGCTATAGTGGTGATGCGACTGCAGCAAAGCAGATGTTGGGTTCACTATTTGCGCTCCCTGAGAGCGCTATCCACATCAGTAACGATATTGAAATTGCTTACCTCGATACCTTTCAACCCGGCGAAGGTTACCTTGTTTATGCAGGGACAGGATCGATTGCGGCCTACATCGATCAGGCAGGCAATTTTCATCGTGCAGGCGGTCATGGCTATGTGTTGGACGATGCTGGCAGCGGGTATTGGATCGCCCGCGAGGCACTCAAGCGCATTTGGCGAGAAGAGGATTTTCACCCTGGCGCGTGGCGCTCATCCCCCATGGCGACAGCAATGTTTGCCCTAATTGGTGGCGCGGAGTGGAAGCATACGCGTGAATTTATTTATCAACGATCGCGCGGCGAAGTGGGTAAATTGGCTTTAGCACTTGGCACAACCGCCGACATGGATAGAACTGCTTACACCATTTTAGAAAATGCGGGTATCGAATTGGCGCGTCTGGCGCGTGCCTTGTGTCACAGGTTTGGCCAAAAGCCTATCGCCTTATCCGGGCGCGTACAAGAACTTCATCCGATCATTGCCGAAACTATGAAAAAGCACCTGCACGATACCAGCGACCTCCGACTCTGCGAGAATCTAGGTCATCATAGTGCGGCCCGTATCGCGGCATCGCGCATCCCACAAGGTCCTGAACGCAACGCTGTTCGCACCGAACAAATCAATCGCACATAAATACTCATAGAATCGACCATCGACATGAAATCTCTACTAGTCTTATTCCTCAGCTTAGGTCTACTCAGTGCTTGTTCAACAACGCGACCTTTTACGATGGATCAACTCAATACCTCGATCACGGCGAAAAGTCAGGCGAGTCGCGCCCGATTTTTGATACTGCACTACACCGCTTTAGATCAAGCCCTCTCCTTGCACGTGCTGACAGAACAAGCTGTTAGTAGTCACTATTTGGTTGGCAACGATCAACCCAACACGGTCTACCGATTAGTCGATGAATCGCGCATGGCGATCCACGCGGGCGTCAGTAGTTGGAAAACACATGCGCAACTCAATGCCAGTTCGATAGGCATAGAGATCGTTAATTTAGGCTATGTTGAGACGCCGACGGGACGGCAATACCAAGCCTTTCCGCAACAACAAATTGATACGGTGATTACCCTCATCAAGGACATCGTGGCGCGGCATGGCATCAAACCAGAAAACATCTTGGGTCATGGAGAAATAGCGCCCCAACGCAAGCCAGATCCGGGGCCTCTCTTCCCTTGGAAACAACTTGCAGACGCAGGTTTGATCGAGTGGCCAAATGCGGACGCGGTAGCAGCTCAACTACTGATCTTTCAACAAGCCTTGCCCGACGTTGTTTGGTTTCAAACAAAACTAGCTGAGATTGGCTATGCAACACCCAAAACTGGCATTTGGGATCAAGAGAGCAAAAACGTCTTAATCGCTTTTCAATGCCGCTACCGACAACACACATTTGACGGCATACCAGATGCAGAATCTGCGGCCTTGTTAGAAGTCATTACGAGCAAGAAAAAACTTCCATAAGCGTGACAATATGAGCATGATAATTTTAGAAGAACTAGGAATAGCTGAGGAACTCATACAGCGACGTGGCTTACCGCTGCATGCCGAGGAAAGCGACTTGATCGTGGTAGAAACGCAGCAAGATGGTCGCACGTTTTTGTTAACACCAGCCACCGCCCAAGCCTGGCATGCCATGAAACACCAAGCATCGATAGACGGCATAGACCTAGTGATGATTTCTGCCTTTCGCAGTGTCGAAAGACAGGCAAGCATCATTCGCGACAAACTTGCTGAGGGATGTGAGGTCAACGCCATACTCGAAGTCTGCGCACCACCCGGCTATAGTGAGCACCACACGGGACGAGCGATCGATATTGCATCAATTGACGATCCACATTTAGAAATTCGCTTTGAGCTTACCCCGACTTTTCAGTGGCTCACAGAGCATGCGGCTCAATTTGGTTTCTCCATGTCCTATCCACGTGACAATTCTTTTGGATTTCAATATGAGCCTTGGCACTGGTGTTTTAAGCCTTGAAGCATGATTTTGTGTTTTAGTTTTTTGATTCCGAATCTTGCCAAGGAACGGCAGCAAACCACTCTACCAAGAAATCAAGCAAGGCTCTTACCGCTGGCGACAAATGTTTGCGCGAGGGATATAGCGCGTAAATCGACATTTCTGGCAGACGCCATTCAGGCAAAATTTGCTGCAAACGGCCGTCACGTATGTACGGGTTGGCCAAGAAAGTCGGTTGCAAAGCGATACCACCGCCTGCCAAACACGCTTGTAATAGCGTGGTTGCCTCATTCGCACTGAAGTAACTGCCTATGCTGACTTGCGCGTCATTTTCGTCGCGACTCAGCTTCCAAACGCTCTTGCCAAAATTCGCATAACTGACACATCGATGTGCGGTTAAATCACCAGGTGTTTGCGGGACTCCGTGCACAGCCAAATAGGCAGGCGATGCAACCAATACCGAATGACAAGGCGCCAGAATACGACCGATTAAGGTGGGATCGGGAGCTGCACTAATTCGTATTGCCAGATCAATTCGTGCTTCGACCAGATTCAAAGCCCCTTCGCTGGCGTTCAAATCAATTTTGAGCTGCGGATGCAAGCGCAAAAAATCCACAATCGCCGCCGCCAATTGCGCATAGCAAAGTGACACACTACAGGTGATGCGAAGTTGCCCACGCAATTCACCGCCGTGCTCACTCGTTTCCTCCTCCACGTTTTCCATGAGCGCTAACATTTGCTGACAACGACGCAAGCAATTTTCGCCTGCATCGGTCAGCGTCACACTACGCGTAGTACGTTGTAACAAGCGCGCTGCTAACCACCGCTCCATCTCGCCCACATAACGCGTCACCATGGCGCGCGACATGTCCAATTTATCTGCCGTCGCACTAAAGCTACCACTGGTCGCGACTTCAACAAATACTTGCATCGCAGTTAATCTATCCATAATTTGCTCGATTTAAGAAATAGTTATGCGCATTTTATGCGGTTTATCTGCGCGATATTAGCAACTATAGTGCTATCCAACGCAATGATGCGTACTTTTTATCAGACCACAGGAGCTCAGTATGATTCGCACTAACGCAATTACCAGCACAATCGCCGCCACGTTTGCTATCACATCGGTCATCGCATCTAGCAATGCACACGCAGCCCAACCCGCCCCATTGACAGTGAGAATTCTCAACGCTGGGAGTAGCAGCTTCAATGTGAATTCCACCCTCATCTACGGAGAAAAAGAGGCGATGGTGATTGATGCCGGCTTTACCCGCGCAGACGCCTTACGTATTGCCGCTAACGTACTCGACAGTGGCAAGCAACTGAGTATCATCTATGTGAGCCAAGCCGATCCTGATTACTACTTCGGTGTCGAAGTCTTAAAAGAATTCTTCCCGCAAGCGCAAGTCGTCACCACGCCGGCGGTACTTGAAAAACTGAGTGCGAAGATGGCAGGCAAGGTCGCGTTCTGGGGACCAAAAATGGGCGTGAATGCACCACGCACGCCAGTCACACCAAAAGCATTAACCAGTAACACCATTGCACTCGAAGGCCAAACGATAGAAATTCGTGGTACTACTGGCATATTGGCTCACCGTCCTTACGCGTGGATTCCATCGATTAAGGCTATTGTCGGCAATATCGCAGTATTCGGCAATATGCATGTATGGACGGCAGATACGCAAAGCAGCGCCGAACGCGCAGCGTGGGTAGCACAATTAGATGAAATGGCAGCCTTGCAGCCGGAACTGGTTGTTCCTGGTCACATGAGCGCAGGCACGACTGTCGATGCGAGTGCGATCAGTTTTACCAAGAATTACTTGCTGACGTTTGAAAAAAATCTCGCAACTAGCAAAGACAGCGCAGCACTGATCAACGCTATGAAGCAGTCTTATTCGCAACTGAGCGAGGGTGGACTATCCCTCGATATCGGTGCTAAGGTTAATAAAGGTGAGATGAAGTGGTAATCGAGAAAAACTTTATATCGCTATAAATAGGCACGATAGTCCGGAGAATTGGTCCGGACTATCACTATCTACAAGTGCAGCAATCAATCTTCCTCAAGTGCCAATTATTCTTTATAGCATCTGAAATCTCTGTCCCATTGTCATCGTAGATTCCTCCATATTTCCTCCATACTTTCTGACTAAGCTTCGATCATTGATTTTGCGCAGAGTGTGAACTGCGACTTCAAATCTAAAAAACCACATGATTCGATATCAATTCATGCCTTTATAGAAAACAGGAATTTGATTTATGCGCCTATCCACTGCCATTTCCATACTGCTTGTAACAAGCACATCGAGCTGCTTGAATTTACATGCCCAAGTGAAGACGACAGCGCACCACTCCTACGTTATGAAACTTGATCGCTGGGGCAATACGGCTTATCAAAGCCTGGAACTTGACGAGCAGGACGGTAAGATCAGTGGGAATATTGATCGTGATCCTTTTGTTGGTATTCGCACGAACGACACTTATACCTTCACGGCGACCGCAGCAGACAAGACAACTTACACTTACCGTGCAAAAATCACCGCTGATGGTTTGAACGGCATCGCCGATTTCCCCGATAGCAATCACCCACAAGCGCGGGCTCAACATACATTTAGCGCCAACAAAATTCCGGATCGCGTCGGTAATATTCCCCGCACCTTTCGCTACCTACCGACTTCCTACTCCAACACCTTTTCACCCGATCGACAGCCCGTATTAACGATATGGTCGGGCGACACGGTGCAAACTAAAACTGTCGACTCTGGCGGGGTCGATGAGCACGGTGTGACGGTAGCGTTGTATGGGAATCCACAAACTGGGCCCTTCTATATTGCGGATGCAGATGTAGGCGATGTGCTGGCGATTCATATTAAACGTTTACGTCTCAATCGTGATTACGCTGATAGCTTGGACATGATCGTACACAAAGCTCAGACCATACGCTTAGCATCGCGAAGTACTGAATTAGGACAAGCGATTCGCTGGAATCTGGATTTAAAAAATGGCCTAGCCAGTCCAGATAAGAAGAGTGAAAAACTGAAGAATTTCAAAGTTCCGGTTAAACCTATGCTGGGCGGATTGGCAGTTGCGCCAGGAAACGGTATGCCAGCCATATCGACCGGAGATGCTGGCAATTTCGGCGGCAATATGGATTTCAATGAAGTCATAGAAGGCAATACAGTTTATTTAGCAGTCAATCAACCTGGTGCTTTACTGTACCTCGGCGATGCACATGCACTACAAGGAGATGGCGAAACTTCTCAATACGCTTTAGAGACGTCAATGGATGTGGAGTTTAGTGTCGAAGTGATTAAGCACAAACAAATTGCCATGCCACGTGTGGTATCACCCACTCACATCATGACGCTGGGACAAGCGGGCTCTTTGGATGAAGCACTCAAACTTGCCACCAGTGGAATGACGCAATGGCTGGCTGAAGACTATGGTTTAAACCTGTCCGAGAGCGCACAAATTCTGGGAACATCGGTAGAATATCGCGTAGTCAATCTGGCAGGTCGCAGCGTCGGACTCGCGGCAAAACTTGACAAGCAGTTACTCAAAAATCTTCCCTCCAAAGTGCACTAGATCTGACCCAAGATTTGGTCATCTACGTTTGGAATAAAACTGCGCTAATTATTGCCGTAACCGGTAGCTTGCGCAGTCATTGATAGCAAAAAGCACAAGAAAATTGGAGCATACGACGTCTGCTCCAATTTCTTAGTTACATAAGAATTCGAACTAAATTCGCACTTACGGTATCCTATGGGCTGTTTTGATTTTTCCTATTTTCAACGCCTTTTAAAATCAGTCACCGCCCATAATGCTGAAATCTATTTCTCAAAATTCCCCTTCGAAGTTGCGCCGTACGCTACTGGCAGCCTTGGCCACAATCGCATTGTCCAGTTCATTTTCTTATACAGTCGCCGCTAACGAGCAAGGTCCCAAAATCGCCAAGGCACCAAAACTAGTCTTAGTATTGGTTGTCGATGGCCTCCCCAACGAACAAGTACAACGCTACCGTCATCAATTCGGTGAAGGTGGGTTTAAACGCTTACTAGAACAAGGTGCTTGGTTCGGCAATGCGCATCAGGCTCACGGCGTCACCGTGACAGCCGTTGGTCATGCGGCAGTATTAAGCGGCGCCTATCCCTATCAACATGGCATCATCGGAAATAATTGGCTAGATCCGCAGACCCTGACTTCGATTTATTGCACAGAAGATGCTCAGCACACATATTTGAATGAAGATACCAAGGCCAGTGACGGTACTTCACCAGCGAATTTAAGAGTCAGTACGGTCGGTGATGAATTGCGCTATGCGACTGGCAATCAATCCAAGGTGATTACCGTATCCGGCAAAGATCGCGGTGCGATTTTATTAGCAGGCAAAACTGGCACAGCCTATATGCTGATGAAAAAATCTGGCAACTTCGCCAGCAGTACCTATTACATGCAAAACTATCCCGAGTGGCGTCAACAATTTGTCGCAAAAAAACCCCAGGATCGTTTTTATGGCAAACAATGGAACACCCTGCTGCCAGAACAAGCCTATGCAGATGATGCCTCTGACGATATCGTTGCACCCGCTGACACCAGCAGCAGCAAACGTTTCCCTTATATCTACGATAGCAAATCTGGCAAACCCGACGCCGAGTATTATGAAAAATTATTCACGGGCCCGTATGTTGATGAACTTACTTTAGATTTTGCGCGCGCGGCAATCGATGGCGAAAAGCTAGGAAATAATCCCGCTGGCGTCACTGATGTCTTGGGTGTTAGTTTATCCAGTCACGATTATGTCAATCATAGCTGGGGACCAGAAAGTAAAATGTCACATGATCACTTACAACGTTTAGATCGTTTATTGGCGGCTTTCTTAAACGATGTGGACAAAAAAGTAGGTCTCGATAATACCCTCGTCGTACTGACTGCTGATCATGGTTTTCCCAATGTGCCTGAATTTTCACAAAGTATGAAACGTGATGCCAGCCGTCTGGAAGGCGGCAAGATGTTGCTGGCGCTAAATCAACAATTGCAGGAAAAATTTGGTGTCGAAAAATTGGTACGTAAATGGTCCTCACCCTACTTTTTCTTGAATTATTCCGCAG
Organism: Undibacterium sp. Ji22W; assembly: GCF_049340305.1. Lineage (NCBI taxonomy): Bacteria > Pseudomonadati > Pseudomonadota > Betaproteobacteria > Burkholderiales > Oxalobacteraceae > Undibacterium > Undibacterium sp. Ji22W. The sequence goes on along the minus strand of NZ_JBMPOU010000003.1, from coordinate 368,438 downwards.
CCGAAAACAAAGGCATTTCACGGAGCGATTTAGAAAATGCGGCCACACGTTTCTTACTCAACTATAAAGGTGTTGCAAACGCCTATACCCGCACTCAATTTGAAACGGGCACACTGCCAAATGACCGCATCAGTCGCTTGATGCAACGTGGCTGGAACAAACAATTGTCTGGCGATCTCGTTGTCGTAGCGAAACCATACTGGTACTTCGGTACGGCCAATTCTGGTACTTCGCATGGTACGCCTTACACCTACGATACCAATGTGCCTTTGATTTTTATGGGTAAACCATGGATAAAAGCCGGCGCATATAGCCAATATGCAGAAGTGGTCGATATTGCATCAACGCTGTCACATCTGTTACGGATTAGAATGCCGTCAGGGGCTGAAGGTCGCGTGCTAACCGAGACACTTAAGTAAGCTAAACGCCATATACAAAAAAAGCCGCGAATCGATTTGGATTTGCGGCTTTTTTATTCCTATAATCTAAGGCGAAAACTTATGCCTGCCGATAATTATCCAGCATCCGGTAATTGCGTGCATACAACGCAAATAGTCCTGCTGCGCACAAACAGAATCCAGCGAAAAAGAACATCTGAAATGCAGTGACACTCAGCCCCAAAGATTGTATATAGGCGGTAACGGCCTCTCCTTTCACACTAGAGTTCGCCAGCAAGACCCATAAATTACCGACCGTTACAGACAAGTACCAAAAACTCGTAATCACGCCCTTCATAGAAATCGGTGCCTGACTATAAGCGAATTCCAACCCTGTCGCCGATACTAGAACTTCACCAAAAGTCATCAGCGCATAAGGAATAATTTGCCAGACGATTGTAATCGGGTCGCCACCATCAATTTCTAATTGCAAACCACCAACCACTATCCATGCCAAGCCTGTCGCTGCGATCCCAGTTCCCATACGACGTAATGCTGTCACCTTGACGCCGCTACGTGCCAGCAAGGGATAAAGCACAAAGTTATTGAAGGGAATAAGTACCATCACCAAAGCCGGATTCAAAGCCTGCATCATGGAAGATTGAAACCATTCTGGCTTAGTCATATGATCTGCCTGTAAAACCCAGGTCGAGGCTTTTTGATCAAACAGGGACCAAAACGGCGTAATTAAGGCGAACAAGACAAGCAAACGCAACACATTACGGACACCGTCAATCGCGGCATCAGGATGAATTCCACGCACGCGTTCCAATTGTATCCATGCTCCCGCTCCACCGAAACCCATTACCAAAACCAAGGCGGAACACAAGGCAGCGACCACGCCAATTTGCGGAATAAAAAACAAACCGGTAATCGCCAAAGCAAACCCCAGTAAGGTCAACCACAAGCCCGGGCGAGTTTCTGTACCACTTGCGCCTTGCGATAAAATCGCGCTACGAATCACCACCAAAAACGCATGTGGATCATTACTGACGGGTTCTACCCGTACGTATTTTTTACGTCCCAACCAAAATACAAAGGTGGCGATAAACATCAAAATACCAGGAATACCAAACGCTACACTGGCACCAAAATGTTTCAAAAATATCGGCATCAACAAAGACGCGAAGAAAGAACCGAAGTTAATAATCCAGTAAAACGCGTCAAATACTTTTTGCGCTAAGGAGCGATTCGTCTGATCGAATTGGTCGCCAATAAATGAAGCGACCAGAGGCTTGATCCCACCTGAACCCAATGCGATTAAAAATAAGCCGGTATAAAAACCGCCCATGCTATGTTCAAACATCGCAAGACATGCATGTCCTGCGCAATAGACTAAGCTCAACCACAAGATCGTATTGTATTTACCGAAAACGCGATCGGCCAGCCATCCGCCGAGTAAAGGAAAAAAATACACGCCAATCACGAAGGTATGAAACACGTTTTTAGCTTCGCCTTTGCGCAATTCTTCAGGAATGGACAACAATAGACTGGTCATTAAAAACACAGTCAGAATGTTGCGCATTCCGTAGAAACTAAATCGCTCACAGCCTTCATTCGCAATGATGAAGGGTATTTGTTTTGGCATTTTGGGAGCGTTTGTTCCCAAATCGGCGGTAGCTGAGTTGTTAATACTCACAATATCCTCACTAACTTGTTAAATGATTCAAGGACACAAAACAACGGCCTCTTACGAGGCCGTTGTTTATTTTCGTACGCGTTTTTTACAAATATACTGCTTACTTCTTTTCTGCTTCAACTCATGAAATTTTTTGTGCTTTTGGCTGGGGCTTACCCATGATCCAAAACACCAAAGTTTTCAGACCGCGATAAATTAAACGCACAAATATCAAGGTCAAGATCGCTTCAATAAAGGTCAATATAAACGCAATAAAGGCATTCCAACGATCCGCGCGACGACCAAATTTAGCGAACATGCGATCACGTGCAATTTCTATGCTGTCGTAGAAAGTTGGAACGACCAGCAAAGTCAGCAAAGTCGAAGTAATCGTACCGCCAATAATCGCGATCGCTAATGGACGATAGAATTCACCGCCCTCACCCATACCAATAGCCACAGGCAACATACCAGCGATCAAAGCAAAAGTCGTCATCAAAATCGGGCGCAAACGCATGCGACCTGCATACATCAATGCTTCCTCCCGATCATAACCTTCCGCCTCACGCTTGCGCGCGCAGTCGAGCAAGAGAATCGCATTCTTCGCAACCAGACCCATCAACATGATAATGCCGATGAAGCTCATCAAATTCAGTGTTCCCTTGGTCAATAGTAATGCCAAGACCACACCGATCAAGCTCAATGGTAAGGACATCATCACAGGAAGCGGCGCAGTGAAAGAACCGAACTGCATTACCAAAATCAAATACATCAGACCAATACCCATGAACAAGGCAATCGTCATTTCTGTAAATAATTCATTTTGATTTTTCGCTGAACCATCCAATTGAATTCCGAAACCAGCGGGGAAATTAATCGCTTTAGCAATCTTCAATGCCTCCGTTGTGACTTCACCAGGCGAACGCCCTTGGACATTGGCAGATACAGAAATCATACGTTTGCCATCGGAGTGTTCGATCCTTGCCGGACCTTTACCCATCGTAATCGTCGCGATTTGTTCTAAAGGAACCATTTTATCGGTACCAGTCACTGCGATAGGAAGGGTTTCGATATTGTCCGCACTAACACGATCTTCTGGATGCAGGCGCACAGAAACGTCGCGTGTCTCGCCTGTAGGATCAACCCAGTCGCCCACTTCCACGCCAGCAAATGCCACCCGTAGAGCCTGTGCAGCATCATTCGAAGAAATACCCAAAGAGTTAGCCAAACCACGATTCAATTCAATCTGTAATTCATCTTTAGGATCTTGTTCAGACAAACCAACATCGACAGCACCTGGAACCTTACGCAATTTCGCCATAAAGTCGGTCGTGATTTCCATCAACTTACGTGAATCCTCGCCGGAGAATTTGATCTGTACGGGCTTACCACCGCCGTTATTCAAATCATCTTGCACTACGTATTCAGCGCCAACTAATGTTGAAACTTTCTCGCGCAAACTGATAGCGACCTGCGCCGCTGAACGCTTACGCTCCGTACTCTTGCCGATGTCCACGTAGACACGTCCACCCGTGATACTCACACTGCTATTGGTCGCAACGGTTTCGGGTAGTGTGCGCGCCAACTCAGCCGCTTTTTCCACTTTCAAACGTGAATATTCCAAGCTAGAACTCGATGGGGTTCGGATATTAATCATCAAATTACCACTATCGGAAGCGGGTAAGAAACTTGTACCACCAAACATGGCATGCAATGCAATGGCCGACACAAAACTCAATAAAGCGATAATCGCCATCCAACGTCGATGATGCAAAGCCCAAGCGATCACATTGCCATAGCCTTCTGCCTTGTGGTCGAACCATTTATTGAAACGTTCTAAGATCAGACTAATACCTGTCTTAGGCTGCAAGTGGTGTCCAATCGGATCACCCCAGAATGCGGACAACATAGGATCGAGCGTGAACGAAATAAACAAACTCACCATGACCGATGCTGTCACTGTCAATGCAAATGGGCGAAACCATTCACCAGATACACCCGGCATAAACGCGACCGGAATAAACACCGCCATAATCGAGAAAGTAGTCGCCGCTACTGCCAGACCAATTTCAGCTGTGCCGTTCAAGGCCGCCGTTCGACGATCTGAGCCGTTTTCCATGTGTCTTACGATATTTTCCCGCACAACAATCGCATCATCAATCAAGACACCAATCGCCAGTGACAATCCAAGTAGGGTCATGAAATTCAAGGTAAAGCCGCACAACCACACCGCGATAAATGCCGCGATTACGGAAGTTGGTAAACTCAAAGCGGTAATCAAAGTCGAGCGCCAAGAATTCAAAAAGACATACACCACAAAAATCGTTAATACCGCACCGAACAGCAAGGATTCGATGACATTATTCAGATTCTTCTGAGCATTCTTGCCGCCATCTTGTGTGATCTCTAACTTGGTACCATCTGGCAAGGTTTTATTGACCTCGTCGACCATTTGACGAATTCTATTTGCGACCGATACGGTACTGGCGTCTCGCGATTTCATCACCATGATACCGACGTTAGGATTGCCGTTACGCACACTGAAACCACCAATTTCGGCAAAACCATCTTGTATCGTTGCTACCTGCGCCAGGCGCACCACTTCATTGCCGCGACGCTTGACCACGATCTGTTCAAACTCTGCAGGCGACTCTAAACGACCGACCAGACGTATGCTTTTTTCTTCCATCGTGCCGCGTACCTTACCGACTGGCGCTGTGGAGTTTTGTGTTCGTAATGCCGAAACTACTTCGGATACGGAGACATTAAATTCACGCAATTTTTGCGCGCGCAATAAGACACTCAGCTCACGTTTCAAAGAACCGTTAACAGTCACAACAGCAACGCCATCCACTCCACGGAAACGATCAGATAAATCATCTTCCGCTAAACGTGAAATCTCGGCATGCGTCTTCGTTTTCGACGACAATGCCATCTGCATAATCGGCTGATCGTTAGGGTCTCGTCGTTCGATAATCGGTTCGCGCATTTCGGTCGGCAATTTATAGCGCACCGAGGCAATTGCGTTACGCACATCATCAGATGCTTCGATCATATTCCGATCGAAGTTAAAGACCAGCGTGAAATAGGCACTGCCTTCACTAGCAGAAGAACGTAATTGCGTGACGCCAGAAATACTTTGTAGCGATTTCTCAATACGATTGACGATCTCGCGTTCTACGCTTTCCGGTGATGCACCCGGGTAAGGCACATACACGCCCAATACCGGTTCTTGCACATTCGGAATTTCATTGACGCGTAACTTCTTCAAGGCGAGTAGACCTAGACACATCAGCGCAATAATAATGACGATCGTTGCGATCGGTCTCTTAATACTAAAGTCAGATAGGAACATATTATTTTCCTGCTACGGTTGCGGAGGCGGATGCAGAACTGGTCGTTGCGGATGCAGGTGCAGTAGTTCCTGACGCTGATGCTGGTGCTGGTGCAGCACTTCCAGTCGCTTTATTCGCGCCAGCTGAAGCTGCCATCTCTACTTTCAAGCCATCCTTAAAAGTTGACAGTGGTTGACGGATCACTTTGTCACCATTTTTTAAGCCAGACAAAATTGCATAGTCGCCACGACGTACGTCACGCTCACCCAAAGCAATTACTTGTTTTTTCAAAACACCATCTTGAATCGCCCAGACATAAGCTTTGTCGCCATCGCGCGCAATCGCTGAATTAATAATCATTAAGACTTGGGTAGTTGCTGCTTCGATCCGACCTTCGGCATATAAACCAGAAACGCGTGGCTGATCTTTGCCAATAAAGTCGACTAAGACTTCCACCTGACGTGTCGTCGCATTCGCTGCAGGATCAACGCGGCGCACCTTACCTACGAATTGTTGATCGTAGCCATTGATACGGAAACTCACTGCTTGACCGGCTTTCACTGCAGTGACCATATCGGTAGAAATCAAACCTTGAAAACGCAGGCTGGTAGGATCGATCACTTTCATGATTTCTTTACCGATTTGCGCTGTGTCACCATTCGATACTTTGCGTTCACTAACAATGCCGTCAAATGGCGCACGAATCTCTGTGCGTTGCAATTGCTGACGCGCAGCAACGCTGCGTGCCTTGGCTGCCACTAATTCGCTTTGTGAATTATTTCGGCGAATTTCCGCATCTTCTAAAGCCTGCATTGATGTCATGCCGGAAGCGCGCAAGGTCTTCAGACGCTCTAATTGACGTTCAGCCTGATCCAGCGATTGCTGCGCAGCACGCGCTCCCTGATCTGCAGAGGCCAGTTGGTCACGGAAAGAGGTGTCATCTAAGCGCACCAGCAAGTCACCACGTTTAACAGTCTCACCATTTTCTTTCAAGACTTGCATGACAATTGCAGATACTTCAGCGCGCAAATCGGCTTTACGTTCCGGCTGTATCGATCCGGTAATGACCGGTCCCGATGCAAGAGCACTATTTTGAATGACGACATAATCTTCATTTGTCACCTGCAATGCACGATCCGCAGACGCACTAGCATTTTTATCAGGTGATTTGCCATCCTTACCACCCTGACTACATGCCGTTAAGATCAGGCATAAAGCAAGAATGAGTAGACTTGGTCGCAACATAGTAAAACCTCCGAGAATAGAATCGATCTTTGAACTCGTTACCATACGTAAAGTTCAATACTTTGTCACTAAAACATAGCAAAGTAAGTAAAAAAAGCGACCATGTCTAGGTCAAAATAGGGATTCACAGTTGGGCTAGTGAGTAACGCCACCTTCCTCGCGCAAAGAAAAGGGATTTTAGTTTGATAAAGCCATTAAAGAATGCCTAAAAACACAAAAGCGACCGTCAATATTTCGACGATCGCTCAATGGCAAACGAGTAGAAAGTCCACTCAAATTGTCTGAATTAATGCTGAATCACAGCAGTCAGGGACGGCAGTGTTATTTAGGAATGATGACAGTATCAATCACGTGGATCACACCATTGTCGGCAATGATATCCGTCGCCGTCACATTTGCACCATCAACTTTGACTCCGCCAGCCGTCGTCACTGTAAATGACGCACCTTGCACTGTTTTCACTTTGCCAGCTTTCACATCGGCCGCCATTACTTTGCCTGCCACCACGTGATACGTCAAAACGGCAGTTAACTTAGCTTTATCTTTCAGTAAAGCCTCGAGGTCTGCTTTTGGAATCTTTGCAAAAGCCGCATCGGTTGGTGCAAACACAGTGAACGGACCTTTGCCTTTCAAGGTTTCTACCAATCCAGCCGCTTTTAATGCGGTTGCTAAAGTAGTAAATTTACCCGCGCCCACAGCGGTATCGACGATGTCAGCTGCATGCACAGAGAAAGTCGCAGCAAAAGTCAAAATTGAAGCAAGAATAATGCGTTTCATGGAGTACCTCTTAAATAAGTTGGTAGTGAAATTAGGAGCAAATTAGAGAGACTTAAAAAATTTTATTGACGGCAGATGCGAAAATTCCACTAAAGTCCGTAACATTCGCCTCATAAGCACTGACAAATTAGTCAGTGCCGACGCAGTATATACTTATACGTAAAAATTAATACTGATGAGTAGCTATAAATACCGAGAAGTATCGGTTCAATTTCCAAGGCATGCCCGAGCTGGTCGCACTTGTCCACGAAATCGCTACTTCCCTCCAGATAGGAACAGCTGATGTTGAAATTGTGTTGCGGCTCATGCACTATTAATCAAATGCTACTAATGCGACCAAGCCAATGAAGGCGATGAAGGTGATGAAGGTGATGAAGGTGATGATCGAACTTGAGTTTATAAGGGCTACGCCGTATACTTCTGCGCGCGTGACACAATCACCGTTCTTTTATCGGCTACCCGCCTGGTAAAACCCTTAGTAGCAGTAAATTACCGACCGTTTTTCTCTTTCATCCACTCATTTTCTGCGGTATTGGAGCAACTTGGCGCATCTGCCAAACAGCACCTTATCCGCGCGGAGCCATAAGCATGACCGCCTTTGTATTCAACGAAGTTAATTTCGACAATCACGAACAAGTAGTTTTCGCCTCCGAACCTAAATCTGGCTTACGCGCCATCATCGCGGTTCACAACACGAATTTAGGTCCTGCCATGGGCGGTTGCCGTATGTGGAATTACGCCACCGAAGCAGAAGCAGTGCGCGACGTTCTGCGCCTGTCACGCGGTATGACCTACAAAAACGCCGTAGCTGGCCTGCCAATCGGCGGCGGTAAAAGCGTCATCATCGCCAATCCAAAAACAGATAAAACGCCTGCTTTATTTGAAGCACTGGGTGAAGCCTTAGAACGTCTCGGTGGTCGTTACATCACTGCAGAAGACGTCGGCACCAGCCCGGCAGATATGGCAAATGTCGCCAATAAAACAAAATACGTTGCAGGCTTAGGCGATCGCGGTGATCCATCTCCATTCACAGCATTAGGCTGCTTCGTTGGTGCACAAGCTGCGGTAAAACACCATTTCAAACGCGATAGCTTTGATGGTTTAACCGTGGCATTACAAGGCTTGGGTCACGTTGGTTATGACTATGCTCGTCGCTTGCATGAAGCTGGCGCAAAATTAGTGGTTGCCGATATCGACCAAAATTCATTAAAACGCGCACAAGAAGAATTCGGCGCAACTGTAGTTGATGTCAATGCGATCTACGATGTAGAAGCGGATATCTACGCACCATGCGCACTCGGTGCCACATTGAATCCAGATACCATGAACCGCCTGAAAGTAAAAATCGTTGCAGGTGGTGCCAACAATCAATTGGCAACACCTGAAATCGGTGAAGTTTGCCGTCAAAAAGGTATTTTGTACGCGCCAGATTTCGTCATCAATGCAGGTGGCATTATCAAGGTGTGCTACGAATACATGAACACGCCAGAAGATGGCATGGATGCGCATGTACGTCGTATCGGTGAGACTTTATCTGAAGTATTCGCTCGTGCTAATGCAGAAGGCGTTCCAACTAGCGTGATTGCTGATCGTTTGGCGGAAGAGCGTTTTACGAAGTAATCCATCTGTATGGATTCGACTGGGGACAAGTCTTCGCCAAGAAATTAATCTGGCGCAAATAAAAAAACCGAAACGTCTTAGGCGTTTCGGTTTTTTCATTTGACCATTAGTTTGTAAGTCGCTGCATTACTTCACAAACTCTTGGTATCTACTAAGTCAAAGCAGACACACGGCTTTACTGCTATCGCATGCTACTTAATGACTAGTCAGCACAACTTTGACGCTCGCATTGACCGCACTTTTTTCTATGATGCCGATACAGTTGGGATTTGCCGCGATCAATTTGACGATTTCAGCAGAATCAGCAACTTCGCGTGGTGCGCTGCCTTTACCACTAAATACCAGACGTGACCAAATGGCTTTTGCCTGTGCTTCATTCTTTCCGAGAATTTTGTCAAAAAATTCTGTGCGTACCGCACCGTTCGCTAATAGCAATGGCAAAGCTTGACCGCCGCCCGGAAATTCTTTGGCATTTCCCAAATAAATATCGGCAACCTGATCTTTCGTTAAATTGCCAACAGCACTTTTTGCCGATACGACAATTACATGTTCCGCTTGCGCTAACTGCATCGACGTCAACAAGGCCACGCTTAAAAATGTTTTAGTAAGTAGTTTCATGTTAGGCCTCGCTTAAAATACGAAATCAAGATTGAGCGTGAACATGGAAACACGTCCATTAAACCCGCTTGGTTTGCCCAACATGGAAGTTTCGTAGCTATAGAAACCATTCGATGCACCCACATTTGGATACTTCATTTTTGCACTTTCCAACTGCGCTTTTAGTGCAAGGTTTTTAGCGAAATCCCAACGAACACCAACGGACATCACATCACGACTGGAATCGCCTGTGCCGATGAACGATTGATTCAAATAATTCAATTGTGCTTTCAGAGCGGCAGGTGCAAATGGTCCGGGTGCTAATTGCGGCTTTTCTGCGTCAGCATCAAAGCTACCAAAGCCAATGAATGGCGTAAAGTCACCGATGCGTCGCGCACCAAGCACGTTCCAGCCCGATGCGCCATTGATGACAACTGAATTTGTTTCGCGTTTCGCCCATTCGGCTTGTGCAATCCACTCACCATTATCATAGCTCGCGCCCAGAGTTTTTATCGTGGCCGTAATTCCAGTAGTAGGTGCCAATGCTGCAATCTGCGCAGCGCAGTTAGAACAAGCGGCAGCAGGCAAGGACATCAAATTTTTCAAGTTTGCTTCAACCGTTGGGGCTTTGATCGACGCGTTATACCAAGAATATCCACCTCGTACGGCCCAAGAATCTTGGCCATATTTCAATGCTAATCCCTTAACCCGACTTAAATCAACATCACCACCAGCAACACTGACTTTAGTTTTTCCAAAAAAACCTTCCAACTGCAAATCACCGGCACCGAGCTTTTTATCCCAGCGTGCGGTTGCACCATCTTGAAAGGTAATCGGGTTGACTTGATAAATTTCAGATTGTGGGCGCGCTGTGGTCTGGGCATAATTAAGGTTACGGTAATCGGACATCAAGAAAATCGGCGCAACCGTACGTCCAATTTTAAGATCAATCTCACTCGTCAGGGGATATGCTACATACGCCCATTCAACCGTTGGCTTGTTACTGCCATTTACATCTTTTTTAGAAATCAGCTGAATGACGCCCTTAAGCTTTCCATTCGGATTGAATGTGGCTTGGATCGAGGCTTGACTATCACCGTCAAAACGCCAGTCGTTGTAAGAAACCACACGTTGTCTCTGATCAGTGCGGACACCAGCGACATCACTATTACCTTTGTAGGTGCCCACCGTTCCAAATCCGTCAATTTTCAACCAATCACTCAAATCATCGGCTTGCGCTGCGGGTGCTAGTGCAATGCTCGCTAAAACCAAGGGATATATGTAATGCGCTTTCATATTGCTTTCCTTTATTATTAAAAACAGATGTGAATAGTCTCAGGGGAAGTAAAAACAAAATTGAGAACGAACATTAAAGCCAGAGCAAAATTTGCTACTAACTCTGCAGGAATCAATCAGCCAAAAAATCAATAAGACGGAATAAATAGCGGGTCAAGACTGCTTATAGAACATTGAGCACAGAGCGTGATGCCACAAATCTATGAAAGCTCAAATTCATACTAGCAACTTTATAAAATTCGTCAAAGATATTTCCAGACAAAAACTATTTTGCACTTTTTTTACAACAGACTGTTTATTCTTAGATAAGAAAAAACACCTTTCGTCTCAATCTAAAGAGATACAAATATCGTGCTTGCCGTGATAAAAACTGTTACTTCCCAATTGCAAACGCATCACTAAATACTGCCTATATTTTAAGTTAGATTGGAATTGCCATACGGCAAGACACAATATCTAACAATCGGCATCCAGAAAAACAACGGCAAAACCGGTCGCCCTACCAGGTTTAAAACGTACTCGATCTCAGGCTTCGAGTAATTTATATATCGTAAAAACCCATCAAATTCGTTTTTCCTTACTCAATAAAATTGACCAGTCGTGAAGCCAAAGCTTTGCTATTTCGCCGACGGTTCGTTTAGTAAATCGAATAAACAGCACGAATTAAAGAGCGCTTAAATATACAAACAAGTAACAGTCGGCATACCATGACATGCCCCCATTCTCATATGAGACAGAAGCGGCAGCGTGTCAACTTTTCTGCAAGCAGTGATACCTTTCATCTTGAACCAATCTAAAAAGATATGGTTCAAAAATAGTCGTTGTAGTGTTTTGACTGCAAGCTCGCTAGATGAATCGCACAATAAAAAAGCCTAGCGAATCACATCACTAGGCCTTTAAATCAACATGATCTCTCGAGCTATCTTTGATAGACTGAGTTTGAAGCGAATTAGAAGTCGGCGCTCACAGAAGTAGACCAGCTACGTTTAGGTTGGAATGCATATTGATCAAATTGGGCACCTTTGCTATTGGGAGAAATAGATATCGTAGATTCTTTATTGAATACATTATCAATGCCCACTTGCACTTTTAAATTTTTCAAGAAACGTCCAGTGTTTTTCCAGCGATAGCCGATCGTGAAATCGGTCGATGTATAGGCGTCAATTTTGTATGCGGCTGGCTCGCCGTCTTTCGCGAATTGCTCACCAACTGTTTTCGCCAATAAAGAACCGTAGATCGCGCCATCTTTATACAAAAAACCAAACGCACTCGTGGACTTTGGTGCTTTCGCTACTTGTAAATTGTTACCTTTGGTTTTGGCATTGTTGATCGATCCATTCGCGTGCACAGAAAAACCAGAACCTAAATAGTAGGTAGCAGAGGCTTCAACACCTTTGTAGACCACGCCACCTTGGTTGAAATAAATCAGATCATTTCCTGTTCCAGTTGACGCAATTTTGTTATTGAAATCAATGTAATAAACATCGGCATCGAGAACCAAATCTGTAGACTGACGCACCACACCTATTTGATAATTAGTCGAAGTTTGTGGTTCTGGCTTACTCAAGTTTGGATTATTCACATAAAACATGGAGAGATCTGGTACCAAGAAGCCTTTAGCAATTTGCGCATAGGCAGAAGTTTCTTTGTCGATGCTGTAGTTTGCCGTCAGGAATGGCAGCGTCGCTGTGTAAGTTTGATCCGCCTTGGTTGGAATGCGCGTACCTTGGTTGACTTGTGCATCCAAAGAACGTTTGAAATTGATCGACTTCAATCCTGGTGTGATCGTCAAATCTGCTGTGGCTGCCCATTCAAACTCGACGAATGGTTGGTATTGTTTCCAAGAAGATTTTTGTTCATACGAAATGTCTTTAGGTGCTGTCGCTTCTTTAGGGTTTCGTACTCCCAATGTCATATCCAAATTGTAGGTATGACGATCTGTCTCCGATGTTTCGAACCACACACCAGCACGCAACAAGCCCGCATCAAATTTGTTCGTCAACTTAAGAATATCGCCCTTCACGCGATAGGAATTAAGCTTATTGTAGCCAGGAACATTCTTATTCCCAGTCGGGCCAGCCTTGGTACCATTGGCAGTCGCACCACTAGCATCTTGACCTGAATAGGTATCGTTATTGTAGGCATAGGTATACAAAGTATTGTCAACAACCCAGCTGGCGATTTTTGATTGCACATTCAGGTATTCGAAATCAGTCTTTTTATTATTGTAGTTATAACCCACATAATTTTGACTCGTTGGATCTAAGTTCAACGCATAGTTCTTGCCGAATTTCTCTGCCTGCGCCAGTGTCACGCCGCCTTTATCTGCCACATTGCTGTGAATTTTGTTATAGGTCGCGAAGAAGGTAATGAGCGTATCGTCACCCACAGATTTTTGCGCTTTGAATTGATAGTTGTCTTCACGTACCGCGCTTTGTGTTAGATAACCATCTGTGCTCAAACGAGAGGCATTAAACATCATGTTCAAGCCACCAATGTTATCCAAAATGCCTGTGTCGACTTGAAAACCATACATCTTCGTATTCCAAGAACCGAAAGTCGCATAAGGACTAAAGTTCGCATCCGCCGACAACTCTTTTGAAAACAAGTTAAAGGAGCCACCGAAAGTCGCTTGACCTAAATTGCTGGCATTGCCAGGACCACGTTCTACAACCATACCGCCGATAATGCGCGCTGGAAAATACGAGGTGGAATGGTGAGTAGGATTATTCGTATCACCGAAAGGAATCCCATCGTAAGTCATATTGTATTCACCATCTTGAAAACCGCGCAGCGAAACCTTAGTCTCAGCCAAGCCAGCACCGTTCGCGGAGATGCCGCCACCTACGCTAGGCGCAATCCGCGCCACTGCGTTGAAGTCAGCCAAAGGCGTGACGGTTTGTTCAATGAAAGTCGCAGTAATAATAGATTGTGGTTGGGTGGCATTCAAGGAAGCCTGTACAGGAGCACGTGTCGCTACCGTTGTACCTGAAATGACCACGCGATTGGTAATCGCTTTGGCATCGAGTGCAGAATCAGCATCCGCTTTTGTTCCGTCCGAATTCACAACAGTCGCTTTCGCCGCATTATTTGCAAGCACAACAGGATCGGTGCCAATCACCGCTTGTTGTGCAAAGACAGTTTGCGTGCCCGCCATACAAGCTAATGCCAGCAAAACTTGCGCCGCGAGAAATGAACGGGAAAATTGGGATGTAGTGTTAGTCATAAGGATTCCAAACAATCGCGAGAGAGAAAAGCGTGAAGTCTAAGAATCCCTTATGACCTAAAGATGAAAGGCGTGTTACAGCTCGATGACATAACAACAAATGAGATAAGGATTGGCTCTTTGTTACAAATCATTTTAGATTGGTTGTGCAATTTGTTTTTGCGTTCTGCAATTTGCATTGCGTCATACGATTACCCTCTTTATCAAAGGCGCTCATGATCCACCTATCTCGCTTACGTTCTATCAGCATGAAACCAACTTGATTACTATTGCTAAAATGGTCGACTACGGCAGATTCAAATGGTGTGACATTCTCAGGAAGTTGATTTGGTAAAGGCTTGTCCATCGCGGTACCACCATTCCCTGAACCAAACTGTGTCGGATGATCGGATGAAAAACTGACCGCCTGAAACAGATGCACGTGACCGGATAAAACGGCTTGCACTTTTGCGGGGAATAGTCGCTTCGGATGACGCCCTTGCATCACTGCTTGTAGAGTTTGATTACCCGGCTTAAATTCCACACTACCGTCGGCTTTATGAGAAGCGGCAAAGCCCAAACTTGGGTGATGATTCATAAAAATATTGAAGTCAGCGGCTTCGGCGATGTCATCGACCTTGGCGAACTGTTCGCTAAAAATGGCAAACGCAGCATCCTCTTTCTTCAATTTTTTTCCAGGTACTTTGGAAGAATCAAACACAATCAACTGTGCAGTCTGTCCACCACTACGCCCCAGTTTCACCGCGTAAGGTTCGCTGTAATCACCGATCATATCGTTTTGCTCAAGATCGCAATCACGTCCTGCGACATAGGGACGTGGATCAAGAAAACGCCAGTAGCCTTGGCCAGCACGAGAACAAGATTCGTGGTTACCGCGCACCATAACCCAAGGTGCCGCTTGCAATAAAGGCTTGGCAGGTTCAAAAAAATCCGCTTTCCAAACATCGTACCCATAACCCCAAGGGCTATCGCTACAGCCCTGATTTCCATCTGGACAAACGTTCTCGCGATAATGATAGTCCCCCAGATGAATCACCAGATCAGGCTTCATGCTGGCGGCTTTTTTGGCAACTTCATTAAATACCCACTGCGCGTTATCGTTGCAAGCCTGAAAGGCATCATCCGCCTTTTTCATGCGACAACCAGTATCGCCAATCACCACAATACGTTGAAATACCGACTTGGCTAATGGAACCGACACGCCATCGACTTTTGCTTTTTTTACTGAGGGGAGTAAGTTTGCTTCGCAAGTAATCAGAGGAAATGCGGAAGGTTTAGAATCAACCTCGCTACTCGCGGTTTTTCTTTGCGCCATGGTTTCTGCAGGGGCACGTAATAGCATTCTTTTCGACTTACCATCTTGTTTCAACATAGGGCATTGCGCCGCCGTGCTCAAACTACGTACGACCGATTGCCCATTCTCACCCATCACCACCCATGTTGATACCGTGGTCGATGCATGTGAAGTATGCGATTTTTCCGCAGCATACGTGCTCAGTGTGCAAAACCCGCTAACAGTCATGAGCACTACTGCACGTGATGCGAGCGAAAGCAAGAACTCTAATCCGGTTTTTGATTTGTGTTTTCCAACCAAAAAATTTGCCCGCACCATATAGTATTTCCAGAGAAAAAATCAAAAGAGAATCAATCTAATATATAAATATGTCCGTTTGATGAACAAGGTGCCAAATAAGAAGTTCTCTTGTCTAGGCAAATAACAGAAATCGTGAATTTTCTACACCATTTTTGAACATGTATTACACAGAAAGTCAGTGGCACGCAAACTCGCTCGTTTAGCAAACACAATAAACAGCTAACATTTTTTATTGATCACATGTACAAATCCCACCAGAACGTTATAACATCATGTTGCCGTTTTTGATTGAGACAAGATATTGTTCGAGTTTGCCAACTAGGAAACGCGCGGTACAAGCAGCTAATCATCAATCACTTATCAATAATAATGAACAAACGACGGAGACCGGCAAAGGAACAAGGCGTACGCTGATTGTTAAAGTCAATCGAAGCGCCACGTGACTCCGTCATCATACAAAAGACAACTATGACGACAAAACCTGCTAGCACCCATTGGACACAATTTGCGCCACTGGTCACCGTGTTTTTCTTCTGGGGCTTTGTTGCCGCCAGCAACGACATCCTCATCCCCGTTTTTAAACAAGCTTTCCATTTAACCCAAACTCAGAGTCAATTTGTATCGTTGGCTTTTTATGTCGCTTATACCGTGGGATCTTTGCTGTACTTAGGTGCATCCTCATTACTAAAAGAAGATTTGATCAATCGTATCGGCTATAAAAACGGTTTAGCGTTAGGTCTCAGTATCTCTGCGCTTGGTACACTCTTGTTTTATCTGGCTGCAAACAGCGGTTCGTTCGAATTAATGTTATCTGGCTTGTTTGTAGTTGGCCTGGGTTTTTCACTGCAGCAAACGGCTGCAAACCCTTTGGCGATTGCTTTGGGCACACGCGAAACTGGCTCGCAGCGATTAACGTTGGCCGGTGGTGTAAATAATTTCGGCACGACAATAGGACCTGTGATCGTGGCCTATGCGATTTTTGGTACACCGTCGGCGAGTAGCGAAATGAGTATAGAAAGCGTGAAAATTCCGTATTTGGTATTGGGTGCGGCATTTTTGATAGCCGCCGTATTTTTGAAACTCTCATCGATACCGAATCACCCCAATAGTGAGGTTATCAATCTCGAACAAGAATCGACACAAACCTCCGCTTTGCAGTTCCCGCAATTGCTGATGGGTATGATGGCGATTTTTGTTTACGTAGGTGTCGAGGTGTCGACCGCGAGCAATCTGCCAGGCTATATGGAAATGACACAAGGCTACAAGACCAAAGATATCGCGCCCTTCATTTCTTTGTATTGGGCAAGCCTGATGATAGGCCGTTGGACCGGTGGTGTAGAGGCTTTCAACTTTGCTGCGGGCAGTGCCAAAATTGCGAAATTTTTGATGCCCTACGCTGCTTTCAGCGTGTTCCTCATGGTGAACGCGATTGCCCAACATGATCTCAGCCATTTCTATGTATATGGCCTGGTAGTTTTAGTGTTGATCGCTGCCGACATTGCTAGTCAGGGAAATCCGGCCAAGATGCTGTTAATTTTTTCCTTGTTAGGGATAGGCGGCCTAGTGTTGGGTATGTCTAGCGACGGCATGCTGAGCATTTATGCTTTCACTAGTATAGGATTATTTTGCAGTACGCTTTGGCCTTGCATTTTTACGCTGGCGATCAGTGGTTTGGGTAAGCATACTGGGCAAGGTAGTAACTACCTGATTATGATGATTATGGGAGGGGGCATTGTGAGTTGGATACAAGGCATGGTCTCGGAAAAAATCGGAATACAAATGAGTTATCTCGTTGGTGTTGTATGCTTTGCCTACTTGGCGCTTTATGCTTGGATGGTACCGAGCATCTTAGCCAAGCAAGGTATTCATTTAGGTAAGAAAATACAAGCGCCACATTGAACCGACACTTTGCCTGCAAACAACGCACAGCAGGCTGTAGATAATTGGTGGCTTCGATCTGGCACGATACAATGCGCGATGGAACGCTTCCATCGCGCATTTTTTATAGAGCCCATCATTTATGCCAAGCAAGCAAAGTTTCGCGCCGGTAGTTGATCGCGCTACACGCCTTTTAATTTTGGGGAGTTTGCCAGGGGATGCTTCACTCGCGCAGCAGCAGTATTATGCCCATCCACAAAATCGGTTCTGGCATTTACTATCCGATGTGCTACAAGTTGAGCTCGTAAAACTTGACTACGCCAGCCGACTTCATAACTTGTTAGCGCATCGCGTAGGATTATGGGATGTTATCGCGCAAGCTCAGCGCCGCGGCAGTCTCGATAGTCAGATCCGCAACCGTACCGACAATGATTTACTTGCTCTCATCAACACGCTCCCGCACTTGCAAGCAATAGCCTTCAACGGCGCTACCGCTGCAAAAATCGGGCACAAGCTACTAGCAGCCAGTTTGGACACACACGCGAACAAGTTTCAGATACTGTCCTTGCCATCTAGCAGTCCCGCTTATACCTTGGCCTATCCCTTGAAACTCAACGATTGGATGCATTTGCGAGATTTTCTCTAACGCAACTGCGCTTAGCTGCATCGCAAATTATTTTTCAACAAACATAGAACTTAAACACCAGGGCTCTCTCTAACTGGTAGGAATGGAGAGTATGGCAAAAAAATAACCATTTCCAATATCCAATTTTCAAGGAGAGCAAAGAATGCGTTTATCAACTTTATTGCTATTTGCGAGCGTCAGTCTGTCGACGTTTGCAAATGCACAGTCGGACGATAAGTTTCGACAGCTAGAAGATCTATTACCGACCCCGACTGCAACCCGTGCCGCTTCAGGTGCGCCTGGTCATGCCTATTGGCAGCAACGCGCCGATTACGTGATCCGTGCCACCTTAGACGAAGAAAAGCGTGCAATCAAGGGTGCAGAGACCATCACTTACCACAATAACTCACCTGATACGCTGAGCTATCTGTGGGTGCAATTAGATCAGAATATTTTCAAACCAGATTCCGATGCGAATTTGACCGGAACATACCCATCCCGCGATGCATGGAAAAATCCGAATGCAATGAGTTTTGCTGGTTTAAACAGCTTGAACGAACACGCGAAGTTCGACGGTGGTTTCAAAATCGGTTCCGTTAAAAGCGCCGATGGTCAAGCGCTGAAATATGTAATCAACCGCACCATGATGCGGATCGATTTACCGCAAAGCTTAAAGCCGGGCGAAAAGTTTGTGTTCAGCATGGATTGGAATTACAACATCAACGACGGTATGGTCTTATGGGCACGAACCGGCTACGAGCATTTTAAAGAAGATAAAAACGATATCTTTGAAATCGCCCAATGGTATCCACGCATGGCCGCTTACTACGATGTGTATGGCTGGCAGCATAAGCAATTTTTAGGCTCAGGTGAGTTCACTTTAGAGTTCGGCGACTACGATGTACAAATTACTTTGCCTAGTGATCACGTGATCTCAGCCACGGGTGAACTCAGCAATGCTGACACTGTATTAACCGCAACGCAACGTGAGCGTCTCAAGCAAGCGCGCACAGCCAGCAAACCGGTGGTTATCGTAACCCAAGAAGAAGCAGAGAAAGCGGAAAAATCTCGCGCGACTTCCACTAAAACCTGGCACTTCAAAGCGAAGAATGTGCGTGATTTTGCTTGGGCATCATCGCGTAAATTTATCTGGGATGCGCAAGGCTACAAAGCTGGCAGCAGCACCGGTTTAGCGATGTCCTTCTATCCAAAAGAAGCCAATCCTTTGTGGGGGCAATATTCCACACAAGCGGTTATTCACACGATCGAGCAATACAATAAGTACAGCCTAGAATACCCATATCCCGTCGCACAATCAGTGAATGGTCCACAAGGCGGGATGGAATATCCTATGATCGCTTTTAACGGTGGTCGTCCAACCAAAGACAAAAAGACCGGCGCATTGACGTATTCCAAACAAACCAAATACGCCATGATCAGCGTCATCATTCATGAAGTCGGTCACAATTACTTCCCGATGATTGTGAACTCAGATGAACGTCAATGGTCGTGGATGGATGAAGGCTTGAACTCTTTCATGCAAACTCTAGCCGAACGCGCTTGGGAAGAAAATTACCTTGATTTATTTCCAAGCGAGCCACGCGGTATTGTGGACTACATGCGGAGTAAAAACCAATCGCCGATCATGACTAACTCAGAGTCAGTTCTGCAGTTTAGTAACAATGCCTATGCCAAACCAACTGCTGGTTTACACATCTTGCGTGAAACAATTTTAGGCCGTGAATTATTTGATTTCGCGTTCAAAGAATATGCGCGTCGTTGGAAATTTAAACGCCCGACGCCAGCAGATTTTTTCCGCACGATGGAAGATGCCTCAGGCACCGATCTGGACTGGTTCTGGCGCGGTTGGTTTTTCACCACCGATGCAGTTGATGTCAGTATCGATGGCGTCACACAATATCAAGTTTCTAGCAAAGACCCAGAAATAGAGAAAGCCTGGAGACGTGCGCAGAAAAATGAAGAGCCTGTGTCACTCGCAGTCCAACGTGACAAAGGTGTGTTGCCACGACGCATTGACAATCAGGCTGGCTTAAAGGATTTCTATAACGAGCATGATGATTTCACGGTGACCAACAAAGATCGCAACAACTATAACGATCTGATGAAATCCTTGGACGACGACGAAAAAGCGATGCTGAAATCAGGTAAATATTATTATCTCGCCGATTTCTCTAACGTCGGCGGGATGGTCATGCCTTTGATTTTGGAGATCCAATTGCAAAGCGGGAAAAAAGTTATACAGCGCATTCCCGCTGAAGTGTGGCGTTATAACTCTAAAAAGTTAACTAAGCTGATCGTCACCGATGAACCTATGGTGAGCCTAACGCAAGATCCTTACCTAGAAACTGCCGACATTGAACTTAACAATAATTCCTGGCCACGTAAGATCACCAAATCGCGTCTCGAATTGTTCAAGATGAATCAGCCTACAGGCAATATGATGATCGACTTCAATACGCCTTTGAACAAAGATGAAAAAAAGGATGAGAAGAAAGACGAGAAGAAATAAATATAAGTAATCCGTCTCTATGACGAATTAAGCTGTCTGTTGCGATCTAAGACGCCCTACCGAGAAATTGGCAGGGCGTTTCTTTATCTCTTAATGCCTGGTTGATGACAAACTCAAGGTTAAGCGAGTAGATTTCTGGTACACCTGATTCGAGCTCTGGCGCACATCGATAAATAGCAGCTGCTGCACAGGATCCCAAGCGATCGGCTTGCCATCATACGGATTTGCATACAGCGCAGAATGTGCTTGAATAAATTGCGCCACATCGACATTCGCGATGCCGTGATTCGATGTCACTTGATTCAAGATTGCCAGCTTCAAAGAAAATAATTTCAAGTGCGCGAGAATATCGATATTTTTTTCAAAAAAAGTTTCAAATCCCGGTGTCGATAGTGTTAACAAAATCTTGCTAATAGGATCACGCAAATAAACATTGCCCATCCCGAATCCCAATAGCGCACGCTGTTGCGCGCCCAATGCAGCGTGCGCCAGATCATATTGACGACTGCCGCGCAGCGCAATGCTACGCCACAGCGCATGCCAATCATAAGTCAAGTTCAGGGCAGCATTCGGGCGGTGCAAGAGCTTCATTATCAAACCTTGCTTCCAATCCGATTGCGGCTCCGCTTGGGTCGACACCATGCTTTGCATCAATTGCAAACCGACCTGGCTTTCGAATTGTAGAGCGCGATCCAGATACATTCGCTCTTCTGAAAAGTGACCTAAGTAATCTTGAAATTGTGCCTCGTGCTCTAACAACTGCGGGAAACGCTGCAAAGCCTCATCCAAAATACGAAGATCACGTTGCAGACTCGCCAAAGCCACCATGTGTGAAATGATATGACTGGAACCAGCCAACCAGCGCTGCGAAAACCTTGCAACCGTTAGCAATACCGATAGACCCTGCGCAGTTTGACCATCTGCCAGCAGACGCAGTGCCTGCATCCGCTTCAATTCGGCTGCGTGCATCAGCACACCATAGGTGGGAAGATTTGCCGTAATATGCGGGGGAATAATTTCCACATAGATTTGCTTCGCTAAGATTCGTTCAAATTGCTGCAACATGATTTGCTGCGAGCGCAAAATTTCCTGCTCTTGCCGAACCGGGCGTGACAGATAAAAAGCGACGCAATTGGGGGTTACAACGAAATCACAGAGATCTGACTTTTGATAGTCAAATGCCGCCTCATGACTGGCGCTGAATTCCAACTGATTTTCCAAATAGGGTAGGAATCTATCTTTTTGATAGCGCTGTATTTCAGCAGCCAGCCGCTGCTTTCCTAACATCAGCGGATCAACTGATGCATTTGCATTCATCCCCAATAAAATCAAAAAACCGTTTTCATCGTCTACTGTTTTAGGTCCTTGCCATTGCAGTGCCGCCTGCACTTCTGGTCGCAACTCTTGATCACGTAAATTTGCGGTGATAAACAAAATCAATCCACATAGCACTAGCAATAACAGAGTAAGTAAGCCACGCCAGAAAAATTTTTTGAACATATACGTCTCGCGTCGAAGTAAGTCTAGGGCAATTTGTACCCTGATTAAATTGGCCCCACATTACATGTATGTTTTGCGGGAATTAAATTACCAATTTTTCTATGATGCGAGACAATATAGTAAGTGCGGGAATTACACAATCTGGATCGGCATTGAAGCCAGAACAAGCGCACAAAAACGGGGGTTATCGGCACTACCGCCGACGAGGCACGCAAAAGCACGATAACTAGGAAAACAACTAAGCGACGACCTTAACTCAACCATCTGGCACTACTCATCACCTCGGCAAAAAATTCTTTCAGGGCAGGGGCAGACATGCGGAAGGGATCAAATTCAGCCGTCGACGAATACTTCAAAAACAACGCGGTATTGTCGGCGGTTGCTGCAATCAACCCCATATTCCAACCCGTGAACTGGCGCTGCGTGATCTCCTCCAGAGCCAATATCTCAGGTTTGACATGGCGCTTATCATTCAAAATATGATGATAAAGTGCATTGACTGCGGAGCGCTCACCTTCCAGACATTGGAGGAAAATGCCATTCGACAAACTAAGTGCGCCAGTAACGGCGAGTTGTTGATTATTCTTGCGAGAACTCTGCAAAATGTCCTTCACATCGACAGGTCCCAAATTCACAGCACGACTGGCATAAATTAGACGGATCATCATAATAACTAAGTGCTTTCAAGAGTGAAAAATCGATTTAAATTGCTGCAACTTTAGGTAGTGGAAATCACCATAGATTTGGTATGTAATTCATTTGTGTACTGTGCTGAGCCACTAATGTCGCACGGCTGATAGCCTACGATTTTTTTATCGATCGCAACAAACTGAAGTCGGGACAAGAATTAAAAGTTGAACCGATACAAAATCTTGGCTAGCGATAGTATTTTTCATCACGCCCCGCTTTGGAAATACCTGTGTAGCGTGATCACTTGGATGGTGATGGGGTTCGTTATTTTCTAGATGGATGGTAGCAATTCATCGCTGAATTTGGGCGACAGCAAGGCACGGCTACCGGACGCAATCAATTTCGCCTTCCCTTGCAAGGGGAAGGCTGGGTTGTTGATGGAGATGAAGATGAAGATGAAAATGGAAATCGATTGTAAACGTATAGCATTAACTATGATTAGCCAACTATTCAACTGCCGACAAAATAAAATCGGCAATTAATTTATCCGTAATCTGATGCGGACTGCGCACGCCATAGTTGGTCGTCGTCACCAATGCCACGATGTCTAGAGCAGGAAAGACCACGACCTTATTGCCACCTGTTCCCGCCATTTGATAAGACTGGTGCGTCACACCTTTGGCGCTGTACGGATACAACCACAACAGATAACCATACTTGCGTTGCTCGTCCACTTCAGCATGCGGTGCAACAGACGCCTTCACCCATGCGGCTGGCAACACCTGTTGTCCATGCCACGTGCCGCCGTTCGCCAATAACTGCCCAAGTTTCAAAAGATCGCGGCTACGCAAACCTAATCCACCGCCACCTTGCGCCAATCCCAAAGGTGAAAATTGCCATTCCGCTTTCGTGATGCCTAAAGGAGCAAACAAAGTTTTTTGGGCAAAATCTGGCAGCGGCATTTTGGTCGCGCTTTGCACCACCGCACCTAAAGTGGTTGAGCCAGCAGTGCAATAACTAAACGAGCGGCCATAAGGGGATGCAGAAGGTTTTGGAATCCAAGCAGGAAAGCCTTTGATCGGCAAATCGAGATAGAACTTCACCCAATCTTCGATCAAATACATGCGCTCTTCATTCCCGCGAGAAAATTGATTTTGATCATCGCATTCCATCATGGAACTCATCGTCAATAAATCCTCGACCGTGATTTTGGCCTTGCGTGGATCAGGATTCTCAAGTGGCGTCTTAGGTTTAAGTTGGCTGAGGATAGGTGTCGTAAGTGTCAGATGACCACGATCTATCGCCGCCCCTGTCAACATACCCGTGAGGGTCTTAGTGGCAGATCGGGTATTACGCAGTCCCTCTACACCATCGGCGTCATAATAAGATTCATAAACGAGCTGACCATGTCGGGCGATCAATACACTCGTAATCTGCTGAAATGTCCCCTTCTTAATCGCTTCGTCCATGGCTGCCAGCTTTGCGGCATCCATCTTTTGCGTAGTGGGTGATTCTTTCACCCAATCATGCTTATCATTTTGTGGATGGGCATGTGCATACCCGTTTAGCAGCATCGTGCAGATCAACAATCCTAGGGTAGATTTACGATTCATATCAAAACTCCATTCGCTATTTATTAAGTCATTCAGTTGAATACTGCCAATCTTAACCAGTGTGTTCAATTGAGTCTTGGATATTTGAAACCAGTTTTCACACCACTCAGATTCGTGAAACCAGTTGGTGTCAAACCCCATTGCTGTAAGAACGCCCGGTTCAGATGACTTTGATCGCAGAACCCGCAACTCAAGGCGATGTCAGTCAATGTTTGATCGCTCGTCATCATCAGCTGCGTTGCACGTTCAACCCGACGCCGACGCAAATCATCACCTGGTGTACAACCGAGATGCCGCAAATATTGGCGCGCCAAGTAAACGCGGTGTACACCGATCACCTCCGCGATATCGGCAATACCCAAATCTTCTTCTGACAAATCGGCGATCATCTCCTGCGCGCGCTGCAGCCAAGGTGGAGGATTCGGCGACAAGGGGTTTTGTACATTCAAGCTGCTTAAAACATTCAAGGTAAGCACTTCCAAGTCAAGCTTAACTGCGTCACGCGAAGCCGCTGCTTTAAGTAATTCAAACGCCTGCTTAATGACCAATGGATCATGATGGCGCAAGGCAAAATTAGGCAAATTAAGCTGTTCAACCAACTCGCACGAGTCAACCGCATCAAAACTGATCGCAAAAAACCAGCCCCCCTCCCCCGCAAAACGATCTCTATGCACTACATCCGGCGGGTTGTAGACCAGCACAGGCCCTTCACGCTGCGCTCCGGCCGCCGAAGTAAGGTAACGACCATGCGTCGACAAGACCATATGCGCGCCAGCATGGCTATGCTCTTTCACCTCATATTCCGGCACAGTCGCACGCAAATGACTCAAACCGAGGCGCGAAAAACGCCGTTCAAATGCATTTGTGCCGTAATACTGTCCTGAAGGGAATTTGTCTATCATCCGCAGCTCCATCTCTTAATTCCTAATTCACAACTTCGTCTATGGTTTTTCAACTGAATCCGTTTGTTGCACAAACGAAAGGCAAGAGTCTAGATTCAAGAAAGAACAGCTTCAATCGGTATCAGATCAAATGACAAATCGGATGCATAAACCGCGTAAATCAGGCTTAAGGCAACTAGAGTAACCATCGGTCACCATCGGTCACTATGGCACGCAAATGACGCAAACGACTCAAACTGAACCTAAGAAAAAGCTAGGTGGTTCTTTATTATTGCGGCGCCCAATCTCAATGCCTTTTCGTGAAAGTTCGTGCAATTGCTTTCTCCGCTATATGCACACTGAAGCCGCTGGCATCATGCTTGGGACTTATTCGTCACTTATAGACGGATATTCATCCCAACGCAGACCCGTAACGAAAGTTTGATCTCATAATCGCCACTCTACTTTTGGAGTCCTTGATGAAAAAAATCTTTACAGAATTTCCTTACCTGAGTGTTGAGCAAAGCTTAGTTGTCTTCCGCCTCACACTCGCTGGCCTATTTATGGCACATGCTGCGATGCGTTTTTTTGAACCTAATTATTTCCACGATTTTGGCGTTTTTCTCGCGCGGCGCAGCGTGCCTTTTGCGCATGCATTGCCGTATATCGCTACAGCGATCGAAATGATCGGCGGCACTTTCCTCATTTTTAATAAATTTTCCCGCTGGGTGGCGCTAGGTTTTTTCGGCATTAGTGCGGGAGGCATCATCATCATTCACGCAACTTTGGGTTGGTTTGTTGGCGAATGGGGCGAAGGCGGCTGCGAGTATAGCGTCGCATTGTGCGTCATGTGTCTATTGATGGCAGCGGTTGATCGAGAAAAGCAAAAAGCGAAGGCACTACAAGAACGCTAAAGTCCGAATATCTGTCCGTCCAGACGGTACAGATTTGCGGCTACCTTTTGACGTCAAACAAAGTAATTTTCAGATTATTTACCACTCGCGGAATTTATATGGATCAGCAACATCAACTTAGTAAAACCAGTGTCGTTTTGCACTGGTTAATCGCCCTCGTCATGATCATTTTAAGTGTCGTGGGTTTAGTAATGAGTGAGAAAGAAATTTGGTTTTTATACCCTATACACAAATCAATAGGCACATTGATCTTTGCGCTGATCCTCATACGTGTCGTTTGGCGCATGCGCCAAGGTTGGCCAAAGCCCATTCGACCATACGCACAATATGAGCAAGTTCTCTCGAAAACCGTGCACTGGATTCTCATTACCGGCACTGTGCTAATGCCCATTAGCGGCATGTTGATGTCCGCTGTCGGCGGTCATGGAATTGCGCTATTTGGGTGGGAGTTGGTAGCGGAACATCACTCGCTTACCCAGCCTGATCAAGCTCTGCCCTATAGCGAATTTTGGGCAGGAGTGGGTGAATCAGGGCATACAATAATTGCCTATGTTCTGATTGCGGCAATTGCCCTGCACATAGCTGGAGCGTTGAAACATCACATCATTGATCGTGATGCCACACTTCGCAGAATGTTAGGACAACACACTTCAGACCAATAGCGCATGCAGGCCCTATTGAGTAAATCATACAAGTCAGTGATACGCGTAGTTGATAGGTGTAGCGATTTCAAATCTCTGTTACACCTTGAAAAAACCACGTACTCGTTGAATATGGCGTTCGCTGACGGCAACTTGTGCGCCGCAGACGAGTGTTAGGCTATACGAGCCATCACCGACCACTTTGATTTGTTGGAATTGGTCGATCCGCACAAGTGTGGTGCGGTGTACTCGAATAAAGTCTTGTGGATTGATGAGTTTTTCTATCGCGCTTAATGTCATTCTATGTAACACCACGCGCTTCTCCAAGTGCAGTTCTACATAATTACTCGCACTAGACATCCACAAGACCTCATTGATGGGTATGCATTCCATTTCACCCACCGAGCGCGCAATGATTTGTTCCAAGTATTGATTACTACCTATGGCTGGCTTGCCTACCTTCTCTTCACGATCAACATAGCTACGCAGTGCCTCGGCATAGCCACGCCTTTCTGTGAGAATTTCATCGGCACGCGCGAGTGCCTGAGTAAAACGTAAGGTATTAAAAGGCTTTAGCAAGTAATCCAATGCGTGTACCTCAAAGGCTTCTATCGCATGTGTATTAAAAGCCGTGACAAAGATGATTAATGGCGGTTTATCTAAATTGCTGAGGCTGCGCGCCAAACCGATTCCATTTTCCTTTGGCATTTGTATATCCAGAAAAACGACATCGACTTCATTCGCATTTAAGAACTCACGGGCACTCGCCACATTGTTAAACTCGCCGAGGATGGACCAGTTTTTTTGCGCGGACAACGCGTAACGTAACATCACGCGACCTGGCTCTTCATCATCGACAATGATGGCACGATTGCTGGTGATATCCATTGGTATGTGCTTGCTACTCATCTTGGTTCAACGATGGAATTCTAAGGGTAAGCGCAGATCAACCAGAAAGCGTCCATTGACGACGCTAGTGTGCAAAGAAGCCTGCGCGCCATACGCTAAATGCAAGCGTGCCCGCGTATTGCGTAAGCCCAAGCCAGCTCCTGGATTGCTGCTTCCTTCGTCTTCAGCATTGTGTATCGGATTACTAATACTGATTAATAAGTCACTCTCTTGCTGACTGAAACTGAGCAGTATATCGCTTTCATTTTGATGACAATCCAAATCATGACGCAGCGCATTCTCGACCAATGGCTGCAACAATAATGGTGGGCAGTCGACCTCCTTGACCGCGTCATCTACGCCTTCAATTGCTATCTGCAATCGCGCTCCATAGCGCAATTTTTGTAAGGCTAGATAGTCTTGCAAGAAGGCCAGTTCTTCTGCCAACTTGACACTATTTTTTTCACTGGCCGTCAAGGCATAACGTAGTAATTCACTCAATCCGTGGATGCCATTTAGCGCATTGTCTTTATTGTCTGTCAGAACCAAAGCACTAATGGCATTGAGTGCATTAAACATAAAATGCGGCTCCAGCTGGGCGCGTAAGGCTAAGAGGCGTTGTTCTTCTAGCTCGAAGCGCAGGCTAAGAGTGTCTGCGCGCTCTTGCTCCCAGGCTTTGTCGCGGGCTTGGCTACGCTGCCAAATTTTGACAATCACTACCGCAAAAAATACGGCGGTGACCGTCGATAAACGCAATAAGCACGAATACCGGTCTATCACTAATATCTGTGTTTGGATCGCATCCCAGGTAACGCTTTGATTGGTCTCTGTGAGAAAAAGTTTAACCACAAAGATCAATTGCATTGGCAAAAGAAACAGCAACAAAACACCGTAGCTTAAAACAATATTTCGCGCACTCGCTAACGCTTGTGTCCAACGTGAAAAACCAGCGTAGAGAAATAAGCTAAGCAGCGCAAGTGCGATGGCGCTTTCGCCCCAATCTTTAAACACTTCCCAATAATCAGGGTAGAGCCCAGACCGTAAATCATCGTTAAATGACGTCAATGAAGCAATCGTGGTAAAGACCAGCCAAGCGAAGACATTCAGCGCAAGAACGCGCAGCAGCTTTTGCCATGCTCTCAAGTGCAAGCGTGGCAAAGTGGCCGAGATGTCTTTTTGGTTGTCCATGAAGATCAGTATAGCAGCAGCCAATCCGGTCAATTCAAAACTCATCAAAGTTTGATCACTGAGCTGCGGGGATTCATCCCTCTGATATGTGCGAATAAGGTTGGCGCAGGGATAATTCGGGGACAGTAAGCGAATCGCCAACTAATGAAATGGAACACCAAACATGAATGCAATTGCACTCAAAACCAACGACGCAATCAAACGATATGTGCACAGCATTATCGCAGGTCTGGTACTGCTGCTCACTTTTGCAGGATTTGCAAAAAATTATTACCTTAAGAATCTATTCGGAGGTGACGCGCTCTCGATCCTACTACATGTTCATGGACTGGTAATGACGCTGTGGATTTTACTGTTCATGTTGCAAGTGCTCTTGATCGTCATCCGCAAGCATGCCTTACACCGACGTGTCGGCATGTGGGGAATGGGCTTGGGTTTATTGGTCATGGTGATCGGCATTGCGACAGCGATCGACAGTGCGAGACGGGCGCAGGCCGAACCTGGCGGGCTCTCATTCCTTGCCACGTCCTTGGGTGAGCTACTCGTGTTTGTTGCGCTCGTTGCTCTTGGCCTAATTTACAGACGCCAACGCGATTTTCATAGCCGTTTCATGCTACTCGCCAACCTTTCGATTATCGCGCCAGCCATCGCACGCCTTCCCCTCGATGTGATAGAACGTGGCGGCCTAAGCTTAGTCTTCATCCTCAAAGGCGCTTGCGTATTCGCTTATGTGTTATATGACTTGGCAAATACGCGCCGGCTCCATCCTGTAACTGCTTGGGCATCGCTACTCATTATCGTAACTTATCCGATAACGCGACTAGTTGGAGCCTTGCCTATTTGGATCGACATCGCTAGGTGGCTGGTTAACTAGCAAGATTCATCCTCTATCGAAAAAAGAACAAAAAACTTCATAATTCCCCTTGACCCTGACACTACGTCAGGCTTTATAGTGTGCTGCATATCAGATTCATGTTCTTTTCATGTTCGATCAAAGAGGCACACTATGTTGTTAAAGATTGGCGAATTAGCGCAACGCACTGGGATTACGGTGCGCACCTTGCATCACTATGACAAGCTGGGACTACTCACGCCCTCAGTTCGTTCCGAGGCTGGCTATCGCCTTTACAACCGCCATGACATCGCCCGCTTGCATAAGATTCAGGCTTTGCGCCGTTTGGATTTGTCCTTGCAAGAAATCGGTGAGCTAATTCAAGGCGATACTGCGGATCTGCGTAGCGTCATTAGCCAACAACTTCTGAGCCTAGAACAGCAGATCAAACAAAGCCAAGAGCTACGCGATCGTCTGTTGGAATTAGACGAGCAACTGCAACAGCATGACCAGCCGAATATGGATTATTGGTTGTCCACCTTAGAAATGATGAGCCTGCGGTCCAAATATTTCAGCCCAGAAGACATCGCTCTGTGGCGTCAACATAAGGATGTCAGTAGCGGAAAAATGGACATGACAATGCAACCCATCGTGGCGCAGATCCGCGAATTCATGGATGCCAAGATCGCAGCGAGTGCGCCACAGGTTTTGGTCCAGGTACAAAAATGGTTGGATACTGTACATCAATCGGTTCCGAATCCGCGATTGCTCAAGAAATTCGCTGACATGCATAGAGATGAGCCGTCTATACAAGCCATGAGCGGGGTCGATACTGCGATGATGGATTACATCAACGTCGCTGCGATAGAAATTCGTTATCAAATCTATCGGCGCTATTTGAGCGAAGAGGAATGCCAATATTTCCGTCCCTCATTTATGCGAAATATGGATAACTGGACTGAGCTATTTATCGACCTCAAAAAATTCATCGATGCGGGAATGGATGTCACTGATCCGATCGTCTTAAAACGTATTCAAGATTGGCGCAGTATGTTTTTAGATGCCTGGGGAAACCGCATCGAGACAGTACAAAAAATCCGGCAAATTCATGAAAAAGAACCCAGATTAACTATAGGCGGTGGCTTGTCGCAAGAAGTACTAGATTATGCCGTCAAAGGCATACGCTATTTAGAAACGCAGAATTTGGCCGCAGCGCCATCGTCCGAAGCAGCAAAAACGATTCCCAAAAAATCGATGACGAAATAAGCGCCTAAGCAAATACCAGCCAATCCCACAACACACTATCGATCGTACTAAGCAGCCAAGTCCGGCGGACAAGGCTATCCCTTTATCTGGAGTTTTATGAACAACAACTCAAAGCCAGCACGCGGCTTTATGCGTGACCGCAATTTTCTGTGGATGCTAACGGGTGGTATTACCTCGATGCTAGGCGATCAATTTACGCTCATCGCCCTACCTTGGCTAGTACTGCAAATGAGCCATGACACGCTCACTCTGGGCATCGTGCTGGCACTACTCGGCATCCCGCGCGCCCTATTCATGCTCATTGGTGGTGCCGTCGTTGATCGATATGATCCCAAGTCGGTGATGATGATTACCAAGTACATCAATACTGTTTTACTGGCGGTTCTGGTCGTGCTGCTAATGACTTCCAGTCTGAGCTTATGGATGATCTATCTGATCGCCCTACTGTTGGGATTATCAACTGCGTTTAGTATTCCAGCCGGAACCTCAATGTTGCCACGCGTCGTCGCTGCAGAACACTTACAAGCGGCCAATGGCATGATGCTAGGCTTACGCCAGATCACTTTCTTTTTAGGTCCTTTGATGGCGGGCGGTTTAATCGCGCTGTTGGGTGATCACGCCGCTGGATCGCAAGCTGGATTGGCAACGACTTTACATGCTGCGGACATGATGGATATCGCCGATAAAAAAGGACTAGCAATGGCATTTTTTGTCGATTGTTTTAGTTATGGATTTTCTGCCTGGACCTTATCGCATGTGAACATGCTGCCAATCAAAGCAGATCAACAGGGATCGACATCAAAGCAATCCTTACTTAGCGCGACCATGAGCGGCCTACGTCATTGCTGGAACGACACCATGATGCGCACCTGCTTTTTGTATTGGTCTGCCATCGCTTTTTTAATCATGGGACCGATGCAAATTGCCATGCCTTTATTGGCGCAACAATTAGGAAATAACGCAGGTGTGCTCGGCCTACTAGCCGGTGCGCATGGTGCTGGAACGCTTCTTGGCATGGCGATGTCATCCATCTTTCCCAAGCTGCGCCTTGGTAGTTTGGGGAGCACGATCTTACTCATCGATACCTTAGTCGCGCTGCTGTTTATGCCTATGGGAATGATCCACGTCGCATGGCAAGGTGCTGTAACTTTATTAGCGATAGGCGCACTCGGCGGTTATCTGCACGTCGCAGTCTTCACCTGGATACAACGCCAAGTACCACCCGCCATGCTGGGACGCGCGATGAGTATTTTCATGTTCATCTTTATGGGCATCAGTCCCGTCTCTGCGGCACTGACAGGATGGCTAATGCATAGCCTCAGCCTCAGCCAGTTATTCGCAGGCAGCGGCGCACTACTGATCGTGATCGTGATCATCGCTTTGCTGATGTCACCGATACGACAGATGCGTGATGCTGGTAGGACGATTTGATTTAACTCCCCCCTTCATGACATAGCTACCAACACAAGTCAGAGCACCACTAAAAGTCCCCTCCCTTTCAAGGGGAGGGCTAGGGTGGGGAATGAGTTAGAGTGAAGCAACCAACAATGTCCACCACACCACCCAGCACAGACCGCGCCATATCAAAGGCTAAACCATGAAGGCCGCCCGTTCAATTCAAACTCATCAATCACCGTCACCCCTGCTTCTTAACATGCTCGTGACAAAAAATGCGAATTGAGACGATTGAAGATACTTTCAACGCAAGACAAAATGACAAAACTCTGAAGATTAGTTGACCCATATCGCCGCTTGAACTACTCTTAGATTCATTGCGGTATTTCCTTCAAACGTCACACTTACTTTGGCTCATTATCAATTGCCGATTCAAGCCGTTATTAGTATTGCCATCCGGAAAGTGACTAAGCACTTGAAAACCTTATTTCTCTTCTTCTATTTTCTATTTTCCACAACATTGTGTGGATTAAGCACAGCGCAAACCTCGCCAGTCAGAATCAACATCACCACTGAGCATTACCATCCATTTAGCTTTGCTGACAGGGATGGAAAGATCACCGGTGCAACTGCAGACAAAGTTCACGAATTATTCAAGAGAAGCCGGCTCGCGTATCAAATGAACATCATGAGCTGGAACCGCGCGTTTGAAATGGCGCGTAAGACACCGAATACCTGCGTGTTTTCGACAGCCAAAACAAAGGAAAGAGAGCCGTCCTTTCATTGGATTGGGCCGATTGCAACAGGGAATTGGGCTCTCTTTGGAAGTCCGGATAAATTAAACAAGTTTAAGACGCTCGACGATATCAAACAATCGAGTATCGGTACTGAGGAAGGACAAGTGGTTCTCTCCTATTTGTCGGCGAAGGGCTTCAAAACGGTCACCTCAAGTGAGTCTTCTACGACATTTAAGAATGTTGCTATTGGTCGGATTGATTTTGCAACAGCGAGTGATACCCATGGAAAAAAGCTGATTGCGGAGAATAATCTCGAGGGCAAAGTTGTTTGGTTGTTTAATTATTTCCATGCAGACTATTACTTGGCTTGCCATCCGAAAACACAGGCGGAGGCGATCGCAAAATTAAACAAAAAACTGCGAGAAATGAAGGAAGATGGGAGCTTCAAGAATATCGAAGCCAAATACTAGCCTGACGCCCTTAGCGATGGAATATGCTTCTTTTTTCCGTGTAGGTCTAGTAGATCTGCGGCAAACCACCCTACTTTTTAAATGTCTCTTCTATTTCAAAAAAATGAATCAACGTTTTAATGAATATTTGTGGATAATTCTCAGCCTTCAAGGGGAGAGCTGGGTTGGGGGTGCGCTAAAGTAACGCTATCAACAATGTCTATCGCACGACAAGAACCAATTCCAAAACCCAACAATAAATCACCACACCACCCAACACAGACCGCGCCATATCAAACGCCAAACCATGAAGGCCGCCCGTTAAATTCAAACTCATCAATCACGTCATCCCCAGCTTCTTCGTAGGTGCGTCGAAGGGACGAAAACGCGGAAAAACATCTCGGCAGCGATAAGCCGCATCGACACACACAGTACCATACTGAAAAGAATTCACTTCCATAATCGCCCGCCCTTCAAAATATAAAGCAGACAAACGCGCCACCATAAACGGAAAATCGGCCACTGCGCAGAGAATGCCCAACTCCCCGCAAAGGCATAGCCGATCACGGTTTCTGATTGCTCATGTGCAGACATCTCAACCGAGACGAACACACCACCATTGCCCAATAATGCTTCGATCTGCGCGACAGTCAATGCGGTGGTGACGAAACCGTTCTTTTGTTCTGCTTCGTTCAGGTTGATTAATGGATTGCGGCTTTGCAGCGCAAGGATGCCGGGAAGGTCTGCAGTTTGGGTTGAGAGCGGGTTTCGTTCATTTATGCAAAGGGAAATTTTTCTGAAAAATACTTTGTACACTCACCGCCAACGACAAGTGCCTAGTTAACTCGCCTGTGCACGTTGCTTATAAAAATTCAGAATCGTTTCCGCCGTATCGCCCACCAAATAGCGCGCACAAAAATCTGCATACCAATTAAAATGCGTACTCACTCGGGTTCCGACCTGCACTGTCAAACGCGTACCACTACCTTCTGGACTAAGCGTGTACGAAGTATCTTCGATATCGAAATATTGACCACCTATCACCACGTGATCATCCAAAGAACCACTTGGAAAAGACTCCGGTGTGAACAAATATTTCCAAGCAATGCGACGATTCTCTTGCCACTCGGTGATTTCTTCTTCAAAGCGGACACCACGCTGCCACAACAACTGCCGCTTACCACCAACCCGCGCCTCTAGGGTCCATGCTTCGAGCGGATAAGGCACACCAATTTTATAAGCAAAACCATGCTTCAATTCATCGGGGCGTATATTCAAAGGGAAATTAATCAGCTGCCAGATCTTTTCAGGGCTGGCTTCGATGTAAACAGAACGCTGCGTCTGCTGCCTGATCGTAGGAGCTTCGATTTTTTGTTCAATGCCCCCAAACGCAAACGGTATCAGCAGCACGATCGCTGAAAGCTTGCCGGACTGATTAGGGCTCAGCCAAGTAATGATCACAGAAATCAAAGCGCCCAGTAACATCAAAGGAATAAACAAACCCATCGCCATCACCAGGCAGATCGTCCCTTCCCGAAACAAAGCGCCCACCGCAAACGCAAACAGGCTCAAAGCCAACATGGACACACCGCTCGCCACCGCCACGCCACGCATCTTCTTTTTCTCAGAAAGATACGCCACGATCATACCCATTGCCAAAGGAATGCCGACCAAAAAAGACGTCAACATCACACCACTGCCAACGGATAAAAATTTCACAAAAAATGTGTAAGCCGTCACGCCATAGACCGCCCCCGAACTCGCAATCAATGCACACCAAAACAAATAGCCAGCGCCCCTCAACAAAGACTCATGCATAGGTCTGGCTTGCTCAGCATCAGGCACAGCAGAATAAACAGGATTGACAGTCATGGAGATGCCAGCATCGGCAGTAGTCGAAACTGAATCTTGTTCAGGATTATCAGAATTAAGTTGGCTCATGGATAGTGATCAGTCTGAGTTTGGCGATGTAAATTTAGAGCTATCAATGTCGAGATCTAAAATCAACTGCTTCATAAAAGACAATATCTTACGTTATTTCATTTCGCCAAGGAGACTGTTTTCTTGATTGAGGCGGCCAAAGCACACCTTGCGCCAGAAATTGCTAAGCGACTTGCCAGTTGCGTGCTGAAAGGCTGGGTGTGATGGAGCCTCATTCAAATCACGATCAAGCAAAATCAGTAAACTTAGCAAAATCAGCAAACTCAGCTAAAGCGATTTCCACCAAGCGATTAAACCCCCAAGAAAAAACGCAAAGCCCAACTAGCTCGCCCACAAATTGAGTTAGAAATTTAATCTCATCTATCACCACGACGCCCACACTTATAAGTAAATTCGACACCAACTTAGACAATTTAATTTAGCAATCAAATTCTCCGCCAATTTTTAGAGAAGCGACTCTAAACCACCGCAAACACCTGTGAATTCAAGTACTCGCGGGCATTTGCCGTCGTTCGCGTTGTGGTTTTTTAGACCATAAAAATTCGATGTAACACACTAGTCATAATTTCCTGTGAGTCTGCACATGTTCGCCGGCCTTGCGCTATTCCATTCAAATTTCCTTTCAAAAGTTGAGTAGACACCTGCATTAACAACGCAGGTGATGACTGCGCTCTGCGTCGTCTTGTGAACAAACAAGCGCTTCGTGTTGACGATAGGTTTCATTTCAAAGAACCACAAAATAATCGCAACAAGATCTTAAAAAAACAAAACGACATCGATGCGCTTATCCAGCGTCTCAATGTCAGGGAGAAAAAATATGCAGTATCTAACATGCAGTCAAAAGCTAAAAAAGTTAGCAATTCACCTTGGAATGGTATGCGCCATCGCTTTGAGCGCGCACCCATCAGCCATCGCCTCAGTGACAGACCACCACGAATTTGAAGCGACGTTGCATGCGCCTTTCAAAGCTGATTCTAGCCTCGGCACAAAAGGCGAAGCGCGCTATTTCACGATGGAGTTTAGTTATCCACTCAATACGAAACCACTGACTGTCAGCTGGAAACTAGAGCTACTGCGCCCGAATAATACAGTCGTAGAGCGCTGGTATGGCAATGAAAAACTCACGACCAAAGCGATACGGACGAGAATTCTTTGGTCAGGCACGAGTGCCGATAAAAAACCATTAAGCGATGGTATTTATCAGGTGCGCTTGAGTGCAACCGAAACAACGACACCGATTTCAACAGGCTTAACAAGCAATAGCAACGCGACAGAAAAATTCGTCGAACAAATGCTCAGCGCAAACCAACACGAAGTCATCACACAAACATGGCAGATTCAGGTCGGTAAGCAAGTAGCCGCGCAGATGCCGAATTTTTCCGCCTTAGCGCGCGGAAGCCGTCAGCTCACTCTGAATAGTAATGTCGCGCAAAAAAATCCACTCACCAATAAGGCGGCGGTCGCGACGTTGGCACCAGCTAACGGTTTGCCATACACGATCTACTACGGCAATTTGCATAGCCAAACCAATCACAGTGACGGCGGCGGTGATTTGGCAGCATGTACCGGTGCTCAAAATCCACAGTCCGCTGCGTTTGGCCCAAGTGACGCTTATCAATACGCGTACAACCGTGGCTTAGATTTTTTGATGACGTCAGAACACAACCACATGTACGACGGCTCAGACGCGACTAACGCTGCCGCGAATCCTGCGACTGCAAAAAATCTCTATCAATCTGGCTTATCCGCCGCTAGTAGTTTCAATTCCTTGCATTCTGGCTTTTTAGGCGTCTACGGTATGGAATGGGGTGTCATTAACAATGGCGGGCATTTAAACATCTTCAATTCAACTGAATTGTTATCGTGGGAATCCAACAGTTCTGGTCAGTTAATTGGCGATACTCAAACGACCAAAGGCGATTACGCCGCGCTTTACACATTGATGCGTCAACGTGGTTGGATCGGTCAATTCAATCATCCGGCAACTACCGGGCAATTCATGATTAACAGCGTTCCACTTGCCTACTCTGCGGATGGTGATCAGGCAATGGTACTGTGCGAAGTGCTCAATACATCGGCATTCTCCACCAACACGACAGAAAGCGAAACCGGCAGAAGCCTGTATGAAGCCGCCTGCAATAAAGCGCTGGAAGCGGGTTTTCACATCGCATTTAGCACCAATCAAGACAACCATTGCGCGAACTGGGGTGCTTCGTACACCAATCGCACTGGCGTCTTATTAGCCAACGGAACAACGTTGACCAATCAAACTTTCATTGATGCCCTGCGTGCGCGTCGCGTGTTTGCGAGCATGGACAAAAACTCTCAACTCATATTGACGGCGAATAGCCACATCATGGGAGAACGTTTTTCTAATACAGGCAGCCTGACCCTCACCGCCAATTTTGCCAATACCGCAGGACGCGGCGCGACAACGGTTCAGATCTATGAAGGCGTGCCGGGTCGTAATGGCACCGTGACCCTATTGTCGAGCACTGCTATCACCACCATTACGCCAAGTGTCGGCGAGCATTTCTACTATGCCAAAATCACCCAAGACGACGGCAAAATGTTGTGGTCAGCACCGATCTGGGTCACGCAAACAACTGGCAGTGCCGATACCACTGCTCCCACTGTTAACGCCAGCGTCAGTGGCAGCAGCGGCAACATCAACCTATCTGCCACCGCAAGTGACAATGTCGGCGTTAGCAAGGTGGAGTTTTATATCGACGGTAGTTTAAAGGCGACCAGCACAGCGGCACCATACACCGCCGTAGTTAACTCAAGCACGTTAAGCAATGGCACTCACAACTTACAGGCGAAGGCTTACGATGCAGCAAATAATATCGGTAGCTCGACCGTCGTCAGCTTCAATATCAACAACGTCGTTACCGACACCACGCCCCCAACGATCAGCGCCACTGAATCAGGTAGTAGCGGCACGATCAGTTTGAATGCCAATGCGTCTGACAATGTCGGCGTCAGCAAGGTTGAGTTTTATATCGATAATGCTTTGAAGGGTAGCGACCTCACAGCTCCCTACTCGCTCAGTCTCGATTCCACCAGCCTGAGCAACGGCACCCACACCTTGAGTGCGAAAGCCTTTGACGCGGCGAACAACAGCAGCACTTCTGCGTTAGTGAATTTCAGCATCAACAATGTCATCGCTAGCGAGCTCATCAGCAACGCGAGCTTCGAGAGTGTCACAGCCAATTGGACTGCTAGCTCAGGTGTCATCAGCAACGATGCGACACAGGCGGCGCGTACCGGCAGCTACAAGGCATGGCTCAATGGCTATGGCGCTGCACATACAGACACGCTGTATCAACAAATCACCGTGCCTGCCAACAGCACCACAGTGAGTCTCAGTTTTTGGCTCAAGGTGGTTTCCAGCGAAACGACTACAACACAAGCTTACGACACCTTAAAACTGCAAATCCGTAACAGCAGCAATACGGTACTTGGCACCTTAGCGACCTACTCCAATCTGAATAAGGGTAGCAGCTACGTCAAAAAAACTTTCGACCTGAGCGCTTACAAAGGTCAAACTATTCGCATCTATTTCTTGGGCGTAGAAGGCTCCACGGTCGCGACATCTTTTCTCATTGATGATGTGAGCGTCATCGCACAATAAATCGGTGTCAAGGCCTTTCAAGCCTATACGACTCTAACAAAAACGGCGACTAGTGTATTGACACTCGTCGCCGTTTTTTTCTGATGAGCGTCGTAGCCACACGCTAGCATCGAGTTTTGTCTAAAGCATTCGCCTCGCTCCCTACTTAGCCAACACAGACCGCGCCATATCAAACGCCAAACCATAGTAAGGGCGTCCATCAAACTTAAACTTCAACTCAAACTCAAACTCGCCCTACTAAGGTTTCCAGATTAAAGAAAATCCTTATTTTCTTTGACTTTGAATTTGACTGGTTTCGCTTAAGTTAAAGGCTGAGCTTACGTGCGATGAAAAAGGTGGCGGTTGAGACTGACGCGGCCACCGTCGCGCCCCATGCTAGATCAACTATCGTCACTAGCAGCGGCCAGTCTTTGATCGTCGCGAGATTGCTGAGGTCATAGGTGGCATAGGTAATAAGCCCGAACAGTGCGCCAAATAAAAGCGCATCCATCCAAGATTTTTTCTCGAAGGCAGGTGCAATAACGAACAGCACGAGCCCTACAATAAACAAGAGATAGAAAATAACTGCGGCGACCCAATTAAGCTCATCTCGCATCAAATAACCAATTTGATTGCGATAAAAATTTGTGGCCACTAGCCCCAGCCATAGCATATCGATGACAAAAAAAACAGGAAGCGCAATCGCATATAGTTTGATGAACATATTGAAGGGTGATCGCATGTTTAACTATTGAGGTAGGTTATCGATATTTGCAATACTGTCGCAAACAATCCCCACAAAAGGTAGGGAATATTGGCATAGACCACCCAGCGTAAATCAGGGGATGCCTGCCACACAGCGACCAATGCCCAAACGAGCGTCGCCACCACAAGCAAAATATCCACAGTTGCGAGCAGATTGTTTTTGAGCCCGAATTGTATCGGCGTAAAGGCGATATTGAAAACAAGATTCAGGGCAAAGGGCAAGGCCACCAACCACGAAACTTTCCCCGTAAACGCTCTATAAAAAACAGTGCCATAAGTCACCGCAATAATCAGATACAAAACCGACCACACCGGTCCAAAAACCCAGCTTGGCGGCGACCATGTGGGCTTGATTAATTGCGAATACCAGTTAGCTGTGTTCATCGAATTCAATTTTTATCTCCAATAAAATAATGCCGACGCGCCAGATGCACGACCTCTGTGCGGCTTGCCAGCAACTACACACAAATCGCATTCACTGTAGGCATTACCAACATTAGCGCATCAAAGGCGTTCACTATATCGTACAAATGTTGAATGCCTTCGTTCGTATCCGTTACCAAGTTCCTTCGTTAAAAAATACAGAAAGCTTGATACCTTAGTTTGGCACAGTACCGAGCATATATAAACGCCGCGACAGTATCCGTGTGCTACACAACATATCAATGAAAAGCGCAGAAGACAGGGATCTTAAAATGCGACATCGGAATTCGAATCGA
Organism: Undibacterium sp. Ji22W; assembly: GCF_049340305.1. Classification (NCBI taxonomy): domain Bacteria; kingdom Pseudomonadati; phylum Pseudomonadota; class Betaproteobacteria; order Burkholderiales; family Oxalobacteraceae; genus Undibacterium; species Undibacterium sp. Ji22W. The sequence goes on along the minus strand of NZ_JBMPOU010000003.1, from coordinate 327,688 downwards.
TAGCAAGTAAGTTTCTTAACTCCCTTCTCCCGCAAGCGGGAGAAGGGTCGGGGATGAGGGATGTTCAAGTTCGGATAAAGTCAATAGAAACACAAATTCTGCAAAACCCTTATCGATTTATGCCTTTCAAATACTTCACAAATACTGAACCACCCTCACCCTAGCCCTCTCCCGTCTGCGGGAGAGGGAACAAATAACCTACCCCAACACAGACCGCGCCATATCAAACGCCAAACCATAATATGGCCGCCCGTTAAATTCAAACTCATCAATCACCGTCATCCCCAGCTTCTTAGTATGCGCATGATAGGAATGCGGATTGAGACGATTGATGAAAGTCACACCAATAGGATAACGCTCACACATCCCCAAACGCATAGCCTCAAACAAACGCGGGAACACCCCCAGCCCACGATACGCCGCATCGACACACACAGGGCCGTACTGAAAAGAATTCGCCTCCGTCATCGCCCGCCCTTCAAAATCCAAAGCAAGCAAACGCGCCAACATAAACGGAAAAATCGGCCACTGCGCAAAGTAAGCCCAACTCCCCGCAAAAGCATAGCCGATCACGGTTTCTGTTTGATCATTTACAGAAGTTTCAACTGCGACGAACACACCACCATCCGCCAATAATGCTTCAAGCTGCGCGACAGTAAAGGCGGTGGTGACAAAGCCATTCTTTTGTTCTGCTTCGCTCAGGTTGCTTAATAGATTGCGGCTTTGCAGGGCTAGGATGCCGGGGATGTCTGAGGGTTTGGCTGGGCGGGTTTGGGGCATTTTATTCTTTGGATGCAATTCGGACTAAATTTTACGTGTAAATTTACATGGTTAATGGCACTAACAACATGAAAATACAAATAATCTAATCGAACTACTAGTCATTTCACGTGGCATCTAAATTGCTTCCTTAATGAGAACAATAAATTTTATGTCAGTCTTTACTGGGAATACTTTGCATATTAATTCTGAATGTGCGAGTTCCAAGATAAAATTAAATTGAAAACAAGTAGTCGTTTGCCACTTTCCCCAAATAATTAACTAATTTCTAAACTATTCTGTTGCATTTTGCGACGATTAAAACTTAAGGTACATGCATGAAGATTGTCTCAATATTTAATAACAAAGGTGGCGTTGGCAAAACAACATATATGTATCATATCGCCCACCTCTTGGCACAAAGAGGAAAAAAAGTCTTAATTGTCGATTTGGATAGCCAATGCAATTTATCAGCTTACTCGATGGACGAAGCTGAGCTCGAAAGAAGCTGGAAAACCGACCGAGGCAATAGTATTTGGAATGCGATAGAACCGTTATATGAACGACTCGGCGACATAAGGAAGCGCCAACCTTCAATTGTGAATCCAGAATATCCAAACCTTTTTATCGTACCTGGCGACATACTACTTAGTAATTTTGAAGACTCTCTCGGCGATTCTTGGAGTGGCGCCAAAGGCGGCAATCCAGGAGATCTTCGAATTCAATCTGCGATTTATCGTTATATCAAATGGGCCGCTGAAAAAATCGAAGCTGATGTTGTAATGTTAGATTTAGGGCCAAACCTCGGAGCATTAAATAGGTCGGTGTTAGCCGCAAGTGACTATTTTATTGTACCAATGTCGCCTGATCTCTTTTCAATTCGAGGTACACAAAATCTAGGTACAAAATTGGTTACTTGGCGAAAAGAATGGGAACAGTGCAGAGCCGCATATGTCGAATCAAATATTGAACTTCCAGAAGGGAGACCAGTATTCCTTGGATATGTAATGCAACAGCATAATATTAGGAATAATTCAGCGGGCATGACGAGAGGGTGGTCCATTTTTGGAGAGCAGGTTGTGAACGCGGTTCAAAAAAATATTGTCGAAAAACTTCAACCGTTAGGTCAAGTTCACAATTGGACTGACGCGAATTGGAACATCGGAAGAATTCCGAATCTACATAGTCTAATTCCATACTCGTTGGCGGCACGAAAGCCAGTATTTTATTGCGGAGCAAGAGATGGTCTAAATGGAGCGCACATTACTACAGCACGTGACTCAATACAACATTTTGAACCAATTATTACTCGTCTATTGAGCATACTTTAGCGATCCACGATCTAATTCAAATTAGTCTCATCCCACAATTTATAAGAGAAAATTTAATGAATTCCACAGAAAGATACCAAGAGACACTAGAGTCGCTAGTAAGGGTTCAACAATTTGAAGCAAGTACGCTCAGCCGTGAAAACGCGTTAGGAACACAGTTGAGCTTTCTGGAAGCAGTTAAACCTGCAGAAAAATTAATCGAAATTTACAAACGAATACCGATTACGTCACTCGAAGATTTTTCTGATGAACAATTACTTTCGATAGGGTCGCTTGCCCAAAGTGACTTTAATTTATTCACACAAATTCTAGAATTTGACGCAACAAATTCGAATGCGGCAGACCAAAGAACTAACATATTAAATCTTATTAAATCTCGACGAGACCAAGTGTTTAGTGCTCTCTGGTTGTACATCTCTTACGGCGTGGCAAGGAGTACCGACACATCTTTACTGGAATCTCAAGCAAGGGCAGCAATCCAAACAATAAAAGACCAATCTACGAAACTTACTCAAGAACTGCTTCAATCGAAAGATGCTGCGGAGGTTGCGCTCGCTGCAATTAGAGCCGTCGCTTCAGAACAGGGAGTCTCTCAACAAGCTGCATATTTCAAAGAAGAAGCCAGTGAGCAGGAGATTTTGGCTAATACTTGGCTAACATACACATACCGTTTTGCTTTTGGCGTTATTTTATTTGCAGTGTTAAGTTTGATGTTACATAAACTACCTTGGATCAAGCCAGAAAGCAATGCGGAAATGTTTCAGCTCATAAGTAGCAAATTTCTTATATTTGCGGTACTGGGTTACTTATTGTTGATGTCAGCAAAGAATTATTCAACCCACAAACATAATGCTGTTGTAAACAAACATCGGCAAAATGCACTCCTTACCTATCGTGCATTGGTTGAAGCAGCTGGCCAAAAAGGAACTGAAGACATAATTCTTGCCCACGCTGCATCTTGCATATTTTCACCGCAAGAAACCGGATTCGGCCACGGGAAAAATGATTCATCTTCAGGATCAAAATCAGTTTTGGAACTTCTAACGAAAGGAGGGACTAAATCAACAGAGTAAACTGTTAGAAGCATCCAAGGAGTCAGAGTCAGTTCATTTCAACAATGATGCTGACCTACTCCAAAATCAATTCTATTTTTTTCTTTGTGCTAAATCAGAGCTAAACACAATCAAATATTCAATCATCCAACAAAGAGGTGTCGGCATCACTTTGTTTTTACAAACAACTCCCATAAACCTTAAGCAAACATTCTTCTTCGCATCAAGTTAATACATAAATACGAATTCCATAGCGTCGAGTTCAACAAAAAAACAATAAATAAGTGATGCGAACGTAGTTTTAACTTTGAAGAGCTACCAATAATCTGCCCGTTCCAAAGAAACTAAAACGAAGAACCTTATTTCACCAAGGTGGGCTATTCTTGTGAATCAACAATCAACCAAACTCAAAACCCCATGATCAACAAAATACTACTAACCGTTTTATTCACAATCTCCATCCCATTCTCAGTATCCAAAGCCCAAGATTCAAAAGCATCACAATCTCAAAACGCATCAATACAAATCGACAAAACACTGACACCAGAAATCGGTGGCATCAAGCAGGTTGTCGAGATCAAAACGGATGATGCTAGCAAACCTGTTTTGCTGTTTTTATCTGGCGGCCCTGGTAGCTCCATGATCAATGGTGCGCCTGCTTTTACTTCTGTTTTGAAAAGCCGATTCACCATCGTGCAGTGGGATCAGCGTGATGCTGGTAAGACTTTGAAATTAAATCCTTCGCCTGTTCAGCCTTCCGTTGCGTTGATGGAGAAGGACACGCTGGAGGTCATCCAATTTATTCGAAAAGAATTGAAGCAAGAAAAGATCTATTTGTTGGGTAGCTCTTGGGGGAATGTTTTAGGCTTTTATATCGTGAAGAATCATCCTGAGTTATTGTATGGCTACTTCGCTTCGAATCCTGTGGTGAGCCAGCTCGCTAGTGAACAAGAATTGTTGGTGATTTTGAAGAATCACTTCAAAGACAACGAGGTCGCGACTAAGGAATTAGCGACGGTGAGTATGCCGTCTGTCGTGGATGAAGATATGTTTTATTTGAGGAAGTGGCTGTTTTTTAAAGAGGGCAAATCCTTTGCAACGAGCGAGGGTTTTAAGGCGGGTTTTCTGCAATGGTCAAAAACTTGGTCACCCGTTTGGAATGAAGTGACGCGGATTGATTTGCCTACGACTTTGAAGTCAGTTGATTGCCCGATTTATTTTTTCGTGGGGAAGAATGATATTCAAACTTCGACAAAGATCACGGTCGATTATTTCAAGGCATTGAAAGCGCCGAAGAAGGCTTTGTTTATGTTTGAAAACTCGGGGCATCAGATTCATCAGGATGAGGCTGAGCGGTTTCAGAATGTGATTATTAGTACGCTGCCTGTGATGTAGTTGTCCTCAACATGGCTTGATCAATAGACGAGACGCTTCATTCCTGCGTAGGCAGGAATCTAGCGGTGTTCGTTGATCGACAAAAAGACGCTGGGCTCCTGCCTTCGCAGAAGTGACGGTGAATGGATTTTGCTGTTCACTGAACTTGTGTGAATAGCTATGCTTTGAAGGAGGAGGAATTAAAAGCGCTGCACCGAGGGTGCAAGCCGCGCTCTTCATATGCTGAGCTGGATTGCTTGACTTGTTGGCGGCGCGGGTTGCACCCGCCCTACTTTTTTGTTTGTCGTTTGTGAGGCGCGGTTCTTTTTGAACCGCCCTCACCCTTGCCTTCGTCCGCTTGCGAGATGAACGCTGCCACTACAAGGAATTAAAATGAGCCTCAATGTGCCAAAATTTTTATGTCCGTAGTGATCATCTTGTTGAGCCCCGGTGTTGACAGCTCGCACACTAGTTTTTCAATCGTTTCTGGTTTGTGCAAATAAAACCCTTGTGCATAGTCAATGCCTAACTCAGCGACGCGCTCTAATACCGTCTCTTTATCAACATATTCGGCGATCGTTTTAACGCCCAACACCTTCGCGACATCGACAAAACATCTGACCGCTGCATCATCTAGCGGATCATCGACGATATCCTTAATAAATTGTCCGTCGATCTTGATTACGTCAACTTTCAAATTCTTAAGGTAACCAAAAGAAGATGCACCCGCGCCAAAATCATCGAGTGCGACTTGTATGCCCAAGGATCTCACGCCTTCGATAAACAGCGCTGCATCCGCGAGGTTAGTGACAGCGGCGGTTTCGGTAATTTCGATACACAGTCTTTGACAAATTTTCTGATCGAGTACCGACAGCTTTTCCATCATGTGCCGATGAAAAGCACGATCACCAATTGACTGTCCAGAAAGGTTGATGCACAGAGTCTCAATCGCCACGTAATTTTCACCAGTTTGTAGCCATGCTATCGCCTGTTTGACTACCCATTTGTCGATACGGGATGCCAGGTAAAAGCGTTCAGCGGCTGGTAAAAAAGCACCTGGCGCGATAAGACCACCATCGACATCACGCATACGGATCAAAACCTCAGCATGAATCCCGCTAGCATTCCCATGCAAGCTTTCTATTCTCTGCGCGAATAAGACAAAGCGATCCTCATCTAGGGCATGTTCAATACGTTCTGTCCACTGCATTTCACCATGTCGTTCACGCATGGCTTGATCGGTATCAAACCAGGTGTGGACACGATTTCTTCCTGCTTCTTTCGCTGCATAGCAGGAGGTGTCAGCCGCTTGTAAAATGGCCGCCATATTGGCAAACGCATTGCTAATCTGTACCAGCCCGATACTAGTGCCGATACGGAACCGACGTCCATCATGTAGGAATCTAAATTCCTCCATGCGATCGCAAATTTGCTGTGCTACTCGCTGTGCTTGGTCGGCGTTGCAATGGTCCAAAATAATGCCGAACTCATCGCCGCCCAGTCGGGCTAGCGTATCGCCAGTCCGTACCCGTTCTGCCATCAACTTACTCACTTGTTGGAGCAATTGATCACCGGCGGTATGCCCACAAGCGTCGTTGACTAACTTGAACTGATCGAGATCAATGTACAGCAACGCATGAATGCTGCCTTCTTCATGGGTCTTTTGCAGTAGTCTACGTAGTCGATTTTCGAATTCCACCCGATTGACCAAACCTGTGAGCCCATCATGCGTCGCGCGATAACTCATTTCACCCGACATCCGGCGTTGTTCAGTTACATCATGGAAGACCAACACGACACCGAGTAAATTGCCTCGCTCGTCACGAATCGGCGCGGCGGAATCTTCGATGCCATATTCTTCACCATGGCGGGAAATGAGCAAAGTATGGTTGGCTAAACCCACGATCTTGCCCTGCTCCAGACAAGTCTCTACTGGATTTTCGGTCGGGGCTCGAGTCTGTTCATTCACAATGTGGAAAACTTGCGTTAACGGTCGACCGAAGGCCTCTTCGTTACTCCATCCAGTCATTCTTTCAGCTACGGGATTGAGCCACGTAATATCACCACGATGATCGGTGGTGATCACCGAGTCACCGATCGAATTTAAGGTGACACGCAATAGCTCATGTTGTTGTGCCAAATTCGCTTCTGCTTCGCGTTGATCGGTAATATCCCAATTTACACCAATCATACGAATTGCTTGGCCACGATCGTCTCGTATCACGACCGCGGCACCTCGAATATACCGCACGGCGCCATCTTTCCTACAAATACGAAACTCGGTATCAAATTCACGAATACCACTGATCGCTTCATTCAATACGCGTTCTGCATCCGCCTTATCCTCTGGATGCACGTGCTGTGCCCATAGTTCATAGGTGTTATTTTCATGTATCTGGTCAACACCGTAGAGATGAAACATATGGGCATCCCAGATCAGGCACTGATTAATCAGATTTAACTCCCAAATGCCGATTTGTCCTGCTTCGGTGGCTAATTCAATACGTCGTTTTGCGTCTTCCAGATTTTTTTGCTGTTCGATGTTAGCTGTCACATCTTGAAAAGCCCCAGCCAATCGCTTTGGAACACCGTTCTCAAACTCCGTACTACCGAACGCACGGACATAAATACGCTTGCCTTGTTGCGTGATTAGAGGAAGGATGAGATCCCAAGGTTTACCGCCCTTCATGCTTTCTTCAACGGCTTTGGTGACAATTGGCCGTGCTTCCTCTGCATAAAAATTAATCGCTTCGCTGAGTGTTGGCTTATACCCTAGCTCGACACCATGAATCCGACAGGTTTCATCCGACCAAAAAATCGTGTTTTCGACCAAATCTACTTCCCATCCACCGACACCAGCGATCCGTCCTATCTTATCCAGAAAATTCTTATTTTGGCGCAACTGATCTTGTTCGATTTTTCGTTTGGTCACATCGGTACGTATCGATACATACTTATCAATTGCGCCGTCAACGCCACGCAAAGGAGCGATGATGCTATCGACCCAATACAATTCGCCAGTCTTGCTCCGATTACAAATTTCTCCGCGCCATGAGTTACCCGAAGAAATCGTGCGCCAGATATCTTGAAAAAATGAGGGCGGATGAATGGCAGAATTGACGATTCGATGATTCTGGCCCAATAACTCATCGCGGCTAAAACCGCTTATCTCACAAAATGCATCATTCACTTCAATCATGTCACCACTAAGATCTGTGATTGACATAATGCGTTGTTTGCGGATCATGGACAACAGCGAATCATTGATTTGTTCTGCCGCAATTTGTTCCGTAACATCTTGCACGGTACCCACAAAGCCTGTGCATTGACCACTGTCGTCAATCGCTTTACGTGCTGTGCTATGTACTACGCGCAACTCACCACCCGGCAATTGGGTTCGAAATTGCATATCAAAATCAAGATTATTTTCGGCGCAACGCTGCCACGTTTGGAACACACTTGCCCTGTCTTCTGGGTGCAATGATTTAGCCCATCCAGTCCCAAGGCTTTCCTCAAAATTCATAGAGTAAATACTTTGCCATCGTGCGTTGGTATAGGTGCAGGCCCCGTCGGTATCTGTCGCATAAATGCCGAGCGGAGAGGACTCACATAGAGCACGGAACTGTGCACCATTATTCGCCTGTTCAATGACCAATCTACGCGCCTCCATCGCGTGCACAGCGATCTTGGCTAGTTCGATCAATGTTACGCGTTGGTTCAACGTCAATTGTTTGCTCACACTATCGATGACACACAGTGTACCAATATGACTCCCGTCTTTTAGTGTCAACGGCACACCAGCATAAAAACGAATATCTGGACTACCTGTCACTAAAGGATTATCAAAAAAACGGGCATCCTGCGTCGCATCTGTCACTTCCAATAACTCATCACCCAAGATCGCATGTGCGCAGAAAGCAAGTTCGCGCGGCGTCTCTGTCGCGGCTTCCAGACCATGATTGGCTTTAAACCATTGTCGATTCATATCGACCAAGCTGATCAGCGAAATAGGCGTGCCGCAGATCAAGGCTGCGGCATTGACAATGGCGTCAAACTGCGGCTCCGCCGCTGTGTCGAGCAACTTTAACTCGCGTAGGGATCGCAGACGATCAGACTCATTGATTGGTATCGCGGCGATTTGCATAAAATTCTCTCCAAGTGCCATACAAAAAAGGCATTTCATTAGTTCTCTTTGAAAGGATAAAGTGTTTTACCAAATTTCGCGTAGCTTATTTCCAAAAAACAATACTTTTAAGCCTTATTTCAACATAATTTACAATGGCGACGAGATACAAGTCTGTATGATGAATAAAATCGCAGCTGACCTACAAGATCACACTTTGCCAATGGAGAACTCTATGCTGATCGACCAAAAAGCACCAAATATCATTTCAAGAAATAACGTCAAAGTATTAGGTTCGCAAGACAAGACCATCCTATATGCCCACGGTTTTGGGTGCCATCAAGGCATGTGGGACGCGATCAATCCCGCCTTTGCCTCCAGTCATCAGCAAGTGGTGTTTGACTATGTTGGCTCTGGCAGTTCCGATCTGTCGGCTTTTGATCCGCAGCGATACGCTGAGTTAGCAGGTTATGCGCAAGATATCTTGGAAATATGCGATGCGCTTGAGCTCACGAGTAATGTCACCTTTGTTGGGCATTCGGTCAGTTGCAGCATTGGCATCATCGCGTCCATCCTGCGCCCAGGACTCTTTGGCAAACTCATTTTAGTTGGCCCTAACCCTTGTTTCATCAATCATCCACCCGATTACCTAGGCGGTTTTGAGAAAAGTGATTTGGAAGATCTGCTCGAACTGATGGATCAAAACTACATTGGATGGGCAAATTACCTCGCCCCTGTCGTCTCGGCGGAACAAGCATCCCATAGCACCACGCTCGCGCTCTCAGATAGTTTTTGTTCGACCGACCCCATTGCGATGAAAGTGTTTGCCAAAGCGACCTTTTTCGCCGACAACCGAAATGACCTGCCTAAAGTCACTGTGCCATGTTTAATTCTTCAACATCGTACCGATAGCTTGGCACCCGTGTCGATTGGCGAATATATGCATGCCAAAATCCCCGAGAATCAATTGACGGTATTAGAGGTACAGGGACATTGCGCTCACATGAGCGCACCTGATTTAGTGATTGATGCCATTCGCCAATTTATCGACTAGCGATATGCTATCGCTATGACTAATTTTGATCTCATCCCTTGTCCCATGCTGCTCACCGACACACGGGGCAATATTCGGCTTGCCAATCGCGACTTGCTCAACATTGTCGGCAAGTGCTCAAAGGATGTTGAATCATGCTCAATGGAAATGTTTTTTCCTCTTGCGAGTCGCATTTTTCTACAAACGCATGTGTGGCCAATCTTGCTGCGCGAAGGGAAGGTCAGTGAGATTCGTCTGACAATCACTCATCACCTCGGCGACAAAATCCCAGTACTCATGAACTGCCAACGCACCACGATCGATGGGGTCGAGGCTTATGCCTGGCTCTTTTTTGTCACAACCGAACGAGGACGTTACGAACAAGAATTATTAGAGACGAGAAAAAGAACTGAAAGTTTATTGGACGAGACTGTCAAAAACACCCGATTCATTCGCACACTCACCGACAACTTTCCCAACATGATTGCGTATTGGGATAAGAATTTAATCTGTCGATTTGCAAATCTTGCCTATTTGCAGGGTTTTGCTCGCCCAGCTAGCGAAATGATCGGCATTACTTTGCAAGAGCTTCTTGGGGAAAAACTTTATGCGCAGAGCCAGCCCCAAATAAGCGCTGTTCTCTCAGGAGAAGCACAGGAATTTGAGCGCGAAATATCAAAAGACGATGGCAGTACGACCAATGTTTTGTCCAATTACTTCCCTGATCGGGCCAGTAACGGTGAAGTGCAAGGTTTTTTTGTACTTATTACGAACATTACAGAATTGAGAAAAGCAGACGGCCAAGTACGCCTGCTAGCAAGTGTCTTCAATGCGACTTCCGAAGGAATCATGGTGACCGATGCCAATTCCAACATCCGATCGATCAACCCGGCTTTTAGCACACTCACTGGTTATAGCGATGAGGAGGTCCTAGGAAAACCGGCCAGTATTCTCAATTCTGGACGTCATGATTCAAGTTTTTTCCAACACATGTATCAGCAGTTGCGCTCTAGTGGAGAATGGGTTGGACAAGTATGGAATAAACGCAAAGATGGACAACATTTTTTGGCGAAACTCACGCTATCAAGTATCAAAAATCATGCGGGTGCGGTGAGCCACTACGTCGGTGTTTTTCACGATGTGACAATAGAGTGGGAACGGCAGGAGGAAATCGCGCATTTAGCCTTGCATGATAGTTTAACTAAACTACCTAACCGACTGCTGTTGATGGAACGATTACAACAATTGCTCATCATGGCACAACGTCAGGAGCGAAGAATCGCCATTCTATTTCTCGATCTCGATGGATTTAAGGAAGTGAATGATAGCTGGGGGCATGATATGGGTGACCATGTATTGAAGACAGTCGCGTCACGCCTCTTACAACAAATTCGCAGCTCCGATACAGCAGCTCGATTGGGTGGTGACGAGTTCGTCATTTTATTAGATCAACCAGACAGCATCGATGACATCGCCATGATTGCCGCACGCCTGATTGACGAAATCAATAAACCAATCGAATGGCAAGGCAATCCAACTACAGTCGGTGCTTCAATTGGTATTGCTATTTTTCAGCATGGCGATATCCAAGCAGAACAATTACTGAAACAAGCAGACACTGCAATGTACCAGGCAAAAAAATATGGTAAAAACAGATTTCATTTTAGCGCGACAATAGGCCAAAATTCATAGCAAAAGTCTGACACATCCTTCCAGTCTTGTTCGTTGAAATTCCGAAGACATCTCCTAAAGAATTTCCATCTATATCAATAAATCTTACTAGCTGTTTTAAGAACGATATTCAAACTTCGATAAAGATCACGGTGGATTATTTCAAAGCATTGACAGCACCGAAGAAGGCAATAATTACGTTTGAAAACTCGGGACATCAGATTCATCAGGATGAGACTGAGCGGTTTCAGCATGTGGTTATCAATACGCTGCCTGTGATGTAGTTTGGGCAGTAAGAAGTACTTACGATATCTGGTCGCAATGGTATGTGAATTTGTAGGGCAGGTACGACCCGCGCTGTTCATAGCTTGAGCTGGGTTGCTCGACGTGTTGGCGGCGCGGCTTGCACCGCCTTACTTCTTTTATTGGTTATTTGTGCAAGCTTGGTCAGTACGGAGTGATCAAGCTCTACGATTCCACTTAGACCCATCCCGGCCTTACCTTTGAAGGGGGAAGGAGAAAATCGGATCCTTGCATGGTCTACTTTTTTGCTTGGTATGTGGGAAGATTTTGTTATTTTTGAGGCACCCTAAAAAAGCTCAATGGGTCAGGATTAAGGCTTCGCCCAATCGTGTGCGCCATACTCCCAGCTCCACGCCATCCCCGTTTCTCCCAACACCAGCCGAACGATCTCAGGAAACAAAGGCTCTGCACGCACATCGTTGGACAATATCACGACGCAGCGTTTGCGCTGTTCCAGGCAAACCCAAGTGTTGCCGGTGGAGTCGTTGTGTCCGCCTTTTTGAAAACCCGCGCCTTGGGGTCCATTGAAACTGATTACGCCGAGTCCTGCGGCTAACGCAGGATGGCGTTTGGCGGGTATTGCTTGGGCTTGCAGCGAGGGGAACTGAGTCGCTGTGTCGATGGTGAGTTGTGGCCGACTTAGCTCATGACGCGAATGTGGCGTGATCCCATCGCCGCGCACATAGGCTGCGGCGAAATTAGCGAAGTCGGTGATCGTCGTATCCATAGAACCAGCGGCGCGAGTTTTGCTGCGCTGGTCATGGGGCTCTGATTTGCCGTCAATTTTCCAACCGTCGGCCAGGTTGGTAGCGAAGTCGGGGCGCCAAGTCATGCTGGTGGTTTTCATATCGAAGCGACTGAAGACACGGCTCTGCATTTCTTTACCAAGATCTAAGCCTAAGCCGCGTTCGATCACAAATTGCAACAGGATCATGCCATCACCGGAATAGGCGTAACGTGTGCCGGGCGCAAAATGCATGCGCAGCTTGCCGTCTGGTTCTAAAAATCCAAAATTCGCAAACCCAGCGCTATGCGTCAGCAAGATGCGCGGTGTGATGGTGCGCCAGCGTTCGTCACCCGCCAAGTGTTGCCACGCGGCGTATTTTTTTGCTTCATCGAAATACTCTGGTAGGGCTTTTGGCAGGTAGTTGGCGATTGACGTGTCAAGGTCTATCTTGCCTTCATCCACCAATTGCATCACGGTGTAGGCGAATACAGCTTTGGTCAGAGATGCGCCATACATCACCGTATCGGCAGTGAGTGGATCACCTTGGGCGTTGCGTTGTCCCCAGGTGCTGATACGCGTGACTTTGCCGTTGTCGATGATGGCAATTGCCAAGCCTTGCGCCTTCGTGCGCTGCATGCCTTGTACGATATAGTCGTCGAGTGGCGTGCTTGGTTTGTCTTGTGCAACCGTGTTGAAACTACTCATGAGCACATAGAAAGTGAAACTCACTGTGATGCGATGCTTAATCGAAATATTCATGGGATTCGTTCCTGGTTTAATCAAGCATTTGATCTTTAGAAATGCAGTTACGACATTTCGCAAGAATAAGCGAAATCATCGACACGTTCATCGGTATTATTCTCATCGTGCCTATTTTGCCCAAGCATTCAATGCGGCCAAAAATATGAGTGCAAAGACTCCTCGCTTCCGCCAATAGCTTAGCATGGCATCGTGTGTCATTTGCCGCCTTCAGTCTAGCGACAACGACGGTTTTTTTAAACCTTAAGTGTGTCTTGCCTTTGGTACTCAGCCATTTCGCCCCAGTACAGTACCGATTCGCCCCTTTTTGCTTTTCTTTTTTTGAGTACGCTTTAGCATAGCGAGGACTGAAACACCATGGTTCAAGCTCGATGCAATTCGTAGGGATGAACCACAAAACATCAAAACATATTCGGCATTATCGGAGCACTTATGCAGCCAATGGTCAGTAAACTTACACCACAATCCCGTAGTGATTTTTTGGATCGTATTCGGGTCGTCTTAACGATACTCGTGATACTGCACCATACCGCGATTATGTACGGCGCAGAGGGTGGTTGGTATTTGCGATACAAAGCGGACAGTACTTTGTCAGGTGCCTTACTGACCTTATTTTGTGCAGTGAATCAGTCCTTTTTTATGGGCATGTTTTTCTTGCTTGCGGGTTATTTCACACCTCGCTCCTTTGACACGAAAGGTACCCAAAAATTTGTATTCGATCGCGTCTTACGATTGGGGCTGCCGATACTAGTATTCGGATTTTTGCTCGGGCCTTTGTCCATCGCATTGGCTGAAACGCCTGCCGCTTTCAACGTTCCGTCATTCTGGTGGTATCTGTTGAGCAAGCCGACGTTTAATATTGGACCGCTCTGGTTTGCGTATGCATTATTAATTTTTTCTGCCGTCTATGTCGTTCTGCGCCAAGTCCTGCGCCCATTCACATGGCAAATCCCACTGACTTCTTTGCGTCATTCGAACATCATGCTCATGTTGTTGATGTGGGGTCTGGGTAGCTTCTTATTGCGTTTATGGGTACCGACAGGGCAAGAACGTGGCTTGCTACAAATTGGCTATTTTTCCTCCTATATTCTCTTGTTTTCAATTGGTTGTGCAGCGGCTAAGACGCGCTTACTTGAACAAATTGAGAAGAAGTTGGCACTACCTTGGGCATGGATTAGCCTACTGACGATTCCAAGTTTGTTTATCTACGCTGCCATGTCCGGCGCATTTAAAGGTGTACCGTTTGAGCTGCATGGCGGCTGGAGTTGGCCCGTCGTGTTCTATGCCTTTTGGGAGCCGTTTGTAGCGTGTGGCATTATCCTGAGCTTGCTATGGCGTAGTCGTGTATCGACCGCGCCATGGAAAATGTGGAATCGACTTGCCCCGCTAACGTACGCTGCGTTTATCGTGCATGCCCCTATCGTAGTGGGTTTGGGTACATGGATGACATCATGGCAGCAGTATTCACTTGCGATGTTTGTCCTAGTTGGTGCGAGCAGCGTGACAGCGAGTTTTGTCCTTGCATCGTTCTTGGTCAAGCTACCTGGTGCGCGAAAAATTTTATAACGCAATTTACAGGGTATTTCATTTTTTGAGTCTTATAAGGAAAGGCAAGCTCAAGGTCACGCAAACGTATTTACCGTGGTGCCAATCGCTGCATTGGCCAGTCCTAAAGACACATCCACTGCGGACACTTGATTAACCTGTTGAAATGCAGGTAGATCACTGGTTGGTGGAAGACCCGACAGCGCAGCCTCTTGAGTTGATTTTTTATCTAACTGATGCTGAACTTCTCTGCGTTGTTCAAGCAGCATTTTCTCCTGATCAGCGCGTAAAGACTGCTGCTGATAGGCGCGCAAGGCCTCAACACCTCCATAGTTACATGGCGACCCTATTCCAATCGCCATTACACACATCCTTTCTTTATAGCTAGTACGACTAGGCTAGCAGCTATTTATCCTACTTCAAATGTCGCGTTGATAATTCGCAGCCTAAAACAGAAAACTATTTTGCTTAAGCAAGAAAAAAATTCCGACACTTTTCCGATTAGTTCGAGGCTGTTGATATTTGATGAATGCTGGCTCCACATTGAGTGAACGAATACGACAAGGACCTACAATGAACAGAGTTGCTTGAGTGGCGCTCTGGTCGAGAGACCAGCTTCGGGGACGATGCAAATCTTGCAGTTCCCTCTTTTTCTTTAAACCTGTCTCCCTGATGAACTGGTCGCAGGCGAGAATTTACTTTCTGGTTCTTGTACTGAATTGCTTGATTTGTTACTTTTTTTAGGCATACTGAAGGTCTGCTGATCCTGATTTGTTCTGAAACCGACTCTATACAAAATAACGATACCCCCAGAATCAAACTTCACATGCTAGCGATGACACATCACCCGACAAGTCACACAAGCGTTTTTATGCCATTTTCACGCGCTGTTTGTGCAATTTTCTTCCTTACGCTTTCTGTGTTGTTAACCGGTATTGCGCATGCCGCAGCGCCTGTGTGTGAAAAAACCGTTCGATGGAATAATGATCCGCCATATTCACTGCGCGACGCGCAAGGCAAAGTGACTGGGTTTTATATTGATCTGATCCAGGACATTCTGGCGAAGATGGATTGTTCGATGAATTTAGTGGAAATGCCATGGGCACGCGCACTTTCAGAACTGGAAGCTGGCCGCTTGGATATTTTGCCGGGGGCATTCAAGACGGCCGAACGCCAGCGTTTTATGCTGTTTTCTGATCCGGTGAATACGTCACCGAATGTTTTGTTCATGAAAAAAACGGCGGTCGCAAAATTCAATTTGAAAAGCCTCGATGACATTACAAGACTCGATTTTCGCCTTGGTGTGCAAATGAATGTTGCCTACGGTTCAGAATTTGATGATTTAATGAAAAACCCCGCATTCCTCAAGCAATTGACGATAGTCTACAAAAGACATAGTGGTTGGAAAATGGTGGACATTGACCGTATCGATGGTTTGATAGCGGATGAGGTGACAGGATTACTTGAACTAAAAGAACTTGATTTAGAAAAAACGATCGGTAAAACCAGTCTGGTCGTCTCTTCAAGCCCTGGCCTGATTGCATTTAGCAAGAAAACCATCGATATCAATTTTGTCGAAGATTTCAATCGACATCTACAATCGATGATCAGCAACGGTGATTTTGCTAAGATTCATGCAAAGCATATTCCATGCAAACTATCTTTACGCACACTTGCTTGTCAATAATCGATACGAAAATTAGCCTCTTTGCATGCCGAAAAAATTCAATGAAGTAGTAGCGGCTTCATTGAATTTATGTGGGCGCATCAATTAATGGCTTGACGATCTAGACTCCGCCAGCCCAATCAATGATGATGGCCATGTGCGCCATGTACATGACCGTGCGCGACTTCTTCTGCCGTTGCTGCGCGCACTTCCAACACGTCTACACTGACTTTCAACGATGTTCCAGCCAGTGGATGATTACCATCTAACATCACTTGATCACCTTTAATTTTAAGGACGGTATACACAGTCTCTTCGCCCGCCTCGTTATAGCCTTGCATAGAAGCACCGACTTTGACGCCTGGTGGGAAATCTTTTTTGGAAATCGTTCTTAGCAAGCTTTCGTCACGCACACCGAATGCGTCTTCTGGCGTCAAGTTCAGGTTGAGTTTGAAACCGACTTCCTGACCTTGCAGGGATTCTTCGATTTTTGGTAAGAGGTTGTCGTAACCGTGCAAGTAGGCAACTGGGGTTTTGCCGCTTTCTAATACGCGGCCTGTGCCGTCAATAACGCTAAGGCGAATGGTAACGGCGCTGTCTTTATCGATGATCATGATACTGGTCTCAGTGTAAAAATGGGAAAAAGCGGTAGTTTAACCTATGGTGGAATTTTGGGACATCAAACTGACTTGGCATGTGAATTACGTGTAAGTCTGTTAGGATTTTTTACTTCTTTTGGCACGTTTCTGTTGTTTGAACCATATTATTTCGATCACCGAGGCTTTTTGCATTTCTGCTGCATTGTGAAATTGCCACTCCGTTTCTACGTTGTCCTTCCCCGACCTACTCGTTCTGCCAAAATTTTGTACGGCTTTTTGTGCCACTGTTGGCACCTGATTTGGCATCGCTTAGGCATGCTACTTGCTAACTTGTCTAAACATTCGGAAAAGCCAAGCCTTTCATAATATGGCTACGCATTCCTCGATATCAGGCGTATCTACAAATCCAGCAAACCCGCTGACCCGCACAAGGAGGCAATCATGCAAGACAAACGACAAAATGGTCATGGAAGTGATCAAACTATTTTGAATCAGCTTCAAGAATCCATAACAGAGTTCACAACCCAGCGTGATGCACGTCCGAATATGTTGTTGATCATGGTGGATCAGTTGTACTACCCAAATACGCAGGCGGACCAAGGCGGTTTCGCTCAAGACATTAAGAACATTCTGTCCTTTGTCGGTAGCCTGGAAGGCAATCAGTTTGTGCAGCACTATCCGGGCTTTTGTAAGTTGCGTGAATACGCGACCGTGTTCACCGATCACACGATTGCGGAATCGGCTTGTATTCCCAGTCGCGCCAGCATGATGACCGGGCAGTATGGACCGCGCACGGGCGTCACACAAACCGACGGTTTATTTAAAAATGGGGATGCGTCTAACTTTCCGTGGCTGCCACCGAACGGCGCACCGACCGCTGGAGATTATTTCCGCGAGCTGGGTTACACCACGCATTATTTCGGCAAATGGCATGTGAGTGATCCGGCGGATCATTCTCTCGAAAGCTATGGCTTTGGTGATTGGGAAATGTCCTGGCCCGAGCCGCACGGTTCTCTGACAAATAATATGGGTGTGTATCGCGATTATCAATTTGCGGATTTGGCTTGCTCTTTCTTGCGCCGTCGTGGTCTCGGAGTGCCCTATTCTCGCGCCAGCAGCGCAGCCGGTGACCGACATCCGAATCACAATTTTGTGCCGACGCCTGCGCCATTTTTTGCCGTATGTTCGTTCACAAATCCGCATGATATTGCGACCTACCCGACTCTACCCCGAGCATTGATGCCCGCTGATCCTGGCGCTTCAGTGAATGTGCAAGAATTATTCGGCCCCGGTGGGTCTGTGCCAATTCCAACCCACGGAACTGTGAGTGCGGTGCCTCAAGATGGAACTTTCCGCATACCGTTGAATCCGACTGGCTTGCCGCAAAACTGCGCGAGCGCGACAGCAACGCAGAATGAAAATCTGCTGAATAATAAACCGCGGGCACAATTTGATGCCTCGTATAAAGTGGCGCTGGGCTTGGCAGCAAAGACTGGTTTGGCTGTGGCGCAAGGCGTAGGCGGTACACCACAAGATGTGTTGGCGAATGCAGTCAAAGCGACACTCGCATCGACAATTCCGTTTCAATTACAAAAACAAGCAGACGCTGCGTCGGTGGGATTTTTGCAGTATTACGCCTATATGATTTCTATGGTCGACAGGCATATTTTGAATGTCTTAACGACGCTGGAAGAGGCTGGCCTGCGTGAAAATACCATCGTTGTGTTCGCCTCAGATCATGGTGAATTTGGCGCAGCACATGGTATGCAAATTGAGAAATGGCACGGGGCTTATCAAGAAGTCGTGCATGTACCTTTTTTGATTAGTTCACCGATTTACAATGCGGCCACTGATGCACCAGTCGCGCTTGATGCACAGACCAGCCATATCGATTTGCTGCCGACCTTGTTGGCCATGACTGGTGCACAAGCAGAGCAGATCGAATTAGCACGACGTAATTTGTCCAAGACACATAAAGCCGCGCCATTACCTGGCGCAAATCTTTTGCCAGTGATAACGACGGGTCAAGGCCCTGTACGCAATCCTGATGGCAGCGAACGCATCGGTGTGCTATTTGCGACAGATGACATGATCACAGAGCCTTTGCCAAAAGATGATGATCCGCACAATCAAACATCGTGGCAGCAATACGCGGTGTTTGCAGCAACAGTCAATGTATTGCGTACTGCACCAACCGATCATGCATCTCGCGCTTACGTACCCGAACTGAGCGCGGGGCCAGTAGTACAACCAGCACATGTGCGCGCTTTACGTTCAGCAGAATGGAAGCTGGTGCGTTATTGCGACCCATGGAGTAAGCAGCCAGTGCCAGATCAATGGGAACTTTACAATCTACATCATGATCCGATTGAAGCGGTCAATCTGTTGGTGTACGACGGTGCATTTCCAACACCCGGACCTGTCTTACCGGATGGCTTAAACGCTGAACTGGTCACCATCATTGCAAAGTATATGCGGGCAGAATTAGCGAAGCAGGAAGCGCGTTTGTTGTCGCCTTATCCTAGTGAGTATCCTAGTGCTGGTTCAATTTAGTTCGATTTAATTAAATTAAAAAAATCGGAGGAGTGTTAGCCGCGCGGTTTTTTGCTTCAAATTAATGCGCGGTTTACACCTATCTTATTTTTTCATGGCCAAGTCGTCGCAGCCAGCTCACTGACAAGTATGTTTATAGCAGTACGTTTACTTCACCATGACGGTCAGCTGTTTCAACATCGCATATGCTGCTTTGATGCGGGCGGGGATGGGATAATTTTTATTCGCTAGCATGACGATGCCAATTCTCAGCTCAGGAACAAAAACAACATAGGCACCAAAGCCATTAGTTGATCCGGTTTTGTTAAAGAGTCGCGCTGCATAGTGCAGCTTGGAGCGCATCACTTCTTGTGCTGGATTGGGCTCCCAAATCATCTGTTCGGCATTGCCGGCCAAGAGGCGCGGTAAGGAAATCGGGTAAGGATACTGCTCCCACCCTAAACCTTGTCCCATATCGCCGATGTTGAAATAGGGAATATGCGTGCCAGCGATGGCGCGTGAAGTCAGCGCATCGAGCGACTTGCTGTCGATATTTAGCTGTACAAAGCGCAGCATATCCGCGCTGGTCGATTTAACGCCGTAGGCTTCGTCGGCGAACACACCTGGATTGACACGGATTGGCTTAAGTTCTTTTTTGTCTAGCTTATAGCCCCATGCGTAGTCAGGCAGCGCCGACTGTGGGATGCGGATATAGCTGTGATGTAGACCTAGTTTTGGGAATAACTGCGTCTCCATCGCAGCCGCAAAATCACTTTTCAACGCCACTGCAGTGATGTGGCCAAACAGACCGATACTGGGATTCGAATATTCCCGCGCGGTACCGGGTGCTGCGGTAGGCGTCCACTGTTGAAAATAGTGGAGCATGCTTTCGTTGGTAGATTCGTTGGTAGATTCATTGGTGACCTCGTCAGGCACTTGCAAAGGTAAGCCGCCAGCGGTGTAAGTGGCTAAGTTTTTTAGACTGACTTTATCGATGGCCGTGCCTCGCAGTCGCGGTATGAATTTACCTGGATGATCCTCTAACGACAACTTGCCCAATTCTTGCGCATAACTTCCCAGCGTGGCGGTGAAAGTTTTGCTGATAGAGCCGATTTCAAAGAGCGTCTGCTCACTCACTGGCATATCTTTTTCTTTTGAAGCGACGCCATAGTTAAAGTACATTGCCTGCCCATTAATGCTTAAAGCGATCGCCATCCCTGGAATATCGTGTGTGCGCATCAGTTTTTTGATTGCTTTATCGACGATATGGCGAGCTTTGGTAGCTTCTTTAGCAGAGTTGTCGGCGGCTTGACCGCGTATAGGCAGAGCACTGGCTGCGAGAAGCGCAATGATTGCAACGAATTTTTGGCGAGTTATAGCAGGCAGGTGTCGCACGGTGTTTTCCTTTTCTTGATTCTATGATCGTTTTAAACGGAAGCGATTGTAATCCTTACGCCGCAGCTTGAGACAAACTATTCTAGTGCCGCTATCGTGCAGGCGATGGGGCAATTTCGCAACGTCTTCGCCACACTGGCATGCGGTGACAGCAGTTTTATGCAATTTGCGCAGGATTTGTCACGCAACAATTCAGCAATTCTCAGACACTGAATTTGCCATCAATGCCGGTATCAGCTTTGTTTAGTGCGGTGTGGTGGATTTTAGTCATTACAACACCTATAACAAAACTCGGAGGCAGTATGAAAATAATTCGATCAAACTTAGTGCGAATAGTAAGCTTGCTCAGTGCAGCTGGATTGGCAGCTAGCGCAAATCTAGCGTATGCGCAAAATGTCAATTTACGGCTAGAACTCAAACCAGGGCGAACAGCAACAACTGCAATGGCTGTTACGCCTTTGCAAGCCGAAACCGGCAATTTTTCCCTGACAAAGTCATTACCAGATCATGCAACAGGCAATCAATTGCGTGTGATAGCGCGTAATCTGCAAGGAGAGATCGTGCATGAAGTTGTGGTGCCAAATCGATTGTATCGCTTGCTAGAAACCTTTGATCCAAAAACAGGTGGCATTAAACACGCACAGACTGTCACACAGGCACACACGACCATGGATCTGACTTTACCTTTCGGCGTCGATATTGCGAGCATACAAGTCGTACCACAGTCGACGAGTATACCGGCCACGCAACAAAGTTATGCATCACCCGTAGTACGCATTGATCGTGTTCAAATTCAAAACTTAATCAGCAGCACGCGCTTACAGAAAGCGATGGCGGCGGCGCCGAGTAGCCTGATCGCGACACCTAAACTGACGACGATTTTAAATAACGGATCGACTGCATCGAAGCTCGATTTTGTGTTTATTGGTGAAGGCTATACTGCTGCAGAAATGTCAAAATGGCAGGCCGACGCGCAGAAAATTATTGATGCTTTCAAAGTTGACCCTTTATTAGCCGCGAACCTAGGCAAGATCAACATACATAGAGTCGATATCGCAAGCAATCAATCGGGTGTCGATGAAATCGATATGGGTGTTTATCGCGATACCGCGATGGACGGCGAATTTGGCTGTTATAACATTGCCCGATTATTGTGTGTGAACGCGACTAAGGTGAAAAATATTGTCAGCCAGGTGTTGCCAGCGGACGGCTACGAACAAATCGTCGTGATCGCCAATTCCACACGTTATGGTGGGTCAGGTGGCGAAGTAGCGACGGTCTCGATGGACCCGTCTTCCAAAGAAGTCGCATTGCATGAAATCGGCCATTCTGCATTTGGTCTGGCAGATGAGTATGATTACGGAACTTGCGATACCAGCGTCGAACCCGGGCCGGGCAATGTGTCACGTTATGGAACCCGCAGCAATACCAAGTGGGGCGATCTAATCGGTGCCAGCACGCCAGTGCCAACACAAGTGGGCATGTATGCAAACGGTACAGTCGGTGCATTTCAGGGTGGTAATTACTGTACGAGTGGTATCTATCGTCCTACCGAAAATTCACGCATGCGCACGCTGGGCAATCCTTGGCATGCAGTGAACACACGCTTAGCGAATGCGGTGTTTGCGAAATATAACGGGGGCAGCACCAGCGCCGAAGTGACCCAAACGGGTTCCATTGCTTTAGGTGCCACAGTATCTGTACCCAATATCTCACCAAATTATGTGCAAGCCGGAAATGGCACGTATGTCGTGAAATTAAGCGGCCCAACGGGTACCGACTTTGACCTCTTTTTATACAAATGGAATGGTACGACCAGTAAGTGGGATCAGGTTGCGAAAAGCGATGGCAACACCGCAACGGAAGCGATCAGCTACAACGGAACCGCTGGCTATTACTATGCGAGTGTGAAGGCGTATAGCGGCAGTGGCGCTTATACCGTGAAGTACACCTTCCCACCTAAATAAGGCTAGGCTCGAATGCTCCAGCTTAGTCTTGCAGACCTGCTGTCTGAGGCGCTGCGACTAGCTGGGCATTTGTCATATGAAGTGATTCTTAGCCCAAGTGCAAAAACTTCGGCAAATGCAGTAAGCCACCCCAGCCCATCAGCAGCACCACACTCAATACAAATAGACCCATCGCACCATTCGGGCGCAATACGCCCAAGTAGCTGATGACGACGGTCGTGGTATTTTTCTTCGACTCACTCATACTGCGCCAATGTTGGACGATCTTCAATATGCTGGCGATACCAGAACCGACCGATAGCGACAATAAGGCAATACGAAAAATCGACAGCAAATCGATTTGATCGAGTGACACTTGTTTGTAGAAGAAGCCAACCACTGCCATACATATAGCGGCACCGATGGAAATCGCGGCATTCGTGTACATGGTCTTGCGACTACGAATCGCAGCGTCCTCAAGTTCTTGTCGCAGCATCTGTGTTTTATCATTGATCAGACTGGAAGTTTCTTCTTTTAAGGCGGAGATGCGCTGATCTAACATGTTGCCCATCTGATCTGCAGCAAATTCAATTAATTCTTTGATGTCGTCTTTGGTAATGGAACGGTGACTATGCACTTCAGACGATAGGCGATCAATACTTTCATTGAGCTGCTTACCTGCATTCTCAACCACTTCATTCAAACTATTACTAGCTCTGTCGACCACCTGTTCTAAATGGGTGCTCGCCATTGCAATCGATTCACTGAGCATGGGCTTGAGCGTATCTTCCGAGACACGCACCATAGCATTTTCGATTTGACCGAGTTCATTGCTGAGATCTGCTTTCCAAATTGCCATCGTCAATTCTTTCATAAAGGTACCGCTTAATGCAGAGTGGGGACATCGTCTAATTTTTCAAGTCGGTGCTGGCAGGGTTTTTACAGATGCAATTTCCTGCAACAAAATATCCACGAATTCTACAAATTCTACGAAATCTTCATAGGCACGCATGGTCGCCGACATCAATCGGTTTGGTGGAGGCAACCTCGCATCAGCACGAGTCTGTCACCGCGCAGTCTCATGCATGATGTCAACTCATCTCCCGTAACGCAACTTAACACATCATCGAAACCCTTGGCTATGCGCAGTCTCACTCAATACGAAGCGTGGAGAAGGTCGGGATGGACATGGCGCCTAAGGCGAATTTTCAGTATTGATAAGCGCCTATGCAAGTATTCTCCGCGTCACCACACTCGGCGTTGAGCCGGTTTTGATGCATAATTGACCGTCTTCACTTATCTCTGGTTCGTCTTTACTCGTCTCATGCAGCAACATTAAGGTGAGCGGGAACAGATAACCAAGCAAAAATTATGACCAGCAAAATGACCATCGCCAACATCGCCTTCTTGGTACGCGACTATGATGAAGCCTTGCGCTACTTCACTCAGGTACTACGCTTTGAACTGATTGAGGATCGCCAACTTAGTCCTGATAAACGTTGGCTTGTCGTCGCACCAGCTAGCTCCACGGGTGCAAAACTACTGCTGGCAAAGGCCTCAACAGCAGAACAAATGTCGCATGTCGGTGATCAAACTGGCGGGCGTGTCTTTCTGTTTTTAGAAACCGAGGACTTTTGGGAAACCTATACGCATCTCGAATCTCACGGCGTCACTTTCACAGAGAATCCCCGTGAAGAAGTCTATGGAACTGTGGTGGTGTTTTTGGATTTGTATGGAAATAAGTGGGACTTGATTGGACGTCGCTAATCAAACGCCGTTGGTTGCGGCACCTTCGGTGTTACGCCGCACAAAATGAAGTCGTGCGCGAATATTGTCTAGGAGCCGTATCAACATCACTATCTCTCGCACAGCAGCCTCCTAGAGCCAGTCAGCATGCAGAAAAGTATAAGCATTCCGATCATCCCAGATCTTTCATTTCCTCACGCCAAGAAAGCACGCTTTTAGGAGACCTTTACGATTTCTTATCGCGCATTATTCGCTAATATATTAATAATTCAAAATTAAATTTTAGTGGCCTCACGGTATGATAGATCTCTCAATACGTCCTGAATTCCATCGCAAATCATCACCACTATTCGGGCACACTGAGATTCGTTTGGACCACGCAAAACTCATCTATCTTTTGGATAATCGCTGTTTGAGGACCTAAACATGGCATCGGCACTGATCAATACGACGGAAGAACTGCAAAACTGGTTTCACCAAAGTGGCGTCAGTGATCCGCTACACACTTGCATCGGGCCGCTCCCCTTATCCAAGGCATCGCTAGGTCGCTGGTCTTGCAATCGGCCCGACGAACGTATTCATTCAAATTTTCCCCACCCTGATTGCTATCGGATTGCTGTCATGCTGGCACCTTTGGAAGCACGAATTTGGGATGCAGGTAGCCCAATCTGGGGTGGAATGATTGCGGCAAATCGTTTTCGGATTTGTCCGCCGGGCGAGTCCGGAAGCTGGCGCAGGATGAGCGCGTGCGACATCGTGAATATCTTTATTCCTATCACTTTCGTTGATCAGTTTGCAGCCTTGCGCGGCGACGACAAATTCAATAACAGCGCATTAAGCGCAACCTCGTTCACCCACGATAAACAGGTCTTAGAACTCGTGCATCAGATGCTGGACGCCCGCGTGATCGCAGGCCCTTTAGCAACACAAGTATGCGATAGTGCGATGACAATTTTGGTCAGCTATTTATTGGAGCATTACAGCAGACCGCAGGTACAGGACGAGTCAACTGGCGTTGCAGGTTTATCGGGTGCCAGACTACGTAAAATTTTGGCATTCATGGCTGAGCATCTCGATGCCATGACCAGCAATGCGCAATTGGCCGCGATCTGCAATATGAGTGAAGCGCATTTCTCGCGCGAATTTCGTCGTGCCATGGGATTGCCACCGCATCAGTACATGATGAAACTGCGTTTAGAACATGCTTGTCTAGCTTTGTTGCAGGAAGATGCCCGTATTGTGGATATCGCTTACGACTGCGGGTTCAATAATGCCAGCCATTTCACGCGTAGTTTTGCCGCACAATTTGGCATGCCGCCAGCGCAGTATCGCATGCAAAAGCGATGCGCAAATTAAGTCGTCGGCGCCAATACTAGCACAGCGGCCAACGATGCATTCTCTACGTATTTTTGTCGGCCCATGCTGCACGTTCTATATGGCATGGGGCCAATAAAAGATGCGATAACTGCTCTGGATCATTGGTTTGCATTTGTGCCGCAAATTCCATTAAGCGTGCGTCTTGTGCTACGCTCAATTGCATAATTAGATCACGCGCCACTTCACGTGCAGTAGGACGACCTTCCTGATATTGAGGGCTACCTTTGTAATGCGAGAGTAAATGTTCACGATGATCCTGGTACAAAGCACTAGCTTTGGTCGCTTCAAGTCTGGCTTGCTTGGCTGCGATTTCAGCATCAATTTCCGCATCAGTCTGGCAATAGCGTTTTTTCTCCGCATCATCCCAATGGGGGGTGTCGCCATGCTGTTCGCGCAGCATTGCCATAGAACGGGAATCAAGATCAATTTGCGAATGAGTGTGGATGTCTTTAAACACATGCACCAGATTTTTACCTTCGCCCTGCGTACCTTTGTAACGCATATCGGATGCAACTCGCCGCGGATTGAAACGGAATTGACGAGTGCAGGTGAGTATCAGTGTATCCATTAATGCGGCAATTTTTTTCGGGTTCATCGATGGTTCCTTGGGTTGGACGCAAGAGCAAATGTCTCACGACTATTTTTCTTTTAAAACGAGATTTTTGATGTGAAAACCTGATGTGAAAACCTTATGTAGAACCTGTTCGACGAGATACTCGTCGCCAATACTGCAATCCAAAATACAGCGGCAAGCCAACGACACCTAAAACCGTCACCCACAACATCGATTCTGTGCCGACACCAAACCACGCCCAAATACAATACGCTATCGCCAATGCTGCACCGATTGGCAAACCCCACGAGCGTTTGCTTTCACCTGCTAATTTTCCTTGATGCCATAGCTTGATCAAACCAATTGCTGCAAATAGGTAGAGCGGCATATTCGACGCTGTCACCATCACACTCAAGAAGGTAAAGCCTTGCGCTAGGCTGCGACTGTAATTCATCGCGATCATCAAGCTGGCGATGATGCCTGTCAGAATTAATGCGGCAGCAGGAGCACCGCGAGCATTGTGTTTTTTTAAGGCGGCGGGAAATACTTCATGATTCGCCATCGAGACTGTCATTTCACCCGCGATCATCGTCCAGCCATTAAGTGCGCCTAGGCCGCTGATGATAACAAACAGAGCGATCCAGCGGCCGGAGTCTGGTGTCAGATAGCGCTGGAATAAATCGACGAAAGGCGCATTTGAATTCGCCAACTCCGCTTGTGGCAGGAGCAATAATGGAATCGCCGAAACACCAATATAAATCACTGCCGTGACTATCGTGCCCACCATCGTGGCGCGAGGTATCGTGGTTTCGGGGTGGTCCACTTTACCGGCTGGTATGGTCGCACTCTCCACGCCTAACATCGCAAACAGGGCAATGGTGCCCGCAGCGGCGCTGGCTTCAAGCGACAGCGGTGTGGTCGGCAAATGAGCAACGTACAGTGAAGCGTCAGCCAGCAGCATATAGAAGCCGAGCATCAACACAGCCAACATCGGCAACAACTTCAACAAAGTGGAAATCAATTGCACGCGCCCGGATGTTTGCAGGCCACGTAAATTCACCAGTACAAAAAACCAGATCAGCGCAATCGCCGTCAGCGGCGCCAACCAGGTCGTATTCGCTAATGGTGGAAACAAGCTACTTAAATAGCCGACGATACCGATTGCCAGAGTCGAATTGGTGATGCACACCGAAACCCAGTAACACCACAAAATGAAGAAAGCAAACACATTTCCGAAAGCGGCTCGGGTGTAGGCATAGGGCCCGTCAGCTTGCGGCAAGGCACGCGCAAAACGGGCAAATACCTGAGCGATAAAGATACAGCCAACTAAAGTAATTCCCCAACCGATGAAGGCATTAAAACCGTAAGGCGCGAGCGAAGCAGGTAACATGAAAATGCCCATACCAATCACATTGCCAATAATCAGCGCCGTGCTGGTCCAGAATCCTATTGGTTTCTTATTCATTGTGGCCATCGTAATTGATCCCTGCTGTGCACCATCGACGAATGAATGAGTGTACGGATCGATGGCAATGCGGATCATGCTACGTGGTTCAACCCAGCATCGCTAGTAAATACTGCATCTGCGTGCTTCTCACTGTCGATACTGTCGCATATCGTCGCGATTTGTTGACGATTCGCATCAGGTATCGCTTGCAGGGACTGATATCTGAGCTCTATTCGGCAAAACACACCAAATAAAAAAGGCAGGTCGATGTGGTTCAACCTAACCACATCGCCTGCCCTGCAATTTCGAACTAGTGCGCACTATTCAGGAAGTTGTATTGTGATTGCCTGCTTGCCATCCCACCGTTGATCAAACAGGGTCTTCCCATACAAACGCACCTGCACTCTTTGCCCACTGGCTTTGCCAACTTTATTGCGCGTGGTAATGATATCCAAACCTTGTTGCGTGTCGCCGCCAATAGCTACGTCCTTATTCACGCCCATAGTTGCACCAACGCCGAAAGCGCGAATATTCTTTAAAGCCATCGCTGGCCACGCTTTTGGCAATCGTGGCGTCATCTTAAAGCTACGTAAACCAGTTGGTTCTATCCCAAATAGGCCTTCGGTGATGGTGCGGGCATACAGGGCGCTTTCGGCAGACAAATGTCTTTGATTACCTTCAGGCCAAGCCTCTATTGCATAAGGTATGTGTTCACCAAGCAAACGCAAATTCGAGTAATAGCGGAAGTAGGGCAGAATCTTTTCCAGCTCGCCCATCTTCATCAAGCCACGGAAGGCGTACAAGGTGGAGCGGTCCCAATAAGTTTTAGAACCTGCTTCGCTCAACAAACCATTCGCTGACCAGAGCTGTGGCGAGAGCAGCGCATCGACCGTCGCAGCTTGGCGTTCTGCCATGCCGAACACCAAGGGCAAAGCAATCCAGGCACGTAATTTGTCATTCCCTTCGTAATAACGATAGGTATCAAAACCGCCCACCTTCGCCGCAAAGTATTGATCAATCGCGCTTCTTTGTTGCTCAGCTTCTTGTTGCAATGCTTGCAGACGTGCGGTGCTGTCGGCTAAATGCATCGCGCCGATTAAACCGCCGTAGGCTAATACATTGGTGCTGAGATTAGCTTTGCCGGCGGGGAAACGTCCCTCCAATTCATCGCTATCAGAATGAATGATACCCGCTGCATCACG
The DNA here is from genome assembly GCF_049340305.1 of Undibacterium sp. Ji22W. NCBI lineage: Bacteria > Pseudomonadati > Pseudomonadota > Betaproteobacteria > Burkholderiales > Oxalobacteraceae > Undibacterium > Undibacterium sp. Ji22W. Next base: position 298,548 of record NZ_JBMPOU010000003.1, on the reverse strand, counting down.
TTTTCTGCGAGTGAATTCTAAACACCAATCTATCAATGGGCTCAATTGCTTAGCGATGATCGCATCGCCCTGCGCTAAGGCGAATTGACTGGCACCATACGAAATCATGGCGCAATCACCACGGTCGCCCGCACCATCCCAATAGCCACGCCCTTCGGCAATAATCGATGAAGGAATAGGACGGTAGTCTGGGTTCATGAATTGCGCAAATAAACGGAAGCTATTGATTGCAGATTCGACACCACTGGCATCGCCTAGATATGGGAAGAAGGGATTCGCATATTCCGCCTGATCATTCGCCCAAATCGCTGCGTAATAACGTGTCCATGCAACAGACCACCACGGGTCGCAAAGATACTTTCAGCCGCACGGATTTTAGCGAAATCAAACATCGCATTTAAAGCAGGCTCTGGCGTTTCTAAGACCAACTTACTTCGCCACTCTTGTAATTTAGACTGACGTTTTGTTAACTGCTCGGCCACATCCACATACACCATTTCATTCGCCAGCCGCGCGCTGTAAACCACATCCACTACGGTCGTTCCACCGTCTTTTAAGTCCCCCTGACGGGCGGCTGAAGTAGCTTGAATCACATACGATCCGTGCGTACCAGCATTGGCAGCCGTGGTTTCGATTTTTTGTAGTGCAGCAAAATTAAATTGCAAGCGCTTGCCACTATGATTCTCTAAAATCAAACGTTCGATTAAGGCAGGTTCGTCGGGCGCGGGGGATAATAAACGGGTTAACTGTATGCCATTGGCTAGCTCGGACACCAAACGCAATTGACCATCGAAATGCACGCGTATCAGTTTTTCTTGCTGAACTTCCCTACCATTAATGCTTAAGCGCGGTGAATCCGGCAATGAAAATTGGCGTATCAAACTGGCATGAGTATCGTCGGGAATGGTACGCAACATAGGCCACACGACGGTGCGTTTCAATACCAAATTAGCTTGCGCGTCGCTGCCGTAATCAATGACTGCAGAGACTTGACGACCGCTCATCTCTAATTGATCGGTGTGAGCATCTTTGACCTGCCAGGCGAGCCCCCCATTTTGCAATGACCACCGTGGCGTAAAGGCGGGAATATTCGCTTGTGCACTAGCAGGTGTCGACCAGACAAAACAACTTGCAAGAAGCAAACTAGCTGCGAATGAGTTTTGAGAAGATAGGCGCATGAGTTGTATCTCGTATACGACAAAATATATGGAAATAGAGATCCCTACGCTAAGGCAAGAATCTCTTCTAATACTCAACAGAACAAAAAAGATTATAGATCCAAGCGTAGCATCACGACACCATGTGACAGCACGTCGGCAGTAAAACTGCCTTTGGCCTTCGCTAGGTTTTTCTTTTGCCACAAATCGCGCACCTTCATACTTAATTGCTCCGGCAGATTTAGCATCTCCCAATCGACGGTAATCGCTTGTGTGGTTAAGCTACGATTGAGTAAGACGATCGCTCTGCCGCCACCTTTGAGCGGGCGAGCCCAGACTTCGAGATCGCCATTTTTGAATACGCGTTTGCCTTGAATGCCAAGCACATCCTGATCGATAGCGATCACTTCTTTGTTAGTTAGAATAAATTTTGTTTCTTCTGACATGTTAGCAAGATCATTACCTGCCATCAAAGGTGCAGCCAGTATCGCCCACAAACTAAAATGCGACTTATATTCTTCAAAACTCATTTTGCCATTGCCCACTTCCAGCATATCGGGATCATTCCAATGTCCGGGGCCGGCGTAGATTTCTAAGCCGACTTGCAGATCGAGAATATCCATTACACCGTGCTCGAAAGTGCGTATGCCTTGCCAGTGATCATAAATGTCATCCGTGGTGCGCCACAGATTGCCGACATTTTTGCCCCACTCCCACGGCTTATGTAAGCCCCATTCACAAATACTCAGCACGATAGGTCTGCCCGTTGCGCGCAAAGCATCGCTAATATTTTCGTAAGTCGCTTTCGCATTTTGATCGTAAGTCGAACACCAGTCATACTTCAGGTAATCGACACCCCACTCGGCATATTTTCTGGCATCTTGGTATTCATGTCCGAGACTACCCGGACGTTTGCCGCAGGTCAGGCTGCCACCATCAGAGTAGATACCAAACTTCAATCCTTTGGAATGAATATATTCGCCTAGCGCTTTCATACCGGATGGGAAGCGTACTGGGTCAGGCAAAATATTACCCTCTTTATCCCGTCCGACTTGCCAGCAATCGTCGATCACAATGTACTCGTAACCTGCATCACGCATACCATTACTGACCATAGAATCGGCTGCTTGTTTGATCAAAGTTTCGCTCACATTGCAGCCAAATTTATTCCAGGTATTCCAGCCCATGGGTGGTGTCAACGCGAGTCCGTTACCTTGGCGTGGCGGGCGTGGTGGCGCTGCTTCAGCTTGCGCATGCTGCAGCGGCAAAACACTACTCACGATGCTGAGTAGTAAGGAATAAATTAAACGCTTCATCTTGTAGTCTCTTATTGTCTCTGGTTATCAGGTTGGTTGGTGAAAGTTACAGTGTGTTCAGGTTCTATACAGGCTGCCAGTGACTAGCTTATAGGAGCAAGTTAGATCGCATTTATGAATTAATTCTGCGTTGATATACGAAACTGGAATAGCACAGTCTAAGGCGATCTTAATGTCTCTACACACTAGCCATTCGCAAAATCGCGCGGCCGTCATCTAAAACGAAAAAAGGGGCTGACGCGAACGCCAGCCCCAAAGCTACTTGAGGAGTAGTACGGAAAACCAAAAACTAAAAATTAGAATTCATAGCGAGCATGCAAACTCATGGTGCGTGGCGGCGCGAATCCCGTTGGTATTTGATAATTCAAATTAAGACGATTGCCACTAGCTTGGAGCGTGTCCTGGCGACTATAGTCACGATTCTGAGCGATCTCGGTTACCGTGCGCGTATTAAACAGGTTGTAGATCTTCCATTGCAAAGTCAAGGTGCTGTTATTCGCTAACTTCTTGATATAAGAAAGATCAAGATTGAAAAACGTCGTCCATGGCAATAACTTACCACTACCACGATGGCCTAAAGTAGTCACACCTTGTTCATTCAAGCAGTAGTAACTAGAACCCGATGTGTAACCGCCAGATCCACCCGCTGTTGAGCCATTAGGTCCATAAAAATCTTTAACAGTTGGAGGAACATAACCTAAGCAACTAGTTGGACGACCAGACGCTGCATCAAAAACACCACCGAGACGGAAATTATCGTTAATCGCATAGTTACCATTGAGTTTGATGTGGTGGGTACGATCATTGGCTGTCCGGCCATAGGCACCATGCGTGAAGGAACCAAAGTCAAAGTCTTGCGATCCGGCTGCATCATCTTGCTGCAAATCAGATTGCACAAAGCCTTCTGCTGTACCTTCCGTACGTGACCATGTGTATGCGCCTTGTACTCCCCACTTACCATCAAATGGATGTTCGAGACCGATTTCCAATGCTTTATGGTTACGGGTATATTTCGCCAAACCTAAATAATTATTTGGAATTCTGACAGTCTGCATTTTTCCATCGTTATTCAGATCAAGTGCCAAATTCAAGTCATTGCCTGGATTGACCATCATGCAGGTTGGAATCGTGCCAGGATTAAACTTGGTATAGCCATTATCTGTTGCCCATTGTGCGATACCACCGGAAGAGCAATAGTCATCCATACCATTTTGAACCTTGCGATACACAGCCTTCACGCCAATAGTCCAATCTTTAGTCAACGCTTTTTGGAAACCCAAAATCAGTTCATCTTGTGACATGGGTTTCAAGTCAGTATCGGCCAGTGTTGCTGGATTTGGTGCCTGCAAACTACCGGTAATAATCGATGAACCAATTTGTGGGCCTAAAGTAATTGGAGCAAGTGTCTTAGGATCTTTTCCAGTAAAACTATGGAATTGACCGATCATGTATTCAGAGTTACTTGCGCGAACGCTGATATTGGATGGCACTGGAATGTAGTAACGTCCCACATTCCCATATACCTTCATGGACGCATCGCCATTGACGTCCCAAACTGCGCCCAAACGTGGCGCAATTAGATTGTCTTTCTTCAAGAAACTAACGCCATCGGCATTTTTATTGTTGAAGGCTTCAGAACGCAAACCACCGATCAAAACCACATTTTTAGCGACCTTCCAATTGTCTTCTAGGTACCAGGCATTGTTGATGACTTCATACGCACCTGTGGTGGTTTGGTAGTGGCGTACGCGAACGTATTCTGAACCATAGGGCACAGCATTTGGGACGCCATTAACTGAACCGTCTCGATTTGTTTGATCGTAGTAACGATAATAAACACCGCCACTATAGGTATAGCCTGCATTGGTTGACACAAATTTTTGGCTATCATAGCCAGCGCGGAGCGTATGACCGCCAATATTGTATTCAAGATCTAAACGCTTGCCTTTGCGACTATCGCCATCATCAGGCGCTTTCAGATCGCGCACCGTCGGATGATTGGGATCAAAACAACCGCCCTGCCATGCATTATTAAAGAAAATAGCAGGACATTCGGAACCGAAAGCTTGCGGGTCAATAAAACGTGAACTATTTTGAGTGCGTCCAATTTGCGCGGACAAGGTCAAATTATCAGTCAAATAGCCCGTGTATTTTAGAACCTCGAAATGATTCTTATATTCAAGCGAAGTCGGCGTCGCTTTACCAATATGCGTCTGGCTGTAATGGACCGGATCGACTTGATTGCCATTCGCATCTAAATAAGCGTTGTAGCCGATGCTATTACTTTTCCCGCCCGCATCAATCCCGGTAAATTCAAGGCGATGATCGTCAGAGATTTGCCAGTCAAGTTTCAACAAACCTTGAGGAGAATTATTTTGGAAATGACTACTCCCTGTATTGCCGTAGCCATCAGAATTAGTCCGATTCGCCTGCAACATACCGAACATGAACAGTTTGTCTTTAATAATTGGCCCGCCAGCTGTGACGGAAGTATTCAAGCCAGAACCTCGATTTGCTGGGTTTGTGTAATAAACATATTTATTACCGTTCTTGATATCCTCTGGCTCTCGACTAATAACGACCTTGTCGTCTTTCGTGTTTAGGCTTGAAGAGGTATAGGATGCGGTAACACCAAACTTCCATTCATTGGTACCGCGTTTTGTCGTGGAGTTGATGATACCCCCCATGGAACGACCAAATTCAACACCATAGCCACCCGTCTTGACTTGTTGCTCGTTGAGCGCCTCAAATGGCAAGCTAAAGAAGGTCATCATTTTACGGATATTCGTCACATCAAAACCATTGATGTAGTAACCGTTTTCAGCGACCGAAGAACCACCGAATGATGCCAAACCACCAAATCCGCCGACACCTTTCACCGTGCCAGGTGCTAACAAAGCGATGGAGGTCGCGTCTTGCCCAACTGGCAGTGCGATCACTTGTTTATTGGTATACACAACGTTGGATTCAGCGCTAGAGACGTCAATCGCGCTACGGATACGTGAACTAGTCACGGTTACTGTCTGTACATCATCTAGTCGAACTTCTGTACCAGTACCAATCACAACCTGCACCTCTCGAGTAACGCCACCGGAAATCACTTTATAGAAACCGGTCGGCAAACGCGGCACGGTGAAGTCACCATCTTTGCCAGCCTCAATGGTGCGGCTTGTGCCGTTTTCCAGATTGATAATTTGAATCTGTGCTTTTGCCTTGGCATGTCCAAAAATTGTGCCATCCGCATTTTGTGCATGCGCGAATCCCGCGAAGCACAAGCCAATGGCGACACTAATCGCCTTTCGCTGCAGGCCTTGTGTGAAAAATTTACTCTGCGTCATAAAATTACCTTACCAAAAAGTTGAGGGTGATATGAATTCATTCAGTGCAGTCATATGCTGCAACTTTGTCATGCAGGCCAATAAACTTAGCCAGCTTGAATTCTTCTAAGATTTTCAAAATTATTATGGCGTGATGTATCGATCAGGCACGCTGATATTCATCCGTCAAAATCTGGCTAAGAACTAATACCACTTACATGAAATCAGATTTTTCGAGCTAAATTTGCACAGACCTCCATGCAATGACACCCCACGAAAAAACTTTAAATGAGCCGAGCTAAATATATTTATGAATAAAATGTTGTGAGCTATTTCGTTTTGGAATAGCTATTCATTGACACTCTGAAGGCATGTTTTCGGTACCCAAAAGTGAACGTGGTGAAAATAAAACACTTTGATCAATGTCGGTTCAAATTTCGCAATAAATTACTAAAAATGCAAATTGAAATAATGACGATCCACCACAAATATTTTCTTTGATGAAATATTGTGCATTTTTTTAGATAGGTAATTTGGCCAGATAGCTCTAGAATTGGCTAAAAAAAACACCAACAATGAAATTTAATTTCTACAAATTAAATATCTAAGATATTTAATTTTCTTTTATTTTATTTTTTTGAAATTAAATTGATAGGCATCTGCAATAAATTCCTTCTCAGCAAGCTATTCGATTTCATCATTAGATATTTCTCAGATATATTAATAAGATGAACGGACCGCTCAATTGCAACCTACCTAATCTAAAGAAATGGCATGCCAGTCTTCGCAATTTGACGGTCGTTTTAAAGAAGCGGGCTTTGATCAACGCCAACTTTGTTGAGCAAAGACCATAAAAATATCAATCTTGGAGATAACAATGAATTACCAGTTGAAATCACTGTTGATGGTAGGCCTAGTCGGGGCTAGCCTAAGCAGTATGAGCAATACCAGTTTTGCCGCAGATCCGAAAATTACCCACATCGCGGATCACGGGTCGGAACACAAAAAGTTAAAGCAGGCACCGATGCCACAACAACGCTCAGTCCTGCCGCCGACCACTGAGCAGGTGAAGTTTAATTTGTCGCCAAGAAAAAAAGATGCCCGCTTAAACAACAAGTTGCTGACAAGCGGCGGGAACGCTGGTCTCAACAGTCTTACCCCAGCACAAGCTGCGGAATGTACAGACATGTCAAAGCTCAGCAGCTACAGCGGCACTGCGCTAGCTGACTACTTGGTGAACCTGCCTGATTTTGAATGTACCTATCCACTGTTTCAACTCAACAGCACGCAGGCAACAACGATCTACAGCGCTGCCAACTACACAGCAGTCGCAAACCGTTTAATTCAAGAAGCGAGCAACTACAATGCCAGCAACATGGCACTCGTCAATCTGACTTTGTATCTGCGTGCAGGTTATTTTCTCAGTGACACAATGAGTGCAGCACAGGCGCCAACAAGTACCAAAACTAGCATACGCCCAGCAATTGCGGCGCTGGTGAATGGCAACATCCTGTACCAATATAATCCAGTCGCATCTTCCACGGCAATCGAGGTGATGAAGTTAATCACCAACATTCGTGACGAAGCTTACTATCTGCCTAGTATCAAGAATGTATTCACGCGTTTTACCAACACGGCGAGCAATCCAAATGCAGTCAATGGCCTATTCAATTACACCGCCACAGACGGCTTTACCGGCGCTTTGATTGTGATGTACTACGCGCATTTTAGGACTGATGCCGCAAGCACTTTGCAAGACATTAGTTATGCCAACGCATTGAACGGCTTTATTGTGAATAACAAAGCAGCCTTGCTCAATACTTACTATAGCTATCAATTAAAAGATGCTGAGAACGAAGCCTTCCGCTTTATGCAGTACAGCAATTTAAAACCAGCGGTCAAGCCTATGGTGCAATACCAATTGGCGAATAGCACCATGACTGGAGCCGACAGCGATTTATGGCTAGGTGCAGCCTCTGCGGTGAAATACTATGACAATGCCAATTGCAGCGAATATGGCACCTGTAATTTTGAAACCACACTGGCTAATGTAGTATTGAAAAATAACTATACCTGCAGCCCAACCATCAAAATTCGTGCGCAAGATATGAGTGCAGCAGAACTACAAAATTCTTGCGATTTGCTGGCAGCAGAAGAAACCTACTTCCATACCATGCTACCAACCAACCGCACACCGGTTGCGAATGACAACAACAAATCTTTGGAATTAGTGGTATTTGACGACTACACCAACTACAACAAATATGCGGGCGTTATTTTTGGAATCAGCACAAATAATGGCGGTATGTACTTAGAAGGCAATCCAGCCGATGTGAATAATCAAGCGCGTTTCATTGCGCACGAAGCATCCTGGTTACGTCCTAGCTTCTCGGTTTGGAATCTGGAACATGAATACATCCATTTCCTCGACGGCCGTTTCAATATGTATGGCGATTTTGGCGCGGCAACGACTAAACCTACCGTATGGTGGATAGAAGGTGTCGCTGAATACCTGTCCTACAAAAACAATAACCAACGTGCCATCGACCTCGCAAAAACAGCCACTTACCCACTCAGCACCATCTTGGGTAATACCTACTACATGAGCGACTATGCGAATCGCGCTTATCCATGGGGCTATATGGCGGTACGCTTTATGAACGAAAGACATCGTGCTGACGTAGACGCTGTGTTGGCCAAGTTCCGTGCTGGCGATTACGATGGCTATCAAACCTATATGAACAATATCGGCACGCGCTATGACATTGAATTTGCGACTTGGGTACAAGCTGCAACGACTGCTGGCACCCCACCATTGCCTATCGATCCTGTGACTGCTTTGCCAAATTGCAGCACGCCTTATCCTTACTATCTGGGAAATAACTGTTCCTTAAAAAACGTAACTTCCGATACACAAAGCTACGTCTACGTAATGGTTCCTGCAGGTGCTAAAAATCTGAAAATCTTCACTGGCGGTGGTAGCGGCGATGTCGATCTGTATGTCAAAAAAGATGCCTACCCAAGCACCACAGCTTACGATGGCGCATCCGCCAAAGCAGGCAATAGCGAAAGCATCACATTCGCTACACCAACCGCGAATTCTTGGTACTACATTATGTTGAAAGCGAAAACGCCATTTAGTAATGTTAGTGTTGGGGCTAGTTGGGAGTAACTTCAGAATAAATTAGAAGTAAGTTGGCAGTATTTTTTTTAACCAACAATAAACTGACATCGGCAAGCAATGCGGTGTCAGTTTTTTTCTATCGTACGCAAACATCAAAGTACGACCATCGTATGAAATTTCTGTGCACGAACTGCGGACAAATATTCCTTGATCTAAACTTATTCCCAATCTTAAAACAACAATCGATTAAGTATGTTCAGTGGATTGAAAATCAAATGAAGTATTGAAAAGTACAGAGGATATGAGAAGCCCATCAGAAATTCTTCTTGTCGGAATAAATTTAGCTATAATCGATATCTCAATGTTTCGAAAAAGAGAACTAATAACCCTAACTCTCATAAGGATTAAGAATCTGGGTAGTTGCTAAATGATGGTCTTACTAAAAATTCTCCTGATAACGGCCAGCTTACTCTGTTTAAATACACAAGTACTTGCGCAGACTCCTGCCAAACCCATATTGTCTCTGTATTGCGAAGACGATAAGCCACTTCAATTTTTTGACGAAAATAAAAACCTCACTGGACTAACAGTTGAAGTCGTACAAGAAATCCAAAAACGTATCGGCAATAAAGATCGCATTCAGGTCGTACCTTGGTCACGAGGGATCGACAAGCTGAACAAGGAGCCCAATAGTCTTCTGTTCACGATGGCACGTACCCCTGATAGAGAAGATCTTTACCAATGGATAGGCCCCATCCTAATGATTGAATATGGTCTTTACGTCAAAGCGGATTCCACCATTCATATTCAGAAGCTTGAGGATGCCAAAAAAATCGGTCTAATTGGCGTGTATCGTGATGATATCCGTGACCAAACTCTCAGCAAATTAGGCTTCACCAATCTCGATCGCGCCAGCTCGGTCACCTCAAGCTTTAAAAAATTAATGATAGGCCGCATCGCCGCCTACGCCGACGCAAAAAAAGGTGTCGCCATCACGGCAAATTTAGCAGGCTACCAGGCATCCGACGTCAAACTTGCCTACGATCTATTTAAAAATTCCTTGTACATCGCTGTTTCGAAAAACACGGATGCAGCGATTGTTGCTCAATGGAATAACACCTTAGATGAAATGAAGAGAGACAAGAGCTTTCTTAAAATTCTAAAGAAATATAACGAACAGTAAACACCTCCAGATTAGATGGAAGCAACTGCACATATGGGGCCACCCAAAGGGCGATTGTTGTCAAGGTCACTAAAATTCACGAAAAAATCTCTAATGCGCATAGGGCATCAAAAGATGAAGTCATCGATTGGACTGCATCAGTGTTGAAGCGTGCCGCATAACTCTGCGTTACGATTATTCTAGATATGGTCACATAGACGACAATGGCTTCTCAGTTAGTCAGTTAGGTGCCTTCATTAAAAATCAATTTGCCAAATTGACTTCGTATGTATTTCAACATCGTCAAATTTATCTCCTTCGAGAATAATGAGTTTTTCTGTTCCTATTGTTTCACTTGATTTTAGAAAACTTAGGATTATAAGGCAGTAGATTTGGCATCATGGCAAAGATATGGCTGGCAAAGAATTGCAGCGGCAGACCGCCGTAAATTTATAGAAATAATACCCACTGTATTTCAAATACTGGTACCAGCCGACAATGATTACGCGCCGCATTGCTCGCTGGGGTAAGACTGTGTGAGGTTGAAAACATCGGTACACATACCGCGACTGGCTCTACACATAAGTCATTTTCTTCTGGGGCGAATGTAGGCCTAGAAATCCCAAACCTGCGTCGACATGCAAGAGTATCGGCGGGCGTGGTGCATCAAAATAAATCCGTACGTCGCGATTCCAGCCCGTGAAATTAATGTTCATGCGAGGTTGATCGACACTGACACCTCGCGCCTGTGGCTTTAGTAAAGGTGTCGTCTGCAGATAGAGGGAAAGTACGTCAGCGTCGATGAACCAATTCGCTGGCGATGTGCTGACTGACCAAATTATTGTACCAACACGTTGGTATCCGCTGTGGTCGCGACTACACGTCACCAAACTTGTCGCGGAACTTGCCAGATTAGGCCATGAATTGCATCCATGGAAGTAGGATTGGCGATGAGACGAATCAATTGGTCGTCGAAAGAAAACATCGAATCGCGAAAGCGAAACTGATTGCGAGTGCGAGTGCAGGACAGAAGTAAAAGAAAAAGCGCCTTTTCTCTCGTATCGTTTTTACTGAAAACGAAGATAAATGTTATCGGCAACGATCCTAATTGCGCTGATCGGCGACCTGACGCAAAACGTCGAGCATAGCCTGCGCACCTGGCGACAGACGATGTTGTTTGCGCGTGATGATGCCGTAGGCATCCATGCGCAAACCCAGATCAAATTGCAGCTCAACCAAGAGGCCAGAATCCAAATAATGCTGGACCGATTCTGGCGGCAACGCGATCACTAAATCGCTAGCTAGTAATAAGCTGGTGATCACGGGTATTGCTGAAGTTTCTATCGCATCTGAAGGCAAATCGACCCCCTGCGCGAGGAACAGGGCCGTTAAACGTTCACGTAAAATACTGCCCGATGGCGGCAAGATCCAGGCGGCTTCTGCCAAGTCAGCTAATTGCAAGTTATCGCGTTTCGCAAACGGATGATCGGGCCGCACGATGAGTTTATGCGGTTCATCTTGTAGTGCTTCAAATTTCAATTCGGCGTAACTATCGTTTCCCGAAATCAAACGACCTATCATCATATCGAGTTCGCCTGAACGCAGTTGCTGCAATAACAGCGTACTGGTATCAACCGCGATGGAGACATTCACTTTGGGATGGTTCTCTTTGAATTTTTTCACTGCGCGCGGCACCAGACTAGTCGATGGTGTAATCACCGTACCGATCGCTACCTGTCCGCGCAAACCAGAAAATAATTCCATCACTTCTTGATGCGCGGTATTCATTTCTGCCAATGCCGTGCCGGCACGGCGTACCATAATTTCACCATACCAGGTCGGAGAAATGCCCCGTGCTAATCGTTCAAATAATTGCACGCCTAAAGCGTATTCAAGTTCTGCTAATAATTTGGAAGCCGCAGGTTGCGTCATGTGTGCCGCTTCGGCGGCGCGCAAAATTGATCCATGACGACCTAATTCGACCAGCAATACCAGATGGCGGGTTTTTAAATGGGTGCGGACAAAACGGTCAGCAATCGGGTCTCTCATGGTTTCACCTGGTCATTGAACTTACTGATTGTTCTGCACGTTGATACACGTCTATGCACGCCTATGCGCTTACTCGTGATACAGCTGACTACGTCCGCCATCGATCAAGATATCGGTGGCATTGATATAGCGTGCTTCGTCACTCGCCAAAAACAGTGCAGTCTGCGCCACTTCTTCTGGTAAGCCTATACGGCCACAAGGTAATAAATCGGCCTGACGTTGCTGCTCGGCTTCTGGATTGGGACAAGATGCTAGCCAGTTTTGTATGGCCTCAGTCAATATCAATCCCGGCGAAATGGAATTCACACGGATGCCGCGTCTCGCATATTCAATCCCCAGCGAACGCGTCAAGCCGATCAAAGCGTGCTTCGCCACTGGATACGGAAAACAACCAGGAATAATTTTATGTCCATGCACAGAGGCGATATTCACAATGGATCCCGCCGCTTGCGCCAGCATCTGAGGTAACACGGCACGACTGGCATTCCAGACGCCATCCAGATCCACAGCAAAACAGCGTTGCCATTGCTCTTGCGTCATTTCCAAGGGATCGGAAAACACATTCATACCGGCGTTATTGATCAAAATATCGATCTTGCCAAAGCGCGCACAAGCTTGTTCTGCCAAGCTTTCCATCGCCTTACTATCAGCCACATCGGCTTTCACAAACAAGCTATGTTCACTGCCCAGTTCTGCACTGATAGCCTGCGCGGCAGCATCGTTCACATGGCTATTTAAAACCACCTTCGCGCCCTCGCGCGCAAAAGCTCTGGCGGTTGCTGCGCCTATGCCTAAGGTCGATCCTGTGACGATGGCGACCTTGCCTTCTAATCTTAAATTAGCCATGACGCCCCCGCGTTCTGAATTGATCAAACATCACAGCTGCCAACAAAATAAGGCCGCGCATGAGATATTGGTAAAAGGTGTCGACATCTTTTAAGTTCATGACGTTCTCGACTGTCCCCATAATTAGAACCCCGATCAGTACACCGAATATTTTTGCCTTACCGCCTTGCAGAGAAACACCACCCAATACACAAGCAGAGATCACATCTAATTCAAAGCCCTGAGCTGCATTGGGCTGCCCACTAGTAATCCGAGAGGCTAAAATCAAACCTGCGATCGCAGTCACCACCCCTTGTATCAAGAAGATCCACACCCTTAATGCTCGTACTTTGACACCAGCTAACTCAGCTGCTTCGGGGTTGCCACCTATTGCCAATGTATTGCGCCCGAACACGGTGTGGTTCAGCAATACACCAAAAATCAAAAAACAAATTCCCAAAACGATGACTGGCATAGGCAAACCCACAACGCGCGCATCGCCGAAGCTCATGAAGCTTTCATTCGCAATTCCGACTGCCTGACCATTCGATACGATAAACGCCAAACCGCGCACCATGAGCATGGTCGCCAAAGTCGCGATGAGTGCATTCACCCGCAGGTAGGCAATCAATATGCCATTGCCAGCACCGATCAAAGCGCCTGCCAATACCGCAGCGCCGATCGCTAGCGCCACGCTATCAGCGTGCTCTAAAACGAGTGCACCAAGGACACCGGCAAAAGCAATGGTTGACCCCACCGACAAATCAAAATCACGTGATGCCAGACACATCATCATGGTGCATGCGACCATACCGATTTGCGAAACCGACAACATCAAGCCGATCAGATTGGTACCAGAGAAAAAATTCTCTACGGTGAGGGATAATATCGCGAACAACATCAAATAAGCGAGCGGCATGCCTTGCTTCGCGAGAATGCTCATAAGGGAATTTTGTCGCCTTACTATTGTGCTCGTTTGTAAGGTGCTGGCTTGGTTCTGGGATGACATTTTTTACTCCAAAAATTTTTTCTACTTTGTATTGTTTTATCTTATTTTTTCATTAATCAGGCAATGCCAATTTCAGTACCGCCGCTTCGTTCGCCTCTTCGCGTCGCAATTCACCGCTGATCTGACCATCGCGCATGACTATGATGCGATCTGAAATGCCTAAGATTTCTGGTAACTCACTAGAAATCACCATCACGCAACAACCCGTTTTTGCTACTTCGTAAATAATGCGATAGATTTCATTTTTTGCGCCGACATCAATACCGCGGGTGGGTTCATCCAAGATCAACACATTCAAATTATCTTGCGCCAGCCAGCGTGCCAGGATAACTTTTTGCTGATTACCGCCGGATAAATTCGCTATCGTCTGTTCGCGTGAGGGTGTTTTGATATTGAGTTTTTGTATGAGCTGGTCAGCTAATTGTGCTTCTTCTGCGTGACGCAAAAATAGTCCGGCAATTAAGTTGCCGCGGCGGTTGGCGATATTGATATTTTCTGCCACCGATGCTTGCGGCAAGATGCCTTGTTCTTTTCTATCTTCTGGACATAACACGATCCCAGAAGTGATTGCCTTACTCACTGTCATTGGAGCAAGCTCGTTACCATCGAGGTATATACTGGCGCCATTTTTCGCTTTATCTATGCCATACAGTATGCGCAGTAACTCAGTACGCCCCGCACCAACCAGGCCGAAGAAGCCCAATATTTCACCAGAACGCACAAAAAAACTCTGGGGTGCTACTGGTGAATTTACGTCCCGCTTTACACGAGATTTTGCAGCTAAGTTCGTCACCTGCAAACGTGTTGCTCCGATCTGACGTGTTTGATAATCATAGATATCACTCAGCTCACGCCCTACCATATCGCTGATCAAAATGTCTTGCGCAACTGCGGCCATCTGCGCATGTGTAGCGACTTTTTTGCCATCACGAAAAATCGTGCAGGCATCGCATATGGCATATAACTCTTCTAGGCAGTGCGAGATGTAAATAATGGTACGGCCTTGCTCACGCAAGTCACGAATGATACGAAACAAAATTTCCGTTTCGCGGTGCGATAGACTACTAGTCGGCTCATCAAAGGCGATGATCAGTGCATCTTGCATCAGCGCCTTGCAGATCTCAACCATCTGCCTTTGGGCAATCGACAGATTGACTAGTAGCTGATCAGGATCAAGTTCTACGCCCAGCATTTGCAAGCGTTCGTTCACCAATTTGCGCGCGGCAGCTTTGTCAACAAAGCCAAAGCGACGCGGCAAGCGGCCTAGCAAAATATTTTCTGTGACAGTTAATTCCGGCACATATTGCAACTCTTGGTGAATCACCGCCACACCTGCGGCAATCGCATCACCAGCACTGTGAAATGCCTGCGCCTGACCGGCGATTCGCAAACAGCCATGATCCGGTTTATATTGGCCGCCAAGGATTTTGAGTAGCGTGGATTTACCCGCACCATTTTCACCTAACAAGCCGTGCACCTGCCCAGCCTGTGCGCTAAAGCTGACTTGACTAAGTGCTGTCACGCCGGGGAAAAATTTGGAGACTTGCTCGAATGTTAAATACGCAGACATCGACCATCACACCTTATAAGCCAAACTGTTTGCGCACATCATGTTGATTGCTGCGCGTCATTAAGGTGCCGCTGGTCAAGGTTAATGCAGGTGGCTGACGGTTGCTGCTGATCCATTCATACATCATCATGCTGGTTTCATAGCCGTGGCGCTTAGGGCTGATCAAGACGCTGCCGAAAAAACCCGTTTGTTTTGGTTTGGCAAATTCATTTAAGGCGCTCTTACTGCCGCCTATGCCGATAGCCAGCATAGTGTCTTGCGTGAATTTCCGCGCTTCTGCGGCACGCACAGCACCGAGCACAGCTTCGTCATTCATGCCAAAAATAATCCAATGCTTAAAACTACTTTGCTTGGTGAGTACAATGTTCGCGGCGTTGTAGGCGCTTTCGGTATCGCTCTTGACCAGATTCGCATCAATCAAATTCGCGACAGGGAAACCACTGGCTTTCAAGGCATCGACTGCGCCCATGGTGCGTTCGCGTGCAGTAGGTAATTGATCGAAGGCTATGCGCATCGCGCCAACTTCTTGCAGCTTCCAACCGCGGGTTTTGATTTCGGCCAATAGACTGGCACCGACTTGCTTACCAATTTCGTAGGCAGAAATCCCCATGTGCGGAATGCTGGTTATGGCTTGCCCTTTGCCATCTTGTAGTTGATCATCAACCGAGAATACTTTGAGTTGATGGCGTTTCGCTGCGCGTTCAATGGCACTACCAAGCTTGACATCGGGGGCGCAGACGATGAATCCTTGGGCTTTTTGTGCACCAAGATTATCGATCGCAGACATTAATTTTTCGCCATTCGGTACGCCAATTTTCACCAGCGTAAATCCTTTTTCACGTGCTGCTTGTTCCGCATATTTCCATTCATCTTGAAACCAGGGTTCTTCCGCCTGCTTCACCAAGAAACCAATTTTTACAGGGTCTGCGGCAGATGAAAATGCCGATATGCCACAGAACAAGGCTGCGAGACTTAACCCAGCTAGCTGGAAAATGCGGCGACGCTTTTGAGTTGAAGTACTTATTGATTGTATGTTTAACGCCGTCTTTAACTTGGTTTTCATTTTCATCTCCGTATTTTTCTATTTTTTTTGATTGCTTTGTATTGTTTTCAATTTTTCTATTTGTCGATACTCAATCATCCAAATCATTGAACAAAGTATCTATCACACCCTGCACATCCGACACACGGACACCAAACAAGCCGCCTGCATCGGGCATTGCTTGTAACTCAGCTGCGTTCATCTCTTTACGCGAACTGGTCAACACTAAGTAATTCAATTCCGCAGAACCAAAGGCTGGACAAGTGGGATTTTTAGCCGGCAGATTCAAAATTTGCAGTACACATCCATCTGGCGCATATTGCACTACACGCCCAGCGCCCCATTGCGCATTCCACAGGCAGCCTTGATCATCGATCACAGAACCATCGGGATAAGCATGTTTTTCTGTTTCAACAAACAAGCGAATATGACTGACAGTCGCGCTCGCTGCATCATAATCACATTGTTGAATACGTTGGCTCAACGTATCGCAAAAATACATGATCTTGCCATCGTTGCTGAAGCAAATACTATTCGCAATCGCCACCGCTGGCAGGTCTAACTGACGTAAACCATGCCGTATCGAATACTGGTAAAAATGCGCTATCGCAGCGCGGGATGAGGTCTGATCGATACTACCAAATACATAATTTCCAGCGCGATCTGTACGTCCGTCATTGACCCGAGTACTTGGCAAATCAGTTTCGACATGGACTAATGACTCAATTCGACGCGTACTAATATCAAAAAGTGCCAGACTCTTCGTCATGCCCAATAAAATTTTTCCAGACTGGCAAAGCACAAAGGATCCAACGCGATCTGGCGTGCTATACAAGGTCGGGGCAACATAGCTCTCACGCCAGCGATAAATAGCTCGGGCTTCAATATCGGTCCACCACCAGCACTGGCGTTGGCTGTCCCACAGCAAACATTCCCCCAATGTTGCTTGTTGTGCTAACAGACATGGCATGAACACCGTCGAACTCATCAAATTTCAACTCCGTAATAATGTGCGGATTCTGGCATATCATTGCTGGCGACCTCTACTCTTTCCCCGACAGCATCACAAGCACTATGCCAAGCCTGTATCAGGCCTTCCGCCCGACGTTCGACCTCAGTAACCGTCATCCCAGCGCTATACAAACTACCGCCCAATCCAAAACCACTGGCACCAGCCCGCCAATAGGCACACATATTATCTGGCGCTATGCCGCCCACTGGGAACAGATATGGCCTAGCCGATAATACTGTGCGCATTGCTTTTAACACGGAGGCACTGATCAGTTCTGCAGGATACAGTTTCAAGGCATCGGCGCCCGCTTGCAACGCGGCAAACGCCTCTGTCACCGAACTTACGCCTGGAATACAAATCATGTCTGCAGCTTTGATGGCACGCACTAGCCTCACATCAGCATGCGGCATTACTACCAGATTCGCTTGCAAATCCCGCAGATGAAACACATCGCTCAATTGCGTGACGGTGCCAGCGCCAAACAAAGCATCAGCAGGTAAGCAATCACGCAAAATGGCAATCGATCGCAAAGCTTCGGGTGAAGCCAAAGGGACTTCAATCAAGCGAAATCCCTGGCGATACAAACTGAGCGCCACACTCTCAACTTCTGCTGGACGTATGCCGCGCAATATCGCGATCAATGGTAGCTGGCTGATTGCTGTTTTCAAGTAGAAGGAACTCGGTGTCATGTGCCCACCTTTTGTTCAATTCTTGTACTTGTGCTACCTGCATTTACCGAATCAATTGCTCTAGCGATTGACCACAATCCCGTCGGTGCGGTATTCGACAAAATGCTGGCATTGTGCACTCCACAATGGGATAGCGCCTGCGCATAATGCGAACACAGACCTGGATCGCCGACCAATATTAGTGGCTCTTGCTCCAGACCAGCGGCTAATCGCCATCCCAGGCCCGCTTGAATTTCATGCCCTATCAGCAAACCAGATAAGTAATCTGTCAATGAAGAAGGCTGCATCATTTCCATTAAGCCTAAGGTACGTACTGCGAACATCTGATGAGAAAATCCTAGATACATACCTTGCCGTGCATCTTCGACACCGCGCAAAAAAGCAATCGGATCGAGTTCATTTTGTTGGCTAGGCATCAATCGACCTAACACAGAATGTTGGCGCAAAATCGCAAATAGTTCGCCGGTCATGTGGGTTGCCAGCGCAGTGACTTTGCCCTGTTCGATTTGCACCCATTTCGAGTGCGTTCCTGGCAATATAATGCAAGAGCGCCGACTTGCCTCTTGGCGCAAACTCAACACACCGGCAATTTGCGTTTCTTCACCACGCATCACATCGGGCACACCATTCGCCGGGCGATAGGCCATACCAGGCACAATATAAAAGCGCCGATGATCTACTCCCTTTACCGACATCACCCGCGCTGCGATTGCATTCACGTCGGATGGGCACGCGATATACGGCACTTCTAACCAGCCATGTTTACTACCGACCATACCGCATGCTAATACTTTAATATCGGGATATTCTTGCAGCCAATCACCCGCCAGTTGCTCAAGACTTTGCTCATAAGCCCAGGCGGAACCATTCATACTTGAACTCCCCTGTGCGCTGGTGCGGGTAGCTAAAACTTCACCATGCGTGCCGATCAAAAACACACGGAGACAGGTGCTCCCCCAATCGACCCCAATCATGTGTGGATCGAGTTTAGAAGCTTTTTTATAGACGTCTACCATTCTGCGATACTCCCATCCGCATGACGCCAGACCGGATTGCGCCAGTCAGGTGCATTTTCACTCGCCTCGATCACACGTCGCTCATCAATTTCCACGCCTAAACCTGGTTTGGTAAACGGCTTAATATAGCCATTTTCTAAAGAGAAATCTTCGCGATTGAGTACATAGTCGAGTAACTCCGCACCCTTGTTGTAATGGATACCCATGCTCTGCTCCTGCAGCACCGCATTATGCGATACAAAATCGACCTGCAAGCATGACGCCAAGGCCACCGGCCCCAACGGACAGTGCGGTGCCAAAGCGATATCGTAAGCTTCTGCCATCGCAGCGATTTTGACGCATTCAGTAATGCCACCGGCATGCGACAAATCCGGTTGCACTATAGATAAACCGCCTTGTTCAAACACGCGCTTAAATTCATAACGTGAATACATACGCTCACCTGCGGCCAGAGGAATGCACGTGCTATTGGCAAGGCGTGGGTAGTATTCCGCGTTTTCGGCGAGTACTGGCTCTTCAACAAATAAGGGACGATATGGCTCAAGTTCACGCAATAAAACTTTCGCCATCGGTGCGCTGACACGCCCATGAAAATCAAGCCCAAACTCGATCTCGTTCCCGAAAGCAGAACGAATTTCTGCAACCCGCGCCACCGCTGCATCGACCGCAATCGAGCTATCGATCAATGCCATTTCTTCGGTGCCGTTCATCTTAAACGTATCGAAACCGAGCTCACGTAATTTGCGGATACTGGCAATCACGTCGGCTGGGCGATCTCCGCCAACCCAGCTGTAAGTTTTCATCTTTTCGCGCACTAAGCCACCAAGTAATTCATACACTGGCACACCCAAAGCCTTACCTTTAATATCCCACAATGCCTGATCAATGCCAGCAATCGCACTCATCAAAATCGCCCCACCGCGATAAAAACCCCCGCGATACATTTCCTGCCAGAGATCATTAATACGCGCTGGATCCTTGCCGATCAGATTCGGGGCAAATTCCTGCACCGCGGTTTCGACAGTGCGTGCGCGACCTTCAATCACTGGTTCACCCCAGCCCGTAATACCGGCATCGGTTTCAATTTTCAACAGCATCCAACGTGGTGGGATGCGATAAGTCGTCAGTTTTGTAATCTGCATAGGGCGGAATCAAAGAAGGAACAAACCGCAGTGTAGAACCTCGAGCTAGATCACAAATATGAATTATATTACTCAAGCTATATTAATTTGGAATACATCGCTTGAGTAGTGATCAGAATGAAGAAATTAATCATGGGGAATGCAACAGAATTTCTAAAATAAAATTCTTTGTTTGAAATGATGGCTGTAGCGAGCAGGAAGAGATGGTACTAGACAAGCAAGGCTGCAAGTTCGCTCTCCAGCTTGTGGAAAGCGACTATGTAGATCCGCAGATGACGGCGCATTTCAAGCTAATTATGCTATCAACTTACCCGCAAACGCCTTACGTGCCTTTGCGACTTTTGGTGCCACCACAAATGAGCAATAACCTTGTTGTGGATGTTGACGGAAATAGTTTTGATGGTAAGCCTCGGCCAGGTAGAACTGTGGTGCCATGCTCAGCTCAGTCACGATGGGATCGTCCCAGACGCCAGCCATTTTTTGCATGACTTCTAGCGCGATTTTTTTCTGCTCTTCGTCATGAAAGTAAATCACCGAGCGGTATTGTGTGCCTTGGTCAGCACCTTGACGATTGAGCGTAGTCGGATCGTGAATCGTGAAAAAAATTTCTAAGATTTCGGCATAGCTAATCAAGGTCGGATCAAAGCGCAAACGCACGACTTCGGCGTGTCCAGTCGTTCCCGTGCAAATTTGCTCATACGTCGGGTTGTGGATTTGACCACCACAATAGCCAGATTCAACGCTAGTGACACCACGAATCTGTTGGAAAACTGCCTCGGTACACCAGAAACAACCACCACCTAAAGTGATGGTTTCAATCTTCATAACTTGTTGATTTTCCATAATATTTACCTTTTAGGATGCTTCGTCTCATTTGACAAAACGGTCAAAAGTGCTCTAAAATTTGGCAGAAATTTGCCAAAGATTGGAGCCTACCGATGTCTGCCCTACCGCGTGGAGTGACACAAGTTCTGTGGAAAAACAAGACCAAGACCAAAGAAAAGCAGGTCAAGTTCCGTGTTCGTGTCAACAAGAAAGTCAATGGTATACCGTTCAAGATAGACCAGTTGTGCGATACCTTGGAAGAGGCGAAGGACTTACTTGCAACCTGTCAATCAAATATTGGTAGGCAAACACTCAATAAAATTGAATTAGAACAAAATGAGAAAGCAAAAAAAATTGCTGACATTTTGACCAGCCCACCGATTTCATTTTATATTAAGAAATATATTGCCGAAAATATTCCGGAGATGCAAGACGATTTAAAGAAGAGAAATAGAGCCAGTAAATTATCATTCTTTAAGACGATTGGAAACACCGCAATTCCTGACCGTCATAACGAGATAGCACAACCCCTGTTGAATGCCGGAGGCTTGTTGGCTCAAATGGCACAAAATACCATTTCCAACAGTGGAAAAAAGAGATTTGCAGATTTCAAGCCTGAACAGATTACCTATATGGAAATCAATGACTATATTAAGGCTCGCTTGTCCACTCCTGCAGTTTCAAGATATGGCACAAATTTGGGTCGCAATGTTTCCAAGATTTCCGTTTCCCGTGAATTATCATTTATCAAAAAATTGTTTGATAACCTACGGCACCAAGAAAACAGGTTCAAGGGAATTCCCAACCCTGTTACTGAATATGATAAAGATTTATTAAAAAATCGTGACCCTAAAAATGATTACCGACTGAGTGACGAAGACAAAGAAATTCTTTTCAATGCTCTGGACAAGCACCCTAATCCAGAGATGAAGCAAATTTGTTTGCTTTCCTATTATTGCGGTTTTCGTCGCAGTGAAATTGTTCCGCTGACTTGGGAGCAAGTTCGCTTGAACGAAAATTACATTCAACTCTATCAAACAAAATCAGGCAGACCCAGAAAAGTAATTATTACAAAACAAGCTCGTGAAATTTTGGAAAGCATTCCAAGAAAAGAAAATCAACCCAGATTATTTACATATACCTTGTATGGATTTTCTGGCTCGTTTGATAAATTCAACGAACGAATTGGAATGAAAGACAAAGGGTTTCATTTCCATTTTTTCCGTCGTGAAGCCATTTCAAATCTAGTATTTAATATCGGACAAGCCACTGGAATGGATGGTTCTAATTTCTCCATTCTTATTAGTGAACTTCTGGGCATTGAAAATGTCCGTCATTTGGAAAAAAATCATTTGGCTGAACTACCCACCAACACATTAAACAGTCAAATTGATATTATGAAGTCGGTTGGGCACAACAATAAACAGACGACAAAAAGGTACAGTCCTATCAAAATACCAACGAAGAATTAACCCGTCTTCTTGAATTTACCGGAAGGACCCAGACGAGCTGGTCCATTTTGCCTACGGCACCTTTCTGCAAAGATAGGTGCTTTTTTATGCCTGCTTTATTTTTGTGAATGGAACATTCACAAAAATGAAGTAGGTGCTCCCAGCCGGGAAAATATCGCAGATAAAAGCGGAGCGAAGTCAAAGCAAGCTCGCCTTGCTTCCGGGTTATAGGCCCAGCCAGGACCTCCGGTAGGACCGACACTTATGAAGCGAAGCGTAATAAGTATAGTCGGTCACTAAACCGTGGAATAAGGTTGACCTTCGGAAAGAAAACGCTAATATAAAAATACAAGAATAATAATAAAGCGAGGTTCAAAATGAAGGAAGGGAGCTATCAATTCATACACGTGGATGCCTATGGTCGTGAAGGCAGTAGCCAAACAAAAACGAGCACAAATAAGCACGGCGCGAAAGTGACTACCACAACAAAATCACGTAGTGCAAAAGAGATTTTGGCTGAACAGTGGAGAGAAGTAGGAGCCTGCCCCCATATTAAAAATCCGTGCAAGCCGGGTCTTTTATACGGTGTAGCTCCTGCCGAAGTTTTACCTATTATTAATGAATGGGCAGAAAATTCCAAAGATGCCCAAGGTAGAAAATTGCGAAAGGATGCTCATTGTGCTTTGATTGGTGTAGCTTCTCTTCCTCGTGAAATGGAAGACAACTTCCCAGAATTTGCCGAAGACACTTTGCTGTGGTTGAAAGAAAAATACGGCGATAGATTAAAGAGTGTTGTATATCACAATGACGAAGCCCACCCGCATTTACATTTTACTGTGGTGCCTCGCATTGGTGAAAGATTTGATGGCATTCACGAAGGTTTGAAGGCCAAAAATGAAGCGAAGAGAAATAATAAAAAAGCAGGTGAACAAAATCTTGCTTATATTGAAGCGATGAGAGGCATGCAGGACGAATTCAGTAAAAAGGTCGCTATGTGCCATGGCCTAACCCGAATCGGCCCAGGTCGTAGAAGATTGACCCGTTCCCAATGGAAGGCAGAAAAGGCCCAGGCTGCTTTTTTTGCTGATGCCAAGGCCCAACACAAGGTAGCCAGAAAAAATGGCTATAAAGTGGGTTTAAAGCAAGCAGAAGAGAAAACCAAGGAACTAGGTTCCAAGGTCGGAAATTGGTTTGCTGGTGCCTTGGGTGGTTTTCATAAGCCAACCGCCCAAGCATTGGAACAGGTGGAAAAAGTCCAACAAGAAGCTGAGAAGAAAAAGAAAAAAGCTGATGCTTATGCGAAGCAAGCCAAAGAATGGGCAGATAAAAGAGTTGCTTCTGTGGGAAATCAAATTACAGCGGAAAAATCCAGAAATTTAGAGTTAGAAAAAGAATTGACCAAGACCGAAGAAAAAACCAAAGATATGTTTAATATAATAAATTGGTATGAGAAAAAATTCGGCAAAGCTCCTGATAACTTGCCAAAATTAAAGTGAATTTTTCGCCGTTTCCATTTTTATTTACTATCGTAAATCTCTAACGAGTACTTCTTTGCTTGGGTACTATTATTCTTTTTCACTTGTGTACTATTAATATTTACTATACAAATGATGATTAATAATACTTTGCCTTCACCGTGCTATCACACGGTTACGGCAAAGTCTTACCCTACCCGAAAATTCGAGTTGGGACTTCACCGTAACCGTGTGATAGCGACCACATAGCACGGACGGAAAATAATTAACCATTTCCGTTTAGCAAGTTCGTTCTGTTAATAGAACATTTGGGGGGTCTTGCCTTGTCTTCCCTGTTGCTTTCCAAATTCGCCTTTTAAGTTCTAGCATACTTTCACCATATTAATGGTGTCGCTACCTGTTTGGGGGGATTTACAGTTATCAGGGATTTACCCTTGAATATTTCTAACCTGCCTTCATACAAACCATTCGCGTTAGCAATTTTTCGACCGAGGAACTTAATCGACGCATAAAAAAATTGCCCTAGCAATCTCTCACTAAGGCAATTTAATATTTATTTGGTCTTGACAATTAATCTGAATTTAATATTATTAAATTACCAATCGGGGGATTGTTATTGTACTTATATTCAAATTATCTTGAATGTCAAGGGTGCAATAAAAAAGCCAGTCAAATGACTGGCTTTTTATTAATTGACCTTCTTTAACCGAAATCCTTTGCCTTGCATGCAGAGCTTGAGCAGTTCGGCCTCTTCAGTAGCCGGAGTTTTATTGAGCCGTATTTGATAACGGCATTCGGAAAGGGCGTCCGTCCGCTGGAACTCTGAGGCGCCTTCCTTTACGTAGTCATAACGGGGAGGTGCAGCACAAGCCGAGATTAAAACAGCCACCACGGCAAGTAAAAGTCTTGTTTTCATTTTTGGTGTTGCTCCCTTTGATAGAAGTGAAAAGTTGTAAATGACTTCCGAATTTTACAACCAAACGTACAACAGTGGAATGTTGTCGTCGAAATTTGTCAAAAATGTGGCAGAACATTTCTGACAAAAATCTATCTACTTGATTTATATATGGTTTTTAAACAAAGATGATTCGAGGCACCAAAAACATCCACCGCCTAAGCTTGCGGTTTGTTCAATTTGCGTATTCATTAATTCTCTCCAAACGATTCAAAATCAGGGATTTACCTACTTTTAGTCTATTTTTAACGCACATTCTTACACTATTTGCCTTAAAAGAAATATTGCACCGTTTTTTTCATTTTTAAAGCCCAAAAGAACTAGCTGATAAGCACCTAAAAGTAATTTTTTAACAATACTAAACCCGCGCTCAAGCAGGTAAAATGCGGCATGCAAAATTTTGACGACGAATCCATAGTAAGAATAGAAGACGATTTATCCGATCAGAACGATTTAAGTCTCAAGTCTTACTTCAAATCCAGTTTAACTCCCGACGATGTTGTTGCCCTCGCCCCTTTGCGGCGCGCGCAGCCTATGCTGCAAGCGTTTACAGCATTATTCCACGGCGGCATCAATAGCGTCTTAATGCGCCTGCTGGTCTTGCGCGAATTGACGGCGGATGTCGACTCGCCTTCGCTCAGTCGCGCCGACATTAACGCCAAACTCGGTTATCTGGAACCCGAAGCGCTCGAAACCGTTTTAACGCGCTTGCGCAGCACCGGACTCTTGGTGTGGGATCCTAGCCAATCCGTGTATCGCATTGCGCCCATGGCGCGCAATGTCTTAGCAGCGATTGAATCCCTGATCCAAGTCGAACAGCAAGACGATCCGTCCGAAGTCAGCTATATGTTGACCCAAGTTGCGGGTGCACAAGCCGTCGGTGGCGTTTCGGTCGAACAATTACATCATTTACTCGGCCGCTTAATTGAATTGACCGAAGAATTTTCTGATGCGATTGCCTCAGGCTCAGAGTTCCAACTCCGGACTGCCCAACAAAAATGGCATACAGCCTGTGATTGGGTAGAAAAAGGTTCGCAGATTATCCACGCGATCACCAATGATAGTCGCGCTGACTCTGCAACGCACCGAGCAGCTCAGGCAATTGGCAGAGCGCAAAGTGCGCTACTGAATATGCAAGGCATGTTTTCACGCGCTTTAAATCAAATTGAACGTCAACGCGTACATCTGGGTCAATCGGGTTTATCAACGACCGATATCAAGATGTGGTTATTGCAGCGTGAAGATTTAGCTTCGCTCGCCGATGGCGCACTATCGCATCCAGTGACACCGCACTTCATTACGCCATCTGAAATGATCGACGTGGCGGAAAGCGAATTGCTCAGCCATCGCAATTCAGCGGTCTTGGGTGTATTGCCGACCGGTGAAAATGCGCCATCGATTGCGAATGATAATAGCGAAGCTTTGTTAGAACTCGATCATTGGTTAGATTTGCTCGGCAAAATTGATGGCAAGTCCTATGATCCAGAGACCAAAAAACACAAACCATTACAAGATTATTTATTACCCGCCAGTTTTGCGATTGCCTCCTACCGCGCTTCGCTGCTGCCTTTGATTGGTGATGCGAATGAAGCCTCATTACAAGGTGCGACCGCCATTTTGGCGCGTTTGCCTTTGAGCTTTAACTCCAAAGATAAAATGCGCAAACTATCAGATCCACACATCGCGGCAATCTCGGTGGCTAGCTTGCTACCTTTGAATATGCCGCAGGATGATACCCATGAATAAGTTCCAAACCTCTCAACACAGAGACACAGAGAAAGGGAGAAAGACAAGAGCAAGCTCTGTGCGTTCTCTGTACCTCAGTGTCGCTGTGGCTAATGGTTTTAAAAAAGAGATTTCCCATGACTGAAGACGCACAAATCCTTATCGCCCGTTTGTTGGCGCATCAGACTTTACGTCGTGAAGACAAGTTAGTAAAACGCGCTTTATCGGACGAAATTTTCCGTAGCGACATCGACACCCGCCTAAAAGCTTGCGGCATGAAGTTTGTTGATAACGTATATGCCGACCATGTGACCTTGGCACTAACGCGCGACAGTGAATCCAAAGTATTCGGTACCAAAGACACCTGGCAGAACAATAATTTTGGCCTGGCACGTGATGGCGTCGCTTTATTGGTAGTGTTGTGGTCACTGATTATTTTGCCGAAGCGCGAACGCCAAGAAGCGCATCAAATGGCACAGGAAGACCAGAACGATATGTTCGGCAAAGAGAAACCACTGCCACGCGCGGAAGATACTTCGATCGGCATTTCTTATCGCACTCTGCTCGCCGATTTTGGCGAAAAGCTGGGCAAGAAAACGCGAATGGATATGAATCTCGGCCAACTCTCGCGTCTGGGATTTATCGAACGCAAAATGGATCTGATTATGGAAGGTCCATTGCTCGATTTATTGATGGATACGGATGCATTAAAAGACCGCATCATCAACGGTGCACTTTCGGATATTTTCCATATTCCTATGCCGCGTACACCAGCGGTGATCGAAGCGGAACGAATTGCGGCAGCCGAGGCTGCAGAGATCGAGTTGGACAAACAAACCGAATCAAACAATCAAAGCGATCCAGTTACCGCAGCGGAATCCGTTTCCGATGTTGATTCCAATGCTGACTCCACCAGTGCCACCGATAACAACACAGAAAAAGAATAAGCCATCATGTTTCACATCAAATCACTAGAACTGGTTCATTGGGATTACTGGCAACGGATTAAAAACATCCCACTCGACGCCAAGATCATCACGATTGCTGGACAAAATGGTTCAGGCAAAACGACGTTGCTCGATGCTTTACGCACACTGTTTGGTTTGGAATGTTCTATGGGACGTTCGTACAAACATTATGCACGCCACTCCGGTCAACAAACTGCGTGGATACGTGCGGTAGTCGACAATAGCGCTGTAGGACCACAGATCTCGAACCGTCCTTTCCGCATGTCGGGCTTGTATGAAGATGAAGTCACGCTGTTCTGCAAAATCGAAAAAAACGGTGGTGACTGGAAACGTCAATACTTGATGCGCAGTGGCAAAATCGAGATTGAAGAAATACAAGAAGCCAACGACTGGTTGGGCGTCGAAACCTATCGCAAACGCTTGTCGCACGCTGGTCTATCCACTGCGATGGGCAAAGTGCTGGCACTAGAACAAGGCGAAACCGATAAGCTGTGCGAATACGCGCCGCGTCAATTACTCGACTTAGTGTTTCAAGTGTTCGGCGATAAAGAAGTTTTGGATGCCTACGACGATGCGAAACGTCATCAGCGCGATACCGAATCCGAACTGCAGCGCTTTGAAACCGAACTTGAAGGTGCCAAGACCAATCTGGAAGGCCTGCGTTTAAAAGTCGCAAACTTCCATCAGTGGGAAAGTCTGAACAAAGAAAAGCGAGATTTGCAGGAAGAGATTTTACCGACTCTGCAATATCACGAAGACTTGGAGCGTGCCTCAGCAACCAGCCAAGCATTACGCGCCAGCAAACGCTATTTGAAGACGCAAGACGAAGCACTATCAGAACGTCGTCAAGCACTCGCACAACAAGCACAAAATCACAGCGAAGCGCAGCAAAGTGAAGCGGCCTTAGAAGCTGAAGAATCCAATTTGCGTGAAAAACTCGCGCAAGTGAATGCCAAGCTAAAACCGCAAGAAAGCTTACTCGAACAAAAAGCGCGCTTACAAAAACTCGCTGCCGAAGCCGATGCCGACATCGCCAACATCGCTGATGAATTAGAGAAAAAAGAAGAAGAGCTCGCGCAGCAAAAACATGAACGCGACGCTTTGACTCAACGTATTGCCGGCGATATGGAAACGATCTCGGCACTGCAGGGCAAAGCCAGTTTGCCCGATCCTGAAAACGTACGTCAGATGCGCCGTGCTTTGAATGAGGCGAATATTCCACACAGCATGTTGCCTGAGATCGTCGAAGTTACCGACGCCAAATGGCAAGGTGCGGTCGAAGGCGTGATGCGTGGCTACACCTCGGTGATTTTGCTCGACAATGCCAGCGACGCTAGTGCGGCCTATCGCATCGGTGAGAAGCAACGCTATAGTCACTTTATCGTGCCGGATCGCGTTAATGCACCGGTGGTGAAAGATGATAGTTTATTGTCCGTTGTCAGTTTCAATGCCAAAGCACCAGCATGGCTGATCGAACAGTTAGAACGCATAGAAACCGTCGACAGTATCGATATCGGTATGAAGCTGCACAAGTCGCAAGAATGGATTACGCCGGACGCGTATCACTTCGAACGCCGTGGTGGTCGCTCTCTCTTTGTTGAAGTATCACGCTACCGGTTTGGTAATGCAGGTCGTACCCAGCGTTTAGAAGCTTTACAAAAAGCCCTGCCCCGTTTGCAATCGCAAGAAGATCAACTCACGATCAAGATTAGCAAACTGGCTGGTGAAATTTCTTCATACAAAGCACGCCTAGCCGGTGTCGATGCGGCCAAAGAATTGAGTGCGCGTCATGCAGAGTTTGAAGAAGCGTCTCGCAACACGCAGCCACTGAAACAACAGCGTATCGAAGTCGGCACCCGTCTCGGTGAGATCGCACCTTTGCTCAAAGCAGCAACCGAACAGCGTACCGTCGCGCACCTGAAATGGGAACAAGCCAAAGCGGCAATATCAGATGCGGAATCCCAACAACGTGTTTCAGAAAAGCGTCACGCAGAAGAGCGCAAAGCGCAATTCGAAACCCTACGCAACATGCGTAATACATGGCATACGTTACCACTCAATTGGAAACGTAGTTCGCATCGCAAAGAGCTGGTGGCAGAACATGAGAACGTACATCAAATCGAATTACGTTTGCGCAGCCTCGGCAACAACTTAGCGCGCGATGATTGGGAAACAGATTCCACGGTCGTCGATCAATACACGCGTTTAAATAACTTACTGCAAAACCGTCAGGCTGAAACTGACGAACGTCGCTATCAGAACAATCGTGCAATGGAAGCGACCGTGAATGCGCGTGCCGCTTACATGGATAGATTGCGTTACACCATCAAAACCTATAGCAAGAACATCAAACAACTGGGTGAACTGGCAGGTATTGAAGTTCACACAGATCCAGTCAAACTAGAAAATGATGACGTCATGTTGTCGCAAGCCGGATTGCATGTGCGCTTTAAGTTTGACGGCAAAGGCCCTATCGGCATGAACGACGGTGAAGCATCCGGCGGTCAGCAGGTGATGAAATCTTTGATTCTGTTAATCGGTTTATTGAAATCGGAAGACGGCTCTGGCGGATTTGTATTTATCGATGAACCCTTTGCGCATTTAGATATTCGAAATATTCAATTAGTCGGTGAATTTTTGAAAAATACCGATGCACAGTATCTGATGACGACACCATTGACGCATAACACTGACGTGTACGATCCTTCAGAATTAACGCTGATTACCAGCAAGAAGAAGAAAGACACCGAATGGGCGCAGCCGATTTTTGTCTTGCAACGTCGGGTGGAAAAAGTCAAAGACGTTCGGGCTTGAATCTTCGATGCGGATAGATTGGGGATGAATTTGGTTTGAGTCGAAGCATTGCTCATGTTTCGATTGAAACCCTGCCCCATTCCGACCTTCCCTATGAAGGAGAAAGAGCAAGCTACCAGCAGCGCTATGTAGAGCTATGTAGGGCTATGTAGGACGAGTTCTCCAAAAACCTAACTAGAATGCAGACACTTCAAGTTAGTTGATCGATTCAAGGCAGGGATTCTCAGCTGGCGAACGACTATCAGATATGTTAACTGGCGTCCGCCACTGGCCCCAGTGTTTCCTTCATTTGAACTTCCCCCGCGCGTGCCGCTTGCGCTAATTGTTCACATAACTCTGTAGGTGTGCGCTGGGGCTGTAAAATCTTCTCTACACCGACCGCGCGGTTTCGTCCTGTTGTTTTTGCTAGATAAAGCGCTGCATCAGCTAACTTAACACTATCGTCGAACTCGATGAATCCTTTTGTTTGGCCTTGCAGCGGCGCCAGTACATATCCTATAGACGCACTCAAAGCGATTGTTTTGCCTGCGAATTCCAAAGTTGATCGGCGCAACTCTTCCAAGACTCTACTGACCATGATGCGGGCTTGTTCTGCATTACAAGCAAAACTACAAACCAAGAACTCTTCACCGCCCCATCGCACAACAATATCGCTATCTCGCATCGTCAATTTAATCCGTCGGGCAATCTCAATCAGCGCGGCATCTCCTGCTGGATGACCGAAGTTATCATTAATCTTCTTGAAGTGATCAGCATCAATAATCAATATCGCTGCAGACTGTTGTTGAATTTTGTCCCAAATCGCTGCGCTATTTTCCATCACATAACGACGATTAAATAATTGCGTTAAAGGATCTTGGAAGCGTTGATAGTCGAGTTCTTTATTCTCCACCAACAGGGCAGTGTTGCGTTTTCTGGTTTGCATAAACAGACGCGCTGACCAGGCTAAGGCCAGCATCAATAACAATGCCAAAAATACCCATCGTTGAATATTCAAGCGGCTCTTTTCTACCTCGGCTTGCAGTGTTAGATTTTCTTTAATGCGCTCTTCAGTCTTGAGTAATTCACGTAATTCATTGGCGGCATGGCCGCGGCTCTGTTGCTCAATCGAGGAATTTAATTCCAGCTTTTTTTCGAGCGCCGCATAGGCCTGCTTGTAATATCCGTTTTTGAAATAGGCTGTTGCTATATTGCCGTAAAAATCGCGTATTTCTACTTGATGGTCTTCTTTCTGAAAAATCTGCAGCGCGTCAGCAAATAAGCTCTGCGCTTGCTCAAGATTCTTACTTTCAACGGCTAACAAAGCTGCGGTCATTTTGGCGTAGCTGTTTAAAAAAACATCCTGATGCTGCTGCGACCACTCTAATAAGCGCTTTATTTCTTTGTGCGCTTGCTGAAAATTCCCTTGCGCATAAGCGATGTCGGCGTAATTACTCCAGACTATCGGCGGCACGGTGTCTTCCTTTTGCTTAATAGCGATTTGCTCCACTTCGCGATAGGCTTTTAGCGAATCATCATATCTTTTCAAGGACATCAGAATATATGCACGGTTGAGCAAACCAGTCGTGTTGAACGAATCGGGATTAATTTGGCGATAAAGCGCAACCGCTTCGTCGATATGGATCAACGCATCTTCTTTATCGCCAAAATCAACTTCCACCAATGCCAGACTACGTAAAGAACCGGCTTGGCGAAAACGGTCATTATTGGCACGCGCAACACCTAAAGCGATTTTTGCCGCATCAATGGCATCCCGCGCGCGCCCCTGTCTTGTGGTCAACTCTATGTACATGGTGCTGATCCAGTAACGCAGGGTTGCCGCTTGCGTAGTCTTAATCAAATGAAAAGCACGTGCCAGATGTTGATCACGCTTTTGCGGATCTTCTTCAGCATACATTTGACACAATTCAATTGCCGCTTGAATCGCAGGTTTCGCACTGATCTCGGGCACCTTATTTTTTAAGTTAGCTAACACTGCCTGAGTTGCAGACATGTCTTTCAACTGCTTCGTCAGATAGCAGCGGTAAGCACTTAAAGCAGCGAAATCTTTTAGACTTCCCACTTGTGCTTCGATCGTCTGTAATTGCGTAAGCACTTGACGATTATCACTTCCATATTGGTTGGCAACTTTTTCCATTGCCACTTCAAAAATCGAAAATTGCTCTTTCACCGCATTGGCTGTTGGTTCCGCCGCCCTTGCGTGCGCTATCAACAACACAGACAGAGACGCGAACAAACAGCAAGCTAAGGCAACATCACACAACTTGTGCATGATGACCAGCCTTGTTCCGCATTGACGTCTGTCGTTGATGAATTTCATGTAGTGATCAATTTGATTTGCTTCGCCGAGTTTATGCGCAGCATTTCTGCAAGGCAATACCAAATAGCTACGATTTCACCTGTACAACTTGAAATGATCTAAGCCTGTTGTTTGTGAATGAAGTGGCATGTCGAATATTTACGAAATTCGCCCAGAAGCGCTTGAGACTATGATGCTAATCGGGCACAATCGGCACAACTGTTAACGAGGTAGCTCATGGGAATTGAATTGGCAAATGCAGGCGAAACTTTAGCCGCGATTGTAGTAAGTAACGAACTCAGCAAACACGCAAACGGCGGGGATGGCAACTCGCCATCCAATGCCAATCAAGCTTCTAGAGCAACTTGCGCCAATTGCGGCACAAGTTTAGCCGGCGCTTATTGCTATGCATGCGGACAGTCTTCGCATATACACCGCTCATTGCTACACATGTTTGAGGAAGTCTTGCATGGTATCTTTCATTTTGATACGAAAGCCTGGCGTACAATCCCCGCCTTAATCAAGCGCCCTGGTCTATTGACTAAAGACTACATCCAAGGAAAACGCACGTCGTTCGTTTCGCCACTCGCCCTATTTTTATTCTTGATCTTTTTGATGTTTTTCGTTTTTTCATTGACGATGAAAGACCCAAGTAATGAGATCCTGAACATTCCAGAGTCACGCGACACCGTGGTCAAGGAATTAGCCAATAGCAAAGCCCACCTCGCTGAAGAGCAGGCAAAACTGGATGCCTTGCCGGCCTACAACCCTGATGTACGCGAATTGCGTTCGAGCATACGTGAAACGCAAATGGAAATCCGCCAATTGCAAGACAGCCTGGACGCAATAGATGGTAAAGAGTTTGATAACGCAGCGGCTCAACAACTATTAACGGATGCAGAGAAAAATCTTGCTCAATTACGGGCTAGAGAAGCGCAGCTGGAGCATCGATCGGAAAATGCAACTAATGTGGCCAGCTCCTCCGCTGAATCCAGTGCATCCAGCGCATCCAGTGAATTGAACGCATCGACTAATGCATCTGCCAGCAATGAAATAGCAACAATGAAGTCGTCGGAACTTCGTGAAGAAATTCGTTTCGCTAAGCAAGAAATCAAGCACCACAGGAGACGAATAGGAAAAGCAAATAAACGAAGTGAAAAATCGAAGTCGGCAGAGAATAACGGGAAAATTGGGGTTTCAGTTTCATCTGATTCCACAAAATCGATAGAGTCCCAAAAGCAGGCCAACAGCACATCGGCAGCATCAGATGAGGCTAGTGACGCCGGTACTCCGCCTAAGGAAAAAGTAGATGGCGAAGATGAGTCCAACAATTTATCGGACATTCCTTACGTTGGAAAAGCCTTAGCGCATGCGGACAAGAATCGCGAACTGACGCTGTATAAGATGAAGAAAAATGCCGCCAGCTCAGCCTTCCTATTGATGCCGATTTCTCTGCCCTTCTTATGGTTGCTATTCGCCTTCAAACGCAAGTATGTGATGTTTGATCACGCCGTATTCTCGCTGTACTCGCTATCTTTCATGTGCCTGCTGTTAATGTTGATATCGATTTTGGCACGGTTTAATTTTACCGGCACAGCAGGATTCTTATTTTTGATAGTGCCGCCGGTGCACATGTTCATGCAATTGCGCCATGCCTACGACTTAGGCATACTCGGCACGCTCTGGCGCACCATCGCTTTGTTGCTGATTGCTTTTCTGTCCTTGCTGATTTATGCAACAGTAGTAACCATGCTAAGTACCTAATCTGAGAAGAGCACAATGACCATTTTTATTGCCTTACTGCGCGCCGTGAATGTTGGCGGAACCGGGAAATTGCCCATGAAAGAGTTGGTCAATATCTGTGAGGCTATAGGATTTCAACAAGTAAAAACCTATATCGCCAGTGGCAATGTGTTATTTAGCAGTAAGTACACTGCGCAACAATGTCGCGATAAATTAGAAGCTGCCTTACACGACTATGCCGGCAAGGCAGTTGGCGTATTTATCCGTACACCACTTGAATTGCAAAATTTGATCGAGCATAACCCCTATGCAGAAAAAGAGGGCAACCGCAGTATTTGCCTGTTCCTAGATGAAACGCCTTTACCTGCAATGTTAGATTTAGCAAAAGGTAGACGCGAGGAATTGATTGCTTGTGGTGATCGTGCTTTTTATATCTACTATGGAGAG
Organism: Undibacterium sp. Ji22W; assembly: GCF_049340305.1. Classification (NCBI taxonomy): domain Bacteria; kingdom Pseudomonadati; phylum Pseudomonadota; class Betaproteobacteria; order Burkholderiales; family Oxalobacteraceae; genus Undibacterium; species Undibacterium sp. Ji22W. Next base: position 263,416 of record NZ_JBMPOU010000003.1, on the reverse strand, counting down.
GGTATGGCCGATTCGAAATTAGCGATTCCTGCCGCTAAATCTGGTACTGCACGCAATCTGAACACAGTACAGAAATTGTGCCAGCTCGGTCTTCAAATGCAAGAATGAGCTGGCAAATCGAAAGCGTCAGCCTTCAGGAGATGACAAGCGTTGTGCTATCGCATGTGCGAATCGTTGCGGCGCTCGAGGGTCTAATTCCAAAAATAATTCTGGCTCTAGCAACTCAAGCTCCATCAACATGAACTGGCCATCACGTAAGACGCCATCTACCCTCGCATAACAGGGCATGGGCTTAACCGCCTGCAAAATTTGCAGTGCCTGAGCGCGCATCACTGGTGGAGCATCGATCACTTCCACACTTCCACCATGATCCGATTGCACGCGAAAATCACCAGGCTTCGCACGTTTGATCAAAGCATGACTGTATTCGCCATCAAAGAAAATAAAAGACCATTCACCTTCGCGCATAATCTCTGGCATAAAAGGCTGCACCAGAAATTCCTGCTCAAGTCGCCACACTGCAAATTCACGATTCACTTGCGCCAAATTTTCTGACGTAACTCGCAGGGTGCGCCAGGCTCCCGCCGATTGCACTGGTTTGACCACCAATTCATCACTTTTCAGTAGGTGCATCAATTCGGTCAACGTATGTTGATCCGAAGGGGCGAGACAAAAACTAGGAATCACGGGCAAATCTTGTTGACTAAGTTCAAACAGATATTTCTTATTCAAATTCCATTGTAAAGTTTCCAGATCATTGATCACACGCACATGCAATCCACGCAGCTGCTCTAGCCAATGCAAAAAGGCTGGTAGTTTTTCATGATAATCCCACGGACAACGGATAATTATTGCATCAAATTCTTGCCACACCACGGCGGGATCATCCCAGATACAAATCGTGGTTTTGATACCTAGCTCTAACAAGGCTGGCAATAGCAATTTTTCACCGCCAAAGAGCTCTGGTAAATCGGCGCTGGTGACGATCGCAAGGTGTGGTGTTTTCGGCATAAGATATTTTAAGAATACGTCACTGATGTTTGTGGTTTTCTGCTAGTTATAAAGTTTTTTTCGAATCTCATTACAACTTACTGCAAAGCAATGGTCACATATTACTCACTATTACTTTAAGTGAAAACCAAATTATTTACCTAGCTCAGATACATACCAGTTCACAAATCCTTTCAATAAACCACTTGCAAATAAATATATTTAAAAAATATAGATTACTACCAGCCAATCCATTACCTAGATCAATGCACAGTGCTATATCAGCACAAATAGTATAAACAGAGTAAACTTTTAATATGCAAATGGCATATTTTCCGACGCTAACCTAAACGTTTAGGCAAATTAAAAGGATTAAAACATTTCAGCAAAATTTTCTTCGGTTTTCGTATTAGTAAGTATTTTTCTAGCATCTAAAAAAACAACTATTAACTTTCCGTCAAGCTATTTCTCTGTTCTACTGCTTCACGATTGTCATGGATGAATACCGATAGGTACTTTAAAGTCGGCAACAATCGGTGGTACTGTAAGAAATAACGTAGTTGATATAAAACAAAATAAACTAACCATAAAGTCTGGGAGAGACAGATGCAAAAGAAACTTCTATCGAGTTTGCTCATTGGATTGGCCTTGAGCGCCTCCGGCAGTGTCACGAGCAATGCCGCCGAAAAAAAAGTATGGATCACCATCGGTGATTCCGCCTTCAACCAATTGAAACAAATATCGTCAAAATATACCCTCAAAGAAAGCCGGCTCATCAATTCTGGGACAGTTGGTTTTGCGAAGAGCGAAACAGTTCACCTAGTACAAATTGATGAATCCGTGATTCATTCCTTATCCGGGGCTATCCATAACAATCTGAAGCGCTGTGCTGGTTTTGCAATGCACGATAGCGAATCGGCTGGTCGCAATGCAATTACCAGCGTTAGCGCAGGAACTAGCCGTGCGGGATTAGCCAGTTTGGCACCGTCCTACACCATCGATAATCAATCTATCGTGACACCTATGCTGTCACAAATGCAGGCATCAAATATCGGTCAAACGATCGTCGATTTGTCCTCGTTCGTGAATCGTTACTACACCACCACGGGCGGTGTAAATGGCTCGAACTGGATCAAAGACAAATGGACGCAAATGGCATCAGGCAAAACGAATGTCACCGTCGAACAATTTACGCACGCTGGCTGGCCACAAAAATCAGTGATTATGACCATTCGTGGAAGTGACAATGCCTCTGAAGTGGTGGTGCTCGGCGGCCATCTAGACTCGATCAATACTGCTGGTACCAGCGAAACCACGAGCGCACCAGGCGCTGATGATGATGCTTCCGGCATCGCCAGTCTGACTGAGGCAATCCGCGTGATGTTTGCGAATAATTACCAGCCACGTCGTACGATTAAATTTATTGCGTACGCAGCTGAAGAAGTTGGCCTGAAAGGCTCTGCAGAAATCGCCAAAAAATTTAAAACGGATGGCGTGAATGTGGTCGGCGTGATGCAGTTGGATATGACCAACTACAAAGGCTCAGCTAAAGACATTTACTTGTTCACAGACTACACCAATGCAGCACAAAACACTTTCGTCTCGAATCTGATCACAACCTATCAGCCAAGTTTAACAATCGGCTCTGACAGCTGTGGTTACGCCTGTTCTGATCATGCTTCATGGAATGCCCAAGGTTATCCGACTTCTATGCCGTTTGAAACGGCGATGAATGAAGACAACCCTAAAATTCACGGCGCAGGCGATACGTATGCCAGCATGGGTAGTCAAGCAACTCATGCGCTCAAATTTGCTCGCTTAGGTGCTTCCTTCGCGGTCGAATTGGGCAGCGATGGCCCAGCCTTACCTCCTGCTACGATCGCATTGACAAAAGATGTTGCGGTCGCGGTCAGTGGCGCTGCTAACGCACAGGCTAATTACAGTTTCGTGGTACCAAGCGGCGCTAGCAATTTGACGTTCAAAACCTCAGGCGGCAGTGGTGATTTGGACATTTACACCAAGCTCGGTAGCTTGCCTACCACCACAACTTACCTGCAAAAATCGGATGGCGCATCAAACACCGAGACGATAACCATTGCCGCACCAACAGCAGGTACATATTATCTGTTGACTAACGCCACATCTGCCGTTAGTGGTGCATCTTTGGTTGCGAGCTACCAAACTTCGGTGCCTGGCAACGTATTGACCAGTGGCGTATCAGTCAGCATCGGTAACCTCGCAGTGAATGCAACCAAAACTTACACCATTGTCGTACCTAGTGGCAAATCTACTCTGACATTTAAAGTGACAGGTGGAACTGGTGATGGCGATATCTACGCGAAGTTAGGCGCGGCACCGACGACGACAGTCTATGATAAGAAATCGGACGGTGCTACCAACACCGAAACTATTACCTTCACAGCACCAGCAGCAGGCACTTACTATTTATTAGTAAAGGCGTATGCCGCGATGAGCGGAGCGAGCATCCTCGCGACTGTTCAATAGGACTATTTCATCAATCTACTAAGTGGCAACCAATCATTACCTGATTGGTATGCCAAATAAAAAGCCTGCTAGACAATTGTCTAGTAGGCTTTTTATTTGAAGGGGAAAGACCGAATAGGTACGAATCAAATGGGACTAAAACGTCTTCACCAACATGAGTCGGAATGAACGCGATTCCAACGGATGAAAATGCACGCCCTCACGCGACGCAGACTCCCCCTTAAGCTGCGAGGCATAATAATAATCAATCGCAGAATCACGTCGATTACTTACATTGAAGCCTTCCAATTCTAGCTTCAAGCCTGGGTTAAATTTATAACTAATACGCCCATTCAAAGTCGCACTGCCTTTTGAACGGATAGAATTGTCGTCCGTTAAAGCGCGTGGACCAAAGTAACGCATGCGTAGTGCCCCCGACCATGGACCAAGTTTGTCAAAGTTCAAGGCAAGCTGCGCCACCCCTTCTACTGCGCCGACTATGTGATTATTTGCAGTGTCAACGCCCCGCGATCTACCTTTGGCGTAAGCGGCATCAAAGTCTATCGACAACCAATCAGTCGCTTGATAAGAGTTCGAGAGTTCTACTCCATGGCGTCGGCTTGGGCGCCCCGCGTCCGTTGTACCTGCGTCGCCGACAAAACTTAGTTCTGAATCAAAATCTAAGCGATATACAGCGAGACTCAATTGCAAACCTGATATCCATTCAGAACGCATGCCCAATTCCAATCCACGAGCAGCTACCAAGCCAGGTGATTTTTGGGTTGCCTCAAGACTTTGTGGGTCTACTGTCGTTAAGGTCGCTCGCGCATCATTACTATGAAATCCTCGTCCCGCATTGATATAAAATTCTGTCTTGGCCCAGGGGCCCAAAACCAAACTGGCAACCGGGCTAGTGATCTGATCATTCGCCGTACCGGAATTTTCGAGGCGATCACTATTGACTTGAAAGCGATATTGATCGTGACGCACACCGACATTACTACGCAAGCTTTCAGTCCAACGGGTACTTATATCGAGATACATACCGAGACTAGTTTCCACTATATGGTCTTGGCGCACTGTGGACAGTTGCTGACGTACTTTGGTCCTGTGCAGGCCATTAAAAATGTTGTCGTTCTGTAGCTGCGCACCGATCGTGATATCTGTGTTTTTGCCATTGATATGTGAGTGCCAGGTATGACTTGCGTTCATGCCACTAGTGACGCGTTTGTCGGGCTGACTGAATTGATCACCATTGACAGGATCATCCATAAAATACGTAAAATTCGAATACAAATCCAATCCATTCTGAATCAGATAAGCACTCAACTTACTAGCCTCTTCGCTCGTTGTACGGCGCCAGACACCCGACAAGCTATAGCGATGTGACTCGCCACCATCGCTGCTGTCTATCGTGTCAAAGCGATCCAGCTTACCCTGCTGTACTGCCCGCAAAGGAATCTGGTCAGTCGAATTCCATTTGCCACGATAGAACATCGCGCTCAAATTAAATCCATTATTCGCGAAGCCTTCGCTATAGCGAAAGACTGCATTGAGTTTCTTGAAATTATCGGGATGCACAAAAGGGCCATCATTGCTTGTCGCTTCCATTGCATACAAAAAACTGCCATCGAGAAAATCTGGTGATCCTGCGATCAAGGCGCGCCGAAAAGCATTCTGCCCTAAGGTCATACTCGTAATATATTGACTAAGTCGATTCGCATAAGTCAATGCTGCATTACCAGCCGCGGAAAAGTCACCAGTCGTCGATGAATAGGGACCCTTCTTATAATCCATGCGCGCTGTCAGTTCTGGAATCAAAAAATTTAGGTCAGTCCAACCCTGTCCATGCGAGTGACTGCGTTGATTAACCGGCATTTCATCCACCGTCGTACGCAAATCGGTACCATGATCCAGATTAAATCCACGTAAGTAAAATTGGTTAGCTTTGCCTTCACCACTATGCTGACTCACAATCAGGCCTGGTATCGCTTCTAATAATTCACCAGGTCGGTAAGTCGTCAACGCCTCGAGTTTTTTTTGCCCGACCATGCCCGCATTTGCAGCGTCCAACAGTCCTAATTGACTCGATTTCGAGCCATCAATTGCGACCCGGTGCAAAATAGAATCATCAGCATAAGCCTGTTGCTGAAACAGAGCGAGCATCAAAGAAAAAAGTAAACGTGGCTTCATAAACGTGAGGAATCAAAACCTTGAAAAAAAAGCGCCTGATGGCGCTATCTATAGAACTGTAATACGATGGAAATGCTAAGCAAATCAAATGTTGTCACCTAAGTCTATTCACGGCAAATTTACTTCTCGCTGACTGCGGGTAAACATGAGCGTTTGCGTTGCCCCATTCTTGTTAATGTTCAAGGTATTTACTTGATCACTAATAAAATCGGTAAGAACTGCCTGACGTATCATCACTTGTTCAGGCAGAGCACGCTGCTCTAATTCCTGAAAAATAATCACACTAGTCGGATCGACTTTAAGACCTATCCATTTCAACGGCACGATCCCTTGCTGATCAGTTATTTTAAATTGCTTCTCGAAATATTTTTTAAATACCTGAATGTCTTCAGGATCACTTAAATCAAATTGACGTTGATACAGATTTTCTAAAATCGCCTCTACATCATGCGCCATGAAGGTATGTACGATTTCAGTATTTCCCGAATTAGGATTCATGCTGATATCTGTAATACCAGCATGAAACCGATGAGCATGTGCCAGCGCACTGATCGCGATCAATGCGCCAAGCAAAGAAACCTTAACTAACTTAATACTATTCAACATGCTCATCTCTATCTAATTTGCTACATTAATTTACTGCGTTATTTCACATCCTTGACCACCGCTTTAGCAGCAGGCTTCGCGGCCTTCGCTGGAGCTTTGGTTTCCACTTTTGTTTCTTTGGCGGCTGGTGCTGGTGTAGCTGATGCAGCGGATGTGGCAGGCGCGGCTGCAGCATCTTTTGCTTCTGGCTTAGCATCTGTTTTCAAAGGCGTATTGTAATCAGCCATCATGTCGCTTGGTGGGAAGTTCATTTTGAACAATTCCAAACGTGACTGCGTGATCTTACGTGGCCAAGAATTATTATTGGTGTCGATATCCGCTGTTTCCAAATAAGGATCTTGCGTCAAACTGACCATAGGCTCATCGGTAACGATCAGCTTAGTAAATTTCTTGGAGTTATAACGCCAGACTTCTGCTGGAATACGTTGCACCACTTTTTTGCCACTTTGCAATTGAATTTCCAAAATCAAAGGCATCACCAAACCACCGACATTGGAGAAATCGACCAAGTAAAAATGCTTGCCAGATTTCAGCATGGCTTTTTCATCTTCGTCCAAGCTCTTCATCATGTCATTGTAGTTATTACGGTCTTTATTCGTGACCGTAAAATCGTCATGCTCATTGTAGAAGTCTTTGAGTTCTGGATGAGAATCTAAGCGACGTTCCAATTTGCCTTTGTCCGCTTGGTTCGCAGTAGAAATCGGTTCTGCATTTTTCTGCGCACGACGCCATGCTTTTTCTACCTCTGGATCTTTGGTAGACATCGTGTATTCAACGATACCGTCAATACTAATATCGACTGGATCAGTCGTGTAGAACCAACCGCGCCAGAACCAATCTAAATCCGTACCCGAAGCATCTTCCATAGTGCGGAAGAAGTCTGCAGGTGTTGGGCGTTTAAATTTCCAACGTTGTGCGTACTCTTTGAACGCAAAGTCAAACAATTCACGACCCAAAATCGTTTCACGCAAAATATGCAAGCCCGCCGCTGGTTTGGCGTAAGCATTTGGTCCAAATTGCAAAATTGATTCCGAGTTAGTCATGATAGGTACTTGACCTTGACTCTTCATGTAGTCGACGATGCCACGTGGCTCACCGCGTGTACCTGGATAGTTTTCTTCCCAGGCTTGTTCTGCCAAACTTTGTACAAAGGAGTTCAAACCTTCATCCATCCAAGTCCATTGACGTTCGTCGGAGTTGACGATCATCGGGAAATAGTTATGACCAACTTCATGAATAATCACGCTGATCAAACCGTATTTAGTGCGTTTAGAATACGTAGATTCACCCGTCTTCTTGTCTTTAGTTGGACGACCGCCATTGAAAGACAACATAGGGTATTCCATACCGCCTTGTGGACCGTTCACAGACTGTGCAATTGGATATGGATAGTCGAGTGAGAACTTATTGTATTGCTCAATTGTATGAATGATCGCTTGTGTGGAATACTGTCCCCACAAAGGGTTCGCTTCTTTCGGATAGAAAGACATCGCTAGACCCGTGCTGGTACCAGCCTTGTAGCCTTGCGCATCCCAGATGTATTTACGGGAAGATGCCCATGCGAAGTCGCGTACGTTTTTCGCTTTGAAGTGCCAAGTTTTGCTTGAAGTAGCACGAGTTTTTTCAGCTTCTTCCGCTTCTTTCTGCGTAACAATCACGACTGGCGTTTTCGCGGTACGTGCTTGTTTCAAACGATCCAGTTGCGTTGCAGTCAAAATTTTGTCCGCATTGCTGAGCTCACCCGTGGCAGAAACCACGTGATCGCTTGGCACAGTCAATTGCACATCGTAGTCACCGAATTCCAACGTAAATTCGCCAGAACCCAAGAACTGTTTATGCTGCCAGCCGTACACATCGTAGTAAGCAGCCATGCGTGGGAACCATTGCGCGATTTCGAAGATATCGTTCTTATCGTCTTTAAAGTGTTCAAAGCCATCACGACCACCGAGTAACTTACCGTTACCGATGTTGTAGTTCCAATCGATGCTGAACACGAACTTCGCGCCAGGTTTCAATGTTGATGGCAAATCAATCCGCATCATGGTGCGATTGATCACGTATTTCAAGGCTTGTCCATCTGCACCTTTGACGCTACCGATTTTAAAACCGCCATCAAAGTTGTCGCGCTCATTCATCATCGCCATTGCTTGGAAACTCACCGCATTTGGGTTTTTCCAGGCATCGCGCGACGGCAAGGTGCGTGTTTTATTCGCATCAGAATCGGAACGGAAAATATTTTGATCTAATTGCACCCACAGATAATTCAAAGTATCAGGTGAATTATTATGGTAAGTGATTGTCTCCGCGCCAGTAATGGCACGTTTCGATTCATCCAGGCTAGCGCGGATCACATAATCAGCGCGTTGCTGCCAATAAGCGTGTCCTGGGGCACCGGAAGCCGTACGAACCGAAGTTGGCGTTGGCAATAAATCTTCTATTTGACGAAATTTATCGTCAGATTGACCGCCAGCAAAGGCGGGCATGCTCAAACATAAGAGCACTAATGACACTGGCAAACGCATTATGTTTTACTCCGTGAAGTGGAAGAAAATGGGAGGTAAAGGCTGATTTTTTATTGATTGTAGAAAAATCCCCGACGCTTAGAACATACTCAAAGAGAAAAGTTCCAGAAACAAACGATGATTTCAAGCAAATCTCGTCTTTGCTTGCATGCTAGATAACGATGCCTTATATTGATTTCTGTTTAGCAAACAGATTAAGCAGCATAATTCTGGTGTGAGAATCTGACGAAAGACGAATCCCCTAGTTTGATGACACAATCAAGACTAGCTTTTTTTAAAGACCTATGCACCAACGTCAATTCGCAAGCTTCAACATATTCGGTACAACATTGGGCACACTATGCTTAGTGAGCTGTGCTGCGTTTGCACAAACAGAAAAAGCACCGGAGTCTAACGATATCATTAGTAGCGATCGCCCTGGCTTTGTCGAATCAAGTACCGTGATGAAGTCTGGCCGTTTTCAGCTCGAATCGGGTGTAGGTCTAACCAGGAGTCGACAAAGCACTGCGCGCGAACTCAGCACTAACTTACCCTATTTAAGTCGTTACGGCGTGGCAGAAAACTGGGAATTACGCTTAGAAAGTGATGGCTGGACGCAGACTCAAACACGACAAAACAACCAATCTCTTCTGCGCCAGCGAGGTTTTTCCGATTTGGCTGTTGGCATTAAATGGCATATGCAGGACGGCGACGAAAATACTGGCAAACCTGCGATCGCTTGGTTAGCGCATCTCGATCTCACCACGGGTTCAACAGCCTTTCGTGGATCAGCCCCCAGCCCTTCACTACGTATCGTAGCAGAGTGGGAATTACCGCAGGATTTCAATTTTGCGATGATGCCGGGCGTCGCTTGGGAAAAAAACGATGCCAGTCATCGTTATAGTAAGGGTATATTGGGTTTCACAATCGGCCATGCGATCAACAACAATTGGAACGCCTATCTCGAACTCAGTGGCGAACAACTAGCGGCAAAACACAATGGCGGATCCATCATAAGCTATGGTGCAGGCGTCAGTTGCATCGTCACACGCGATGTCCAACTTGATTTCTCCCTCACTAAATTGTGGTCAGGCAATGCGCCCAACTTGCAAGCTGGGTTAGGCTTTTCGTTGCGCTTCTGAAATTGCTGGGCTCGCCCGACACATACGCCTGTCGGATTTTTAAACATGGTCTATGCCAGACTCTGGTTAATCTGTGGTTTTATCTCGCAATCAACCTCAATTCCACTCTCAGATTATCAACAGCATCTTAAAACCACAGGGTTTTTCGGTAAAATGGGGAGCTTTTTATTACATCTATCAGCCAAGACTTTGGCTGTTTCTTTTCAATTAGGTTTTCTGTCATGTTTAAACAACTCAAGCACTCACTTTTAGGTCGGGCATTCCCTGATACAGGAAACCCCGACAAGCTTGAATCTGGTGACCATACTGAGCTAAGTCAACATCATCAGTCCGTGATCAATGCCAATGGCGAAAAATCGAACGAAAGTATTTTGGATCAAATCGACAAAGAGTGGAATTTGCAGCAAGCTGCCTATGCCCGCTCCAAAGTCGAACGCGACATGCTAATCGATGCGAATAGTCGTATCAATTTTGAGCAGGAATTATTACTGAAGGTCCGGACGCGCCTGCAGGCCGAAAAGCAAGCGGAAAAACTAGCGCAGCAACGCTTAGAAAGTGACCAAGAGGCACTTGAATTACATCAACAAAGAGTCGCCAAAGAACAAGAAGCAGAAAGAGTTGCTTTGGCCACCTTGGAAATCGAAGCACAATCACTCAAAACGGCACAACAGCTACGTGACAGTGAAGCGGCGGCGCTGGCCGCTTCCGCCAATCAACTAAGTGCCCGGCAGCAATTTTCAGAGACTGAACAAGTTCGCATTGCGACCGAACAAGAAACACAAGCCATTACTGCGCAAAAATTACAAACTGAAGCCGAACTATTATCGGCATTGCAAATTAATTCTAATAAAGAACAGGCAACACTAGAGCAAGCCCAGCAGCGCTTTAGCGCCGAACAAGAGTTGGCTCAATTAAGCGCGCAGCGAATCGCCGAAGAACTAGCTTTACAGGCAACCATCCAACAACGTATCGAGACTGATCAAGAAGCAGAACGTCTAGCGCGCGAACGTTTGCTTGCCGAGCAGATGTCCATCGAAACCTTGCAACGTAACGAGGCACTTGAACAACAACAAATACTGGCAAACAATGCCAAAATTGAAGCAGAAAATGAATTACTTAAAGCTAGCAAACTCAAAATATCTGTTGAGCGCGAGGCAAAACTTAAGAGCACAGAACGATTGTTGGTCAGTCGTCTAGCCGAACAAAAAGCACAGGAAAGAATTGCCAGCGAAACCGAATTAGCCCATTTAATTCAAGAAAAAATTCTCGCAGAAACAGCATTAATGGAATCTTCCGTCGCACTGTCGATTGATGAAGACAAGGTGGAGCAAGCAGCAAAATATAAACTTGAACTGGAAATTTTAGCGACACAAAAAGCAGAAGAACACGCGATTGCCGAACATGAAGCCCTGCAACACAGCCAACGTCGTCAAGCCGCCGAATCGGATTTATTAGCCCAAGTTGAAGCGCGTGCTCGCGCAGAACGCAGCGCACAAGAAGTCTCTGCATTGCAATTAGCAGCAGCACAGGAAGCAACTCAATTAGCAGAAAAGCGCTTGCAAGCTGAGCGTGATGCTGAGGCTGCGGCACGCCAAAGGCAAACCAACGATCAACTCGCGATAGCGGCAGAGCAACAACGTCTGGCACACGAACAATCCTTATTGGAAGCAGCGCAACGATTGGCTGCCGCTGAGCTCGAAGCCGAAACACTGGCCAGAGAACGAGTCTCAATCTCTATCCAAGCACAACAAAAAGCGCAACAACGTCAACAAGCTGAAATCGATGCACAACGCTTGGTCGAACAGAGAATTTTGACTGAAGCAGAATTAGTTAAATCGACTCAAGATCAGATAGCTTTAGAGGCAGATGCTGATCAGCTATTACAAACACGCCTCGTACAAGAAAGTCTTTTGACACAGCAAACGACGGAGTTGGAAAAACTGGTAGCACTCAAGACCGACATGCAGCAACGTCAAGCGCAAGCAGAACAACAACATGCTAGCTTACGAAATGATAGCCAACAACAAGAACTGCACAAGCTGCAGCTGACGCGACAAGAATTAGAAGCACAAGTCGCACAACTGAGTTCACAGGCAGAAGAATTAAACGCACAGATTAACCAAGAGCGATTATTTCTGGGGCAAGCGCATCAAAAGATTGCGCACGAATTAGAATTGAGCGCCAAAGCAACAGCGCGACTGCAAGCCGAAAAAGCAACGATCGTTATCGCCCAACAAAGAATCTTACGCGAGCAAGAAGCCGAAGCTTTAGCCCGTGAACGTATCAAACACGAAACGCTAAGTGTTGCGACTGAACAAGCTAGGCTCGCAGCACAAGACCAAGCAATTGCTGCCGAACAGGCCCGTCAAGCTGCAGAAGAAGAGGCCGACAAGTTAGCAGATCAACGCCAAAAAATTGCCCACGAGGCAGATGAGCGCACTGCGCAATTAATGCAAATACAAGAGCAAGCCCAAGACCCACAGCTATCATTAGAAATTGACTCTCCAGAACAAGCTGCATCAATTCACGATCCCGATCTTATTTCAGGTCTTGCTTCGGATCTCACGACAGATAAAGTCAGCGATACCGACGCAACAATCAGTTCAAGCCTAGTTCCCATCAATACACACGTGGAGAACAAAGACGATTTCGAACTGTATTTAGAAACTGTCAATCGATCCAAACCGCGCATCAGTTCATTTACCGTTGCCGTCATTCTCACCGCCATCATTGCGGCAGTTGGCTATTGGTGGTGGCAACAACAAGTTGCGCAAGAAGCGCTCAAGCCTAAGAAAATCACCAACTCACAACTCAATAAAAAAACCAGCGCAACATCTGAACTCCGCGATGTGAGCAGCGCGAACCATAGCGACAATCCTTTGTTCCTGCCCAAACTAGATAAGAATTACGAGCAAATCAAGCGCTAAAGTACACGGCAAAATTATTGAGAGGCCATCAAAGTTCAGCGAAACATAAATGGATGCTGCGCTCTCTCGCAGCTCGTCGCGGTTGACGTCTTATTTTTCTATCGTGGCCTTCAGTAGTTCTTCGGCGGGATCACAAGCGCTGACAAGCTCAGTGGAAGCGATCACCAGATCCCAATCGGCTTGCATCGGTGAAGTGCGTTGCGCCAATAGAAAATAACGTGTACACGGTGCAATTTGTAGAACAATATTTTTTTGCTTCGTTTTATAAGCAGATCTTGATGGCATTGCCTCTAAAACTAGATGGCGCTCGCCAGCAGCGATCTGCACTGGCATAGAGAATTGCAAACTACCATCGATCGCGACCACTTTCACTGGATATTGGGTCGTCGACAATAAAGCAGAATGGGGCTTTGCCTCAAGATACGACAGCGGTGCCATAGCACAAGCTGTCAAGCATAAAGAGCCAGGAATCAGTATTAATTTCATCAATCGCTGGTGCATACATTAACCTCTATTTTTCCTTAGAATTCGAACGAGTAGATTCATCAATGGCATGGGTTTGTCCACGATGTTGCCAGCCAAATTCATCCGTCACACGTTGTGGTTCAGCGCTCATACCAAGCGGACGTCCATTAACATAGGTGCCGAGAGTATTGTCATTTCTTGTGCCACTGCTCAGCGTTCCATTTGGATCATTCAAACTAGTCAGCATCACTCCCTTTGCGTTCATGCTATTTTGACGGCCAGGCATTGGCGAATTTGTGACTATTTGCTCCAAGCGCTCGCGCGCGGCTTGCCACTGAATGATCTCACTTTGTATTGGCAATAATTGTCTTTTTGCGTCCGCGGCCAAGGCTTGATAAGTTTGGATCAGCCGTTGCTTGGCTCGTTTGAGTTCATCGTCCGTCATCAAATTTGCTAGTTCAAGCGGCACCAAAGGTTCGCGCTCAAAGCGTTGCTGCAACAGTTCAACGAATTGGTTGTAGCAATTTTCCCATGCATTAATCCGCTGCAAGGTTTCTGAATTTTTGGAGCGTATGACACTGGCGCGAGGAATTTCTGGGACTGGACATTTCTCCCTATTCAATTTCAATTCATTGGCTTGAAACCCATTCACATAATAGTCAATGTCCGCTAGCCGTTGTTGGCGTAGCTGTGTCTGAATCAAACTTGCTGGCGACTCCGTTTTTACTATGTCTGGTACTAGAATTGATTGCTGCGAAGCGTCCTGTTGATTTTGAAGCGTGCGGCTATTCGTCGCGAGCGTTTTTATTGATGATGGGATGCGAGCCGTATCGAGTCGCTCCTCGCGCAAATATTTCTCACCGTCCGCGGTCACACTTTTCTCGGTCGCGATAACAGCCTGGTGATTCGTAGAATCGTCTCCAGCCTGCACAAGTGTTAATTCTCGCAAAGCAGAAATTGACTGCGAATTTTTACTGACTGGATTCAAAGGCATTGGCGACATTTGAAACGCCGGTGTAGCGACAATGGTCACGCTTAAAATCACAAGCGTAGCGAACCCATATCCCACTATAACAAAACGCAATACCCTCTTTCGTGATTGGGCATCAACCCGTAACGGATCGAATAAGGATCGTACGCGCATTTCCAAAATCGACGGAGAATCGCTGGCCGCCATCAACAAAGAATGCGCATGAACCTGCTTTGCGCAGAGGTACAAGGCCTTCGCAAGTGCTTGCACATGCCCCGTTGTTTTGATCGCGGCCGCATCACAAGCTAGTTCAGTTAACACCGCCAACTCTGCATAGGCAAATCGATTTAATGGCTGAAAGAAAAACAACCGTAATACCAAGTTGTAGGCAATTTTCCAGAGAGGATCACGACGTAATACATGTGATAACTCATGGGCTAACACCGCTTGCTGTTGTTTTTCATCTAGCTGGCGCAGCATAGCATCGGGGAGACAAATCACACTATTTGGCGTGACAACAGGACTTAGATTATCGCCACCGATGATCAGCACCAATTTGTAGCGAAGTCGCGGATAGTGTTGCGCGACAAAGCGATGCAAGTCATGCAGTCGATGACCAGCTACCTCATCTTGCTTTACATTACTGATACGATTTAATACGCTGATTTGCCACCACAAGCGTACGCAGTTAAAGAGCGCAAAAACCAACCACGCGATGGCAACATAAGGAGCGAAGCGATGCCATGCGGGCGGTAAGGCGATATGAAGTCTGCGGTCTGCCTGGTCCGGCGATGCAATCGTTTGCGAATTGGACTGAGAGGTTAGTGGCAAGCTTGTCAGCATCTCACTGGCGCCCAAAACCCTAGTCGGCGGAATCACAGTCAAGTCTCGTGTTGACGAGATTTCAGGCTCAAGCGCGTCATTTTCAAGCGCCATCGGATGAACAAAACTACATTGGATTGCCGCAGTCACAAATCCGGCAAAGAAAGCCAAGCGCCACACATTTTCAGCCAACTGTCGGCGATGCACAACATCGAGGCATCCACATCGCTTTAATCCATACGCGATTCCCAGCAACAGCGTGCTGTGAACAACATAGGTAAGAAAATACAATATAAGGTCGGAAGAAAATTGTTCAAACATTCTCTTCTCCCTGGTCATCAATTAATTGGCGTACCCGATCCAAATCAGCGGCGTGAATTTCATTATCTTGTATCAAATGATTCAGCAGCATGCGGGTATTCCCTTTGAATACCGTTGCCAACAGATCGGACAACATAGAGCGTTGGATCTGCGCTTCACTCATCAAAGCAGTATAGAAAATTTGCCGATTGTCGCGTTGACTACTCAAGAGGCCCCGTTTTTCCAAGCGAGTCAAGAGTGTGGCAACCGTCGTGTGGGCTAAATCTCGGCTGGAACGTAAGGCTTCCGTCACTTGTGCCGTACTCGAATTTGGCTGCGCCCACAGGATGCGCATTATGCTCAATTGCAAATCACTGAGTGAAATTTTTTCGTTGTCCTCATTCACAGCTTTTCTCCTTGGCGACAAGAAATTCACATTTCTACACATGTAGTACGACTACTGTAGTTTATGGATATTTGAATGTCAATGAGAATTTTCAATGAATTGGTTTTGTGGTTTTTTGTCTTGGGTGACGCTTAAACTACTGCGTCGATTACTGTATAGATTGCTGCGTGGGTACGTGTTTCAATCGGCTATCTCGAACTTTAGCGCTCGTCATGAATCTGGCTATTCTGTCCGCGCATTGATAAAAACAAAGTCAAAATTTACCCAGAGCGATGACTCCAGCAGCAATACACAATGCGCCAAGCAGACGCTGCAAACGATCTCCTTCTTCTAACAGGTGACCACCGATCAATGCAGCAAACAACATCGACACTTCGCGCGCTGGGGCGACGTGACTGAGCGGCGCTGCCTGCATTGCGTATAGCACCAGTACATAAGAGATTGGACTGATTGCACCGACGATGAACGCATACTTCCATTCTTTTTGCCACGAGCGGCGCGTCGCTGCGGTGTCGCGCAACAGCGCGGGCAGTAATAATCCAATCCGAATGAAATTGCCGAAATAGTCCACCAGAATAGGAGACAACATCAATACTTTCACCGTATAACCATCGAGCACTGTATAAGCAGCGATAAATAGCCCAGTGGATAGGCCGTAGAAAATCCCTTTACGTATCTTCTGCACTTGCGCATGATGATCGGTATCATGCGGAACACTTCGGACTTCAATAGACATATTTGACTGCTGAGCTTGACGCAAAACGCGCATTAGCCTGGGTCCACCAGCGATCAAAAATACACCCGCCACAACGGCGACCACGCCGGCTCCACCAATCAATGTTAAATGCTCGCCCAAAAACAGTATCGCAATTGTCGAAGATATCAAAGGCCCTGAGCCACGTGCGAGTGGATAGACGACCGTTAAATCCGCTTTACGATAACCGCGCAACAAGGTAATAAAATATAAGACGTGCAAAATGCCACTGGCAGCAATGAAGCCCCACTCCAGCCAGCCCCAAGTCGGGACCACATCCCAACCGACATACAGACCTACCGGCGCCCATATCACCGCCATAATGAGTGAGCTGAATCCAGCAAACCGAACATCACCACCTGCTTTTTTGGCCGCAATGTTCCAAAGAGCGTGAATCAGACCAGCAAGAATAACGAGAAGAAAGGCGGAGGTTTCCACAGAATCCCTGAAAAATGTGAGACTGAAATTGGGTGCTAGCAAAACGCGTGCAGAGTGTAGCAAACATCTTCAAAAAGTCTCGCATGATTGGTATTAACAAACAGAAAAAAATGGAAGTGGTTTTATTTTCGCTCAATTACCATATTGTTTTTCTAGTCATTAATCTTTAAAAAATCTACACTGGCGGCTGAATTATTTTTGTCATTTTTTGAAAGGCACAGCATGAAACATTTTTTGTTGTTGCTCATTTGCGGTCTTGCTTTATATGGAATCTGGCAACTGACGACACCACTACTGCGAAAAAACGCCACGCAAACGATCGCCAGACATGGACTACGTGTAATCGTATTCATCCTGATTTTACTCGCCCTCTTGATTACCGCTTATTACACACCTGCACTACATTTACTCTAAACAGGACACGTCATGAAATCATTGCTCAATAAACTCGCGCCACTCGCCCTATTTTCTTGCGTTGCTATTTTGTCTGGCTGCACACAAATTGATACCGGCAATGTCGGAGTCGAACGCACATTAGGCAAAGTAGGCAAAGATGCCTTACCGCCTGGCGTGTACTTCACAGTATTTAAGACCGTCGATGAATTTACGGCCAAAGAAGTGAGTTTTCAATTACAAGATATGACTCCCAAAAGTCGAGACAACCTAACTATGAAAGACGTCGACATCGACATCTATTTCAAAACCATGCCGGCCGCCATTCCCGGTCTCTACACCAAGTATCAAGGTGATGTGGTGCAACACAAGCAAGTTGTGAAAGATGGCACCAGCGATCTAGTGATTGCCTACAGCCGTGTCTCACGTGAAGCGCGTGAATCCGTCTATAAATCGATCGCCCAATTAGATGCTACTACGATGCATACAAAACGTACCGAGTTAGCGGAGATGGTAAGAGCCAGCCTGCAAGCGGAACTCGATGCCAACGATAAAGGCGCGTTTCTGATCACGGCAGTGAACGTCCGCAACCTACTCACCGATCCAGCGATTGAAGCGGCGATACGCCAACGTGCGGAAACGGATCAGGCCATCCAAAAGAAATTAAAGGAAGTTGATCTGGCGCGCGCAGAGGCGGAACGTCTGATCGTGCAGGCAGAAGGTGAAGCAAAGGCGAATAAAATCATTAGCGAATCTTTGACACCCGCACTGAAAGAGTTACGTCTGGCGGAAATTCACCGTGACGCTGCCATTGCGGTTGCATCCAAAGCGGGGAATACCGTGTTATTGGGAAGTGCAACACCGCTTATCAATGTGAATAAATAGACCCACCAAGCATCACTAATTCACATGAATTGATTCGACATCGGACCATTTGGCAGCACATAAAAGCATGCGCTAAATGGTTCGTCGCACATAGGCGGTTTCACCAACCGATACCGTGCCTTGTTCAGCTTCCGGCTCAGCTCTCAATGGGGAGAATTTAACAATTATCTTTTCCTTCAATGCTATGATGACACCCTCTTGTAATCACCTTGATGCGGTCAACTTCACTTCAGGAAAATGCTATGAATAAGCCTCTCAAAATATTAGTACTGGTCGTCTCGGCAGTATTGCTCGTCATCGGTTTAGGGATCGCCTACCTCAGCCTGATTTTTGACCCGAATCAGTTCAAATCCCAATTAGTAGAACTGGTCAAAGACAAAAAACATCGCACCCTCAGTATCGATGGCAATATTCAACTCAAGTTCTTTCCTAAGTTGGGTGTCAATTTAGAAAAAATCAAACTCTCAGAATTTGAATCACCGACACAATTTGCAGCACTCGAACAAGCACAAGTCTCACTCGCGCTCATGCCACTGTTGCAAAAACAAATCGTGATCGACAAAGTGTCATTGCACGGATTGCAGCTACGCTATCAACGCGATGTCGCTGGCAAATCAAATATCGATGATTTGCTCGCGAAGGATGCCGCCACGGATCCCAGCACCGACAATACCTCTAAACAAACGATGCGTTTTGATATTGAAGGCATCGATATCGCACGTTCACAATTTGAGATAGATGATCAAAAAGCAAAGCTACAGGGCAGCATTAAAGACCTGAATCTCAGTACCGGAAAAATCAGCGACAAGAATAAAACACCGGTCAAATTCAGCGCAAGCATCAACTTCCAGCAACCCAAAGCCGAGGCACACGTAGAGTTAAATACTGCTTTACGTTTTGACCTTGTACAAAAAAGCCTAGACCTGCAAGATTTCAAAACGCAGATTTCTGGCAAGCTTGGCGCTGACACCATCAGCGCGCAAATCGAGACAACGGGAATGAATTTGAGCTCGCAACAAAGTGCCAGCGATCAGATTAACATTACCGCAACATCAGACGGCGCACAGTCCTTGAATGCCAAACTGGCTATCAAGAAGTTCGCAATGTCAGACAAAAAATTAAGCTTGGGAGCAATCGAGCTACATGCTGAATTAAAACAGGGTGGCGCATCGAAACTCATCGATCTGAAATCGAGCTTGGCGATGGAGATGGAAACACAACTTATCCAATTACCACAATTAGCAATTCAGCTCATCTTAAAAGATCCAAAACTAGCGCAAACCGATATAGCGATCCCAATCACAGGGCGCGCCGCAATTAATTTGAAAGAGAAAAGCATCGATACGACACTGGCAGCAAAATTCGACGAAACACAACTGCACACATCAGTCCAGGTGCAGAATTTTTCTGCGCCTTCGATCCGATTTAAGGTCGATATCGACAAACTCAATCTAGATCGGTATGTGAAGGCAACGACGCCAGAGAAAACAACGGAGACCAAAGAAGAAGATCTGGACCTCGCCAGTTTAAAATCCTTAAACCTAGATGGCACCATCAATATCGCGGCACTCCAAGTCAAGAACCTGCACATCAATCAAGTTCGATTGCCGATTAAAGCGGCGCAAGGTGAATTCGCCATGACGGGTATCGCTGCACAACTGTATCAAGGCAGTGTCGCGGGGAATATGCATTTTGATGTCGATGGCAATCGCTTTCAGATGCAGCAAACCTTGAGCAATATCCAAATCAATCCGCTGTTACTCGATTTCATGAAAAAAGATATCGTGGAAGGCCGCGGCACACTAAGTTTGCAAATCAATACTCACGGTAAACGTGTATCTCAATTCAAAGACAATCTCAACGGCACTATCCGTACGCAATTGACCGATGGTGCGGTGAAAGGTATCAACCTCGCTAAATCATTGCGCGAATTTAAAGCAAAAATTTTAAACCGCAGCGACCAGCAACAAGCCGCCAACAAGAACGAAAAAACAGATTTCTCCGCGATGTCGGCCTCAATTAATTTTGCCGATGGCATAGGCAATAGTGATGACCTCGATATGAAGTCACCGTTCTTGCGTGTCGGTGGAAAGGGGCAAGTCAACCTCCGGAATAGCACTCTCGATTACACGGCGCGCGCCACTATCGTCAATACCGCCGTTGGGCAAGATGGCGCTGATTTGTCGCAGCTCAAAGACTTGACGATACCGGTCAGGATCAGCGGCCCATTTGAGCAGCTTGGCTATCAATTACAGTTTGCACAAATTGGGAGTGAAGCCTTAAAGTCCGCATTCAAAGCAAAAGCCGCACCGGTCTTGGACGAGAAGAAGAAAGAATTAAAAGAGAAAGTGAATGAACAACTCAAAGATAAGTTGAAAGGCTTGTTCTCACGTTGACTTAGGCAGCGACTCCGCGTCGATTTCCACTGCCGGAAATCGACGCACACGATCGGTCCACGACGTGCGCTAAACCGAATAGCGTACTTGATTCAAATCGTCAATTAAGGGAATGGTCGCCGGTAACAAAGGCTCAACCGCGACTGCGCCTTGCCAAGCAAAATCTTGTCCTTCTAGACTTTGTGGTTCGCCCCGCCATTCACGTGAAATATAAAAATGTAGGCGCACATGGGCGTGTGGATAAATGTACTCAACACCACACCAAGGCTCGGCACCGATAATTTGTATGCCTAATTCCTCCATAAATTCGCGCTTGAGTGCGTCGAGTATGTCTTCATCTTGCTCGACTTTACCGCCCGGAAATTCCCAATAACCGGCATATGGCTTACCGGCCGGGCGCTGCCCGAGCAACACGTCGCCATTGTCTTTCATTAGTATGCCGACTGCGACATTTACTGGGCTTACGCTCATGAGGTCAACTTCAAAAATAAGTGAAAAGTAAGTGGGGAAATAAGTACGATTGTGTGAAATGAACTAGAAAATTGCTAACTAGTTTTGACGACCGGCATAATCTCGCGCAAATTGCCATGCCACGCGCCCGGAGCGCGACCCACGTTGCAGAGCCCAACGTAGTGCATCTGCACGTGCCGCTTCGATTTGTGCTGGCGTACATGAAAAACTGCGCAACCAATGTGCAACAATGTCAAGATAATCGTCTTGTTTAAATGGGTAGAACGACACCCACAATCCAAATCGCTCGGACAAAGAAATTTTTTCTTCCACCGTTTCACCTGGATGTAAATCGCCATCTTCATCGTGCGTGTAACTGGCGTTGTCTGACATTTTTTCGGGCATCAGATGACGACGGTTTGAGGTCGCATAAATTAAGACATTTTCCGACTGCGCCGAAATGCTACCATCGAGCGCAACCTTTAATGCCTTATAGCCAGCTTCACCATCTTCAAATGACAGGTCATCGCAAAACACAATAAATTTTTCCGGACGTTCGGCCAATAAATCCACAATGTCTGGCAAGTCCGCCATATCGGCTTTATCAACTTCAATCAAACGCAAACCCTGATCTGCAAAGTGATGCAAACAAGCTTTGATCAGAGAAGATTTTCCCGTCCCACGCGCGCCGGTCAATAAAACATTGTTAGCAGGCTTGCCTTGCACGAACTGTTTGGTATTTTGCGCAATCAATTCTTTTTGCGGGCCGATATGTTGCAAATCATCAAAACCAAGTTTTGCCGTGTGCTTCACGATTTGTAAGTAACCCACGCCGCCACGTTTGCGCCAACGTAAAGCCGTTGCCAATCGCCAGTCCGGCGTGGGGACAACCGGTGGCAAAAACGCCTCTAACCGGTTTAGTAAATATTCCGCGCGACTTAAGAACTGATCAAGTTGAGACATAGCGTTGGTTGCAGAAGATGTTGAATTGACGATTGAATAAAAGATTAAATAAACGGCAGCGAACCGCTAGATCAAGAACGATAATCGGCATTGATCGACACATACTCGTGCGATAAATCGCAAGTCCAGACCGTCGTATGCGCACTACCTCGTGCTAATTTCACCCGTATCGTTATTTCACTTTGCTTCATCACGCGTTGACCATCTTCTTCGCGGTAGTCAGGATTACGTCCACCATTTTTTGCGACTAAGACGTCATCCAGATACAGATTTAATTTATTCACTTCCAAATCATTCACGCCCGCATAACCAATTGCCGCCAGAATGCGCCCAAGGTTAGGATCTGACGCGAAGAACGCGGTTTTGACTAAAGGCGAATGGGCGATTGAATACGCAATTTTGCGGCACTCTTCGACGTCACGGCCATCTTCTACAGCGATGCTAATAAATTTCGTTGCGCCTTCGCCATCACGAATAATCATGTGCGCTAGCTTTTGAGATAAGGCATTCACCGCTGCCGCTAAGGCGGTAAATTCTGGCGTATCAATGTCATTAATTTCCAGCGCAGAAGTGCCGGTTGCGATCAACATAAATGAATCGTTGGTTGAGGTATCGCCATCAATGGTAATGCAATTAAAAGATTGATCCGCAGCTTGCTTCACCAGATGATCGAGCACTGGCTGAGAAACTTTCGCGTCTAAGGCCAAATAGCCAAGCATGGTCGCCATGTTGGGCTTAATCATGCCTGCGCCTTTACTGATACCCGTCATCGTCACTGGGATGCCATTGATCACAACCAGACTCGATGCTGCTTTTGGTTGGGTATCCGTAGTCATAATCGCTTCGGCAGCGGCATACCAATTATCTTCGTCTAAACTGGCGATTGCCGCTGGCATCCCAGCAATCAAACGATCAACCGGTAACTGCTCCAAAATCACACCAGTTGAAAACGGTAAGATCTGTGATGGTTCGCAGCCAAGGTATTCTGCTAATGCCGTACAAGTGGCATTTGCGGCCGCTAAACCCGCATCGCCAGTGCCCGCATTTGCATTACCGGTATTGACGACCAAGGCGCGGATAGGACCAACCGCCATGTGTGGGCTTTCCAAATGCGCCTTACAAACCTGCACGGGCGCAGCGCAAAAACGGTTCGTCGTGAACACACCGGCAACGGTAGCCGTTGGCGCAAGCTTCATCACCAGCAAATCTTTGCGGTTTGCTTTACGAATACCCGCCTGAGCAAAGCCCAGTTCTATACCTTTAACAGGTTTCAATTCGCTTGCAACAGGGAGTGGGGAATTAACGGCCATCGTGCGTATCCATGTGAGGTAAAAGTGGGGGGTAAGAAATCTAAGGCGATATTGTAGGATATTTTGACGGTCATTTTCTTCGGGAAACAATATTTCCCTCTAAAAACGAAGAAACGAGACACTCTTCCGCCACCAATAAGAAAAGGTTTTCCGCTGAATGGCGAGATTGTTTAAAAAAATGACCCGTGACTGGCTAATCCAGAAGTTAAAATTCAGACCAGAATACCGCTGAGTATTGAGTCAAAAAATTGAATCAAAAAATTGAAACAACAAAATATTAATCACCTGAACGCACGCCTTTACATCGCGCATTCAGGTGTTTTCTTGAGACCACTGGGTCGAATCACCAAGAGGGTGAAGCAGTGCGCCCTAACAATTGCTGCGAACGCGCACAGGCTTAACATCCTTGAAAGTCGTTTCAGTGTGTCATGGACGACTTTCTTACCACGCAATAGTGATTGTGCACTTCAGCGGTGGATAGCTGCAGCTCACGGTGACGGTTACTCTCTCCGCCGCCGCACCGCCGCCCACAGGCACTAACATGCTCTCTGCAGCTTTGCGAGCGCGATCCACTTTCATCTGCACATCTTTAGGCAGCGATTCGGCACGCATCGCCTGGCCTTTATCATCCACAATCTTCACTTCCACGGCGGAGTTGCCCGCGCGTGCCTGCGCTGGAGCCATACTTGATTTGCCAACCTGTGCCGAGCTAGGGCCAGTAAAACCGAGTAAGAGTACGAGACAAGAAACTACTGCAATATTCTTTTTCATGGTGGTAAACCCCTTTTGGTAAAAGTTAAAAAACTTTACGACGCACTTTTTGTTTACTTCGCTTTCCGCTACTGCCTTCGCTACTAACTTCGCTGCTGACTTCACTACTACATTACCCATCGCACAAAAATTTTCATACCAATGGATCTTCTTTATTCAAATTTAACTATATCGCCTCGTGCTGGAAGTTCGCCGCTTAACACCGTTGCGCTAGAGATTTTTTCATTTACCGTCATTAACTTGATCGTGCCTACATTCGCCATCAAGATTTCTAGCACGACACCGGTATCTGGGTCAGTAAGGACTTTCCCTTTACGATAAACATGCAAAACCGTACCAACTTGCAAGTTTTGCGCACGACCAGCACTGACGTACACTTTACCTTCATCCGCTTCAGACACAGTACTTGACCAGGCTACCTTCGCCATACCGGCAATGATTTGCTTCACAGCCGCTTCAATCGCTGTTTCAGCCGCTGCCCCTAAGGGGGTATTCTTAAACGTATTTGCGCCGACATTCGCTCCCGTTTGATTGTTAGTCGCAGTCACATTTGCACTAGTGGAATTGGCGCTACCTGAGGCTTTGGAACTGGCGATAATTTGCCCTGTGCTGGTATCAATAATTCGCAGATTAAATTCAACGATGGCTTTCTGATCGCTAAGGCCAGCGGATCCTCCCAATAAGCGGCTAAACGGAATGCCGATCTGTAAATCGCTACCACCCGCGTTAGCTTCAAATTTGGTGACTGTTGCACGTACGACTGCACTGGCGCCCAACATGCGTCCGGTTTGTGCTGCAGTTGCCGCAGTCGTTGAACCATTCTTGCCCAAGTCTTGTTCAAGCTGAATATCGTCCAAAGCAACGCGTTCAAGGACGACAAATCCACCGCTGCGCATTAAGGCATCAACCAACATGGCATTGAGCCCTTCATTCGTCGTACCAACAGCCCGCATACTGCCGGACATTGCTTCTACCGCCCCAACGACATCCACAAACACCGTTTTTTTCGGGCCCAGATAAGTGTCTTGCGACAGATTTTCTGCTGGACTTGTCGCTGCAATAGCCAACGCATTAAACGATACTGCACAAATAAAAATCAGACATGATGCAAAATTTGCGGCTCCACTCTTAGCAGGTATTTTCATTGAGCGCCTCTGAACTACCAATCATAAGAAACAGCCAGCTCGTCAACGATTGCAACATCAAAGTTCGCAAAATCGAGGCGCGCAAGCCAAATTAAAAAAAAGGAAAATCGTCAGATGCTGGACGACGCAGTGCTTATTTGAGAACGTGACACACATTTGATTCGCTCCCACAGAACGACTACCAAGTATTGTGCAGATGAGTAATCCTGCCTATTTGCTGATTTGAAATAATGTACAGGTTCCATTCAACAAATCATCAGGATGAACGGGGTTGAAACTTTGAAGATCACTCTTTTTGAAAACTAAAGCGTACGCTTGAGCCTAGCTTCCAATGATTTTTGGATCTTATACGCGTTTATTGTGGCAAGCAAGATCTTCCCGACTAACGGTGGGCACTGGCTTCCAGAAAGAAAAAATATCTAAAATACATCAACAAATTCCACAAATAGCTGACGAGGTTTCCTGCTGGGACGCCTTCAGAGAATTCAAGTTCTCAAGACTCTAGGAATTTCCATAGCGCACCTTTTTGTGGATACGCTGATGCTGTTTGTATGAGTTATTGGCTTTCAACACCCCCTAACCACCAACAAAATACGATCAACAGAAAAGAATCGGAGATCTCAAAAAAGCCTTTCATATTGCATTTTTGGTTAAGCGCCACAAAAAAAATTCGTTCTTTTTTGTGCACTGGCATGAAAACCGTACTTGTGTAGGAAAATTTTCCTCTCGCCGAAAAATTCCCGTAGCAGCGCACGATTATCGACGTCAAGTCTTCCAAAAAAACCATCACTACCGCCATCACTGCTACCTTCGAGTTGCTATCGCGATGCAATGGTAAAATGCCTCTCCAGCAACACGTAGCGACTGAAGGAAAACATCGATGACCCACAACATTTCTTTGATCACGACGTTGGCTGCTGGTTTTGGGTTCGCCTTAATCTTTGGTTTCATTGCCGAAAAAATCAAACTACCTGCCTTAGTGGGCTATCTGGTCGCAGGGATCTTGATCGGTCCCGCCACCCCTGGTTTTGTTGCGGATGCCAATATCGCCTCGCAATTATCCGAAATTGGCGTCATGCTCTTGATGTTTGGCGTTGGTCTACACTTTTCATTACAAGATTTACTAGCGGTTAAACGCATCGCATTGCCTGGTGCCATCTTGCAAATGAGTCTAGCGACCGGACTTGGCATGGCAATGGCGTGGTGGTTTGGCTGGAGTTTAGGCAGTGGCTTAGTCTTTGGCTTATCACTCTCTTGTGCCAGTACGGTGGTGCTACTCAAAGCATTAGAGGCGCGCGGCATACTCGATTCTATGAACGGCAGGATTGCCGTTGGCTGGCTGGTGGTAGAGGATCTCGCTACCGTCTTATTTCTCGTCCTGTTGCCTGCATTTGCAGGCGTCTTGGGCGGAACTCCTGTGCCAGGCTCCGCTGATACGCCACTCTGGATGGCATTGGGTAAAACGCTGTTGCAAGTGGTGGCGTTTATTGCCCTGATGTTGCTAGTCGGACGGCGCGCTTTGCCTTGGCTGCTATGGCAAGTGTCGCGTACGGGCTCACGCGAATTGTTCACACTGGCAGTGATTGCCTGTGCGATCAGCATCGCTTACGGTGCCTCTGCTCTATTTAATGTGTCATTTGCCTTAGGCGCGTTCTTCGCGGGCACGGTGATGCGTGAATCAGAATTTAGCCATCGCGCCGCAGAAGAATCCTTGCCCTTGCGTGATGCATTTTCAGTTTTGTTTTTTGTTTCGGTCGGGATGTTGTTTGACCCAGTGATCGTGATGGAACAGCCACTGCACGTTTTGGGCGTCGTCGCGATTATTATCTTTGGTAAATCGATCGCCGCCGTCATGTTGGTGATCGCCTTCCGCTATCCCTTGAATACCGCGCTGACTGTGGCGGCGAGTCTGGCGCAGATTGGTGAATTCTCATTTATTTTGGCGGGTTTGGGTGTCGCACTTGGCTTGATGCCAGCAGAAGGAATGAGCTTAATTCTGGCCAGCGCCTTAATCTCTATTGCGCTGAACCCCCTACTCTTCGCTGCTGTTGAACCAATACGACGTTGGGCTTTAGCGCACTCGCCACTAGCACGCACGCTGGAACAAAGACAAGATCCCTACGCCGAGTTACCGGTCACCACTGACAATAAATACCTGCAAGGACAAATCGTCTTAGTTGGCTACGGTCGCGTCGGCAAGCGCATAGGTGCGACACTTGATGCACGGCATATTCCCTATGTCGTCGCGGAACAGAATCGCGAGTTGGTTGAAAAAATCCGCACACAGGGTATCGTTGCCGTGTCCGGCAATGCAGCAGATCCCGTCGTCTTGGTACAAGCACATATACGCAATGCAGCGATGTTAGTGATTGCAATATCCGACACGCTGCACGTACGTCAAATGATCAAAACCGCGCGCACACTCAATCCCACCATAGAAATCATCTTGCGTGCGGATAGCGAAGATGAAATGCAATTACTCAAACAGGAAACTTCTGATCCCGTGTTCTTAGGTGAAGATGAACTAGCAAAAGGCATGGCAAATCATGTCCTAGCGCGCTTTTCTCCGGATACTGAGCCATCCACTCAATCCCACTAATCGCATTCGATCACTGTGCTGCAAAAAATGAATCCCTGATTTCTATCGTTAAGAAATCAGGTATTTTTTATGCTACGTGGATGTCCAATTTACGTCTTACATCTCATTTTCTGTAGCGACTGTGATGCGCTTGCATTCATCTAGCCCCAGAAAAATTACCACCGTCATAAACCTGTGCGTTGATCACGTTTGGTCTTCAAGCAAAAAAGAAGAAGCAAAAAAACTACAACCCCTATCAGATGCACTCCGCATGTCTTAATTGAAGGCGAACTTAGATGCTGCGGATTTTCCCGCTAAGCACTTTATTAATTAAGACGACTTTCCGCAAATCTTCGGGTAATTGCGTGTACTTCAAAATATCCGAACTTCCATAGCGATACGCGTTGCTGTAATGCGCAAGTTGATCGACGATACGGTTGGGATAATGTGCAATCGCCGCTTCATCCTTAATAAATACAGCGACAAAATCATTCCATTGATCACCGGCTTGTTCACTGGTATAGGATTCGACCAATGCAGCAGGAATATTATTGCGCTTAGCCCAGCTAATCAAAGCCTTGCCACTGTCTGGATAAAAGCGCCAACAGTCAACGGGATAACGATGAAATACACCGTTCGATGGTACGTTCAAATAGAACAATCCATGGGGCTTAAGAACTCTTAATATTTCCAAAAAAGTTAACCAAAACATTTCTGAATGTTCAAAACAGGAACTTGAAATCACGACATCAAGCGATTCTGTAGCGAACGGTAATTGATAAGGATCGTCAAGCACAACATCGACGCCTTTACCTGCGACGAAATCGACTCCAACATACTCAAAACTATCTGGAAAAATATCGCGCAGCCCACCATTCACATCCTGCGAACCTATCTCAACGACTTTGCCTCCGGCGGGGAACGCACTCTGGTAAGTATTAAAAAAATGTTGGCAGTTTTGGCGTGCGCTAGGATGCATAGAATTTATCGGCTAAAAAGGGAAAAGAGTAATTGGCCTGTTCAGGCTGTTACATAGTTGAATAGTTACATCGTTGCATAGTCAAACAAATCAAAATCACGTTGAAAGATTGCATTGATTTTTGCGACATTATCTTTGTGAAATAAGGAAGCATAACGATAAGCATTTGGGCTGGCAGGCAAATTTTCAATATGCGTCTGATTGACAGACTGATTGGAAACCGGCGTCAAATTAAATGTGTCGCACAGCCGCTGAAAATCTTCTTCAAAATTTTCAACTTTACCGATAAAGTCAGCGGCTTGTTGATCGAGACGATGGGTCCAATAATGGCATGGGTGCAAAAACAAATTAGTATTTCTGCCGCACTCCAAGATTTTATGCGCAGGCAATTTCGCAAACCAGTGATTTAAATCATAGCCAGCCATACACAGGTCTTCAAAATTGTCGGCGATTTGTTGCGTCACTAATTGGTGTATCCACTCTGCAGGAAACTTCTGCCGAGGCTGCATTTGCGTATCACGCATCACTTGCTGAAACCCAGAAAAGACTCTGTCATACGGATTCCGCACAAACACCGCAATGCGATAACCCAAGCTAGCCTCTGGCAAACACATAAAGTCGCTCAAAATAAGATGCTGATGAACGACGCGATTGAGATAAGGATTAAAGTGAAAACTCTTAGGATAAGGTGATTGATCAATATCTTTGAGGCGCACGCGTATCGTCTGACTGGCAGTTTTCCAGGGACTGAGTATGACTAATTTGTGTTGGTGGCTGATGATCATCTAGAAATCATAGCTTAAAAATAGTGGATTTGAGGAAGTTTTTAGGAAAGCATAGAACTGTAAGATGTAAGAACAACGCTGATCGCCGAAATCGCTGATCGCCACTCACACGATTGCACATGAGGAGACCATCATCAAATTGGATCCCGCTTACCCAACTTAACGGCTAAAGAAAGGGCGAAGAATCGAAACGACTTTTTGAATAGTTAGGGCACTATTGCAGACTCATGCTGAGCATAGCCGAGAGCATGCAAGTGGAGAGATGGCCTAGCCTCACTTGGCGATGCATGACCATGAGCATAAATCAGCAGATATTCCTGTCGCACTAAAATAAAAATTTCCATTTTTTAGGCGATATGTTGAGCAAGATCGGCTCAAGGTTTTTGGCTCGCCACGAAAGAAGTACGTTGACGCTGCATTGAATCCTGTCAAAGCGCAATAACTGTAAGTGCTATTGAAATTATTGGTATCAGGGATTTCAACTTCGCATCGATACACCTGCGGATCACTCTCGGTGCCTTTTCCTGTTATTTGGAGCTTTGTTTGATCAATTGACGCGTCCGCATTTCCTTGAATTCCAACTTCCAAGAGTTCGCACTTTCCCGGTGTTATTGCAATAAATAGACTTATGTTTTTCTTCTCAGCTGGCATCTCTTGGGCTTGTGCCTCGAAGGGCAACATAAAAAGTACACCAAGTACGAGGAGGAAATTGAGGTAATTCATTTTTTTCGCAGAAAAAACCATAGCGCTTGCATGTGACGCACAACGCTGAAAAGGCGAGACCGCCATGGTGGTCATCAATTTGAGTGAAATATTCATTGGCGATTCTACGTCGATTGACCAGTCAAACAATAAGCTACCATAGTTTCCACCAAGGTCTTGATCGTTTGAAGCGCATCAAAGGAATTCTCTCCGGTTCTATCTGAGATGAATCAATCACTCCCTCAAGTTGATAGCCAAAAAACTCAAGCAACGCAGATTCAGCCAATTCCAAAGGATGAAAAACAAACGGATATGCAGAGTCATCTTCTTCTGGATCAATCGCAGGATGCTGTCCATTCCAATATGGTTCTTCAAATGTCAGTTTCGTACCAATGTCTTCGAGAACGCCACTGTCTGGTGATAGGCTCAGAGATCTTTGAAGTTTACCGTCTCTCCAAATGGCATATGCGAACCAATCGACAGTACTGTGCATCGCATGTAAATACAATGTATTTCCTAGCGCAGGATCAAGAAATTGTGCTGATAGTTTGGATGGGTAGTCAATGGCAAATTCTTTGGCGGCGATTATATTCAAACCAGAAAAGCAGCCAACAATCAATTCGTCATCAGGTGGGCACGTATAGGATAGATCAACATCCGAAAGAGGTTTCAGCGTTTCAGATGGGAAAAGTTTTTTTACAAACTCAACAGTGGCGACTCGATCTAACTCAGGGTTCGTCCTAAGTGCCTCGCTTACACTCTCATTGCAATATACAAGCATCCATGTTTTCGCGCCCATCAGTGGTTCCTTATGTTGTTCAACGCTGAGCTGACCGGAATTGCGCGCGGCGCACAAAAACCGAAGTGCAATTTGTTGAAAAAATCCCGACCGTCGAAGCGCCACATTGCACAGCTTCTGCGTTGAGCATGATGTTAATCATCAATCCAGCGCCGAGAGCAACGTAACGCTCATTTCGCCAAATACTTGACAGCTAATTGAGGGAAAAGAGCTGGGAGTTCCTTTTCAGACCATTCTTTTCCTGACGGCATCGTCAATTCATTTGAAAAATCGCGAGCCAACTCGCCGCCGCCCTTCGCAGCAAACACCTCGAGCGCCACGTAGCCAAAAGATTCAAGATCGAATTGCTCCTGACGCTGCAACCTCGCTAGTGAATCTGGATTGAATAGTGCAGCCTCGAATATTTCGCGCCCTTCTGAAATAAGCCACGCACGGAAATAAAGAAAGCCATCATCTGAACAACCCCCATTCATTAAATACGCGGCACCCCACAGATCCCATCGGTTCGCACGAAAAATTAAACTGTCGTATTGTTCCTGGAAACTCTGAATAGTAAGCAGATCAAGCGAAAAAAGCGCACGTTTCAAAGAATCGGGGCGAGCATTAATATCACTTCCCGCACCCGCTTTGGCTGCTCGAATAATCGACCAAAAGTGTTGTTCATCCATTCGTTGGGGCTTCCTTTGATGGGCAGCAAAAACGACCCTGCAGTCACAATACATCGCAGCTATTGCAAGAGATGTGAAGCTGACGAAGCGGCGGCGTGTGAGAATCATGATAGCAAACTACAGCGTTGACCGGCGCGCTGGCGCGTAGGGGTCGCACTACAAATCAAACATAAATTACTTGCCATGGTGTTCGATCACTTCGTCATATTCGTTGAGCTTTTTAGCTATCGACACGTTCTGTCTATATTTTCTTTTAAGCCGTGCAAGATGTTTATCGGTTCCGGCACATAGATTTTTCATATTCTTATTCAGGAATTGGCGCCTTTCTTCATCGTAAGGCTCCTCACCGCGAAAATGATCGCAGCCTTCACGACGGTCAATAAATTTCCGCACATCGGCAGGAAAATTCGCCGCCGCCGAAACCTGCAGCGAAAAAATAGCCGCAAATATACAAAAGCAAATACGTAGTTTCATGACGTTTAACGTAACGGTAAGCGGATGGCCGCACACAAATTAATAAAATATTGAACCGCTTCACGGCCAATCCGATCGATCATCCTGTTAGGCAGCGAGTGACTCACTCCGTGGGCCCTCGATAGACCTTGCGAGTTACCTGGTATAGCTGGCCATTGTGAAAATCTAGCAGAAGCCAGCAGTTGCATTTCTTGAGGCCGATGTGCCAGCGATTATGTCCCAAGAGTCGAGGTAAGTCAGCTGCAGTGGCAGGGTCACCATTATACTGCTCATGGTACGTTTTATCAGTTTCGAAGATGCTCAAATTACCCAAAATCCCAGCGTTTTGAAGATCAATTGCTGTGGCCAATGAATCGGCTATTGACGCACCCACCACAAATCCGTAAGGCGTTCCAGTTTGATACGTCGTTGTAACGGTCCAAGGCCAATAAGCAAACGTAGTAGTAATTGAGAAAGCGAGGAAAACAACTGCTGCAGCTACAGAAGCCACGATGGCGGCGATCAATCGGCGGAGTGTGACTGGCTGAAGACTCATTATATAGCGTCCTAACGCTAAATTGAGGTGAGCCGAGCAACCCCGCTCACACAAAGAATAAACAAAATCACAGCTTCACTCTCGAATGTCCAGTTGGGCTTCACGTTAGCCATGTAGCGCGGCCTCAGCTATTTCCTGTACACGAGCCATTGATATTCCTACGTGTTGCTCCACTGATAGAGGGTGATTGGTTCTCTCCAGCACGATACTTGGCCGCTCACCCAACGGCATAGTGTGAAGCTGTGTTTTGAGACTGAGGGTTGACGGCTCATACGGCAGCCCGCTTTGCAACCAGCCAAAGTATGGTGGTTCGATTTCCCTGCCGTCACTCTCCCAAAGCTCACACGTACGAAGGAAGTTTGTTTCACTCAACGAAACCCAGGCCAACCAAATGAATGGGCCTGGCCCGTCGATTACGGGGATTAGGATGCGACCAAGCACAAAGAAGTGCTTTCCATCTATCACGCACTGATCAGATGAAAGCTCACCTCGCTCTTCCCGCTCAGCCTCTGTTAGTGAATACCAAAGGGCTGGAGCACTCGGGCCAAAGCACATTGGCAATTCGTCGTGCTGTTTGCCGCACGTGTTGCAGATGTAACTGCTCATGGTGATGCCCAACGATTGGGTTGAGAGGCGGGCGCCTCGAAAATTAAATTTGAAAAGACGCGAATTCGCGCGCCCTTCTCGATCGCCCAGTTAGGCATCATACCTGAGCGCCAACAATATTATGGTTAAAGAAATAGAATGCCACAGCTAAGCTGGCAATTGGGATTAAAACTGCTACCAACCAAGATATGATTTTGGTGGACATTGCGCTCCCCCTTCTATTCGTTAAGTATGTAAGCACCAAGAGAACGACCCAAGTCCCAAGGAACGAATAGCACGCGAAATCCCCTAACCAAATCCAAAGATTTACGTTGCCATTGCAAGGGCCAACATTAAGACAATCGTATTTGTGGGACGTATAGATCCAAGCAATTGCCATTGCCGATACAAGAACATGAATAATACCCAGTGTTAAAGCAGGACGTTTGTTCATGATGTTTAACGTTTTAGTTGTGCGGCAGCCCGAAGGGGTAACCGCGTAGCGGTGTCCGCTACCAATGCTCAGTTGCACGGTGCGTCTACTGATGGTTATAAATTGGTTATGGAGATTTTAAGAGTTATCAGAAAAGGAAGCAATGTGATTTATCTTCAAAATCGAAAGGATTGTTAAAACGAAGTGAGTCATATTTGGACAGTGTTGAAACAATATTCTCGAATGGCAATGGAAGTAGAATAAACGTCGAAGTCGAGATGAGTTGAAACAAGTGCGAATCGACATTGTGCTACAGATGGCGATCTCCTAATTCACGCGGTCGTGGTGGATCATGATGCGGAGCGATGTGGCGAACATGGCCGATGCCGCACCACACACAGTACAAAAAATGCGCAGTGGGTTGTGTGACGTGTTGTGCGTAATACGCTTGCCAAGTCAGTGGTTCAATCTTGGTGATGGGCGCTTGACGGAACACAGTGCGCGCCAAATTCAATCGCGCTGTTTTACGTGGTGCGTACAAACCATCACTATGCACTATATGTTTGCCGGGTTTTGGTACGTGCTGCAAAACCAGTTTCAGAAAACCCGCTGGCGTGTGAGCCGCGCACACCGAGCGATACGCAGTAGCGCTGTCACGATGCGGTATATACGTAAAAATGACCTATTGCTGATTGCGCCAGCATATTAATGGCGATTCCGCTCTTACAAAAATCAGAAGTTTTCTGTTACAGCAGAATTTTTGACACAAAAAAACCGGAATTGTTCATCGCTACTGAAGAAAAATTCCGGTCTATTTAAATGCGTTAAGAAGCTAAATCGCGTTCCCCACGATCGGTCCCTTACCACTATATTTATCCAAAGCCAGATAAATTACCGGCGTGATGAACAGCGTAATCGCTTGCGAGAAAATCAGACCACCAACTACCGCCAGGCCCAACGGTTGACGCAGTTCCGCGCCGGCACCTAAACCTAAAGCAATCGGTAATGCACCAACCAGCGCAGCCAAGGTCGTCATCATGATGGGACGGAAACGCTCGATACAGGCTTCGCGAATGGCTTCTGGCGGCGTCATGCCGCGATGACGTTGTGCATCCAACGCAAAGTCGATCATCATGATCGCGTTCTTTTTAACGATACCGATCAAAAGCAAAATACCGATGGTGGCGATCAGGGTTAAGTCTTTGCCGAACAATTCCAACATCAACAGTGCGCCGACTGCGGCGGATGGTAAGCCTGCCAAAATCGTGATCGGATGGATGAAGCTTTCATACAAAACGCCGAGCAAGACATAGATCACCAATAAGGCTGAGACAATCAAAATCAACTGACCCGATTGGGAATCTTTAAACACCGCTGCATCGCCGCCATACGATGTAATTACGGAAGCAGGTAGCTTGATCTCATCCTTGTATTTTTCAATCTTGTTGGTGGCATCCCCCAAAGGCATGTCTGGTGCCAGATTAAAAGACACAGTCACCGCTTGCAATTGACCTACGTGATTGATTGCCGTTGGGCCGACTGTGCGTTTGACGGTCGCAAAACTCGACATCGGTACTAGGCTGCCTGTGTTACTCCGCACATAAATTGCACCGATTGCCGCTTCGTCTTTTTTGTCTTCCGGACCCACTTCTAAAACCACAGCGTAGCTATCAACACTGGTAAATAAGGTGGCGATTTGGCGCTCACCAAATGCGCTATACAAGGCAGCGCGAATCGCATCAATCCCCACACCTAATGAGTTGGCGCGATCTCGGTCGATTTCTATGGATGCTTGCAAACCCTTTAGCTGCGAATCGGTTGTCACGTCTTTGAAGCCAGGATCGGCGCGCAATTTATCTTGCATCTTAAACGCCCAACTACTGAGTTCACTCGCATCCACACTCTGCATAATGTACTGATACTGACTCTTACTAGGGCGTCCACCGAGTTGCAAGTTTTGCGTAGGACGCAAGAACACCGTAATCCCTGGAACGGCTTTCAATTTATTACGCAAACTGTCAACGACTTCTTTCATCGGTTTGCGTTGATTGCGTGGTTTAAGATTGATAAAACCGCGTCCGGTATTTTGCGAACCGCCACCACCGTGGAAGGAGGAAACGGTCAACACATTCGGATCTTCGCGCAAAATCTTGGCGACTTTTTCCTGCAAGATCACCATCGCAGGAAACGAAGTATCTTCAGCCGCTTCGGTCGAGACATTTAATTGCCCGATATCTTCTTCTGGGAAAAAACCCTTAGGGATCGAATTGAACATATATGCCGTTGCAATGAAGGTCAGCAAAGCGACGAACAGAACTGACTTACGATGCGCGAGTGCTAAATCTAAGCCGCGCGTATAGGCATGCAAAGAAGCCGTGAAGCCACGTTCAAAACTATGCGTGAGTGCGCCTATCCATTTGGATGGTGGCAGATGTTCGCTCTCGGCTTTTAAGAAACGGCTGGCAAGCATCGGTACCAAGGTTAAGGACACGAAGGCCGATACCACAATCGCCAAGCTCACGACCACCGCGAATTCGTGGAATAACTGACCAATCACGCCCGGCATGAAGAAAATAGGAATAAACACCGCGATCAAGGACGTAGAAATCGAAATAATCGTAAAGCCAACTTCGCGTGAACCTTTCAACGCCGCTTCAAACGGTGTCTCGCCCATTTCTACGTGACGGATAATGTTTTCTAACATCACAATCGCATCATCGACGACCAAGCCAACCGCGAGCGTGATCCCAAGCAGAGAAATATTGTCGAGCGTGTAGCCAAAGCCCCACAATAAACTGACCGCACCAATCAAAGATACAGGCAAAGACAAAGCGGGAATAATCGTTGCAACCAGATGACGTAAAAATAAAAAGATCACCACGATCACGAGGAAGATCGTCAACATCAAGGTCAGGTTCACATCGTGCAAAGCATCGCGCACGGACACCGATCTGTCATTGGCAAGGGTGATATTGACCGAAGCTGGTAATTGCGCTTTAAAGCCTGGAATCGCCGCCTTAATCGCATCAACCACTTTTACTGTATTCGCATCTGTCTGGCGTTGAATTGCCAGCATGATCGCGGGCTCGCCATTGAAGTTACCAACGGACTTCACGCTCTCATAACTATCTTCTACGCTGGCAACATCGCGCAAACGCACGACCTGCCCGCCTTTGTTGCTGATGATAATATTCGCAAATTCCGCCGCATTCTGTAACTGCTTATTCGCGACGATAGTCAGCGTTTGTTTGTCGCCGTCCAGCGTACCCACTGGGGCGATCGAATTTGCTGCACGGATGCTGGTCGTGATTTCATCAAAGCCGATGTTGCGACTTGCCAATGCACCCGGATCGACACGAATACGCACGGCATAACGACGGATACCAAAAATATTCACCTGTGCCACACCGGCCAGTGTCGACAAATTTGGCGAGATCAAATGTTCAGCATAATTAGTCAATTCTGCCAAACTTAAAGAGGGTGATGTCAATGCCAACACCAAGACGGCTGAGTCTGCGGGATTGACTTTGCGATAGGATGGCAACGAAGTCATTTCTATCGGCAAAGAACGCTGCGCACGCAACAAAGCTGCCTGCACGTCGACTGCGGCGTCATCCACATTGCGGCTAGCGTCAAATTCTAGCGTCAACGAAGTCGAACCTAAGGTGCTGCTCGAACTGATCGTCGCTAGGCCAGGTATCGTGGAAAATTGTTTTTCCAGTGGCAGCGCAACCGAAGTCGCCATGGTTTCCGGGCTGGCACCTGGCAAACCCGCGCCAACACTAATCACCGGCGTGTTATAGCTAGGCAGTGCGGCAATTGGGATAATACGATACGCCAGAATACCTGCAACAACGACGGAAAGATTCAGTAAGATCGTCATCACTGGACGACGAATAAATAACTCCGATAAATTCATGATGCACTCGCTGCTGAGGCTGCTGCGCTGGTTGCCGTCGATGCCGCTGAACTGGCGGATGCACCAGCAGAAGCGGAGGCAGATCCATCTGCATTTTTCTTAGCTCCAGATTTATCTCCCTTAGCATCGCCTTCACCGCGTTCTTTGACAGGCACACCAGGACGCAGATTTTGTTTACCTTCTAAGATGACTTTCATGCCCGCGTCCAATCCGCTGACAATCGCATCATTTTCAAAGCTATACAGCACTTGCACTTTCTTCTGTTCGGCTTTGCCTTCGCTATCGGCGATAAACACCGTCACCGCATTCACGCCCATGACTAAGGCATCGCGTGGAATCACGATCACGTCTTTCAATGTTAAGACGCTCAAGTCAACATTCGCATACGCGCCCGGCCACAATTTCATTTCTTTGTTGTCGAAAACGGCTTTCACTTTGACGGTGCCAGACACGGCATCGATCACATTATCGATAAATTGTAGCTTGCCTTTGAAGACAGCTTTGTTATCTGGCAAGCTGGCGAGCGCGATGCTATCGCCCCGTTTCATGCTGTCTAAAGCATCGGACAAATTGCGCTGTGGAAGCGGGAAAGTAATCGCGATCGGATCCATCTGCGTGATCGTGACCAAGGCTGCGCCCGATGTACTTGGCTGCACCAAAGATCCAGGGAAGACATTGATCAGACCAGTGCGTCCGCTAACTGGTGCGACGATTCGGCTATAGGCTAAATTGACCTTCACCGCAGCGACAGCAGCTTTTGCTCCATCTACGACTGATTGCTGCGCCTGCACCGCGGTTTGTGCTGCATCCACTACGCTTTGTGATTGAAATTTTTTGGCGAATAATTCTTTGCTACGTTCTAACTGACGCTTATTTTCTGCCAGACTGGCGACTTCTTTGTCGAGCTGTGCTTGGGCTTTCGCCAGATTCACGCTGTCAGCACGATTATCTAAGGTAAACAACAAGGTGCCCGCTTTCACAAACTGGCCTTCTTTGATATGCACTTTTTCAATCACGCTACTCACTTGCGGACGCACTTCGACAATATTGAGCGAAGAGACTACGCCATTCGCTTTTAATTGGACCTCATAATTACGCTTTTGCGCGACGACCGTGTTCACTGTGACCGGGCGATTCTTATCACCCTTGGCACCAATGGTTTGTCCGGCCACCAACTCCGTGCCTTCCGAACCACTCTTTTTCCACATCCAATATGCGCCGCCAGCTGCGACTGCGATAGACAAAGCAAGTACCGGTATTTTTGCGTTTTTCATGTTATTTTGATTTTCAGAGCGAAGCACTTTAGACAGTTGATAGGCAGAAAGTTCTGCTACTACACACAAATTTCGTATTCTACGGTTGAAAATGGTGGTTCAATTCAGCTGAGTACCATGCTAGCCGCTTAGAAACTGCCATTATTTGTTTTATTGACGTATGGCATCTTAACAAAGAAAAAGCCAGCACTTAGGCTGGCTTGGTTCTTTTATACTTTTTGTTACGAAACCGCTGCAAAATATTTTATTTTAGACAACAGCTCCGTCTGTATCATCTTTTTCTTTCACTGGCTTGATCAAGTCTTCACGTTTCACGCCCAACCACATCGCGATTGCGGCCGCCACGAATACAGAAGAATAAATACCGAACAAGATACCAATCGTCAGGGCAATCGCAAAACCGTGCAAAGTTGGACCGCCGAAGAATAACATCGACAACACCATCATCTGAGTACAACCGTGGGTAATCACGGTACGGGAAATCGTGCTGGTGATTGCGTTATCGATGACTTCAGTCACAGTCGCTTTACGTAACTTCAAGAAATTTTCACGAATACGATCAAAAATAACGACAGATTCATTGACTGAGTAACCCAAGACCGCCAATACCGCAGCTAACACCGCCAGATCAAATTCCCATTCAAAGAAGGCGAAGAAGCCGAGAATAATCACAACGTCATGCAAGTTCGCAACAATCGCAGAAACCGCATATTTCCATTCAAAACGAATCGCCAGATAGGCCATCACGCCAACGATCACGAATAACAATGCCATCAGGCCGTCATGCGCCAATTCGTCACCCACCTGCGCGCCGACCAAGGCTGTGCGTTGCAACTTCACGTCCGGATGATCAGCTCTCAAAGCATTCAAGACACGCTCATTTTGCGCAGTAATCATCGCATTGAGTTCTTTTTCACTTGGCTTCGCGGCGCCCTCTGCAACTTTAGGCAAAGGCAAGCGAATCACGACATCTTGGGCTTTACCAAATGCCTGCACCACGACTTCATTCAAACCGAGCGCTTGAATGGTGCTGCGGATCTTGTTGTTATCAGCCGCTTGACTGTAGCTGACTTCCATCGAGGTACCGCCCGTAAATTCCACGGACAAATGCAAACTTTTCGTCACAAGAAAATAGACAGCCGCAACGAAAGTTAAAGCGGAGATGACATTAAAAATCAGCGCATTGCGCATGAAAGGTATGTCGCGTTTAATTCGGAATAATTCCATGATAAATCCCTAAATCTTTTCTGTAATTGACTAAGTGCTGGTATTGAGAATGATTACTCAGCTGGTTTCCAAATCTGTCCAATTGAAACAGAAGCCAATTTTTTCTTACGTCCGTACCAAAGATTGACCACACCGCGAGATACAAATACCGCAGAGAAAATCGAGGTCAAAATACCCAGACAATGCACAATCGCGAAGGCTTTAATTGGCCCAGAGCCAAATACCAACAAGGCCAGACCAACGATCAAAGTCGTCACGTTGGAATCAAGAATCGTCGCCCAGGCGCGGTCGAAACCCTGCAGGATCGCGTTTTGCGGCGAATTACCTGCTCGCAGTTCCTCACGAATACGTTCATTAATCAAGACGTTGGCGTCAATCGCCATACCGAGTGCCAAAGCAATCGCAGCCATACCCGGCAAAGTCAAAGTCGCTTGCATCACCGATAAAATACCGACCAGCAATAACAAATTGACTGCCAAGGCAAACACGCTGAAGAAACCGAAAATCATGTAGTAGACAATCATAAACACAGCGATCGCGGCGAAACCGTACATCGTGGAATGAATACCCTTAGTGATATTTTCCGCACCGAGTTGCGCACCGATCGTGCGTTCTTCGATCACTTCCATCGGTGCTGCTAAAGCACCAGCGCGTAACAGCAAGGCGAGTTCATTTGCATCATTAGTAGAACGCATGCCTGTGGTTTGAAACTTATTACTGAACAGACCTTGAATAGTCGCCACTTGCAAAAGTTCGCCTTTGCCTTTTTCAAACAAGACGAAGGCCATGCGCTTACCGACATTCAAACGGGTCGCATCACCCATGCGACGACCACCTTCGCTATTCAAATCGATGCTAACTGCAGGCTGTTGATTTTGATCGAAACTCGCCTGCGCACCGGTAATCGCGTCACCCGTCACGATAGGTTCTTTATACAAAATCGCAGGACCACCACGGCCAACTTT
The DNA here is from genome assembly GCF_049340305.1 of Undibacterium sp. Ji22W. Classification (NCBI taxonomy): domain Bacteria; kingdom Pseudomonadati; phylum Pseudomonadota; class Betaproteobacteria; order Burkholderiales; family Oxalobacteraceae; genus Undibacterium; species Undibacterium sp. Ji22W. The sequence continues at coordinate 222,182 of NZ_JBMPOU010000003.1, read as the reverse complement.
AAACATTTCGGAACCAAATGGCACCGCGGTATTTTCATCAACTGGACCGATCACACTTTCATCGACCAGACGTACTTCCAACGTCGCTGTACGACCGATAATCGATTTTGCGCGCGCGACATCCTGCACTCCAGGCAATTGCACCACGATGCGATCCGCACCTTGCTGCTGAATAATCGGCTCTGCCACACCAATTTCATTCACACGTTTAGACAACGCAGAAATATTTTGCTTCACGCCTTCGTTCATCAGATTCGTCAATGCTTCCGGCTTGATCGTGACTTTCATCGACAACTCAGTGTTCTCTGGTGTCACCGCATTGTCGACCAAGCTCACATCATTCATTTGGCGCGCGATAATTTCACGTGCTTTATTGCGTGTCTCTGCATCACGGAATTTAATTGTGACCGAAGAGGCATCACGCGAAATACCGGCGTGGCGGACTTCTTTATCTTTTAAAGTGCTGCGGATACTCGATTGCAATGCATTCAAGCGATTATTCAATACCGCTGAAGTATCGACCTTCATCAAGAAATGCACACCACCGCGCAAGTCCAAACCTAAATACATAGGAAAAGCGCGCAGCTTTTGCATCCACTCAGGCGTGTTCGGCAATAAATTCAACGCGACGGTATACACAGGATCGGTAGCATCGACGTTCAAGCCTTTTTCCAACGCGGCTTTCGCTTTGAACTGCACATCCGTATTCACAAAGCGCGCACGGATAGAACCTTGTATGCCATTGTAATCATACGAAAATCCGGTTGAGCTGACGCCTGCTTCTTTTAATATTTGTTCAACCCGCGCAATCATGCTGTTATCCACTTTCACAGTGGCCTTGGCACTATTAATTTGCACAGCGGGCGAATCACCGAAGAAATTCGGTGCAGTATACAAAGCACCAAAGACCAGAGCGATCAATATGATGATGTACTTCCAGAGAGGATAACGATTCATAGCGAGAGTCTAATTTAAACAGCATGGTAAAACGACGTAAAACTAATACACTAAAATAACGAAGGGGCAAACTTTAAATTTGCCCCTTTTGCTGCACAAGCGAATGTTATTTCAGTGTGCCTTTTGGTAGCAGTGTCGTCACTGCACTTTTTTGGATTTGAATATCGACGCCATTGCTCACTTCGACGGATACGAAAGTGTCAGAGACCTTGGTGACTTTACCAGCGATACCACCGGCAGTAATCACTTCATCGCCTTTTGCCAATGCATCGAGCATCGTTTTTTGTTCTTTTTGACGTTTCATCTGCGGGCGGATCATGACGAAGTACAAAACCACAAACATCAAAATGATAGGCAAAAAGCTCATCAAAGAAGATTCAGTACTCGCTGCACCAGCAGCTTGCGCATAAGCATTAGAAATAAACACGATAAAACTCCATTTAATAATTTTTTTAAAACAAATCAGTCACTTGCACGCATCTTGGGGCGATGTTGAAGATTTAAAGTCCTACAACACATTTGCCAAAATGATCAGCATTTTCATGCCAGGCAACAAAGCGCAACATTCTAGCACCTGGATCACCAGATTCTGTCAATTCAGCCCAGACAGCCGAAAACTTGTTGTGCAAACGATTCTTCCAAGCAAATTGGCGATGATAAGACGTAAATATTGTCGACTCATTACCAATTCCACGTAGAAATTACACCCCACGCGCCCGATCCGCCTTAAATTGCACAACAAACTCAGGGAAGCGGTCTTCATCCAAAGACAATCGAATCTGACGGAACAGATCGAGGTAGTAATGCAAATTGTGAATGGTATTTAAACGCGCACCCAGGATTTCGCCAGTGCGGTGCAAATGGTGCAGATAAGCGCGGGAGAAGTTTTTGCAAGCATAGCAAGTACAGGTTTCATCCAGCGGGGCTTTATCTTCTTTGTAGCGGGCGTTTTTGATTTTAACATCACCGAAGCGCGTAAAAATCCAGCCGTTACGGGCATTGCGGGTTGGCATCACGCAGTCGAACATATCGATGCCGTTGGCGACACCAGCGACTAAGTCTTCTGGTGTACCCACACCCATCAAATAGTGCGGTTTATTTTCTGGTAGCTTAGGACCGACGTGCGAGAGGATACGCAACATGTCTTCTTTTGGTTCGCCAACTGATAAGCCGCCGATAGCGATACCGTCGAAACCCATTTCATTCAAGGCTGCCAGGGATTCATCGCGCAGATTTTCAAACATGCCGCCTTGGACGATGCCGAATAAGGCGTTCGGATTTTCGCCGCCTTTGAATTCATTCATAGAACGTTGTGCCCAGCGCAAAGACATGCGCATGGATTTACCGGCTTCTTCGCTGGTGGCTGGACGACCATCGATTTCATATGGCGTGCATTCATCGAATTGCATGACGATGTCGGAATTCAAGGCTCGTTGAATTTGCATGGAAATTTCAGGTGACAAGAACAAACGTTCGCCACTAATCGGTGACGCAAATTTCACGCCCTCTTCGGTAATCTTGCGCATCGCACCGAGTGAGAAAACTTGAAAACCGCCGGAGTCCGTCAGGATAGGTTTATCCCAACCCATGAAATCATGTAAGCCACCAAATTTATTGATGACGTCCAAACCTGGACGCAACCACAAATGAAAGGTATTACCCAAAATAATGTGGGCGTCGATCTCTTTCAGTTCGAGCGGCGACATCGCTTTCACCGAACCGTAAGTGCCGACCGGCATAAAAATGGGCGTTTCGATCACGCCATGATCAACCGTAATACGACCACGACGCGCGGCAGTGGTTTTGTCTTTTTTGAGTAATTGAAATTGCAGCATAGGATTTACCGACCTAAATAAAAGTTGTGACTAGAAAATTAAAAGCTTAACTGTAGAGGCGTAGGATAGACATTCACCATTCAGATAAGCTGAACACTATCTGGTGTCATCCCTGCGAAGGCAGGGATCCAGTGTCTTTCGGCTGTTACGCCGCTGGATTCCCGCCTTCGCGGGAATGACGACAAATTAAACAAGAGCTTAGTTGAACGGCATTGCAGAATTTTCAGAAGTCTTGACAAAATGTCTCTGCGTACTCCGCGCCTCTACGTTTAATGTTTTTTATGAGCGATTAGTCAGCAACATCGCATCACCATAACTAAAGAAACGATATTTCTGCGCGATTGCATGCGCATACGCTTCTCGTATCGCATCGTAACCTGCAAACGCTGAAACCAACATCATTAATGTTGATTTCGGCAAATGGAAATTCGTTACCAGGCGATCAACCGTTTTGAATACATAACCCGGCGTAATAAATAAGCGGGTATCGCCACTTCCTGCTAAGAGTTCACCCGTCTGTGAGGCAGACTCAATCGCCCGCATACTTGTGGTGCCGACACAAATCACGTTGTTGCCTGTCGCTTTGGTCGCACGCACTGCGGCAACTGTCTCTTCGGGTACGGTGTACCACTCGCTGTGCATATCGTGTTTGCTTAAGTCTTCGGTACGTACCGGTTGAAACGTTCCAGCACCAACATGCAAGGTAACAAACGCGAGTTGTATGCCTTTGGCTTTACATTTTTCCAAAAGTGCTTCGTCAAAATGCAGACCTGCGGTGGGTGCAGCGACCGCACCAGGCACGCGCGAATACACGGTTTGATAACGGTGCTCATCGAAATCATCAGCTTCATGATTGATATAAGGAGGCAATGGTAGGCGTCCATATTTCTCGATGAGCTCAAACACATCACCGGGGAAATGCAGGGTAAAAAATTCACCCGCACGTTCGCCGACAGTCACATCAAACGCGTCTGCCAAGCGGATTTTGCTACCAGCAAGCGGCGACTTGGAAGCACGCAATTGCACGTGCACGATGTGTTCGTCCGGGGTATTTTTGATCACGCGCTCTACTAGCATTTCGACTTTACCACCAGTTTCCTTCGCGCCAAAAAAACGTGCCTTCAAAACGCGGGTATCGTTAAATACCAATAAGTCGCCTGCATCGAGTTGATCTACAATGTCGGCAAAATGACGGTCAACGATGCCTATGTCGCTCACGTGCAAGAGACGTGATGCGGTACGATCAGGCAATGCGGTTTGCGCGATCAGCTCGGGTGGGAGTTCAAAATCAAAATCACTGAGTGAGTACATAAAATTACACCAAATTTAAAACTTCATTGCGGCAGGAACCCGCTCTACGATTAAAAATCACACCACTGTACAAAAAACCAGTAGAATCGCCCGAATTGCTGTTCAAAACAACCCGCCATTTTACCCTATGTCTGAAAGCTCTCCTACTCCAGCCAAAAGCAAGAAGAAAGCAGCACCTGCTAAGCCTGTGCGGCTAGAAGAGAAGTTTGCCAAGCTTGGTCTACGGTCTGACATGGATTTTGTACTGCACTTACCGATGCGTTACGAAGACGAAACCGAAATCGTCTCCATGCGCGATGCGGGTTTTCGCGGTGGTAGTTCGGTGCAAGTCGAAGGAGAAGTGACGGAATGTGATATTCAATATCGACCACGCCGTCAGCTAGTGGTGACGATTAGCGATAATTCCGGACAAGTGGTCTTACGTTTTTTGAATTTCTACGGCAGCCAAATCAAGCAGATGGCGGTCGGCATGCGAGTAAGAGCGCGCGGTGAACTTCGGCATGGTTTCTTTGGTGCTGAAATGGTACACCCGACTTATAAGATGGTGAATGAAGGCGCGGCTTTGCCAACAGCACTGACACCCGTGTATCACGCTGGCGATGGTATCTCGCAAACCATGCTGCGCAAAGCGATTACTAGTGCCCTCACTAAAGTGCAATGGTACGACACGCTCTCCCCTAGCCTACTGCAACAGCTTGGGCTACAAGACTTTGAATCGGCGGTAAAGCTGCTGCACAACCCTCCACCCGATGTCGATCAATATGCATTGTTAGAACACGAGCATCCGGCATGGGAGCGCATGAAGTTTGATGAACTTTTGGCGCAGCAACTCTCACTTAAGCGCGCGCAGGCATCACGTCGCTCGCAAGGTGCTACAGCACTGCCGACTGTCGGTGCCTTGACGCAGGCATTTGTCGCAACACTGCCATTCAAACTCACCGGAGCACAAGAGCGCGTATTAGAAGAAATCCGTGCCGATCTCAAGCAAGTATTCCCAATGCAAAGATTATTGCAAGGTGATGTCGGTAGCGGAAAAACCATCGTGGCTGCGCTCGCCGCGACCCAAGCCATCGATAGCGGTTATCAAGCGGCCTTAATGGCACCAACGGAGATTTTGGCAGAACAGCATTTTCGTAAAGTCGCGGGTTGGTTAGAACCTTTAGGCATCAAAACTGCGTGGCTCACAGGCAGTTTAAAGAAGAAAGAAAAAGAACAAGCACAAGCCCTGATTGCCTCAGGTGAAGCGCAACTCGTGATCGGGACGCACGCTTTAATTCAAGATGCAGTGCAGTTTTCCAAGCTCGGTTTAGTCATCGTCGATGAGCAACATCGCTTTGGTGTCGCGCAAAGACTCACGCTACGCAACAAAGCCGAAGCGGGCAAGATTCCGCATCAACTGATGATGTCTGCAACCCCGATTCCACGCACGCTAGCGATGACTTACTACGCCGATCTCGAAGTATCAGTGATTGATGAATTACCTCCCGGGCGCACACCGATTGTAACGCGCGTAGTTGATCAAAATCGCCGCGATGAAGTAATGGAACGCGTGCATGCCGCGGCGCAAGAAGGCAAACAAGTGTATTGGGTTTGTCCGCTGATCGAAGAGTCCGAAGCTCTACAACTGCAAACCGCAACCGACACCCACGCAATGCTCAGTGCAGCCTTGCCCGACTGCCGCGTAGGTTTAGTGCATGGCAAACTCAAACCCGCCGAAAAACAAATCGTGATGGATGCCTTCACCCGCAACGAAGTGCAAGTCTTGGTGGCGACAACTGTGATTGAAGTCGGTGTCGATGTACCGAATGCGAGTTTGATGGTGATCGAACATGCGGAACGGTTTGGCCTCTCGCAGCTACATCAATTGCGCGGACGCGTGGGTCGCGGCGCAGCAGCGAGTGTTTGCCTGCTGTTGTACCAAGGCCCGCTCGGCCACACCGCTAAACAACGATTACTGACCATGCGCGAAAGCACTGACGGTTTTGAAATTGCACGGAAGGATTTAGAGTTACGCGGCCCCGGTGAATTCTTAGGAGCGAGGCAATCAGGCGAAGCTTTGCTACGATTTGCCAATTTAGAAAAAGACCAATATCTGGTTGAAAAAGCACGCAATCTAGCAGTGCAATTACTGGATCATGATATGCCTACGGTCGAAGCACATTTGCAGCGATGGATGGGGCATAGGGAAGAATTTTTGCGTGTGTAAGGGGAATTAGGGCTTGATCTAAGTCAGCTAGACGATTTACTCGGGAAATTTGTACTCGCTTTTAGTGGATTTTCAGTTATCTTATGGTTTACGTCTTAAGGATGGGTCATGACCTTGAAAGTATTTCTTGATTGCTCAGCGACCTTCATCCCCAACCCAACTTCGGCAATTCGCCGTTTGCGGGAGAAGCGAGTGTACCAACCGAATTTCAACTTTAATTTTGATTTCCACCTTATTTTTAATTTAGCTAAACAGGAGTCCGCATGAGCTTAGATTTTTCAGGTCGCGTTGCAATTGTCACCGGTGCCGGTGGTGGCCTTGGTCGTGAACACGCCTTGGCACTCGCTAAACGTGGCGCAAAAGTAGTCGTCAATGATTTAGGTGGCGCGCGCGATGGATCTGGTGGATCTTCGACAGCCGCACAAAATGTGGTCGATGAAATTATCGCCGCTGGTGGTGAAGCAATCGCGAACGCTGCGTCGGTTACCGACTTTGCCGCTGTTCAGTCGATGGTGCAAGAGACCATGGATAAATGGGGTCGTATCGATATTCTGATCAATAACGCTGGTATTTTGCGCGACAAATCTTTCGGAAAAATGGAGCTTGAAGATTTTCGCTTGGTGCTTGAAGTACATCTGATGGGAGGCGTGAATTGCTGTAAAGCGGTGTGGCCTATCATGACCGCGCAAAACTACGGCCGTATCATGATGACGACTTCGTCTTCCGGTTTGTATGGCAATTTTGGACAATCAAATTACAGTGCAGCGAAACTTGGTTTAGTGGGCTTAATGCAAACCCTTTCCATCGAAGGCGCCAAACACGACATTCGCGTGAATGCCTTAGCGCCGACAGCGGCCACGCGCATGACGAATGGTTTATATCCAGAAGCCATGCTCAACGCTATTCAGGCCAGTGATGTAGTTCCAGCGATGTTGGTGTTAGCTGCAGAAGATGCACCAAACCGCACTATCTTATGTGCGGGCGCTGGTAGTTTCGAAGCCGCCCACATCAGTTTGACGCAAGGACTATTTTTGGGACGTGGTGATGATGTCGATGAGCAGTTACTGGCGCGCTTACAGGAAGTAAAAAATACGACGACACAAAGCATTCCTGAAAATGGCATGGCTCAAGGTCATCAGGAAATTATGGCGGCGATGGGCGCGCATCGAGACTAAAATTGCAATGGATGCAATGCAGGCATTGTCTACTTTGACGATGCCTGTTTGATATTAAATTTCACTAACCTCCCCCCTAGCTTTCACATCTAAGCTCACTACACAAATCGAGAGGGAGGTAAAAGCTCTCGCGCTGTCAAGAAACGGTGGAGGTGGTGGTAGGTTAGATTGGTGAAATGCTTATTCAATATCATTCGCTACATTTGGGATGTACAGCAAGGACATAATTTCGGTACCTACATACTCTTGCCTTCACAGATTATTGCAAAAGCATTTTTCAAACGGATTGGAACCACAGAAAAATCCGTCAAACAATCCATTTTCTAATAGAATTCGCGTTTATTGAACGCTCTTTCATGGAATTAAATTGGAACTACTGAACATCGATTGTCTGGGTAGACCCCTCAGATTAGAAGGCTCTTTAGCCGGCTGGCAGCAATTATTTTGGGATAATAATTTAGTTGCTCAAAAAAATGCGAGTGCCGAAAACGAAGGCATGTATACGCATGAGTTTGAAATTCGAGTACAACAGGCACCCACCTCTGAACAAATTACAACTGATACGGATAAACCAACGCCAGCACAAATCCACAGCGAACAAGAACTTGCGAAAATCTTTGTGATCCGACTCGAAAGCAATCTACGCTGGCAACCCTTTTCACTGACCTATCGCTTAACGGTGAATGATCAATTAGTCAGTGAAGGTGAAAGAAATGCCAAGGATATAGAACGACAAGTGCCCGTCACACCAACTGAAGCACCACAAAAATTTAATTTGATCGGGATAGGCTCACTTGCATTCAAATTATTCAAGAGTGCAAAAGTCATCAAAGTGCTATTCGGGCTCGCCAGCCTTGCTGCCTATTCTTGGTTATTTTCATTTCAATTTGCGGTCGCTTTAATTGCCTGCCTAATGGTGCATGAATATGGCCATATCCGTGCGATGCACTACTTCGGCATGAAAACGAAAGGGATTTACATCATTCCGTTTATGGGGGGATTGGCACTATCCGACGATAAAATCAACACACGTTGGCAAGACGAAGCGATTTCTATCATGGGGCCGATTTTCGGACTATGCTTGTCCCTACTACTGATGTTGGCGTATTGGATAACCGGGAATGTTTTTTTTGCCGCACTAGCCAATTTTAATGCTTTAATTAATCTCATCAACCTACTCCCCATTTTGCCCTTAGATGGCGGGCACATTCTGAAAAGCATCGGCTTTTCGGTGAATGGTAAGTTTGGTTTAGTCGCTTTAATCCTCGGCTCCGTCATTGGCATTGTCGGCAGCTGGACATTAGGCTTAAGTTTTCTTGCTTTCTTTATGCTGATCGGCAGTATAGAAATCGTGATGGAATGGAAGATGCGGCATCAAAGTCATCTATTGCCACTCGATCGCTATGGACAAATATTCTCAACGATCTGGTATCTAGTCACGGTCGGTGCGCTGGTCGCCATCATGTGGTATTTCGCACATAGTGGGGATCCAATCTTGTCGGCACCAATGAATATTTTACGCAGCTAAGCATCACCTGTGCTTCACCTTACTCGCAACCGCTCGCAACCGTCAACAGAGGAAAACGCTATGTATCAGTTCAGAAAACTCTGTGCGCTGCTAACGTTTTTTCTCTGTTGCGCGATGCCTACTGTGGGCTTTCCACAAGCAATCACAGATGGCAATAAGGCGACAATTGATCTTCAACTGCTGCGTTGGATGTCAGGTGACTGGCAAGCGACTAACGCCAAACAAATCATCGACGAGCACTGGTCTTTGCAAGGCAACTCGCTGCTCGGTATTTCACGTACGCTGGAAGGCAATGTCAGCAAAGCATTCGAACTCTTACTAATAGAAACGCAAGGCGAAGATCTGATTGTGCGCCTGCGTTTTTTTGGCCCCGCCATCGAGAAAGCCACTCGTGGCAAAGACGAACCATTGCGTCTGAAAGTGATACTCGCCGACGCACAGCAATTAATTTGCGAAGGAGTAGGCAATGAAATCGGTACGACACTTAGCTACACCAAACTCAGTGGAGATCGTATGCAAGCGCAGATACGCAAAGTGCGGGATGGGAATATCGTTTGGCAGGAAGACTATGTCTTCCTACACATCAATCAGCAGTAGCCTGCCATAAAGTGAGACAAGCAAACACAGAGGCATCAACAAAAAAGAGCACGGGATAAAAATATCCCGTGCTCTTTTTTTGTCTACATCACTGACGGTGTTCTAACTTACTTCTTATCATCCGCTACTTTTTCTGTCGCTTTTGCTGGCACAAACTGCCCCATCACATCGCGCTTACCGCGCTCCAAATAAGGCACAGGCTTATCCATCCACTCTGGACGTGGTTTATTCAACAGATAGTGATCGAAAAATTCACCCATATGTACGGTGAAGTGCTTAATGTTATCGCGATCGCGTAAGCCATGCTTCTCGCCATTGTAGTTAAACCAATAGGCTTCTTTATTCAAACGACGCATTGCCGAGAAAAACTCAATCGCCTGATACCAAGGCACCGCGTCATCATCGTCGTTATGCACCGTCAAGAAAGGTGTTTTGACTTTGTCGACGGAAAATATCGGTGAATTTTCTACGTACTTTGCAGTGCTATCCCACGGTGTTCCACCAATACGACTCTGTTGTTTTTCATATTGGAATGCACGACTCATCCCCGTACCCCAACGAATACCGCCGTACCCACTGATCATATTCGCCATCGACGCGCCCGCTTCCGCTGCACGGAAAATATTGGTACGCGTGATCATGTAGCTGATCTGATAAGCACCCCAACTATGTCCCTGAATACCAACTCGTTGCGGATCGACATAGCCTTTCGCGATCACTTGCTGCACCGCTGGGACGACGGTATTTAATGCACTTTGTCCCGGATAGCCGGTTTTGTACACAATGTCCGGGCGCAAGACGATGTAGCCATTACTAACATAGCGGCTCACATTAATATTTTGCCCCGGTGCCGGCGGCACAAAACGATGCATATTGTCCGTCATCTTTTCGTAGATGTAGACCATCATCGGGTACTTCTTCTTTGGATCAAAATTCTCAGGTTTTGCAAGCAAAGCTTTCAGCTTCTTACCATCGGCACTGGTGTAATCAATCATCTCTTGCGTGCCCCAGTTATACTGCGCCTGCTGAGGATTGGCATAGCTGATTTTTTGGGCATTCGCAAGCCGCAGATCGGCGCTCCACAAATCGGGGAATTCGGTGAAAGTCTGCTGCGTAAATAGCGTGGTGTCGCTATTTTTTGCTTTGATCAATCCAGAGATTAATTTGTCTGCATGAATTAAACGTTTAGGCTCATTCACCGTTTGTGCATGAGGGTCAAGACTGTAATAGCCAGTAGATTGATTCACGTCATGCGTGGCAGCCAGAATCCATGGCTTGTCTGCTGGCAAGGCCTTCGTCACCGGTGATTGACGCGTATCTCCTAAATGCACGTAACGCAGCTCTAATAAGTTCTTACGACCAAACCCAGCGGTCAAATTGCGATATGCCTTACTTTGCAGATTGATTTCCCATAAATCGAATTGATCATACAAAACAACATTCGCATCATCGGCACTCCAACCTGCCACACCAAAGGCGTTCTTAGGTTCGGGCGTATCACGCTGTTGATCTTCAAAATGGGTTTTGATTTGCGCTGTCAAATTACTCTTCTTACCATCAGCGGTCGAGTAAGACGACCACGCGCTCTTATCAGCATCGAAATTGATGATGTATTTACCTGCGGGTGAGAACTGCGGCATAAAGCGTGCTTTCTCGATCAGCAATTTCGCTTGACCGTTTTGCAGATCAATCACATACGCATCGTAATGCAAGTTATCCCAAGACATCGCCTGACGGTAAGGTAAGCTACTGATACCCATTGCATATTGGGCGTTATCATTCAGCATCACTTGCGGTATGAGCTTATTTGCTAACTGCACAAATTTCCCTTCCGCTAGATGCACGACTGCACGATACGATTTTTGCTTATCACGCTCGGCATTGACCTTTTGCATAGCTTGCAATTCAGGGTCTTTCCAATGCCAGAGATCAACTTTCATCGGTTCCGGCGCATTCTTAGGCGTTGCTTTTGGAATTTCTGCAGTGCTCAAAAAAAGACGCTGACCGTCTTTACTAAAAGTTAAATCCGCATGCTCGCTTGGCGCCCACTCTCTCGTCATACCATTTGATTCTGCATTGACGAGTAAGCGTGCGGCTGCGTCACCAGCTCGCCAGTAAAACAAACTGTATATCGTCGCGTCGGTAGCGTCTTTGCTATCTTTTTTCTTCACAACATCATCGCGATTACTCAAGACCGCCAGTTGATTACCTTGCTCATCGAAACTCAAATGTTTGTAACTACCTGCTCCTTGCAAGACCGGTTTGGATTCTGCGCTTGCCGCGGACCACAAATACACACCTTCACTCGCTGCCGAGGCGACTTTCGCTTCGGCCTTGGTAGCATCTTTGCCTTCTTGCACAATTTCTTTTTGTGCATCCTTTGCAGCCTCTTTCGCTGATTCTTTCGCTGCGTCTTTGCTAGCTTCTTTCACCGATACTGTATAAGCCAGCAGGTTGCCAGATTTATTCCAAAGGATGTCAGCCACATCATTGATCGAGATTTTTTTATTGCTAGTCAATTCCCAAATGATCAATTCCGTACCAGGCTCTTTTTTCTTGGCGGCACCTGCTGCGCCCATAGCGCCTGCAACAACCGCTTGTTGATCTTCTACATCTGACCGATCATCTGCATCTGCATCGGCTTTGGCAGGCTCATCTTTCTTAGCATCCTTTTTCAGTTCTTTCACAGGCTCAGACAATACCGCCAATAAGCTACCGCCCTCTTCCGCAAAGCTAAAGCGTTTTACTCTGTCGATTTTTTCCAGCTTGCCTGTCGCCAGATCGATTACACCCACGCCGGGCTTCGGTGCGTCTTCTGGTTTGACTTTCGCTTTCTTTGCTTTCTCTAATTCGGCACGTGTCGGTGCAATCGCGAAGGCCAAATACTTTCCATCAAAACTAAATACGGGCATATTCCCACGCGCCGCGCGCCACTCGCGACCATCGCGTAAATTCTTAACGACAATTTCGCCATCCGATTCTTGTCCGATCAGCGCATAGGCTGCCCACAGACCATCGCGGCTTAATACCGCATTTTGTATGCTTCGCCAATTGGCGTAGACATCGTGGGTGATTAATTTTTTTGCGGTCTGTTCCGAGTTAGCAGTTTCTTTCGTATTACTCACTTGCGCCATGGCAGACTGCGGCACACTGACGGCATGCAAACCGAGTACTAGGACCAAGGCCGTCACGGGGCGTATCAAATTGATGGCAGTATGTCCGAAAGCAGATTGATGTGCGTTTTTTTTCATTATTCATCCTTTTTCTGATCTGTTATTGCTGATATTGCTGATATTGCTGATGCTATTGTTTATCCACGGAAAAATGTGGGCGTTTACAAGGCTTGGACTTGTAAGGTTTTGCTGATCTTCCCTTCGCCTTTTTCACCCATACCAGAGCCGCTATTTTTGCTTTCCTTCTTCAATGCCACCAGACGATCGCCGACCGTGCCGTAAATCCACTCTTCTTCATTTTTCATTTCAAAACTAATGACGATGAAGGCTCGCCCAGAAACTGCTTGTGTACTACGGCTAGCGAGCGGTGTGCCATCGGCAGCGATCCAAATATCGAGCTGTCCGTCAAATTTTTTCATGTACTTGCGCTCTTTTTCGGTGAGCTTGTCCATCGACATTTCAAAATTCAATAAGCGTGCAGGTTTGCCATTAAAGACATCGACTTTCTCGCCTTTAAAGTTAGCTTTCTCCAAACTACGATTCAAACTTGCAGCCGCAGAAATCATCGGCCGCAGTGCCGAAGAGTTGACTTCATTCAGCGCGGATAAAGTGGGCGTTTTTGCTTTACTATCTTTTTCGCGCTGACGTTCTTCAGTCTCCAATTTTGCCAGCATGTCTTTGCTGTATAAGACCTGCAAGCCGCGCGGATTTTCTTCCACACTCACGCTGGCATGACCATGAGTTTCTTCCAGATCTTTGCCCTCACCTTGTCGATTCCAGGTTTTCGCTTCAACGATCGCTTTTAAGGGAGTTTGCCCTTGTAGGCGACTCAAGGCGGTTTTAAGATCAGTGAGCCCATCAGCATGAGCGAAATTCACAGCGGCGCTAAGGCCGCAGATAGTGAGGCTTAATAAAAAATGATGACAACTATTCATGGAACTCCTTCGTTGCAAAAGCGTAAGCACACTTTGACCTGAATTAGACCAGGGAGTTCAGTCTATTCAGTTAATTGACTGGCCGTCAAGTAGACTAGCAACGCGGATTGCGCGTCATCTGCCGCATATTTCAATTGTTTATCGTTGAGATGCTCTGCGGCCCAATTTGATGTCGACACCCGTTTAGATTTTTGCAGCACCTGAGAGAAATATTTTTCGACTGCACGTTTTGCCCCCATTTGTTTTTTACGGTTATCGCTCAAGCTACGTGACAAATCGAGCACATTCGTAATTTTAATGGCCAATTTTCTCATCAGCATTTGATTGTCATCCGACAAACCAAATCCGACTTTGCGAATCTGAGGTGATTCCAAAACTTCTTTCAAAACCGCGTGGCACATGTCTCTTTGCTCAACTTTCACCAAGGGAAAAAGAAAGGCATAGGTTTCGGTCGCCAATTGAATTAAGTGCGGGCCGTCCGAACTGTGTCCCACCGTAAATACCGGTTTCGATTCAGTATCGTAGCCTAAGGTTTTGGCTTGCATCAAATGCTGACGTGCAAGCGTTAATTGCTGCGGTGTGCTGACCAATACGATTCTGTCCATTGCAATGCCCGGGTAGGCGGGAAAATCCTCCGCCAATTCAGTATCACTTCCTGCATGATGAGAATGTTCTTGTTTAATAGTGCTGCTCAATTATTGACTCCATCGAATGACATGTGGGAAGTAAGAGTGTTGACGATAAATTAGTAGGGAAAGAAAACCTGTTCGCCATTTGCTTTAAATTCGGCAATTTTCTTTTTGCCTTCCGCAGACGTGACCCAACTAACAAACTTCATCGCCGCAGCATAATGAATATCGGGGTACTTCTGTGGATTAACAGCGATAATGCCATAAGGATTCAACATGCGTTTATCGCCCTGCAACAGGATTTGCAGACCCGTCTTTGCTTTGTAGGCAGCATAAGTAGCGCGATCACTTAAGGTATAAGCTTGCATCTCAGCTGCCATGGTCAACACTTCGCCCATCCCCAATCCAGCTGAGACATAAGCGCCAGCTTTCGGTTTGTCGCCAAGCAGTCTCCAATACTTTTGCTCCATCGCATCCGTCCCAGAATTGTCACCACGCGAGATGAAGCGCGCCTTCGCAGTGACGATACGTTTTAGTGCCGCCATTACGTCCGTTTCTTTTTTTACGCCAGCCGGATCTTGCTCAGGGCCGACGATGACGAAATCGTTATACATCACATCATGCCGGTTAACGCCATGCCCAGCAGCAATGAATTGGTCTTCTGCTTCGCGCGCATGGACAAGTGCCACGTCAACGTCGCCATTTTTTGCCAACTCCAAAGCCTTGCCCGTACCGACCGCAATCACTTGCACTTTGACTTTACTTTCAGCCTCAAAAGCTGGCAAAATAAATTTCAACAAGCCAGAATTTTCTGTACTCGTCGTCGTCGACATTTTCAGAATGTCTTGTGCCGTCGCGGGAAAAATACTGATACTGCTCAAAACCACCAGCAGCAAGTAGCGTGTGATCTTGATGCATGTATTTGTTTTCTTCATATTTACTTTCCTCTCTCACGTTTCAAGATTCATCACAATGTCTATCATTACGGTCTTCGATCCGCCCATCACGCAATTTGTAATGACATATCTGCGGTAGATTAATTAAATCTTTGTCGTGGCAGACCATCACAACAGAACTATTTTGCGCCACCAAAGTCGGGATTAACGCGATTACTTGTTCACGAGCTGCACCATCTAGATTGGCGGTAGGTTCATCCAACAACAATAGTCGCGGCTGTAAAATCTTAGCCCTTGCCAGGGCGATTTTTTGTTTTTCACCACCCGATAAACCAGCAGGCAGTCGATCCCGCAAATCGCTGAGCCCAGCCCATTCTAAGGCTTGTTCTGTAGTTTCTTGAATCCGCTTTTTTGCCCAGCCACGTGCCCGCAAACCATAGGCAATATTCTCTGCCACACTCATCGTAAACATCACTGGATGTTGATGCACATAGACGATGGCCTCACGCATGAGCGCAGGATAGGGAGAGAGCTGTTGCACTCGGCCTAAAAAACTAAGACTACAATGATCCGTTTTTTCCAGCCCAGCCAAGATTCTCAGCAACACTGTTTTACCAACGCCATTCATACCCGTTAGAACGTAAGCACTGGCAGTGCGCAAATGCAGATTCTCAATATCCAACAGGATTTTTCCACCGAAAGATTTACTTAGGTGATGGACGACTAACAAATCTTGAGCTGATTTTTCTGGAACTGTTCGCAAATTCATAGGCGCGCTCCTGATTGTCCTGCGTCGCCCTGAAAAATCAGCAGCAAAGCGTTCATCACCAAAGCGATTAACAGCAATACCATACCTAAAGCAATCCCTTGCGCAAACTCACCTTTACTAGTTTCGAGCGCAATGGCCGTGGTCATGGTACGGGTCTCACCAGCGATATTGCCGCCGACCATCATCGCACATCCAACTTCAGAAATCACGCGCCCAAACGCATGCATAATGGCGGCGATCAAGGAAAAACGCGCTTCGCGGAAAATCGTCAACATCACGCGCGAACGTGAAGCACCGAGGCAAATCGCGGTCTCGGCCAAGCGCGGATCAAGTGCCTGCAACGCCGTAAAGGCAAACGCAATTAAAATCGGCAAGGCAATCAACGCCTGCCCGAATACCAAAGCCTTGCTGGTGAACAGCCAATGCCAACTCCCCAGAAAACCTTGGCGCGACAAGAGCAAATACAAGAGCAAACCGATCAATACTGTCGGAAATGACAAACTAGCTTGAATCAGCCACAGCAAAAAACGCCGTCCAAAAAAGCGGCGACTGGCGAGCCAATAAGCAAACACAAGTGCTAGCGGTGTCGCAAGCAGGAGCGCAAAAACGGCGCTGTGCAACGAGACCGCAATGATTCTCCACAAATCAGCATCAACTGACCATAGCAGATGCAAAGCAGCTTGCAAATGTTCAAGGAAATTCATGCCACCACCACTACGTAGTGAGGCCTGTGCGGACGACGAAGAAATGAGAGAGCGAATAGGTTACTATACATAGACGCCATCATAGTGACAGAAGTTACTGAGAGCAACGGAAATGCACACATAAATTGGTCGATCAGTACAAACAAAAAAAACCTACTAGCGCATTAACGCTGTGAACGTACCGTTTTTGATTTATTCGCCGATTGCGATTTTTGCGTCAGGTAATCCCATAGCTTCGCAACGACTGGTTTACCAGGTTTTTGTTCTGATGGACGCTCGCGATACAGCCGGATTTCCATGCTGACTTCCCAGGCATCCGAACCGCCATCGGCACGCGCCAATTGTTTTTGTTTGAGTTCGCGCGTCACCGCTGATTCTGGTAAAAAAGCGATCCCACGACCTTCTAACGCCATCATCTTTAAGCCCTCTGCCATATCGGTTTCGTAGCATTTATCCAAGTGCAGAGCTTGCTTGGTTTGCGTCAATATCAAGTCCACCATCCGCCCCAGATAGGCATTATTCGCGTAGGCTAGAAATGGTATTGGTTGTTCTATGGTGCCAGGCAAAATAAAATCGGGTTGGGCACTTTTATCGCAGCGCGCATACGCCCGCAAGGTTTCGCTGCCCATGCTGATCATGTCGTATTGCGCAGGATCGAGTAAAAGCGGTTGTTGCGGGTGGTGATAACAGAGCATCAAATCGCAGCCACCTTCGACCAAACTCATCACCGCATCATGTACATTCAGCGCAAGCAAGCGGCTGTTAATATCACCAAAATTGGTTTGCAAATCACTCAGCCATTTCGGTACAAAAGTCAGTGAAAGTGTGTGCGGAACCGCAAAATCGACGGCCGTTTGTATTGAAGTACGTTTGCCGCGTAACAAAGCCCGTGCGTTATTAATCTGACCGAGCATTGCGATTGCCTGCTCAAAAAATATCTCGCCCGCTGTCGTCAAACGCGTAGGGTAAGAGGTGCGATCAATCAAATCTGTCCCCAACCACGCCTCTAAAGATTGTATGCGACGTGAGAACGCCGGTTGCGTCACATGCCGCAATTCAGCCGAGCGACTAAAGCTATTGGTTTCTGCCAGCGAGACAAAATCTTCCAGCCATTTTGTTTCCATATTACTTATCCAGAAAAAACGAAATTTTGGGCGAATGCAAACCTAAGCGTCGACAGTATCAACGACATCAAGCTCGTTCGTCACCGTACTACTATGTTGTTGACGTTCCCACATTTGTGCGTAAGCACCTGCCAAGGTCATCAATTCCACATGCGTACCACGTTCAATAATACGACCTTTGTCCATCACCAGAATTTGCTGCGCATCGACAATGGTGGACAGTCGATGCGCTATCACGAGACTGGTGCGGCTCTTAGCAATCTGTTTCAATTGCGCTTGTATCATTTGCTCGGATTTAGAATCGAGTGCTGAAGTCGCTTCGTCGAAAATCATAATCACAGGATTTTTTAGCAAGGTTCTTGCAATCGCTACACGTTGTTTTTCACCACCTGACAATTTTAAACCGCGCTCACCGACCATGGTGTCATAACCATCCGGCAGACTTTGTATAAAGTCATGTATGTAAGCTGCCTTCGCAACATCGATCACTTCCTCTTGCGTGGCACCCGGTTTGCCGTAGGCTATGTTGTAGCCTATCGTGTCATTGAACAAGACAGTGTCTTGCGGCACGATCCCGATCGCCTGACGCAAGGAATGTTGGGTAATGTCCATGATATTTTGTCCTGCAATCTGTATTGCACCGGATTGAATATCGTAGAAACGGAACAACAAACGAGACAAAGTGGATTTACCCGAACCACTATGGCCGACCACTGCGGTGGTCGTGCCTGCTGCAATTGTGAAGTCGACGTCGAACAAAATCTGACGTTTTTCTTCATAGCTAAAATTCACGCACTGAAATACCACATCGGGCGAGGCATGTTCGGCCAATGCCAGTGGCGGTGCTTGTTCTTTATCAGCGATTTCTTTGTTTTGATCCATCAAATTAAACAGTTTTTCCATATCCGCCAGGCTCTGTTTGATTTCACGGTACAACACGCCCAAGAAGTTTAAAGGAATATAAAGCTGAATCATGAAAGCGTTAACCAGCACCAGATCACCCAAAGTCATGCTTTGATCGATCACGCCTTGCGCGGCGCGCCACAAAATCAGCGTGACCGCCGTAGCAATAATCAAGGACTGTCCAGCATTAAGCATAGATAGCGTTGTTTGTGATTTGACCGCTGCTTTTTCATAGCTTTGCAGACCCTGATCGTAACGTTGGGCTTCGTATTCTTCGTTCCCAAAATATTTCACGGTTTCGTAATTGAGCAGAGAATCTATTGCTTTGGTACTCGCTTTCGAATCCAATTCATTCATGGTGCGGCGAAAGTTGGTGCGCCACTCTGTCACAGCAATCGTAAAAATGATGTAAGCGATCAAAGCAACGATAGTAATAATGGCAAACCACTGATCATATTTGACGAATAAATAAGTGAGCACTAAGCTAATTTCTAACAGCGTTGGTACGATGCTAAAGAGCGCGAACGACACCAAAGACGAAATCGCCCGCGTCCCGCGTTCGATATCTCGGGTCATGCCACCGGTTTGTCGGTTCAAATGAAAGCGCAAAGACAAAGCATGCAAGTGTCGGAATACTTTCAAGGCGATCGTGCGCACGGCTCTTTGTGTGACTTTGGCAAAGACGAATTCGCGCAGCTCAGTAAACAAAGTCGTGGAAAGACGCAACGCGCCATAGGCGATCAAGACGCTCAGCGGCAATACCATCAAGCTCGTCGGGCTAAGAGGATTGACTGTCAAGCGATCAACCAGTTCTTTTAAAACTAGCGGAACACCAACGTTGGCCAATTTAGCACCAACCAGAAAACTAAGCGCCAGCAACACGCGCCATTTATAAGCCCACAAATATGGTAATAAAGTTTTAACGGTGGACCAATCACCACGTACGGCGCTAGGACTTGCTGGTGCAGAAGATTGTGAATATCGGCGCATGGCTTACGATCAAGAATAGAAATTTGCTATATGATTGAACTTTATTGCGCTACAGCATTTCTGCGATTAGGCGAAAATACGCGTCAGGCAATACAAAAAAGAAACACCACCGTGTAGAAATTGATCGTGATGTCGTACTACGTCAAACCACGATTGTAGCGCGTTCAGTCACTCTTCACTGCATCGTCGAGTTGCTCACACAACGCGCCATTGATTAAAGCGAGAAAACCATGTCAGATAGCCCAAAAACTTCACTCCCTGCCGGTATGCCGACTTTACGTGTGATGCCGATGCCATCCGATGCCAACATCCATGGCGACGTGTTTGGTGGCTGGATTATGTCGCAGGTCGATATTGCCGGCGCAGTTCCTGCTGCACGCCGTGCAAATGGTAGAGTGGCGACGATCGCGGTGAATTCTTTTCTGTTTAAACAACCAGTTTTTGTCGGTGATCTTTTATCCTTCTATGCTGAAGTGGTAAAAGTTGGCAACACTTCGCTTACCGTATCAGTCGAAGTCTATGCAGAAAGAAATCGACTTCAAGCAGATACGGTGAAAGTTACTGAAGCAACGTTGACTTATGTGGCAACCGATAGCTCACGCAAACCGAGACAAATTCCGCCATTAGAAACTATTTAATATCTTGATATTTACACTAAAAAGACCCGTCATAGCCAAGGAAAAAGACTAGCTTTTTAAAGTCCTTATTGTTTTTAGAATTTCTGGCTTTACCATTGGATTCGCCAGTACACTTTTGCACATGATCTATTTGCCTCGTTCACTCGCTGTCTGGTTTGGTCTCGCGCTTTGCGCGCTGAGTTGGGGAAGTCATGCGCAGACTTTAGCGATTTATTGTGAAGAAGACCGCCCCCTGCAATTCTATGGTAGTGACGGCAAGTTGACAGGGATGACCATAGAGATCGTGCAGGAAATTCAAAAAAGAACCGGTAATACAGACGCTATCCAAGTCGTGCCGTGGGCGCGCGGCCTGGACAAAATTGACAACAATCCGAATACCCTCTTATTTAGCATGGCACGCACTCCTGAGCGTGAAAATTCCTATCAGTGGATCGGCCCTATCATGGCGAATATTTATGGGCTGTACGCAAAAGCCGATTCGCCACTGCAAGTTCACAATATTGAGCAGGCAAAAAATATCAGCCTAATTGGTGTTTATCGCGATGATATTCGCGACCAAACCTTAACGCGACTAGGCTTTACCAATCTGGATCGCGCCAGTTCAAATATTTCTAGTTTCAAGAAATTGATGATGGGAAGAATAGCGGTGTACACCGATTCGCAACTCGGGGTTGAAAGCTTGGCACTGGCATCGGGTTTTAAGGCCAGTGACGTAAAACTAATTTTTGAATTATTTAAAAGTGAATTATATATCGCAGTCTCAAAGGCGACTTCGCCCGCGCTGGTAGAAAAGTGGAACCAAGCATTAGAGGAAATGAAACGTGATAAGACTTTCGCCCGAATTCAGCAAAAATATCTGCCTCCGGATTCCAATCGAAAGACGCATAAATAACGCTGCCAGCAGCGATTGGCTTGTATGAAAAAGGCTCCAAAGCGCTCAAAAAAAATGACATTCATGTTCAAACATGAATGTCATTTTGTACTACATGGTCAGTCCTGCGAATTCTTAGAATTCAGATTGCAAACCAATTGAGAAATTAGTGACACCAGAAGTTGTGTCTCTAAAACCGGTCACCTTCACATTGCGGTGATCCACTTCAGCACGGATCGACATTTTTTTATCGATGTAATACATGACACCCAAACCAATCAGAGGCTGGCTAGAGTAATGCGTTTCTGAACCCGATACGCCGCTACCTTGAACAATCGCTTCACCCTTCATAAAAGCCACGCCTAATTTGGCGAAACCAACAAAGTTATTCATTGCTGTGGTCTTGGCGATGCCCGCCAAATCTGCACCACGACCATTGAAGGTCGCTTTTAGCATAGGATCACTCAGACCAACTTCATTCAGATAAATATAACTACCTTCGACACCGAAATTTGGCGAGAAATCATGACCGCCAAACAATTTCCAACTGCCCGCTGCTGTATGGCAACTCGTTGCACCAGCACAATCAAAATTCCATTTCGCACGACCAACAGAGCCACCGAAATAAGAAACTTGTGCTGCTGCATGCGCGCTCAAAAAAGCACTGCCTACCAGTAAGGCCGCAGCCAAAAATTTGTTTTTTAACATGAAGAATCACCTTTAGATGAGTTTTTTAAAAGCCTGCCTACCAACTTAGCGCAATCGTGCACGCTGGGCAGCACAGGTATTAGCAGCAATATCGTACAAAATTGGCATTTTACCCGTAGCTCATCGCTATCGTCAGAATTTCTTTTGAATTCGTTGTAGAAGACACAGCAGTCGCGTCAATCGAATTTGAGACTTCTTTCATCGTATAGGCAAGGCACTGACTGGCTTAATCTCTTCCATGCAGATCATAGAACGTAGATTACCCACGCCTGGGACTTGCATCAGCTTATCCGTCAAAAATTGGGACAATCCTTTCAAATCACTTGCCACCACCTTCAGTAAATAATCAAAATCGCCTGAAATCGTATGGCATTCGATGATGTCAGGGAAAGCCATGAAGTGCCTCTCGATCTCACGCACATTGCGATATTGCTCGCGATCCAAGGACAGACTAACAAACGCCATCACTCCCAAACCAACCGCGGATGGTGCGACCTGCGCGGTGTAACCACGAATAACTTTCGCCTCTTCCAGCGCCCGCACACGTCGTAGAGTTTGCGGTGGCGACAAGTGTATCTTTTCTGCCAGTTGCAAATTACTGATGCGCCCTTCTTCCTGCAAATGGCGCAATATGTTCAAATCGTAGTTATCCATACTCTGGTCCCCTTATTTGTTTCATGCAAGGCGGGTACCACTTCCCGCACTAATCCTGCACTAATTCCGCACAAACTAAATTATCAACATTTAAATTCCATTTAAACCAATTAAATGAAATTTAATTTCTTAAAATAAGATTATAGCTGATAATTAAGAAATCAAAATCTTGCTGTAGACTCTATAATTTCTCGACACAATCATGCAACAAGCCAGTACCATTACGGCCATTAGCACAATCCATTTTGTGCTTGGATTTAACAATCTCAATGAGTGGTCTCAGTGCAGTTCCGTTGAGCAGTCTCAAAGAACAATCTTCAGTTTATGGAAAGTGAACAGACAAGAATGAAAACGATCTCACTCATAGGTGCGCCTACCGACGTCGGAGCTAGTGTTAAAGGTGCTGGCATGGGTCCCGATGCCTTACGCGTTGCAGGTCTCGTTCAAGCTTTGGAAGCCAGAGATTTAGCCGTAATCGATCATGGCAACTTGCATGGACCAGCCAATCCGTGGCAAGCACCAGTGAATGGTTTGCGTCATTTGAATGAGGCGATAGATTGGAACCAAGCGGTATACGATGAAGTCAGTAACGCATTAAAAGCGGGTCAGATGCCAATGATGTTGGGTGGCGATCATTGCTTGGCAATCGGTTCTATCAGTGCCGTTGCTAAACATTGCAAAGATAACGGCAAAAAGTTACGTGTATTGTGGTTTGATGCACATGCTGATAGCAATTTGTCGACCATCAGCCCGACTGGCAATATCCACGGTATGCCAGTGGCTTGCTTGATGGGTCATGGTCCAGAACAATTGATTGCTTATGGTGGTTACACACCAGCCATGCAGCCGGACGAAATCCGTCAAATCGGTATCCGCAGTGTGGATGATGGTGAACGCCAATTCATCCACGACATGGGAATCCCGGTATTTGATATGCGTTATATCGATGAACATGGCATGCGCGCTGTCATGTTGAAAGCACTCGAAGGCGCCGATGAAAACACCCACATTCACGTCAGCTTCGATCTTGATTGCTTAGATCCAGACATCGCACCTGGTGTAGGCACTGCGGTTCTGGGTGGCCCAACATATCGTGAAGCGCAGTTGTGCATGGAAATGATCGCCGACACCGGCTTGCTCGGTTCAGTCGACATCGTTGAACTCAATCCAGCGCTGGATTTGCGTAATCAGACGGCGATTTTAGCGGTCGATTTGATTGAAAGTTTATTCGGAAAATCGACACTAGTGCGCATCAATCCCAAAGCATAATTTTTCGCCTTACCCAATCTCAACTGAGTATCGTCACAAGACCATACTCAGTTTTTTTATACCGGCACAGTCTCTGCCAGTTCTTGCAAGATGGGGCAATCTGGGCGGGTATCACCATGGCATGCTTGCGCCAAGGCCTGCAACTGTTGGCGTATCAGCTGCAGCTTTTCCATTTGCATATCGAGTTCGTCGATATATTGTTGCGCTAGATGTTTGACTTCGGCACTTTGACGGGATTGATCCTGCCACAATTCCAACAGAGTCTGGATACGGGCCAGAGAAAATCCCAAATCGCGCGCGCGCCGGATAAAACGCAAGCTATGCACATCTTTCTCTCGATACTGCCGATAACCTGCTACGTTTCGACCAGCCAAATCAATGAGCCCGCGGCTTTCGTAATAACGTATCATTTTTGCGCTAACCCCCGAGGCTTGCGCGAGCTGTCCTATATTCATCGCTTATTCCTTTCCGCCCAGTGCTGACAGCGGCGCTTGCCAAGGCTTCCAGCTACGCAACAACAGAGCATTTGAAACCACACTCACGCTCGAGAATGCCATCGCTGCACCAGCAATCATAGGATTCAAATAGCCAAACGCTGCGAGCGGAATACCAACAACATTGTAAATAAATGCCCAGCCCAAGTTTTGACGAATTTTGCGATAAGTCCTTTGTGAAATCGAAATCGCATCAGCGACCAGAACCGGATCACCGCGCATCAGAGTAATACCCGCCGTATGCATCGCCACGTCGGTACCCGTCGACATCGCTATGCCTACATCAGCGGCGGCCAATGCGGGGGCATCATTAATGCCATCGCCAACCATCCCGACCGTGTAGCCCGCTTGCTGAAACTCGCGCACAATAGTCGCCTTATCAGCAGGTAAGACTTCGGCCCGAACTTCGTTAATCCCTAATGCGGTTGCCACAGCATTCGCGCTTCCCGCATTATCTCCACTCAGCATGATGGTCTTTACTCCCAACGCTTGCAGACGTGCTATCGCGGTCGCCGCCGTCGCTTTAACACTATCCCCAAAACTAACGATACCGACTAGTTGTACTTGTCCATCGCGCTGCACTGCCAAACAGGATACGGTACGACCAGCCTGTTGCTGCTGATGTATCGCGTCACGATAACTCAGCACATTGCTTCCCTCGGAGACATTCAAATCTGCCCCTAACTCTTGCATCCAGCGTTGATTACCTAAGTAGACGAACTGCTCGCCCAGCCGTGCCTGTACACCACGTCCAGGCATCGCTCCAGCCTCAGTGACAGCGGGCACAGATAGACCTAAGGCTTCTGCCTTTTGCATGACAGCATGCGCCAATGGATGGTCGCTGTACTGCTGCACCGCGGCCGCCCATTCTATGATTTGTGCATCATCAAATTGCTGACTAATGATCGCCACCAGCGCGGGCTTGCCCACCGTTAAAGTACCGGTTTTATCAAAAGCAATCGCGGTCAGGCTATGTGCAGTTTCTAAGGCTTGCGCATCTTTAATCAAAATCCCATACTTGGCTGCTACGCCTGTGCCAACCATGATCGCCGTGGGCGTTGCCAAACCAAGCGCACATGGGCAGGCAATTACTTGGACGGCGACTGCATTGAGTAAGGCCATTTGCCAATCGCCACTAAATACGCCCCAACCCAAAAAAGTCAGCGCGGAAATTCCGAGTACCACTGGCACAAAAACGGCACTCACTTTATCGACTAAAGCTTGAATCGGTGCTTTTACCGCCTGCGCATCTTCCACCAACTGAATAATTTGTGACAACATTGTGGCACCACCAACGCCAGTGGCTTTCACCAGCAACATGCCGTCCGCATTCACAGAACCACCGATCACATGAGCACCTAAGTCTTTGCTGACGGGCAGACTTTCACCAGTGAGTAGGGATTCATCCAAATGGCTACTACCCTCGATAATCTCACCATCGACTGCCACACGATCACCGGGACGGACAATCAGTATGTCGCCCACTTTGACTTCAGCAACCGGCACCTCGATATCGACGCCATCACGGCGTAACAATGCGGTGGTCGCACGCAAGGATTCTAAGGCGCGCAAAGCTTCTACGGTCTGATGCTTGGCGCGTGTTTCTAACCATTTTCCGAGCAACACTAAGGTGATCACCACCGCTGCCGATTCAAAATAGAGATGACCCATACCATGGGAGCCATGCGCCCACAGCAAATACACCGACAAGCCATATGCCGAACTAGTACCTATCGCAACCAGTAAATCCATATTGCCGCTACCTGCCCGCAATGCCTTCCAACCAGCGCGATAGAAGCGCGCACCCAGCCAAAACTGCACCGGACTAGCCAATACTATTTGCCAAGATCCGGCCAGATTCCAATCGAGTCCAAACAAATTTAGCAACATAGGCAACATCAAAGGCAAACTCAGTGCAGCAGCAATCACCACGCGCCAACCGCTTCCTGCATCAAGTAAACTCTGGAATCCATGAGATTCGGGCGCAGCTGCGACTTGCTCTTGTACCAAACTAGCCGCATAGCCAGCTTTTTTTGCAGCGGCTAACAAACTAGCTAATTCCACGCCTGCCAATATTTTTACCTGCGCCTTTTCAGTCGCTAGGTTCACACTAACGGTTATGACACCTGGGACGGCTGTTAATGCTTTCTCGACGCGCCCTACACATGATGCACAACTCATATCACGGATAGTCAAGTTAATCGTTTGCACTGGCACTTCATAGCCAGCTTTTTCAACTGCCACGATCAAGGCTTGCGCGGCATTTACCGCAGCATCTGCGTCCACGCTAACATTCGCCTTTTCGGTCGCCAGATTCACACTCGCCTGCAGCACTCCCGGCACTGTCAGCAAGGCTTTTTCAACCCGTCGCACACAGGAAGCGCAAGTCATTCCCACGATCGGCAAATTCACTATTTTTTGCATCTTCATTTCCTGTATTTTCTGTCTTGGAGCTTTACCGGTTGTCAATACCGGATGTCGTCTTCAACAAGATATAGCTTCCCACAGTGGTAAGGTCAAGCGAAATCCAACAAATCATGCGCCAACGCAAACCCGCCGCGCTTACTCAGTCTACAATCACGCTCTAGACCCACTATTGACTTCAATCAGGAGAAACTCATGCCACAATTTCACGTCGACGATATGACCTGCAAGCACTGCGAAGCGACGATTACCAAGGCGATACAAGAGGTCGATGCACAGGCAAAAATCACGATAGATCTGAACATGCACAAAGTTGAGATCGTGTCAGATAAGTCCGTAAGCTTATTCGCAAGCAGCATCAGTGATGCGGGGTTTACACCGGTGGCGATAGAAAATTGATAGAGAACTTTGTAGGGCGGATGCAACCCGCGCAGTCAAAACGCGGGATTTTTGCGGATGAGCGATAGGTGGCGATGTTGCACCACGACACATTTCATCTTTCATTTAACTGTCACTTCACTTTCACTTAAGCATAAGAGATCTAAATTCTATTGCCGAAAGAAATAATTGACAATCACTGGCACCAACGCTGGGGCTAAGAATGCGGTCAATATGCCATTTAAACCCATGCCTAAGCCAGCGAAAGTACCGATTTCTTTACTGACCTGAAATCCGCGCGCCGTGCCGATACCGTGCGCCGCTAATCCTAGCGCAAAGCCACGAATTTCTGGAGAGCTAATGCGCATCCAATTAAACAAATAACGTGCAACTAAAGCACCGATCGCGCCAGTCACAATGACGATCGCTGCCGCGACTGAAGGAATGCCTCCGATCTTTTCTGCGATACCCATCGCGATCGGCGTGGTTGCTGACTTAGGCCCTATCGACAGCGCGAGTTGATACGAACCCTGCATCCAAATGATGATTAACACTGCCGACATGATCGCGGTCAATGAACCCAACAATAAACCCACCCCCAGAGGAAAGGCAATTTTTCGCAAACGCGGCAATTGGCGCGCCAAGGGAATCGCCAGTGCCACGGTGACCGGCCCCAGCATCAAATGAATAGGCTGCGCTGCGGAAAAATAATCGGCATACGAAATCCCAGTACCACTCAATACTAAAATAATCATCGCCACCGCGATCACGACGGGATTTGCCAATGGAGAGAAATGCAGTTTCTCGGCTATCTTCATCGCACACAAATAGGCGCATAAGGTAAGTGCAATCGCCAACAAAGGCGTGTGCGTTAGATAGTTCCAAAGCGTGGAGAGATCGACTGGTGCTGACATCCTAATGCTCCGGCTTCGCGGAGATTTGGTCGGGCGGAGGTTCCATGTTTTGTTCAGTTGTCTGAATCGTCGCACCGCCTATTACATCGTTTGTCGATTCTTCGACCGTATGTTCGGACATAGATACAGGCGGCGGCATCAGCCAACGCATACTCGCCGCGGTCACGATCAGCGTCAGTACCGTGCTGACCACAATCGCCACCGAGAGTGCGAGCCAGTGTTGCGCAATGCCATTCGCAGAAACCATAATTCCTGCTCCAGCAGGAATGAAAAACAGAGACATGTGCTTCAGAACATGATGGCTAGATTCTTCTATGCGTTCCATTAATCGTGGTGAAGCGAGTAAGGCAAAAAATAATAAAAGCATGCCGAGCACTGGCCCTGAGATACTCCAGTGCAGCGTGCCTTGCAAAACAAAGGCCAGCGCCTCCCCTAAGCATTGGAATAGCAATAATACTGCGAGGGTATAAAACATACAGTGGGCTTTCTCAAATCGCGCTGAATGATATAAATGGCTGTGAATTTCGCTTAACGCGTCTTCGTGTACTGCTGAACGATAGCCTGAATCTTTCCATCGCGCCGCAGCTTTTCCACACTACTTTGAAGCTTCTCCACCACGGCAGGGTTCGACTCCAAATTCATCCCAAAATACAAATCGCCGCCGTCATACAACTTCATCAGTTTTACTAAGTCAGAAGTGGGTATGTTGTATTGTTTCTGATTCATCGCCATGCCGATTTCAGTGTTCACCACAACGTCGATTTGCCCAGATTTTAACATCCGCATTTCATCATTATTTGAATTGAAAATGCGAATCGGCACATTCGTTACACCAGCGTCGGTCAGTTCGGTGAGTGAGGCTTCAGCACGAATTACACCCACTTTGAATTGTTCAAGATCTTTAAAAGTATGAATCCTATCGGCCACTTGTGTCCGCGCATATATCCAAGTAGTGCGCGGCAAGATAGGTCCTATCCAGATGAACTGTTGTTCGCGTGCGGGAATTCTGGCAATCGTATAGATCAAAGTATTGCGTGTATTCTGCACTGTTTTATAGGCGCGATTCCAGGGGACTAATTGCACATCACAGTCGATGCTCGCCATGGCACAAGCAGCACGCAAGATGTCGGTGGAGATACCTGAAATTTCTTTATCACGCAAAAAATTATAGGGCGGCCATTCTTCGGTGTA
This sequence comes from Undibacterium sp. Ji22W, assembly GCF_049340305.1. NCBI lineage: Bacteria > Pseudomonadati > Pseudomonadota > Betaproteobacteria > Burkholderiales > Oxalobacteraceae > Undibacterium > Undibacterium sp. Ji22W. Next base: position 192,909 of record NZ_JBMPOU010000003.1, on the reverse strand, counting down.
CGCTTTGATGACCTTAGCGTTGGCAGTATCCACTGAGAATACTGCTAGGAATACCACTAGTAATACTATTGCCTGCTTTATTGATAATAGTAAACTTAGCGTTGACGTACGCATGCTGCGCTTGGGCTTGGAAGTGTGTGTCCATGCGGTACAACAAATATACTTCAACGAAGCCATACAGATAAGAGTGTCAGTAGTTTTAATAAAGATGAAGACTTGAACGTTAGTCTGTCTTGCATTATGGCACAAAGCCAAATCCGCCCACGAAGAGCACAGAGTTTGCAACAAGATTACTACATGCTATACCGACCTCAAGGATAAGAGGTGTTGAGCAAACCTAACATAATACGCATGCCGGATAGATAATTCCCCATACGTAAATTCTCATCATAGGTGTGCTGATTATTATCGACATTCACAGTCGGTACGATCACGAACGGTAATCCTAAAGGGCTCACAATTTCGTGCGTGGGTACGGTTGCACCAGATGCCCGAATCAACATCGGTTGATAATTAGCCTGCTTGCCCGCACTAGCAGTCAAGTCCGCGTAAGCCGATTGATGCGCCCGCTCTACCCACTGCCGTACAGGTGCGTTAATTGACTGACGTGCGGCAGAGGCAGGTAAGCCAGTTTGCATCTGTAATAATTTAGGGTAGCGCTGGCGCTCAGCATCGTCTGGTGCATGGTCGATGACATGAAAACCTTGACGGACGATGTGCTTCTGGAGCAAATCCGTTAAATATCGTGCGTCGGCCTCCTGCGTCGTACGTATATCAATTTCAGCGATCGCTTCTTTCGGTATGATATTTGCCGCACTATTGCCCACACTGGCCGCCGCCATACCACGTATGTTCAACGAAGGATATTGCAAAGCACGTTGATAATTATTGGCAACTTGCTCCGTTGCCGCAACGCCAACCCGTTTCTTCATAGCGGCCTCATCATCAGCGACCGCGTCGAGGGCTCGTAAATCCTCCTTATTCAACTTGGTTGTAGCATAGTAACCGGGGATCAGAACACGACCACGCTCATCTTTCATACTCGCCAATAGGCGCGCCAAACTAAAGGCAGGATTGGCGATAAAGTTGCCGTAATGCCCGCTATGCAGAGGCGCTTTTGGACCATACACAGTCAGACTGACAGTCTGCACGCCACGATTACCAAAGATCGCCGTAGGACGGCCACTTGCATGTGCTGCCATGTCATGGATCACTAAGGCATCAGCCTTAAAGAAATCTTTCTTTTGCTTCACCAACGCGACGATACCGGGCGAATTTACTTCTTCTTCGCTATCTAGCATGACTTTAATATTGATTGCGGGCGTGATGCCCTGCGCACGCATCAAATCGAGTGCCGCCAAGAACATCATGATTGGCCCTTTATCATCGGCGGCAGCGCGTGCAAACACGCGTAGTTCAGGATCGAAATCGGGCCGTAATAATTCGTCAGCACCGACGATCTGCCACTTGCCGTTCGCATCTTTTTTCTTCACCACAGGGAGCCACGGCGACGCTTGCGCCCATTGAGATGGAATCACTGGTTGCCCGTCAAAGTGCAAATAGAACAAAATTGTCTTCTTTGGTGGATTAGCAGGATTGCCAGGATTTACAGAATTCGAGACGTAATCAGCCAGTACCAGCGGCTTACCCTGATTCGCAAATTGCTGGGTCGTAAAGCCACGTTGCTGAAATAATTTTTCTAACTGATTGGCATTCACCTGAATATCCTGCGCACTCACAATCGAGTCATTCGGCAAGGCCAGCAAAGCCAGATATTCAGGAAATGAAGCGACTGCCGCTGCGCGTATGCTCGCTTCGTTAATTGCTGCAGGCAACGCCACAGGCGCTAACTTAGCCTGCCCCAGCACCGGACTGGAGGACCCTAAAGAGATTGCTAAGGCACACAATAGATCAATTTTTTTCATGGTCATCCCTGAGCACTGTACACATTTGGAAGCGAACAATGTAGCACTATTCTGAAGCGTTGAACAACATTATGCGATTGCGGAAACAGTCAAAAAAACCACTACGGAGAAAGTTAGCAAGGATGGTTTTGTATTCAACACAGCGCGCAGGTTTACCCGACAACGTCGGCTCACAACTTCAGCACAGATAACAAAATATTGGTTTCGGAAGTCGCAATCCCGGCAATCGTACGGATTTTTCCTAAGACCAAATTCAAGACTTCTAAATTATCCGCCCGAATTTCGGCGATCACATCCCATTTGCCATTGGTGGTGTGCAAGCTATGTACATGCGGTAGAGTACGCAGCGCTGCATGTACGGCATGCGCACTATTGCCTTCCAGCGCGATATTCATCTGCGCGCGAATCTGATGCGGTTCGGCATCAGATTTCACCTTGATGGTATAGGCCAAAATTACACCGCTGCTTTCTAATTTATCGATGCGCTTTTGCACCGTCGTACGCGACAGACGTAATTTTTGCGCCAGAGTTAAGACCGGAATGCGCGCATCGCTGCGTAGTAGTGATAGCAATTGATGATCAATATCATCCATAAATTATAGTCAGTTAGCGGAAGTTATAAGTGGAAGTGATAGCAGAAGCTACAGCAAGCTTAAAGCAAACATCTCGTCGTCACAATCTCGTCGCGAACACATTTCAACAATCTGCACAAACCGCTAGGCAAAGTGCCATGTAATCCAACAAGAATGTGCAAATTGCCAACTTCTGCCTGACACGCTTCGTTGCCACAATAGGCGGCATCAACAATCCAAGCGTGTGTGTTCAAGCCGCACGAAATGTCTATGTCAAACACTCTACAAGCCCGTCCGCAAGCAATTAGTCAAACGCCAAACGCCGTCGTGATGGTGCGCCCTCATCGCTTCTATTCAAATCGCGAAACCATGCATGACAATCGTTTTCAAGTTGAATCAGCAAACGATCAGACGGCGAACATCGCATCCAGTGCTTATGCGGAAGTCACCCACATGGTCATGCAACTAGGCGCGGCTGGCGTCACGGTGCATTTGTTCGAAGATACGGGAGAACACGATACGCCCGATTCTGTTTTTCCAAACAATTGGTTCACCACACACCAAGATGGCAGACTTTTTCTCTACCCTATGCGCTGTCGCAATCGTCAACGCGAAGTGCGTCAGGATATTCTGGACTTTCTGGCGCGGCAGTATCACCTACACAGCGTCACGGACTTGCGACATTACGGCGATACAGGGGATGTTTTGGAAGGTACAGGCTCGGTCATATTTGATCATCAGGCTCGCCTTGCTTATGCCTGTTTGTCACAGCGCACGCAATTGAAACCACTACTGGCTTTGTGCACAGCCTTAGATTATCAAGCGCATCCATTTCAAGCAGAAATGGCAGGCGCACCGGTGTATCACACCAATGTCATGCTCAGTGTGGCAAATCGATTTGCGATGGTCGGTCTAGACTGCATTCCGGATTATCATGAACGTGAGAAACTGTGTCGGCAATTACAAAGTACGGGTAAAGAAATTGTGAATCTGAGCCCAGCACAAATTCGACAATTCGCAGGCAACACGCTGGAGTTACAAGGGGCAAACCGAAAATTACTGGCGCTTTCGTCCAGCGCCTTGGGCAGCCTCGATTCAAATCAAATCGCACAGATAGAAAAATATGCCGACTTATTGGTATTAGATGTGCCCACTATAGAATCTGCCGGAGGCTCGGTGCGCTGCATGTTAGCGGGCATCCATTTACCCGCACAGCAGAATACTCAACCCATGACAGAACCCCGTGCAGCTTGGCAACCAAGCTAAGGCAAACGAAGACGGGTTCCCAGCAACGCAGCGCGGGTCGCCGTCGATTGCAATTGTTCCAACCACCATTGCAAGGCACGCCCATGATGCCCTGATTGACGGCGCCACACGTAATAACTCTGCACCTGCTGCTGCGCGCGTTCGACTTTTTTCTCGACCAAACGTCCGGTATCAATATACGATTGCGCAACACAAGTGGGTAAAAATCCCACACCCAGACCACGCACTTGCGCATCTAACTTTGCTGGCAAATCCGCTACTGTAAATACATCTTGTCCACTCAACAAACCGATAGAGACAGAAGCGCCGCGTTGCACACTATCGGCAATCGCCACCGCTCTGTACTGTCGTATCACCTGATCGGGCACAGGCTCTTGATGCTGCGCCAAAGGATGATGCGGTGCGACCGCAAAGGCAAAAAATACGGTACCCAGATTTTCACGCTGCAAACTGCTGGAGCTTTGACTATTCACGAGCACGCCATCCATTACCACGCCCAAAGCGAGATCGGCCTGCCCCGAACTCACAGCCTCCAACGTACCCGACAAAGTTTCCGCTCGTAGCTTCAAACGTGTCGGCGGATTTAACTGAAAAAAACTTTCACACAACTCCATCACTGTACTGCGATCGATCATGCTATCCACAGCAATCGTCAATTGCGGCTCCCACCCTGTCGCCACCCGTTTGACCCGATTCGCTATCGCATCGACCTCCACTAACAGCTTCTGCCCTTCACGCAATAGCTCGGCCCCTGCCTCCGTCAACTTCGCCTGACGGGAAGTACGATCAAACAGCAAAACATCCAAAGCATCTTCAATCTGCCGCACGCGATAAGTCAGCGCACTCGGCACGATATCCAAACGCCGCGCAGCCGCCGCAAAACTTCCGGTTTCGGCGATCACCTCTAACATCGCTAAAGATGCAGGCGTCAATACATCACGTGCAGAACTCATGGTGGGCTTTCGGGTTGGGTTGGTGTGTTGTCGAGGTATTTTACTTTGCGTGGATTTTGCTTGGATGGTGGCATTGTATGTTAATCGAGGAATGTATGATTAGCGTGGGGAATTATGTGCACATGGTTTTAGTCAATTTCATAGCCTTTTAAGATTGTCGATTTTACGGACGAAAACCAAAATTGATTCCGGTTTGGACAGATAGTAATTCCCATTGCCCATTATTTACCAATATGCTAACTTTAGGCCGCGATTTAACAATGCCATTTACCTAGAGTCTCCACATGCGCAAATTAATTTTGATTTTCTGCCTAATTTACTCGATTCCCGCATTCACTCAAAATGAAGAATGGAAGAAAACGATCACGCCGGAAAACGCACAAACTTGTACACCAACACTACGAATTTACTCACTTTGAAGGAATGAGAATGAAAAATATCCTCATCGCTTTGATCTGTTTTGTTTTGGCTGCGTGCGACAACAAAATTAGTCTAGCAACGCAAAAAGGTGGCTTAACTATCACAGCATTGGTTAACAACACGTTTTCACCGGTAAGTGAAAAAGAATATAAGATCGAAGGCAGTTTAATTATCAGAAATACCACGAATGATAACCTGCCGTTTAGCAATAAGGAGCTCTACTTGGTCTCGCCCACGATAGATACCAGAACATATAAAGATTCATTAGCATCAGCTGTCATCGATTTTACACATGTCATTATTCCTGCAAACACCACAGTTGAACAAAAAGTTTATTGGGTCGTTGAATCAATTAGTAATCCAGGCACGAAAGATATTCGGCTCGAACTACGTAATTGAAAAAAATTTAAAAACCTATCGTCAAATTTAACTTCAACTACTACTCATGAATCAACGACTCATTTCATGGATGCCATTAGTCACCGTGATCGCAACAATGGCGATCTTTACGGGATCTATCTTCCCCTATCTGACATCACAATCAAACACACCGACTGGCTACTTCCCGCTAGCTACAGGGGCGTTACTGACTGCCGTACTTGCTGCTTGGAGCACCTATCATTGTTCACTTGAGTCCGTTCGACGTTGGGATAAAACGATAGCGGCTGCAGTTGTTGCCCTTGCTACCTATTTGGGATTTAGTATGTTTCTCATTCTGAATGTCGTAGGGTCATGACAAGCCCGGCGCGCACTCGTTAGTATTGGCATGTGCAAACGTGTACTTCCCTCTGCACGTCCAGATTCTGCAGGTGTGATTTCAAAGCTCCCCCAAAACAATAGCGCGAAACTTAAACTTACTGACAGACATCTATGACCAACAAAATTCTCATCCTCACCATCGATGAACTAAACGCTTATGAAAAAAAATGGCGTCGAATTTTTTCAGCACACGGCTTAGTACTCGTGGCGGCATTAGGCTATCTGGTTGCGTTCTACTACTCGCCGTGGAACTACAACCGCGTTTGTTATGTTGTCGGTTCACTAGCAGCGATCGCTTGTCTCCATGCCGCTAAAAAACTGAGGGACGTTGAGAGAGTCGATGCAATTGTTTTTTCCGAAGCTCTCTTGGATGGACATATGGATGATGGAGTAGAAGATATAGATGATTGAACGGCCGACTGACCACGAACACTCAAGCGCCAATACAATAACCTTTTTTGAAAGTTCTCAATGCAAGTTGAACACCGAATTACCATTGCCACATCAGCCGAAACGATCTTCCGGATTTACGAGGATGTCCAAAACTGGCACACTTGGGATCCAGATACCAAGCAGGCCTTTATCGAGGGGCCATTTCGCGTGGGCAGCCGCGGTCGAATCACGCCACCTAAGGGCATGGCCGTTCCTATGCTTCTTACTGAAGTGGCACCAGGAAAATGCTTCACGGTCGAATCGAAAATTCCTCTTTTTTGCATGCTATTCGAACATGAGCTCAGAGCAATTTCAGAGGCAACTGAAGTCATTCACAGAGTGACATTCTCAGGTTTTCTTTCCTTTATTTTAGGTCCGATGTTGTCTAAACAGTTGAACGCAGGCCTGCCGGTCACACTCCGTAATCTGAAGGCTTTGGCAGAAGGAACAAGTGCGTCATAATCGCGCATTGCACAGTGCGATGTGCGACGTGCTTTCGTCACCTAATCGCCCTCTTAGCGGGAGCCGTTTTTTTGATTACAAGCACTCTCAATGGTGACGATAGATTTTTAAAGGAAGAAAGTAAATGGACGCAGCCGCTAGAAAAGAAATTTTATCGCTAAGCAAAATGGCACATGATTTGACAGAATCGTCATATCAAAAAGATCCATCGATACGCGGCGAATCGGGCTGGTCAGAAAAGCAGAGAATTCTTCTCGCCGATATGGCACTTCATTTATTACAGACTGCATTAAGAGATGGCGAACTCTCGGAGGAAAATTTGAAAAGAAATCTGTTTTCTATTTTGACGATTTCTGATCAATTTCTACCTGGTTACGAATTGAAGAAGGCCGCTGCTAGTCTGTAGTGTGGACACGATCTCTTTCAACTGTCAAAACCAGACACCATTTAATTCGACAGTATAGAACTTGCCGTGCTCAAATAAAACCCATCATTCCCCTAACCCGCCCCTTGAAATGGGCGGGCATTTAGTGTCTATACGTCTTGCAGCCAATCGTTCTGTGCTTTTGATCCATGGTGCCTAATCAAGCACATCGCAAACATCAATCAATCCCCACGCTGCGCATCCAAACTCCAGCCACCTGCACCGAATGCAGCGATTGCCATCAGGCCGCCGGCGACGGCGATGTTTTTGAAAAACAATAATTGTGTGACGTAAGCTTGATCCGCAGGTACAGCCCAGTAGGCGTGGAAAATGAAGGAAGCGACTAGCGTGAAGAAGGCAAGTGCTAACGCAGCGTAGCGTGTGCCCAGACCAACGAGCAAAGCGATGCCACCACCGATTTCTAGTATGACTGCAGCCGCAGCGGCCAATGTGGGTGCAGGTAAGCCGACTGACGCGATATAGCCTACCGTGCCAGCGAAGCCTGTGATTTTGGCGAGACCTGCCGGTAAAAATAGGGCTGCGATTAAGAGACGAGCCGCGAAGGCGAAGGGATTTTGTAATTGATTAAACATGATGTTTCCTTTCAATATGTTATCTTTTGATGCAACGTTGTTTGCTATTTTGCGGGTATTCTTCCGGACGGAATTCGGATATTGTTCGGAAGAATTCGCTTTGCTATATTGCGCTTTTTAAGATTGTCGCAAATTTCAAACCACCTTCACCCTAGCCCTCTCCAGCTTGCGGGAAAGGGAAAGTAAGGCCCGGCGTTTGTAGCTCAATTCGAAACCCTTGAGCCAAGAGGCAATTTGATCCTGCTAGATTGTGAAAACTACGCGGCCAGATCAAAGACTAATACTTCGGCGTCTTGACCCTGACTGAACTGCAAGCTGCTTTCATCCGCGACCAATAAAGCATCGCCGCTGTTTAATTGCTGGCCATTCACTGTCAACTCACCGCGAATCAAATGCACGTAAGCTTTACGAGCAGGGCTCAAACGCATTTCTGCCTGTTCCGCGCCATCAAATAAGCCTGCGTAGAGCGCAGCATCGGCATTCATCGATACCGAATGTCCCGCACCATCTGGCGAGGCGACCAAGCACAAAGCACCGCGTTTGTTTGCGCCTGGTATGGTTTTTTGTTCATAGCCTGGTTCGATGTCCAACAACTTTGGACGTATCCAAATTTGCAGGAAATGCGTTTGCTGGCCTTCGGCATGATTAAATTCACTGTGGCGCACGCCAGTCCCTGCACTCATGCGTTGCACGTCGCCAGGTGGAATACCTTTCACATTGCCCATGCTATCTTTGTGCGCCAGTTCGCCTGACAAGACATAGCTGATGATTTCCATATCGCGATGGCCGTGCGTGCCAAAACCTGTGCCGGGAGCAATACGGTCTTCGTTGATGACTAATAAGTTACCCCAGCCTGTGTGCTCAGGATCGTAATAGTTGGCAAAGGAAAAGCTGTGCTGGCTTTTTAACCAGCCATGATCTGCGTGACCGCGGTCTTGTGATTTTCTTAAAGTAAGCATGTTGTTCTCCGGTTAGGCGCATCAGCTTGCTTAGGTTTGCCAATGCTGACAAACAAATACTGATGCGATGGGAGAATTATGCGACTAACAAAAACCGCCTAGGCTGAGCCAGTTTGAAGACATCATTCAATTTTTTTGAATGATGTCTTTGACTTAAAATGGCGTTCTAGCGTGGAAGAAAAATTAACTGCTGCCCATTCCTGCGCCAAAGCCAGTGCGGGCTCAAACAACGCTGTGCGGGGTTCGATCTCGGCAAATGAGTACGGTGCCGTATTACGCGCAGTGCAAGCCATCTCGGCAGCGTAGATAAACATCTCGGTATCGAACTGGCCTGCCCACAATTGCGTTTGTAAGGCTTCGACGATGGCTTCTACCTGAACTGCCTCGGCGCTGACTTGCGCGTTATTTTTATCATGCACGCTTTCCATCACAAATGTCGGGTCAGCACCGTGTGCGACTAAACTCAGAAATCCGAATTCAAAGGGCAATGCAGATTCGACGACATAATGAATGAGATCGTGCGGCAAAATACCTTGACGTGGCATGCTGCACTGACTACTACTGCCATCGTCTCTGACAAAATTGAGCTGATCATATTTGTCCGATGGCGTGCTTTTTTTGGCGATGAGTTTCATGGGTTCTATTGGCGATCGGAATTAATCTCTTACCTTCAGAAAAAAGGAAATGCCAATGGTAAAATTTATTTTGTGATTTGTCACAATTTTAAATTTGCTTGCTGCTGTGTATGAATTAATTCCAACGCCTGCGCTGCCGGTAGAGGCTTGCTGAAAATATAGCCTTGAAATTCATCGCATCCCTGTGCCATCAAGAAATCAGATTGGGCTTGGGTCTCGACGCCCTCCGCGATGGTTCTAAACCCCAGACCCTTTGACATTTGAATAATCGCTGTCACAATCGCCCTATCGTCTGAATCAGTCGCAATATCGCGCACAAATGACTGGTCAATTTTGAGTTTATAGACTTTGAATTTCTTCAAATAACTCAACGAAGAATAACCCGTGCCAAAATCATCAATCGCGAGGCGTATGCCTAAATTGTGGAGTTCATTCATAACCGCGATCGCATTCACCGGATCCGCTGTTGCGACACTCTCGGTCAATTCAAGTTCCAGATATTCGGGCGGCAAAGCCACTTCATTTAAGATCCCTGTCACCATCCCTCGCAAGTTAGGGTGGCGAAATTGAATTGCAGATAAATTCACCGCCATAATCACTGGCTTCATTCCTGCATCAATCCAGCTCTTTAACTGCAATAGCGCAGTACGTAATACCCAAGTACCAATCGGAATAATCAGACCATTGCTTTCTGCCAAAGGTATGAATTCAGCAGGCGAAATAAAACCGAGTTCAGGATGCGTCCAACGTAAAAGTGCTTCAACCCCGATCACCGTTTTGCCATCCATCGTCAGTTGCGGTTGATACAATAGTTGGAATTGATTGCGCTCCAGCGCGTGGTGCATGGCGCTTTCTAACTGCAACATGCGTGCGGTACGTTGTTGCATGGCCTTAGCAAAAAAGCGGAAGTCATTGCGCCCGTCTTCTTTGACTTTGTTCATTGCTGTGTCAGCACTGAGGAACAAACTCTCGCCATCTTGGCCATCTTGCGGAAACATCGCGATGCCAATGGAGGGCGTCAATACCACTTCCTGCCCTTCAAACAGAAATCCTGTTGCGACGACTTCCAGTACCTTACCCGCCATACGGGCAACGTCATCTTCGTTCACGTCTTCCAAAACGAGTGCAAATTCGTCACCAGCGATTCTGGCTACGGTATCGGTATTTTTAATGATTGATGATAAGCGCTTAGCAATTTCAATCAATAAAGCATCTCCTGCGTTATGCCCTAAGGTGTCATTGATATGTTTAAAACGATCCAGATTCATGTACAACAACGCCAAGCGCGAACCCGAACGCTGGGCAGCGGTCATCGCATGCTGCATGCGATCCATCATCAATTGCCGGTTCGGTAATTCGGTCAACAAATCATAGTTAATCAATTTCTCAATACGACGTTCCGCTTCAATTCTCGACGTGATATCAACTACTGATGCCAGTACATAAATTCCATCTTGCGCGGTGATTGGCGTCAAACCGATCTCGACGCGGAACTCTTCACCATTGCAACGTCGCGCAAATAGCAATCGTCCTTGCCCCATTGGTCGGTCAGATGGGCTTTTCAGATAGTTTTCAACATTGCGCTGATGACTTGATTCCACTGAACGAGGAATCAAATTATCCAGATGCAATCCGATCAGTCCACCATCGGGATACTCAAACATACTCTCGGTCTGCGAATTGGTGAGGACGATGATACCTTTGGCGTTCACCATGATCATGGCATTCGGGGACGCCTGCACCGCACTGCGGAAACGATCTTCTTCGACCTTTCTGACAGTAATGTCGGTATGCGATCCGACCACTCTCTCGACCAAACCATTTGCCGCCTTGATTTTTTCGCCACGCGCAAAGATCCACCGATAACTACCGTCTTTATGACAAAGTCGAAATTCGTTCTCATATTTCGTCATTGATGGTGTATCTAAGAAAGTCTGGAACACGTCAATTGCGCGTTGTCGATCTTCTGGATGCAGGAGCGCCAACCATGTGTCGTAATGGTTAGCCAATTCATGCGCGGCATAACCAACTTGCTGCTTCCACACTGAGGAAAACGAGGTTTCTTTCGTAAGCCAGTTTAAATCCCACAAACCGGTATTCGAGGCATTCACGGTCAATTCAAGATTTTTCTGCGACTCTTCGAGATCGCGGTAAGGGCGCTCTATCGCCTCAACGACAACCGCCCGATAAATCAAAATATAAGCGATGACTTTATACAGATGACCGAGCACGTTATAAGCGCCCGTCTTGGTCGTGTATAGGGTGAAAAATAATTCACCCATGGCCATAATACATACCGCGCCCCACATCAAGCTAATATCTAAAGCCTGAGAAGACTTTAGTCTTTTCCAGAGAATTACGGCAGTAACGATATTGAGAGCAATAATCAGGTATTCAAAATCTTTTTTGATTGGCGTTAATCCTGATCCAGGAATAAACCAAATTGGAAAATAGTCCTCATGTACGACTACCAGCCAGCTGAAAACAAAAGAAACAGTCAACACCGAGAGGAACATGACATACTTTTTGAATCGACTCGTCATGCGTTCGAATGATTGCAAAGCGAAAGTAAGCAAACCTAAACTGGCAATAAACCGAGCCGCCATCCAAAAATTCAAATATTTGTTTGTGTCATTTTCAGTGAAAAAATTTGACATTCCTGGATAGGAAAGTGTGTGTGAAAAATCGAGAAACGAAACGACAAAAAACAAGCTGGACAACACGATCAAGCTATGTGGATAACGACTGGCTCGTGAGTTCCATGCGACGATAAATACCATCATCGAGATGAAAATGGAAACGGTTTCCATCGTCGTATGCAACACAAGATAGTGTTCCATACCATAGTAATTTTCTGGGGTAGGAATAAAGTAAGAAACAACTTGCACGACGCCTAATATGACGATCCATCGCAAGGCCTTAACTACTCCTGGCAGATGCGATTGGTGCACCCCCAGCTTAAGCTCCAGAAAATTTTTTAGCATGAAATCAATATTTGTAGTCATGTCTCGATCTATAAATTGCCTAGCGCCAGATTTACCTCAAGTGTCAGATGAACAAATCTGATCGGGTAATATCTGGCTCACTATAAATAAGTTTCAGTTCTACTCCAATTGCACTTTGGTGCTAATAGCTATTTGTTACTGCATACCAATCGGTAGCGAGCCCCATACACCGATCCAGACTTAAAAAAGATTTGCTGATGTTTGATTTGATTGCTCGCACTTCAGGCTTACTTAGATTTATTTCAGCTTATTTCATTTTACTTAGACTCCCATCACCACTAATTTTTCGAGTTTGAATATGCGCGAGCTTTTCAGCTTTTGCCAGTGCACGTAAAAAGTTTTCACCCAAGACCTGTTTAATCTCAACTTCGGTGTAGCCACGACGCAGCATTTCATAAGTGACTAAGGCCAAATCTTCCATCCCGTTCATGCCCGTTGGCAACATAGGAATGCCGTCGTAATCGGCGCCGATACCAATATGCTCAATCCCGGCTATTTTTTTGATGTGATCGATGTGATCAACGATGCGGGTGTAATCAGCGATGTAGATAGGATGCGCGGCCAATAATTGGCGTTCAGCCACTGCTTTGGCTTCTGGATTATCTTTGTACTGCGCTTGTAAGGCATCTAACTCTGTTTTGAGTTTTATCTCTCTTTGCTGGCTCTCAGCTTGGGTTCTGGCATCTAAGAAAACAGGGAAGAAATTAATCATGACTACGCCACCATTTTTCACGAGACGCTTTAATATTGCATCGGGAACATTACGAGTGTGGTCGTTGACACCACGTGCACCTGAGTGCGACGCGATCAAAGGTGCGGTCGAAATATCGAGCACGTCGTTCATGACTTTTTCAGACACATGCGAGATATCAACCAGCATTCCCAAACGGTTCATTTCACGCACTACATCTTTACCAAACGGGCTGAGTCCATTATTTTTAGGAACGTCATTGTGTGCATCCGCCCAAGCGTGCGAAACATTGTGTGTCAGCGTCATGTAGCGCACGCCAAGTCGATAAAAATTGCGCAAGGCATAAAGTGAATTTTCTATAGCGTAGCCACCTTCTATTCCCATCATCGCACACGTTTTGTGCTGCTTTTTCGCTTGTCGGATTTCAGCCACCGTCGTGCATGTTGACAATGCCTGAGGGTGACGTTCAACTTCGCGATTACGACTATCGATCATATCCATCGCTCGGTGCATTGCACCACCCGTTTTAAGCGTATCGCCTGAAACATAGATAGAGAAAAATTCGGCGGTAACACCACTGGCTTTAATACGTGCTAAGTCCGTATGAAACGGATCGCCATCTTTATGCCAGACGCCAACTGAATTGGCCGCGAGATTAAAATCTTCATCGACCAGCGGCGTGGGGATATCGTTATGGCCATCGACGATGATGGCAGAACGATGAATTTTCAATGCCTTCTGCCAAAGTTGAACGTCGGCACCCACGGGCATTGTTTGTGCTGACGCTGTCGAAGTAAAAGCGCCGCACACCAACATTGCACAGAGTATCGATAGCCGACATTGACAAGAAATAAGTTTCATACGGGACTCTCAAATTTGAATGACGAGAAGAGTCAAGCATAGTCCGCTTAATGTAAATTCACAATGGTTGCAGAGTTTTTTGGCTGGTAACCAATCTCAATTGTTGCAGCGATGGCGTGTCTCCAACCTTAATCGGGCTTTTCAGGTAGAGTGCGGGATCTGTAGAACGGCATCGCCTAAATAAGGCTCAAAGCAATAGCAACAACTTCCAGACTGAACAGCTGAATCGAGCAAAAAAACGATCTGCTGTTTGTTTCTTTATCAACTAACCTTCTTCCTGCTGTGAATCATTCCAAAGACAAAATTGATATCGTCTATTTATGGGTAGATGGCGCTGATCCGATCTGGCGCGCAAAACGTCAGTATGCGCTGACGAATTCAGACGATGTCGAACGCCAAAAACTGGCGCGCCATGGCGATGTCGCCGGACGCTATCGCGACAATCAAGAACTACGTTTCAATCTGCGCGCCTTAGAAAAATTCTTCCCGAATCATGGTCATGTCTATCTCGTCACTGACGGCCAGAAGCCAGATTGGTTACAAGACACCGCAGGGATGACGCTGATCGATCACACCAGTATTATTCCTGCGACAGCGTTACCGGTTTTCGATTCGGGTCATATTGAATCGTATTTGCATCATATTCCGCATTTGTCCGAGAAATTTATTTATCTGAACGACGATGTCTTTTTTGGTGCGCCTGTGAATGTGGAAAGTTGGTTTGGACAACATGGTGTTGCCGTATTTAAGGAGCAAGAACAAGTCCCCGATTACGGCACGCTACAAAAAGATGAGACCGCTTTGGTCAACGCCTCTATTTTATCCAAGCACTGGTTACAGCAACGTTATCCGCTCTACCAACACGTGCATCGCATCTTTGCACATGCACCGCGCCCTATGCTGAAAAGCGTTTTATTAGAGTTAGAAAAAGAAGCACCAGATTTATTTGAACAAGTCAGACAAACCGTGTTTCGCGACTGGCAGCGGCCACCTATCGTGCCCGATCTGGTACCGCGCTGGATGCTGCATCGGGGCCTCGCTTATTTACGAGAAATTGAGTATCGCTACATTTGCAGTGGTGATAGCGACGCCGAACAACAGTTTGCTGACTTAAGCGCACGCTTTGGTGAACTGGTGTTTTTCTGCATCAATGACACCAGCGATAATGCCGCGTCGAATGATCCGCAGTTGTTGCGAATTCGAGAGACCTTGGAACGTTTGTTACCTTTGCCCTCGCGGTTTGAAACAGATGCCGTAGGTTGGCACTGAGCATAACGAAGCCAACAATTTGAGATAAAACTGTCTCAAATTGTTGGGCTTGGCATTTGTAGGGCGGGTGCAACCCGCGCCGCAAATAGGTCGGCTAGCATTGCACCACGTTCTGGCGGCGCGGGTTGCACCCGCCCTACTTTTCAATCATCTCTCACCGAAGAGAGAAAAACGTTTTCGAAATACATTCACACCAAATCAAAACGGTCTGCGTTCATCACTTTATTCCAAGCCGCGATGAAATCATTCACAAACTTTTGCTGCGCATCACCACTCGCATACACTTCGGCCAAGGCACGTAATTGTGAATTGGAACCAAACACCAGATCAACCGTGGTGCCTGTCCACTTCACTGCGCCACTTTGACGATCGCAACCTTCGAGCACGCCTGCTGTATTTGATGGCTGCCACTTAGTGCTCATATCCAGCAAGTTGACGAAGAAATCATTGCTCAGAGTTTCTGGACGCTGAGTGAAGACACCGTGCTGAGTCTTGCTTGTGTTCGCATTTAAAGATCGCAAACCTCCGATCAGCACTGTCATTTCCGGCGCACTCAAGTTCAGCAATTGCGCTCTATCAATCAGTAGCTCTGCTGCATGTTTTTCTAAACCCGCACGCACATAGTTACGGAAACCGTCGGCAGCTGGCTCTAATACGGCAAATGATTCAACATCCGTTTGTTCTTGCGATGCATCCATACGCCCTGGTGCGAATGGAACTTGCACATCTTGTCCCGCTTTCTTCGCCGCGGCTTCAATCGCTGCTGCACCAGCCAATACGATTAAATCTGCCAGAGAGATTTTCTTGCCACTGGATTGCGCCGCATTGAATTCTTGCTGTATCGTTTCCAAGCTCGCCAACACTTTATTCAACTCTAATGGCTGATTCGCTTCCCAATCACGCTGTGGTGATAAACGGATACGCGCACCATTGGCACCGCCACGTTTATCACTGCCACGGAAGGTCGAGGCGGATGACCATGCCGTGTTAACCAATTGAGAAATACTTAAACCTGATGCCAACACTTTCGCTTTCAATGCAGCGATATCGCTTGCATCTACTACAGCATGATTCACAGCAGGAATCGGATCTTGCCAGATCAGCGTTTCGCTTGGTACCAAGGCACCTAAATATCGCGCTACAGGTCCCATATCACGGTGTGTCAATTTGAACCAAGCACGTGCAAAGGCGTCCGCAAACTCCGCAGGATTTTGATGGAAACGACGAGCGATTTTTTCGTAGGCAGGGTCATGTCGCAAGGACAGGTCAGCCGTCGTCATCATCGGAGGATGTTTCTTACTAGCGTCATGTGCGTCAGGAATCAAGTGTTCAGGTTTGCAGTCTTTTGCCACCCATTGTTTGGCACCAGCTGGGCTCTTGGTCAGCTCCCACTCATAACCGAACAGCATATCGAAATAGCCGTTGTCCCAAGTCGTAGGATTTGGTTTCCATGCGCCTTCTATACCGCTTGTCGTCGTATGTACGCCTTTACCCGAACCCAATTGATTGATCCAACCCAAGCCCTGCTCTGCTATGCCTGCCGCTTCTGGTTCTGGTCCAACCAACGTCGGATCGCCAGCGCCGTGCGCTTTGCCAAATGTATGACCACCCGCCACCAAGGCAACTGTTTCTTCATCATTCATCGCCATACGTGCAAAAGTTTCACGTACATCACGACCGGAAGCGACTGGATCAGGATTACCATCTGGGCCTTCTGGATTCACATAAATCAAACCCATTTGTACTGCAGCCAAAGGATTTTCTAAGTCACGTGAGCCTGCGACTGAGCCAGCATAACGGCTATTTGCTTTATCACTGGTTGCGAGCCATTCGGTTTCTGAACCCCAGTAGATATCTTCTTCTGGTTGATAGATGTCTTCGCGTCCACCAGCGAAACCAAATGTCTTAAAGCCCATGGATTCCAGCGCGACGTTGCCCGCTAAAACGAACAAATCTGCCCATGAAATTTTACGACCGTATTTTTGTTTGATAGGCCATAACAAACGGCGTGCTTTATCGAGATTGCCGTTATCTGGCCAGCTATTCAAAGGGGCGAAACGTTGGTTGCCTGTACCTGCGCCGCCGCGACCATCGGACACACGATAGGTACCCGCTGCATGCCACGCCATGCGTATCATCAAACCACCGTAGTGACCCCAATCGGCTGGCCACCAGTCTTGTGAATCGGTCATCAATACCTTGAGATCGTCCACCACCGCATTCAGATCAAGCGACTTGAATTCTGTCGCATAATCAAAATCTTCCCCCATAGGATTCGACTTGGGTGAGTGCTGGTGCAGAATATTTAATTTAAGTTGATTCGGCCACCAACTCGCGTTCGTCGGTGCGCCTGCGGCGACTGCGTGTTTTGCTGCACCATGGTTGAAAGGGCATTTTGCTTCGTTCGTCATATCAATCTCCTGGAATAAGCTCTAAAGTAAGTTCAACAACAAGTTTGGAACTGCAATGGATTCGATTCTAGAGAGCAGAGACCGATAGATCAACTCAATTTAATTTATGACTTCGATAAATTTTGACTAAATACCGATTTAGGCTTCATTCAGCCAGCATATTGCATAGTCGAGATGCAATAGGTATGACAGATCAATTAAATGGTAGATTTTTCTGCTTAGCAGGCTGCCTATCAAGCCAACTTGAGCGTCGCATCCAATAGATGAGGTTCGTAGACTAAACGATGTTTGCCACTTAACAACAGAAAATGTTTGCCGCTGCAACGTGCCAACAAGGCCATATCGAGCTTTTGCGCGACCATGTGCCCCATCTGCGTGGTGCCTGAACGCGAGAGCAAAAACGGAATACCCATCTGCGCGCCTTTGATCACCATTTCTGAGGTCAGGCGCCCCGTAGTATAAAAAATTTTGTCACCACCCTTAAGGTCGTCTAGCCACATCAAACCAGCAATCGCATCGACGGCATTGTGACGACCGACATCTTCGATAAAGTACAGCAGCTCACCGCTATCAGAAAACAAAGCGCAGCCGTGAACCGAGCCAGCGCGTTTGTAGACCGATTGTTGAGTGCGTATGGTATCGACGATGCGGTACAGCACCGATTGCTTTAATTGGGCGTCTGCGGGCAATACCAAGGTATCAACTTCATCCATCAAACCGCCATACACCGAGCCTTGACCGCACCCTGTGGTCACGACTTTTTTAGCGGTGCGCTCTTGAATATCAGCAATACCATTACGGGTAATCACAGCAGCGGCATCGACCGACCAATCTACTTGCACCGAGACAATTTCATCCAAGTTGCGCACCAAGCGTTGATTACGCAAATAGCCGAGCACTAAGGCTTCAGGATTTGCGCCTAATGTCATCAAAGTCACCAATTCGCGCTTATCGATGTAAACCGTTAAAGGTCTTTCCGCCGGAATCGCAATCACTGAGCTGCGCCCGTGTTCATCCAGCACCTCGACGTCTTGCGTGAGGTGGATGCTAGCAGAAGACAGTAAGGGATGTTGCACACTTTGCATCTGGCTATCTCATGAATCTATGCCAGCAATTCAAGACCTTTTCGATCAATCAAATTTAATAATTTTAATGATGCACCGTTTGGGTGCTTTTGACCTTGTTCCCATTTCTGCACTGTCGATGGACTGGTATTAAGATATGCCGCAAACACCGTTTGGCTAGCTTTAAAACGCAAACGCAATTTCTTAATTTGTTCGGCGCTGTATTCTTGCACTGGCGTCAAACACAGCGCATCAAATTCACGCATAGTCATCGCATCCATCGTACCTGCAGCATGTAAGCCCTGCGCGGTCCCATGCAATACATCCAACAACTTATCGTTTTTTGCCATGATTCACTCCAATTTCCACTTCTACCAATTCTTGCTCACTCTTTGCGACTTCTAGCGCATTAGCGTCATACGCTAACAAATGTCTTGCTAAGAGTTTCAAGGCCTTCAATTCTTTATCGTCAATATTGTCTTGTTGATTTTTCGCAAAACCGTATAAAAAGAAGGCCATATCTTTAAACTTAAAAGCAAGAATAGTTCTTAAGCCAGCACTTTTCCCACGCCCCGCAATACCAACACGTTTCTTAACGACATTACCGCCCAGATTTGCATCAATCAAGCCCTGATCCAATTCAGCCACCGCATCAATTAAGGCTTGATCTGACATGCCCTCTTTCGAAGCCCAGCGAGCAAACCACCTTGTCTTGAAAATTCGCATGCGTTTATGGACCTATTAGAAGGATTTAAATTGTAGCACTTAGTGCCATACATGAACACATCTAACGTTTTATCCATCAAATCTGATGTTATCGAAAACCAGGCAAGAATTTTGTGTTTTATTGTTGAGTATCCTTGTCATTGTGTTATATGCGTGTTAATTTCACCTAGCGTAAACTAACTAGCCTACCTGATTATGTATCAAGCACATCCGAATCATGAATTGACGCGACTCTTTAGAGATAGACCATTTCAAGGTGCAGTTCCTGAAAACGCAAAATTTATTTTCGTTGGATTAGACGCAAATTACGCAGGGAATCTTGAAAATACTTCGAGCTTTCAAGATGTACTGGACTATCACTTAGACGGTGTTGCATTTTGGCAGAAACATTTAGTCCACCATCCATTTCTTCTACCCTCTTACCGCGGCGATGGTAGGCGATACCACATAAATTTTTCTCGAATTGGGTTCTCTCCCAAAAATGCTGCCGAAGTTTCATTTATAGAATTACTTCACCTTCCCACTGTTGGTCGCAATAAACTCGATGTTAGCGATCTTGATTACAACCATCTCCAATTTATAAACTCATTAGTGACACGAGGTGAACCCAGGCATATATTCCTATCGGCTGGCGTCATTCGGCTAATGCATTCAACCGAGCTCTTTCAATGGCTCCCAAAAGCTCAACAGAAACAAGTATTACCCAAACTAACAGCAATAAAAGAAACTAAAATATATCAGCATCTGCACCTATCAAATTACGGCAAATTTCAAACTCAGTTGAATGAAGAAGCCGCAGCTATACGTCAACTTATCGCCTAAGAAGCCTAAAATGTATAAAAAGTTAAACTGCCGTCAAAAAATCAGTCAACAAGAGTCTATACACTTATTGCTTTTAAGCACATTCAAACTTTTTTTCGTGCTCTGCCTCATCCCTATTGGCATATTAATTACGATTTTTTGGACAATACTCAGAAGAAAGTAATCTAGATACCAAATTCTTCTAATCTCAAGAGGTACTGGTTTCAAATTATTGCTGTAACTTCGCCAACACCTGACCGCCGCCATAACTACCCTGCACGGGTTCTGTTCCACCCAACACTATCTTAATTGCGCAGTATTTAAATTCAGGAATTTTTCCATAAGGATCGAGCGCCGCATTGGTGAGTTTATTGATCGCTGCTTCGTAATAGCAGAACGGCACAAACACCGCACCGCGTGGTGAACTGTCGTCGGCGCGGGCATACAAGCTTACTTCTCCACGGCGTGACGTGATCGTGACGATGTCGCCGGGTTGTCCGCCCATGTCTACCAAATCAAGCGGATGGACCAATGCGACTGGATCGGGTTCGATTGCATCGAGTACCGCGGTGCGGCGAGTCATGCTGCCAGTGTGCCAGTGTTCGAGTTGACGACCAGTGATCAGCACCATAGGGTAATCCGCATCGGGGCGTTCGTCGGCTGGAATAATGTCAGCCGGAACAAAACGCGCACGTCCGGTTTCACGCGGAAACTCTTTGGTAAACACTACCGATTCACCGGCATCACCTTCGTGACGACAAGGATAAGTAACCGCATGTTCGCGCTCTAAACGCTCCCAAGTAATGCCGGCAATATTCGGCATGGTGTGACGCATTTCATCAAACACCGCACCGACATTCGGATACTGCCAATCCAAGCCAAGTTGTTGCGCCATTTGCTGGATGATCCACAAATCTTGTTTCGCTTGTCCGGGTGGATCAATCGCTTGACGTCCCATTTGCACCAAGCGATCCGTATTCGTGAAGCTGCCGGTTTTTTCGGGGAAGGCGGAAGCGGGCAAAATCACGTCGGCTAAATAAGCAGTCTCTGTCAGAAAGATATCTTGCACCACCAAATGATCAAGCGCGGCTAGAGACTCGCGCGCATGATTTGCATCAGGATCAGACATGGCCGGATTCTCACCCATGATGTACATGCCATTGATTTCACCCCGCTTAATCGCATGCATGATTTCAACGACGGTCAAACCTGGTTGCGGATCTAAAGTATCTGCTGGTAACTGCCAAGCTTGCTCAAAACGGGCACGCGCGGCGGCATTATCGACACGTTGATAATCGGGATACATCATAGGAATCAAACCGGCGTCGGATGCGCCCTGCACATTGTTTTGTCCGCGCAAAGGATGCAAACCACTGCCCGGTTTTCCGATTTGCCCTGTCATCAAGGCCAGCGCGATCAGGCAACGTGCATTGTCAGTACCATGGACGTGTTGCGACACACCCATGCCCCACAAGATCATCGAGCCTTTTGAAGTCGCATATAGGCGTGCGACATCGCGGATCGTGTCAGCGTCTATGCCGCAAATCGGTGCCATCAATTCCGGACTGTAACCAGCAACGTTTTTTTCTAATTCTGCGTAGCCTATGGTGCGGCTAGTGATGAATTCTTTATCCACCAAATTCTCGTGCACGATCACGTGCATCATGGCATTGAGCAAAGCGACATCGGTGTCAGGCTTAAACTGTAAATAACGATGTGCCATGCGCGCCAGATCGGATTTGCGTGGGTCCATCACTACGAGCTTGGTGCCATTTTCTATCGCGTTCTTAATCCAAGTCGCAGCGACCGGATGATTCACCGTCGGATTCGCACCGATCACAATCACGACTTCCGCTTTCGTCACATCCATCACCGGATTGGATACCGCACCGGAGCCTATACCTTCTAACAAAGCAGTCACCGATGACGCGTGACACAGGCGCGTACAGTGATCAACATTGTTACTGCCAAAGCCGACTCTGACCAGCTTTTGAAACAGATAGGCTTCTTCATTACTGCCTTTGGCAGAACCAAATCCGGCCAGTGCTTTTTTACCTTTGGTATCGCGGATTTGTTTGAGTTTTCCACCCGCGAATGCCAATGCTTCTTCCCAGCTCGCTTCTCGAAATACCTCCATCACATGCGCAGGATCCATGACGAAGTCACCAGTTTTTTTTGCTTCTGGACGACGGATTAAAGGCACCGTTAAACGATGCGGATGATGCGCGTAATCGAAACCATAACGGCCTTTCACGCACAAACGTGCATGATTCGCCGGGCCATCACGACCTTCAACAAAAAGAATATGATTGTCTTTTACGTTATAGGTGAGCTGGCAGCCGACGCCACAATAAGGACAAACCGATTCCACTTGTTTATCCGGCACTGCCAAGGCAGCATCACGCGCTGGCATCAAGGCACCGGTCGGGCAAGCTTGCACACATTCGCCGCAAGCGACACAGGTCGATGCGCCCATCGCGTCATCCATATCGAACACAATTTTCGAGGCATCACCACGGAAAGCCATACCTATCACATCATTCACTTGCTCATCACGACAAGCGCGCAAACAGCGCGTGCATTGTATGCAGGCATCCAAGTTCACGGTGATCGCTGCGTGCGAGGCATCTTGTGGCACTGGCACACGGTTTGCCGATGCGGCGAAGCGGGGTTTACCGACTTGTAATTTCTCTGCCCATTGATCGACTTCGTTATGCCGTGTATAGCTGGTTTCTGGCATATCCGCTTGCAATAATTCAAGCACCATTTTTTGCGCGTTGATTGCGCGTGTGCTGTCAGTCACGACTTGCATGCCATTGGAAGGATAACGGCAGCAACTCGGTGCCAGCACGCGTTCACCATTAATCTCGACCATACAAGCCCGACAATTGCCGACGCTTTCCATGCCGGAGCGATAACATAGGTGCGGAATCTCGACACCTTCACGCTTAGCGATCTCTATCAGTAATTCATTGCTGCGCGCTGTGATTTCTTTACCATTCAGGCTGAAATTTACAGTAGGAACATTCATCTCTGCCATCTGGCTGCGGGTAATTGCATTCATAGTGTTGTCGCTCTTACGAAATTACTGATTCACTGGATTGAGCTCGTGCGGAAAATACTTCACCACACAATCGACAGGATTGGGCGCGGCTTGGCCTAGACCACAAATTGAGGCATCGCGCATCACCGTGGAAAGCTCTGCCAACAAAGGCAGATCCCAATGAACTTGCGCAATCAGCGCTGACGCTTTAGCGGTGCCCGCCCGACACGGTGTACATTGACCACAAGACTCATGCTGGAAGAAATGCATCAAATTGCGTGCTGCATTCACCGCACTGTCGCGTTCTGATAAAACCACCACTGCGGCAGAACCAATGAAGCATCCATGAGGTTGCAGAGTATCAAAATCAAGCGGTATGGTATTCATACTGGCTGGCAAAATACCACCCGACGCACCGCCTGGCAGGTAGGCATAAAGCACTTCGCCGTCGGCCATACCACCGCAGTATTCATCGATCAATTCTTGTATCGTAATCCCCGCTGGTGCCAGTTTCACACCGGGATTTTTTACTCGTCCAGAGACCGAGAATGAACGCAATCCTTTACGACCATTGCGTCCCTGCGCGCCAAACCAAGCGCCACCTTTTTCCAAAATATCGCGCACCCAGAACAAGGTTTCAAAATTATGTTGTAGCGTTGGGCGTCCAAACAAACCGACTTGCGCCACATACGGTGGGCGCAAACGGGGAATGCCGCGCTTGCCTTCTATCGATTCGATCATCGCGGATTCTTCACCGCAAATGTAGGCACCAGCACCGCGCCGCAAATGTATCGTCGGCATATTAGCGATGGGCGGTTCGGTACGTAAGCGCACCAACTCTTGTTCTAAGATAGCGCGACAAGCATGGTATTCATCGCGGAGATAAATATAAATATCTGCAATGCCGACCGCCCAAGCTGCAATCAGCATGCCTTCCAAAAACCGATGCGGATCACGCTCCAAATGAAATCTATCTTTAAAAGTACCGGGCTCACCTTCATCAATATTCACTGCCATCAAGCGTGGCCCAGCTTCTGCTCCGACGATGCGCCATTTACGTCCGGCTGGAAAACCAGCGCCGCCGAGTCCGCGCAAACCGGAATCTTCCATGGTCCGTAACACGCTTTCTAATTCGCGATTGCCACTGACACATTCCTTTAACAGTGCGTAACCACCTTGTGCCTGATAAGCGGCGTAATCCATGTAATGACCAACTTCTGCGCTCAGCTGCCCGCTTTGCACCGCGGCTTCGACTTTGACAAGATCTGCCTGTGCGATGCCATGTTGCCCGACTACGACTGCGGGTGCTTGCTCGCAGCGACCTATGCAAGGTGCCGCGATAACACGAACTTCTGCACCGAGTAGAGCGGGCAATCTGTCTAACAGGCTTTGAGCACCCGCCATTTCGCAAGATAAGCCGTTGCAAACCCGCACCGTCAATCCAGCGGGCATGGCTTCATTTTCTTTCACCACATCGAAGTGATGGTAGAAGGTAGCGACTTCATACACTTCGGTTTGCGCCAGACGTAATTCTTGCGCCAATGCCGCTAAGTGGGCTGCCGATAAAGCCTTGTAGTGATCCTGAATTTTGTGTAAATGTTCGATCAGCATATCTGCTGTGCGCGGCGCATCTCCCAACAAGGCCTGCACTTCTGCTAAGGCTTGCGGATCGACACGGCGCCCTTTCGGCGCTTCGCGTTTGCGTTGTTTACTTGCACCTTGCATAGCGCCTGCTTTTTCAGCATCCTTCGTTGGATGAATGGGTATCACTACTTTGCTCATTATCAGATCCTATTTTTCTCGGCTTCTATTTTTATATTTTACTTTTTATTCTTATCGCTATTTTCAACACCAATTTTGCTGCGGGCGGATCATGCACATGATCCGCCACGACCGCTATTTAAACAACACCACAGCTTTTTCTAGCGTCGTCAGTACACCCCACGCCAAGGGCAAACCCACCGCCAGCCATGCAACTATCACCAGCACAAGGCTGGAAGACTTATCGCCACCAACAATGTCAACAGTACCAACTTCCGCCGCAAATGCACGATCATTCGCCAGCTTACGCTCGACCGCCAACTCGGCTTCCGTCATAAAATATTTATCAGCGACTGGACGTATCATGGCATTACAAGTACATCCCAATACCAACATGCCGGCCAAAATATACATGGTGATGGTATAAGAATCCGCCTTCGCCACGCCGTGCGCTAATTGATATTCACGAATGTAATTCACGAGCACCGGACCGAGCACACCGGCTGTTGCCCAAGCTGTCAATAAGCGACCATGAATCGCGCCAACCATTTGGGTACCAAACAAATCTGCCAGATACGCGGGTACAGTGGCAAAGCCGCCGCCATACATAGACAGAATAATACAAAAAGCGCCAACAAATAAGGCTAAACTTCCTGCTTGCCCAAAACTCGGAATGGCGGCGTACAAACAAAATCCCAAGATGAAGAATACAAAATAAGTCGCTTTACGTCCTATGTAATCGGACATTGACGCCCACACAAAACGTCCACCAATATTGAACAAAGAAAGTAGTCCGGTAAATCCAGCCGCAATCGCAGCGATCTGCATTTTTTGCGCCGCATTCAAATCATTAAACGCAACATCGATACCAATTAAGCGTCCGGCAAACACTTCTTGCAACAATGGCGAAGACATGCCGAGAATGCCGATACCGGCTGACACATTCAGGCACAGTACGCCCCATACCAACCAGAATTGCGGGATACCCCAGACTCGGCTCACGTGCACATGCTTTTGGGTAATCATACTGTTATTGCTCGCTGGCGGTGGTGTCCAGCCTGCTGGTTTCCAGCCAGTTGGCGGAACGCGATACGATAAAGCACCGCCCATCATGAATACAAAATAAATCGCTGCCATCACCAAAAAAGTTTCCATCACGCCGACTGATGTAGGGGTCGCAAAATACGTCATTAATTTATTCGCGAATGGTGCACCTATCATGGCACCGCCACCAAATCCCATGATCGCCATGCCAGTCGCCATGCCGCGCCGGTCAGGAAACCATTTAATCAAGGTCGATACGGGAGAAATATAACCAAGGCCAAGTCCAATACCGCCAATCACGCCTGAACCCATCCACATCAGCCAGATTTGATGCGTATGAATTCCGAACGCTGAAATCACCAAACCACCACACCAACATAATGCAGATACCACGCCCGCTTTGCGCGGCCCCGCGTGTTCCAACCATCCGCCCCAGATCGCCGCCGACGAACCAAGCAGGACAAAGAATAAGGTATACATCCAACCTAGCATGGAGATCTTCCAGTCGCAATTGCTGGAAAAAATTTCGGCCAAAATACCGATGTCCTTGGCGCAGGCGACTGGGTCTTTGATGCCTATGGCTTTCGATAAGGGTAACCAAAATACGGAAAATCCGTACGCCATGCCTATGCACAGATGAATCGCCAATGCCGCGGGTGGTACTAACCAACGATTAAAGCCTTTGCCCGCAATCGTCCTTTCCTTTGCCAACAGTTCAAGTAAAGCCATGATGTCTCCAGTTTTTTTGTGATGTTTTTATTTATTGTTTGCACGCTTACTATCTACTTTCTTAATTTAAATCACTTGTTCGTAAGAAAGTTTTTTGAAAATACTTCAAAACTACAAATCAAAAAATATGAAGCGGGACACGCAGACGAACCAGCCTACGAGGCTTTTAATATCACTACTTGATTCAACAAGAGCTTACTCTCCATTCATCAATACAATCAATTGCTGGCGTAACCAAACATTCGCAGTATCGTTTTCTGCACTCACATGCCAATATAAATGTGCATCGATGGGTTGTGTTGCTAAGGGAAACGGGTCAATTCGGTTCATAAACTGTGCATTCGCAATTTTTCCGTATTGTTCTGGCATGGTCAGCAACAAATCGGTTTCGCTTACTACGCGACAGGCTGCAAAATAATGTTGGCAGCGCAAACTAATCTGGCGTCGCAAACCTTCGCGATTTAATTCGAAATCTTCTAAACCCATACCCTGACGACGCGATGACACCAATACATGCCCTTGCTGCAAGTAAGTCGAGAGGTCGAGTGGCAAATTTTTTTTCTTCGGCATCTGTGGGTGCCCTTTACGCGATAGCACAATCAAGCGATCACGCGATACGCGCTGTTGGCGGATATTGCCTGACAGTGGAATTGGCACTTCCAGCACCATATCAAGATTGCCGCTGCTCAGTGCAGGTTCGATCTCACGTCTATCCACACGCACGCTGGCAATGCTAATGCCCGGTGCTTGTTGCATGATTCTTTGTAATAAAGGTGGCAAAACTGTCGCTTCAAACACATCACGTAACCCCAAATTGAAATTGCGTTGCGTCTGCATAGGATTAAAATTTTGCTCAGTTTGCAAACTTGCTTCAAACAACTGTAATCCCTGGCGCACTTGCGTGATGATGCTACGAGTAAATGGCGTCGGTACCATGACTGCCCCTTGCCGCACAAACAAGGGATCATCAAACATGGTGCGCAAACGAGCGAGAGCATGACTGAGCGCGGGCTGACTAAGATGTAAAGTCTGGCTGGCACGCGTGATATTGCCTTGACTATAAATGGCATCAAGGACGACAAATAAATTGAGATCGGTACGAGATATATGCATGAAATGAATTATGTCACATTCATATTATTCATTTGAATAATTAAGTACGAGACCGTATGCTGATACAACAAACTTGGCATTAGCACTTCACCCATTTGAAAGCGCACTATGAACTTCGCCCACTCCGACACTGCCGCCGATCTAATTGCTCGCATGCAGTCTTTCATGCAGGAGCATGTAGTTCCCGCAGAAAAAATCTACGCTGCTCAATTGCGAGGTGGTACTGACTGGACGCAGTGGCAGCAACCGTCCATCATGGAAGAACTCAAAGCCAAGGCGAAAGCAGCAGGATTATGGAATCTGTTTTTACCTGAAGACGGTGCACGCCTATCGAATATTGACTATGCGCCTTTAGCGGAAATCACGGGTCGCTCCATGATCGCGCCAGAGGTCTTCAACTGCAATGCGCCCGACACTGGGAATATGGAAGTGCTAGTCAAATACGGCTCGGACGAACAAAAGCAGCGCTGGCTCAAACCTTTGATGGCGGGTGAAATCCGTTCCGCCTTCTGCATGACAGAACCTGAGGTCGCTTCTAGCGACGCAACAAATATGGCAGCAACAGCGATCTTGGAAGGTGATGAAGTCGTGTTAAATGGTCGCAAATGGTGGAGTTCTGGCATTGGTCATCCCAACTGCAAAGTGCTAATTTTTATGGGTCTCAGCGACGAGCTGGCGGATAAGCATCAACAGCATTCCATGATCTTGGTGCCACTAGACACGCCGGGCGTCAAGATAGAACGCATGCTCCCAGTATTCCACACACTAGACGAACCCTATGGCCATGGCGAAGTCAGCTTCACCAATGTGCGTCTGCCTTTATCATCCATCATCGGTGGCTTAGGACGCGGATTTGAAATCGCGCAAGGACGCTTAGGGCCAGGTCGAATTCATCATTGCATGCGTGCGATCGGTGCTGCAGAATTTGCATTAGAACTGTTGTGCGAACGTGCGATGAGTCGGGTCGCCTTCGGCAAACCTTTGACCAAGCTTGGCGGTAATGGCGACATCATTGCCAACGCGCGCATGGCAATCGAACAGGCAAGACTACTAACTTTGAAAGCAGCGTGGATGATGGATACCGTCGGCGTCAAAGGGGCGATGAGCGAGATTTCGCAAATCAAAGTGATCGCGCCCAACGTTGCAACGCAGGTCATCGATGCCGCTATGCAAATGCATGGCGGTGCAGGTTTATCCGATGATTTTCCACTGACCGCTTTGTACGCCTACGCGCGCGTGCTGCGCATCGCAGATGGACCGGATGAAGTACATCGCGGCTTAATCGCGAAACTTGAACTAAAAAAACAAGCTAAACGCCTCGGCATTTCCGAATAAAAAATACGAAGAATGCGAAGAATACGATCACTATGACTACCTTGCTAGATACCGCATCAACCGTACGCGCCGGAGAAGAGCTTGACAGCGAAAAAGTCAGCGCCTTTATACGCGATCATTTACCCGCCCTACATGGCGAACCAGAGATAGAACAATTCCCCGGTGGCGCATCGAATCTCACTTACTTATTGCGCTATCCAGAACGCGACTTGATCTTGCGCCGACCACCGTTTGGACATCGCGCCAAATCAGCGCATGACATGCTGCGCGAAGCGAAGATCATGAGCGCACTGAAACCGGTGTATCGCTACGTACCGGAAGTGATCGCGACTTGTAATGATCCTGCGATCATGGACTGTGACTTCTACGTCATGGAGCGCTTGCATGGCATTATTCCGCGCCAGAATCTACCCAAGGATTTGGTGTTATCGGCGGAAGATACGCGCCGTTTGTGCCTGAACGTCATCGACAAAATGATAGAGTTACATCAGATCGACTATCAGCAAGCAGGATTAGCTTCGATCGCCAAAGGTGCGGGTTATGTGGCACGCCAAGTCTCAGGTTGGTCTGAACGTTATCGTCAAGCAAAAAC
The DNA here is from genome assembly GCF_049340305.1 of Undibacterium sp. Ji22W. Taxonomy (NCBI): domain Bacteria; kingdom Pseudomonadati; phylum Pseudomonadota; class Betaproteobacteria; order Burkholderiales; family Oxalobacteraceae; genus Undibacterium; species Undibacterium sp. Ji22W. Next base: position 163,064 of record NZ_JBMPOU010000003.1, on the reverse strand, counting down.
CGACGATGTCGGTGACTTTGAAAGGGTGATGCAATGGCTGCAGGACAAAATGCCTGCGCAAGACCTCACTACCTGTCTAATCCACAATGACTTCCGTTTTGATAATGTGGTGTTAAATCCAGATCATCCGACCGAAGTCATCGGCGTGCTCGATTGGGAAATGGCAACGCTCGGTGATCCTTTGATGGATTTAGGAAATACGCTCGCGTATTGGGTACAGGCCGATGACGATGCGGTATTTCAATCAGTACGCCGCCAACCCACCCATTTGCCCGGCATGTTGACTCGCCAAGAAGTGATCGCTTATTACGGCGAAAAAACCGGCTATCACGTCGACAATTTCGATTTTTATGCGATCTTCGGACTGTTCCGTTTAGCGGTGATTGTGCAACAAATTTACTACCGCTTTTTTCATAGGCAAACCACCAATCCTGCCTTTGCCGACTTTGGCAAACTCAGCAACTATCTGGAAAAACGTTGCCTGCGCCTGATCAATGCCTCACGTTTGTAAGTCGAAGAAATATGAGTCATATTTATTTAATCCGGCACGGTCAAGCCAGCTTTGATGCTGACGATTATGATCAGCTGTCGCCGCTTGGCGAAGAACAGTCACGTCTTTTGGGCGATTGGTTTAAACAAAACGGGGAAACACTTAGCCAGGTGGTAATGGGCAGCAACCGCCGCCATCGCCAAACCGCACAACAATGCCTGCAGCAATTTAGAAATTCGCCAGACGATTTTCCAGAAACGGAGTGGATCGTCGACGCTGGCTTTGATGAATTTGATCATCAAGATGTTTTGCTCAGAAACCATCCTGAATTTGCGGATTTTCGTGCGTTGAAACAATCATTCAACAATCATCCCCATCCACGGCGCGCGTTTCAGCAAATGTTCGCGGCAGCGGTGAATCGCTGGGTCAATGGCGAATATAACGACTACAAGGAAAGCTGGGTGCAATTTCAACAGCGTTGCCGACTTGCTCTACAACGCTTGTCAGAAACAAAAAGTGAACAGCACAACATGTGGATTTTCACCTCGGGCGGCACCATCTCAGCTCTGCTGCAAGACGTGCTCGGCATCAGTGATCAACGTATTTTTGATTTAAATGCCAGCTTACTCAACAGCGGCGTCAGCAAACTACAAATCGGCACCAAGCGTATCGGCTTGGGGTACTTGAATAGTACAGCGCATTTAGAAACACATCAGCGCCCAGAATTAATCAGCTTTCGATAATTATACAAAAACCACCATCAGAGAACCGGAGAACAGCATGCAAGAACTGAAAGGCAAAGTCGCCGTCATCACAGGCGCAGCAGAGGGAATAGGCAAAGCCATCGCGCTCGCCGCTGCCGCAGAAGGAATGAAATTGGTATTGGCTGACATCAGCACCGAGATGTTGAATAAAACCGTGGCAGAGCTTCGTGATGCGGGCACTGAAGTAATTGGCGTCGTCACCGATGTTGCCCAAGAAAGCGCCATTCTAGCTTTGGCAGAAAAAGCGTTTACCCAATTTGGCAACGTACATCTATTGGTGAATAACGCTGGTGTCGCTTTCACCAAATCTGCTTGGGAAACGACTGCTAAAGATTGGGAATGGATTATGGGGATCAACCTGTATGGTGTGACCCATGCATTGCGTGCTTTCATCCCGCGTATGCTGGCCAATGGCGAAGAGGGTCACATCGTGAATACTGCCTCGTTAGCAGGTCTGATTTCTGAACCAGCACTAGCCGCCTATAACGTGAGTAAATTTGGCGTGGTGGCATTGAGCGAAGGTTTGTATCACGACCTGACTTTACGCAAATCAAAGATTGGTGTTTCGGTGCTCTGCCCTAGTTGGGTCAAAACGCGCATTACCGATTCCGAACGTCACCGCGATATTGACGATCGCAGTAAGCCTGAACAATTAGAAAAAGTCAGCCTGAAAACTGGTGCAGCGATTACCAAAGCGGTCGAAGCTGGCATCGCGCCCCAGCAAGTTGCCGATGCTGTATTTGCAGCAATTAAGGCTAATAATTTTTACATCCTCACGCATCCAGAATCGAAAGCAGCAGTTCACATACGCACAGAAGATATTTTGCAAGGTCGCCCTCCTAGCCTGCTGCCGATTTAGAAGCGCAACAATTTGTCCCAGCGCAAGCAATATGGAAAAAGCGGCTTGATTTTAACGCATAGCAAAATTATGAGACAATTTTTCACATTTGCTTAGTCCGAAATCTCCTACAATGCAGTAAGAGCTCACATAAATCGAAGTCGCTCGACAGCCGCTCATTGCCGACAAGAAGACGCTGCGTAGGAGCTCGGCAACTTACACAAATGAGATAATAATTTACCTTGCATTATTGACGTTACTTGAATACATTGAAGTAAGCAAAATCACCCGTTGTTCAACAAGTAGTTCAGCAAACAGTTCGGTACTTAATACAGCACCTAATACAGCAAACAATACAACGAGACGTAGAACAAGTCGCAGACACACCAGCAGCTCTTCAGGGCGCCCAAGCTTATTGCCCTAAAGTGCAATATACAAGCATAAATTCAACTAATAAAATCTAATCAGAAGTCAAAGTTTTTTGTTTAAACCATTTAAATAGGATTCATCATATTCCATGGCTAACATCCTCGATATCCCTCATTCCGAAGAGTTTCAATACGATCCGAACAATTTACTCGATACATTGATCAAAACTCTGGGCATTAAAAACGATGCTGCACTGTCACGTGCATTGGAAGTCGCACCACCAGTGATTAGTAAAATCCGTCATAAGATTTTGCCAGTCGGTCCTTCATTATTGATTCGTATGCATGAAGAATCTGGACTGAGCATTCGTGAGATTCGCAATTTAATGGGTGACCGCAGAGAAAAATTCCGCATGCCGGATCAGATGTAATGAAACGTAGACAAGTGACGCCAGATCAGCAAGTTCATCTGGCGTCTTTGTTGATGAGCTGCTGCTAGTTGCAAAGATTAGCGATGGAATTTCCAAGCCCATTTGCAGCCGAATGAAGAAGCAAATTCGCTGCTAGCGCAACTTACGGCCACCGCTACTGCTCCTGCAATTTACGATACAAAGTCTGTCGGCTAATTCCCAGACTACGGGCTGCCGCTGATACATTACCATTCGCCTGCGCCAAAGCTTGCTGTATTAGTTGATGCGTATTTTCCTGCAAATTCTGTACTGGCATTTTTGCTTGATCCAGATTTTGTGACTCTCGTTTCTGCGATTCGGGCACGGAAAAGTACTTCGGTAGTCGTGCAGCTGCGTCCTGTTTGGTATCCCCAACAACGCCATCGTTCCGCAAGTCACAGACCAACTCGTCCCCAAGATGCTCCCAGTTGATACTCATCCGCTCGTTGTCGATTAAGGCAACTGCAGTCCTCAATACATGGCTGAGCTGACGCAAGTTACCAGGCCAAGCATAGCTCTGCAATGCCTTCAACAAGTCGGACTGTATGCTGACCTCTGGCGCAGCAAGATCTTGCAAAATACTTGCACACAACGCGGCAAAATCTGATCTCTCTCGCAGCGCGGGCAAACTCAGACTCAAACCATTAATTCGATAAAATAAATCCTCGCGGAAACGCCTCTGCTCAATGTTGTGTTTGAGGTTTTGATGAGTCGCACAAATCAAATTGAAGTCCACCGCAATCGCATGGCTACTGCCCAGTGGGGTTACTTGGCGTTCCTGCAGTACACGCAACAATCTGGTCTGCAAACTCAAGGGCATATCACCAATTTCATCCAGAAATAAAGTACCACCATCGGCTTCGCGCAAACGTCCTGCTGCGCCCTGGCGTGAGGCACCGGTAAATGCACCGGCGACATAGCCAAACAATTCGGCCTCAATCAAGTGCTCTGGGATCGCAGCACAATTAACTGCTACAAAACGCTGATCGCGACGTGCAGAGTTTCTGTGTACAGTTTGCGCAAACACCTCTTTACCAACCCCAGATTCACCGGTGACTAATAAAGGAATACGTTTATCGATCACCTTGTTCGCTTTCTCAAGCGCCGTTTGCCAGCGACTGTCTACATCTTGCGTCCGCGTCTGCATTGACGTGTCAACGGAATGCGCGGCTCGAACGCTGCTCGCTCGCAAGGTCATGCCATGCCGGACCCGGCTCTGGCTGTGCATTTGTATGAATAAACGAGAGCCATCGCGGCATAGTACGGGTTCAGACTGCCCCGCTAAACGCAATTGATTGGTCAATAGCGCTTCAAAATTCTGTTCAAATAAATGTGCCCAAGAAATGCTGGCAACATCGGTAAAACGCAATTTCAGCAAGGCCAACCCACGCCGGTTAGCACCTACCAGACAACCATCTTCCGAGAATGCTAAAACGCCTTGGGCGACTGAACCTATTCCCTCTGCACGCGGATGAAGCTGCACCAGAATCTGATGTTGGCAGGCACTCAGGACCATGCTGTTCTCTATCATTTGTGCCGCAGTCGTCACCAGACCCAGTGTATGCGGATGATGGCTGCGATGATCACCCGAAATATCGAGTATCCCCATCAATTGCCCTTGCGCCGACAAAATAGGGGCAGCGGCACAGGTCAAAAATTCATTCGGCTCCAAAAAATGTTCAGCACCGTTGATTTCAATTTCACTCACTTCCGCTAACGCTGTACCAATCGCATTCGTGCCGCGTTGATTCTCAGCCCAACTGGCGCCGCATTTCAGAGCCACACGATCAGCTTTGCTCAAAAAATCCAAATCCCCCAGCGTATGCATCAACACACCCTGCGCGTCAGCGAGTATCACCATGCTATGACTGTGCCGCAACTGCTCAAACAGGTATTCAATCACGGGCTCAGAATGACTGATCAGCTCGTGATTGAATTCACGTGCAGAATCTAAATTGGGTACGCTCAGATTATCCGCACAGTCAACACCGCCAAGCGGCGACAAACCCGCGGACATACTGCGCTGCCAAGATTGTGCGACGCGCAAATCGATACCGGTATCTGGACGAATGCCACGCTCGACAAATTGCAAACGTGCCTGCTTCAAATGAGGCGCTGTGAGAATCGCGTGTGGACGCATGAAAATATCTCCTGGGGCAATGTGGCAGAAGTTCTTTGACATCTGCTCTATGTGTGTTTCGAAATCGAGTCTGATACGACATCTTAAAAAACATATAGGCGACAAACTGTCACTGTCTCAAAATGTTACACCTGTCACTTTTTGAGACTTGAACACGTGAACAACTCCCACGCATCTTAGCAGGAATACGCGTGACGAAGCGCGAAGCTAGATCAAAGCTACGATAAAAAAAGCGTGAAATATTGTCACGCTTTTTCCATTCACATAGGAGGTTGCATTGCAGCAAACAACGCAACATATAAAGAGACATACAAGGTCACACAATCAGCAGCCGACAACCCTATTCACTTGGCACGGCAATTGCAAACAAGGAATGCAACAACTAGCAAATCATGTTTCATACCTGTGATTTGACACAGTTGGGATTCAACTTAAATCAACAACAGGAGACGATCTTGATCTACCAAGCACCAGGTGCCGCAGGCGCCATCATTCAATACAAATCTCGTTACGACAATTTCATTGGCGGCAAATGGACAGCGCCGGTCAAAGGCAACTACTTTGACGTGATCACGCCTATCAGCGGCAAGGTCTACACGCAAGCGGCGCGCTCTAGTGCAGAAGATATCGAACTCGCACTTGATGCTGCCCATGCAGCGGCCGATGCCTGGGGCAAAACATCACCGACAGAACGCGCGAATATCCTCAATAAAATCGCGGACAAGATAGAAGCCAATTTGGAACTTTTAGCCTATGCGGAATCCGTCGACAATGGCAAGGCGATACGCGAAACCCTGAATGCCGACATCCCCTTAACAGTCGATCACTTCCGCTATTTTGCAGGCTGTGTACGGGCGCAAGAAGGTTCCTTATCAGAACTCGACGAGACAACAGTCGCCTATCATTACCATGAACCTCTGGGCGTCGTGGGTCAAATCATTCCATGGAATTTCCCGATTCTGATGGCCGCATGGAAGTTGGCTCCTGCCTTAGGAGCGGGTAATTGCGTGGTCCTAAAACCAGCAGAATCAACACCGATTTCCTTATTGATTTTGACTGAACTGATTGCAGATTTATTGCCGCCAGGTGTCTTAAATATCGTCAACGGCTATGGTCGCGAAGCGGGTATGCCGCTTGCAAGTAGCAAACGCATCGCCAAAATTGCTTTCACCGGCTCGACTTCTACCGGTCGCGTGATTGCGCAGGCAGCGGCGAACAATCTGATCCCTGCTACACTCGAACTGGGTGGAAAATCGCCGAATATTTTCTTCGCAGATGTGATGGATGCCGATGATGCCTTCTTGGACAAAGCGATCGAAGGTCTAGTCTTATTCGCTTTCAATCAAGGTGAAGTCTGCACTTGCCCATCACGTGCTTTGATTCAAGAAAGCATTTACGACAAATTCATGGAACGTGTCTTAAAACGGGTAGCGGCAATTAAACATGCGAACCCATTAGACACCGATAGCATGATGGGCGCTCAAGCTTCAAAAGAGCAATTGACAAAGATTCTATCGTATCTCGATTTGGGTAAAGAGGAAGGTGCCGAACTGTTGGCTGGTGGTGCGCAAGCGCATCTGGGTGGCGATCTGGAAGGAGGCTACTACGTACAACCGACTCTCTTCAAAGGTCACAATAAAATGCGCATCTTCCAAGAAGAAATTTTTGGACCGGTATTAGCAGTCACAACCTTTAAGGATGAAGCGGAGGCACTCGCGATTGCGAATGACACGCTGTATGGTTTAGGTGCTGGCGTGTGGAGCCGTAATGGCAACGTTGCCTACCGTATGGGACGTGCAATCAAAGCTGGACGTGTCTGGACCAACTGCTACCATGCCTACCCAGCGCATGCTGCTTTCGGTGGTTACAAAGAATCTGGCATTGGTCGTGAAAATCACAAGATGATGTTGAATCATTATCAGCAAACCAAAAATCTGTTGGTCAGCTATAGTGAAAACAAATTAGGTTTCTTCTGATGTAATTTTAAGGAAGAGTAGCGCTGTTCGTATTTGCCTACTGCGGCATCTGGGAATTACGCTACTCTTGTTCCAACCAACTGTCCATTTTGTGCGAGGAATTATGGTAGACCGTGTCATTGCCACCCCGGCAGCCTATGCACTCATAGCGCAGCTCAAAACCGAACATGGCGAAATCCTGTTTCATCAATCCGGCGGTTGTTGCGACAATAGCGCCGCCAACTGTTACTTGCCGACAGATCTGACCATAGGCACTTACGATGTCAAATTAGGTGATTTAGATGGGGTACCGTTTTACATCGGCAAGCTGCAATACGATTATTGGAAGCACACACAATTAATCCTCGACGTCATCGACGGCCACGGCGGCACCTTTTCTCTAGAAGGAGCGAGTGGCAAAGCCTTTCATACACGTTCGCGTCTATTTACCGAGGAAGAATGGGCGCAAATTGAAGCGCTAGTTAATACAGACTTAGGATGAATCGCCGTCCTAAAAAAAATTTTCGGTTCAAGATGAATAGTTGCGATAACATTTTTCCACCTCGAAATGAAAGTCTTAGAATCAATCAGTAATCGCATCAAAATAGATGGTGACCGACAGGCCTCGCCCATCTATTCCCTCACCCAATGACAATCTACCGTGTTGACTTGCCACCACACTTTGCACAATAGACAAACCCAGTCCACTTCCAGAAGTAATGGAATCTGATAGTCTAAAAAATCGTTCTAACACCTTCTCACGCAACTCCAAAGCAATACCAGGGCCTTTATCCATAATGGACAAATACGCCCCCTGCGACGACACACCTGTACAAATTACAAGCTCGCCGCCACTCTTGGCATATCGGAATGCATTATCGAGGATATTTCGGAATGCGATTCTTAGGCTCCCCAAGTTAACTTTGCAAACTGCAGTTTCTAAACGAAGGTCGAGTTTCATTTGATATTGCGCTGCTGACTCAAACAATTCCCGCGTTTGTTTACGCACAAATACTTGCAAATCCACAGTATTCATCTGAGGATCTTCAGCCGCATCAGGATCTGCCCGAGACAACGCCAAGAGTTGTTCAAGCATGTGGGTAGTTCGATCCACACTGATAATTAAGCCAGCCACTGCTTCATCTTGTTCGACTTGATTACGTGCGCGCTGGATGACCTGCAAATTTGTCTTAATTGCCGTCAAAGGTGTACGTAACTCATGTGAGGCATTTGCGGAAAATCTGCGCTCTTGCTCCATCGCATTTCCAACCCGCGCGAACAGTTGATTGATCGCGACCAGCAAAGACTGTAGTTCAGCAGGTGCATCAACTAATGACACCATACGCAAGTCATTCGGTGTACGTCTGGACATCTCGTCAGCATAACGCTGCAACGAAGTAAAAAGTCGGTTAATCGACCACCAAATAACACCACCCATCAATGGCAAAATAAGCATCGCAAAAATCACCAATTTATACGTAAATCGAGAACTTATTTCCTGCCGATGATCAATCGACTCACCTACTTGAATTTGCAGATGCCGGTTCTTATTTGACAGCACATAAGTACGCCAGGTCTGACCATTTAATTTAATCCAATGAAAGCCTTCAGCACCATCGCGACTAAATGCCTGGTCCGGCGCGCCTTTGTTTTTGTAAATCAACTTATTATTTTCACTCCACACCTGAAATAACAAGTATTGATTTGTCGATGCTATATCTGATTCGACAGATTCGTCATGCAACATCGCTAGCCGTTCTTCCACTTCATGATTGGCAAGGGTTAACAATAAAGTCGCTGTTTCTGCCAGCGACTGATCAAATAATTCTTGACTCTCGTTTTGCGCTTCAAAGTGAACAATGATGCCGCTACATACCCAAATAGAAGCGGTAATAATCAGAACCGTTGTGAGTAGTGCCTTGCGTAGTGACCAGGCATGTACTTTTTGCATATCCGGATGTTCCATCATTTCTGCTCATAGATAAATGATTGAGGATCTTCATTATCCACCACATATCCAATAGAACGCACTGTCCGAATTAAATTTCTTCCCAACTTTTTCCGCAAGTGATGAATGTGCACTTGAATGGTATTACTTTCGATTTCATCGCCCCAGCTATATAGCGCTTCTTCCAGTTGATCTCTAGTAAGAATCTGTCCGATCCGTTCAAATAGCAGATGAAGAATATTGAACTCTCTGGATGTCACAATGACGACTTGGCCATCAAGTTTAACTAACCTCGAAGGCAAATCCAGTTCAATATTTCGATGCGAAATTTTTTCTTGTAAGCGTCCGGCAACGCGTCTGTTTGCAGACCTGATTCGTGCAGTCAATTCATCGAGATCGAATGGCTTCACAATAAAGTCATCGGCCCCCATATCAAGACCTTTGACTTTATCCACCAAACGATCACGTGCTGTGACGATTAATACGGTGCCGTGATAGCCCGAACGACGCAGTCTGATCAGGAAACTGATCCCATCCTCATGCGGCAATCCCAAGTCCAACAAAATACTTTCGTAGCTATGCATTTTGACTGAAGTAAAAGCCAGCTCCGCCGACCTAACCCAATCTACTGCATATCCCGCTTGTATTAAGCCCAACTGAGTTGACCGTCCAACTTGCGGATCATCTTCAACGAGTAGTAGGCGCAATCGATTCTCCTATTTTGATGACTCAATTGTAAAAGGCAAAAATTAAGAGATCCTTAAGGATGTGGATCAATCTCCCGCTGACATCCTGAATCTCAAGGCCAGCGTTGATTTTAAAAATGAATATATGGCTACTCTTGCTGACAAAAATAGTTCTAATTTCGCTGTGAATATGGCCCCCCGCTCAACTCTACCGCGTCGTTCTTTGCAAGCTCTGGTGTAAAGGTTAAATAATGCAAAATTTTGCATTGTTGATCGAAGTCGTCTTACACACATGATTTCGAGCGCTCGCAATTTAAGTATTCCTTAAGGTTTCGAGGCTAAATTGAGTGCATACAAATATCCAGAATTCTTCACCAGATGAATTGATATCCTCGAATTGAATTGGCGCGATCATGACTTTACGTATTTCCAATTTAAGCTGCGTCCGTGGTGAAACTAGCCTCTTTCATGAAGTTAATCTCGATATCGAATGTGGTGATGCTGTACGTGTTATCGGTCCGAATGGTATTGGAAAAACTAGTCTTCTTAAAACTTTATGTGGGCTAATGCTACCTGCCACTGGTCAAGTGCTTTGGAATAACGCAAATATTCATGCAGAAAATCAGACGTATTCCGACCATTTGGTTTTTCTTGGACATGCCAATGGTTTAAGCGAAGAACTGCAAACATGGGAAAATTTATTAACATTGTGCGAATGCTCTGGCCTTGATATCAGCCGTCAGCAAGCGATTGATGCGCTCCAAGCATCGGGATTACTTCATATAGCAAATTTGCCAATTCGCGTATTGTCTCAAGGTCAGCGTCGCCGCGTTGCATTAACTCGACTTTATTTAAGTCTATCAAAGAAAATTTGGCTGCTTGATGAACCATTTGCTGCGCTAGATACGGCAGCGATCAATTTGCTATGCCACTTAGTCAATCGTTTTCTAGCAAGCGGTGGCATCGTGATTTACACCACCCACCAAGAAGTGAAGTTAGATCCGGTCCGTGCACAATTTCTGAGTCTGGAAAGCGGTGCAACATGTTGAGTTTTTTGCTGAGTGTCATCAAGCGCGATTTAAAAATAGCGTATCGACGACGCTCAGACGTGATCGTCAATTTATTATTTTTCATTGTTGTTAGCAGTCTATTTCCGCTAGGTGTAGGCCCAGAAAGCAGCACCTTAAATCTGATTGGTCCAGGCGTGGTTTGGATCTCAGCCTTGCTGTCGTCCATTCTCAGTTTACATCGTTTGTTTGTTTCTGATTTTAATGATGGTGTTCTCGAACAATATGTTTTATCACCACACCCATTCGCGATCATCGTCACTGGAAAAATTATCGCATATTGGTTGCTATCAGGCTTACCACTAGTTTTTATTGCACCACTGATCGGTTTTCAATTTGGATTATCGTTTGATGCAAATTTTGTGCTCTTCACGAGTCTATTACTTGGCACGCCAGTCATGAGCTTAATCGGTGCAATCGGCGCAGCTTTGACTTTGGGAGTACGTAGCAGTGGGGTCTTAGTCGCGTTACTGATATTGCCACTTTACATCCCTATTCTCATTTTTGGGGCGGGCGCAGTCAGTATGCATGCTAGCGGCATCGATATCAGCGGATATTTTTTCCTGATGGCAGGGCTGCTACTTTGTGCACTAGCTGTCGTGCCTTTTATCGTCGCGTTCAGTTTGAAAATCGTTTTTGAATAGAAGAAAAATAAGCTAACAGTGATGCAGGACGCCGTTTTAAGCAATGCGAATCAAAGTATCACCGAGGGGGGATAGAAAATGCGTAGTAAAACATCAGAAAGTTTGCGAGTCCGGCGCCAAACATGGTTCAACTCATGGTTCAACTTGGCATCTCCTCAGAACTTCTTTCCCATCGCGGGAAAGATGATCCCTTGGTTTACTGCCTGTGCCGCAATCCTGATGCTCATCGGACTATATATTGGTTTCTTTGTTGCACCTACCGACTTCCAACAAGGTGATGCCTATCGAATCATTTTCCTCCACGTGCCTGCGGCCTGGATGTCGATGGTGATTTATCTGGCGATGGCTTTTTGGGCGGTGATTGGACTGATCTTTAACACGCGCTTGTCATCAATGATGGCCAGTGCCCTCGCCCCCACTGGCGCGATATTAACTTTTCTCGCATTAGCCACCGGATCGATTTGGGGCAAACCAACTTGGGGAACTTGGTGGGTTTGGGATGCAAGACTAACTTCCGAATTGATTCTGCTTTTTCTTTACTTTGGGTTTATCGGCTTGCAATCAGCGATAGACGATCCGCGCCGTGCAGATAAAGCGGGCGCCGTCTTGCTCATTGTTGGCGTCATCAATATCCCTGTCATCTATTTTTCGGTGCAATGGTGGAATACCTTGCATCAGGGATCCTCGATCAATATGAAGAATGGATCTTCGATGGCGGCAACCATGCTGGTCGGGATGTTGATTATGGCACTCGCCTTTTGGGCATATTCCATTGCGATGGCCTTGCTCAGGGTACGTTACATCATTCTAGAACGTGAACGCCAATCGAATTGGGTAAAAGCCCATTGGGAGACGATGCAATGATTTGGACAAGTTGGGAAGCTTTTTTTGCAATGGGTGGATATGCCATTTATGTATGGAGCGCGAGCGCCATTGTTATCGCCACACTATTACTCGAAATAGTAGCGCTCAATATGCAACAAGCTAAGCAGAAAAAAGATGCACTAGCGCGTTGCAAACACCAGCGCGATACGGTCAACACAGTGAGGAACTCATGAAAGCTCGACATCGTCGATTTACGTTAATTGCAATTGCATTCATCCTGCTTGGTATTGGTGCCTGGTTAATTCTGTCTGCGTTTAAAAAAAACATGGTGTTCTTTTATACGCCGAGCCAAGTCTTAGCCGGCGAAGCCCCCAGGGGTAAAAATTTTCGCATGGGCGGTATGGTGGAAGCTAATAGCTTGCAACGATTAGCGGATGGACAAACCATCAATTTTGTCGTCACCGACAATGCCAAGAAAATTTCTGTGCGATACAAGGGAATCCTGCCTGATCTTTTTAAGCAAGGAAAAGGCGTCGTTGTTCAAGGCAAGCTCGGCACCGATCAGGTCATGATTGCTGACGAAGTTTTAGCTAAACATGATGAAAATTACATGCCTCCTGAAGCAGCCTACGCCTTAAAACGTGGGGACGAGGCAAATCAAAAATACACGCTTAAAGAACCTGATGCGATTGCAGGTAAAAAGGATACAAAATGATTCCAGAAATTGGTAATTTCTCCTTAATGTTGGCGCTCTGTTTGGCGCTGGCGCAGAGCATCATCCCTATTATCGGCAGCTATCGTCAAAACGCGAACTGGATTGCCTTAGCAAAACCTGCAGCGGCAGGTCAGGCCGTCTTTGTTAGTATCGCGTTCGTCTGTTTGCTATTTTCCTTTATTAGCAATGATTTCTCCGTCACCTATGTTGCCTCTAATTCCAACTCTACACTGCCCGTTTATTATCGCGTAGCGGGCACTTGGGGTGGACATGAAGGTTCATTGCTCTTGTGGAGCGAAATGCTGGTTCTATGGACGATCGCCGTATCGCGCTTTAGCCGACAACTACCAGAATCGACAGTCTCTAGAGTCATCGCGGTGATGGGTTTAATTAGCGTTGGTTTTCTATCGTTTATGTTATTTACCTCGAACCCATTTGACCGTTTATTTCCAGCGGCACTCGATGGACGCGACTTGAACCCTTTGTTGCAAGATTTTGGCATGATCATCCATCCGCCAATGTTATACATGGGCTATGTAGGCTTTTCCGTTGCCTTTGCGTTTGCCATCGCCGCCTTAATGGGCGGTCAGCTCGATTCAGCGTGGGCAAGATGGTCACGCCCTTGGACCATCGTTGCATGGATGTTTTTGACGCTTGGAATTTTCATGGGAAGTTTTTGGGCCTACTATGAGCTTGGCTGGGGTGGTTGGTGGTTTTGGGATGCCGTTGAAAATGCGTCATTTATGCCTTGGTTAGTCGGCACGGCGTTGATCCATTCCCTGGCAGTGACAGAGAAACGCGGCAGCTTCAAGAACTGGACTGTTTTGCTCGCGATCATTGCTTTCTCCTTATCCCTGCTAGGAACTTTTTTGGTTCGTTCTGGCGTGCTCACTTCAGTACATGCGTTCGCCACCGACCCAAGACGGGGTAGCTTTATCTTGGTATTCCTGGCGCTCGTGATTGGTGGATCGCTGACTTTATATGCGTGGCGTGCGCCAAAAGTCGGCTTAGGCGGCCGCTTTAGTTTGTTCTCACGCGAGACCATGTTGTTGGTAAATAATGTACTCCTGCTGGTCGCTGCAGGCACAGTTCTGCTTGGCACGCTTTATCCACTTTTCCTTGATGCGCTTGGTATGGGAAAAATCTCGGTCGGGCCACCCTATTTTGATGCTGTATTTGTCCCTTTGATGCTTCCGATTCTGTTTTTGATGGCGCTAGGCCCTTTTGTGCGCTGGAAGGATTCATCTTTACAGGATCTTTGGAACAAACTGCGTTGGTATGGCTTAGGCGTCTTACTCATCGCAAGCTTGCTCTGGCTGTTAATGCGATTCTCACCAATGGTAATGTTAGGCGTCACTTTAGCGATCTGGATTTTCTTAATCACTTTCGTGCATCTGGTCGAGAGATTACGCCATGCGCCTGCTAATACGCCATGGGAAAAAAGAATACTTAGCCAACCTAATTCTTATTGGGGCATGATCATCGCCCATCTTGGCATCGCCGTCTTTGTCATCGGGGTCACTCTAGTGAAGGGCCTGGAGATCTCCAACGACGTTAAAATGCGCGTTGGTGAAGTGACTAGTGCAGGGAACTACGACTTCAAATTTATTGACCTCAAAGAAGTCAATGGTCCTAATTTTGTCGCCACTCAGGCGAGGTTTTTAGCCAGCTATAAAGGTAAACCTATTGCCATTATGCGTCCGGAAAAACGCGTCTACACGGTGCAACAGATGCCAATGACAGAAGCCGCAATCAATCGCGGATTCACCCGCGACCTGTATGTTTCTTTAGGCGAACCCATCGATAACGATACTTGGATGGTGCGCGTCCAACACAAGCCGTTTGTCGCATGGATTTGGGGCGGTTGCCTGATCATCGCACTCGGAGGACTATTAGCGGCATCGGACAAACGATATCGCCTGCGATCTAAGAAACGCGTCCCCGAAGCGTTGTTGGTTTCCGAATCAGCATCGGAAGCTAAATTGTCACAGGTGCAGTTATGAAACGATTTATTCTTCCACTCGGACTATTCTGCATTTTAGTTATTTTTCTCGGCATCGGTCTGCGCTTAGATCCACGTGAAGTGCCGTCACCCTTAATCGGCAAAGCAGCGCCAAACTTCGAGCTAAGCTCTTTACACGAAGCTTCGCGACAGATCAAATCACAAGATATGCTCGGTCAAGTTTGGTTGCTCAACGTATGGGCATCTTGGTGCGTATCTTGCCGCCAAGAGCACCCTGTCTTGATGGAATTTTCCAAAACAAAATTACTCCCTATCATTGGCCTCGACTACAAGGATGGCCGCGATGAAGCCTTAGTATGGTTGAACCAATTTGGTAACCCTTACCAGTTCTCACTGTTTGACTACGATGGTCGTCTCGGTATTGATTTCGGCGTCTATGGTGTTCCAGAGTCTTTTTTGATCGACAAAAAAGGCGTCATCCAATGGAAGCATATTGGGCCATTAACTCCTGAAGTATTGGAGAAAAAATTACGCCCACTCGTGGAGAGATTAAATCATGCATAAACATTTACTTATGCTCATTTTGTTATTCGTCCATGCAGCGGCAAGCGCACAGGACAATAGCGCGGCAACAGAAGCTGCCGTCGAAAAACGTGTCAGTCATTTGACGGAGGAATTGCGTTGCCTGGTTTGCCAAAACCAAACTATCGCCGATTCACATTCTGGTTTAGCGATTGATCTCAAGAATCAGGTTCGTGAAAAAATTAGTGCTGGAGCCAGCGACCAAGAAGTCTTGAACTACATGGTAGAGAGATACGGTGATTTCGTCTTGTATCGCCCGCCCGTTAAACACACCACCTATTTGCTGTGGTTCGGTCCCTTTCTTCTTTTATTCGCTGGATTTCTTTTTTTGTACTTACGTCTGGCAAAGGTACAAAAAGATGCGAACTTAACACAGAACACAAGCGACCTACTGAGCGCAGATGAATCAGAACGCGCGGAAAAAATGCTGCGCAATTAAACTTTTAGAGGAAATACATTATGTTTCTGTTCTATGTAATCCTGACCGGTATGATCGCGTCAGCGCTCTATTTTCTACTACCCACCTTGCTAGGAAAGCCAAGGAAAACGAGCGAAGGAAGTTCCGTTGCCGATTTAAACTTAGCGGTTCTGCGCGACCAGCTACATGAACTGGATATTGACCTACACGAGGGAAGCATCGATGTAGCGGCGTATCAAAAGGCCAAAGCAGATCTAGAAAAACGTACTCTTGAAGATGTACATGAGCATGCGATGGCCGCGCAAGAATCACCTCACCGCCTCACTTCCAGCATCGGCGCCGCTATAGGGTTAATCGTGCTATCGCTTGGCATGTATGCCTTACTTGGTTCACCTAGATCAATCGACGAAATATCGATGGAAGAACTTACTACTGCAGTGCAAGGTGACACCAAGAACGCGGGAACAACAAACGCACAGCTCACCAATTCAAGCTCACAAGCATCGATAGAAGCACTCAAACGCGACTTAGCTTCCAATACGAATAACGCAGAAAAATGGAATCAATTGGCGCAGCAATATCACGCGGTAAAGCAATACTCTGAGGCTGCCGACGCGTATGCGCATCTGATTACACTAATTCCCCCAGATGCCGCGGTGTTGGCCGACTATGCAGATACGCTAGCGATGTCACAAAATCGCAACTTGCAGGGAGAGCCTGAAAAACTGATTCAACGGGCATTGAAAATTGATCCGCGCAATATTAAAGCCTTAGCTTTAGCAGGAACAGCAGCTTTTTCACAGAAAAAATATACCGATGCCGCGGCATACTGGAAACAGATCTTACCTCTAGTTTCTGCCGATCCCGAAACGAAACAATCCACTATCGCTAACATTCAAGAAGCAGAAACCTTAAGCAACGGACTTGTTCCTTCCGACAAAAAAACGGAAGCGCAGTCGTCGGTGAGCGATGCAGTTGGCGCAGGCACATCGAGTATTGAAGGCATCGTTTCGCTTGATCCTGCTCTACGCAAACTGGTAGCGGACTCAGACACCGTATTCATCTTTGCGAAAGCCTTAGATGGTCCCAAATTCCCGCTCGCTGTTTTAAAAAAACAGGTCAAGGATTTGCCCTTCAACTTCGCTTTGGACGACAGTATGAGTATGATGCCTAATGTCAAACTCTCGGATTTCCCCATGGTTTTGGTCGGCGCCAGAGTGTCAAAAAGCGGTAGCGCAATGCCGGTGCAAGGCGATTTAGAAGGTGTCACTGAACCAACGCCACCTGGTACACGAGGGATAAAAATCACGATCAATAGTCAACGGCCATAACGCTGTTCAATCCTAGTCCGCGTTGCAGAAAAATCGCGGACTACGTTCCGTAATGCGCCTCAACCTCAATTCCCAATTTTTTAAGCATAGGCGTTGGCAATTCACCGCCAGCGCAAATGATCACTGCATCATTTTTCAATCTCACATTGTCTCCCGCAAAATTGAGCGCTACTTCGTCTGCAGTAATCTCATCGACCGTCGAACCCAGCATCACTTGTAAGCGCCCCTCTGCCACCGCAATATCAAGACGTGTGCGGTTCTTCGGTTTGACACGACCAAAAGCGTCGCCGCGGTAAGAGAGTGTCACTGTGGTCTGATCCTGTCCTGCGATATCCAAAGCGGCTTCCAGCGCACTATCACCGCCGCCCACAACTAGTACATGCTGGGCCTTATACTGCTCAGCTTCAATCAAACGATAGACGACTTTTGATAATTCTTCACCCGGTGCGCCTAGTTTCCTTGGCGTGCCACGCCGACCGATCGCCAATAACACATTGGCAGCGCGATAAGTCGCCT
This sequence comes from Undibacterium sp. Ji22W, assembly GCF_049340305.1. Taxonomy (NCBI): domain Bacteria; kingdom Pseudomonadati; phylum Pseudomonadota; class Betaproteobacteria; order Burkholderiales; family Oxalobacteraceae; genus Undibacterium; species Undibacterium sp. Ji22W. Next base: position 145,365 of record NZ_JBMPOU010000003.1, on the reverse strand, counting down.
TATTCGTTCGGATCACAAACAGGTCTCCGTCTTTGCTTAATTCTTCCATTCGTTCACTGAAGTGAATACCCAGCTGTGCCTGTTCCAACACGCGTTTCCATATTTCCATCAATTGTTCTTTACTGACTTCCTGCACTTTAATCTCGCCAATAATCGGCAAATTCATGGGTGCGGTCATCACCAATTTATTGCGAGGATAATGATAGGTCGTCCCGCCTAAAGAGTCTTCTTGTTCTATCGTGACAAATCGCAAGTGACTTTGCTTGGCAGCCAAGGAAGAAGAAATCCCTGCAGGTCCTGCGCCGACAATCACAACATCGAGATCGGCGAGTCCGCGTGGGCGACCAGCAATGGTTCCTATGGCCTGAGTGCCTTGTTTGATGGCGTTACGAATTAAACCCATACCGCCCAATTCGCCTGCAATAAAGATGCCCGGAACATTGGTTTCGAATTCCGGCGTCACACTAGGAATTTCCATACCACGTTTTGCGGTGCCAAAAACCAGTTTGATGGCGCCGACCGGGCATGCGGGTGCACAAGCGCCATGACCGATACAATGCGTCGGACTTACTAGTAAGCCTTTTCCACTAATCACACCTAAAGCACTTTCTGGACAAGCATTGGCACAAGCCCCCGATCCCATGCAAATCGAGGTATCGATGACCGGATGAAGCGAGGGCGGCTCTGTCATGCCAGAGGCGATAGTCTCCTTCAAAACCTCCGCATGTCTTGCAGAACTTCGCCGATGCAAACGTAAATGATTGGCAATCGCAGCGACGATGAGCAAACCGGGAAAGAGATAGAAAAGTAGATCTTGCATAAGGATGCGTACATTCAAAATGATTTGATAAGTGAGCGTCAATTTCATCGCAACTATTTTCATTGTAGGCAGAATAGTTGAGCCAGTGCCGACTGCAATAAAATTAAATTATTTGTTGGTATACAGGAACGTTCTTAAGGAAGCCTTAATCTTCATTTGCTCTAATGGACTTGTAAAATATCGCATTTTTCGTTGCCTACCCTCGCCACTTTTGACATGAAAAACCCCACCGCTCCTCGTTCAAGCATCATGTCTACTGGCAAACTCAGCTCATGGTTACGTGGCGGATTATGGGCGCTATTTTTTTCCGGAATTCTGGCAATCTCGTGGGGCATCGCGTTTCATGACTTAGTCAAACCTGGCTCAGACTTAGGATACAACCTAGGCCTTACTGGCGGCATCATGATGCTTAGCCTGCTGCTGTACCCAATGCGAAAACGTGTCCGATTCCTGTCCAAATTGGGAAGGATGGAAAAGTGGTTCAAGGTGCACATGATCCTCGGAATTGGTGGGCCGCTACTGATCCTATTTCATTCGACATTCCGAATTGGCTCGATGAATGGACGCGTTGCTTTGTACTCCATGTTGCTAGTCGCGTTGAGCGGAGTGATCGGACGATTTGTTTATCGCCGCATTCACAAAGGTCTGTACGGCAAGGCCTTAAGCTTGGCCGAAACGCAAAAAATCTTGGAAGCCAGCGAAGAAGATATCGAGTCTGTATTCCTGATGCGGCCAGAATTAAAAGACGCCATGAACGCATTTCATCAAAGAGCCTTTTCGACCGAGGGAAATCAAATCCAACGTGCATGGCGATTCTTGATGTTGGAGCACGAAGCTAGAAGCCTTGCACGACGATTAAGGAAAATTGTGAAGTCTTCCTTAGTCTTAAAAGCGAAACAACAGCATTGGACTTTGACCCAATTGCGCCAACAGCTGGTTATCACCTATGAGCTGATCGATCACTACCTGCATGCGATCATTCAAACAGCACAATTTACTCAATGGGAAAAGCTCTTTTCACTGTGGCATGTCGTTCACATTCCATTTATTTATTTGCTGCTGTTCAGTGGAATTGTTCATGTTATCGCGGTACATCTTTATTAGCCTATTGCTATTGCTAAGCTGCACGACCAAGCTTGCACAAGCAGACATCATCGAAAAAGCATTAATGCCTGGCGAGTTGAGTCGCGCCCATGCCAAATATGAAAATGAATGCAGTCAATGCCATGCGAAATTCGATAAGAATGCGCAGACCAAGTTATGCCTTGATTGTCATAAGCCAATCGCTGTCGATGTCCAAAACAAGACTGGAATGCATGGCCGCATCATTGATAACCAGTGCAAGTCTTGCCATACTGAGCACAAGGGACGCGGTACTAAAATTACTATCTTGGATAAGCCCCATTTCGATCATAAAAAAACCGATTTCCCTCTATTGGGTAAGCATAAAGAAATACAAAAATGTGAAAGCTGCCATATCGGCAAAGCAAAATTTCGTGAAGCATCGATGCTGTGCAACGATTGTCATCAGAAAATCGATCATGACAAAGGTCATCGCGGAAGCTTGGGCAAACAATGTGAGAATTGCCATAATGAGACCACATGGAAGGAGACTAAATTTGATCACGAAAAAACTAAGTTCTCACTACTAGGAGGCAAACACAAAGAGGTGAAATGCCAGAGTTGTCATATCGACCGCATCTATAATACGGCGCCCAAAGACTGCTACTCCTGCCACAAACAAGATGATCAGGATAAGGGACATAAAGGTCGATTTTCCACAAAATGTGATTCATGCCATAGCGACAAAGGCTGGAAAACGATTAAGTTTAACCACAACATCGATACCCAGTATCCGCTCAAAGGCAAACATCTGAACAGCAAATGTGATAGTTGCCACACTCCCGAAAGAGGGAATGTATTTCGTCAAAAATTATCCAGCAAATGTGTCGATTGTCATAAAAAAGATGATCAGGACAAAGGACATAAAGGCGTACTGGGAGAAAAATGCGACAGTTGCCACAATGAGCGCGGTTGGAAAACCACTAGCTTTGATCACGATACGACCCATTTCCCGTTACGCGACAAACACCAAGATGCTAAATGCGATAGTTGTCACATCGGGGGAGTGAGCGGGAAAAATGCGAAACTAAAATTAGAAAAGGATTGTGTGAGCTGTCATCGAAAAGATGATCAAAGTAAAGGACACAAAGGCCGATACGGGTCCAAATGCGAAAGCTGCCACACCGAGAAGGCTTGGAAAGCATCGACTTTTAATCACAATCGCGAAACCAAATTTATCTTGAAGGATAAGCATCTCGCGACAAAATGTGATGCTTGTCATGTAGTGGAACGGGGTCAACTATATCAAGCAAGCAAATTATCCGCAGCATGTGTGTCTTGCCACAAAAAGGACGATCAACACAAAAACCAATTAGGTGAGAAATGCGAAACCTGTCATAACGAAAAACGTTGGCAGGACGCACCGTATGACCACAATAAATCGATATTCGCTTTGACTGGAAGTCATGCACGTACCAATTGCAAGAATTGTCATTTGACACCTGCATTTCATGATGCGCCGAAAACATGTCTGGCTTGCCATCAAAAAGACAATCCACATCAACGTCGCTTTGGTGAGAAATGCGAATCTTGCCACTACACGGGAACGTGGAGTTCCTGGGATTTTGATCACGACACAACTAAATTCAAATTAGATGGTGGTCATCAAAAGGTCAGCTGCTATGGCTGTCATAGCGAAACCCTGCCCAATCCTGCCAAGCCAGGCAAACTCTGTGTCAGTTGCCATGCCAAAGACGATGCACACGATGGTGGCTTTGGTGCCCAATGTGATCGCTGCCATACCAGCACCAATTGGAAAAAAGCTAAGCGTTGAGCGCTGCATGAACGGACCTACAAAGCCCTAAGGATGTTCACCTACCCATGTTCAACAGAAACGTTGCAAATCATCCGCTTGTTAAGTTTGGCTTAAGTTTGGTATGAAACACTCAAATTAAATAGTAGGGCATTTTATTTCTATAAAAATGAATTTTGGGATCGTAGTTGATCGCTCACGAACAGTCTTTGCATCGAGAAAATTTTATGAAATGTCGATCGACGATTCATGGTTTTGTACGAGATACATTATGGAAAAACATAGTGTATGGCATGGCTTTTGTTCTATTTTTTCTATGCATATCCAATTCGTTCGCTCAAACGACACAGCAAGTCAAAGTTGAATTTAACCACAAACTATCGGGCTTCTTTCTGGAAGGCGCGCATGGAAAAACTGCCTGTGAATCTTGCCATGTCCAAGGTTTATTCCGAGGAACACCGCGTGATTGTGCGTCATGTCATCGCTCTGGCGATAGGGCAAGTGGCAAACCGAGCAACCACATCCCGACAGCCGCCGCTTGCGATACCTGCCATGCCAATTCGAGTTGGTCACCGAGCATTTTTCGACACCGTGCCGATCAAGGCGTAGTGCAAGGAAGCTGTGCCAGTTGCCACAACGGTAGTTTTTCTCCTGGCAAACCGCTCACACATATTTCAACCACAGCGTCGTGTGATTCCTGTCATAAGACAAACGCGTGGCAACCTGCCAGCTATAGTCATGCAGGTGTGACACCAGGCTCATGTGCGAGTTGTCATAATGGTGTGAAAGCAGCCGGAAAATCGGTCTCGCACATCCCGACGACCGCTTCCTGTGACGCCTGCCATTCTTCTAGTGTTCCATTTGCCCCAATTTCAGTGACAGTCACCGCCATGCATGCGGCAATGAGTGGACCACCAGCGGCGGGCAATTGTGCGAGCTGTCACGGCGGTGGATTCGTATCGCAAAATGCACAAGCGAAGCCCGCGACACATATTTCTACTTCAGCACAATGCGATGCCTGTCATAGTTCGAAGAGTTCGTGGGCGACTTCGGTGAAGCCTGATCACCTAGCGATCACGCCATCGGTCTTTGGTCGGTGCGCAGACTGTCACAATAGCGTTGCTGCGCTGGGCAAACCCGGCAACCACATTCCAACAAATAAACAATGCGATAGTTGTCATAGCAATTTCTCTGGCTTCAAACCGGCACAAATGAATCACCAAGGCACTACAGCACAATGTTCTAGTTGTCACAACGGATCATTTAATTTTGCCAATGCCCAAGCAAAATCGAATACCCATATTCCAACGACGGCACAGTGCGACAGCTGCCACACTACTGGCTTCGTTACATGGTCGCCATCGACGATGAATCATGCGAACACTAATGGTAAATGTAGCACCTGTCATAGCGGTAGTTTTATCGCGCAAAATGCTCAGGCAAAACCTGCTAAACATATTACAACCACCGCCCAATGCGATAGCTGTCACACGTCCACCACGACTTGGACTGGCGTCAATTTTAATCATGCCAATGTCTCACCACCTGTCGCAGGACGCTGTGCGAGCTGTCATAACGGCAGTACCGCAGCGGGGAAATCGGCTACCCATATTCCAACCACTGCCCAATGCGACAGTTGTCACACCAGCGGTTTTAGTACCTGGACCAGTCCGAAGATGAATCATGCGGGAATGGCTGGTACTTGTTCTACTTGTCATAGCGGCGCTTACGTCGCACAGAACGCCTTGACCAAACCAGCGACCCATATTTCAACTACCGCACAATGCGATAGCTGTCATACCTCGACCACTACCTGGACTGGCGTCAACTTTAACCATGCCAATGTTTCACCACCTGTCGC